>NZ_JBIAYR010000003.1:0-695360 GCF_042898105.1 Micromonospora sp. NPDC000663
GGGGGGGCGGCGGCCGCGGGCGGGGGGGGGGGGGGGGGGGCGGGGGGCCCCCCCCCCGGCCTGGGGGGGGGGGGGGGGGGGTTGGGGGGGGGCGGGGGGGGGGCGGGGCCCCCCCCCCCCCCCCCCCGACCGTGATCATCGTTGCAGCTCAGTCGCGACATGCGGGGTGTCGCTTCCCCCACCCCGAGACAGATGCGCGTACGGTGGTCCGAGACGCCTGGGTGGCCGACTCGTGGCGTGCGGCCAACGAAGCGGGACGGAGGCAACGCTATGCGCCCAGTACGCTTCGTCGCCCTCTCCGAGGACGGCCATGCCCTGGTTCTCGCCGACGAGGTCGGGCGGCTGCTCGCCCTGCCGATCGACGAACGGATCGCCGGCGCGTTGCACGCCGAGCCGGGCGCGCCGCCGCTCCCGGCCGCGCCGACGACCGTCGACCTGGTTCCGTCGCTGTCCCCTCGGGACATCCAGGCCCGCATCCGCTCCGGTGAGTCCGCCGAGGACGTCGCCCGGATCGCCGGGGTGCCCGTGGACCGGGTGCTGCGCTACGCCGGCCCGGTGCTCCAGGAACGCGCGATGCTCGCCCAGCACGCCCGCCGTACCCGGCTCAAGGGTGCGGAGAAGCCCACCCCGCTCGCCGAGGTGGTCAACGGCCGGCTGAGCCAGCACGGCATCGACACCGAGAAGATCTCCTGGGACGCGTACCGGCGGGACGACGGCACCTGGCGGATCATCGCCACCTGGCCGTCGGGCAAGGCCACCGCGCAGGCCATCTGGGATCTCGACAAGACCCGGCAGGCGGTCACCCCGCACGACGACATGGCGCAGTATCTGTGCGCCGAGCGGCCCACGCCGATCCTCGGCCAGGAGCCGGCGCCGGAGCGGGGTGGGCACGCCCTGCCCGGTCCCTCGCGGGGCGAGCCGAGCCGTGGTGGTCACGGGCTTCCGGCGGCGTCGGAGCACCCGCGCCCCGGCCGGGATCCGATCCGTGCCGGCCGGGACGCCCTGCTCGCCTCACTGGACCGTCCGCTCGGCTCCTCGTCGGGTCGCGGGCTGGAGCCACGTACGCCGGCTGCCCTCGCCGGTTCGGACGCTCCCCGGCAGCGGCCGGTCGGTGGCGGTGCGGCGGCGCTGCTCGGCGGCGGCCAGGGTTCGGCCTTCGACGACGACTCGGACGCGCCCAAGGAGGTGCCGGCCGTGCCGTCGCTTGCGGTCCTGCGGCCGCGTCGGACCGGCACCGCGGCGGCTGCCGCAGGCAGCGGTGGCGAGTCCACAGATGCCAACGGCAAGCCGCGTAAGCGGCTGCCGAGCTGGGACGACGTGCTCTTCGGCAGTGGCCCCGCCGCGCGTGAGTCCTCCTGACGCTTCGCGTTGACGGGTGGCGGTTCGCCACCCGTCGGCGCGAGGCACGCGGCGGGTCCGCTGCCCAACCTTCACCGACTGCTTGTGGTGTCGTCGGCGCCCCTCCGGTCGAGGTCCGCGACATCGCCCGCTTCCTCGACTTCATCAGCGAAAGCATCATCCGCGCCGCCGAACAGGTCCGCCAGGTCCTGCACACCAGTCCGGGTCAGAGCGGCCAGGCGGCGAGCCGGTCGTAGCGCGGTCGAGGGCCGAGGTGGCTGCGCACCAGCAGCAGCTCGGTCGCCGACCAGTCCGGCCCCTGGTAAGCATCCAGAGTGGCCACGTCGGCGTCGAGGTCCGCCGGGGTCATCCGGTCGCCGGGGCGGGCGATGGTCAGGTGCGGCCGGAACGGCTTGTCGTCGTACGGGAGGCGGGCCTCGCGCAATCGGGACCGGATCAGCCGGGCCAGGTCGCGCAGCGCCTCGACGTCGCCGCGCAGATCCACCCAGAGCACCGTGGACCGGTCCCGGCCGAACCGGCCGCCGCCGCCGAGGCTCAACCGGGGTACGGCGTACCGACCGTCGCGGAACCACTCGGCGGCCAGCCCGAGCGCGCTCTCCACCTCGACCAGCCGGGCGGCCTCGGCCACGCCGAGGAACGCCAGGGTGAGGTGCAGGTGTGCGGGGTCGGCGAGCCGTACCTTGACGCCGGAGGCGGCCGCCGCTCCGACCCGCAGCCGGGCGACCTGCGCCCCGAGATGGTTGACCGCCTCGACGGGCGGACAGACCGCGACGAAGAGCCGCACACCGTCTAGTGGTGCCGTTGCCGGTGCCCCGCCCGGGCCGCCGGCAGGGTCAGACCGGCGGCGTGCAGCACGCCCTCGACCCGTACCCGCTCGATCTCCTGGTCGACACCCTCCAGCTCGGCGAGGTGTTCGGTGATGCCCAGGGCGCGGCACGCCAGTCGCAGCCGGTCGTCGTACGCCTGGAGCACCGCGCCGTGCCACACCATGGACCGGCCCGTCCCGCCGAGCCGCTGGCCGGCGAGGCGGCGCAGGTCGGCGGCGAGGTGCTCAAGAGGCCGCCTGTCGGTCCTGTCGAACTCGCTGAGGTCGATGTCCCGGGTCAACGCGTCGGCTTCGATGGCCCGGTCGAGGCGGGCGATCGTGCGTTTCTCCCGTCTACGCTCACGCCACTCCGACCAGCCGCAGACCACCCGGTCGAGGATCTCGTCGTAGCAGAAGAGCAGCGCGAACGCCGCCGGAAGGCTGGCCACGGCGAGGAACGCCAGGGCCAGCATCAGCGCGCGTCCGACTCCCACGTATCGACGCTAAGCCCCGTCGTGCCGCCTCGCCAGCGATTTGGCCGCATCCGCGCCATCCGCTCATCAAGGCGGGTGCGTCAGCAGTCGGTGGAGGTGACGTAGAAGCGGGGCATCGGCAGCACCCGGAAGCGCAGCCGGGCGCCGGAGCGGCGCAGCTGCCAGGTGAGCGCGATCAGGGCTGCGGCCAGCGAGATGAGGCCGCCCATCCAGATGCTGGCACCGGCGCCGAAGCGCTCCGCGACCCAGCCGATCAACGGCGCGCCGACCGGGTTGGTGCCCAGGAACACCAGCACCCACAGCGCCATCACCCGTCCCCGGAACGCCGCGTCCACGCCCAGCTGGACCCGCTGGTTGGCGGCCTGGGCGAAGAAGACCATGAAGAACCCGGTCGGCACGAGCAGCGCCACGACCAGCCAGTACGTCCCGGCGAAGCCGACCAGGGTGCCGAAGCTGGCGCAGGCGATCGCGGCGCCGAGCACGAGCCAGACCGACGGCCGGCTACGCCTACCGGTGCCGCTGAGCGCACCACCGAGCGCACCGACGGCCAGGGCGGTGCTGAACAGGCCGAAGGAGGCCGCACCGGTGTGGAAGACCGTCTTGGCCAGTGCGGCGAGGGTGAGCTGGAAGTTGAAAAGCGACATGCCGATCACCGACATGACAGCCATCGGCAGCAGCAGGTCCGGTCGGCGCCACACGTACCGCAGGCCGTCGACCACCTTCGCGGACGCCCGCTCGTCGCGCGGCAGCAGGGCGTCGCGGTGCAGTTCGGCCGTCCGCATCCGTACGACGTTGACCAGCGGCGCGACCGAGCTGAGGGCCGTGAAGAGGAAGACCGGGCCCACGTCGAACGCGGCGATGGCCAGGCCGGCGACGGCCGGGCCGACGATCCGGGCCGAGTTGAACACGGCGGCGTTGAGCGACAGCGCGTTGGGCAGCAGGGGCGTACCGACCAGCTCGGAGACGAACGCCTGGCGGACCGGGGTCTCCACGGCGTTTGCCGTGCCGAGCAGCGCGGCGAACGCGAAGACGTGCCAGAGCTGCACCAGGTCGGTGAGGACCAGCACGGACATGCCCAGGGCCAGGACGGTCCAGAAGGCGTTCGCGGCGAAGAGCAGCACCCGCTTGTCGTACCTGTCGGCGAGCCGGCCGGAGAAGAGGGTGAGCAGCAGCACCGGGGTGAACTGGCACGCGGTGACCACGCCGAGCGCGGTCGCCGAGTTGTCGGAGAGGTCGAGGACGAGCCAGTCCTGGGCGATGAACATCATCCAGACACCGATCAGTTTGATCAGTTGCCCGGTGGCGAAGAGCCGGTAGTTGCGGACCTGTAGGGACTGGAACATCGTGCTCAGCTTGGCCTGCACTCTTGGTGCGCCTCCTCGGACGTACGCGTCATCGACAGGTGACGGCACGGCCCGGTGGCGCGGGCGTGGCTCAGGCGCGAGCGAGCTGCTGGAGAATCTGGGCGGCCCTGTGCAGGGTCTCCCGTTCGTCTTCGTCGAGCGCGGCCAGCCGGTGGGCCAGCCACTCGTCGCGGGCCCGCTCGAACTGGTCGAGCACGGCCTGCCCTCCTTCGGTAGCCGCGAGGATGACCTGCCGGCCGTCGGTCGGATGGGGTGTCCGCCGCACGAGGCCGCGGTCCTCCAACTTCCCGATGATCTTGGTCATCGTCGGTGGCTGCACCCGCTCGACGTCGGCAAGCTCCCGGGGCGTCATGGCGCCCGCCAGCCGCAGGCTGGTGAGCGCGGAGACCTGGGTGACCGTGAGGTCGCCGACCGGTCGGGCCTGGCGGACCCGCCGGTTGAGTCGGGTGATCGCATCACGCAACTGGGGAGCCAGCTGCGCCGGTGGCACGCGTTCCGCCGTCACCGTCCGCTCCATCACGTTAGTTAGCTTAACTAATGAGCATGGCTAACGACATCCGTTATGACCAGGCTCACGAGAATGTTTGTGCACGTCCGGGCGGGGAATCCGGTTCGATTCCCCGCCCGGACGCAGGTCAGAGCACCAGGGACTCGATGGGCCCGCGCAGGAAGTACAGCACGAACAGAGCGGCCACCCCGTACAGCAGCGGGTGGATTTCCCGGGCCTTGCCCCGGGCCAGTTTGACCACCACGAAGGTGATCAGACCGGCGCCGATCCCGTTCGAGATCGAGTAGGTGAACGGCATCAGCACGATGGTGAGGAACGCCGGGATGGCGATCTCGTAGTCGGACCAGTCGATCGTCCGAACCGCCGTCATCATCAGGAAACCGACCACAACGAGCGCCGTCGAGGCCGCCTCGAACGGCACGATCACTACGAGCGGCGCCAGGAACATCGCCAGCAGGAAGAGCGCGCCGGTGACCAGGTTGGCCACCCCGGTCCGCGCACCCTCCGCGACACCCGCGGCGCTCTCGATGTACGACGTGTTGCTGGAGGTGCTCGCCGCACCGCCGGCCGCCGCGGCGATCGAGTCGACGAGCAGGATCTCCTTGGCCTTCGGCGGGGTGCCCTTCTCGTCGAGCAGGCCACCCTCCTGGCCCACCGCCACCATCGTGCCCATGGTGTCGAAGAAGTCCGTGATCAACAGGGTGAAGACGAACATCAGCACGACAAGCCAGCCGGCGCGACCCCACGAGTCGAGCACGTTGAACTTACCGAGCAGCGACAGGTCCGGCAGGTCCACGACGGTCTTCGGCAACTCCGGCACGTTCAGCGACCAACCCTTCGGGTTGGGCTTACCGTCGACGAACGACGGCCCGATGTTGCCGACCGCCTCCACAATCACCGCCAGCACCGTCGACGCGAGGATGCCGATCAGGATCGCGCCCTTCACCCGGCGCACCACAAGCACCAGAGTGATCAAGAGGCCCACCACGAAGACAAGCATCGGCCAGCTCACCAGCTTGCCGCCGATGCCCAGGCCGACCGGGACCGTGGTGTTCGCGGCATCCGGGATCCGTCGGACGAAGCCGGCGTCCACCAGACCGATGATGGTCAGGAAGAGACCGATTCCGACCCCGATCGCGGTCTTCATTTGAGTGGGCACCGAGCGGAACACCGCGGTCCGCAGACCGGTCAGCACCAGCACCGCGATGATCACACCTTCGATCACCACGAGGCCCATCGCGTCGGCCCAGGTCATCTCCGGCGCGATCTCGTACGCCACCAGGGCGTTGACGCCCAGACCGGCGGCGAGCGCCAGCGGGAACCGGCCGACAACCCCCATCAGGATCGTCATCAGGCCGGCGACAAGCGCCGTCGCGGCGGCCAGCGCGGGAATCGGGAGGGTCTTGCCGTCCCCGTCGACGGCCCCACCGAGGATCAGCGGGTTGAGCACCACGATGTACGCCATCGTGAAGAAGGTCGCCAGGCCACCGCGTACCTCACGGCTCATCGTCGAGCCGCGGGCGGAGACCTCGAAGAACCTGTCGAAACCGTTACGCGGGTGAGCGGGGTCGGGGGTTGTGCCGTTCTCGGGCGGCGCTACTGCCATCGGGTCCTCGCAGGTGATCTTCCGGATGTCGCGCGCATCGTCCCAGATCACCGGCGGGCAGGGGAAGTGGATCGCGTACGCTTGCCCGATGCCGAACGAGCAGCCGCCGCGGCCCGCGCCACTCGACCCGCCGATGGTGCCGTTCGCTGTCGCCGGGCTGATCGCCTGGGCGGTGGCCGGGCTCGTCCTGTTGATCTTCTTCCGGGGCTGGCTGACCGACAACGGTCACGAGAACTGGCTCTGGACCTGCCTCGCCGGGTTCCTCTGGGGCTTCCCCGGCCTCGCCGTGATGCTGCGCCACGACGCCAACCGGCGCCGCCGCCGCGCGAGCTGACCCCGCCCGCGCGAACCGTCAGGGGTGCCCGTACGGCTCCGCCGGCTCGGTGGCCTCCACCGACCCCGGTGCGCGGCTCACCGACATGGCCTCCACGGCGCTGTCGTCGTACACCGTGGGCATTTCCTCGACGGCGGTCTCGACCGCTTCGATAAGCGTCTCGGAGTGGGCGCCACACCCGTGGTCGGCGCTGACCACCCGGCCGTCGTCGGGGGCGTAGAAGTTGCCACACGCGCCGAAGGCCTGCCGCATCGCACCCGCCAACGGCAGGTAGAAGCCGCAGGTGCCGCATCGGGCGGCGGCCGGCGCGGCCGCGGAGATCGCGGCGGACGGGCCGTGCTCACCGTCGTACCAGCGCTGCGCCGCCTCGATCCGGCCCTCCCGGGAGAGCACCCGCGCACGCCCCAGGCCCAACTCCCAGGCTGTCTCCTCGACGGCCGGGTCGTCGGAGAGCAGGTAGCCGGGGACCAGCCGGTCGTCGTCCGGCGGGGTCGGCAGCAGGTCACCCGGACCGAGGTCGCCCGGCTTGAGACGCTCCTGCCAGGGCAGCCAGCCGGGCGCGAGCAGCGCGTCCGAGCCGGGCAGCAGCACCGTCTCGCAGATCGTCACGGTCTTGCTGCGCGGCACCCGGGTGACGGTGACCGCCCACCGCCAGCCGCGGTAACCGGCGAGCCGACATTCGAAGTAGTGGGTGACCAGCCGATCGCCCTCGGCAACGACCTGCAGATGGTCGCCGACGTCGTCGGCGTCGACCTCGGTGATGCCGGCACGAGCCACCTCGACGGCGGCGGCGCAGACCTGGTCGAGACGAGCGGCGCGGGTGGAGGCGGGCCTGGTCACCCGACCATTGTTCCCCATGCCACCCGCAGGGGTGACAGGGACTCCCGGGGAACCTTTCCCCGCAGTGGTGCGGCGCACCTGGATCAGATGGGCGAGGATGGTGCACATGCCGTCGTACTCCCGCTCCGGGCGTTCCGTCCTCGGGCGGACCGTCGGCACCGGCATCCGGGCGGTCCGCCTGCTGCTGCGCGGTTCGGTGGGCAGCGGGCGCTGGGTGACCCGCCGGGCCGGCCGGGCCCGGGCGCGCGGCGCCGGCGGCGAGGTCGGCATGGTCCGCCTGTTCGATCTGCACGCGCTGTCCTGCGCCGGTGACACGCTCATCGCCATCGGCCTGGCCGGGACGATCTTCTTCAACGTGCCGCTGGGCGAGGCCCGCAGCAAGGTCGCGCTCTACCTGCTGGTGACCATGGTGCCGTTCGCGATGCTCGCTCCCGTGGTGGGCCCGCTGCTGGACCACTTCCGGCACGGCCGGCGGTACGCCCTGGCCGCCACCATGCTCGGCCGCGCGTTCCTGGCCTGGCTGATCTCCGACTACATCCACGGGTTCGGGCTCTATCCGGCCGCGTTCGGTGTGCTCGCGTTGTCCCGCGCGTACGGCGTGGCACGCTCGGCCGCCGTGCCCCGGCTGCTGCCCGAAGGGCTCGGCCTCTCGCAGGTGGGCGCGCGGGCCAGCGTCTACGGCACGGTCGCCGGCGCGTTGGTGGCGCCGATCGGGTTGGCGGCGTTTTGGTTCGGGCCGCAGTGGCCGCTGCGGGTCGCCTCGGTGATCTTCCTGGTCGGCATGGTGATCTCCCTGCGTCTGCCGCCTAGGGCCGACTCGGAGCCACCCGAGCGTGTTCCCCGGCCGCTGCGGGCACTGGGCCGCCGTGGCGGCGACCGGCCGCTGGGTCGGGGGCGACCCGCCGGGCGGCTGGTGATCGCCACCCTGATCGGTGCCGCGACGCTGCGCGCGGCGTACGGCTTCCTGCTGCTCTTCCTGGCCTTCGCGATCAAGAAGGGCGACCTGACCACCGACGTGTTCGGTCGGGAGCTGGGCGCCGAGTGGGCGTTGGGCCTGGTCGGCGGCGCGCTGGCGGTCGGCAGTTTCCTGGCCACCGCCGTCGGCACCCGGCTGCGCATCCACCGCCCGGCCACCATCCAGTCGAGCAGCATGGTCATCGTGGCCGGGGTGGCGGTGCTCGCCGTGATCCAGTTCTCGCTGCCGATGGTGGCCCTGCTCTGCCTGGTCACGGCGCTGGTGAGTGGGGTGGCGAAGCTGGCTGTGGACGCCTCGATCCAGGAGCGCATCCCGGAGCGGTTGCGGGCCAGCTCGTTCGCCCACTCGGAGACGGTGCTGATGTTGGCGTTCGTCGCCGGTGGAGGCCTCGGGCTGGTGCCGTTCGACGGGAGGATGGGCATCGCGGTCGCCGCCGGGGTGGCTGTGCTGGCCGCCACCCGGGGTGTGCTGGTGGCCGCCCGGCTGCGCGGCGAAAAGCTGGCGGGCCGGCCGCTGGGTGACGACGAACTGGCCGACGACGAGTCGGTGGACGAGGCGGCCGACCCGACGCCCACCTCCCCGGCACCCAACCAGGCCAGCTCGCCGCAGTACGACGGGTCGAGGCTGACCCCGCCGGGCTACCACATCTACCGGCCCTCCTCGGCGGTCGGCGGCCCGGGTGGCGGCACCGACGAGGAGTCCCGCCGGGAGTCTCCCGGGCCGCTGTCGTGAGTGGCCTGCTCGTGGTGACCGCGGTGCCGGCCGAGGCGGACGCGGTCCGGGCCGGCCTGACCGACACCACGGTGACCGTCGCTCCGGTCGGGGTGGGTCCGGCGGTGGCCGGTGCCGCCACCGCCCGGCTGCTGGCGCTGGCCGAGGCGGCCGGGCATCCGTACCGTGCGGTGGTCAGCGCCGGCGTGGCCGGCGGCTTCGCCGGGCGGGCCGCGGTCGGCGACACGGTGCTCGGCTCCGCAAGCATCGCCGCCGACCTGGGCGCGGAGTCGCCGGACGGGTTCATCCCGGTCGACGAGCTGGGTATGCCACCCGCGCTGCTCGGCGGTGGCAGCGTGGTGCCGGCCGACCCGAGGTTGCTGGCGGCGTTGCGCGGCGCCCTGCCGGCCGCCACCGTCGGCCCGGTGCTCACGGTCAGCACGGTCACCGGCACCGCAGCCAGCACCGAGGGGCTGCGTCTGCGGCATCCGGAGGCGGTCGCCGAGGCCATGGAGGGGTACGGGGTGGCGGTCGCCGCCGCGCAGGCCGGGGTGCCCTTCGCGGAGCTGCGTACCATCTCCAACCCGATCGGCCCGCGCGACCGCGATGCCTGGCGGCTGCGCGAAGCCCTCACCGCCCTGACCCTGGCGGCCCCGGCGCTGCGCTGACAGGCCCGACTTCGAGCGTGAGCGCCGACGGCCGACTTGGCTGTAGCTCGAACCCGCAGGCGAGCAGGAACTCGACGTTGCCGGCCTCGGCCATCGCGTGGGTGGTCCGGATGCCGGCCTCCGCCATCTCCCTGGCCAGCAGGCCGATCAGCTGCCGCCCGATGCCCAGGGTCCGCAGGCCGGGAGCAACGAGAACGCCCTCCAACACCAGCTCACGCCGGTCGCCCCAATCCTCGCCGAGGCGCAGATCGAAGCTCCGCTCATGGGCCCTCAGCTCACCGACCGGCCCGACACCTGGCACCTCCGCGAGAAAGCGCCACGATGTGGTCGGCAGCCCTTCGGTGGCACGCCGGAACCGCACCTGGGCCCGCGTCCGGTTCCGCAACCGTCGCTCGTCGCGCCGCGCTCGACCCAGGTCGTAGGTCAGCTCCGGGACGCGGACCGGCCACAACCGCTGCGAAAGCGTGTACGAGTGCACCCACCAGGCGCCTGGCCAGTCCTTGAGGGTGAGGACCCGACGGACGTCGAGGTGCGCCGGGTACCGACGGCCGGCCTCGTCCCGTGGCTCGTCCTCCCGCGTATGCTCTGGCTCGCTTACCGCCTCGCAGGAGGGGTCGCCGGGCATCGTGACGGCGAGCTCGCCGCCGGCCGCACGGACCAGCAGCTCCACCGTCCGGAACGCCGGCCGGGCACCCTGCCCCGCCTCGATCCGCGCCACAGTGCTCTTCGGGACCCCGGCCTGCTCGGCCAGCTCCCGCTGGCTCAGATCGGCGCGCCGACGAAGATCCCGCAGGGCCGCCCCCACGTCGATCGCACCCTTGTCGGCAGCCACCCCACAATGGTTTTCCGCTCAGATCGCGCCGTCAACAGCACCCCGTCCACCTGTGGACAACCCTGTGGATAGTGTCGCCGTCGCTGTGCACATCCCTTGCTGAGTGCCTGTAGAGCTGCCCCGTGGGTGGGGCAAGCCTGCCTGGCGCACGTCTTCGGCCGGGCGGGGCACGGCACGTCCCCGGCCGCGCCGGGCACGGGACGTCCCCGGCCGCGCCGGGCACGGCAGGTCCCCGGCCAGGCCGAGCCCGGCGGGTCCCCGGCCGCGCCGGGCACGGCAGGTCCCCGCCGGACCGGGCACGGCAGGTCCCCGCCGGGCCGGGCACGGCAGGTTCCGGCCGGGCCGAGCACCGCAGGTCCGCACCTCACCCTGACGCACAAGGTCCGGCCCACCCCGCCGGGTGGCCGTACCCACACGCTGATCATCACCGCCGCCATCGCGCCCCACTCACGGGGCAGCTCTACAGGGAGCAGCGGTGACCACCGCCACCCCGCCCAGGCCGCCACCCCGACGATGGCTGGCTCGCACCTCACAGACCCGGCACCACGAAGAAGGCGTCAGCGGGTGCGGGACTAACGTGAGGGCGTGGCGCTCTCTCTGGCGATCTCCCCCTGCCCCAATGACACGTTCGTCTTCCACGCGCTGGTGCACGGCCGGGTGCCGGGTGCGCCGCCGGTCGAGGTCACGTACGCGGACGTGGACGTCACCAACACGGCCGCCGAGCATGGCGCGTTCGACCTGGTGAAGGTGAGCTTCGCGGCGCTGCCGTGGCTGCTCGACGACTACCACCTGCTGCCCTGCGGCGGGGCGCTCGGGCGCGGCTGCGGGCCGCTGGTGCTCACCAGGGGCGACCGCACCGACCTGACCGGCGCCACGGTGGCGGTGCCGGGCGACCGGACCACCGCGTACCTGCTGTTCCGGCTGTGGGCGGCGGGTCAACCGCCGGCGCGGATCGAGGTGGTCCCGTTCCACGAGATCATGCCTGGCGTCGCGGCCGGCCGCTACGACGCCGGACTGGTCATCCACGAGGCCCGGTTCACCTACCACCGGCACGGCCTGACCGCGCTTGTCGACCTCGGCGAATGGTGGGAGGCCGACACCGGCCTCCCCATCCCCCTCGGCGCGATCCTCGCCCGGCGCGGCGCGGTCGACCCGCAAGCCGCCGCCGGCTGGGTCCGCGAGTCGGTCCGGCAGGCCTGGGCGGACCCGGCGGCCAGCCGGGAGTACGTCCTCGCGCACGCACAGGAGATGGAACTCGACGTGGTGGACCGGCACATCGGCCTCTACGTCAACGAGTTCACCGCAGACCTGGGCGAGGCCGGCTTCGCCGCGGTGACGGCGCTCCTCGACCGCGCCGCCACCGCCGGGCTGGTGCCTCAAACCTCCAGCTCGCGCGCGACCGCGTGGACCAGCTGAGCGATCTTCTGCGCGGTCTTCTTGTCCGGATACCTGCCACGACGCAGGTCCGGCTGGACCTTCGCCTCCAGCACCTTGATCATGTCCTCGACGAGGCCGTGCAGCTCCTCGGCCGGCCGGCGACGCAACTCCGCCATCGACGGCGGCGCGTCCAGCAGCTTGACGCCCATGGCCTGCGCGCCCCGGCGGCTGTCCACCACGCTGAAGTCGACCCGCTGACCACCCTTGAGGTCGGTGACGCCCGCCGGCAACGCGCCCTTGGGCAGGAACACGTCACCGCCCTCGTCACTGGTGACGAAGCCGTATCCCTTGGCCGTGTCGTACCACTTCACTCGACCCGTAGGCACCTGAAAACCCCTGCTTCACTTGAGCCGCTACTGCTCCAAGGCTAGCTGGATCATGCCGTCGAGCGCCCCTGGGAATCCGTAGAGATCGTCCAGAACCACTTTCGCACCCGCCGCGCGCAACTCGTCCGGCGAGCACGGACCGGTCGCCACGGCGATCCCGGGCACCCCGGCGACCCCGGCCGCCACCATGTCCGCCACATGGTCACCGACGTAGTGGGTGGCGTCGTGCTCCCGCAGGGCTGTCGCCTTCTGCTCGGCGAACAGGTCCCCGGCCAGCTCGTCGACAGGGAAACCGAGGTGCTCCAGGTGCAGCCGCGCCAGCCGGCCCATCTTGGCGGTGACGACAAGCACCCGACCGCCCCGCGCGCGGATCGCGTCGATGGCCTCCCGCGCACCGGGCATCGGGACCGTCGGGGTGATCGCGTACGCCGGGTACAGCTCGCGGTACGCGTGCACCGCCGACTCGACCTGCTCCGGCGGGAACCAGTGCGCGATCTCGGTGCGCAGCGGCGGGCCGAGCCGGGACACGGCCAGGTCGGCGTCCACCGGCACGCCCGTCCTCGCGGTCAACGCCCGGAACGTCGCGGCGATGCCGGGACGGGAATCCACCAGGGTCATGTCGAGATCGAATCCGACGGTCAGCGCAGACATGTCGAGAAACGTACCCGGAGACTCCCGACCGGGCGGACGTCCGAGGGGCGCGATGACCGGGTGCCGGGCTAGCGTGGAAAGACGATGAGCACCTCACTCGCCGACCACCTGCGGTCGCTGCCCGACGAGTCACTGGCCGCACTCCTGCAACTGCGGCCCGACCTCGTCGTGCCCGTACCGGCCGACATCTCCGCACTGGCCATCCGGGCCCAGTCCCGGGTCTCGGTGGCGCGCGCGCTGGACGGGCTGGACCAGTTCACCCTCCAGATCCTCGACGCCGCCCGCCTCACCCGGAACCCGGACGACGGCACCACGGCCACCGACGCGGTGCTCGCCATGGCGACCACCGGGCCGCACCCGCCGGCACCGACGGCCGTCCGGGCCGCCGTGGGCAGGCTACGGGCGCTCTTCCTGCTGTACGGCCCGGAGCACGCGCTCCAGGTGACGCCCGCCGTCGACGAGGTGGCCCCGTACCCCGCAGGACTCGGCCGGCCCGCCGCGGACCTGGACCCGCGCACGGCCGCGCTCTGCGCGGACGCGGCGAAACTGCGTCGGACGTTGCTCGCCGCGCCGCCCTCGGCCCGGGCGATCCTGGGCCGGCTGGCGGCCGGTCCCCCGGTGGGCAGCGTGCCCCCTGGCGCGTTGCAGGCGCCGCCCGTCGGCGCGGAGGACCCGGTCCTCTCCGACCCGACGAACGGCGGCGCCCCGGCCGGCTCCCCGGTGCGCTGGCTTGTCGACAACCGGTTGCTCGTGCCCATCTCGGCCGGCTCGTCGACGGCGAGCGGCACCGTCGAACTGCCCCGTGAGGTCGGCCTGCTGCTGCGCCGCGACAGCGGTCCGCTCGGCCCGCTGCGTACCAGTCCACCGCCGGTGGCCGCCGCGCCGCGCGAGGCGAAGGCCGTCGACTCGGCCGGCGCCGGGCAGACCATGGAGGTGGTCCGGCACACCGAGGGGCTCCTGGAGCAACTCGCCGCGGAACCAGCGCCGGTGCTGCGCTCCGGCGGCATCGGGGTACGTGACCTGCGGCGGTTGGCACGTACCGCCGGGCTGGACGAGCCGACGACCGCGCTGCTGCTGGAGGTCGCGTACGCGGCGGGGCTCGCCGGTGAGCTGGAGATGCCCGGCGCGGCCGCCACCCGGTACGGGGTGGATCAGCAGGTGATGCCCACCGGCGGGTACGAGGTGTGGCGGGCCGCGTCGCTGGCGCAGCGCTGGGAGCAGCTGGCTCGCGCCTGGCTGACGATGACCCGGCAGGTGGGGCTGGTCGGTCGCCGCGACGACCGGGACCGGCCGATCACCGCGCTCTCCGCCGAGGCCGAACGGGCCGGCGCGCCGGCCACCCGACGGGCGGTCCTCGGCGTACTCGCCGATCTGGAGCCGGCGACCGCGCCCACTTCGGAGGAGGTGCAGGACCTGCTGGACTGGCGTGCGCCGCGGCGCAGCCGGGGCCGGGAGGCGGGCCACCGGGAGGTGCTGGCCGAGGCGGCGCAGCTCGGCGTCACCGGGCTGGGGGCGCTCACCTCGTACGGGCGGCTGCTGCTGGGCGACCTCACGTCGGCCGACGAGCGAGGCGCGGACGACCCGCTGGGCGTGCACGCGGACGTCGAGAGCGGCGACCCGTCGGACGCCGCCCGCGCACTTGACGCGTTGCTGCCCGCGCCGGTCGACCACTTCCTGGTGCAGGCCGACCTGACCGTTGTGGTGCCCGGCCCGCCCGAACCGGCGTTGGCCGCCGAGTTGGAGGCGATGACCGAACTTGAGTCGGCCGGCGGGGCCAGCGTGCACCGGGTCACCACGGCGAGCGTGCGCCGGGCGCTGGATTCCGGCTACTCGGCAGGTGACCTGCACGACGTGTTCCGCCGACGCTCCCGTACGCCGGTGCCGCAGGGCCTGACCTACCTGGTGGACGACGTGGCCCGTAAGCACGGCGGGTTGCGGGTCGGCCTGGCCGGGGCGTACCTGCGCAGCGACGACGAGGCGCTGCTCAGCGAGGTGCTGGCCGACCGGCGGCTGGAGCCGTTGACGCTGCGCCGGCTCGCGCCGACGGTGCTGTGCACCCCGTACCAGGTGGGTCGGCTGCTGGGTGCGCTGCGCGAGGCCGGGTACGCGCCGGTGCAGGAGGACGCCACCGGCGGCACCGTGCTGTCCCGGCCCCGGATCCGACGGGCACCGGCCCGGGTGCCGATGACCACCCGGACGCTGGATCCGCTTGCCGCTCCGAAGCTGCCCATGCCCCGCCTGCTCGGCGTGGTGGAGCACATCCGGCGGGGTGACGCGGCGGCGCGGGCGGCCCGGCGGGCGCCTGCGGTGGTGCGCGGCGGCGCGGCGGGGCTGGGCGGCGGTCCGGTGCCGGCGCACACGCACACCGAGGCCCTCGCAGTGCTCCAGCAGGCGGTCCGCGACAAGGCGCTGGTCTGGGTGGGGTACGTCGACGCCCACGGGGCGACCGCGTCCCGGCTGGTCAAGCCCGTCTCGATCGGTGCCGGGTATCTCCGCGCCGAGGACGAGCGGACCGAGATGCTGCACACGTTCGCGCTGCACCGGATCACCGCGGCGGTGCTCGCGGACTGACCGGGCGTGCCGCCGCTGGCGTGGTCGGTCAGCGGCGGCTGCGGCGTACGGTGCCGACGACGGAGACGACGAGCAGCAGCGCGAAGCCGGCCCCGGCGGCCTCCCCGACCGAGTCGACGAAGCCCTGCTGGAGCACCAACCACCCGAAGAGGAACCACCCGAACAGCAGCATCGCCGCGACGGCGTACGCGATCACGGTCGCTCGGGACACCTCGTCGGGCGGCGCCTGCTCGTACTGCGCGATCACTTCACGGTCGACCGTCATGCCCAGCCTCCCCGCCCGGTCCGGCCCTGGACTCCCAGGGTGACACTCCTGGGACCGGTGTGACAGGGGATAAACCCTCGATCCGGGGGCGTCGGTCAGGTGCCGGGGCGACGGCCGACCAGCACGACGCGGGTGCCGACCTTGCCCAGCTCCCACATCCGCACGGCGTCGGCGTGCAGCAGGTTGACGCAGCCGTGCGAGCCGATCGACTTGTCGTGCAGGTAGGTGGTGGTCTCGTGGAAGCCCATCCCCTGGGTGAAGTGCTGCCAGTAGGGCAGCCACACCTCGTACGGGTCGGACCACTCCTTCGGGTTGCGGAAGTTGACCGTGTACGTGCCGGCGGGGGTGCGGTAGCCGGACATGCCGGTACGGGTCACGGTCGGCTCCATGACCACCTTGCCGCCCCGCACCGCCCAGACGGTCTGCCGGGTCAGGTCGACGCAGAACGTGGTGCCGGTGCCGGCCTTGCAGCTGGCCGGGTTGGTGGTGGCGAGGCGCTGGGCCACGTCGTAGGTGGTGGGGCCGGCGCGACCTTCGACGGGGCGGATGCCGTACCTCTTCTGGAACTTCTTGATGGCGGCGCAGTCGGCGGCGGACTGCCGGCCGTCCACCGTCACGGCCCCGAAGCCACCCAGGCGGGCCAGGTAGGTCTCCACGGCGCGCTGGTGCTGGCCCTGGGGGCAGCCGGCGACTGTCGACGTACTCGGGGCGGCTGTCGGCGTGGGGGCCTTGCGTGTCGGTTTCGGGGTGGGCTTCCGGGAGGGTTTCGGGGTGGGCGTGGTTGGCGTGGGTCGGCCGCGCTGGCCCGGCCCGGACGTGCCGCTCGCCCCCGTTGCCTGTTCCGCGACACCGGCTGGGGCGGCTCCCCCGCCGCCACTCCCGCCGGACTGCGGATCGAACGTGCACGCACCGGCACCGACCAGCACGACCACCAGCAGGGCAACCAGCCGGAAAGTGCTCTGGACACGCCTCATGGCACCTCCCCTGGACAGTTGTCCCTTTGCTAGACGTTCGTGGGTGCCGTCCCGGTTGCACCTGGTGAGCATCTTTCTTTCGACATCCCCCACCGTGCAACACTTGATGGTCGGCCAACCGAGGAGAGGACACTGGCGTGAGCGGTGGACCACTGATCGTGCAGTCGGACAAGACCCTGCTGCTGGAGATCGACCACCCCGACGCGCAGGCCTGCCGGATGGCGATCGCGCCGTTCGCCGAGTTGGAGCGTTCACCGGAGCACGTGCACACGTACCGGTTGACCCCGCTGGGTCTGTGGAACGCCCGGGCGGCGGGGCACGACGCCGAGGGGGTCGTCGACTCGCTGCTCAAGTACTCCCGCTACCCGGTGCCGCACGCGCTGCTTGTGGACGTGGCCGAGACGATGGACAGGTACGGCCGGCTCCAGCTCGCCAACGATCCGGCGTACGGGCTGGTGCTGCGTGCGCTCGACCGGCTGGTGCTGATCGAGGTGGCCAAGAGCAAGAAGCTCGCCGGGATGCTCGGCGACAAGATCGACGACGACACCATCCGGGTGCACCCGTCCGAACGCGGCCGGCTCAAGCAGGCGCTGCTGAAGCTGGGCTGGCCGGCGGAGGACCTGGCCGGTTACGTCGACGGTGAGGCACACCCGATCGAGCTGGCCGAGGCCGGCAAGGACGGGCGCAAGCCGTGGACGCTGCGGTCGTACCAGCGGGAGGCCGTCGAGGCGTTCTGGGCCGGCGGGTCGGGCGTCGTGGTGCTGCCCTGCGGCGCCGGCAAGACGCTTGTCGGCGCGGCGGCGATGGCCGAGGCGAAGGCGACCACGCTCATCCTGGTCACCAACACCGTCGCCGGCCGGCAGTGGAAGCGGGAGCTGATCGCCCGCACGTCGCTGACCGAGGAGGAGATCGGCGAGTACTCGGGTGAGCGCAAGGAGATCCGTCCGGTCACCATCGCCACGTACCAGGTGCTCACCTCGCGGCGCGGCGGCGCGTTCACCCACCTGGACCTGTTCGGGGCCCGCGACTGGGGCCTGGTCGTCTACGACGAGGTGCACCTGCTGCCCGCGCCGATCTTCCGGTTCACGGCGGACCTCCAGGCCCGCCGCCGGCTGGGCCTGACGGCGACTCTGGTACGCGAGGACGGCCGCGAGGGTGACGTGTTCAGCCTGATCGGGCCGAAGCGGTACGACGCGCCGTGGAAGGACATCGAGTCGCAGGGCTGGATCGCGCCTGCCGAGTGCACCGAGGTCCGGGTGACGCTTACCGACGCGGAGCGGATGTCGTACGCGACGGCGGAGGCCGAGGAGCGGTACCGGATGGCGGCGACCGCCCGCACCAAGCTGCCGGTGGTGAAGGCGCTCGTGGACCGGCACCCGGACGACCAGGTGCTGGTGATCGGCGCGTACATCGATCAGCTGCACCAGCTCGGCGAATACCTCGACGCGCCGATCATCCAGGGCTCGACGACGAACAAGGAGCGGGAGCGGCTGTTCGACGCGTTCCGCACCGGCGAGATCCGCACGCTGGTGATCTCGAAGGTCGGCAACTTCTCCATCGACCTGCCCGAGGCGGCGGTGGCGATCCAGGTGTCCGGCACGTTCGGGTCACGCCAGGAGGAGGCGCAACGGCTCGGTCGGGTGCTCCGGCCGAAGGCCGACGGGCGGCAGGCGCACTTCTACACGGTGGTGTCCCGGGACACGATCGACACCGAGTACGCGGCACACCGGCAGCGCTTCCTGGCCGAGCAGGGCTACGCGTACACGATCGTCGACGCCGACGACGTCCTCGGCCCGTCCCTACCGTCCTTCGACTGACCGCCCGCTCGGCGCTTGCGCCTTGATCGACTCCACGTCGCCGACGTGGCGGTATCCCAGCAGGTCGATGCCCCCACATCGGCGATACGGAGTCGATCAAAGGGTTGGCCGGTCCGCCACCCGCCGCGGGTGCCGCTCTCAGCGGGAGAAGCGGTCCACCAGCACCGCAAGTCGTCGGTCGTGGTCGGCGCGGCGGAGTCGGCCGCTGCGCATCAGCGTGACCAGCCCGTGCAGGCCGCTCCAGAACGTCTCGGTGACGGCCTCCAGGTCGTCGTCACCGGCGATCGGACGCACCGCGTCGGCCAGCTCGGCGAAACCCCGGGCCAAATCGGTCGGGACGTCCTGGCTGGCGAACGGCAGGTCCACAGCGAGGGTGAACATCGCGTCGTACAGCGCGGGTCGCTGTTCGGCGAAGGTGGTGTACGCCGCGGCGATGTCGGCGACCGCCTGCCGGGGGTCGGCGGCCGAGGTTCGGGCCGCGGCCAGGGCGGTGGCCAGCTCGGCGAAGCCCTCGACGGCGACCGCCGCCATGATGGCGTCCTTGCCCTTGAAGTGGCTGTAGAGGACGGGCTGGCTGTATTCGATCTCGGCGGCGAGCCGCCGGGTGGTCACCGCGTCCCAGCCCTCGGCCAGGGCCAGGTCGCGTGCGGCGGCGACGATGGCCCGTTCCCGCTCCGCCCGCTCGCGCTCCCGGCGCGTCTGAGTCGACATTACCGAATCCTAGCATCGCTAGCGTTCCTATCATCACTCTGCTAGCGTCGCTCACATATCTAGCGGCGCTAGAACATTGGAGCGGATCATGTTGTCACCCCTGGCCTACGGGCTCGCCGTCGTGCTCAGCCTCTTCGTCGTCTTCATCGGTGCGCGGTTCCTGCTGGTGCCGCAGGCTGCGGCCGCCGGCTACGGCGTGCCGGCCCGGCCGGATGGCGACCCGGCCTACCTGACGGTCAAAGGGCTGAAGGACCTCACCTTCGGGCTGATCGGCCTCGCCCTGATCGCCTTCACCACTGCCGACGCGGTCGCGTGGTTCATGCTGATCGTCGCGCTCGTCCCGCTGGGCGACACGCTCATCGTGCTGCGCAACGGCGGAACGAAGGCCGTGGCCTTCGGCATCCACTTCGCGACGGCCGTCGTCGTCCTCCTGGACGCCGCCCTGCTGTTCGCCCTGTAACCCAACCCCCTCCCCCTCCCAGGTTGATCGAAAGGTTTGCGTCACCGACGGGCCGATCGGTGACGCAAACCTCTTGATCACCGCGGCCGGGGCCAGGCCCGGGGGCCGGGGGTCAGGGGGTGGGGGGTGGGCAGCGGTCGGGGAGGTGGACCTCGCCGGGGCGGTGCTCGAAGGTGTCCATCGTGAACCACTCGTCGAGTTCCGGGTCGAAGAGGTTCTGCAGGCCGAACTGCAACACCTGCCACCACCGGGTCGGGTCGCGCTGGTCGACGTAGATGTCGCCGAGCGCGAGCGGGAACCGGAAGAACTCCCCCGGCACTGCGGAACCTCCGACCACGCCCACCCGCCAGTGGTCCACGTGCCGGTCCTTCTCTCCCTGCAGGATCTCCGGGCCGACGTAGCGGGCGGTCTTCAGCTTGTCGTTGAAGATCTGCCGGTTGAAGAACCCCGGGATCTTGCTGCACGCGCGGGGCGGGAACAGCGGGATGTTCGGCCACCTGTAGGTGAGCGTGTAGAGGGTGTTCTCGTAGATCAAGTTCGTGAACCAGATCGGGTGCTCCGGCCCGCCGGCGATCATCTGGCTGTCGCCGTCACGGCCCTGCCAGGTGAACGGGACGTCGATGCCGAGATCCCGCACGACGTACCGGCCGGTGCCCTGGAAGTCCGCCGGCAGCAGCGGAGGGCGCGGCTCGCGCGTGTCGGGGGCCGTCGGACCATCGGCCTGGGCCGCACGAGGCAATGGCGCCGCCGCCGGACCCGGCGCGACCACGCCGAGGGCGAACAGCCCGCCGGCAACCGCCGACACCACCATCCGATGTGTACGCCTCGAAGCCATCGACCCCTCCGCCAAGCCGTCAACATGGGCGGGCGCTCGCACCGCGCGCCTGCCTTCGGCGAAGCGTATGAGCAGGCCAAGCTGTGGAATGGCGGATCCTATCGGCTCCACCGGACGGGTGACGAGACGCGCACCGGCCCGGGACCAGAACGGTCCCGGGCGGCCCGGTCGCCACCGTCTGGCACGCGGGTCGAGATCGCTCAGCATCCGCACCTCGATGGCGGCCTTGCCGACCAACCCTGGGCAGGTGTAGCCGAAGTCCACACCGGAGCCCGCGAGGTCGTACGGCGGGTCGACGGTGCCGGCGCACAGGTGTCCGTCAGTGCTGACGGTCATCTCCCTGAGCAGGTAGTTCGCGAACGATGCGGACGAGGCGAGGACTGGCACGTCCGAAGCCTGGAAGGAGATCGCGCTGTCGAGCAGAACGCGGTCCTGCGGCAGCAGGCCGAGCCGGACGCCGAGCAGGGTCAGTTTGTCGACGCCGCCCGGCTTCCACGTCAGGTGCACCACCTCGTGGCGGTCCGCGTCCGCCACGATGGTCACGGTCTGCGGATAGCCGTACGGGTGGGCTGCGGCGGGGACCGCCGTGGCGAGCAGGGTAAGGGCGAACGCCACCGAGATCACGACGCGGCGGGCCACCGTCGATTGCGGGCATGCCAGCGCTCCGCTCCACAGGTGCTGTGGCACGCCGGTGGGCGCGGCCGTTCAGTGACCCCGCCGGCCGTCGGCGAACTCGCCAGACGAGCTTGATGAAAAACGGGCGCAGCGGGAGCGAGCAGTTAGTTGATCAACTGCGCTCTCCAGCGCGCCATAAGCTGCCCGACCGTTCAGGCGGGCGCTGAGCTTCCGGAGGACTTACTGGTTGAGGCTCAGGCCATCCGAGGCGGCGTTGATGGCGCGCGCGGCGCAGGCTCTCGCCGACGCGCAGGTTGAACTTGCCCGAGTAGCTGCGCTCGGCGAACGGCTGCGGCACCACCTCAACGACTTCGCGTTGCTAACAGTCTCGCGGATCGCGCCTTCACGGCAGCGGTGGCTGCCTTCTTGGCCAAGTCTCCAGCCCTAGACATTGCCTTGTCCACCTCGTCCGCTTGGCCAACCAGAAGCTCTTCCTCGGCCCAATACAGGGCCGCTAAAGCGGCAGCCTCATTTTGCCTGAAAGCCAGAAGCGCGCTAATAGCTCTCTGATAATAATCGCGACCTCTATTGATTTGCCCCAACTTAAAGAGGAGCAGCCCGCGAGTTGCGATTGAAATAGCAGAACTGGTGTCGCTCGGCTCTGTTGACCGGATACGGTCGAGGGCAGCCTCTGCCTCAGCCAGGCGCCCTGAACGAGCACAAGCGAATGCGTAGTTATTGAGAAGGATTTCAGCATGCGGATAGGCGCGCAAGCCAGCAGAAGCGGCTTCGGCGGCCCTGCTGTCGTCGCCCGCCAGCACCGCCGCAGTGTAGGAGGTAAAGATAGCAGGGTCGAGGGCAAATGGCTGATCAGCCAACCACATCATGCCATTAGTGACGGCCTTTTCGTAGTCACCCGTGCTGGCAAAGTAGAGAGCTCGTGCTTCATATCCAGTGGGCGCTTCAAGAAGGTCAGCCCGTTCTGCCTCCGCCGGTAGCGCAAGCCCGTGAGATGACGACCATTCGGCTTGGGCTAAAGAGTTTTCCGTCGGTTGCTCAAGCGCCACGGCCATCATCTTCCGCGCCTGGCGGATACGACCAGAGCGGAGTTCCACGGCAGATATAGCACTCGCAAGCTCACTAATGTGCCACGGCCCTATACTTCGATCTTCAATCATCTTCCGCCCACGACGAATATGCTTCGAGGTTCGGTCAGTGAAGTTCGACGTAGCAATTTCAGCAGACAGGACCCAGGGATCAGAAAGGTGACCATGATGATTGTTTAGCAGATATAGTGCTCGATCAGGCTCGTCTCGATAAATATAAAACCTTGCAGCGGCCCGCAATAAAAAGCGGTTGACAGGCCCTACGTGGAGCGCCACAATCATCGCCCTATGCGCCGCATCACCGGATCCTAGAGCGGCATGAGCACGCGCTAAGTCGGCCCACCTAATTGCGTTCTGCGGTTCGCGCGTGAGGATTTCGCGTAGGTGCCGAACCCGACTCCGAATACCTAATACGTCGAGTTGCGGCGGCGCTTCCGCCTGTACAAGGCCCTTCTGCTCACCGACCATGTGTCGCGCAAGCCGCTGCACTGAAGCAGGCGCGTCCCCTTTTGACAAAATGAGGGCCGCCGCCGAAGTTACGGCAGGTGAGCTAGACCCTACGACGGCGGCTGCCGAAAGGAGGTCTCCAGCCGTGTATACCCCTGGCCCGTTCTCAAAGGCTCGTTGGTGCTCGGCGAAGGCGTGAGGCGGCGGCTTACGATCGCCTCTTACCAAAGGGTCGAGCTCTCCGCTACGCCGCGCCAGCCCCCACTGTCTCCATCGAGGCAGAACATGCCGTGGTGTATGGTTTGGTAAGGCTGTCATCGAACACCGCGTCGTAGATCAATCTCAGCTCTCCTGGTCAGAAGGTCGAATCGGGTGACCACGCGACCTAAATCGTAAGGGTTACCGGAAATCTGTCTTCTACTTTCAGGGTGACCGCGACGGTCAGGGTCAGGGTCGCAGAGATAACGGATCATTTCTATGATCTCGCCCCTGATTG
This sequence comes from Micromonospora sp. NPDC000663, assembly GCF_042898105.1. Classification (NCBI taxonomy): domain Bacteria; kingdom Bacillati; phylum Actinomycetota; class Actinomycetes; order Micromonosporales; family Micromonosporaceae; genus Micromonospora; species Micromonospora sp. NPDC000663. The sequence goes on from NZ_JBIAYR010000003.1 coordinate 23,209, forward strand.
GCGCTGGGATATCCTCGGCTATGCGAGCGAGTACACGACCGAACGCATCTTGCAGGTAAGGCAGAACTTCATCGTATGTACCGCCCCAGTTGCGCCAGGAGTGCATTGGGTGCAACTCCTGGTGGAGGAGAGCGTTTATCGATGCCCCCGTAAAGAGGAAGGCGGTGAAGCTCCCGAGCTGATGTAGGTCGCATCCCAATCGGCGCGGGCCGAAATCCGCTGGAACAAATCCATACATTTGCTCAGGGGGCGCGTAGCTAGGGTCACCTGCAATTGGAAACTCGTCGTGGGCTGCGGGAATAGCCTTATCTGTTGCCCTGCCAAGGTCTGAAACCTTACTTACGTCCGCCGGCTCGGAGCCCTGACCGCCAAAGACAAGAACGTTCGAAGGCTTAAGATCCTGATGTGCAATCTGCTGCCTGTGTAGCTGCTGGAGGCCAGTCGCAACGTGATGCAGGCAACGAAGCCTCGCAGCAACGTCCACCTGAGCGGCTGCGTTGAGCGCGGCTCTGATGTCGCCGCCTGCCTGCTCGAAGATTATGTAATTTACCCTTGGGAAGGTAAACCCTGGAACATCCACCACGCCTTGATCAATTGCCAAGACTACGCGCGACATTCGGGCCTCGGCACACTTGTTGAGAATGTCGCATTCGAAATTGTAGGCTTTCGTCAACTGTTCGAGGAGTTTCGCGGGATCGGGCGAACTGAGGGCTCTCGCAAGGTTGAGCGCCTTGCAAAAGCCTCGCCGCCCCTCGTCGCTTTCAACCAGGTATCCGGTGCAGAAAGTGCCACCAGTTGCATAGGGGCCCGGTTCAAGCTTCTCCAGGACTCGCCATCCCCCATCCAGTTTTAGGCCTATAAGGTTTTCAGCGGCATCTGCGGTCATCCTCAAACCCTCCTCGGATGGGGAATCCTACCCCTTGGATGCCGACCTCCCGTTCTAGCGCACCACGAGCCGGCAAAATTAGGCCACACAGCCCAACAGGAGGCAGCCGATCGGTTTAACTTCAGAGTCGATTTGGTTGCTATGCCAGTAAAATATTGGATACCGGGCGCCCTTGACGGCTCGAAGGGTAAACCCATCATCTACGGCCGAGCCCGCTCGGATGACGCTGCCACACGGCGTGCCCAAAGGCGGAGGCGCATTACTTAGATGACACGGGAAGCTCTCGCACGTAAGAGCAACCGAAGCCACGAGCTGCAGAATCTCGCAATCGAGTTATCGGCGGTGTAGCAGTCGTTCTGCGGGCCGACTCGCCACCGGGTCTGGCCCCAATCAGGACCGTGGAGCCTCCGCCACAAAGACGCCCCGACCCGGACGGCCGACCAACACGCCCTGCTCACGCAGGACCGCCACCGCCCGGTGGATCGTCGACACCGACACGTCGTAGTGGTCGGACAGCTGCTGAGTAGACGGAATCTTTGACCCGGGCTGGAACTCGCCCACCTCAATCCGCCTCAGCAGATCGTTGATCAACTCGTCCATGGTCGGCGGAATCGGCACGTGGAGGCCCCTTGCAGTCGGTTGGCCCTCCCAGTATCGAGCAACAGGTGAAAGAGCGGCAACAACTGACGCAGGAGAAGCAGGTGAGCAGTGACAGCTAGATTCGACAGGTAAGAGAGCGTTGACAGAGGTGACAGATATCGGTAGCGTCACTGTCGGTGATGCGGTGCTGCTGCGGTCGGTTGGCGCCTCTCGTACCGGTCTCGCATCGCCGCCGAGACCTCACCCTCCGCGCTCCCCCGGCGCGGCCCTGCTGCCGTACCGCCGATGAAGGCTGCGGTCGCAGGGTGGGGCGGTCTCCGCCGCCCGCAACCGGCGGAGGCCGCCCTCTCCACTTCGACGCGATCCGAAGAAGGGCGGTGCCCCGTGCGCGACCTGAACCGCCGGCTGGCGAACCGACGCCAAGAACGACAACCGATGGCAGCAGGCCAGAACAAGTCCCACCGTTACCGATGACCGATCGCTGGGTGATCCACCTGCCGGTCACCGCGCCCGATCTGTTTCGGGCCCGGATCCTCGCCCGGACCGCCGCGCGCGTGCTGGCCCGGCTCAGCGCCCGCGTCGAGCCGGGCGGGGTGACCGTGTCGGCCGAGGATCAGCAGGGCGTACGCCACTGGGTCTTCTGCGACCGGCGACTAACCGGCGGCGGCCGGTGTGCCCTGCCGACCGACCACAACACGCCCTGCTCGCGGCGCCCGCCCTGGCTCAACCGGCGGTGAGGACGAACGCGAAGGGGCTGGCGGGACGCAGCCCGCCAGCCCCGACAACGCCTGCGTCAGCCGGCGCCGCCGGCGCGGAACGCCACCCAGGCGTCGCTCATCCGGTCGGCCTGACCGGCGGTGAACATGTTCATGCAGGAGTCCTGCGTGTAGTCCATGAAGTTGTGGATCGGGTCGAGCCCGGGCGCGGTGCAGGTGTCAGCTCCCACCGGGCAGTCGAACTGCGGTGCCGCCTCGCGCGGGGTGTCCGCGACGAAGTCGCCGGAGGCGGAGCAGCCGTGCGCGAAGGTGTGCTCCAGCATCAGCCAGTGCCCCACCTCGTGCGTCAGCGTGTCACCGAGTGCGTACTTGCCGGCCGTGCCGCCCGGCATCGACTCGTCGAGCATCACCACGCCGTCGATGTAGTCGCGGCCGTTGTTGTAGCCCTTCGGGAAGTACGCCCAGCCGAGCAGCCCGCCGCCGATATTGGCCGCGTACACGTTGAGGGTTTCCGAGTCACCGGTGTACAGCGCCTTCTTCATGTCCCGCTCGTTCTTGCCGGGCTCCACCGTGTACCAGGCGCTGTTCACCGTCCACGTGGTGTCGACGAGCGAGAACCGGAACGGCGTGTTGGAGGCGTCCGCCGCGGTGCGACCCGCGAACGAGTCGTTGAGCACCGTCATCTGCGCGGCGATCAGGTTGTTCCACCTGGTCGTCTCGGCGGTGGTGAGCGGATGGTCGGAGATCATGTGGAAGACCGTCGGGATGGTGACGCTGCCGTTCGGCAGGCGCGGAGCGTCCTTGACCACGCCGTAGGCGTTGGCTTCGTTCTTTGAGTACAGCTCCGGTTCCTGGGCGGTGGCGCCCTGGGCGAGCCGGGCCGCGCCGTGCGGGTCGGCGCCCGGCTCGCACGCCGCTACGCCCGGGGAGGCGGTCGCGGGGGCGGCCGTGGCGAGTGCCCCGGAGGCGCCGCCGGACGCCAGGAGCGTCGCGGCGGTGGCGGTGAGGACCGCCAGTCGGAAGGTCGGTCTCCTGCGCATCGGTGCACCTTTCAGTGAGGGAGGCGGTGCGGCGTCGATGACGTCCTTGCTCGGGTATGAGAACACGCCGACGACATCGACAACAGACCCTCTGAGCAGGGCGGACGGCGATGTAACGGATCCGGATCGGCAAGCGCTGTTTGGCCGCTCCGGCGGAGTTCAGAGGACCCGGGTGGCCTGCTCGGCGGCGACCACGGCGTCCCGCCGGGCCGGGTCGAGGTTGGCGCTGATGACCACTGACGCGCCAGCCGACAGCGGCGCGAGCAACCACTTCAACGGCTGCTCGTGTTCGGCCGCGTCGACGAGCAGCCGGTCACCGGGACGCAGGCCGAGCATCCCGGCGACCTCCCGGGCGAGCGCCCCCCACTGGCCGTAGGTGGTGCCGTCCGCGCTGGCCGGATCGGACGGGCGGATCGCGGTGTGGTCGGGCGTGACGTCCGGGTGGCGGAGCACCTCGGCGGACCAGTCCAACCAGCCCAACGGCACGTCGGCCAGCCGGCCCGGCCCGGTGCCGACCAGGTAGCGGTGCGGCGCGTCCGGCACGTCCTCCAGCCAGTCGTCCTGCCGCTGCGGAGTCACGAAAACCGCGTCGAACGGCCGGTCACCGCCGGGTTCGAGCACTGGCAGACCCGCCGTGGCGCGCGGCCGGAACGACACCGCCAGGCCGCACGCCCACGCGCCCAACAACACCGCAGCCGTACGCCAGTGCGGCGGCAGTAGCACCGCTACGCGGCTGCCGGGGCCGAGCCCGCAGCCGTCCCGCAGCAGACTCGCGCTGCGCGCCGACCAGGCGCCGACCTGCTGTGCGGTCAGGTCGACGCGTTCACCCGTCGCCTCGTCGCGGTAACTCAGCAGCGGGCTCTCGGCCGCTGTGGGCGGGACGATCGGGTCGGCCGTGGCGTGTGGCTGCATCTGCGTGCTCCCGGGTGACGACGTCGGCACCACCCTACGCAACGACGTTGGTGGTCAGCGTGCACCGGGAGCGGCGGCAGGTGCCCGCCGTCGTCGCGATCGCCCTGGTCGGCGGCGGCTGCGCCCCTGCTCGCCTGTTGGTCATCTCGTGGCGAGCGAGGACGGTCGCCCGCTGCCGCGCACCTCCCGGCTCGGTGCCCGCTTACGACGGATGTCCGGCCGATCACACAAGGTGACGCCGAGCGCGGTCCGCCACCCATCACCCCCGGCCTTTGCTCTGCATACCTGTACGCGACACTCACGCTGCGCGAGCACGACGATGGCCGCCGCCCAGGAAGGCCGGCATGAAGTCGCAGCTCAACGTGGGTGTTGCCTATTGGTATGCAGAGCAAAGGGGTTGGTCGGTCCGGCCGGGGGCACGGGCAGACTTGCGCTCAGTGACGTAGACCCCGTCGCGGAGCCTGGGAAACCCAGAGTGAGCCCTCGATCTTCGGACGATGGCAGAACCCTCATCGGGAACCACGCCGTCCCACCTCACCTCAGAGGCAGTTCCGGGCCGCCGTCGAGCAGCGCGGCCAGCAGGTCGCCGTACTCCTCGACCCGGTCCAGGACCTCGGCGGCGGTGAACTGGCGGACGGCAGGCCTCCGGCCGCGGGCGCCGGCCTCGACCTCGTCCCAGGTCAGCGGCGTCGACACCGACGGCACCGACTGGGCCCGCAGCGAGTACGGCGCCACTGTCGTCTTCGCCGCGTTGTTCTGGCTCCAGTCGATGAAGACCTTGCCGGGGCGCAGGTTCTTCGCCATCTTCGACACGATCAGCTTCGGGTGCGCCTTCTCCAGCTCCTGCGCGATCCGCTTGGCGTAGTCGGAGACGACATCGGACGACTGGGTGCCGGCGATCGGGCAGCAGAGCTGCATGCCCTTCTTGCCAGACGTCTTCGGGTACGAGTCGATTCCGTCATCGGCGAGCCGGTCACGCATCAGCACCGCCACCGGGCAGCACTCGGCGAGCCCGGCCGGCGGGCCCGGGTCCAGGTCGACAACCATCATGTCGGGGTGCTCGCCGACCTTCCACTGGGGCGTGTGCAGCTCCAACGCGGCCAGGTTGGCAAGCCAGACCAGGGTGGGCAGGTCGTCCGCGACCACGTAGTCGATGGTCTCCCGGCCCTTCGTGGAGCCGGGCGCGGGCAGATTCTCCACGCGTACCCAGTCCGGGGTCGCGGCCGGCGTGTTCTTCTCGAAGAACGACTTGTCGTCCACCCCGTTCGGGAAACGGATCCGGGTGACCGGCCGGTCCCGCAGGTGCGGCAGCAGCACAGGCGAGATCCGCGTGTAGTAGTCGATCACCTCGCCCTTGGTGAAGCCGGCCGCCGGATAGAGCACCTTGTCCAGGTTGGAAAGCTCAAGCGGGCGGCCCTCGACATCCACCCGTAGCCGCTCAGCCGGCATCGTCGACCTCCTCCGGCGGCTTGTCCGGGCGCAACCGCAGCACCCGGGGGAAGCGCAGCCGGCCGTCGGGGGTGCGCTGGCCGTACTTCACCTCCACCACCACCCTCGGTTCTACCCAGATGGCGCCCCGGGCATCCTCGCGCGGCACACCCGCCGCGAACGGCGACGCGCCGGAGCGCAGCGGCTCCAGCTCGGCGAGGAGCGCCCGTTCGATGGCCACGCCGATCCCGCCGCCGACCCGCCCCCGGTAGATCAACCGACCGTCCGGGCCGGGCACTCCGACGAGCAGACCACCGATCCGGCGCGCTCCCGGCCGCCAGCCGCCCACCACGAAGTCACCGGTCACCTCCAGCTTGACCTTCACCCAGTCCGGCGAGCGCACCCCGGGGCGGTAGACGGCGCCGACCCGCTTCGCCATCACCCCCTCCAGGCCGTGCTCACCTGCCGCCTCGTAGGTGGCCGGGCCGTCGGAGAAGACCGGCGGGATCGCCCACCGGGCACCGCCGAGGGCGAGCGCGTCAAGGGCCTCGCGGCGGCGCTCGTACGGCCAGCCGGTCAGATCGTCGCCGTTCCACCGCAGCAGGTCGAAGATCATGTACGTCACCGGCATGACCGCCGCCAGGCGGGCCGCTCTGCTCCGGTCCCGCACGTGCATCCGCTCGGCGAGAGCCGTGAACGACGGCTGCCCACCCTCGCCGAGCAGCACCACCTCGCCGTCGAACAGCGCGTCGTCGACCTGCTCGTGCAGCGTGGCCAGCTCCGGGTACGCGGCGGTGATCTCCGCGCCGGAACGGGCATACAGGCGCTGAGCACCGTCGGAGATGTCGGCGAGGGCGCGGATGCCGTCCCATTTGAACTCGTACACCCAGCCGTCACCGGCCGGGAGCGACCCGGTCATCGCGAGCATCGGCTTGAGCGGCGCGCCGGGCACGACCCGACTGTAGTAGCAGGCCGAACACCTCGCGTCCGGTTCTTTCGGATGCGAGCATGGTCGATACCGGGGAAGGGAGCGCAGGATGCGTGCCATCTGGAAGGGAGCCGTGTCGTTCGGGCTCGTCTCGATCGGGGTGAAGTTGTACTCCGCGACCGAGGAGAAGGACATCCGGTTCCATCAGGTGCACCGCGAGGACGGCGGGCGGATCCGCTACAAGCGCACCTGCTCGGTCTGCGGCGAGGAGGTCACCTACGACGACATCGCCAAGGGCTACGACATCGGCGGCGGCGAGATGGTGATCCTCACCGACGAGGACTTCGCCGACCTGCCGCTGACCAGTTCACGCGCGATCGACGTGCTGGAGTTCGTCCCCGCCGAGCAGGTCGACCCGATCCTCTACAACAAGGCGTACTTCCTGGAGCCCGAGGGCACGGCCACCAAGCCGTACGTGCTGCTGCGCGACGCGCTGATCGACTCGGAGCGGGTCGCCATCGTCAAGGTGGCGCTGCGCCAGCGGGAGCAGCTCGCCACGCTGCGGGTACGCGAGGGTGTGCTGCTGCTCAACACGATGCTCTGGCCGGACGAGATCCGTACCCCCGACTTCGGGTTCCTCGACGAGGACCTCAAGGTGCGTCCGCCCGAGCTGGCGATGGCCAGTTCGCTCATCGACTCGATGACCGGCGAGTTCGAGCCGGACGTCTTCACCGACGACTACCGGGCGGCGTTGCAGGAGGTCATCGACGCCAAGGTGGAGGGTCGGGAGGTCGTGCAGCCGGAGGAGGTCGAGGAGGCCCCGGCGGCGGCGGTCGACCTGATGGCCGCGCTGAAGGCGTCGGTGGACCGGGCCCGGGCGGCCCGCGGCGAGCAGCCCGCGCGTGGCGGCGGTGGCGAGCCGACGCCTATCTCGTCGGCCCGTTCGGCGCAGAAGACGGCCGAGAAGAAGGCGACGAAGGCGCCCGCGAAGAAGACGGCGGAGAAGAAGGCCGCCGAGCCGGCGAAGAAGACCGCCGCCAGGAAGACCCCCGCGAAGAAGGCGGAGCCCGCGAAGAAGACGACCGCGCGCAAGACCGCGCCCCGCAAGAGCGCCTGACCGTACGCCGCACCGGGGGTGTCCGCCGGACCGGGTACGCTCCGCCGGCCAGTGGCCACCGGAGGAGCCCCCATGCCGTACACCCCTGATCTGGGTCGGTTGTTGACGCCCGGCGCCCGATTCACGGACCAGCACGGCGCGTACCTGATCGAGGTCCACCCGGTGGGCGACATCGCGCTGCCGACCGGTCAGGTGGTCGGGTGCGACCCGCTGGTCCGGCCGGAGGCCGAGCCGTTCACGGTGACCGTGCCCCCGGGGCGGCATCCGGCCCGGGCCTGGGTGGCCGCGGTGCTCCGGGAGGACGCCGAGGTGGACCGGCGGGTAGCCGCGCTGGAGCTGGTGATCTCCGACGGGCCGACGGTCCGCTGGGAGCCGGCAGTCGTCGGCGACCAGGACGTCACCGACCTCGGCGCCGACGACTACTTCGGGTACGGGGTGGACGCGGGCGCCGGCACGCTGGCCGACCCGACTGCGCTCGCCGTCCTGGAGACCTGGGACGAGGAGCAGGTCGAGGAGGTGTTCATCCCGGCGGAGCTGCCCTCGTCGCCGGTCCCGGGGCTGATCACCGCAGTCCTGGACGAGGCGACCGGCGCGAACGTCGTCACCGTCGCCACCGGTTGGGGTGACGGTTGCTACGGCACCTGGATCGGTCGGGCCGCCGACGGGCGGGTCACCTCGTTCGTGACCGACTTCATGGTCGTCCCGGGATAATCGCCTCCGACGGCGTCCCTGGGCGATCCGTGCCGTCCGGGGCGGGCACGGTAGGCCGCCGGGCGGGTACCGTGTGCGTCGGCTTTCCCCCCGGCACCGGGTGCCGGCCACACCTTCGCAGCAGGGAGTCGACGACGTGAGCGAGCGGACGCAGCAGAACCGGTCGGAGGGCCAGAGCCCGGCGACGAAGGCGGGGCGGCGGCTGGCCGCCCAGCTGGCGGAGCAGAAGGCCGCCGAGGCGAAGCGCCGCCGCAACGCGTGGGCCGGCGGTCTCGCCGGCATCGCCGTGATGGCACTGCTGATCGGCGGTTTCGTGTGGATCGACAAGACGCGGGGCGACGACGACAAGTCCGCGAACCAGGCCGCCGCGACCCCGAGCGCCTCCGCCGCGGCTCCGGACGCGCCCACCGCGCCGCCCGCCCCGCAGCTGCCCGAGGGCGCCGACCCGGCGCTGGGCAGCAAGCCGAAGGTGACGGCGGGCAAGGGCGAGCTGAAGAAGCTCACGGTCACCCCCGTGATCAAGGGGACGGGCCCGGCGGTGAAGCAGGGGCAGACCATCACCACCAACTACGTGGGCGTGTTCTACAAGGACGGCAAGGAGTTCGACTCGTCCTGGAACTCCGGCCAGCCGGCCTCCTTCCCGATCGGTGTCGGCCAGGTCATCCCGGGCTGGGACCAGGGCCTGGTCGGCGTGACCGTGGGCAGCCGGGTGCAGCTCGACATTCCGGGCGAGCTGGCGTACGGCAACGACGAGGCCGCCGCCGGTGGACGCCCCACCGGGCCGCTGCGCTTCATGGTGGACGTGCTCGCCGCCCAATGACCTGCCCGGATCGTCCCGGTTGTCGCCGGGCCGCGATGGAGTTGTTCACATGGGGCTTCCGGCCCGTCACCCTCCGGCAGTAGGTTCGGCGTCACCCCGGGCGGCCCACCGTCCGGGGTGACCATGCGGACGCGGGACGCGGAGGTGCACGTGACTGACGAGCCTGGGCGTACGGCCCGGTTGATGTGGACGCATTTCGAGCCGGTGCACGCGGTCACCTACTTCCACCCCCGGGCGCGGGCCGCGTACGAGGCGGTCGGGCTGCGCGGCTACTGGCGGGGTTACTTCGCCGGGCGGGCCGCTCCGCTGGGCCCCACCGAGGCGGCCCCGGTGATCTCCGCGTTCTTCACCTTCGCGCCACCCATGGTGACCAGGGCTCTGCCAGCGGTGTGGCGGTTGGCCACTCCGCAGGAGGCGCTGCGTGCCCGGCTGACAGGCGCGGTGCAGGCCCTCGCCGAGCTGACGTACGAACTGCCGGAGACCCATCTGGTGGAGACCGCCGATCTGTTGGAGCGGGCCGCCGGGGCGGCGCAGACGGCCGGCCGGCTGCTCGGCGCGGTCAACGCGGCGCTGCCGGTAGGCGAGTACCCCCTGGCCCGGATGTGGCAGGCCGCGACCACGCTGCGCGAGCACCGGGGCGACGGGCACGTGGCGGCGCTTGTGGCTGCCGGCCTGGACCCGGTGGAGACCCTGGCGTGGCGGGTCGCCGTGGACATGTCGCCGGTGAACCTGCTGGGTCGGGGCTGGTCGGAGGAGCAGTGGGGGGCCGCCCGCGAGCGGTTGGCGCAGCGGGGCTGGTTGACACCGGACGGGACGGCCACCGAGCACGGCCGGGCCGGCTTCCAGGCGGTCGAGGACGCCACAGACCTCGCCGCCGCCCACCCGTGGCAGGCCCTCGGCTCCGACGACACGGACCGGCTCCGGGAGCTGCTGGAGCCGATCGCCAGGTCCTGCCACACGCTGATCCCGGAGGGCAGCCCGATCGGACTGCCCGCGCTGCCCGGCTGACCGGACGCCTCCGGGTCGGGCAGGATGGGCCCGTGGCGGATGCGGTGGTCTTCGACCTGGACGGCGTGATCGTGGATTCCGAGCCGGTGTGGGAGGAGGTCCGGCGGGCGTACGTGGCGGCGCACGGCGGCACGTGGCAACCGGACACGCAGCGCCGGTTGATGGGCATGAGCACCGGCGAGTGGGCGCACTACCTCAGCGGCGAGCTGGGGGTGGACCGCACCGCCGGGCAGGTCGCCGACGAGGTGGTCGAGGAGATGACCCGGCGCTACCGGGACCACGTACCCCTGATCGACGGCGCCGACGAGGTGGTGCGCCGGCTGGCCGCGCGGTGGCCGCTGGGGCTTGCCAGTTCGTCGCCGACCCGGCTGATCGCGGCGGCGCTGGCCGCCACCGGTCTCACCGACGCGTTCGTGACGACCCTGTCCACCGAGGAGACCGAACGCGGCAAGCCGGCCCCGGACGTGTACCTGAGCGTGGCGCGGCACCTCGGCGTCGACCCGGCCCGCTGCGTGGCGGTGGAGGACTCGTCGAACGGGGTCCGGTCCGCCGCCGCCGCCCGGATGCGTGTGGTGGCGGTGCCGCACGGGTCGTACCCTCTCGACCCGGACGCGGCCGGGCTGGCCGTGGTGTCGCTCGCCGCGATCGGCGAGCTGACCCCGGAGCTGGTGGACGACCTGGGTTGATCGAGGCTGAGCGGGGTACCGCAGCCGCGGTGCTCGGCGCGGAAGCCGTGCAGGGTGAGGAGACCACGGATGAAAGCCATCGTGTACGAGCGCACCGGCGATCCTTCGGTGCTGGAACTGGTCGACCGGCCGGTGCCGGAGCCGGGAGCGGGCGAGGTCCTGGTCCGGGTGGCGGTCTCGGGGGTGAATCCGACGGACTGGAAGTCCCGCCGCAGCGCCGCGCCGGACGGGTGGCAGATCCCCGGGCAGGACGGGGCGGGTGTGGTGGAGGCGGTCGGCGAGGGGGTCGGCCGTGAGCTGATCGGTGAGCGGGTCTGGATCTGGGAGGCGGCCTGGCGGCGGCCGTGGGGCACCGCCGCGGAGTACACGCTGGTGCCGGTCCGGCAGGTGGTACGCCTGGGCGACGCCTCGTTCGAGGTGGGGGCCAGTCTGGGCATCCCGTTCCTCACCGCGCACCGCTGCCTGACCGCCGGTGAGTTCATGCCTGACGCGCTGCGCGCCGGCGCCCTGGCCGACCACACGGTGCTGGTGCAGGGCGGGGCGGGCGCGGTGGGCAACGCGGCGATCCAGCTCGCCCGCTGGGCCGACGCCACGGTGATCACCACGGTGAGCAGCGCGGAGAAGGCGCAGCTCGCGGCGGCGGCCGGCGCCTCCCACGTGATCAATTACCTGGAGCAGGACGTGGTCGAGGAGGTCCGCAGGATCGCCCCCGACGGGGTGCACACGATCGTGGAGGTCTCCCCCGCCCGGAACGCCGCAGTCGACGTGCAGGTGCTGCGGCACGGCGGCGCGGTGTGCATGTACGCCGACGATGGCGGGGGCGAGGTGACCATCCCGGTCCGGCCGATGATGGCGCCGAACGCGCGTTGGCAGTTCGTGCTCGTCTACACCGAGCCGAAGGCGGCCAAGGCGCAGGGGGTGGTCGACGTGGCGGCGGCGGCCAACCAGGGCGGCATCCGGGTCGGCGCGGGCGCGGGCCTGCCGCTGCACCGCTATCCGCTGGCCGGGACGGCCGACGCACACCAGGCGGTGGAGGACTCGGCGGTGGGCAAGGTGCTGATCAGCACCAGCGACGCCTGATCGGGTCGCTCACCACCCGATTTCCCCGTCATCGGGACAGAGGCGAACAAGTTTCGCAACAATGACAGTGCGGGTCGCCCCGCGTGGAACGGGCGGCCCCGGCGCGGTGCGAACGCCGGGGCCGCCCCCCTGGGGAGGAATGTCAGGAGTAATCCCTCACCCAACAGGCGACGGTGCCCGGAAATACGTTACGGGGCTGTCAGCTCCCGGACAGTCAGCTCGCCCCCGGCGTACTGCGAACGGACGACCTTCTTGTCGAACTTGCCGACGCTGGTCTTCGGCACGGCGTCGATGAACGCCCACCGCTCGGGCAACTGCCAGCGGGCCACCGAACCGGCCAGGAACTCGCGCAGCTCCTCGGCGGTCACCGAGGCGCCCTCCCGGACCACAACGGTGGCCAGGGGCCGCTCGTCCCACCGCTCGTCCGGCACACCCACCACGCATGCCTCAAGCACCGCCGGGTGGGCCATCAGCGCGTTCTCCAGCTCCACCGACGAGATCCACTCGCCACCGGACTTGATCACGTCCTTGGCGCGGTCGGTCAACGTGATGTACCCGTCCGGCGAGAGGGTGCCCACGTCCCCCGTACGCAGCCAACCGTCGCGGAACTTCTCCTCGTCCGGGACGTCGTCGCCGACGTACCGGGCGGTCACCCAGGGCCCTCGGACCTCCAACTCCCCCACGGCCGTGCCGTCGACGGCAAGCGGCTCGCCCAACGGGCCGACGATCCGCGCCTGCACCCCCGCCGGCACCCGCCCCTGCGTGTAGCGGTACCGCCACGCCTGCTCACCGCTCGCGCCGGCCGGTGGACGCGAGACCGACCCCAGCGGGGACATCTCCGTCATCCCCCAGGCGTGGATGACGTCGATCCCGTACCGCTCGTCGAACGCGTGCATCAACGCCGGCGGACAGGCCGACCCGCCGACGATCACCTCGGTGAGCGAGGAGGTGTCCACGTCGTGGTCGTCCAGGTAGGCCAGCAGGTCGGTCCAGATCGTCGGCACCGCGCCGGCCAGGGTGGGCCGCTCCGCGGCGATCATCTCGGCGATCGGGGCGGCCTGGAGGAACCGGTCCGGCATGATCATCGACGCGCCGGAGAGGAACGCCGCGTACGGCAGGCCCCACGACATGGCGTGGAACATCGGCACGATGGCCAGCTCCCGGTGGGTCGGCCCGAGACCGAAGCCCTCCGGCATGCAGACCTGCAAGGAGTGCAGGTAGATCGACCGGTGCGAGTACGCGACACCCTTCGGGTTGCCCGTGGTGCCGGAGGTGTAGCAGAGCGCCGCCGCGTCGCGCTCGTCCACCTCGGGCCAGTCGTACACCTCGGGCCGGTCGGCGAGCAGCGCGTCCCAGTGGTGCACGGTGATCCGGTCACCGGCGGCCGCGACGAGCGGCGCCGGATCGCCGCCGCCGACCACCACCACGTGCCGAACCGTGGTCAGCTCGCCGATCACCCGGGCCAGCAACGGGATGAGGGTGGTGTCGACGAGCACCACCCGGTCCTCGGCGTGGTTGGCGATGTAGACGACCTGGTCGGGAAAGAGCCGGATGTTGAGGGTGTGGAGCACCGCGCCCATGCTCGGCACCGCGAAGTAGGCGACCAGGTGCTCGTTGTTGTTCCACATGAAGGTGGCGACGCGCTCGTCGCCGGTCACCCCGCACTCGTCACGCAGCGCGTGCGCCAGCCGGGCGGCGGCCCGACCCACCTCGGCGTACGTCATCCGGCGGGGTTCGGCGCCGGTCCAGGTGACCACCTCCGCCGCGCCGTGCACGGTGGCGCCGTGGTCGAGGATCCGGGAGACCTGAAGGGGGGCGTCCATCATCGTGCTACGCATGGGTAACAAGCTAGTGTCGCCGGTCACACCTTGGGAACCCCCGTAAATTGTCGCAGGTGAGCATCTCCTGGGCCGATTCGTACGTGGGACAGTTACGCGCGCTCGCCGGGGACCGGACGCTGATGTTCGTCGGCGCCCGTGCCGTGGTCAGCGACAACGCCGGACGCATCCTGCTGATCCAACGCTCCGACAACGGCCAGTGGGCCATGCCCGCCGGGGCCATGGAGCTGGGCGAGTCGATCGCCGACTGCGCGGTGCGGGAGGTCCGCGAGGAGACCGGGCTGAGGGCGCTGCGGGTCTGCGCGTTCGCCCTCTACACCGGCCCGGACCGGACCAGCACCAACATGTACGGGCACACGTACCAGGTCTTCACCACGGCGTTCAAGGTCGAGGAGTGGGACGGGCAGTTGACCCGGACCACCGACGAGACCACCGACGCCGGCTTCTTCCCCCGGGACCGGTTCCCCGCCCCGCTCTCCGGCTCGGTCCTGGAAACCCTGGCCGACCTGGACGTCTTCGAGAAGACCAACCGCCTGATCCTCAAGTAGGAAGGCCCCGGAGCCGGTCGGCTCCGGGGCCTCACCAGGTCGGATCAGGTCGCCGGCACCACACCGACGTCGATCGTCACCACACCGCCGTCGACCACCTCGATCACCGTGCTGTCGGCGTACGGGGCGTTGTACGGAGACTCCGGCACCAGCGTGACGTCCGAGTCGGTCGCGTCGTCCCCGACGTCAGGGGTGGTGGGCAGCCAGCCGTAGGTCAGCCCGGCCCGGACCACGTACCGTCCCGGCGGCAACGCGCGCTCGTAGTCGCCGTAGATCGAGAATCCGGACCTGGGCGCCTCGATCGGGGACCCGCCCTCGGGGATGAACGTCAGCGTGTTCACCGGCGGCTCGTAGCCGATCAACGGCTCACCGGCGTCCCGCTGGCCGTCGCGGTTCTCGTCGTACCAGCCGGTGCCGCGTACGGTGCCCTGGGGCAGGTAAGCAGTCGTTGCCGAACGGGTGTTGTTGGCCTGGTCGGTGTCCGGGTTCGCGGAGGTCACCGCCGCCGTCAGGGTCAGTGGGCCGGCGGGCGTACCGGCGCCGACGGTGACGTCGAGCGGGAGGTAGTGGTACTCGCCTCGGTACACGGCGTCCCGCTGGCACTCCCAGTACCAGACGCCGCTCCCGGCCTCCTGCCCCGGCTCACACGTCCAGTCCGGATTGCCGGCACCGCCGGCCGTCGGCCGCACCGTGGGGGCGAGCAGCAGACGGACCCGGACGTCCTCGGCCGGCTGGTCGGACAGGTTCTCCACCACGACACCGACAGGCACGGTGTCGCCCGCGACCACCTGGTCGTCGAGGAGCACCACGTTTGTGACCGCGATGTCGGTGGCGTCCACCGGGCCGGGACCGACGTAGCGGTACAGCACGTCCGTCTCGTTGTTCGAGTCGGTCATCCACTCCCGGCTGGACGTGGTGACCCGTCCGTGCACGGAGAAGCGCTCGTCGTCGACGCCTGCCGCAGCCCGCATGGGGATGGTGATGGCGGCGGTGGCGTCCGGGGCCAGCGGACCGGCGGTACAGATCAACGGCGTCGACGCCAGATCGCAGGTCCAACCGTCGGCGCCGGACGGCTCGCCGTCAAGCGTGACGCCAGTCGGGCGGTCGACGACCAGCCGAAGATCCTGCGCGGTCGCTGTACCTGTGTTCTTGACCGTGAACATCGGCTGGAGCAGGCCACCATCGACCGGCACGTCCGTCTCGCCCCACACTCCGGTGTCCGGGCCGGGCAGCAGGTGCAGGTCCGCGGCGAGCGCGTAGGTCGTCCGGACCTGGTCGGTGTTGTTGGTCCTGGTCACCTCACGCGCGCTGGTCGAGGCCGTCGCCGCGATGGTGGCGACCTTTCCGGCAGGTCCGGCCGGGAGGTTGAGGTAGATCAGTAGCGGCTCCGCCGAGCCGCCCGCCGGCACCGCGCCGTAGGAGTGGACGCATTCGAATGTGGTGTAGTCGCACTGCCAGGATGCTCCGGCGATCGAACTGCCGGAGGGCAGCTTGAAGGAGACCCGGACATCGTCCACGCCCGCCGTGCCGATGTTGTCGACGCTCGCCCGCACGACCACGGTCGTCCGGTCCGGCCAGATCATGGCCGAGGAGCTGACTGTGGTCAGGTCGAGCCGTAGGTCGGCGCGGCCGGCGGCTGCGGCTGGCGTGGCCTGCGTCGTCGCGACTGCCGCAGCTGAGGTGAGCAGCGCGAGACCGACGCCGAGCAGGCGGCGTCCGAGGTACTGAGGCATGCACGTCCCCCGAGTAGGTAGGAAGACCGCGCGCGGCCGGCGGAGCCGCCGCGAGCGGCGCCGGCCGGTACGCCCCGTGCGACCGGCCGGGGGAACCGCTGATCGGCCGTTCCCCCCTGAAGGACGTCGAAGGTCGTGATTTCGTTACGCGGTCCACACGCCGGGACGGGGCCCGGAGGGGCCAGGTCAGATCATCGTCTGGGACTTGGCCTCCATGTCAGCGGCCGCCTCGTCCTTGGACTCGCGGGTCAGCGGCTTGCCGCCGGGTGCCGGAGCCTCGCCGCCGAGCGGGTCGGCACCGCCCTTGGCACCCTGCGGACCGGCACCGCGCAGTTCCTTGTTGGGCATCGCCAGGGTCACCGCCACCGCCACGATCGCGATCAGGCCGGCGGTCAGGAAGACCATGTCGAGCGCGTCGACGAAGGCGTTCTGGATAGCCGACCGCACCGGCCCGGGCAGGGCCATGATGGTCGCCGGGTCGTTGATCGAGATGTTCGTACCGCCGCTCGCGGCTACCTGTGCCTGCTGCTGCGGCGGGAGCTGGGCGATCGCGCCGGGCAGCCGGTCGGACAGCCCGCCGGCGAGCCGCGTGGAGAGCACCGCGCCGAGGATCGCCACCCCGAACGAACCGCCGAGCGACCGGAAGAACGTCGCCGCCGAGGTGCCGGCGCCCAGGTCGCGTACGGAGACCGCGTTCTGCACCGCGAGGACCAGCGACTGCATGCAGAGCCCCAGGCCGACGCCGATCACCACCATGAAGGCGAACGCGAGCCAGAGCGAGGTGCCGACCTTCAACTGGGTGAACAGGAACATGCCGACAAGCAGCGTCACCGACCCGGCGACCGGGAACCACTTGTACCGGCCGATCCGGCTCATCGCACGCCCGGTGAGGATGGAGGTGACGATGATGCCGGTCATCATGGGCAGCATCAGCAGACCGCTGCGGGTCGGCGAGGCGCCCTTGACGATCTGGAGGTAGAGCGGGATGAAGATGATCGACCCGAACATGACCAGACCGAGGACGAACCCCGCCGAGTTGGCGAGCGCGAACGTGGCGCTGCGGAACAGACGCAGCGGCAGGATGGGTTCGGCGACGCGGGCCTCCTGGAGTACGAAGAGCACGGCGAGTACGGCACCCGCGACGAAGAGCCCGATGATCACCCCGGAGCCCCACGCGTACTCGTTGCCGCCCCAGCTCAGCGCCAGCAGCAGACAACTCACCCCGGCGACCAGCAGGCCGGCGCCGAGCCAGTCGATCGCGTGGTCGCGGCGCTCGAACGGGATCAGTCGCATGACGTGGTAGCAGACCACGATGGCAAGGATCGCCAGCGGCACGTTGATGTAGAAGATCCACCGCCAGTCCGTCTCCGCGAAGTAACCGCCGACCAGCGGGCCGGCCACCGAGGAGATGCCGAAGACCGCGCCGAACAGTCCCTGGTAGCGGCCACGCTCGCGGGGGGACACGACGTCCGAGATGATGGTGAACGCCAACGTCAGCAGACCACCGGCGCCCAGGCCCTGGATGCCCCGGGTGACGATCAACTGGGTCATGTTCTGCGACAGTCCCGCCAGCAGTGACCCGACCAGGAACGTGCCGATCGAGAACAGGAACACCGGGCGGCGCCCGTACAGGTCGGCCATCTTGCCATACAGCGGGGTCGACGCCGTCGAGGCGAGCAGGTACGCGGTCACCACCCACGAGTAGTGGTTGATGCCGCCAAGCTCACCGACGATTGTCGGCAGGGCCGTACCGACGATTGTCTGGTCGAGTGCGGCAAGCAGCATGCCGGTCATCAGACCGATCATGAGCAGCCGGATCTGCTGACGGTTCAGCACCGGCGCGGCGGAGGCTTCGGTGGTCATGTGCCCTTCTATCCCGCGAGCCGCAGAACATGCGCCGAGCCGCGAAAAACCCCAACCCGCCCCACCGGCGTTGATCATGAAGTTATCGCCACGACACGCCGGCCGCGATGGCGCAACCTCATGATCACACCGGTGGGCGGGTGGGGTCAGGCGAAGGCCTTGGTGATCTGGGCGCAGAAGGCGGGGAGGTCGTCCGGTTTGCGGCTGCTGGTCAGGTTGCCGTCCGTCACGCACTCCTCGTCGACCCAGGTGGCGCCGGCGTTGGTCAGGTCGGTCCGCAGGGTGGGCCAGGAGGTGATCCGCCTGCCCCGCACCACGTCGGCCTCGACAAGCGTCCACGGGCCGTGACAGATCACCCCGACCGGCTTGCCCGCGTCGAAGAACGCCTTCACGAACCGCACCGCGTCCGGGTCGCCCCGCAGGAAGTCCGGGTTCGCCACCCCGCCGGGCAGCACCAGCGCGTCGTAGCCGGCCGCGTCCGCCTCGTCCGCGGTGACGTCCACGTCGTACGTGCGGGACTTGTCCAGGTGGTTGAACGCCTGGATGGAACCGGGCTTGAGAGAGACCAGCTCGGCCGTCGCGCCTGCCTTCTCGACCGCCTCGCGCGGCTGTACGTACTCGACCTCCTCGACGCCGTCGGCGGCCAGGAAGGCGATCCGCTTGCCCTGAAGTGTCGCTGCCATCTCGGTACATCTCCTTTCCGACGGGTACCACAGTTCCCTTCCCGGCCCGCAATGCCCGAAACGACCCCAGTCAGTAAGGAAGGGCACGACCCGTCGGCGCGCAGGTTTGTCCGGCAGGCCGCTGGGGACCCGGGGCGGCATGGCAGGAGCAGCAGCGGAACAGCGCCGGCTCGCCACCGTCGTGGAGAGCTGGCTCGGACGCCCGGTCCTCGTCGTCGGCGACGCCATGCTGGACGAGTGGCGGTTCGCCGAGTCCGACCGGCTGTGCCGGGAGGCACCCGCCCCGGTCCTCACCCTGCGCCGCCGGATCTCCGCGGCCGGCGGTGCCGCGAACACCGCGGTCAACGTGGCCACCCTGGGCGGCCGAGCGGTGCTCGTCGCACCGGTAGGCGCGGACGTCGCCGGCGACGAACTGCACGACTGCCTGGACCGCGCCGGCGTCTGGGACCGTACGGTCAACCAGCCGGGCCGGCCCACCCCGGTGAAGCGGCGGATGCTGGCCGGGAACCAGATCCTGCTCCGGGAGGACTCCGGTGATCCGGACGACGCCCTCGACCCGGACGGCGTGACCCGGCTGCTCACCGCCCTGGACTGCACCACCGAGGAGTTGCGCGCCGCCGCCGGCGGGGAGGCGCCGACGCTTGTGGTCTGCGACTACGGCCTCGGCGCGCTGCCCGCGCCGGTGCGCGCCTGGCTGGTCGAGCAGCGGGAGCGGTACGCCACTGTCGCGCTGGACGCCCACGACCTGGCCGACTGGCGGGGGCTCGCGCCCACCGTGGTCACTCCCAGCTTCGCCGAGGCGACCCGACTGCTGGCCCGCGCCGGCGGTGCGACCCGACCGGCGACCGGCCCCGGTCTGCACCTGGAACATCCCGACCACGATCCGGCCGACGGCCCGTCCGAACTCAGCGTCGGTGCCGCCCCGGGCGGAGCCCGCGCCGACGACGCCACCGACGACCGCCAGGGCCCGGTCGGTGAGCCCACACCCGGCGAGGGCCGGGTCGCCCTGACCGGTGACGGGCTCAGCGTCACGGGCACCGGCGTCACAGTGAACACCGAGGCCGGGGCGGGCGTCGACCGGGCCGTCCTGGCCGAGTCACGCCTCGCCGAACTGCGCGCGCACACCGGGGCGGACGTGGTCGCCGTGACCCTGGACACCGAGGGCGCGGTGGTCGGCGGCGCCGACGGGGAGCCGCGGCGCAGCCACAGCACGCCCGTGCCGGCGAGCCACGCCGTGGGCGCCGGCGACGCGTACCTGGCGGCGATGACGCTGGCCCTGGCCGCCGACGCACCGCTGCCCACCGCCGCCCAACTCGCCCAACTGGCGGCCACCATCACGGTCTCCGACACCGGCACCTGCGTGTGCCGTCGCGAGGACCTGCTGACCGCGCTCGACCTGCCGCCGGAGACCGCCGGGCACCCGTCGCTCGTCGACACCGACGAGTTGGAGGCGCTCGTCGCCGAGCACCGCGAGGCGGGACGGTCGGTGGTGTTCACGAACGGTTGCTTCGACGTGCTGCACCGGGGACACGTCCGCTACCTGGAGCAGGCCCGCGCCCTGGGCGACCTGCTGATCGTCGCGGTCAACTCGGACGGCAGCGTCCGTCGCCTGAAGGGCCCGGACCGGCCGGTCAACCCGGTCGAGGACCGCGGCGCCCTGCTCGCCGCCCTGTCCTGTGTGGACCACGTGGTGGTCTTCGAGGAGGACTCACCTGCCGCGCTGATCGAGGCCGTCCGCCCCGACGTGTACGTCAAGGGCGGCGACTACCCACCGGAGCTGGTGCCCGAGGCGCCGCTGGTGCGCCGGCTGGGTGGACAGGTCCGCACCCTGGGGTACGTGCCGGACCGGTCCACGTCCGCGATCATCGAGCGGATCCGGGCGCACAGCCAGGACCGGGAACCCGAGCCGGCCCGGGAATCCGACCCGGCGCTGAACACCCGCACCCGCGCGTCGTGAACCGCCCACTCGACCCCGGCACGCCGGAGGGCTTCCGCGCCGACCGGCTGGTCGACGTGCTGATCCCGACCCGCAACCGGCCGGCCGAACTGGCTGTCACCCTGGCCGGGCTCGCCGCCCAGGAAGGGGTGCCCGGCTTCGGGGTGGTGGTCAGCGACCAGTCCGACGGTGAGCCCGCGTACGCCCACCCGGCGGCGGCCACCATGGTCCGGGCGCTGCGACACCGGGGGCACCCGGTGCTGCTGACCCGCCGGCTGCCCCGGCGCGGGCTGGCCGAACACCGCGCGTACCTGCTCGCCGCCTCGGCCGCCCGGTACGTGCTCAACCTCGACGACGACGTCTGGCTCGAACCGGGGGCGCTACACCGACTGGTCACCGCGATGGGGGAGCTGGGCTGCGGCTTCGTCGGCAACGGCGTGCACGGCCTGTCGTACGTCGAGGACGTCCGACCGGAGGCGCACGCGCACTACGAGGAGTGGGCGGGGCCACCCACGCCGGAGCGGATCCGGCCGGGCACCCCGCAGTGGGACCGGGCCCGGATCCACTCGGCGGCCAACCTGCTGCACGTCACGGACCAGGTGGCGCTGCCGCCCGGCGCGTGGCGCGCGTACAAGGTGTCCTGGATCGGCGGGTGTGTGCTCTACGACCGGGCGAAGCTCGTCGACTCCGGCGGGTTCGACTTCTGGCGTCGGGTGCACGAGAAGCACCAGGGCGAGGACGTCGCCGCCCAGCTCGCCGTGCTGGCCCGGCACGGCGGGGCGGGCATCCTGCCCAGCGGCGCCTACCACCTGGAATCCCCCACCACCGTCACCGAACGGGACGTGGAGGCGTGGGAGGTGGTCCTCGCCGACGAGGACACCCCGCAGCCGGCCTGAGCGCCCCGCTACCGGCTGAGCAGGTCCCGCGCGGCCTCCAGCACCTCGACCACAGGCACGTCGGTGACGAACGAGTCGCGGTGCGGGCATTCGCCGTCGCCGGGCCGGTGCGGGTAGATGCCAGGCGTGCAGTCCACTCCGCAGACCGGGCAGTGCACCATCCAGGAACTGATCGGCCGGTGCCGGCCCCGCAACGGATTCGCCGTGGTGATCAGGTTGCCGACCCAGAAGATGCCGACCGTGGGCGTGCCCACCGCGGCGGCCAGGTGCACCGGGCCGGTGTCGTTGGAGACGACGAGGGCGCAGTCCGCGTAGCAGCCGATGAGGCCGCCCAGGCTGAACGTGCCCACCTGCGGCCGGACCGGCACCCCGGCCGCCGCGACCACCCGGTCCACCACCTCCTGCTCGGCGGGCGTACCGGTGACCAGTACCTCGTACCCGTCGTCGTGCAGCGCACGGGCCACCTCGGCGAAACGTTCGGCGGGCCAGCGACGGCGGGTGTCGGTGGCGCCCGGGTGCAGCGCCACCCGGGGCCGGTCGGCCGGCCCGAGCACCCGGGCCGCCTCGGCCCGGTCGTCGTCGGTGACGGCAAGCGTCGGCACGATCGTGGTCGCCGGAGCGCCCACCAGCCCCACCACCTCCAGGTAGCGGATCACCTCGTGCTGGTAGTAGATGTACGGCAGACACCTGTCCAGCGGCGGTGCGTCGTCGGCGCGCAGACCCACGGTCAGCCGGGCGCCGAGCCGACTGACGAACGGATTCGAGTTGGCCCCTCCGCCGTGGATCTGCACCGCAATATCGAAGTCCTCGCCGACGGCGGCGGCCACGAAGTCGTCAATCGACGACTCCGGCTCACCCGACTCCGGCGTACGGATGCCGGGGGCGGGCGGCACCACAAGGACCCGGTCCACCGGGCCGGGCCGGTCCTGCCAGAGCTTCACGTGCCACGGCGCACCGAGCAACACGATCTCCGCCGAGGGGTACGCGGCACGCAGCGCGTCGAGCGCCGGCAGCGCGAACACGAAGTCACCTAGCGCGTTCGCGCGCAGCACGGCGATCCGCCGCACGTCGGGGACGAGCCCAGCCGTCGGGCCGAGCAGGGACGGGGTGGCCACGCGGCCGCTACGGCCTGTCGATCTCGCCGACGGTGTCGGGGTGGTGCAGCTCCCGGTCCGCCGCGGGATCGGCAGGCATCGGCGTACCCCCGGAGGCGTTGCCGGAACGCGGCCCGGTGCGGCCGACGGTGATGGTGCGCGGCGTGGGCCGGGTCGCACGGGGCACTCGGACGCGGAGCAGACCGTGGTCCATCACCGCGTCGATGCCGTCGGGGTCGACCCGGGACGGCAGGTCGATCCGGTACTCGAAGCCCCGCGTCTCGAAGCCGCCGGGAATGCCCTGGTCGGCGTTGACCTCCGCCTCGGAACGGGCCCGCACGCACAGCTCCCGGTCGTCCAGCTCGACCGCCACCTCCTCCGGCGCCACGCCGGGCAGCCGGACGACCACCTCCCAGCCTTCGGAGGTCTCGGTCAGCTCGACGTCTGACGACGCGGACCGGCCACCCACCAGGCGACTCAGCTCGGCGCGCAACGACTGCAACTCTCCCATCGGGTCCCAGCCCTGCTGGCGGCCTCGCCACCCCCTGCTGAAACCGCCGCTCTGCTGCTCGCTCATCTCACCTCTCCGATCCGCTGAGGGGCCGTGGTCGGCCGCAGGGAGCTGGGCGCGTCCAGGCCGGCGTCCCGGTCGACGCCCACACCGAGCCGGTCGACCAGCTCACCGCCGAGCCAGGCACTGATGCCGAGGATCGCCACCGCGACGATCTCGATCGCGATCAAGGCGCCGCCGGCGGCCCGGGAGTCGGCGTTGAGCCGGACCGCCCAGACGGCCGCGAAGAGCAGGATCACCGCGACGTTGGCACCCGCGTGAAGCAGACCCACCCGCTTCGCGCGGGTGCCGGTCGGGATCGCCAGCAGGTCGAAAGAGCCGGCCGCCGCCGCGAGCAGGCCGCCGATCAGACCGACGGTGATGTTCCAGTACGCGACCTCGCCGAGGAAGTCGGGACCGCCGACCGTGTCCACCACGTCGAACAACACTGCGGTGACCAGCAGCGCGACCGGGAACATGACAAGCATCGGATGGACTGGGTGACCCAGCACCTTGAGTCGGCTCTCCATCTCCTGGCCTCCACGTGTCGGCTGCACTGCGCGACGGTCTCGTACGGCGGGCCGTACCCCGGGCGACCCGGCGCAAACCTCGCGCTGGTCACGGCGGCCTAGGCTGGCGACCGGTGGTACCCGCCACCGGCTCAACGGTCGAGGGAGGATCGACGTGACGGTGGAGATCACTTCGCATGAGGAGCTACGGGACCTGCTCGGCGTGCCCCATCCACGGGCCGCCAACAAGGACCGCCCCCGCCTGCACGAACGCGACCGCGACTGGCTCGCCGCCTCGCCGTTCTGCCTCGTGGCCACGGCCGGGGCGGACGGCACCTGCGACGTGTCGCCCAAGGGCGACCCGGCCGGGTTCGCCCTGGTGCTCGACGACACGACAATCGCGCTTCCCGAACGGCCGGGCAACAAGCGCGCCGACGGCTACCGCAACATCCTCGACAACCCGCACGTCGGTCTGCTCTTCATGATCCCCGGCCGCACCGACACGCTGCGGATCAACGGGCGGGCTCGGCTCGTGCGCGACGCGCCCTGGTTCGACGACATGGTGGTCAAGGGACATCGGCCGATCCTCGCCGTCGTGGTGGAGATCGAGCAGATTTTCTACCACTGCGCGAAGGCGTTCCTGCGCTCCGATCTGTGGCGGCCGGACACCTGGCAGCCGGACGCGCTGCCGACCCGCGCCCGACTGATCAAGGAGGTCGAGGCGCCGGCGGAGAGCCTGGAAGACCTGGAACGGCACTACGGCCCGGAGTACGTGAAGACCATCTACGCCTGACGGCTGCCGGGCGGGCACGCTCGCCAGGGGGTGACCGACACCATCCACAGGTGACCGTCCGGGTCGGCGAAGGTGCCCGCGTACCCCCAGGGTTGCGCCGCCGGCTCGGTGACCACCTCGGCGCCGGCCGCGCGCGCCCGCTCGACGTGCGCGTCCGCGTCTGCGGGCGAGGCGACGTCGAGGATGAGCACGCACTCGCTCTGCCCCCGTGCGGCGACCTCGTTCGCACCGATCACCCAGCCGAAGCCACCGCTCGGGAGCAGCATCAGCCGCAGCCCGTCGTTCACCGCGAACTGCAACGGCTCCGGAAGACCGTCGTCGGCCAGCTCCCCCACCGCGTCACGGTCACCGCGCCAGTATTCCGTGAATTAGGGTGGCCGTGGTGACCGTTGACGACTGGTTGGCAGACACCCGCACCTCCTACGACACGGTCGCCGTCGACTACGCGCACCTGGTGCGCGACTTCCTGGCGAACGCACCGTACGAGCGAGCCGCCCTCGCGCTGTTCGCCGAACTCGTGGCCACCGCCGGAGGTGGACCGGTCGCCGACGTCGGTTGCGGGCCCGGACGCATCACCGCCCACCTGGGAACCCTCGGCGTCGACGCCTTCGGGATCGACCTGTCGCCCGGGATGATCGCCGTGGCACGCCGCGACCACCCGAACCTCAGGTTCGCGGTGGGCTCGATGACCGACCTCAGCCTCGCCGACAGCTCGGTCGCCGGCCTGATCGCCTGGTACTCGCTCATCCACATCCCCGACGACCAGCTCGGCGCGGTCCTCGCGCACTTCCGGCGGGTGCTACGCCCCGGCGGCCCGCTGCTGCTCGGCTTCCACGTGGGCGACGAGACGACCCTCAAGACGGAGGGCTACGGCGGCCACCCCATGAAGATCAAGGTGCATCGCCGCCAGCCGGCCACGGTGTCGGCGCGGCTGCGGGAGAGCGGATTCCGGGTCGAGTCGGAGACGACCCTCACCTCACCCGAGAGCAAACTCGGCGCGATCATCTTCGCCCGCCGCGAGCCCTGACCGACGCCATCGAGCACCGCCTGTGAGCGCCTCCCCCGGTCAATCGCCTCGGGCGGCGGTACGACTCCACTGCTCGCGCAATTCGCCGAAGACCTGGTGGAATCCGGGAAACGTCTTCTTCACACATTCCGGATCGTCGAGTTCGATGCCGTCGGCACGAAGCCCGGTGACGCTGAAAGCCATGGCGATCCGATGATCCGCATGGCAATCGATCAGGGCGGGCCTCGGACGGCCGGGCTGAATCTCGATCCAGTCGCGACCCGTTGCCACTTGGACGCCCATTGCGCTCAGATTCTTGGCGCAGGCGTCGAGACGGTCACATTCCTTCACGCGAGTGTTGTAGACGTCCTCGATTCGCACCGGACCGTCGGCGTAGGGGGCGATTGCCGCCAGGGTCGGCATGGTGTCGGAGATGTCACGCATGTTCACGGTCAGGCCGGCGAGCCGGCCGGTTCCGGTGACTGTGGTCCGGTCACTGTCGACTGTCACGTCGGCGCCCATCCGGCGAAGGATGTCGACGAATCCGATGTCGCCCTGCATGACCGAGGCGCCGAGACCCGGAACGGTGACGGTATCGCCGGTGAGGGCCGCGGCCGCGAAGAAGTAACTGGCCGTCGAGGCGTCCGGCTCGACGCGGTAGTCGCGGGCCGCGTACCGCTGCGGAGGCACCGTGAAGGTGTCGTCGTGCCACTCGACCGACACGCCGAAGTCGCGCATCATCCGGACCGTCATCTCGACATACGGCCGCGACACCATGCCGGTGACCTGCACTTCCAAGCCCTCCGTCATGGCCGGCGCGGCCATCAGGAGCGCGGTCAGAAACTGCGAGGAGATCGAGGAGTCGAGGCGAAGCCTGCCACCGCGCAGTCGGCCGGCGTCGATGACGACGGGCAGGTGGTCGTCGCGGTCCTCGAATCGCAGATCGGCGCCCAGCTCCCGTAGCGCGGCGGTCACCGGCCCGACCGGGCGTCGGCGCATCTGCGGCGAGGCGTCGAACCGGAACTCGCCGTCTCCGAGGGCACCGAGGGCGGGAAGGAAACGGGCCGCTGTGCCGGAGTCGCGACAGAAGACATCGGCGGAACGGGAGGGCGGACCAGCCGGGTCGCCGTCGATGCTCCAGACCTCGTCGGTGTCGGAGACCCGGTAACCGAGTGCACGCAGCCCGGATCGGAACGCTTGCGTGTCATCGGAATCCAGGGCACCTGTCAGTCGCGAGGTGCCCTGCGCCATGGCCGCGAGGAAAAGCGCTCGAGCCGTGACGGACTTCGAGCCGGGAACAGGTACGTTCGTCAAATTCCCCACCTCTGCCCTCTCCCGCGGCCCGGAAGAACTGCAACAGTCTACTTGCCGCGCCCGTTGGTGACCGTCTGTGGCACCGACCACTGGCCTCTGGCATATGGATGGCACGGCAACTCAGGATGATGAAAAGGTGATGGCACGGGGATCCGCCCGACAGATCGCCAGATCTGCACTTCCGAACACTGGAGGTTCCGTGGCCAAGGGCTACTGGGTCAGTGCCTACCGCACCATCTCAGAGCCCGAGAAGCTGGCTGCCTACAACAAGCTGGCCGGTCCGGCTGTCCAAGCCGGGGGGCGGGCGGCTTCTCGCCCGGGGCGGTCGGGTCGCTGCACACGACGCAGGAATCGCCGAGCGCACCGTCCTGATCGAGTTCGACAGCTTTGAACAGGCCGTCGCGGCACACGAGAGTGAGGCCTACCAGGAGGCGCTTGGCGCCCTCTCCGACGGCGTCGAACGCGACTTCCGCATCATCGAAGGCGTCGACTGACAGGAGGCTCGGGCCGGCGTTCGACTGCCACCACCGGCAGACCTGCTCTGGTTGGCCACCGCGCCGCGGCGGTCTGATCATCTTCGCAAAACGGCGAAGCCCAGGTCGATGACCTGGGCTTCTGTACCGAGCCGCCTGACGGAATCGAACCGTCGACCTACGCATTACGAGTGCGTCGCTCTAGCCGACTGAGCTAAGGCGGCAACGATCAGCAAGTGTACGGCACCCCTCGCCCGCCGGCCGAACGGGATACCCCTCCCCGCCCCCCGTATCACCAAGCGGACATCGGCCGCCAACTGGACGTTTACCGGACAGCGCATGATCGGGTCCGGTACTACGCTGCGGCGGGTGAGCGACGAACGCGACCACCCCGAGCGGGCCGTCCGACGGCCACGCAGCACCGATCCGCTGGAGTTAGGTTTCACGCCGCGCAAGCCGGTGCCGTGGCTGGCGCCGTTCCTGCTGATCAGCACGGGCATCCGTACGCTGCTGGCGGTGCTCTTCGGGGCGTACCTGGACAAGCGGGAGTTGCAGAACGCGTTCGGCGACGACGTCTTCCGCCAGGTCGGGCCGGACGGCGGGGTGTGGCTGGACTACGTAGCCGACCTGGGCGACGGCTTCAACGCCACCTACTCGGTGGCGTACCTGCTGGCGCAGGCCGAGCTGACCGTGGACGGGCACCGGCTGCCCCGGGCGCAGACTCTGGTGATGGGCGGCGACCAGGTGTACCCGTCGGCGGCGTACGCCTCGTACGAGGACCGCTGCAAGGGCCCGTACCAGGCCGCGCTGCCGGTGATGCCACCCGAGCAGCCCACCCTGTTCGCGGTGCCCGGCAACCACGACTGGTACGACGGCCTTACCGCGTTCCTGCGGCTGTTCGTCCGCTCCCGGGACCGCAACTTCGCCGGTTGGCGTACCGGGCAGTCCCGGTCGTACTTCGCCGTGGAGTTGCCGGGGGGCTGGTGGCTGTTGGGTGTCGACGACCAGTCCGGCTCGTACCTGGACGACCCGCAGCTGGCGTACTTCGACGAGGTGGCCCGCCGGCTCGGCCCCGAGTCAAAGGTGATCATCGCGGCGCCGGCGCCGACGTGGGTCAAGGCGGCGGACAGTCCGACGGCGTACGACTCGATCGACTACTTCATCCGCACCATCATCGACCCGACGGGGGCGCAGGTCCGGCTGCTGCTCTCCGGCGACCTGCACCACTACGCCCGCTACGCCGGCACGGACAGGCAGTTGATCACCTGTGGTGGCGGCGGCGCGTACCTCTACCCCACCCACAAGTTGCCCGAGCGCATCGAGGTGCCGCCACGGGACACGCCGACCCGGCGGGCCAGCCCCACCCAGCCGTACGACCTGGTGGCCCGTTACCCGGACGCGGCCCGGTCCCGTCGCTACGGCTGGAGTGTCTTCGGCCGGCTGCCGTTCCGCAATCCCGGCTTCGCGACGCTGCTCGGCACGCTGCACACCCTGCTGATGCTGGCGATGGCGGGAGCGACGGCGAACTGGGGCGACAGCAGTGACCAGCGGCTGTTCAGCGTCCCGCTTGTGGTGATGGTGCTCGTGACGGTGGTGGCGGCGGCCCTGTTCGCCAAGCCGCCGAGCGCAAGCGGCAAACGGCACGCGCGGCACTGGATCCTCGGCGTCGGCCACGGCGTGGCCCATGTGGCGCTGGCCGCCGGGGGCACCTGGGTGTGGTTGTCGCTGCCGTTCTACCACTGGCCGTGGCCGTTGCCGGCGGTCGCCGCGGCGGTGCTGTACGGCCCCGTGATCGGGCTGGTGGCCAGCGAACTGGTGGCGGCGTACCTGCTGGTGGCGAGCCGGTTCGGGGTGAATGTCAACGAACTCTTCGCCGGTCAGGGCATCGAGGACTCCAAGGCGTTCCTTCGGCTGCGCATCGCCCCGGATGGCACCCTGACCATCTACCCGATCACGGTGGACCGGGTCTCCAGGGACTGGCAGATCAACCCCGACCAGTCCCCCACCGCAAGCTGGCTGACCCCCAAGGCCCCGCTGAACCCCCGCCTGGCCGAACCCCCGATCACCCTGCGCTGAGCGGTCGGATGGTCAGGGGGTGTAGTGCTGGTCGTGGGCTTGGCGGGGGGCGCAGACCGACGCGCGGGAGCAGGAGCAGCGGGAGCCGTCGGCGTCCAGACGGACCGTCACCGCGTCCCGTGGAACGCTGTGGCCGACCACCCGGCCGTCGCCCTCGGGCGTGGAGACCCGGCTGCCGACCGCCGGGGCGGTCTCCTGGAATCGCTGGTACAGGGGATGTTCGTACTTCAGGCAGCACATCAGCCGCCCGCACGCCCCGGAGATGCGCAGCGGGTTCAGGGGCAGGTCCTGATCCTTGGCCATCCGGATGGTCACCGGCTCGAAGTCGGTGAGGAACGTGGCGCAGCACAGGTCGCGACCGCACGAACCGATACCGCCCTGCACCCGCGCCGAGTCGCGGGCGGAGAGCTGGCGCAGCTCCACCCGGCAGTGCAGCGTGGCACCCAGGTCGCGGACCAGGGAGCGGAAGTCCACCCGGTGCGGCGCGGTGAAGTAGACGGTGCTGCGCTCGCCACCACCCTCGGCGGAGCCGAGCACATGGTCGACGGCCACCACCTTCATCGGCAGGCCGTGCGCGCGGATCAGCCGCTTCGCGGCCACCTTCGCCTCGGCCTTGCGGCGGCGTAACGCCTCGTCCCGACGCAGGTCGTCGTCACCGGCCAGCCCCACCAGACGGGGAAACCCGTCGGTCTCCTCGGTCACCCACTGGGCGGCCCACACGCACTCGGCCACCTCGGGCCCGTCGTCGGTCGGGACGAGCACCCGGTCGCCGACCTGCGGACGCAGGTCGCCCGGATCGAGGTAGTAGAGGCGCCCGTACCGGTTGAAGCTGACCGCGCAGAGCATGCCCATCCCCCCACCCTACGACGGGACACCGCCGCGAGCGCGCCGGCCGGCCACGGCCGCCGCCATCCATGACCGTCGACTTGACCTATTGCCCGGCGACCCGTCGTGCCGTTGCGCCTCGCCCGGACGGTTGAATCCGGGCCGGCGCGCAGGACAAACGCGCCTGGGCGGCGTTGAGTGGAGGCAGACCTGCGGGGGGTGCAGGGGGAAGACCACGGCGTCGCCGTGGGCGCCGGCTCACGTCGGGTGCCCGCGAGCGGCGCCGTGGTCTGTCCCGAACGCGGCTACCAACCGACGCGGGTGGGCTGCCCGTAGCGGGGCCTGCCGTCCACCGGCGGACGCCAGGCGGACTCGGCCAGGCTCGGCGCCCACTGACGCAGCAGTGTCTCGGCCCCGTCGTACGCGACGCAGAGCACCGCCAGCACCCGCGCGGCGATCTCGGCGGCGTCGGCCACCCCCGGCCCGACCGGCCCGGGCGGCAGCGGCGGACCCGCGGCGGTGGCGGCGACCACGGCGACCGCCTCGGCCGAACGGAGCACGTCGGCGAGTGTCCGGGCCAGGGCCAGCCGGCTGCCCTCCACCCAGTCGGCGAGCGCGTCCGCGTACCCGGCTGTGGATTCGAGCCGGCCGACAAGGCTCTCCGGACCCTCGTCCAGGTGGCGCAGCAGCGCCGCGCGTTCCTGCCCGTACGCGGAGGCGGCCGGACCGGACCACAGGACCGGGTCGGTGAGTGTGGCGCAGACGTCGTCGTACCCCCGCACGAGCCGGTGCACGGCGTGCCCGGCGCCGGTGAGCGGCGCCGGATGCAGGTCGAGGAAACCGCGGACCGCGTCGCCGGGCAGGACCTGCATGCGGCGCAGCAGTGGCCAGACCCGGTGCCCCTCGGGGACGCCCGCGGCGAGCAGCGCGTCCACCCGGTGCAGCAGGTCGAGGCCGGGCTCGGCGAGCCGGTCCAGCGGATCCATCACGGCTCTCCGGTGAGCCGGCGGCGGGCGGCCCGGTCGACCTCGCCGTAACGGTCGGCGGCCTCACGGATGGCGGACGCGGCGGCGGCCAGCCGGACGGCGGCGGCCCGCGCCTCACGTGCCCGGTCGTCGGTGGCGGCGGTCCACTGCCTGTGCAGCGCCCGGCCGATCTCGCCGGGGCGGCCGGGGGCGTCCGCGCCGAACGCCACCTGGGCGGGATCGCTTGCGGTGACCCGGTGGGACAGGCTGGTGAGGGTGGCGCTCGCCTCGTCCAGCCGGGCGGAGAGTGCGCGCAGAGTGTCCATCTCAGGCCCCCGCGAGCGGTCGATAGGCGGCGAACGTCTCGTTGTGCAGCTTCTCCCGCGCCCACTCGGCGGCGTCGGCCGCCGCGGTGACAGCGGCCTGCACGGAACCGGCCACGTCGCGCGGGCTGCGGGTGTGCAGCGGGCCGAGGAACCGGACGTCGGTGATCCGCCCGCCGGCGGTGACCACGACCTCGACCAGGCCGTCCGGCGACCGGACGGTGACCTCGACGGTCGACACCGCCTGGTCGAACTCGGCCTGGAGGGATTCGATGCGGCGGTAGCGCCGCACCGCCTCCTCGATCCAGGCTTCGTCGATCTCCCCCCGCGGCATCGGCCGACTCCTCCCGGATGACCCTTACTGAGCGTGCCGCCACCGTCACAGCGGCACACCGGACCGTACCGCACAGCAATCGCGCCTGTCGATGCCTGTGGATGACCGGTCCCCCAGGTGGGACCACGGGCCGGGGAGCTGCGGGTCAGCCCTTCCAGAGGGCGAGCATCATGGCCTCGACGGCGATCCGCGGCTTGACGTTCGCCTCGATCGCCGCCCGGCAGGCGAGCACGGCCTCCAGGCGGCGCAGCGCCCCCTCGGCGTCCCACTTCTGCGCGCCGGCACCGGCCAGCGCCGCCGTGTCGGTGTGCACCGGGGCGACGGGGGCGCGCAGCGCCATGGTGAGCGCGTCGCGGTAGAAGCCGGCCAGGTCGACGAGCGCCCGGTCCAGCGCGTCACGCTGCGCCCGGGTGGCCCGGGACTTCTGCCGCTTCTCCAACTCCTTGAGCTGGCCGGCGGCACCCCGGATCGCGCCTGCCGCGCCCCGCCCGGTGCCGCCCGCGCCGAGCGCCGTCTCCAGGGCCGCCCGCTCGGCCGTGTCCGATTCGGCGACCGACGCCTCGGCCTCCGCCTCGGCTGCCTCGATCAGCGCCGACGCCGCGTCGAACGCCGCGCCGACACCGGTCAGCCGGCGAGGAACGGCGAGCACCGCCTCGCGTCGCTTACGGGCCTCCGGGTCGCGGGCCAGCCGGCGGGCCCTCCCGACATGCCCCTGCGCGGCCGCCGCCGCCCACTGCGCCACGTCGGGCGCGATGCCGTCCCGCCGGACCAGCACCTCGGCCACCGCCACGGCCGGCGGCTGCCGCAGGGGTACGACACGACAGCGCGACCGGATGGTCACCGAGACGTCGTCCGGGTGGGTGGACGGGGCACAGAGCAGGAAGACCGTACGCGGTGGCGGCTCCTCGATCGCCTTGAGCAGCGCGTTGCCGGCCGCCTCGGTGAGCCGGTCGGCGTCCTCGATGACCACCACCTGCCACCGCCCGCCGGACGGGGTGCTGGCCGCGCGCAGCACCAGAGCGCGCATCTCGCCGACGCCGATGGACAGCCCCTCGGGCACCACCATCCGCACGTCGGCGTGGGTGCCACCCATCGTCGTGTGGCAGCCGGGGCACTCGCCGCAGCCGGTGCCGTACGCGCACTGGAGCGCGGCGGCGAAGGCCCGCGCGGCCACCGAGCGGCCGGAGCCGGGCGGGCCGGTGAAGATCCAGGCGTGGGTCATCCCGCTGGACGGGTCCACGCCAACGGGCGCGGCGTCGGTGCCGCTGGTCGGGCCGGCGGCGATCAGCGCGGGCTCCCGGTCGGCGGCACCGGTACGCAGCACGGTCGCTGCCGCGACGGCGGCCCGGCGCAGTTCGGCGACCGCCTCGTCCTGACCGACCAGGTCGGCGAAGACGTCAGGCATCAGGTCTTGTGCTCCATCGTCACCAGCTCCGCGTCGGATAACTCAGGCTGCACCGACGTGTCCGGGCCCTGCGCCGGGCGGGGGTGCACGATGCCGCCCGGCTTGCCGAGCATCTCCTCGACCCGGCGGACCACCTGCGCGGTGATCTCGTCGGCCGGCCGGGACGCGTCGAGCACCAGGTAGCGCTTCGGGTCGGAGGCGGCGAGGTCGAGGAAGGCGTACCGGACGCGCTCGTGGAACGCGACGGACTCGGCCTCCAGGCGGTCGGTGCCGGTGTTGCGCGAGGCCACCCGGGACAGGCCGGTGCGCGGCTCGACGTCGAGCAGGACCACCAGGTCCGGCTTGAGGCCGCCGGTGGCCCAGGAGGAGAGCCAGGAGACCTCGTCGACCGGGAGAGTACGCCCCGCACCCTGGTACGCCAGGGACGAGTCGACGTACCTGTCGCTGATCACCACACCACCCCGGACCAGCGCGGGACGGACGACGGTGGCCACGTGGTGCGCCCGGTCGGCG
This sequence comes from Micromonospora sp. NPDC000663, assembly GCF_042898105.1. Classification (NCBI taxonomy): domain Bacteria; kingdom Bacillati; phylum Actinomycetota; class Actinomycetes; order Micromonosporales; family Micromonosporaceae; genus Micromonospora; species Micromonospora sp. NPDC000663. Next base: position 56,818 of record NZ_JBIAYR010000003.1, read on the forward strand.
GCGTACAGCAGCGCCTCGGCGCGTGGGGACGGCGCGTCGTCGCCGGAGGTGTCAAGCACGAGGGACCGGATCCGTTGTCCGACGCCTGTGGCCCCCGGCTCGCGGGTGACGACGACGTCGCACCCCTGATCGCGCAGCCGCTCGGCGAGCGCGGTGAGCTGGGTGGACTTCCCGGCGCCCTCGCCGCCCTCGAAGACCACGAAGAGCCCGGCGGAGACGAACGGCTCGGACGGCATGAGCGGACGACCCCGGATGGAGCCCCAGAGGTCGGCGAGGACCGGTACGCCCTTCTTGTCGTCCATCTGCCCGAACGCGCTGATCCCGGCGAAGATGCCTGCGGCACCGGCGGCGAGCAGCAGCAGTCGGGTCGACGAGATGGACAGGCCCAGGTCGGCGATCTCCAGCTTGCGTGAGCCACCGACGCCGACCAGCACGCTGCTCAGCCCGATGGCCAGGATCAGCACCAGCCGGGTGCCGATCTGCACCACCGCGAAGACCCGGCCTCGCACCTCGTCGGCCACCTCGCCGCCCAGCAGGGTGGTGCCGGCCAGGAAGGCCATGCCGGCGCCGGCGCCGACAAGCACCGCGCCGACGATCGCCATGGACAGGTGGATGGCGAAGGCGAGGGTCATCACGGCGGCGCTGGCGAGGACGATGCTCATGCCGAACCAGCGGCGCCGGGACATCTCCTTGACGACCATCGGGCCGAGCCCGATGCCGAGCGCCAGGCCGACGAAGATCGCGCCGAAGAGCAGTGAGAACGCGGCGTCACCGGCGCCCAGCGAATTGGCGAAGAACTTGGCCGTGCCGACCACGATGCCGCCGCCGGCGAAGGCGCCGAAGATGCCGAGCACCAGGCCCCGGACGAGCGGTGTCTGACCGATGTACTTCCAGCCCTCGGAGAACTGCCGGAACATGCTCTGCTCGGCACGCTCCGCCTCGCCGCGCTGCGCCTCGCTGATCTCCTTGATCCCGAACGCCACCACCAACGCGGTGGCGAGCCGGGAGAAGGCGTTGAACCAGAGCGCGAGCTGGGCGGGCTCCGCCCAGGAGGGCAGGTCGCCACCCACGGCGCCTCGGACACCACGGTCGAGCACGGCGAGGCCGATGGCCGCGGCGACCGGGGTGAGGCCGTAGGTGGTGATGAGGGTGAGCTGGTTCGCCGCCTCCAGTCGGGCCCGCGGGATCAGGTTGGGGACCGCGGCCTCCTTGGCCGGAATCCACAGCAGGGTGAGCGACTCGATCAGGAAGGTGGCGATGAGCGCCCAGCCGACCACCAGGCCGCCTGCGGCACCGCTGAGGGCGTAGAGCGGAATGGAGGCGAAGAGCACGAAGCGCAGCAGGTCGCAGATGACCATCGTCCAGCGCCTGTCGAACCGGTCGGCGAAGACGCCGGCCACCGGACCGAGCACCAGCGCGGGCAGCAGCCGGATCGCGGTGACCCCACCGAACGCGGCACCCTGGGCGGTGCTGCCCTGCACCTGCGAGGCGGCGAAGAGGGCAGTGGCCAGCAGGCCGAGCCAGTCCCCGAAGGAGGCCGCGCCGAGCACGATCCAGAGCCTGCGGAACGGCCGGATGCGCAGCACCGAGCGGATGGCGGCGTAGCCGGACGCGTCGACCTGGCCGCCGTTGGGCTTGTTGGCGGCGTTGCCCGACTGGTCCCCCGGGCGCGACACGCCGGGCGACTCGCCGCTGTTCTGGCTTTCGATGGCCGTACCTCCACGTGCCGGCCCATCGCTGGGCATTCCCGGTGGAACACTCTAGTCCCGGTGGGGGGCCGCCCCACTGGCGACATTCTCCTGCTCGCTGAGCCTAGGCCGCTTGAGGCACCGACCGCAGCCCGGACGTACGCGAGGGTGTTTCGCATTCATCGTCGGACAGTTAGCGTGCACACGTGGCCATCGAAAGCGACAAACTTCGCGAGCGCCTGGACCGGGCGACCACCCACCTCGACCCGCCGTACGCCGTGGTCGACCTCACCGCCTTCGACGCCAACTCGGCCGCGCTTGCCGAACGCGCCGCCGGCAAGCCGGTCCGCCTCGCCAGCAAGTCGGTCCGCAGCCGGGAGTTGATCAGACGGGCGCTCAGCCGGCGCGGCTGGCGGGGCGTGATGGCGTTCACCCTGCCCGAGGCGATCTGGCTCGTCCGGGCCGGCGTGAGCGACGACGTGCTGCTCGCGTACCCCACCGCGGACCGGGCGGCCCTCGCCGAGCTGGCCGCCGACCCGGCACTGGCCGCTGCGATCACCCTGATGATCGACGGCACCGGGCAGCTCGATTTCATCGACCACGTCCGCGCCCCCGGGCAGCTCGCCGAGCTGCGGCTCTGCCTCGATCTGGACGCGTCCTGGCGACCGCTGCGCGGGCGGGTGCACGTGGGCGTACGCCGCTCACCTGTGCACAGCGCCCGGGCGGCCGGCGCCCTCGCCGCCACAGTCGCCGGCCGGGCCGGCTTCCGGCTGGTCGGGCTCATGTCGTACGAGGCGCAGATCGCCGGCCTGGGCGATGCTCCGCCGGGGCAGACGCTGCTGGCCGGCGCGATCAGGCTGGCCCAGCGCGGGTCGTACCGCGAGTTGCTGGCCCGCCGGGGCGCGGCGGTGGCCGCGGTACGCGAACACGCCGACCTGGAATTCGTCAACGGCGGCGGCACCGGCAGCGTGGCCGCGACCAGCGCCGATCCCGCGGTCACCGAGGTCACCGCGGGATCGGGCCTGTACGGGCCGACGCTGTTCGACGCCTACCGCGCCTGGCAACCCACCCCGGCGGCGTTCTTCGCCTGCGCGGTGGTCCGCCGGCCGACGCCGGAGCTGGCGACGGTGCTCGGCGGCGGGTGGATCGCCTCAGGTCCGGCCGCCGACAGCCGGCTGCCCCGGCCGTGGCTGCCGGCCGGGCTGAAGCTGGTCGGGACCGAGGGCGCCGGCGAGGTGCAGACCCCGCTGGCCGGCCCGGCAGCTGCTGCCCTGCGCGTCGGCGACCGGGTGTGGTTCCGGCATGCCAAGGCCGGCGAGCTGTGCGAACGCGTCAACGAGCTGCACCTGGTCGAGGGGGACGCGGTCGTGGCGACCGTGCCCACCTACCGGGGCGAGGGGCAGGCCTTCCTCTGAGGCCGGCCCCGGCGCCGCGTCAGGCGGGTTGCGCCGCCCCGGCCGGCTCGTCGGCGGTCCGGTCGCTGTCCCGGCCGTCGACCTGACGGTGCAGATACTCCCGGATCAGCGCCTTCGCTTCCAGCAGCACCCGCTCGTCACCGTTGGGCTTCCGGCGGAAGGCGAGCTTGATCAGCGCGTCCGCCGCCTCCACCGCGATCTCCAGCACGAAGCGCAGCTTCGGTACGTCGGTGAGGCCGAAACGTTCGGTGAGCACCCGTGCCAACTGGTCGGCGATCACGCCGTTGTTGTCCCGTTGCTCGTCGAGCAGGTGCAGGTCGACCACGTCGCCGAAGTGCAGGGTACGGAAACCGGGGACGGTGCGGTGCATCGTGATGTACTCGTCGATGCCCGCGTCGACGCCGTCCCACCAGTGGGTCATCTCGTCGGAGGCGAACCGCTCGTCGAGCCGCTGGAGGTAGGACTCCATCGTGCGCAGCGTCAACGCCTGAACGATCGCCCGCTTGTCCGGGAAGAACTGGTAGACCGACCCGATCGCCACCTCGGCACGCTCGGCGAGCAGAGTGGTGGTCAGCCCCTCGTACCCCACCTCGTCGACGAGTTCGGCGCAGGCATCCAACATGCGCTGTACCCGCGCGACACTTCGACCCTGCACCGGTACGCGGCGCAGCGGCCCGGTCGTGGCGGCTGGTGTGGACACTCGGTGCCACCCCCCTTCGACGGATGAACATATCTACACGTCACGAGTCCGTGACTACCGGTACAACGAGCGGGGCTCGATTGCGGTATTTACCAGGTACAACGTTCCTGATATGAAGTCAGTTCATATTCATGAATGAGGAGTGCGCATGGTCGGCACCGCACCGCCCACCGCCCGTTGGTCCAACTGGGCCGGCAACCAGCGTGGCAGCGCCACCGCCATCCTGCGCCCCGCCTCGCCGGAAGACGTCACCGAAGCCGTCCTCGACGCGGCGGCGACCGGTCACCGGATCCGGGTGACCGGCAGCGGCCACTCGTTCACCGCCGTCGCGCTCGCCGACGACAGGCGGATGGAACTCTCCGAACTGGCCACCACCATCAGCGTCGACGTCGAACGCCGGCTGGTCACCGTACCGGCGGGAATGACCCTGCACGCGCTCAACAGCCTCCTCGCCCGGCACCGGCTCGCGCTGCCCAACCTCGGTGACATCGACGCGCAGACCGTGGCCGGGGCGATCTCCACAGGCACCCACGGCACCGGCGCCGGCTACGGCTGCCTGTCCACCTTCGTCGAGGCCGTCACCCTGGTCACCGGCACCGGAGAGGTGCTGCGCTGCTCGGCTGACGAACACCCCGACGTCCTCGCCGCCGCCCGGGTGTCCCTCGGCGCGCTCGGCGTCCTGGTCGAGGTCACCCTGCGCTGCGTGGACGCCTTCGTGCTGCGCGCCCACGAACGCCCCGCAGCCCTGTCCGACGTGCTCGACGAGCTGCCCGCGCTCATCGGCAGACACGACCACGTCGAGTTCTACTGGTTCCCGTACACGTCCCGGGTCCAGGTCAAGGCCAACGACCGGGTACCCACCAACGACCGGCCGCTGCCCCGCTGGCGCGGCTGGCTGGACGACGACTTCCTGTCCAACACCGTCTTCGCCGGCGCCTGCCGTCTCGGCCGGGCCGTGCCGGCACTGGCCCCCGGCATCAGCGCCGTGTCCGCCCGCGCGCTCACCGAACGCCGCTACACAGGCCGCTCCGACCGGGTCTTCTGCACCCCACGCCGGGTCCGCTTCGTCGAGATGGAGTACGGGCTTCCCCGCGAGGCGCTGCCCGACGCGCTCGCCGCGCTCCGACGGATCGTCGACGGGCTGCCGTTCAAGGTGCTGTTCCCGGTCGAGGTGCGCTTCACCGCCGCCGACGACATCTGGCTCTCGCACGGCTACGGCCGGGACAACGCGTACATCGCCGTGCACCAGTACGTCGGGATGCCGTACGAGCCGTACTTCCAGGCCTTCGAGAAGGTCGCCACCGAGCTGGGCGGTCGCCCGCACTGGGGCAAACTGCACTACCGCGACGCGGCCTCGCTGGCCACCGCGTACCCCCGCTTCGCCGACTTCCAGGCCGTCCGCGACCGCCTGGACCCCGACCGGGTGTTCGCCAGCCCTCACCTGACCCACGTCCTCGGGGCCTGACGGCTAGAGCGCGAGGTCGTCCAGGTCGGCGGCGTCCTCGGCGGCGGCGCTCAGCCGCCCGACGCCACCACCTGGTCCGCGCCGGCACCCAGGGCCCGGACGTAGCCGAGCACCCGCTGGTACGCCGCCCGGTAGTCGCGCCGCAGACCTGGCGGGGTGCCCGGGTCGGCAAGCGCTGCGGTCAGGTCGACCAGCCGGAGGGCCGGCGCCAGGTCGGTCCAGGTTGGCAGTGCCTCCATCCGGGTCACCGTCCAGCGCCCCGGGGCGGTCTCGGTGAAGGTCGCCCGGGCCATCACACCCTCGCGGTTGTCGTCGATCGGCTCCTCGTGCCGGGCCAGCTCGTTGCCCATGCCGAAGACCACCCACTTGTCGCCGAAGCGCTGGAACGGCTGCACCGCGTGGGCGTGATGGCCCAGGATGAGGTCCACGTCGGGCGAAGAGATCAGCTGCTGGGCCCAGGCCCGCTGGTCGGCGTCCGGCAGGTGCTGATACTCCGTACCCCAGTGCAGGCTGAGCACGACGATGTCGGCGCCGGCGCTGCGGGCCTTGTGGGCGGCGGCGAGGATCTCGGGCGGATCGATCAGGTTGGCCAGCCACGGCTGGCCCGGGGGGCGGCTCAGCCCGTTGAGATTCAGGCTGTACGCCAGGTGGGCGACGCGGACGTCGCCGACCTGGTAGATCCGGGGCCTGGCCGCTTCGGCGGCGCTGCGGGCGCTGCCGGTGTGCCCCAGCCCGGCGGCGTCGAGTGCGCGGATTGTCCGGGCCACCCCGTCGGCGCCCTGGTCGAGGGTGTGGTTGGAGGCGGTCGAGCAGCCGTCGAATCCGGTGGTGCGCAGCCCGTCGAGCACCTGCGGGGGCGCGTTGAACGACGGATAGCCGGCGAACGGACCCTCGGGATCGGCAAGTGGCGTCTCGAGGTGGCACAGCGCCAGGTCGGCGCCACGGACCGCCGGGGCGACCCCGGCGAACATCGGCGCGAAGTCCATGCCGCCGGCACGGGCACCGTCCCGGCGCGCCTGGTCGGTCACCGCTGGATGGATCAGAACGTCACCGGCGGCGACGAGTCGCACGGTCCGCCGGTTGGCGGGATCCCGGGTCGGCCCGGTGGACGCCCTGGGGGCGCCGGTGTGCGGGGAGGCGTGCGACGCGGTGGCGACGGCTAGCGAGGGGCTGTCCGCGTCCATCGTGCGGATGCCGACCGCGGCCACGGCGAGCAGCACCGCACCCGCCGCAGCACCGACGAGCACGCGCCGCCGCGGGACAGGAGCTGCGAACATCCCCTCACATTAGGCAGTCCACACCAGAGCCTCGCCACCAAATTGGACATCTAACCCATTAGGGGCGGCTTGCTGGCTGTCACTCCTCGGCAGGACTGGCGGTGGCCTTCTTCGGGGCCGCCTTCTTCGCCGGGGCCGCCTTCCTGGCCGCCGTCGCCTTGGCGGTGGTGGTCTTCTTAGCGGCCGTGGACTTGCTGGCGGCGGCCGTCTTCTTGGTGGCCGTCGCCTTCTTGGCGGGCGCCTTCTTCGCCGCCGCCTTCTTGCGCGGCGCCGGACCCTTTGCCCGCTTCTCGGCGAGCATCTCGGAGGCTTCCTCCAGGGTCAACGCCTCAGGGGTCTGCCCGCGCCGCAGCGACGCGTTGAACTCCCCGTCGGTGACGTACGGGCCGAAGCGCCCATCCTTGATCACCAGGGGCTTCTCGGTCGCCGGGTCGACGCCCATCTCCCGCAGCGGCGGCGCGGCGGCCCGCCGTCCACGGGTCTTCGGGGCGGCCAACAGGGCCAGCGCCTGGTCCAGACCGACGGTGAACATCTGGTCCTCGGACTCCAGCGAGCGGAACTCCTCGCCCCGCTTCACGTACGGACCGTAGCGGCCGTTGTTGGCGAACACCTCGACACCGTCCGGCGCGACGCCCACCAGCCGGGGAAGGCTGAGCAGCTTGAGTGCCTCGTCCAGGGTCAGCGAGTCAGGTGTCTGCGTCCGCAGCAGCGACGACTTGCGCTCGCCGCTGGACACGTACGGGCCGAACCGGCCGGACTTGAGCACGATCGGCTCGCCGGTGGCGGGGTCGTCGCCCAGCTTGCGCTCACCACCGCCGCCGAGGAACAGCTCGTGGACCTTCTCCGGGGTCAGCTCGTCCGGGGCCAGGCCCTCGGGAATCGGCGCCCGGTCGCCCTGGGCACCGGCCTCCTCGCCCTCGGCAGGTGTCGTCGGGGCTTCGCCGGGCACCGCACGCTGGAGGTACGGCCCGTACCGGCCGACCCGTACGACGACCTCGCGGCCCTCGTCGTCGGTGAAGAGGGGGATCGAGTTGACGCTTCGCGCGTCGATGTCGCTCAGGTTCTCGGTGACCAGCTTCTTCAACCCGCCGGAGCGGGCGATGTCCTGGTCGCCGGCGCCGTTGGCGCTGCCGAAGTAGAACGCGGTGAGGAAGTCGACAGCGGCGTGGTCACCGCCGGCGATCTCGTCCAGCTCGTTCTCCATTGTGGCGGTGAAGTCGTAGTCGATGAGGCGCGGGTAGTGCCGCTCCATCAACCCGATGACCGCGAACGCCAGGAAGGTCGGGATCATCGCCTGACCGCGCTTGGTGACGTACCCCCGGTCCTGGATCGTCTGCATGATCGACGCGTACGTGGACGGGCGGCCGATGCCCAGCTCTTCCAGGGCCTTGACCAGCGACGCCTCCGTGTAGCGCGACGGCGGCTGGGTGTGGTGGCCCTGCGCGGCCAGCTCGTCGGCGGTCAGCGGCTGGTCCTTGACCAGGGTGGGCAGCCGGCGCTCGGCGTCCTCGGCCTCGGCGTTCTCGTCGTCGGAGGACTCGACGTACGCGCGCAGGAAGCCCGGGTCCGTGATGGTCTTGCCGGTCGCGCCGAAGTCGGCCTCCTCCTGCGAGGTGGAGACCGCCCGGATCCGCACCGACACGCTGGAGCCGACCGCGTCGGTCATCTGCGAGGCGATGGTCCGCCGCCAGATCAGCTCGTAGAGCTTGAACTCCTCGGCGGACAGCTCCTTGGCCACCTCGCCCGGGGTGCGGAAGTTGTCCCCCGCCGGGCGGATCGCCTCGTGCGCCTCCTGCGCGTTCTTCACCTTGCCGGTGTAGCGGCGCGGCTCCGGCGGCACGCTGCGCTCGCCGTACAGCTCGACGATCTGCCGGCGGGCCGCCGAGATGGCCGTCTCGGACAGGTTCACCGAGTCGGTACGCATATAGGTGATGTAGCCGTTCTCGTACAGGCGCTGCGCGGTGCGCATCGTCTGCTGCGAGGACAGGCGCAGCTTGCGGGCCGCCTCCTGCTGGAGGGTGGAGGTGATGAACGGCGCGTACGGCCGGCGGCGGTAGGGCTTCTCCTCGACCCGGGTGACTGTGAACGGCCGCCCGTCGAGGCGCGCCGCGAGGCCCCGAGCGCCGCTCTCGTCGAGGTGGACGACCCCGGCGCCGGCGCGGACGCGGCCCGTGGTCGGCTCGAAGTCCTTACCGGTGGCGATCCGGTCGCCGTTCAGCGCGATGAGTGTGGCGTTGAAGTTGCGCGGCCCCTCGCCGGCGTCCGCCACGGCGAGGGTGGCCAGGATGTCCCAGTACTCGGCGGTGCGGAACGCCATCCGCTGCCGCTCCCGCTCGACCACGATCCGGGTCGCCACGGACTGCACGCGGCCGGCCGAGAGCCTCGGCATGACCTTCTTCCACAGCACCGGGGAGACCTCGTAGCCGTAGAGCCGGTCGAGGATCCGCCGCGCCTCCTGGGCGTCGACCAGGTCGCGGTCGATCTCCCGGGGGTTGGCCACCGCCGCCTGGATCGCCGGCTTGGTGATCTCGTGGAAGACCATCCGCTTGACCGGCACCTTGGGCTTGAGCGTCTCCACGAGGTGCCAGGCGATCGCCTCGCCCTCGCGGTCCTCATCCGTGGCCAGGAAGATCTCGTCGACCTCCTTGGCCAGCTTCACCAGCTTGCTGATCTGCTGTTTGCGGTCGGCGGAGACGACGTAGAGGGCGTGGAAGCCGTTGTCCACGTCCACGCCGAGGCGGGCCCAGGACTCACCCTTGTACTTGGCAGGCACGTCGGCGGCGTTGCGCGGCAGGTCGCGGACGTGACCGAAGCTGGCCTCCACGACGTACCCCGGGCCGAGGTAGCCCGAGATCGTCTTGGCCTTCGCCGGTGACTCGACGATGACCAGACGGGTGGTTCCAGCGTTGCTCGGCACGTCTCTCCCCGACCTCACTCCTGCTCGTGGCCTGCCGGCGCCCGGACAGCGACCGCTTTCGACCCCGCCGTCGCACCGGCGGTCCGGATGTCCAACGTAACGCGCCGTCCGCGTTTCGGGCTTCGCGGGCGGCAAACCGCCACCGCGCGACTGTCAACTCCCGCCCCGCCGCGCTCGGCACTGCCGGACGGCGCCACCGTACACCGTGGGTAGGCCCCGAAGCGGGTCACTGTGACGATGGCGGACCGTCGGCCGAGGTCCCACCCGCCCGTTTTCGGCCTGGATCGACCCGCCGGACTGTCCTACACCTGACACCTCGCCGCCCAGGCCCGCCCCCACCCGACAGGGAGCTCAGGGACGCACCGGCCAGGCGTCGGCCGGAGTGGCGGGCGGGGGGCCGCCGACCAGCTCGGCGAGCCGGGCCAGGCGGCGACGGCCGGTGATCCGGTACGCCGGTCCGCCCTCGTCAGAGCCGATGAACGTGCCGGCCAGCCCGGCGGCGGCGAGCGCCGCGCCCACCGGTTCCCAACACTCCCGGTCGCTCTCCCCGAGCCCCAGCAGGAACCCGCCGGGCGGCTCCGGCGTCCCGGCGGCGGCGAGCCACAACCGCAGCCGCCGGCCGGTGAGATGGAAGGTGGCAGGTGGGCGTTTCGCCGGGCCGTTCAGCCAGGCCGCCGCGAGCGGTTTCAAGACCCGGGTGTACGACGTACGGACGGCGTGTCGCTCGTCCCCGGTCGGCTCCCAGCTCGCCGCCAGCCCGCGCTGTCTGAGTTCGGCGACGAGCACGTGCACCCGCCAGGCGGCGTCCACACGTACCGAGAGGCGTGCGGTGCCGCCCATCCGTACCACCTCGCCCGGACCGGCGAGCAGTCCGGCCAGGTCGGCGACCGTCGGCTCGGCCGCGTCGGCGCCGAAGAAGACCAGTTGCCTGCCGGCGTCGTCGGCCGGGACCTGTGGGTCAGGGTGGGTCGAGCCTCCGCGCCGCCGCGCGGGTACGGACACGTCGGGCTCGGGCGCGGGGAACAGCGCCGGGGGCGGTTGCGCCTTCCCGGGGTCACCGAGCCCGCTCAGCGACACTCCGGCACCTCGTCGAAGGCCTGTTTCAGCTCCTCGGAGTTGAGCTGGCTGGTGTCCAGGGCGCTGGCGTCGTACTCCTTGTTGAGCGTCTCGACGGCGGCCCGCACACCGGCGTAGAAGGCGGTCGGCTCGCTCGTGCTCAGCTTGTCGATGGTGTCCCGGGCCCGGCCGTACGCGTCCCGCATCTTCTCCAGGGAGCCACGGAAGCCTGCGGAGATCACCTCGCCGTTGTCGGTCTCCGGCACGCCGGCCTGCTCCACCTTGCGGCGTGCGGTCTCGCTCGCCTGCTCCGCCCCGCCGAAGAGCCGCACCAGGTTCTCCTTGGCCTGCGCCGGGGTGGTCTGCGCGGTCATCTGCTCATCCGTGCTGCTGGTCAGCTTGTCGATCTCGGAGCGCCACGGGGTGAGCGCACCGCAGACGGTGGCCGCCCAGGCCCGGGGGCTGGGGTTCCCTCCACAGCCGGTGAGCACGACGACGATCGTGGCCAGGACCACCGTGAACTTTCCGGCGGCAGACGCCCGGCACGTACGCATGCGTTGCAGCGTACGGCCTTTGGCCAGGCGTGGCACCGGTCCGGACGGCCGGGGTCCCCGGCCGACGCGTACGTCGACCGGGGACCCCGGTGCCGTCGACGGTCAGGCGCTGACCGTCTCCGGGCGGTGGTCCGTACTGCCCGCGCCGGTGTTGCCACCGGCGTCGGAGTCGTCCATCGCGATGCCCTTGCGCTTGCTGAACATCACCGACGCCACGATGATCGCCGTCGCCACCAGCGCGATGGTCACCCGCAGACCGACGTTGCGGTCGTCGCCGACGCTCCACGCCACCACGGCCGGCGCGATCAGCAGCGAGACCAGGTTCATCACCTTGATCAGCGGGTTGATCGCCGGGCCGGCGGTGTCCTTGAACGGGTCGCCGACGGTGTCGCCGATGACAGTCGCGGAGTGCGCCTCGGAGCCCTTGCCGCCGTACGCGCCGTCCTCGACGAGCTTCTTGGCGTTGTCCCACGCTCCACCGGAGTTGGCCAGGAAGACCGCCATCAGGGTGCCCGCCCCGATCGCCCCGGCCAGGTACGACGCCAGCGCGCCGGGCCCGAGACCGAAGCCGACCGCGATCGGCGCCAGGATGGCGAGCAGACCGGGGGTCATCAGCTCGCGCTGCGCGTCCCGGGTGCAGATGTCGACGACCTTGCCGTACTCCGGGCGCTGGGTGCGGTCCATGATGCCGGGCAGCTCACGGAACTGCCTGCGGACCTCCATCACCACGGCACCGGCCGAGCGGGACACCGCGTTGATGGCAAGCCCGGAGAAGAGGAAGACCACAGCCGCGCCGATGATGAGGCCCACCAGGTTGCGCGGGTTGGCCACGTTCAGCGAGTTGAGGATCTCCGACCCCACGTCGCCCACCCCGGCGTCCGCGTACGCGGTGCGCAGCGAGTCGGTGTACGAGCCGAACAACGCGGTGGCGGCGAGGACCGCCGTGGCGATCGCGATGCCCTTGGTGATCGCCTTGGTGGTGTTGCCTACCGCGTCCAGCTCGGTGAGCGTCCGCGCGCCGTGCTCGTCGATGTCGCCGGACATCTCCGCGATGCCCTGGGCGTTGTCGGAGATCGGCCCGAAGGTGTCCATGGCGACGATGACGCCGACGGTGGTGAGCAGGCCGGTGCCGGCCAGCGCCACCGCGAACAGCGACAGCGTGATGGAGCTGCCGCCCAGCAGGAACGCGCCGAAGACACCGGCGCCGATGAGAAGCGCCGAGTAGACAGCCGACTCCAGACCGATGCTGATGCCGGCGAGGATGACCGTGGCCGCACCCGTCTGGGAGCTCTTGCCGATGTCCTGCACCGGGCGACGGTTCGTCTCGGTGAAGTAGCCGGTCAGCGCCTGGATCGCGGCGGCCAGCACGATACCGATCACCACCGCGCCGATGGCCACCAGCCGCGGGTTGCCTGACGCGTCGGTCAGCCCACCGTCGAACTCGCCGAAGGTGGCCGGCAGGTACGCGTACGCGGCGACCGCCACCAGCACCGCGGAGAGCACCGCCGAGATGTAGAAGGCCCTGTTGATCGCGGTAAGCGCGTTGCGGTCCGCCGAACGCAGGCGGGTGATGAAGACGCCGACGATCGCGACGAGCACACCGATGGTGGAGATGATCAGCGGGAAGACCAGGCCGTCCTCGCCGAACGCGGCCCGGCCGAGGATGAGCGCGGCGACAAGCGTCACCGCGTACGACTCGAACAGGTCGGCGGCCATGCCTGCGCAGTCACCGACGTTGTCGCCCACGTTGTCGGCGATGGTGGCGGCGTTGCGCGGGTCGTCCTCCGGGATGCCCTGCTCGACCTTGCCGACCAGGTCGGCGCCGACGTCGGCGGCCTTGGTGAAGATGCCACCGCCGACCCGCATGAACATGGCGAGCAGCGCGGCGCCAAAGCCGAAGCCCTCCAGCACGGTCGGCGCGTCGCCCCGGTAGACCAGGACGACGAGTGCCGCACCGAACAGGCCCAGGCCGACGGTGAGGAAGCCGACCACGCCACCGGTCCGGAAGGCGATCTTCATGGCGGCCTCGCGGCCACCCTGTCGCTCCCGGGCGGCGGCGGCGACGCGCAGGTTGGCGCGGGTGGCCAACCACATGCCGGCGCCGCCGATGAACGCGCTGAACAGTGCGCCCACCACGAAGAAGAGCGAGCGGCCGATCTTCACGGCCGTCTCGCTGCCATCGGTGTCGTGCACCGGCAGCAGGAAGAGCAGCACCACGGCGATCACAACGAAGATCGCCAGGGTGCGGAATTGGCGGAGCAGGTAGGCGGAGGCGCCCTCCTGGACCGCCCCCGAGATCTCCTGCATGTTGGTGGTGCCCTTACCGGCTGCCAACACCGCCTTTGTGAGGGCGGCGGCGAAGACGAGCGCCACCAGCGCGATCACCGCGGCGATGACGACGTACGTCACATTGCTTCCGGTAAGGGAAAGCCCGCCGCCGTCGGCGGCCAAGGTCTCGGACATCTGTGTCCTCCTGTTACCGAACACTCGCGCCGGTGGGTGGAGACGCACCGACCAGCGCCTGGATGCGGAATCGCAAGCGCGCCAACCCACACCAGCGGACCAGCGATGACCACCCATACCCGCTGGCTGCGGGATGGATCACTTGCTGACAACCCGGGTACTGTAGCCCTCCACAGTGTTGGAGGTCACACCCAGGTGGCACCGTGTCTCGATGATCTTCATCGCTGTGTTATGAAACGAAATCTGATATAGGGATCGATCCATGACAGGAAGGCCGCATCCCGACGGGGATGCGGCCTTCGTACGACAGTCGTGGATCAGCGGCCGACCGGCCACACCATCCGCACCTCGGTGCCGACGCCCTCGTCGACAGGTCGCACCTGGAGGTCCTCGACGAAGCCGGCCAGCAGCGCGAAGCCGACGCCTGTGGTCAACGCCTCGTCGGTGAGCGACTCGTTGGCCAGTTCGTCCGGCGGCAGCGCCGCCAGCCCGATGCTGGCCTCGATCGGCGCCCGGTCGACCACCCGCACCGCGTACGAGCCACCGTCGGACATCTCCACAAGCACCGGATCGGGCACGCCGTACTGCCGGTGCAGGGCGACCGCCCGGGTGCACGCCTCGCCGATGGCCAGCCGCACCTCGTCCAGCAGGTCCTCACGGACCCCGGCGCGCCTGGCGACGGCGACGCCGACCAGCCGGGCGGTGCGTACGTGCACCGGCGCCGGGGAGAAGGAGAGCCGGACTGTCGCCATCACGCGTCGGCGCCGCTCGGCTCCGCGCCGACCGCGGCATCGACAGTGGGATGCAGCGGGAACACCTGGTCCAACGCGGTGATCCGGAAGATCTTGAGCAGGGGCTCCTTGTCGCAGACCAGGGCGAACGAGCCGCCGGCCGTACGCAGCCGCTTGAGCGCGCCGACCAGCACACCCAGCCCGGTGGAGTCGAGGAAGTCCACCCGACCGAGGTCGACCACCACGTGCCGGGCGCCGCCGTCGATCAGTTCGAGAAGCCGTTCGCGGAGCCGGGGCGCGGTGTAGACGTCCACCTCACCGCCGACCTCGAGCACCGTGTGCTCACCCACGGTGCGGGTCGCCAGTGACAGCTCCATCGGTCCTCCTCGCCAGAGCCGTAAACTCTTCTGGGCATCTAACCATTACCGCCGGGCCAGCCTGCGGTCGCCGGCGGAGGCTTCCCTTTACCCCCCGGCCCGACTTTTCATCTCCGAACACCAGTGCGAGAGTGCAGGGCGTGACCTCCGACGACTTCAGCTCCGCGCGTCTGTCGCCGCGGCATGACCTGGAGCCGTCGGCCAGCGCCACCGTATCCGCAGGTCGAGGCGTCGGGCCAACGCCTGTCGACCTGCTGCGTCGGCTGCGTGCCCGAACCGCCGGCGACCCGGTCACCCACGTCGAACGGGTACCGGCCCGCGCCGGGGTGCCCGCGCCGTGGCCGCCGTGGGCACCGCCGGAGCTGCGCGAGGCGTTCGCCCGTCGCGGCGTCGCCGCGCCCTGGCGGCACCAGGCCGAGGCGGCCACCCTCGCGTACGACGGCGGGCACGTCGTCGTCGCCACCGGCACCGCGTCCGGCAAGTCGATGGCGTACCAGCTCCCGGCGCTGGCCACCCTGCTCGCCGACCCCCGGGCCACGGTGCTCTACCTGGCACCGACCAAGGCGCTCGCCGCCGACCAGTTGCGGGCCGTCGCCGGTCTGGAGCTGGAGGGCGTACGCCCCGCCTGCTACGACGGGGACACTCCGCGCGCCGAGCGGGAGTGGATCCGCAGGCACTCCCGGTTCGTGCTGACCAACCCGGACATGCTGCACCACGGCATCCTGCCCGGGCACGCCCAGTGGTCCGGTTTCCTGCGCCGGCTCGCGTACGTGGTGATCGACGAGTGCCACACCTACCGGGGGGTCTTCGGCTCGCACGTGGCGCACGTACTGCGTCGGCTGCGCCGGCAGTGCGCCAGGTTCGGGGCCACCCCCGTGTTCGTGCTCGCCTCGGCGACCTCCGGCGACCCAGCGACCGCGGCCGGGCGGCTGACCGGCCTGCCCGTGACGGCCGTCACCGAGGACGCCTCACCGCGCGGCGGGGTCACCTTCGCGCTCTGGGAGCCACCGCTGCTGCCACCCGACTCGGGGTCCTCGCCCCCGGTGCCCCCGCAGGCGACCGGCGACCACGACGACCTCCACCAGGTCCGCCGGTCGGCGCTGCGCGAGACCGCGGACCTGCTCGCCGACACGGTCGCCGAGGGGGTACGCACACTCGCGTTCGTCCGCTCCCGCAAGGGCGCCGAGGTGGTGGCCGCCAACGCCCGCCGGGCACTTGACGACGCCGTCCCGGGGCTCGGCGACCGGGTGGCCGCCTACCGGGGCGGCTACCTGCGCGAGGAGCGGCGCGAGCTGGAACGGGCGCTGCTGCACGGCGACCTGCTCGGCCTGGCCTCCACCAACGCGCTGGAGCTGGGCGTCGACCTGATCGGGCTGGACGCCGTGCTGATCTGCGGCTACCCGGGCACCCGGGCGTCACTGTGGCAGCAGGCGGGCCGCGCCGGGCGCTCCGGGCAGGAGGCACTGGCCGTGCTGGTGGCCCGCGACGACCCGCTCGACACCTACCTCGTGCACCACCCGGAGGCGATCTTCGGGGCGCCTGTGGAGGCGACGGTGCTCGACCCCGCCAACCCGTACGTGCTGGCCCCGCAGCTGGCCTGCGCCGCCGTCGAGGCGCCCCTCACCCCTGCCGACCTGTCGCTCTTCGGCGACGGGGCGAAGGAGGCGATCGACGAGCTGGTGGCCGCCGGGGCGCTGCGGCAACGGCCCACCGGCTGGTACTGGCGGCACCGGGAACGCCCCGAGGTGGACCTGCGCGGCGAGGGCGGCGCACCGGTCTGCGTGGTGGAGTCGGCCACCGGCCGGCTGCTCGGCACCGTCGACGGCGGCTCGTCGCACTTCCTGCTCCATCCCGGCGCTGTCTACCTGCACCAGGGCGTCTCGTACGTGGTGGACGACCTCGACCTCGCCGACGGCTGCGCGCTTGTGCACGTCGAGGAGCCGGACTGGTCCACCCACGCACGGGACGTCACCGACCTGTCAGTGGTGTCGGTGCGTTCCTACGTGGACGCCGGCCCGGTCGGCATGTTCCTCGGCGAGGTGGACGTGACCAGCCAGGTGGTGTCGTACCAGCGGCGGCGGATCGCCACCGGCGAGGTGATCGACACCCGGCCGCTGGACCTGCCCACCCGCGAGCTGCGCACGGTGGCGGTGTGGTTCACGCTGTCGCCGCAGTCGTTGGCCTCGGCCGGGGTCCAGCCGGCAGACGTGCCTGGTGCGCTGCACGCCGCCGAACATGCCGCGATCGGCCTGCTGCCGCTGATGGCCACCTGTGACAGGTGGGACATCGGCGGGCTCTCCACCGCCGTGCACCCGGACACGGAGGCGCCCACCGTGTTCGTCTACGACGGGCACCCGGGCGGCGCGGGCTTCGCGGAGCGGGCGTACGGGACGGCGTCGGCGTGGCTGCGGGCCACCCGGGACGCGATAGCGGAGTGCGGCTGTGAGGCCGGCTGCCCGTCGTGTGTGCAGTCACCGAAGTGCGGCAACGGCAACAACCCCCTCTCCAAGCCGGACGCGGTCCGGGTGCTCGACGTGGTCCTCGCGAACCTGCCCGCCTGATCGACCCTTGCATGAATCCACCCGGCACGGGGCACAATGCATGGGAGCGCTTCCATCGATGCCTGTCCTGCTGTTCACCCCCGCGCCCCGAGGAGGAGCCGTGGCCGACACCATCGCCGAGACCGTCGACCTGCTCTACACCATCGACCAGGAACAACTCACCCTCGACCAGCAGATCGCGCTCGGCTCCGCGCTTGCCGCGCTGGCCCAGGCGGAACGGCTGGAGCAGATCAACGAACGGCTGCGCGGCATCCACCAGGTCCTCAACACGTGGGCGCTGCGCGTAGCGACAGCGGACGGCCGCTGACCTCACGGGCGGGTCGCCGGCACCGGTGGTGAGAGCGGGGGCGCGGTTGGTTGCCGGGCTGTGCGAGACTCCGGCGCATCATTTCCCTGAGGAGATCAGATGCAGCTCGACAACTTGCAGAGCCAGCACCAGTTCCACGTCCGCCAGCGGCTGCGGATGATGGTCAACCAGTACGAGGTCCGGGCGGTCTCCCCGGACGGCACCGAGGGTGAGCTGCTCGCGTTCGCGCAGCAGAAGCGACTCGCCTTCAAGGAGCAGGTGACGATCTACACGGACGACTCGAAGCAGCAGCCCCTGCTCGGCTTCAAGGCCCGTCAGCGCCTCGACCTCGGTGCCACGTACGACGTGACCGACGCTGCCGGCAACGCGATCGGCCTGTTCCGCAAGGACTTCGCCCAGTCGCTGCTGCGGTCGACCTGGCACGTCGAGCAGGCCGGTCTGCCGCAGGTGACGGGTCAGGAGCGCAGCTTGCCGGTTGCCCTGCTGCGCCGGTTCGTCGACTCGCTGTCCTGGCTGCCGTACCACTTCGACTTCACCGCCAATGGCCAGCCGGCCTTCACCGTGGTGAAGAAGTGGGGCCTGCGCGACAAGTACGTCGTCGAGGTGCAGAACCCGCAGCTCGACCGCCGCCTCGTCATCGCGATGGCCGTGGCGCTCGACGCGCTCCAGTCGCGCTGACAGTCCAGACCCTGTGCGCCGCCCGCCGCTGATCCGCGGCGGGCGGCGCTCTGGCGCGCGGCGCGTCAGGTTGCTGCTCAGCCGCGCAGCGGGCCGGCCCGGGCCGTCGACGTCGCGACCCGAGACATTCCGGGTAGGGGCGTGAACGCCACCTCGACGGTCACCAGCATGTCCAGCCCGTCGAGGCGACAAGCGGTCAGCCGGCCCCCGTTGCGTCCGGCGATGTCACTTGCCAACGCGCAGGCCCTCTCGTCGCCGTCGAGTGCCCGGGCGGCGCCGGCCAGGGCGCCGAGATCGGCTGCCACCGCTGCCCGTTGACGCGCCATCCCGGCGGCGGCGACGGCCGCGCCGAACGTCCCGAACAGCACGAAGGCCAGCCCGATCGCCAGGATCAGGACTGTCGCACCCCCGCGCTCCGCCTCCAACAGACAGTCGTCGAGTCGGTTGGCGTCAGGGGTGTGCCTGGAGCGACACGACGCGCTGTCAGTTCGTCGCAGCCCGACGCGGTCCGGCGAGCAGTCAGTTCGTCGCACTGCCGACCCCCTCGGCAGCGCCCGGTTCCATCGCGGCGACAGCGGTGGCGGACACGGTGATCCGCCCAAGCCGGCCGCCCAGCGTCCGAACGGGTGCGCGCACCGTCGCCCGCACCCGCTCGCCCTCGACGGACACCGACACCTCCGCGTCCGGCGGTCCCGTGGGCCCGCCTCCCGCGCCCCGGGCGGCGGCCAGTGCCGCCTCCCGGGCGGTGTGCAGGCAACTCGCCTGGGTGCTGACGGCGTTGACCGCGGTCAGCCCGGCAAGCAGGAGCAGGAGCAGCGCCGGCAGACCGGCCGCCAGTTCGGCGGTGAACGACCCGCGGTCCCCGCTGGCGGCCCGTACCGCAGCGCGGAATCTGAACCCACCACCAGCCGCACGCCCGGACCTCCGATCGCGGCCGGCCTGCCGGCGCCCGATCACTTCAACGCCCGGTCGATGACGGCGGTCAGCGCCGACTGGACGTTGCCGGACGTCAGCACCTTCAGCAGGATCCCGGCGAACGCGACAGCGGCGAGCGTGCCGACGGCGTACTCGGCCGTGTTCATCCCGGCGTCGCCCCGCAGGCGGCCGATGAGTTTGCGCATGGCTGTTCCCTTTCTCGATGGGTCAGAGCACGTCGCCGAGGACAGCGACGATCACCGGCACCAGGCCGGCGAGAATGAACGCGGGCAGGAAGCAGAGCCCCAACGGCAGCACGATGAGCACGCCCGCCCGGCGGGCCGACGCCTCGGCGGCCGTGCCCCGGTCGGCGCGCAGGTCGTCGGCGAGCCGGGTCAGCGCACCGGCCAGGGCGGCACCACTGTTTGCCGAACGCAACGCGGCCGATGCCAGCCGCTCCGCACCCGGCACCCCGTCGAGCGCCGACCACGCCTCCGCAGGACCGCCACCGAGCAGCAGGGTGCGACCGACCCGGGCCAGCCTGCCGGCGAGCGGACCGTCCAACGCCTCCGCGACGGCCAGCACCGAACGGTCCACCGGAGCACCGGCCCGCATCGCCGCGGCCAACAGGTCGGCGGCGAGCGGCAGGTCGACGGCCTCCCGAAGCCGGCGTCTGCGGACAGCCGGCGGTTCGATCCGCCGCAGGCCCACATCCAGCAGGTACGCGGCCAGGGCCCCGCCGAGCAGCCCGAACCACCCTTCGATCACCACAGCCACGGCGAGCCCACCCAGGCCCGCCGCGAGCCGGATGGCGTCCGGCCGCCGCCACCTGGCGGATCCGCGCTTCGTCGCTGGCTCGCTCCCCGCTCCACGCTGGGACATCAGGCGGCCTGCCCCGGGGTGGCGCCCAGCCGCTCGGCCCAGAGCAGACCGACGACCTGGAGGGCAACCGCGACGATCGCGCAGATGCCGCCGACCGTGTCGTGCAGGAGCACCGCCACGGGATCGACGCCGATCCCGTACCCGAGCCCGATCCCGCCGACCGGCAGGCCCGCCAACAGCCAGGCCGTGGCCCTGGCGCCAGCCGCCTGTGCCGCGGCGGCGGCGAGCCCTCGGTCGGTGGCCCGCGCGTCCGCCTCGATCCGCTCGACGAGTTCCGCCAGGGGTGCGCCCGTCCGGTCCGCCAGCCGCACCGCAGCCGAGGTCAGCTGACGGAGCCGGTCCGAGCCGCCGACCGAGGCGATGTCGATGGCCGACGGCGCGGGCAGGCCGGCTCGCAGGTCCGCCGCGAGGCCACAGAGCTGGTCCAACGCACGCCGCCGGACCCGGTCGGCGCGCCGGTTGGCCCGCCGACGCAACAGGCCACGCACGATCAACGTGCCGTACCCGCCCATTGCGACGCCGCCGACCGGACCGGCGACCACGGCACCGGCACCGGCCCCCACCAGGCAGACCAGCAGCAGTGCGCGCGCCGGTCGTGCCCCTGCGGTCGCGGTCGCGCGCGACCCGCCACCAACTCGGTCGGCGACCCGTGGGTCCTCGTTGCCGACATCCCTTGGCAGGACCGTCGGAATCGCAGTCGCGTTGCGGCTCAGCTCGTCCGCGTCCCGGGCGATGCGACTGTCGGCCGGGCCGACTGACGGGCCGGTCAGACGATCGACCTCGGGCTCCCCGACACCGACCGTCGGCACGGCCACGGAGCCGTCGGCGCGGGGGTCCGCGTCCAGGACCACCGCTCCCGGCCGGGTGGTGCCGGCGGGGCGACGGAGGTCCCGGCGGGTCGGCGGACGGGCCGGGCCCGGCGGACGAGTCGGGCCGCCCTCCCCCGCCCATCTCGTGCCGCTCAGAGTGTCCCGCGTGTAGGGGGCGGCCAGCGTCCGTCCGCCACCGGCGGTCGGCGGGCGAGGCGAAGCGGTGGTCGGGCGGCCAGAAGGTGGCGGATCTCCGGGCGTGCGGCCCAGTTCCCTCACCCACTGCACGAGGGCCTCATCCGGATCAACGCCGGCGGTGCCTCCACCCCCGGCCAGCACCCGACGGCGGCGGGCCCGGACGGTCCGCACCGGCCACGCCACCAGAACCGCGGCGGCCACGAGCAGCACCACCACAAGCATCGTTCCGCCGGTCATGCCGGACCCGCCGTTCCGGGCCACGGCTCACCGAGGATCGGTGGCACCGCCACGCCACGCTCGTGCAGCAGCGCCCCCAGCGCACGGGCCGCCTGCCCCAGACCACGACCACGCACCCAGGCGGGGACCACCGTGACCAGCCGGTCCGGTCCCTCCGGGAGCAACAGACAGATCGACTCCAGGACCCGCCCACGGTCGCCACGTCGTACCTGAAAAAGGACCTGCAACGCGGCGACCACCTGGGCGTGCAGCGCGGCCCGGGGCAGGCCGCCCAGCATGCCGAGCGCCTCCAGCCGCGCCGGTACGTCGGACGGCGCGTTGGCGTGCAACGTGCCGGCGCCGCCGTCGTGGCCGGTATTGAGCGCGGCCAGCAGATCGACCACCTCACCGCCCCGGCACTCGCCCACCACCAGCCGGTCGGGCCGCATCCGCAGCGCCTGCCGGACCAGGTCCCCGAGACTGACCACGCCCGACCCCTCGACGTTGGCGGTACGTGCCTGGAGCCCCACCACGTGCGGATGGCCGGGGCGCAGCTCGGCGGCGTCCTCCACCAGCACGATCCGCTCGGTCGCCGGCACCAGGGCGAGCAGTGTGTTGAGCAGGGTCGTCTTGCCCGACCCGGTGCCACCGGTCACCAGGTACGCCAGCCGGGCGGCGACCACGGCAGCGAGCACGGGAGCCACAGGTCGGGGCACCGTCCCCTGGCGCACCAGCTCGTCGAGGGTGAACGGCCGGTGCCGGAAGGTACGCAGCGACAGGTAGGGACCCTCGGTCGCCACCGGCGGCAGCACGGCGTGCAACCGGGTGCCGTCGGCCAGCCGGGCGTCCGCGTACGGGGAGCCGTCGTCGAGCCGACGTCCGGCGCTGGCGACGAGTCGCTGCGCCAACCGGCGGACGTCCTCCACTGTGCCCACCGGCACCGGGACCTGGTGCAGCCCCGCTCCCCGGTCGACCCACACGCGGACGCCGTTGACCAGTACGTCGGTCACCTCCGGATCGGCCAGCAGCGGCGCCAGCGGCCCGGCGCCGACGAGGTCGTCGTGCACCCGGTCAGCGATGCGCAGCACGGCGGTGTCGCCGAGCACCGCGGCGGCGGGTTCCGCGCGTACGGCGGACACGATCGCCGCAGGCGTGACCGGGGTGGTGGCGCCCGCGATGCGCTGCCGCACCCGGGCGGCGAGGGAGGGGTCGTCCGGCCGGCCCGTCATGCCGCACCTGCAGCGGGTACGCCGGTGAGGTCGGCGACCATCCGTTGGCAGAGCGCCGCCAGTGGCCCCTTCCCGGCGGCGGCCGGCGCCTCGCCCCGTTCCAACCCCCGGCACAGCCCCGGCTCGGGGCGCAGCGTGCCGGCGAGGGGCAGCCCGAGCGCCCGCGCCACCTCGGTGGCACGTAATCGACCCGGGGCGGGCCCGCGCACCACCACCGAGAGCCCGGCGCAGTGCGGGGCGGCGGCGGCCACCACCCGGGCGGCAGCGGCGACGGCGCGCAACTCCGCAGGTACGACGACGTACGCCTGATCAGCCGCCTGCAGCGCGACCACGGCGGCGTCGTCCAACTGCCGGGGCAGGTCGATGACCACGAAGTCCCGGCCACGTCGGGCGGCGTCGACTGTCGCCGCCATCGCCGACGCGGGCAACGCCAACAGGTCGCCGCGATCCCAGGAGAGGACCACCAGGTCGCCCCGGCTGGGCAGCGCCCGGACCAACGCCGGGGCGTCGACCCGCCCGTCGGCGCCACTGAGCGACGGCCAGCGCAGCCCTTCCAACTGCTCCCAACCGAGGACGAGGTCGAGACCACCGCCGAGCGGATCGGCGTCGACCAGCAGAGTGCGCAGCCGCGCCCGCGCCGCGGTGACCGCCAGGCCACCGGCGAGAACACTCGCGCCGGCGCCACCGCGCCCGCCGAACAGCGCCACGATCCGTGCACCGGAGCCGTCAGCATCACCGGGACTCTGCTCGGCGAACCGGTCCACCAGCCACGGTTCGGCAGTCGGCAACGTGGCGACATGCTCGGCGCCGATCAGCTCGGCGATCTGCCAACCAGGGTCGAGCTGACCGGCCCGGCCCACAAGCACCAGCCGGGGCCGATGGGGCAAACGGGCCCGCAGGCACGACTGCGCCTGGTCGGCGCCGAGCAGGACCAGAGGCGCGGGAAGCCAGCGGGTACGGGCCGCCGCCGGATCGGCGGCGAGCTCCACCTCGGTGCCGCCGGCGGCGGCGAGCCGGAGCAGATCGTCGAGCAGGTCATCGTCGCCGGTGACGAGCAGGGGAAGCCGTCTGATCGGGGGCGGAACGGAGGTACGGGGTGGCATCGCGGCCTCCAGCGGTCGGCTCGGTTGTGCCGCCGACACTGCTCTCGACCAGCCGTCGCTGAACGCCCCTGATGGGCCTTCTGTGGATAACTGGGGCGCCTGTGGACAACGCCCGCCGGGACAATGGATCTGCTATGCGCGAGGATCGCGGATCCGCACCTCCACGACAGCGCCGGATAGCCTGCACCGACCGCGACGACCACGGAGCCCGACATGAAGCTGCCGCCCGGAGCCACCGGCTTCAACCGGCCGCCCGGCACCCACGCGGATCTCAGGGTCTTCACCGCCGTCTGTCACCACGCGGCCCGCGCCATCGACGCCACCGTCACCGGCGTCACTCCCGCAGGTGTCACGCCCAACTTCCACACGGTCGATATCGCCGACGCCCCGCACCACATCGCGGTGCTGCGGCACATCACGCTGCCGTTCGTCGCCTTCGCCCGCCCCCACGCCATCGGCGACGTCACCGTCACGTTCGTCGACCATCCAGACCTCGCCGACGCCATCAACGCCCTGACTCGCGTCCAGGCCCTCACCGTCGACCAGCTGCAGACCCCTCTGACACAGGTTGACCTGGGCGCCCTCGACCCCAGCGAGCACGACCAGATCAGCTACTGGAGGCCGACCACCCTCGGCGAGCTGCTGTTCAACTTCTGGGACTGAACGCCAGCAGCCCGAAACAAGGAACGACGAAGATCGTCTAGCCGGACCTGTCACGGATCAGGTGACAGCGATCCGTGGCGACCTCGTAGACCTGTACGCGGCAGTCGGCGCCGTCGACCTACCGGACATCGGTAACGGTTTCTTCCTGCACACAGCCTCCGATGAGGCCCGCACCCACGAGTCACGGGACCCTGCCCCGGACCTGCCTACCTCGACCGCTTGCTTGAGGCCGTGAAGGCGTTCGCCGCCTCGGGCAGGCCGCCAGCTTGTGATCGGTCGT
The DNA here is from genome assembly GCF_042898105.1 of Micromonospora sp. NPDC000663. Classification (NCBI taxonomy): domain Bacteria; kingdom Bacillati; phylum Actinomycetota; class Actinomycetes; order Micromonosporales; family Micromonosporaceae; genus Micromonospora; species Micromonospora sp. NPDC000663. Next base: position 81,302 of record NZ_JBIAYR010000003.1, read on the forward strand.
CTGGATCGAGCGCCAAGCACGTGGTGGGCCCGACACGCCGGCAGTCGGTCACTGGCGTACAGCCGCAGAAACGCCCACGGAGGGAGACGACCTGTGAGCTGCGGTGGAGCGCTCCCCGGAAAGGGACGACCCCCGTCGGGGGGAAAGTGACCTGACGTAGCAGCGAGTGTGATCAAGTGCCGTACCGCGTGGTCAGACATACCGGAAGTGCTGTCGAGCATGATCGGGAGTCGCCACGCGGTACGGCGTTCGCTGACGATCCGCTGACTTCCGGATGATGCGCTGCGGGCGCCCGAGGACGGCCGGAGGCCGCCCGCAGGGCATTCCGCAAGCGCGCACCTACTTCCGACCTCTGCATCGCAAAGATCAAGACGATTGTCGGCCGGCGTAGGCTACGCGGCTGACCTGTTCGTCTTCGTCGGCTCGCGTCCACTCATGAGCGGGCCGGTCGGCCGGCTTGGCTGTACGGATGGCTGTACAGCCACCCTCTGATCCGTAGATTCCCAAGACCACTCCGCAGCCGTTCGGCAACGTCCAGGTCGCCTGGTCGCCGCGCTTTCAGCAACTGCATCCGTCCGGGCTCGTACGGCGCGGTTCGCCCCGGTGGCTCACCTAGGGCTCCCAACGCAAACCCTCTAATCCGTAGGAGCGTCCCGCATGCGCCGCCAACCGCCTCGTCTCCCCACTTGCTGGTGGCCGGCGTTCATCCGGTGGCGGCTGTGGGCGTCGTGCTGGGTCAGGTTGGGGTCAGAGACTGGCAGCTTGGGAATTGCACAAGATCGGGCTCTGGGAGGCGTCTGACGCTTCTCGGTGCGGTCCCGCCGCGAAGGACCACCCAGTGCAGGTGGCACCGGAAGGATCGCCGGAAGTCGCTGGGCAGCCGACCGCCGCTCAGGCACGATTAGGTTCGCTCCTGCAGTAGATGGGAACCAACATGGCGGACTCACACGGGCGACGGCAAGGTCTTCCGTCCTCTTGGGCAGATGCACTGCTGTCCACCAACCCCGACCTTGTTACGAAAGTCGATGACTGGTGGGCCAGCACGTCGCCTGACGTCAACGTCGGAAGCCGCCACCACACGGTGCCCAAGTCCTACCTTCAACGGTTCGCTCGGAAGGAACAGCTGCTGGTACGGGACCGTGCGACCGGGAAGGCGAGTATCCGGAACATCGGTGACCTAGCGATCAAGAACTTCTACACGTTCATGAATCAGGACGGACAACCAGACGGCCGTCTAGAGACGATCCTGGCCGATGTAGATAACGAGGGTTCGCGGCTCTTCACCCGCCTGCTTAGCCCCTTCCACGTTCCTCGCCCGCTTGACCAGGAGGAAAGATTGACCCTCGCCCAGTTCATCGCCTTCCAGTTTGTCCGGGGCGCTCGTCGGCGGCGGGAAGGGGAGTTGTTGGCGGACTATGGGATTAAGCTGGTGAACCAGGGCCGCCTGCCCAAAGACGCCAGTGACCTGCGTATCATCCCTCACCCGAACGAGCACTTACGGGTGATTAGCATGTCCGCACCCAAACTCATGGAGGCTTTGCTGGGGCGACCTGTAACGCTGGTCAACATAGATCAACCGTTGTTCATTACGTGCGACGAACCGGTGATTGCTGTATTTGGGGACGATTACGTGCGACACCGTCCACAATGCTTCGCAACCCCAAAACAGCGGCGGAGGAACGCTAAGAGGCCAAGCCGAAGTCGCAAGCGCAAGCACGAAATCGTGCACTTTTATCCGACGCGGCCGTCTGGCCTGGCGATTGCGGAGGAGGTCGCCCTGCCGGTCAGCCCGACCGCGCTCATCGTGCTCGGCCCGCACGGGGAACGAGCAGAGCTGCGTCTCGGGCTGTCCGGAGCGGATGCCGTGGAGCTGGCGGCGGACGTAAACCAACGTCTAGTGGACCAGGCTTTTGAGTGGGTTGCAGCGCACCCTGACCACCCCGCGTTCCGGGACATGACCTTTCCCCCACCGGGGCCACTCATCCAGGTGTGCGACGGCATGACGCCGATGGGGCAGGCCCTCGATCAGGCGCCCGAGCCGCGCCGGCCAGAGCGTCTGAATCAGCATTGGCGCAACTGATCGAGCATGTGAGCTGGGTCGGGCCCGCGACCGAGGGACTAGTGGCGACTCGGTTGGAACACGTGGTGTACGAGGTCAGAAGGGTTGTAGCCGCCCCGTTCGTCTGCATTCAGCCTTCTCGGCTGCTGTACCTCGCTGCTGTACTGCTGGGCTGGCCGTGCCTACATCTGGCGCTAGAAACCCTGTCGTACCCCTCGAATAACATGCGGCCACACGAGGGAGGGCCTACGCGCATGCATGTCGATCAGCTCACCGACCGCGCTGCTGTGTACGGGGCAGCAGAGGAGCACAGGCAGATCGGCCGTACAGCTTTCAGGGAGCGCTACGGGTTCGGCGCCGCGCAGAAGTATTGGGCCGTTGTCGACGGTCAGCTCCATGACGCGAAGGCGATCGTAGGGGCGGCTTACGGCTACCAGTACCCGGAACGCGGCAGCCTCCGCCACGACGAGTTCAGCGGTGGAGAGACAGGGGCCAACCCTGATGCCAAACGCACCAAGGAAGTAGATCCAGATGGTGTTGCAGTGGGAGTTCTACACCCTGGTCGTCACTACGCCGACGACTTGAACGACGCCGGCATCCTGTACCACTACCCGAGTACAAACCGGGCGGGCAAGCGGGACGACAGCGAGATCCTCGCAATGAAGCGGGCCGCCGAACTCAGCGTGCCGGTGTTCGTCATCTCAGATCCTGGACACAAATCCCAATGGCGTGAGGTGCGCTTGGCGTGGATCGAGGGCTGGGACGACCGCGCAAGAATCTTCTCGCTGGCCTTCGCTGCGGATGCACCAAAGAGGGTGCTCGACCATGACGACTCCGATGACCAGTCGTTTGAGCTGTTCGGCAACTCAAGCCGACGCGAGGTGAGGTCTACGCGCGAACGCCCAGGCCAGCCTCGCTTTAAGTTGCAGGTCATCCAGAGATACGGCGCGGTGTGCCCTCTGTCCGGGGTCACAGTGCCGGAGATGCTCGAAGCGGTGCATCTCGTGCCCGACGCCGACGGTGGCACAGGAGACCCCCGCAATGGGTTGATCATGAATGCCGCCCTTCACCGAGCCTTCGACGCCGGCCTGTTCGCCATCCACCCAACCACGCATGCCGTTGAGATCCGTCCTGGCCTGACCTTGTCTGACCTAGGGGTCAAGTTCCCGACACTGGTCAACCTGCCTAAGAAGCCCCACCCTGACGCCCTCCAGTGGCGTTACGACTGGTGGGCGGCCAAGCCCAAGAACAACTTACGGCAAGAACGGCATACACATGCGTGATTGCCCACATCGGACGAATGTCGTACGGTGTAAATAAGGTCACCTCTAGAATAACTTGGGGCGTTTAATGAGCAGGCATGCGTTCGCCGCTTACGGCTTGTACGTTGCACGGCGGTACCGGCCCGATGAGCGGCTGCCGCTAGACGACATCGGTGGCACTGGACACAACCTGCTCGCGCTCATTCACGGACTTCTTAACGATCTGGAGAAGGAGCCATACAGGAACGATGACGCGGAGGAATACTACGCGGTTAAATCGATCGATCCAGCAGGACGCCAAATAGCATTCGTTGCAGACTACGGGCGGTTCGGCCTAACGGGGGACATTCGCCATACCCGTCATCACGGAACTACCCATACTTACAGTAGGGATGAATCCGCCGTCGTCTCGACGCGGAATATGATCGTCTGGGCGCCGCAGTCAACAACTGCAATGTTTCTTACCGAACGGTATGGAAATCGCGGCTCGGGTGGCTTCTTCTTGCGCCAGCTGGAATTGGCATTCCGGGAAAATTTCAACGGGCAGCTGCTGCTTCACACCGAAAGCCTAATTGATTTCGAGCGCTGGCAGGAGTATCGCGATAATGCAAAGCTAACGAACATCAAGGTTGTACGCTTCGGTGGTACGCATGACATCGGCAATGGCGTCGATCCAGACCTCATCGGGAAATTGGTGTTCGAGGCCAAACCCCGCTGGGGCAGCGAAGGCTTCGGGAGTTCCATGAAGTCGGGCCTTCTAGAGGGAACAGTCAGCGCGCAAACAATCTTCGGGCTGGGAGTTCATGCACGAGATGAAACGCGACTGACCCTAGATGACGGAACCCAGGAGCGTACGGTGATCGTAGGCCGTGAGAATCTGCCGGCACTGATCCACCCAATTGAATATGACGGCGACGGCCGAGCCGATGATCATATTGTCTACGCTAGCATGAAGGAAGCTGCCCCGACTCTTGCCGCCGGCCTGGGGAGGGAGCTGCTGGGCGACTGGGACACCGAAGAATGGCCGAAAGCACATCTACTGGCAAAGATGGGGGCCATACGTGAGCGCTAAGTGGTCGGTGACACCGATCATCAGACGGCAACTCGACACCCTCGTTGACCAGAACGACCCTAAGCAAAGACTCCGAATCCAGGACTTTCTGGGCCTTTTTATATTTCCTGCCGCTTTAGCCGTAAGCGGATTTTTCTTCGACTTTCGCCTCCGAGGTGTAGAAGGGATTCTCGCCGGCGTAGCAGTGTTTACAGCCTTGCTATTCGGCTTGCTGGTCCATGTCTTCACCCTTGGACTTCGACTTACAGATGATCCTCGGATTTCAAAACGCGGACGCACCGCTCAGCTTGTCGATCAGTTACAGCAAAATGTGGCCTACGCCATTGTTGTGGGCCTGTTTACAACATCAGTCCTGATCGTTGGCGTTAGCACAACGGTCAAGGACCGCGCGCTAGGTACACCAATCAGCGCACTTGTGGTATTTAGCGTGGTGCATCTTATCCTTTGCATGCTGATGGTTCTTAAGCGCACGCAAGCCGCCTACGATGAGTTCCGCTCGTAATGCATAGAGGTCACCAGAACAACCGTTGGTAGGGGCACTCTGGGAGGCTCGAAATCCCAGCCTGTTCCTGACGCTCAGATACTTGTCATCCCGTCCGCCGTCGACCCACACACCGTGGAGCGGGCCTGCCCCTGGGCGCCAAGGTGGAGCGCCCCACTGGACGTACGACCTTGGCGCCCAGGGGCAGGTCTGCCCGGCTCGCCTGGGTCGTCGGTGGTCGGGGTGACAACCCTCATCCCAGAAGCCCGAGTGCTCCCGCCGGAAGCTCGGCTTCATCGTTGGACCACATCTACTTACCTTGGCAGCGGTCGGCCGGCGCCCCAGCCGGGTGGGGGTCCACGTCCCGGGGGTGCCGGGCCGGGGCGCCGGCCGGGCCGCGCGCCGCGGGCTGTGCGGCGCCTTGATCCTAAAGAGACTGTTTCGGCAGTGGGTACCGCCATCACCCACCGGATCAGTCGTTGCGTCAGGTCTAGGCGACGTCTCGTTTACAAGCTCTGTGCACCTCGTGTGGCGAGGTCCGGCCGCATCCACAGCCTCGGGCAACTGTCCGCCCTCGGCAGATGCCGGCTGCCCCTGTCGCGTCCAGTTGCTGTCACCACTGCTGTCAACAGCGGACTGCCCGGTGCGCGCCAACCTTCCCCGTCCGACAGTTCGATCGTCGCCGGCGCGTCTCCCGGCTTATCGGTAAGGCGGCTGGCGCGCAGTGCACGATCGGGCGCACTCGGAGCCGCCCTACGCCCTCTGAGGGGGCTCGGCCGGCTCTAGCCGTACCCATCCCACGGGCATGACGTTTCAGTCTGAGAGGTGGGCAGGGATCGTCGCCAATCTGTGCCGCCCAACCACTTCCGCTCCGTACAAGCGTTCGACATGATGGCTTGATCACAAGGATGGAGCAACCATGGCAGACAGAAGCTCGATCGAGTGGACCGAAGCTACCTGGAACCCCACTACGGGTTGCGATCGGATCTCGGATGGCTGCGATAACTGCTATGCACTGACGCTCGCTAAGCGACTCAAGGCTATGGGCTCGCGGAAGTATCAGAACGACGGTGATCCTAGAACTTCCGGTCCTGGCTTCGGTGTCACAGTCCACCCAGACACGCTTGCCACTCCTCTGCGGTGGAGGGAACCACGGGTTGTCTTCGTCAACTCGATGAGTGACCTCTTTCATGCACGGGTTCCGTCAGCCTTCGTCAAGCAAGTGTTCGAGGTTATGGAGTCCACGCCTCGGCATACCTACCAAATCCTCACCAAACGCGCCGCTCGGCTCCGCAAACTAGCCGGAGCACTGCCTTGGCCGCAGAACGTGTGGATCGGAGTGAGCGTCGAGGACTCTTCTGTGTTGAGTCGGATAGACGACTTGCGAGCCGCCCCAGCGGCGGTTCGCTTCATCTCGGCAGAGCCCCTCATCGCACCTCTTGGCCGGCTGGATCTTGAAGGAATTGACTGGCTGATTGCCGGAGGAGAGTCGGGTACGAAGGCTCGGCCCGTGGCCGTGGACTGGGTCCGCGAGCTTCGTGACCAGTGCCGGACGGCCGACACAGCCTTCTTCTTCAAGCAGTGGGGAGGACGCACCCCGAAGGCAGGCGGTCGCATCCTCGATGGATGCACGTGGGATGAGATGCCGCAGCCCAAGCGCCGGGAGGCAATCGCGACGCTTGCAAGATGAGATCCCAGACCCCTTCCCTTGGCTCCTGGCATGACGCAGGATGGATCAACCGAGCGTGCTGGTTCGAGTACAGACGGTTTCGTGTCGATTGGGGGTCAACATCGCATGCCACCACCTCAGGACACGCTGTGGCGCAGTCAACCGAGGGTGCTCATCAAGCATCAGGTGTATCGACACTATTTGCAATGCTGGATGGGAAAGATTTGCAGGTCTTTTGATCAGTCGAGCATCGTAGACGCGTTCTCAGGGCCGGGTCAGTATCTTGATGGGCCTGACGGGTCACCGCTCGTAATTTCAAAGACTTTCTTGGAACATTCCGCGTTCTCGCAGTTCAATACTTTGCGGTTTATCTGCAACGAGAAACGTGCGGATCGACGAGAGCATCTGACCCGGAAAATGAAGGAGCTGCCGCCGTCTCCCAAATTGAAGTTTCATTCCGCAGAGCCAGCGGGGACAGCGGACACTTTCGAAGTTTTGGACGCGTTGGCACATGGCGGTAGCCGCAAGGACATCCCCACTCTGTGGATACTGGACCCCTTCAATCTTGCCGGTGTGCCGTTCGAATTGATACAGAAGTGCCTTCGCCGATCGCGCGACGAAGTGCTCATTACCTGGTTCTCGGACGAAATTTACAGGTTTTGTGAGGACTCCAGCAAGGCGAACGCAATGAGCAGTCACTTTGGTGGCGACCATTGGAAGAGCGCGCTGGAGCACAAAGGTGAGACGGCCCGCAAAGAAGCCTTGCTGACGGCGTACCAAGACGGTCTACGATCGCTTGGTGTGCTCACGAACGCTGTTTCTATCTCCAGCCGGAATGAGACAGCTCGGTATTCGCTTGTCTTCGCTACTCATGACGATCGCGGCCTAGAGTGTTTTAATCCGGTTAAATGGCGACTAGACCCCGTTAAAGGCTCGACCATCAACGAGAACAGAGGGATGCAGCAGGGCGACTTGTTCTCTGAGCTGCCAGTTGTTGAAGAGCTGCGTGCCTACCTTGAGTCCCTAGCCGGCGAGGCTGCCTCGTTTTTGAGCCTAGTACGGGAAGCTCAGAGGATGGGCTATCTGGAAAAGCACCTAAGAACAACGCTTGACGAACTCGCGGTAGATGGCCGCGCCGTCCGGGAAACCCCTCTGAAAGCATCAACCCGTTGGCCCGCCGAGTCCGTGATACGTTTCTATCCGCCTGCATAATCGCCCGCGTGAAGAAAAATCGGCACATCACGTGGATCGTCCTTGATGGACGTGCACGGGGCCGCAAGACGCCCCTTTGGTCGCCACCAGACGGGTCATCGCGGAAGGTCTTGAGAATTCCGCGCGTGGATCAGGCATCTTCTTGCGCCGCGCGCGTACGGTGAAACCATGAGTCGCGAGTATGCGGAATTGCTTGCTCAGGTTATTCCTGTCGTGGCGCTAGCCCTGGGCTTCGAGATCAGATCGCTGGCAAAGCGCATACGCGAGTCGGGGAGCAAGCCGGTACCGAACTGGCAGCGCAACCTGCTCTTTCAACTGTGCATCATACTCGTAGTGCTAGCCCTGGGCGAAATGCGTGCTCTAAGCGTCGTTGCAGGAGACGGCTTTGTAGGCTCATTCACCGTTACGTTGGTGTTGGCCATCACGGCTGCCTTCGTTGCGCCCCTGTTTGATGCAATCAAGGAGTCAATGCCTCCGGTTAAGCGTGAGGACCTCAGACTCATCTTCCGCACAAAGTTAGGTCTAGCGTCTTTGCCTCTCTTTTTCGCAATCTTGCTAGTTATAGCGGCAGCGATTGCAATGCAGCTCATGAGTCCTTTCTCTTAACGCTCCCAACCCCTCGTGTTCGACCCACCAATCGTGAAGAATTAGCCATCCCGTCTGCCGCCGACCCGCCCATCGGGGGAGCGGGCCGCCGCTCGGTCCGCCGAGTCAAGACGGCCTTGACGCACGTTCGGAAGCTGGCGGGCCGGGTGGTGGTCTGCTCGGCTCGCCCGGGTCGTCGGCTGGCGGGGTGGCCTTGCGCAACCACCCACGGACCGCGACGCGCGACGGACCCCCGACCATCTCGGAGTCGTTGCGCCCCCCGCCGGAGGCGCGGTAACCGCGACCAGCTCGCCGCCGCGACCCGCCGCGCGGACCCGGCGTGCCCGTCGCCGCGCCGCTCGGGGCGCGGCCCGGTCGGCTGCCGGCCCACGAACACCAACCACCCTCGGCTCCACCGTCTGCGGCGGCCCCGGGCTTCCCGCTCTCCGCGCCAGCCGCCGGGCGAGTTGCGTGTCCGGAGTCGGAGCGCCAGCGGAGCGACGGACGCGCGCCCAGGCGGCGGCGCGTGCGGCCCGTGTCGGGCCGCCTTGATTGTGTATCGAAACTGCGGTCTAGATTGCGCTGCCGTGCTCGGCATACACGGACACGCCGTTATTGCGTGCTGCGATGGCGGTGCGGATTCTGCGGGCGAGCCGGGGTGGGCTGTGCTCTTCCAAGGACTCTGCGCTGACGTAGCGCCACTCGGTCAGTTCACCGTCCGCGAAGCGGATGTCGCGCTCCTGCTCTGCACCGAGTGAGCCGCCGTCGAAGATGAAGAGGAGCTTGTCACCTTCATGTTCGACGGGTGCCCAGTCCACGACCAGCATCGGTCCAACTACCAGGGTGAGGCCCAGTTCCTCTTGGATTTCGCGTATGCAGGCGGCTCGGGGTGACTCGCCGGGTTCGACGTAACCACCGGGGATGTCCCAGTGTTTTTTGTAGCTGGGGCGCACCAGGAGCACGTGGCCTTCGTCGTTGAAGAAGAGGGCGCCGGCGGCGACGCGTGGGGTTGCCATGGGTGGCATCTCGTTGGTCGTCACCAGGGCAGCCTAGATGGACTGGGTTCAGTCGAGCACCTTGAGTCGCTGGGCCAGGCCGACCAGTTCGGCTGAGGGCTTGCCGCGCTGCCGTCGAATCCAGGTCAGGGCGAGTTGGCGGCTGAGGAAGTGGTGCCGGACCTGCTCGGGTGCCATCTGTTCGGCGTCGAGGATGACGGCCTGGGCGTCGTCGACGCGGTTCCACGAGCTGTAGGCGCGGGCGACTTCGAGAGCGTGGCGTACCCGGCGTTCCATCGGTAGGCCGGCGGTGTCGACGCGCGGGCCGAGGTCGATGGCGACTTGTAGGTCGCCGAGTTCGGCGGCGGTGGCGACGCGGTGGATGGCGACGTTCGTGGGGCCGAACGCGGTCCAGAGGTGGTTGGCGTCGGCTCCGAGTTGGCCGGCGGCGTGGTCGGCGGTGGCGAGGAAGGTGCGGGTGGTGGTGGCGTCGTTGGAGCGGGCGGCGGCCATCGCGCCGGACAGGAACAGCGTCCCGTAGACGGAGAGCAGCGCTGGTGTGGCGTGCTTGAGGTGGGGCTCAAGGTAGCCGGCGGCGTCTTCGGTGAGGCGTACCGCTTCGGCGTAGCGCCCGGTGGCGTGCAGGGCGTGTCCGACGGAGCGGAACAGGGACCCGGTGACGAGTGGGTCACCTGTGGGTCGGACGGCGGTCAGGCCGCGGTCGGCGGCGATCCAGGCGAGCTCGCTTTCGCCGAGCTTGGTGAGTTGGGTGGCGGCGAGTTGGTACGCCAAGCCGAGGAGCCGACGAGCCTGGTCCTGGTCGTCGCCGTTGTGGTGGTCGGCGGCGGCCTGGGCGCGGTGTAGCAGCTCGGGCAGGCGGCTGGTGACGTACCCGAATCGGGAGTCCTGGTAGGCATCCCAGAGCGCGCCCACCTCTTTCCTGAGCACGGCGACGCTCGTCGGCTCGGTGTCCGTGCCGCTGACGAAGGGGCCGAGGGCGCGGTAGTCCATGAGGGCGGCGCGGAGGGCGGGGACGGTCGTTGTGCCGCTGTCGTCAGTCCAGTCGAGTAACCCCGGTTCGCCGAGTAGGTCGCCGAGGGAGACGTCCAGGACTTCGGCGAGGGACTTGATGACGGAGAGTCGGTCCAGCTCGATCCGGTTGTTTTCGATCTTGCCCAGCCAGTCGGCGGTCCGGCCGATGAGTCCAGCTAGGACCTCCTGGGACAGGCCGCGTCGGTAGCGGTACCAGGCGACGCGTTCGCCGATGGTCAGGTTGTTGGTTCTTCCGCGCACTGGTCCACCGTCTCCCCTCGGTCGGCTGCGACCCCGGAAGGATTTTCCGGGTAGCTGGGCAGTTTGTGCCACAACCTGTCTGCATGACGGGGCTGAACGCATCGACCAACTGTCAATCCTGCTCGGGTGCGGGGTGGAAGTACACCCTCGCCCGCACCGCCGTACGGGCAATCGGGCGTGGCGCAGAGCGGACCCGCGCCGTGGCGCGTCGGTCATGCCTGGACTGCGCGGGATCCGGTCGCGCGTCGAGCTGCTGAGGCTGGCCCGGGGTGGGTGCTGGTGTAGGACCTCGACCCGAACGACGGTCCGTGAATGGCCCGCCCGCCCCGGTGCCTCGCACCGTCACGCCGCCTCGGCCGGGTGTCCCTGTTCCAGGTGACCTGGTGCTGATCGACGGTCGGGCGTCGGTGCAGTTCGGCGGTGACCGGGCGCTGTGGCTGCGGGTCACCTCGGTCTGCGACAAGCCGACGTATCACGGCTGGGTGTGGCTGACCGGATATTCCATCAACCTGGCCACCGGTGAAGCACTGGCCCGGCGGGAGGTCTTCGCTCAGATCGCCGGTCTTCAGATCCAGCGGCCTACCACTGAGAACGCGCCGCCTCGCAGCAACGCGGCGTCAAAGACGAGGAGACGCGGTGTTTGACGTTCGGGTACGGCTCGGAGCGGTGCTGGACATCGACGCGACCGATCGCCTTCTGCCGTCAGACGGGCCGGTGCGGTTGTGGGTTACCGGGGTGCGGCTGGTGGTCAACCGCCCTCCACAGGACGAATGGATCTGGGTTGAGGGCATCAGGCTCTCCCCGTCGGGCCGTCGCGGCCCTCAAGCGCAGATTCTGGTACGGGCGAGCAAGCTTCCACCGCAAGGCCCGGTCCCGTGAGCGTCTACGTGTCGGGCGCGGTACGCGATCGACGGCGGGCTTTTGCACGTCGCCCAGGTGGCCGTGGAGACCCACGGCGGGGTTGTGCTGCGGGCGTACCCGAAGAGTCGGGCTGGCGTGCGGGCGGTGCCGATGCCGCCGTTCCTTGTCGACGAGCTGCGCCAGCAGGGCGGCCCCACCTCGCCGGACGGCCGCGCGCTGGTCTTCGCCGACCGGGACGGCGGGCCGCAGCGGCGGTCGAACTTCCGTCGGCGGGTATGGCTGCCGTCGTTGGTGCGGGCCGGGTTGCTCGGCCGGGTCACCGAGGTAGCGCCGGGCCGGTGGATGGCGACGTGGCCGGACCGGGACGGCCGGGAGCAGCGGGCGGAGTTCCGACGGAAGCTGCGGCGGTGGCGCACGCGGCGGCCTCGGCGGTCGGCGGACTGCGGTTCCACGACCTTCGGCACTCGTACATTACCTGGCTGGTGACGGACGGCGTACCGGTGAACGTGGTGCAGCGGGTGGTCGGGCACGAGAAGGCGTCGACGACGCTGGACCGGTACACGCACACGCCCGAGGACTACGCCGACCGGGTCCGGCTGACCTTCGCTGACGATTCGCTGACTTTCCGCCCGTCGCCTCGACCGGCGGACCCGGGAGGCACGCCTTCACCTGGCCGGAAGCGCTCCCGGGAAAGGGACGACCCCCGTCGGGGGGAGACGGGGGTCGTCGATGGTTCGGCTCCGGGGGGGTCGAGCCGAACCACTCAGCGGTCACGGGGGGTGCAACCGCCGAGGGTCTGTCTGTTTTCGTGGATGTGAAAGCTCGTCGTACCGACAAGTCTGCCTGAGCGCGCCCGTCACGTCGAGTGGTGCCGTCTCCACTCAGTGCGAAAATATCCTCGCGCAGTGTGAGCGTGATCACGCGGAGCGGAGATGGCGGTGCCGGCCCGCAGGTCTGAGGGGTGGCGTGACCCCGGGCACCCGCCGACGATAGACCATCGGGCTAGACTTTCGCGCCGTGGGCCGAAGTGCCGCTTTCTTCGATCTGGACAAGACCGTCATCGCCAAGTCGAGCGCCTTGGCGTTCGGTAGGCCGTTCTACCGGGACGGGCTGATCACCCGGCGTGACGTGGTCAAGTCGGCGTACGCGCAGCTGATGTTCCGGCTGGGCGGCACCGACGAGCAGACCATGGCCCGAACACGGGACTATCTGGCTGCGCTCTGCAAGGGCTGGCAGGTGGAGCAGGTCCGTCAGATCGTCGCGGAGACGCTGCACGAGCTGATCAACCCTTACGTGTACGCCGAGGCTGCCGCGTTGATCGTGGAGCATCAGGCTGCCGGTCGGGACGTGGTGCTGGTGTCCGCGTCGGGCGAGGAGATGGTCCGGCCGATTGGTGAGCTGCTCGGGGTGACCGACGTGATCGCCACCCGGATGACGGTGCGCGACGGCCGGTACAGCGGCGAGGTGGAGTTCTACGCGGCGGGTCCGAGCAAGGTCGAGGCGGTCACGGAGCTGGCCGCCCTGCGGGACTACGACCTTGCCGACTCGTACGCCTACTCCGACTCGTACAGCGATCGTCCGTTGTTGGAGTGCGTGGGGCACCCGAGTGTGGTGAACCCGGATCGGCAGTTGCGGCGGCTGGCGTCGGAGAACGCGTGGCCGGTGTTGGAGTTCCGGCACCCGATCCCGCTGGGCCGCCGGCTGCGGGAGCGGCCTGCCGTCCCGGTGGCCGCGGCGGCTCTGGGTGTCGGCGTGGGCGTGGCCATCGGCATCGCCTGGTACGGCAGGCACCGGCGCACCCGCGCCGCCACCACGGCCTGACACCCACTCCCGGGTCGGAGCCACGCCCCGATGATCGGCGCCGCTGACCGGCGCGGGGTCAGGCGGCGGCGAGGATCTCGTCGCCGATGGCGGTGAGCTGGTCGGCGCCGACCTCGACGGCGGCCATGTAGTGGCGCAGCCAGGAGCGCAGGCCGTCGGGGGTGCCGGTGGCGAAGGCGCCGGCAGAGCCGACGTACTCCGGTTCGCGGTCGCGGTGACCGACGTCGACGGCGAGCAGGCCACGCGGGTCGAGGCCGCTGGAGAGCAGCACCAGGCGGGCGGCGCCGCGGGCCACCACGCCGGACGGGCCGGCGAACGGGCGCAGGTTGAGCAGTTCCCCGTGTACGACGGCGGCGAGCACCAGCGGGGAGACCTTCGTGCCGCCGGCGACCAGCCCGGCGAGCCCGTCGAGTCGGGCGGCGACCACCGGGTCGGCCACCGGGCGGCCCAGTTCGGCCTCCGGCACGATGTCGCGGGCGGCGAGGACGTGCAGTTTGGCGAGGGCCTGCCGGGGTGCCCGGGGCCAGAGTTCGCTCAGCCCGGGCAGCGCACCGGCGACCCGTAACGCCCCCTGGAGTACGGGGTCGGTCACGGTGCCGGCCCGGACCTCTTCGCGCTCGTGCACGGCCCCTTCGAGGGCGGCGCTGGCCACCGCCGAGCGCAGACTGACCTCGGCCGCGACCTGTCCGCCGTTGCGGCGCAGCGCACGGTGCCCGAGCGCCTGGTCGAAGCGCTCGCGGGCCTGGTCGACGGCGGATGCGATGTCGGCGAGCGCGAGCAGCGGGGCGAGCGGATCGGTGGTCACCCCGCCCACGCTAGCGACCCGGCCCGGCGTGGCGGGTCGCACCCGCCCGCATCGCGACCCGGACCACCCGGCCCGGGGCGAGGCCGATCAAGGCGTACCCGCCGGGTCCGGGCACTGACGGGCCGCCGGGCGCGCGCCGGTGGCCGCTCGGCGCGACGGAGTGGGCAGCGCTCGCCGGCCGGGGACGCCACGACTACCCTCATCCGCAGCGAGACGCAGGTCACCACCCCGAGGACGAGGAGTCACGGCATGAGCGAGGCATTGGCAAATCTGCTGAACGAGACGCGCCAGTTCCCCCCGCCAGCCGAACTCGCCGCGCACGCCAACGTCACAGTCGACGCGTACGCCGAGGCGCAGAGCGACAGGCTCGCGTTCTGGGCGAAGCAGGCCGACCGGCTGGCCTGGTCGAAGAAGTGGGACGAGGTCCTCGACTGGTCGAATCCGCCGTTCGCGAAGTGGTTCGTCGGCGGGCAGCTCAATGTGGCGTACAACTGCCTGGACCGGCATGTCGAGGCGGGCCTCGGTGACAAGGTCGCGATCCACTGGGAGGGCGAGCCGGGTGACACCCGCACCATCACGTACGCGGATCTGCACGAGCTGACCTGCCGCGCGGCGAACGCGCTCACCGACCTGGGGGTGACGGCCGGCGACCGGGTGGCGATCTACCTGCCGATGATCCCGGAGGCGGCGGTGGCCATGCTGGCGTGCGCCCGGATCGGCGCGGCGCACAGTGTGGTCTTCGGTGGTTTCTCCGCCGACTCGCTGAGCAACCGCATCCAGGACGCCAGCGCCAAGGTCGTCATCACCGCCGACGGCGGTTACCGGCGTGGCAAGCCGTCGGCGTTGAAGCCGACGGTGGACGAGGCGGTGGCGAGCTGCCCGTCGATCGAGCACGTGCTCGTGGTCCGCCGCACCGGCGAGGAGGTCGCCTGGTCGGAGAAGGACCACTGGTGGCACGAGACTGTGGAGACCGCGTCGGCCGAGCACACCGCGCAGCCGTTCGACGCCGAGCACCCGCTGTTCATCCTGTACACCAGCGGCACCACGGCCCGGCCGAAGGGCATCCTGCACACCACTGGCGGCTACCTCACGCAGGCGTCGTACACCACGCACGCGGTCTTCGACCTGAAGCCGGAGACGGACGTCTACTGGTGCACCGCCGACATCGGCTGGGTCACCGGGCACTCCTACATCGTGTACGGCCCGCTCTCCAACGGCGCCACCCAGGTGATGTACGAGGGCACCCCGGACACGCCGCACAAGGGCCGGTTCTGGGAGATCGTCGACAGGTACAAGGTGAGCATCCTCTACACGGCTCCCACCCTGATCCGGACGATGATGAAGTGGGGCGAGGACATCCCGGCCGGCTTCGACCTGTCGTCGCTGCGCCTGCTGGGCAGCGTCGGCGAGCCGATCAACCCCGAGGCGTGGATGTGGTACAGGCAGCACGTCGGCCGGGGTGAGCTGCCCATCGTGGACACCTGGTGGCAGACCGAGACGGGCTCGATCATGATCTCCCCCCTGCCCGGCGTGACGGCGGCGAAGCCGGGTTCGGCGATGACGCCGCTGCCGGGCATCGTGGCCGACGTGGTGGACGACCAGGGCCAGTCGGTGCCGAACGGCGGTGGCGGTTACCTGGTGCTGCGTGAGCCCTGGCCGTCGATGCTGCGCACGATCTGGGGTGACGACAACCGGTTCATCGAGACGTACTGGTCGCGGTTCGAGGGCATGTACTTCGCCGGGGACGGCGCGAAGAAGGACGACGACGGGCACATCTGGCTGCTCGGCCGGGTGGACGACGTGATGCTGGTGTCCGGGCACAACATCTCGACGACCGAGGTGGAGTCGGCGCTGGTGTCGCACCCGTCGGTGGCCGAGGCGGCGGTGGTCGGCGCGACGGACCCGACTACCGGTCAGGCGATCGTCGCGTTCGCCATCCCGCGCGGCAGCACGGACATCGCCGGCGAGGCAGGTGAGCAGCTCATCTCTGACCTGCGCAACCACGTGGCGAAGACACTCGGCCCGATCGCCAAGCCGCGGCAGATCATGCTGGTGCCGGAGCTGCCGAAGACCCGTTCCGGCAAGATCATGCGCCGGTTGCTGCGGGACGTGGCCGAGAACCGGTCGCTCGGCGACGTGACCACGTTGCAGGATTCGTCGGTGATGGATCTGATCTCTTCCGGGATGAGCGGCGCCAAGTCCGACGAGGACTGACGGCAGGCGTACCCCCGGCGGGGGTGGCGGTCCGGACGGACCGTCACCCGTCGTCGTTTGTGGAGGTACGACCGGAAGCGCTCCCAGCTAATCTCGGACATCGACTGTCCAGGCAAGGACGCGCAGATAACGCATCGATCACGATCCCGCCGTTTGGCTTGTTTCTCATTTAGTTTCACGCGCGTCAGGTGTTGTCGATGCGCCCTCACCGCGTCTCGGGACCGCCGACGTCCTCAGCCCATGCCGAGAACGGAGTGGCATGAACAAGAACTCCCATCCGGGGTCGCGCCGACGACTACTCGTCGCGCTACCCGCCATCGCCCTCGCGGCCACCACACTGACCGTGGGTGGCAGCGCGGCGGCCCAGTCGGCGTCCGGCACCCCCCGGGCGGTGATCGGCGCCGACGAGTACTACATCAACTACGCCGAGCCCGAGGTGCAGCCCGACAGCACCGGCCGCGAGGTGAAGGGCAAGGGCGGCGTGTACGCGCCCGCCGGCGACGCGGCCCGCGCATTCGACCGCAAGCACGCCCGGGGCAACCCGGTCACCGCCAAGCAGCTGGCGAAGATCGAGGCCAAGTCGATCCAGACCGGCAAGAACCCCCGCAAGATCAAGCAGGCGCCGACCACGCAGACGGCGAAGCTGCTGACGCTGCTTGTCGAGTTCAACGACAAGGCCAACGACGACTTCACGAACGTGATGGTCCCGAAGACCGTGTTCGAGGACCGCACCTGCGTGCCGGGCACCGTGCAGAACGGGCCGAAGCACAACAAGATCCCGGACCCGGGCCGGCTGCCGCACGAGGACAACAACTCGATGTGGGTGCCGGACTTCTCGCCGTCGCACTACAACAAGATGCTGTACAGCAAGAAGGGCATCACCGAGCGGGTCCGCACGGACCTCAGGGGCCCGGACGGCAAGAAGGGCATCGACATCTCGGGCCGCACCATGCACAACATGTACCTGGAGATGTCCAAGAACGCGTACACGGTGGACGGGCAGGCCAGCCCGTGGATCACCGTGCCGCACTCGGAGGGCTGGTACGCGGCCAACCGCTGCACCCAGGACGAGAACGGCAACTGGGTTCCCGGCCGGGAGCAGTCGATGAACGGCCACCCGGACAACCCGGCCGGTGCGGGCCGGCTGGCGGGCGACGCCATCGAGGCGCTCGCCGCGAAGGACCCGAACTTCCCGTGGGCCGACTACGACATCGAGGACCAGGCCGACCGCGACGGTGACGGCAACCTCTTCGAGCCGGACGGCGTGATCGACCACCTCGTGCTGGTGCACGCCGGGCAGGGCAAGTCGCGCGGCGGCGGCGACCAGGGCGTGTACGCCGTCTGGGCGCACTCCTCCTCGGTGCCGGGTGGCTACACCATCCCCGGCACCAACCTGAAGGTGTCGAACTACATCGTGCAGCCGGAGGACGCCGGCGTCGGCGTCTTCGCCCACGAGTTCGGCCACGACCTGGGCCTGCCGGACCTCTACGACACCTCCGGCAACGCCGACTCCGACGTGGACTTCTGGGACCTGATGGCCTCGGGCTCGCACTCCGGTGAGATCTTCCAGGCGCTGCCGACCCACATGGGCATCTGGGACAAGTGGGTGCTCGGCTGGGCCGACCCGCTGACCATCCGCCCCGGCTCGAACCCGCGTGAGGTCAAGCTCGGCCAGACCTCGCGTACGCCTATCGACTCCGAGGACGGCATCAAGGTCGACCTGCCGGACAAGATCACGACCCTTGCCACGCCGCACAGCGGCACCAAGATGTGGCACAGCAACAACGACCAGAGCTGGGCGGACGTCAAGCTGAGCCGCTCGGTCGACGTGCCGTCGGCGGCCGACGCCAAGTTCTGGATGTGGAACAACTACATCATCGAGGAGGACTGGGACTACGGCTTCCTCGAACTGTCCACCGATGGCGGCACGACCTGGACCGAGCAGAAGGTCTACGCCGAGGACGGCACCGTGGTCACCACCCCGGACAACTACGGTGACCCGAACGGCCGGATGAACGACTTCGGCGGCAAGAAGTACGGCCTGACCGGCAGCACCGACGGCTGGCGTCACGACTACGTCGACCTGTCGGCGTACGCCGGGACGACCGTCCAGGTCCGGCTGCGTCTCGCCACCGACGAGGCGTTCGAGGAGCGCAACTGGTTCGTCGACGACTTCTCGGTCACCGGCGGCGGCGCCACCACCTGGAGCGACGACGTCGAGGGCGGCGACAACGGCTGGACCGCCACCGGCGGCACCTTCGTCGACACCACCGGCGCGGGCTGGAAGGTCTCCGGCGGCGTCGAGACCCACGCGCACTACTACCTGGCCGAGTGGCGCAACTTCGACGGCTTCGACAAGGGCCTGAAGTACGCGTACGACACGATCTACTCCCACGAGGCGTGGAAGGTGGACCGGATCTCGTACAACGCGCCTGGCATGCTGGTCTGGTACCGGGACACCGCGCTCGGCGACGTCAACCACGTCACCGGTCAGATGACCGCGCTGCCCAGCTACGGCGCGAAGGGTGGGCTCCTGATCGTGGACTCGCACTTCGACCCGTACCGGCGCACCGGCGAGGCGGCAGTGAAGGACCCGTCGGTGACGGACAACCTGCCCAGCCGTCCGCAGTCGGCGAACGCGGCCTTCGGCCTCCAGAAGACGTACCCCTTCACGGAGTGCCTGGAGGCGGCGGACGAGCCGTACAGCGAGTACTGCACGAAGTTCAAGGCGCAGAAGCCGGTGAAGGCCTTCACCGACGCCAAGGGCTGGTACCCGGGCATCGAGATGCGGGACGGGGCTCCCTACGCCCGCGACAACGACGCCTCGGTGGTGCTCCCGTCGCGGAACAACGCGCCGTACACCACCCGGGTGACCAACCCGGACGGTAGCCCGGCGCCGGAGTTCTACGGCGTGACGCTTGGCGGCGGCGCGATCGTCCTGGGCACCGGTAACCCCGGTGACGCGGGCGTGAACTTCGGCGTCTCGCTGACGGTGAAGAAGGCCGCGAAGGACAACTCGTCAGCCACGATCTTCGTCACCCCGGCGAAGAAGTGACGGTTTCCCGCTTGGGTGACTGACAACAGCGGTATCGGTGGGGCCGGTGGGCGGAGACGCCCCCGGCCCCACTGTCGTACGGTCGATCAAATTGATCGAAAATCGTCGCTGCAAAGACGTTCGGACGAGCCGGGCTGGCCAGCGTGGCTGATGAAGCGCGGGTGTGTGACGGAGAAAAGCACCGCGAACAAAATCTTGCAACAAATCGACGCGTGCATCTTCCCACCCGTCCCAGCAGTGTCTATGTTCACCATTGGTCCCACTCGTGGGATCGATCTCCCACCGGCCTGTACCCCCGTTGGGCCGGTTCCCTCACACCGGAGGTACCACGTGCGCAAAGTCGCAGTGGGTCTGATCGGGCTCTCACTGACGGCGACGGGTCTTGCATTCGGCCCGTCCGCCTCGGCGGCGCCTCAGCCCAAACTGCCGGCAGCAGCACCGGCCGCTGCCGAACCGCAGGCGCTGAAGGACGAGCTGCCCGACAAGCTCGAAGAGAAGCGTCGCGAGCTGCGGGAGCAGGGGCTCAGCGACGTGCTGAGCGGTCGCAGCAAGCCGATCGAGCGCAACGGAAGCAAGGTCGTCAAGGTCGGGAAGGTCGGCAAGGCGGGCGGCAACGCCAACGCCCGCACCGCTGGCGCACAGGCCACCCAGGATCAGTACGTCGAGCTTGAGCGTGAGCAGACCGACAAGATCTTCGTGATCCTTGCCGAGTTCGGCAACGAGCGGCACCCGTCCTACCCGGACAAGGACATCAACCCGGACATCGCCGGGCCGTCGACGTTCGAGGGGCCGCTGCACAACAAGATCCCGCAGCCCAACCGGGCCGTGGACAACTCCACCGTCTGGCAGCCGGACTTCAGCCCGGAGCACTTCCGCCAGATCTACTTCGGCACCAACCCGGGCGACGAGTCGCTGAAGCAGTACTACGAGGCCCAGTCCTCCGGCCGGTACACGGTCGAGGGTCAGGTCACCGACTGGGTGAAGGTCCGGTACAACGAGGCCCGCTACGGCCGCTCCGACGACCCGATCCCGGACCCGAAGCCCGGCGAGCCGGCGGACCCCCGGGACGACCGGGCCGTCTGCACCGGCAACGTCTGCTCGAACACCTGGAACCTGGTCGCCGACGCCGCCAACCAGTGGGTCGCCGACCAGAAGGCCAAGGGCCGTACGGAAGCCCAGATCGCCGAGGAGATGCGGTCCTACGACCAGTGGGACCGGTTCGACTACGACGGTGACGGCGACTTCAACGAGTCGGACGGCTACATCGACCACTTCCAGATCGTCCACTCCGGCGGCGACCAGGCCGACGGTGACCCGCAGCAGGGTGAGGACGCCATCTGGAGTCACCGCTGGTCGGCATTCAACAGTTCGCCGGTCGGCCCGCCCAACAACCAGAACGGCGGAACCCAGATCGGCAACACCGGGGTCTGGATCCGCGACTACACGATCCAGCCGGAGAACGGCGGCCGCAGCGTCTTCTACCACGAGTACGGCCACGACCTGGGTCTGCCGGACGACTACGGACCGGCCGACAACAACAACGAGCACTGGACCCTGATGGCCCAGAGCCGGCTCGGTGCCAAGAACGACCCGGCCGTCGGCGACCGCGGTGGCGACCTCGGTGCCTGGAACAAGCTCCAGCTCGGCTGGCTCGACTACGAGGTAGTGGTCGCGGGGCAGAAGCGGACGCTGCCGCTCGGTCCGCAGGAGTACAACTCGGACAAGGCCCAGGCCGCCGTGGTGGTGCTTCCCCAGCGGGAGTACACGTTCAACTACGGCGCACCGTTCGAAGGATCGAAGCAGTACTTCTCCGGTAACGAGGACAACCTCGACAGCAGCATGACGAGGACGTTCGACCTCACCGGCAAGTCGTCGGCCTCGATGTCCCTCAAGGGCAAGTACGCCATCGAAGAGGAGTACGACTACCTCTACTTCGAGGCCTCGACGGACGGCGGCAAGACCTGGGTCGACCTGAACGGCACGGTCAACGGTCAGCCGATCGGCGTGGACGGCGCGGGCCGCCCGGCCCTCGACGGCACCAGCAACGGCGCCTGGGCGGACATCAACATCCCGCTGACCTCGCTCGTCGGCAAGGTGGCGCAGGTCCGCCTGCACTACGTCACCGACGGTGGTGTCTCCGAGGGTGGTTTCTTCGGTGACGCGATCACGGTGACCGCCGACGGTCAGACGGTGTTCACCGACGGTGCCGAGAGCGCCGACGCGGGCTGGACCTTCGACAAGTTCCAGGTGGTCGGACCGACCTACACCCGGCTGTTCGACAACTACTACATCGCCGGCAACCGGTCGTACGTCTCGTACGACAAGTACCTGAAGACGGGCCCGTACTTCTTCGGCTACGCGAACACCCGCCCGGACTACGTGGACCACTACGCGTACCAGGAGGGCCTGCTCATCTCGTACTGGAACACCCGCTGGTCGGACAACAACACCGCACCGGCGTCGGCGACGAACCCGGGTGGTCACCCGGGTGAGGGTCGTAACCTGTACATCGACGCGCACCCGCGCCCGATCTACAACCTGACCGGCGCTCCGTGGCGGGCCCGCGTCCAGGTCTACGACGCTCCGTTCAGCCTCAAGAAGGCCGACTCGTTCACCCTGCACCTCAACAGCCAGCCGCAGTACATCCGCGGTCAGGCCGCCGAGCCGCTGTTCGACGACACCGAGAAGTACTTCTACGAGGAGCTGCCGAACCACGGCGTCAAGCTCCCCGCGACCGGTGTCAAGATCAAGGTTCTGGAGCAGGACGGCACCTCGATGAAGATCCGGATCAGCTGACCACTGATCCCGCACCACCAAGCGACGCCCGGGCAGTTCATCTGCCCGGGCGTCGCCCCTTGTCCGGCCGGGAACCGTTCGACCTGCTGGAACGTCCCACCACCGTGCCCCTCACCACCCGCGTCACAGTCCTCGCCGCGCTCCTCCTGCTGCCCCTGACCGCCTGCGGCGAGCCGCAGGCCAGCGACAGCGCCTCCTCGGCCTCCAGCGCTCCGACGCCGACCGAGCCCGTCCCGACCGAGCCCGTCCCGACAGTCGCCGCCCCGACCGGATCCCCCTTCACGGTGCCTCCGCCCGGGCGCACCGCCCCACCGCCCCTGTCCCGCACCGTCCGGCCGAGCCTCCCCGCCGCGCCCAAGCCACCCAAGCCGACGGGCCCGACCGACAAGCGAGCGTCCGACCTGGTCTCCGGCCACATCACCAGGGGCGGATCAGGCCCCTGCTACGGGCTCGTCTCCGAGGACGGCATCGAGTACGCGGTGCACGGCACCGGCTTCGGCAAGCTGACCGAGGGCAGCTTCGTCACCCTCCGGGTCATCTCCCGATCCTCCGAGGTCGACTGCGGCCCGGGCGTCCGCGTCAGCATCGTCATCAGGTGACCCGCCGGCCCCACTGCCGTGCCGGTAGGGGACAACCCGGGATTCTCCCTGTCCACCGCGACCACCAGGGTCATCTGAGGCATCCGGGTCCTAGGCTGTCTGCCATGACCGACCAGCGCGGCGGAGCCGTCGACGAGTCCTGTGTCCTCACCGAGGGGCCGTGGACGCACCGTTTCGTCGGCGCCAACGGCACCCGGTTCCACGTGGTCGAGGCCGGCACCGGTCCGATGGTGCTCTTCCTGCACGGCTTCCCAGAGCACTGGTGGGCGTGGCACCAGATGCTCCCGGCCGTCGCCGACGCCGGCTTCCGGGCGGTCGCCGTCGACCTGCGCGGCTACGGCGCCAGCGACAAACCACCCAGGGGGTACGACGGCTACACCCTCGCCGCCGACATCGCCGGGCTGATCAGGGCGCTCGGTGAACGGTCCGCGACACTTGTCGGCAGCGGCGTCGGAGGCATGGTCGCCTGGACGGTGGCGTCGTTCCACCCGGCCCTGGTCCGCCGGCTCGTGGTGCTGGGAGCACCGCACCCGCTGCGGCTGCGGGCAGCCATCTTCGCCGACCCGCGCGGGCAGTTCGCCGCCTCCACCCCGGCGTTGAAGTTCCAACTGCCCCGCTACGAGCACGTCCTGACCCGGGACGGGGCGGCGGCCGTGGAGGAGATCCTGCGCCGCTGGGGTGGGCCACGGTGGGTGGCCGGATCGGACTTCGAGGCGTACGCGCAGCGGTGCCGGGAGGCGATGCGCATCCCGCAGGCCGCGTTCTGCGCGTTGGAGGGCTACCGGTGGGCGTTCCGCTCGGTGCTGCGGCTGCACGGCTACCGGTTCGTACGCCTCATGCAGAAGCCGCTCGTCACTCCGACCCTCCAACTCCACGGCGCCACGGACGTCGCCTCCCTGCCGAGGACGGCCCTGGGCTCCGGACGGTACGTCGTGGCCCCGTACGAGTGGCGGCTGCTCGACGGCGTGGGCCACTTCCCGCACCTGGAGGCACCGGACCTGGTGCTCGGCGAAGTCCTACGGTGGGCCAAGTCCTGACCTGTCGCACCAGGTGCGGTAGTCAGACCCGCTGCTCCCGCAGGTCGGTGACCTCGGCGGCCGGCGCCCAGCCCTGGTAGACGCCGAAGTCGAAGACCTCCAGCCGCATCGCCTCGGCCACCGGCCACCGGCCGCCCGTGTACTCGACGCGCAGCCAGGCGTCGTGTTCGCCGAGCACGATGAACGGTTGCCCCTTCCACGTGCAGGTGGTCCGCACGTACGCCAGGTCCTCGATGTCGCTGGCCGGCAGCACCCGCACGTACCGGCCGGGTCGGACCTCCTCGAACCCCTCCGCCGGTTCGGGCTGGTAGAGCCGGATGTCGTCGCCGTCCGGGCTGGCCTGGTACTCCCGGCCCCGCCAACGGGCCACATAGCCGTCGCGCATCACGCCTCCGGAACCCGTCGCCACACCACCGCGTCCGTGTCGAGCGACGCGACCACCCGTTCGGTGCCGTCCGCGCCGATCCGCCAGAGCTGCGCGCCGTGCGGCAGACGGGCGCTGTCCACCTTGAACTCGGCCACCACGTCGCTGCTCTCGCCGGGCGCGAAGCCGTTGCCCCGGAACGGTGGGCGTTCGATGACCCAGCCCTCCATGGCCCGCATCGCCGGCTCGTTCTGCCCGCCGTACGGGATCCGGTAGAGGCTCGGCCGGTGCGCCGGCCAGCGCAGCACGTAGATCTCCTCGGCGTCCCGCACGAACGGCGAGGCCGGATAGTTGAGGCCGAGCGCGTCGTACAACTGGGCAGGCGTGGTCAGGTGGGCCAACTCGCCCGCCCGGTGCACGAAGCCGGACACCCGGTCGTATCCCCGCTCCAGGTAGTACGCGAGCTGGCTGGGTGCGATCGCCTTCTGCATCACCGTCGGGCGGGCCGGGTCGACCGCCGCCGGAGCGTACCGGGGGCGGGTGGCGGGCTCCGCCACGGCGGGCGCCTCCTCGGTGTCGACCTCCAGGTCGTCCCCGAGCCCGACTTCGGCGGCCCAGTTGGCAAGGGCGACGATCTGCTCACCGGGCAGCTTCGCGCCGACCGGGGTGCCCGGATTGACGGCGAACGACCAGTCCTCGTCCGGCCAGCGCCGGATCAGTTGGGCGAACTTCACCCCTACCGTGTCGACGTCACCGTCGGTGTGGTCGGCGAGGCGCTCCGGCGACGTGTAGACCACCACGTACGTCTCGTCGTCGAGCTGGCCGGTACGCCAGACGAAACCCGGGTCGCCGGGTCGGCTGCCGGGCACCGACTCAGGTGCGGCCGGCAGCAGCACCCGGGCCAGGAGCAGGGTGGACAGGAACGTGTCGGTGCTGCCCGCGCCGGCCGCGTTGAGCAGGTCCTCCTCGACCGTGTTGGCCGGCGTGAAGTCGACGGGCGCCGGCTCCGCCGGGCGCGGCTCCTCGCCGCCCGCAGCCGGGTACGGGTCGCCGCCGCCGGTGTCCGCGCGGGAGGGCTTCGGCAAGGGTGACGGCGTGTCACCGGCCGTGCGGGGCGGCTCCGGGACGCTGTCCGTGCGGGGCGACGGGGAGTCGACAGGGTCGCCTCCGGCCCGGTCCTCGACGAGGTCGTCGGCGTACGGCCCGGCGGATCGACCCGCGGCGACCGGCTCGGTCAGGTCACGGGACTCGATGACGGTGCCCTCGATGACGATGGGCGCGAACCCGCGGCGCGGTGCCGGCGGGCTCGAGACCGGCTCCGCGACGGACGGCGACAGCTCCTCCACCGGCTCGTACCGGGCCTGCTCCCCCGGCCGGCCACGCGGGATCGGCTGCGTCTCCTCGGCCGCCGTGTCGGGACGAACGGGTGCGGGCCCACCTGTCGCCCGGAAGGCGCGGGTGGGCTCCTCGGCCAGCGGATCCGGGCGGCGCGGGGGCAACGGCTGGGTGGGCTCGTCGCCCGAGGTCAGCGGGTCGCCGGACGGCGGCCGCAGCGGCTGGCTGACTGTCGCCTCGCCAACCGGAAAGGCCCGGGTGGCACCCTCGGCGGCCGCGTCGGTCATCGGGAAGGCCCGGGTGACACCCTCGGCGGCCGCGTCGGTCATCGGGAAGGCCCGGGTGGCACCCTCGGCTGTCGCGTCGGCGGGACGGCGGCGGGGGAAGGGTTGGCTGCCCCGCGCGAAACGGGACGGCGGCGTGGCCCGGTCGCCGGGCCGGCCCCCGCCCGGCGTCGGGCCGGCGGCGCGGTCCCGGCCGGACGCCGGTTCGAAGAAGGAACGCCTGTCGTCCTGGGCCGTGCCGTTGGCCGGGGCGGCCACGGCGTCGCCGGCCCGGCCGACCGGCGGGCGGCCGGTCGTGGTCGGGCTCGGCTCGGTCGGAACGGCAGCAGGACGCTCGATGGGAGTCGACGGCGCGGACCGGGGTGCGGCCGCTCGAGCGGCGTCCGGCACGGAGTCGGTGCGCGGCACGGCGTTCGGGTGTCGCGGGCCGACCGCGGGCATGTCGTCGGTGCCGGACAGACGGGACAGGTCACCGGGCCTCGGCGTGCTCCGCGGCGCGCCAGGGGCCAGCGGGTTGGTCATCCGGGGCACCGCCTGCCGCGTCGGCGCCTGTCGCACGGGCGGTGCCGCCACCGGCTCGGGGCCCTGTGGCGGGGTCGAGCCGGACGGCGTGGGGCCGGGGCTCGGCGTCGCGCCGGCGGCGTCCCGACCGGTCGCGCCGTTGCGGGTGCGGGCGAGGGTCTCCGCCCGTTCCAGCCGGGCGCGGGCCCCCATGGCGCGCCCGGGAAGTCGGACGTCACCGCGGGAGAGCTGGGAGACGAACCAGGCGGGCAGGTAGCCCTCGACCGGTAGCCCGGGGTTGACCGCCAGCCACCACTCGTGGTTGGGCCAGCCGACCGCGAGGTCGGTGAACGGGACCCGCCGGTTGCTGCCCGGATGGTCACCGAGGCAGGCCCGCAGCGCGGCGGCGGAGGTGAATGCCAGCACGTGCGTACGGCCGCCGGTGGTCCAGGTGCCCCAGCCGGGCGACGTCTGACCGGCCAGCGCCGGCGCGGCGACGGGCAACAGCAGATCGGTGCGGGACAGGAGCCGGAAGTACAACTCCTGGTCGTTGGCGCGCAGCGCGTCCCGCATCGCCACCTCGGCCTCCGTGGCCGGCTCCCATTCGGTCACGGCCACCTCTCCTTCCGAGAACAGGCCACAGGTATCGCGTACAACCTACAAGGTGGTATCAAGATCACAATGGCTGGCCGGCGGCGGTCCGCCGGGGCGTCGACGAGGCGATAACATCCCGTCCCGGAGCCGACACGATACGGAGGCCGTCGATGTCCCGGTCGATCGCGCGCCCGGTCCTCGCAGGCCTGGCGGCCGGCATGCTGACCGCGCCGGCACTTCCGACAGACGCCGCCGACGCCGCGTCGCGTGTGGCACCGACCTGCGCGAACCCCCTGGCGCCCGTCCGGCCGGTCGCGGCCCTGCCGTGGACGCAGCAACGGTACGACCCCGCCCGGCTCGCGCCACTGGCCACCGGCAAGGGAGTGACAGTGGCGGTGGTCGACTCCGGGGTCGACCGGGTCCACCCGCAACTGGCCGGGCAGGTGCTGGCCGGCACCGACCTGCTCGACCAGGGCGGAGACGGCAGCCGCGACTGCGCCGGGCACGGCACCGGTGTGGCGAGCATCATCGCGGCGCAGCCCCGCCCCGACGTCGCCTTCCACGGCCTCGCACCGGGTGCCCGGATCCTGCCGGTACGGGTGAGTGAGCAGCAGGTGGTGCAGGGACGGGAGTCGGGGCGTACGGTCAGCGCCGCCGACTTCGCCAAGGCCATCCGATGGGCCGTCGACCACGACGCCGACGTGGTGAACCTCTCCGTCGTCCTGTACGCCGACGACCCGGCCGTGCACGCCGCCGTCGCGTACGCCGTCGAGAGGGACGTGGTGCTGGTGGCCGCCGCCGGCAACCTGCACGACAGCGGCGACCCGCGTCCGTTCCCGGCCGCGTACGACGGAGTGCTCGGGGTGGGCGCGATCGGGGCCGACGGTGCACGGGCCGGCTTCTCGCAGACCGGCCCGTACGTCGACCTGGTCGCACCGGGCAGTGAGGTGCTGACCGCCGCGCCCGGGCAGGGCCACCAGCGGGTCGAGGGAACGAGCTACGCGGCGCCGTTCGTGGCCGCCACCGCCGCCCTGCTGCGCCAGTACCGCCCCGAGCTGACCGCTGCCCAGGTGGCCGAACGGATCATCGCCACCGCCGATCCGGCTCCCGGCCCGGGGCACGGGTACGGCGCGGGCGTGCTGAACCCGTACCGGGCGGTCACCGAGACCGGACCGGGTCAGCCGGGCGGGCCTCGGACGGTCGCCGCGCTCGCCGACGACCGGGCCGACGCGGCGCAACTCGCCCGCGACGCCCGCCGGGCCGCGGCCCGGGACCGGGCCCTGCTGGTCGGCGCTGTGGTCGGGACGACTGCCGTCGCCGTGGTGCTGCTCGCCCTGGTGCTGCCCCGGGGCGCGCGCCGCCGGTGGCGGCCCGCCGACCCGGTGTGACCTCGTCGGGCTGCCGGGGAACGCCCCGACCGGAGCCGGCCGGGGCGCGGGCCCGGACATGGTCAGCGCTTCCGAACCACCGGGATCACTGGAACAGCCCGGTGTTCTTCTTCTCGGTGTCCAGATAGTCGGCGGCGGAGTCGTTCACCGCCAGCCTGATGTCACGCAGCATGGCCTGAAGGTCCTGCGAGGCGGATCGCCACCGCGCCTGGCGCTGCTCGTACGCCTCCCGGGCCTCACCCGCCCAACCGGCCACCAGCGGCGCGGCGTCGCGTTCGAGTTGGCCGAGCTGCGAGTCGAGCGTGTTCAGCGCCTTCTGGATGTCCGCACCGGCCTGCTGAAGCGCGGTGAAGTTGACGACCAGCACACCGTGGTCCATCGGAGCTCCCTCCCGAGCGGGGTCAGAGCGGCAGTTGGATGCCGCCGCGGTTGGTGCCGGCCACCCGGCTGGCCGCCTCGTCGTCCGAGACGTCGTACTGCCGACCTGCGGTGCGGATCGCCCCGGCGGTCTCCCGCAGGGCGCGGTGCAGCGCGGCCTGGTCCTGCGACCACTGCTGCTTGACCTGCTCGAACGATCGCCCACCGGCGCCGCGCCAGGCCTGCTGCAGCACCTCCAACTCGGCCAGCAGGCCGGTCAGCATGGACTGCAACGACTGGTCAACCTGCTCGAACTTCGCGGCGGTCTGCTTCATCACCGCGGCTTCTGCCTGGGTCTGGGACACCCGGACGTCACCTCGTCTCCTCGATCGCGCCTGGCCGTCGACGCGCCCGGAGGGCGCGTCGGTCGCGTGGCCCGCTCGTCGACGCACGTCGGATGCGGGTCAGCGATGCACTTCGTGGCTGACGGTAGCGGCCTGGTTGCGGTTCTGCTACCCCCGACCTCTCCCCTGTGGACAACCACGGCAGCCATCGGTCGCTTACGATGTGCCGCAGCCACGTCGCGGCGCGTGACGGGTCAGCGAGGGGCCTGCCGTCCGGAAAGGTCCACACTGGTCGAGGAGGCTCGGTGCGGGCGATCACCACCGGAGGCCCGCGGCAGCAGGCCCCGATCGACCCGGGCCCGGCCGCCGTCGGCATTCCCTCCGGTCCGGGCGTCGCCGCGCCCCGTCGGCGCGGCGGTCGATGGGCGACGCTCACGCGGGCCGGCACCGGCGTACGCGCCGGCCAACTGGTCGCCGCGCAGGTCGCGGTGGCGCTCGTCCTCGCCGCCCTCGGTCGGAGCGCGCCGGTGACCGTCACCGCCGTGACGGCGGCAGCGCTGCTGATCGTGGCAGCCGGCGCCCGGCTCCGGGGGCGATGGCTCTTCGAGTGGCTGGGCACCGCCGCCGGGCACCTGACCCGCCGCCGGGCGCTTGTGGGGTCCGCAGGGCCGGCCCAGCTGCTCGACCTTGTCGCGCCGGGCGCCGTGGCCCGCTCCACGGAGCTGTCCGACGGGGCGGCGGCGGTCCTTGAGGACACCGGGGGCATGGTCGCGCTGTTGGAGCTCGGCGGTCCCGGCGACCTGCTCGGCGACGCGTCGCACGCGATCCCGCCGCCGTCCGCCCTGCTGCCCGCTCCGGGAGTGGACGTCCCGCCGCTGCGGATCCAGCTGCTGCTCGCCGGAGCGCCGGCGCCGGCGCCGGCGGCCGGGGGCACTGTCGGCACGTCGTACCGGCAGCTCACCGACGGCCGGCTGGCGGGGCGGGAGCAGGCGCTGCTGGCGGTGCGCGTGCTCCGGGTCGACGGCTGGTCGGAGGAGGCCCTGCGCCGGGTACTCGCCGGCACGGTACGCCGCATCGTCCGCCGGCTGGGGCCGCTGACCGCGCGGCCGCTCGGCGTACCCGCGGCGCTGCGCGTCCTGGGCGAGCTGGCCCACCACGACGACGGCCAACCGGTGCGCGAGTTCTGGCCGGCACTGCGGTCGGGCCCCCTGGTCCAGGCCACCTTCCGGCTGACCCGGTGGCCGGACGCCGACGGCGCTGGCGCCCGCCAACTCGCACCGCGACTGCTCGCGCTGCCGGCGACCGCGACGACCGTGTCGATCTGTGCCGGCCCGCCGCCGGCCAGCGGCGCCGCCGAGGTGCCGACCGAGCTGACCGTACGGCTGGCGGCCGGGACGACGACCGAGCTGACCCTGGCTGCCGAGGCCCTGCACCGGTTGGTGACCGGCCTGGGCGGAGGGCTCCGGCGGCTGGACGGGGCCCACCTGGAGGGGTTGGCCGCCACCCTGCCGCTGGCGCTGGCGACGGCGGGCGCGCAGCCCCGACCGGCGCTCGACGACTGGGAGCTGACCCTGGGCCAGGCGGGGATCATGGTCGGCACCAACAGGCACGGCGGCGCGGTCACCGTGCGGCTGTTCCGACCGGAGAGCACAAGGGTGCTGCTGGTCGGTGGCGTACGCGCGGCCCAGCTGGTGGCGCTACGCGCGATGGCGCTGGGAGCCCTGGTGGTGGTCCAGACCGCGCGACCACGCGCCTGGGAGCCGTTCGTCAGGGGGGTGGGCGCCCCGGGCCTGACGATCCCGTTGATCCCGCCCGGCCGTGCGGTGGCCGACGGGGTGGCGACCGCGCTGCGGCCGTTGCTGCTTGTGGTCGACGCCGCCGGGCCGGTGCCGGCCGAGGCGGAGCGGGGAGCACCGTGGCGGACCACCCTCGTGGTGCGCGACGAGTTGACATCTGCGGACACCGACGTGCTGAGTCGTGCGGACCTGGCGGTGCTGCAACCGCTGGGCACTGCCGAGGCGGCGCTTGCCGGTGCGGCGCTGGGGCTTGGCGGTTCAGCCGAGTGGCTGACCCGGATGCGTGACGACATGGTGGCAGTGGTGAACCGGCGAGCGCTGCGCTGGGCGCTGCTCGCCCCGACCCCGATCGAGGCGCAGCTGATCGGCCGGCCGGCGCGCGGCTGACCTGGTCGCGCGTCGAACCGGCGGGTTACGCGGTCGCGGGTGTCGTGGCACGATCCCCGCCATGGGTTTTCTGAAAGGTCTGCTGATTCGGCTGGCCAGCACAGCGTTGGCTTTCTGGCTTGCCACGTTCCTCATCCCGGGCATTTCTCTGGAGTCGAGTTCCGCCGCGGAGACGGTGACCACGCTGCTCCTGGTGGCGGTGATCTTCGGCGTGGTCAACGCGGTCCTCCAGCCGATCATCAAGACCGTCGGTTGTGGTTTCTACCTGCTGACGCTTGGTCTCATCGCGCTGGTCGTCAACGGGCTGCTGTTCCTGCTCACCAGTTGGATCGCCGACCAGGCCGGGCTGCCGTTCTCGGTTGACGGTTTCTGGCCGGCGGCGGTGCTCGGTGCCCTCTTCGTGAGCATCGTGACCTGGATCCTCGGCGCCGTCCTCGACCGGGACTGACCGGCGATCTGCCCGCACCGACCCGGCCCGCCCGGGCTCCGACACGGCCGGGGCCGGGGCGGGCCGATGACCAGAGTTCGGGAATTGGCCGGCAGGCGCGCCCATCGTGGCGGCTAGCGTCGCAGGGTGTTCTCACAGACCCGCGCCGACGGCCACCTGCTCAGCACCGACCCGGCCCGGCTCGACCTGAGCCTGGTGCACCACTGGTTGTCCACCGACGCGTACTGGGCGCTGGGGCGGGACCGGGCGACTGTCGAGCGGGCGTTCGCGGGCTCTCTGCCGTTCGGCGTCTACCGGCCCGGGGACGGCCGCCAGGTCGCGGTGGCCCGGGCGGTCACCGACCGCGCCACCTTCGCCTGGCTCTGCGACGTGTACGTCGACCGCGCCTCCCGGGGCGACGGCCTGGGCGGCTGGCTCGCCACCGCGGTCCGCGACCACCTGGCCGAGCTGGGCGTACGCCGGATCCTGCTGGTCACCAAAGACGCGCACGAGGTGTACGCACGGGTGGGCTTCACGCCGCTGGACGCTCCGGAGCGGTGGATGAATCTCGACCAGCGGCCGCCGGTGACCCCGATCACCGGAAAGGAACAGCGAGCAGCTGGACCCCTTACGGTGGAGTCGTGACGCCACTCCGCCTGGGATACCTCTACGGCATCGGCGCGTACCTGCTCTGGGGTTTCTTCCCGCTCTACTTCAAGTTGCTGCGACCGGCCGGCCCGCTGGAGATCCTGGCCCACCGGATCGTCTGGTCGGTGCTCTTCGTGGCGCTGCTGCTGGGCGCGCTGCGCAACATCGGTTTCCTGCGGGCGCTGCTGCGCCGGGGCTGGGCGGTGGCCGGGATCGTCGCCGCCGCCACGCTGATCGCTGTCAACTGGGGCACCTACATCTACGGGGTCAGCTCCGACCGGGTGGTGGAGACCGCGCTCGGTTACTTCATCAACCCCCTCGTGGTGGTGCTGCTCGGGGTGACGGTGCTGCGGGAGCGGCTGCGCCCGGGGCAGTGGGTGGCGCTGGGCATCGGCGGGTCGGCCGTGGCGGTGCTCGCCGTGGACTACGGCCGCCTGCCCTGGCTGGCGCTGACCCTGGCGTTCAGCTTCGCCGGGTACGGCCTGATCAAGAAGCGGCTCGGGCTGCCTGCCGCCGAGGGACTGTTCGTCGAGTCGGCCGTGCTGGCGCTGCCCGCACTCGGCTACCTGATCTGGCTGTCCTACCGTGGCGGGATGGCCTTCGGGCACGTCTCGGCCGGGCACACGGCGCTGCTGGTGCTGGCCGGCGCGGCCACCGCGATCCCGCTGCTTCTCTTCGCCGGAGCCGCGAACCGGCTGCCACTGACCGGCCTCGGCATGATCCAGTACCTGGCGCCCATCCTCCAGCTCGCCTGCGGTGTGCTCATCTTCCACGAGCCGATGCCGCCGGCCCGGCTCGCCGGCTTCGCGCTGGTCTGGCTCGCCCTCGTGGTCTTCACCGCCGACGCGATCCGCCACACCCGCCAGGCCCGTCAGGCCGCCCGCGTCCCCACCGCCGCCCCCGTCCCGACCCCCTGACCCCACCCCCGCCACGGGGCGTGGTGCCGGGGTCAGGGGACGTCGTAGGTCAGCAGGGGGGTGCCGTCGGCCCGCTGGAGTTCGACGCTCACCAGCTCCGCGTCGGTGAACCTGGTGGCACCGGTGAACTGGAGGCTGTCGCCCGGCGCGGCGAGCCAGGAGCCGATCTGTTCACTGGCGCCGTTCGGGCCGTGCGCCACCAGCCGGAACGGGTACGCCTTGCCGTAACTCGTCCGTGGGTCGTACCCGCAGCGCATGGTCACCTCGGTGCCCCACTTCGTGCTGTTCAGCCCGACCTCGGCATGCACCGGCCCGGCCGTGGCCACCGGCCGCATGGCGACCATCGACACCCGTACGCCAGGTGTCCCCACCGCGTTCGGAGTGACCGGAGAGCTCGGCCCGCCCCGCAACGCCGTAACCGTGCCGACGCCCACCACCAGCGCCATCGCGGCGGCGACAAGCCCCGTCACGGCGTACCCCCGGCGGTTGGACCACCGCTCGCGGCGCCGGCGGGCGCGGGCCTCCTCGAGCAGCGCGGGCACCCGGGGTGGGGTCGGGGGCGGAAGGAACTGTTCCAGGCCGGACGGGTCGAGGCGGCCGAGCAGTCCGGGTAGGACGGCGATCTCGGCGACCGCGTCGCGGCACTCGGCGCAGCCGGAGAGGTGGCGCTCGTAGGCGGCCCGCTCGGCGGGGGCGAGTGCGCCCAGCACGTACGCGCCGTCGTCGTGCGCGAACTCGCACCGGGTCATCCCGTCACTCCCATCTCAGCCAGGACCAACCGTAGTGACCGCAGCGCGTAGTGGGTGCGGGACTTGACGGTGCCCGGTGGCACGCCCAGCCGCGACGCCGCCTCGGCCACCGACCGTCCCTGGTAGAAGCACTCGATGAGCACCTCCCGGTGGGTCGGGCTGAGCCGGTTCAACGCCTCGGCGACGGTCCACGCCTCCACCGCGCGTTCGGCCTCGTCGACGACCTCGGGTGGCTCCGGCATCTCGTCGGTGAACACCTCGCCGACCCGCGTGGATCGGCGACGCCAGGCGTCGATGGCCAGGTTGCGGGCGGTGGTGAAGAGCCACGCCCGCACCGAACCCCGGCGGGGGTCCAGGGATTCCGGGTGCCGCCAGGCCCGCAGCAGCGTCTCCTGCACCAGGTCCTCGGCACGCTGCCGGTCGCCGTTGACCAGCCGCAGGGCATGTACGTACAGCGCCTCCGCGTGCTCGTCGTGCAGCGCGCGCAGCAGTTGGGCGTCATGGTCGCTGATGGCGGTCTCCTCGCTTCCGGCGCGCGTCCGGCTGTGCGTCCGCCCGGGAATACGTGCGGTGACGCCTTTCGGTTCAGCCCGAGGTCAGACCGGCTGCGGGTCGATACCGACCGGAGAGGTGTTCACGCCCGGTTCACTCGCAGCCGGCGAGCACGGCGTCGAACTGGCCGGACGGCGACTACGCCAAGCCGGGCGTGGTGGTCACCTGGCGCATCGAGGGGCCCTCTCCCAGCCCGGGAGGGGCCCCTCGGTCGTACGGGTCAGTGGTCGGCGGCGATGCCGTCGGCGACGCTGCGGGCGACCGTGAGCAGCTTGGCGCGTACCACCCGGGCCGAGGTCATCATTTCGCTCGCCGGCAACGCGCACGCCAGCACCACGCGGCGCTCCATGTCCTTGTCCGGTGCGACGAGCACTGCCGCGCACGCCACACCCTGACGGAACTGCCCCAGCTCCAGCTGCATCCCCCGCCGGTCGCCGGCGGCCAGGTCGGCCTCGAAGGTCTCGTTGCTTGTCAGGGTGGCGTTGGTGAACGGCCGCATGCCGTACTCCCGTAGGTAGCGGAAGCGCTGGTCGGCGGTGAGGGTGGCAAGCAGCGCCTTGCCGAGGGCCGTGGCGTGTGCCCCCTCGTCGAACCCGGGGACCAGATCCTCCAGGTAGGGCGACCGGTGCCCCTCGGCGACCGCCGTGATGGCAACCTGACCGCCGACGAAGCGGCCCAGGTAGTGGCTGTAGCCGGTGTCCAGGGCTGCGCGGCGCAGCGCCTCACCGACCGCCGGTGGCCCCCGGAACGCGGTCACCAGCTCGCGGTACCGGTCGGCCACCTCCAACCCCACGATGTACGTGCCGTCCTCGCGACGGATCACGTAGCCCTCGTACGCCAGGGTGCGCACCAGGTGGTAGGTGGTGGCAACGGTCAGCTCGCACCGCCGTGCGATCTGCTTGACGGTCAGGCCCTTCGGGGCGCGACCGACCGACTCCAGCACCCGCAGCGCTCTGGAGACGCTGCGGATCAGGTCCGAAGGTTCTGCCAAGGGGTCGCGCACAACCACCTCCGCCGCCGGGGACTTACACCATATGAAATACAGGCCCGGTGCGAAATGCCTGTTCGGGTCGAGGATGCCAGATCACCATCCACACGTTGTGCCCCGACGGTCACGAGGAGTGCTTTGAACACCTCTCGCGTAGGTTTGCCGGACGATGAACGACACAGTCCTCACCCCGACCTCCGCCCGCCCGCGTCCCGTCCGGGCGAGCACCGGTGCCGTCGCCACGACAGTGGCCTGCGTGCTGCCCGTCTTCCTGCTCGGCGGCCTCGCCGTGCAGATGGGCGCCGACATCGGCTTCTCCCCGGCCGGCCTGGGCGTGGCAGTGGCCGTCTACTTCGGTGTCAGCGCCCTCGCGTCGGTGCCCTCGGGTCGGCTGGTCGAACGGTACGGACCGGCGGTGGTGGCCCGCTGCGGCATCCTGCTGGCCGCCGGGTCGATGCTGGCCGTGGCGGCTCTCGCCCGGTCGTACCCGGTGCTCGTGGGGTTGCTGGCACTCAGCGCCGCCGCGAACGCCCTCGGCCAGCTGGCCAGCAACGCGGCCCTCGCCCAGCACGTCCCGGCCCGCCGGCAGGGCCTGTCGTTCGGCGTCAAGCAGGCGGCCATCCCGGTCTCCACACTGCTGGCCGGCGCGGCGGTGCCCACCGTCGCGCTGACCGCCGGCTGGCGCTGGGCGTTCGTGGTCGCCGCCGGTGCGGCACTGACGACGCTGCCGCTCGTACCCCGGCAGGAGCCCGGCCCCGCCCGCGGGGCCGGCGGCGGGCGCACCGGCCGGGCCACCGGCGCGCTGGTGGTGGTCGGCGCGGCGGCCACGCTGGCCGCCGCCGCTGCCAACGCACTAGGCACGTTCCTGGTGGACTCCGCCGCCGCCCGAGGTCTGTCCCCGGGCCTGGCCGGCCTCACCCTGACCCTGGGCAGCGCCGTCTGCGTGGTGGCCCGGGTGGGCGCGGGCTGGTTGGCCGACCGCCGCGCCGACGGCCACGTGGCGCTGATCGCCGCGATGCTCGTGGTCGGCGCGGTAGGTCTGGGACTGCTCGCGCTGACCGGCGCGGTGCCGCTGGTCGCGGGCGTGGTGCTCGGCTTCGGCCTCGGCTGGGCGTGGCCCGGACTGATGAACTTCGCGGTGGTGCGGCTACACCCGCAGGCGCCGGCCACCGCCACGTCGATCACCCAGACCGGTGTGTACGCGGGCGGCTGCCTCGGTCCGCTGACCCTCGGCCCGCTCGCCGCCCACCTCGGCTACCCGACGATGTGGTCCACGGCGGCGGTGTCCATGCTGCTCGCCGCCGCCCTCATGCTCGTCGGCAGTCGGCTGCTGACCGCCGCCGGAAACGACCGGAGCGAGGATCAGCTGGTGCGGTCGGCGATGTAGTCGCAGAGCGATTCGAGGGCACGACGCGACGCGCCGGCCGGAAGCGGGGCCAGGCGGGCGCGGGCGTCCTCGGCGTAGCTGCGCACGGTCTCCCGTGCCCGCTTGAGCGCCGGGCTCTCCCGGAGCAGACCCAACGCCTCCGCGTGCAGGACGTCGTCGGTGAGCGGGCCGGTCGCCAGGATCTCCCGCAGACGCACCGAGGAGGCGTCGGAGTCGTCCGCCGCACGGGCGTACAGCACCGGAAGCGTCGGAACGCCCTCCCGCAGGTCCGTCCCGGGAGTCTTGCCGGACTGCACCGACTCGGACGCGATGTCCAGCAGGTCGTCGGTGAGCTGGAACGCGACGCCGATCGTCTCGCCGTAACCGGCGAGGGCCTCGACCTGCTCGGCGGGGGCACCACCGAACATGCCGCCGAACCGCACCGACGTGGCGATCAGCGAGCCGGTCTTCTCGGCGATGACGCTCAGGTAGTGCGCGACCGGGTCGTCCCCGGGGCGCGGGCCCACCGTCTCCGCGATCTGACCGTGCACCAGGCGGGCGAAGGTGCGCGCCTGCAACCGGACCGCCTCGGGGCCCAGATCGGCCGCGATGTCCGCCGCGCGGGCGAAGAGATAGTCGCCGACCAGGATGGCCACCGAGTTGGTCCAGCGGGAGTTCGCACTCGGCGCACCCCGGCGGACGGCCGCCTCGTCCATCACGTCGTCGTGGTAGAGCGTCGCCAGGTGCGTGAGTTCCATCACCACGGCGGCCGGTACGACCTGCGGGCCGCTCGGATCACCGAACTGGGCACCTAGCGCCACCAGCAGGGGGCGGAACCGCTTCCCGCCGGCCTCCAGCAGATGCCGGGCGGCCTCCTCGACGAAGGGGTCCGCGCTCGACACACTCGCCCGCAGCTCGACCTCCACCGCGTCGAGCAGACCCAGCACGGACGCCTCGACGCGGGGATCGGCGAGATGGAGGCCGAGCGCGCCGAACTGACTCGTACTCGCCCGACCCCGACGACCGCCGGAGCCCGGGGCACCTGAACGCTCGCCAGCCGGATTCACCACGCCATCAACCATGCCACACCCGTTCTACCTGCTCCGGGTCGGGGATAGCACCGGAGGCCGGCACGCGAACGCGTACCGGCCTCCGATCGTCGAGACTCGCGTCATCGTACGAATTCGGCAGCTCCGGCGGCCAGATCGAGCAGCGGCGCCGGGGCGACACCGAGCACCAGGGTCGCCAGTACGCCGATCATCAGCGCGGCGGAGGTGAGCCCACCGGGCACGGTGACGGTCGGGGTGGACTCGCCCGGCTCGGACAGCCACATCATCACCACGACCCGCAGGTACGGGAACGCCAGCACCATGCTGGTCAGCACGCCGGCGATCACCAGCCAGGCGTGCCCCTCCTCCAGGGCCGGCCCGAAGATCGCGAACTTGCTGGTGAAGCCGCTGGTCAGCGGGATACCCGCGAAGGCCAGCAGGATGAACGTGAACAGCGCGGCGAAGAACGGCGAACGCCGGCCCAGCCCGGCCCACCGGGACAGGTGGGTGGCCTCCCCGTCGGCGTCACGCACAAGCGTCACCACGGCGAACGCGGCAAGCACCGAGAACCCGTAGGCGACCAGGTAGAACATCGTGCCGGACAGCCCGTCCTTGCTCGGCGCCAGCACACCGACCAGCAGGTAGCCGGCGTTGGCGATCGAGGAGTACGCGAGCAGCCGCTTGATGTCGGTCTGGGTGACCGCGAGCACCGCGCCGACCAGCATGGTCAGCACCGCGACCGCGCCGAGAACCGGCGTGAAGTCCCAGCTGGCGTCGACGAACGCGACGTGGAAGACCCGCAGCAGCGCGCCGAACGCGGCGACCTTCGTGCAGGCAGCCATGAAGCCGGTGACCGGGGTCGGCGCGCCCTGGTAGACGTCGGGCGTCCACACGTGGAACGGGGCCGCCGCCGCCTTGAAGAGCAGACCGATGGCGAGCAGCGCCATGCCGGCGAAGAGCAGCACCGGGCTGGCCGGCGACTCGGTCACCGCCGCGTTGATGGTGGCGAAGTCGACGCCCGCCGTCCGACCCGGCATCCCGGCGGTGAACCCGTAGATCAGGGCCACCCCGAACAGGAAGAACGCCGAGGCGTACGCGCCGAGCAGGAAGTACTTCATCGCCGCCTCCTGGCTCAGCAGACGCCGGCGACGGGCCAGCGCGCAGAGCAGGTACAGCGGCAGGGAGAAGACCTCCAGGGCGATGAACATGGTCAGCAGGTCGTTCGCCGCCACGAAGATCAGCATGCCGCCGATCGCGAACGTGGTGAGCGGGTACACCTCGGTGAGCCCGTTGCGCCCCTCGGCCTGCCGCCTGTCGTCGGTCGACTCGGCCGTCACCGCCGCCTGGGCGACGAACGCGCCACCCCGCTCCACCGAGCGGTCACCGATCAGCAGCAGCGCCATCGCGGCCAGCACGAGGATCGCGCCCTGGAGGAAGAGCGTCGGCCCGTCCACCGCGAGCGCCTGACCGGCGGTGATGATCCGGTCGTCGGCGTTGAAGACCACCATGGCCAGCGCGGCGAGCACCGCCAGCAGGGCCAACGTCAGCTGCACCACGTGCCGCGAACGCCGGGGAACGAAGGCCTCGACGAGCACACCGAGCAACGCGGTGCCCAACATGATCAGGATCGGGGCGAGCGCCGCGTAGTCAAGCGACGGCAGTTTCAACTCGGTCACTTTGCCGCCTCCTGGACGGTGCCGCCCACGGACGGCGCCGGGTCGGTTCTGCCGATGTCGTCCATGGTCGCCTGGACGGCCGGGTTGATCACGTCAGTGACCGGCTTGGGATAGAAGCCGAGCAGCACGATCAGCGCGATAAGTGGGGCGACCACGAACTTCTCGCGCAGGTTGAGGTCCTTGCGCATCCCGTCGACCTCGGTGAGAGCCGGGTTGAGCGTGCCCTGCGTGGTGCGCTGCACCATCCACAGCACGTACGCCGCGGCCAGGATGATGCCGAGCGTCGCGATGACCGCGACCGGCTTGTTCACGGTGAACGTGCCGATCAGCACCAGGAACTCGGAGATGAACGGCGCGGTGCCGGGAAGCGCGAGCGAGGCGAGACCGGCGAAGAACAGCACCCCGGCGAGCACCGGGACCAGCTTGCCCGCCCCACCGAAGTCGCTGATCAGCGCCGAACCCCGCCTGGCGATCAGCATGCCCACCACCAGGAAGAGCAGCCCGGTGGCCAGGCCGTGGTTGAGCATGTAGAGCACCGCACCCGTGCCGGCCTGCGTGGTGAACGCGAAGATGCCCACCCCGATGAAACCGAAGTGCGCGATCGAGGTGTACGACACCAGCCGCTTGAGGTCGTTCTGGCCGACCGCCAGCAGCGCGGCGTAGATGATGCCGATCACGCCAAGCGCCAGCGCCCACGGCGCGAACCACTTCGACGCCTCGGGGAACAGCGGCAGGCAGTACCGCAGGATGCCGAACGTTCCCACCTTGTCCAGCACACCGACGAGCAGCGCCGCGGCTCCCGCCGGTGCGGCGCCACCGGCGTCCGGCAGCCAGGTGTGGAACGGGAAGAACGGCGCCTTGATGGCGAACGCGAGGAAGAACCCGAGGAACAGCCAACGCTCGGTGCCAGTGCTGATGTCGACCTGCGACAGCGCCTGCCAGTCGAACGTCTTGCCGCCGACCACCCACAGGCCGATCACCGCGGCCAGCATGAACAGACCGCCGACAAGCGAGTAGAGGAAGAACTTCACAGCCGCGTACTGCCGCTGGTGGCCGCCGTAGCTTCCGATGAGGAAGTACATCGGGACCAGCATGACCTCGAAGAACACGTAGAACAGGAAGACGTCGGCGGCCGCGAAGACGCCGATCATCGTGCATTCGAGGACCAGCAGCAGCGCGAAGTAGACAGGCACCGACCGCTTCGACGACTCCGCGTCGTGCCAGGACGCCAGGATCACCAGCGGCACCAGGACCGCGATCAACATCAGCATCACCAGCGCGATGCCGTCGGCGGCGAAGGTGAAGCTGACACCCCAGTTCGGGATCCACGAGTACGACTCGCGGAACTGGAAGCGGTCACCGCCGGCGTTGAAGCTGACCCACATCACCACCGACAGCACAAGCACGAGCAGCGACCAGGCGAAGGCCACCTGCTTGGCCAGCTCCGGCCGGTGGCGCGGCAGGAAGGCCACCACCAGGGCGCCCACCAGTGGCGCCACCGTGAGCACCGAGAGGAACGGGAAGTTGGACA
This sequence comes from Micromonospora sp. NPDC000663, assembly GCF_042898105.1. Lineage (NCBI taxonomy): Bacteria > Bacillati > Actinomycetota > Actinomycetes > Micromonosporales > Micromonosporaceae > Micromonospora > Micromonospora sp. NPDC000663. The sequence goes on from NZ_JBIAYR010000003.1 coordinate 122,371, forward strand.
TTATGCGGCCTTACCTCCGTCGTGGATGCGTAGTCCGCCGGCGGGGGCGGCCGGAAAGAGGTCGATCACGCCAACCACCCCGCCTGCACCGCCAGGAACGCCGCCATCACCAGCAGCGCACCGGCAAGGATCGAGGTGGCGTACGAGCGGACGAAGCCGGTCTGCATCCGCCGGAGCCGGCCCGATCCACCGCCGACCGCGGCGGCGAGCCCGTTGACCAGCCCGTCGATGCCCCGGTTGTCGAGGAAGACAAGTGCCCGGGTGAGGAAGATGCCCGGCTTCTCGAAGACCGCTTCGTTCACCGCGTCGGTGTAGAGGTTGCGCCGGGCGGCGGTGACCAGCACACCTGCCGGCTGCGGCGCGGTGGCCGTACCGGCCCGGAACAGGAACCAGGCCAGCCCGGCGCCGAGCACGGTGACCAGCAGCGACAGCGTGGTGATCACGGCGTGCGAGAGAACCGCCTCGTGCTCGGCGTGCTCGCCGCCGAGCCCGGCGGTCGCCGTCAGCCAGTCCGGAACGGACGTGGAGAGCAGGAAACCGGCGCCCACCGAGCCGACCGCCAGCAGGATCAGCGGGATGGTCATCAGCTTCGGCGACTCGTGCGGGTGCTCGATGTCTTCGGTCCACCGCTTCGGGCCGTGGAAGGTGAGCACGAACAGCCGGGTCATGTAGAACGCGGTGAGCCCGGCCCCGAGCAGCGCCGCGCCGCCGAAGAGCCAGGCGGTCCAGTCGTCCCGCTCGAAGGCGGCCACGATGATCGGCTCCTTGGAGAAGAAGCCGGAGAACGGGAACATGCCGATGATGGCCAGCCAGCCCATCATGAAGGTCAACCAGGTGATCTTCATGTACTTCGACAGCCCACCGAACCGGCGGATGTCCACCTGGTCCTTCATCCCGTGCATGACCGAGCCGGCGCCCAGGAACATGTTGGCCTTGAAGAAGCCGTGCGCCAGCAGGTGGACGATGGCCAGCGCGTACGCCCCACCGCCCAGACCGACGCCGAGGAACATGTAGCCGATCTGGCTCACCGTCGACCAGGCGAGCACCCGCTTGATGTCGTCCTTGGCCGCACCGATGATGCAGCCCATCAGCAGGGTGAGCGCGCCGACGCTTACCACCACGAGCTGGAGGGTCGAGTTCGCGGAGAAGATCGGGTTGGAGCGGGCGATCAGGTAGACGCCCGCCGTCACCATGGTCGCGGCGTGGATGAGCGCCGACACCGGGGTCGGGCCCTCCATGGCGTCCGGCAGCCATGCCTGGAGCGGGAACTGGCCGGACTTGCCTGCCGCGCCGAGCAGCAGCAGCAGACCGAGCACCAGCACCGTGGTGGCGGTCAGCCCGCCGACGCCGGTGAACACCTCGTCGTACTGGGTGGTGCCCAGCGTGGCGAACATGATGAAGATGCCGACGGCCAGACCGGCGTCGCCGACCCGGTTCATCAGGAACGCCTTCTTACCGGCGGTGGCCGCGCTCGGCCGTCCGTACCAGAAGGAGATCAGCAGGTACGACGCCAGACCGACGCCCTCCCAGCCGAAGTACAGCATCACGTAGTTGTTGCCGAGCACCAGCAGCAGCATGGCCGCGACGAACAGGTTGAAGTACGCGAAGAACCGGCGGCGGCCACTGTCGTGCGCCATGTACTCCACCGCGTACAGGTGGATCAGGAAACCCACCCCGGTGATCAGCAGCACGAAGACCGCGGCGAGCGGGTCGAACAACAGGCCGAAGTCGACGCGGAGGTCACCGACCGCGATGAAGTCCCAGAGGCTCAGCTCGACCGACTTGTTCTCCAGGCCACGCAGCTGGAAGAAGAAGGCCAGGCCGAGCACGAAAGCGGCACCGATGGCGGCGACGCCCAACCAGTGCCCCCAGCGGTCGGCCCGACGGCCGAGCAGCAGCAGGATGGCCGCGCTGACCAGCGGGATCGCCACCAGCAGCCATACGCTGCCGAGCAAGCCCGTGGCACCGGCGTACTGCACAGTCTCTTCCACTTGCTTGCCCCTTAGTACTTGAGCAGGTTGGCGTCGTCGACGCTGGCGGAGCGTCGAGTACGGAAGATCGACATGATGATCGCGAGCCCGACCACGACCTCGGCCGCGGCCACCACCATCACGAAGAACGCCATGATCTGACCATTCAGGTCACCGTTGATCCGACTGAAGGTGACAAGGGTCAGGTTGGCCGCGTTGAGCATCAGCTCCACGCACATGAAGAGCACGATCGCGTTGCGCCGGACGAGCACCCCGGCGGCGCCGATGGTGAACAGCACCGCGGCCAACACCAGGTAGTAGTCAGGTGTCATGACTGGGCTCGCCTTTCGTTCGCGACTGCGGGGCTCCGCTTCGCTGCACTCCTCGCGCTCACTGGTCCGTCCCCTTCAGGGTGGTCTCCTGCGCGGTCAGCTCCCGCACCGGCAGGATGTCCGGCGTGCTCCGGTCGGTGAGCCGCCCGTCCGGCAGCCGCGCCGGGGTGGCCACCGAGGAGGAGGTCGCGAAGACGCCGGGGCCCGGCTTGGGGCCGGGGTAGTTGCCCGGCGCGAAGCGGGCCTTCATGGTCGACGGCTGATCGATCTTGTCCTGCTTGCGCCGCTCGATGTGCGCGAGCACCATGGCGCCGACCGCCGCGGTGATGAGCAGCGCCGAGGTCAGCTCGAACGCGAAGACGTACTTGGTGAAGAGCAGCCGGGCGATGCCCTGCACGTTGCCCTCCGCGTTGGCCTGCTCCAGGCCGACCGCGGTGGTGCCCTCCAGCGCCCGGTAGAGCGCCCCGCCGACCAGGCCGGCGAAGCCCAGGCCGAGCACGATCGCGGCGACCCGCTGGCCGCGCAGCGTCTCGATCAGCGAGTCCGTGGAGTCCCGGCCGACAAGCATCAGCACGAACAGGAAGAGCATCATGATCGCGCCGGTGTAGACGATGATCTGCACCATGCCGATGAACGGCCCGGCCTGGAGCACGTAGAACACGCCCAGGCAGAGCATGGTGAGCACCAGCCAGAGCGCCGAGTGCACGGCGTTGCGGGCGGCCACCATCCCGATCGCGCCGATCAGGGCGAGCGGCGCGAGGATCCAGAAGGTGACCTCCTCGCCGCCGGACACCCCGCCCGCCGCGGCCAGCACCGTAGACGTGGTCATGCTCCCTCTCCCTTGCCGGCCGCCGCGCGCTGGGCGGCCTGCTCGGCACCCGGGAACGTCACACCGGGGTGCTCCTCGACCTGGTAGCGGCCGGGGCCCATCGGGGACGTCTCGGCACCGGCGGAGGTGCCCGGGTTGTCGAGCGCGCCGACGTAGTAGTCCTTCTCGCTGTCGCCCAGGCGCATCGGGTGCGGCGGCTGCTCCATGCCCTCGAGAAGCGGCGCGAGCAGCTGCTCCTTCGTGAAGATCAGGTCCTGCCGGTTGTCCCGGGCCAGCTCGTACTCGTTGCTCATGGTGAGCGAACGGGTCGGGCAGGCCTCGATGCAGAGCCCACAGAAGATGCACCGCGCGTAGTTGATCTGGTAGGTGCTGGCGTACCGCTCACCAGGCGAGAAGCGCTGCTCGTCGGTGTTGTCGCCGCCCTCGACGTAGATGGCGTCCGCCGGGCAGGCCCAGGCGCACAGCTCGCAGCCGATGCACTTCTCCAGCCCGTCCGGGTGCCGGTTGAGGATGTGCCGCCCGTGGTAGCGCGGCGCCGACACCGGCGGCTTGAACGGGTAGTCGGTCGTGACGACCTTCCTGAACATGTGCGAGAAGGTGACACCGAATCCCTTGAACGTTCCGGTGATCGCGCCCACGTCACACCTCCCTGGAGTCCGAGCCGGCGACGATGTTTGCCGGCTCCCGCTCGGCGACCACGCGCGTGATACGCGGGCTCGGTGGTACCTGTAGATCCATCGGTGGCAGCGGGAAGCTCCCGTACGGCCGGTTGTCGACCTGTTCCTGCGTGGTCGGCTTCGGCTGCGGCCGGCGGTTGGGCCAGAGCAGCGTGGCGATCAGCAGCACGCCGGCCGGGATGCCGACCGCGATGAGCTTGCTGCGCGAGTCCCAGTCCTCGATGGAGCGCAGGCCCGACAGGACCAGGATCCACACCAGGTTGATCGGCAGCAGCACCTTCCAGCCGAAGCGCATGAACTGGTCGTAGCGCAGCCGGGGCAGCGTGCCGCGCAGCCACACGAACACGAAGACCAGCGCGATCACCTTGCCGAAGAACCACAGCATCGGCCACCAACCGGAGTTGGCGCCCTCCCACAGGGTGATCGGCCACGGTGCCCGCCAACCGCCGAGGAACAGCGTGGTGGTGACCGCGGACATGGTCACCATCGCGACGTACTCGCTGAGCATGAAGAGTGCGAACTTCAGCGAGCTGTACTCGGTCATGAAGCCGGCGACCAGCTCGGACTCGGCCTCCGGCAGGTCGAAGGGCGCCCGGTTGGTCTCACCCACCGTGGCGATGAAGAAGATGATGAAGCTGGGCAGCAGCAGGATCGCGTACCAGCCAGGCGCCGGGATCTCGGTGCCGAAGACGCTCAGCTGGGTGGCGTCGCCCTGAGCGGCGACGATCCCGCTGGTGCTCATCGTGCCGGCGGTCATGAAGACCGCCACGATGCTCAGCCCCATCGCGACCTCGTACGAGATCATCTGGGCGCTGGACCGCAGACCGCCCAGCAGCGGGTACGTCGAGCCGGAGGCCCAGCCGCCCAGCACGATGCCGTAGACGCCCATCGAGGAGCAGGCCAGCAGCAGCAGCACCGCCACCGGCACGTCAGTGACCTGCAACGGCGTGTGGTGACCGGCGATACTCACCATCGGGCCGAACGGCACCACCGACAGCGCGGTGACCGCGCAGATCACCGAGATGGTCGGCGCGAAGAAGTAGACGACCTTGTCGGCCGCCTTCGGCAGGATGTCCTCCTTGAAGGCCATCTTCAGGCCGTCGGCGAGGGTCTGCAGCAGGCCGAACGGGCCGACCTGGTTGGGGCCGGGCCGCACCTGCATGTAGCCCACCACGCGCCGCTCGAACCAGACACCGAGCAGGGTGGCCAGCAGACCGAACGCGAACGCGAAGACGATCTTGCCGAGGATCAGCCACCACGGATCCCTGCCGAAGTCGGCAAGCGTCGGGTCCTGGGCCAGGATTGACGGACTCACTGGGCACCCCCGGTGTTGAGGAGCGGACCCGGCAGACCGGTCTCGTCGGCCGCCACCCGCCCGGCCGGTACGGCCGCGCTCGGTGCGGGGACGGAGATCCGGACGACCGCGCCGGACGTCGCCCCGAGGCTGCGTCGCACGGTCGAACCGGGAGAGTTGGTCGGCAACCAGACCACGCCGTCCGGCATCTCGGTGAGCTCGGCCGGCAGGGTGAGCGCGCCCCGGTCGGTACCGACGGTGACCGCGTCGCCGTCGGCCACGCCGAGCGCCTCGGCGGTGCCCTTGCCCAGCCGGACGACCGGCGGGCGGGCGGTGCCGGCGAGGTGCTCGTCGCCGTCGGTCAAGCTGCCCAGGTCGACAAGCTGGTGCCAGGTGGCCAGTACGGCCTCCCCGGCGCCCGGGTGCGGCACCGCGCCCGGCGACACCGACGGGGGAGCCGGCCGGGACGTACGGCTGGCCGGCAGCGAGCCCAGCTCCCGACGCACAATCGGCACGTCTGCGGTGCCGAGCCGCACGTCGAGCAGCGCGGCCAGCGCGTCGAGCACCCGACCGTCGGTCATCGCGGCGGTGTTCAGCACCGCCTCGAACGGACGCAGCCGGCCCTCCCAGTCCAGGAAGCTGCCGGCCTTCTCGACCACCGGCGCGACCGGCAGCACCACGTTCGCCCGCCGGGTCACCGCGCTGGCGCGCAGCTCCAGGCTGACCAGGAACGGCACCGCGTCCAGGGCGGCCTCGGCGAGCCGAGGGTCCGCCAGGTCGGCCGGGTCGACACCGCCCACCACCAGGGCGCCGAGCTGGCCGTTGGCCGCGGCCGCCAGGATCTGGTCGGTGTCCCGGCCGGCCTGGCTCGGGATCACCCCGGCCGGGATGTCCCACGCCTCGCCCAGCTCGGCCCGCGCGGCCGGCTCGGTGACCAGCCGGCCACCGGGCAGCAGGTTCGGCAGGCAGCCCGCGTCGACCGCGCCACGGTCACCCGCGCGTCGCGGCACCCAGGCCAACTTCGCGCCGGTACGCCGGGCCACGTTCGCCGCGGCGGAGAGCCCACCGGGGACGCTCGCCAGCCGCTCGCCGACGATCAGGATCGCGCCCGGGGCGCTGAGCGCCTCGGCGACCGTGGCGTGCTCGGCGAGCACGCTGGCCTCCTCGCCGGGCACCACCCGGGCCAGCTTGGCGCCGAGCTTCTCCAGGCCGCGGGTCGCGAACGGCGCGATCGCGTACACCGTCAGGGTCTTCTTCAGGTACGCCTTGCGCAGTCGCAGGAAGAGGATGGGGCACTCCTCCTCCGGCTCCAGGCCGACGAGCACCACCGCCGGCGCGTTCTCCACGTCGGAGTAGGTCACGTCGGTGACGCCGGCGACCGAGCTGGCCAGGAAGTCGGCCTCCTCGCGGGAGACCGGTCGGGCCCGGAAGTCGATGTCGTTGGTGTTCAGTGCCACCCGGGCGAACTTCGCGTACGCGTAGGCGTCCTCGACGGTCAGCCGGCCGCCGGTGAGCACCGCCGCGCCCTGCCCGCCCTCGCGGGCCGCGTGCAGCCCCTCGGCGGCCACGGTGAGCGCCTCACTCCAGGACGCCTCCCGCAGCTCACCGGTGCGCTCGTCGCGGACCAGCGGGTTGGTCAGCCGGTCGGTGGCGCGGGTGTACTGGAAGCCCCAGCGGCCCTTGTCGCAGTTCCACTCCTCGTTGACCTCCGGCTCGTCGCCGGCCAGCCGGCGCAGCACCTTGCCGCGCCGCCAGTCGGTGCGCTGCCCGCAGCCTGCGGAGCAGTGCTCGCAGACGCTCGGGCTGGACACCAGGTCGAACGGGCGGGCCCGGAAGCGGTACTGGGCGCCGGTCAGCGCACCCACCGGGCAGATCTGCACGGTGTTGCCGGAGAAGTAGGAGTTGAACGGGACGTCCCCGGCGTCGCCCTCCTCGCCGTACGCGTCGTCCCGGTAGATGTTGATCTCCTCGGCGGACGACCGGCCCATCAGGTCGATGAACTTGTCGCCGGCGATCTCCTCGGAGAACCGGGTGCACCGCTGGCAGAGCACGCAACGCTCGCGGTCCAGCAGCACCTGGCTGCTGATCGCCATCGGCTTCTCGTACTCCCGCTTGTGCTCGTGGAAGCGCGAGTCGGTGCGGCCGGTGGACATCGCCTGGTTCTGCAGCGGGCACTCGCCGCCCTTGTCGCACATCGGGCAGTCCAGCGGGTGGTTGAGCAGCAGCAGCTCCATCACCCCCTCCTGCGCCTTCTTGGCGACCGGGGAGGTGAGCTGCGTACGCACGACCATGCCGTCGGCGACGGTCTGGGTGCAGGAGGCGACAGGCTTGCGCTGCCCCTCCACCTCGACCAGGCACTGGCGGCACGCGCCGGCCGGGGCCAGCAGCGGGTGGTCGCAGAACCGGGGGATCTCGGTGCCCATCTGCTCGGCGACCCGGATCAGCAGGGTCCCCTTGGGCGCGGTGACCTCGACGCCGTCGATGGTGAGGGTGACGGTCTCGGTCTGCTTGGCTACGTCGGTCATCAGTGCGCCCCTACCAGGGTCTTCTCCGACAGCTTGGGTGCGGTCCGACCCTCGATGTAGTCGAGGTAGTCCTGCTTGAAGTACTTCAGCGACGAGGTCACCGAGCTGGTCGCGCCGTCACCGAGGCCGCAGAACGAACGACCGAGGATGTTGTCGCAGGTGTCCAGAAGGGTGTCCAGGTCCTCGTGGGTGCCCTGACCGGCGAGGATCCGCCGGTAGACCCGGACCATCCAGTAGTTGCCCTCGCGGCACGGGGTGCACTTGCCGCACGACTCGTGGTGGTAGAACTCCAGCCACCGGTACGTCGCGTAGACCGGGCAGTCCTGGTCGGAGAAGATCTGGGTGGCCGTGGTGCCCAGGATCGAGCCGGCCGCCGCCACCCCCTCGAAGTCCAGTGGCACGTCGAGGTGCTCGGCGGCGAGCAGCGGCGTCGACGATCCACCGGGCGTCCAGAACCGCAGGTTGTGACCGGGCTGCATCCCGCCGGCCAGCTCCAGCAGCTCGCGCAGCGTGACACCCATCGAGCACTCGTACTGGCCGGGGTTCGCGACCCGGCCGGACAGCGAGTAGATCATCGGCCCGGAGGACTTCTCGGTGCCCATGCTCTTCCACCAGTCGGCGCCACCGAGCACGATCGGCGGCACGCTGGCGATGGTGCCGACGTTGTTCACCACCGTCGGGCTGGCGTACAGGCCGTGGGTGGCCGGGAACGGCGGGCGCAGCCGGGGCTGACCCCGGAACCCTTCGAGCGAGTCCAGCAGCGCCGTCTCCTCGCCGCAGATGTACGCCCCGGCGCCGGAGTGCACCACCAGCTCCAGGTCGTAGCCGCTGCGCAGGATGTTGCGGCCGAGGTAGCCCTTGTCGTACGCCTCCTGGACCGCGTTGCGCAGTCGGCGCGCGGCGTGCACCGCCTCGCCCCGGATGTAGATGTAGGCGCGGCTGGCCCGGATCGCGTACGAGGCGATGATGACGCCCTCGACGAGCGCGTGCGGGTCGTGGGTCATCAGCGGCAGGTCCTTGCACGTGCCCGGCTCGCCCTCGTCGGCGTTGACCACCAGGTAGTGCGGCTTGCCGTCGCCCTGCGGGATGAAGCCCCACTTGAGCCCGGTGGGGAAGCCCGCGCCGCCACGGCCGCGCAGCCCGGAGTCCTTGATCAGCTGGATCAGGTCGTCCGGGTGGGCCTTGAGCGCCTTGCGCAGCGCGGCGTAGCCGTCGAGCTGCTCGTAGGTGCCGATCCGCCAGGCGTCCGGCGACAGCCAGCGCTTGGTCAGCACCGGCGTCAGCTTGGCCAACGTCTCCGGTCGGGGAGTGGTCACTTCTGGGCCCCCGTTTCGTTCGCGCCGGCGGAGTTCGTGCCATCGGTGCCCGCCGACGCTTCGTTGAGGTTGCGCTCCTGCGCGCCGGTGGAGTCACCGGCGGGCTTCCCGTCGCCGGCCGGCGCGTTGGCCGCCGCGCCGGCGGCCTCCGCCTCCCGCGCGTCGCGCGAGGCCGGCGGCGAGGTCTCCGTCGGAACCTTGGTGCCTGGTGCGTCCGGAACTGCGGTGTCCGCGTCCGGTTGCCGGGTCTCGGCGGTACGCACCTGCGGCGACTTGTCGTCAGGCGCCTTCACGTCCGGAGCGGTGCTGCCCGTCACGGACTCCGGCTTCGCCGGCTCGGCGACGCCTGCCGCGCCCGTCGGGGCGGACGCTCCGTCGCCGCCCTTGACCGGAGCCGCGCTGGCCTCGGCGGGCGCCGGCTTGGCGGCCTCCGCCTTCGCCTTCGCCTCGGCGGCGGCCTTGTCGGCCTCGGCCTTGCTGCGGATCGGGGTGTTCGGGTCGAAGCCCGGCACCGAGACGCCGTGCTGCTGGGCCAGCCGCAGTCCGCGCAGGGTGGGCTCGCCCGGCCCGCCGTCGGCGACCGCGCCGTCGCGCTCGTCGGCGAAACCGGCGAGCTGCACCGCCATCTCCTTGAGCGTGCAGAGCCGCGCGCCACGGGTCGGCATCGGCCGACCGCCCGTACGCAGCTCGTCGACCACTCCGACAGCCGTCGACGGGTCGACCCCGTCGAAGAAGTCGTAGTTGACGGTCATCACCGGGCCGTAGTCGCACGCCGCCAGGCACTCGGCGTGCTCAAGCGTGATCGTGCCGTCGGCGGTGGTCTCGTCGTGCCCGACGCCCAGGTGCTCGGAGAGCGTGTCGTAAACCTCCTGGCCACCGAGCACGTTGCACATCGTGTTGGTGCAGACGCTTACCAGGAAGTCACCTGTCGGCTTGCGCTTGTACATGGTGTAGAAGGTGGCCACGGCGCCCACCTGGGCCTTGTTCAGCCCGAGCACCTCGGCGCAGAACGCCACGCCGGCCGGGGAGACGTACCCCTCCTCGGCCTGGACTAGGTGCAGCAGCGGCAGCAGCGCCGAGCGGGACCGGTCCGCCGGGTAACGGGCGATGATCTCGCGCGCCCGCTCCCGCGTCTCGTCGGTGAAAGTCGTCATCGGTCACAACCACCCATCACGGGGTCCAGCGAGGCGCCACCGGCGATCACGTCGGCGATCAGGCCGCCCTCGGCCATCGCCGGGAGGGCCTGGAGATTGACGAAGCTCGGCTCCCGGTAGTGCACCCGGTACGGTCGCGTGCCACCGTCGGAGACCGCGTGCACGCCCAACTCGCCGCGCGGCGACTCGATGCCGACGTACACCTGGCCGGGCGGGACCCGGAAGCCCTCGGTGACGAGCTTGAAGTGGTGGATCAGCGACTCCATCGACTGACCCATGATCTTCGCGACGTGCTCCAGCGAGTTGCCCATGCCGTCCACGCCGATGGCCAGCTGCGCCGGCCAGGCGATCTTGCGGTCGGCGACCATCACCGGGCCCGGCTTCAACCGGTCCAGTGCCTGCTCGACAAGCTTCATCGACTCGCGGATCTCGGCGAGGCGCACCTGGTAGCGGCCCCACACGTCACCGTCGGGGTGGGTCGGCACGTCGAACTCGTACGTCTCGTAGCCGCAGTACGGCATCGTCTTGCGCAGGTCCCAGGCGAGGCCGGCGGAGCGCAGCACCGGGCCGGTGACGCCGAGCGCCACGCAGCCGGTCACGTCGAGAACCGCCACGTTCTTCGTACGCTCCAGCCAAATCGGCTGGCCGGAGAGCAGATCCTCGTACTCCTTGAGCTTCTTCGGCATCATCTTGAGGAACTCGCGGATCTTGACGATCGCCTCGTCCGGCACGTCCTGCGCGACACCGCCCGGCCGGACGTACGCGTGGTTCATCCGCAGGCCGGTGATGGTCTCGAAGATGTCGAGGATGTACTCCCGCTCCCGGAAGCCGTACAGCATGATCGAGATCGCGCCCAGCTCCATGCCGGTGGTGGCCAGCCAGACCAGGTGCGACGAGATCCGGTTGAGCTCCATCATCAGCACGCGGATGGTGGTGGCCCGCTCGGTGATGTCGTCGGTGATCCCGAGCAGCTTCTCGACCGCGAGGGCGTACGCCGTCTCGTTGAAGATCGGCGCGAGGTAGTCCATCCGGGTCACGAACGTCGAACCCTGCACCCAGTTGCGGTACTCGAGGTTCTTCTCGATGCCTGTGTGCAGGTAGCCGACGACGGAACGGGCCTCGCGGACCGTCTCGCCCTCCAGCTCCAGGATCAGCCGCAGCACGCCGTGCGTGGACGGGTGCTGCGGACCCATGTTGACGACGATGCGCTCGTCGTTGATCGGGTCGGTGCCCGAGACGATCGTGTCCCAGTCACCGCCGGTGACTGTGAAGACGCGCCCCTCGGTGGTCTCGCGCTCGGTCGCGTAGTTCGACGTGGTCACAGTGCCCGTCCTCCGTTCGCGACTGCGGGGCTCGCAAGCTCACTCCTCGCGCTCACTGGTAGGACCTCCTACGGTCCGGCGGTGGGATTTCCGCGCCCTTGTACTCGACGGGGACGCCGCCGAGCGGGTAGTCCTTGCGCTGCGGGTGGCCCTCCCAGTCGTCCGGCATGAGGATCCGGGTCAGGTTGGGGTGGCCGTCGAAGACGATGCCGAACATGTCGTACGCCTCCCGCTCCTGCCAGTCCGCGGTCGGGTAGACCGCCGTCACGCTGGGCAGGTGCGGGGCTTCGACGGAGACCGCAGCCTCCAGTCGCACCCGACGCCGGTAGGTCATCGAGGTGAGCTGGTAGATCACGTGCAGGCGACGCTCGTCGGCGCCGAGGTAGTCCACCCCGGACACGGAGGAGCACAGCTCGAAGCGCAGCGCCATGTCGTCGCGCATCACCTGGCAGACCTCGGCGATCCGCTCGGGGCGTACGTGCAGGGTCAGCTCACCCCGGTCGACGACCACCTTCTCGATCGCGTCGCCGAAGGCCGGGTACGCCTCCTCCAGCGCGTCGCGCACCTCGTCGAAGTAGCCGCCGTACGGGCGGGCGGCCTCCTCGATGGGCTGGCGCTGGCGGACCAGGCCGCCGTAGCCGGACACGTCGCCGGAGCCCTGGTTGCCGAACATCCCCCGGCCGGCCGGGCTGGACGGCGGGTACTCGGCCGGGGCGGTGCCACTGGCGCCGGCCGGCACCACCGGCAGGGGCACCCCGCCGTCGTTGTTCCTGTCGTTGGGTGCGGTCACCGGGCCTGCCCTCCGTTCGCGACTGCGGGGCTCCGCTTCGCTGCACTCCTCGCGCTCACCTGGGTCCCCCGTGCGGGTGGAGGTGGTTCTGGGCGTTCATCCAGTTTTCGATCCGCAACTGCTCCTCGCGCCCCTCACGGACCGCCTTGGTCCACTCGGCACGCCGGGCCTTGTCGTTGCGGTACGAGGACGGCATGGAGCCGTAGGGGACGACCGGGACGTCGCCGCGCTCCTGCCGGGCCGCAAGCATCTTGCGGCCGTTCGGGCCGAGCGGCTCGTACATGATCTTCTCGCGGAGCTTGAGGATCGCGTCGATGAGCATCTCGGGGCGGGGCGGGCAGCCGGGCAGGTACATGTCGACAGGCACCACGTGGTCGACGCCCTGCACGATCGCGTAGTTGTTGAACATGCCGCCGCTGCTGGCGCAGACGCCCATCGAGAGCACCCAGCGGGGCTCGGCCATCTGGTCGTAGATCTGCCGCAGCACCGGGGCCATCTTCTGACTCACCCGGCCGGCGACGATCATCAGGTCGGCCTGCCGGGGCGAGGCCCGGAAGACCTCCATGCCCCAGCGACCCATGTCGTAGTGCGGACCACCGGCGGCCATCATCTCGATGGCGCAGCAGGCCAGGCCGAAGGTGGCGCCCCACACGGACGACTTCCGGGACCAGTTGACCAGCTTCTCCACCGAGGTGAGCAGGACGCCGGCGGGAAGCTTCTCCTCGATGCCCATCTGACGTTCCTTCCTCAGTCCCAGTCCAGGCCGCCGCGACGCCACACGTAGGCGTACGCGACGAAGACCGCGACGATGAACAGGACCATCTCCACGAAGCCGAAGATCGGCAGGGCGTCGAACGAGACCGCCCAGGGGTAGAGGAAGATGATCTCGATGTCGAAGACGATGAAGAGCATCGCCGTCAGGTAGAACTTGATCGGGAACCGCCCACCGCCGACCGGCTGGGGGCTGGGCTCGATGCCGCACTCGTAAGCCTCGAGTTTGGCCTTGTTGTAACGACGTGGACCGGCGAAGCGGGCGGCGCCAACGGAGAACAGCGAGAACGCCGCGGCGAGGGCGAACAGCCCGATGATCGGTGCGTAAGGCGAGAGCGACATCGTTTTCTCCTGCTCGTCCTTCCCTGCCCTCGGTGCTTGACGAAAATCACACTATTCACGTCCCTCGCGGTGGCTGCCGGCGGGGGTCGATCTTTGTCGGTATCGGTGCTGTGACCAGCACCGATACCGTCCTACTTACACAGCTGGCGCGGCCTTCGTCATCGCGTTGATGACCCGGTCCATCGCATCCCCGCCACGCGGGTCGGTCAGATTGGCCAACAGCTTGAGTACGAAACGCATCAGCGTCGGGTGGGGCATGCCGTGTTTGGTGGCGATCCGCATGATCTCCGGACGGCCGATCAGCTTCACGAAAATGCCGCCGAGTCGGTAGTAGCCGCCGAGGCGGGCCTTCAGCTCGTTCGGGTACGCCATCAGCGCCCGCTCGCGCTCCGGCCCGGCCGGCCGCGCGAGGGCCTGCACCGCGACCTCCGCCGCCAGTTCGCCGGACTCCATCGCGTACGCGATGCCCTCGCCGTTGAACGGGTTGACCATGCCGCCGGAGTCGCCGACCAGCATGACGCCGCGGGTGTAGTGCGGCACCCGGTTGAAGCCCATCGGCAGAGCGGCGCCGAGGATCGGGCCGTCGGCGTTGGTCTCGTCGGTCATCCCCCAGTCGGCGGGGGTGTTGGCGAGCCAGTCGGTGAGCAGCCGGCGGTAGTTGGTCTTGCCGAACGCGGAGGACGAGTTGAGCACGCCGAGGCCGACGTTCACCCGTCCGTCACCGAGCCCGAAGATCCAGCCGTACCCGGGCAGCAGGTTGTCGCCGCTGTCCTTGCTGCGCAGCTCCAGCCACGACTCCAGGTAGTTGTCGTCGTGCTTGACCGGTGAGCGGTAGTAGCGGCGGACGGCCACGCCGATCGGTCGGTCCTCCCGCTTGGCCAGCCCCAGCGCGAGCGGGAACCGACCGGAGACCCCGTCGGCCGCCACGACGAGCGGCGCGTGGAAGGTCGTCGGCTCCTTGCCGGGACCCACCTCCGCCTCGACGCCCGTCACCCGGCCGTCGCCGTCGAGCACGGGGCCCAGCACGTTGACGTTTGTACGCAGCTTGGCGCCGGCGGCCACCGCCCGCTGGGCGAGCAGGTCGTCGAAGTCCAGTCGGGTGCGCACCAGCCCGTAGTTGGGGAAGCTCGCCAGCTCCGGCCAGTCCAGTTCCAGGCGTACGCCGCCGCCGATGACCCGCAGGCCCTTGTTGTGCAGCCAGCCGGCCTCGGGTGAGGTGTCCACACCCATCCGGACGAGCTGGCGCACGGCGCGCGGGGTCAACCCGTCGCCGCAGACCTTCTCCCGGGGGAACTCGGTCTTCTCCAACAGCAGCACCCGTACGCCATGCCGGGCCAGGTGGTACGCCGTCGCCGATCCACCGGGACCGGCGCCCACGACGATGACGTCGGCGTCCTGTTCCACCGCGGTCATTCGCGCCTCCTCCCGCACGCTCGTGAAATGCTTCACAAGCCAGACGGGACGAGTGTATGACCGGCGTCATACCAGCGCAGGATCAGGGGTACCTAACTCGCCGATGTGACAGTCGAGGACCGTCCACAGCAGTCGAGTGTCAGGCCGGGCTGGGTGCCTCCAGGCCCGCGTCGACGCGGATCGCCTCCGGCAGGTGCTCGCGCAGCGCGCCTCCGGCCGCCCGGTCCAGCGCGGCCAGCACCTCGGCGACCACCTGCCGGACCTCCGCCGGGTCGGCGCCGGCCAGCGCGCGGAGCTGCGCGATGAGTTCGGCAGCGTCGTCGTCGGTGGCGGCCACCGGGTCCGCCCGGTCTGCTCCGGTCATGCGGACGAGCGTACGGGGCAAAGTGGACTAAAGCCCGACATTCACGAATTGTCCATCCCGAGTGGCGTATCTACTCGCGGATGCCCCGGTGCAGGGCCACCACACCGCCTGTCAGGTTGCGCCACGCCACCCGACCCCAGCCGGCCGCGGCGACCCGCCCGGCGAGGGCCGCCTGGTCCGGCCAGGCCCGGATCGACTCGGCCAGGTACACGTACGCCTCCGGGTTGCTGGAGACCGTGCGGGCCACCGCGGGCAGGGACCGCATCAGGTACGACAGGTACACCGTCCGGAAGGCCGGGTTGACCGGGGTGCTGAACTCGCACACCACAAGCCGCCCACCGGGCCGGGTGACCCGAGCCAGCTCGCGCAGGGCCGCGTCGGTGTCGTTGACGTTGCGCAGCGCGAACGAGATGGTCACCGCGTCGAAGCTGGCGTCCGCGAACGGCAGCCGGAGCGCGTCACCGGCCAGCAACGGCACCTGCGGTCGGGCCCGCTTGCCCGCGTACAGCATGCCCAGCGACAGGTCCGCACCCACCGCGTACGCCCCGGACTGCGCCAGCTCCAGCGTCGAGACGCCGGTGCCCGCGCCCACGTCCAGCACCCGCTCGCCCGGTCGCAACCCGAGCGCCGCGCGGGTGGACCGACGCCAGGAGCGGTCCTGGCCCAGCGAGATCACCGTGTTGGTCAGGTCGTAACGCTCCGCCACGCCGTCGAACATCGCGGCGACCTCGTGCGGCTGCTTGTCCAGGTTGGCTCGCTGGCCCTGCGGGGTACGGCTCACCCCTCTACTCTGCCAGCCACGCCCCGGCGGTCGACCGCTGGGTCCGCGTACCGCCGGGTGCGGGACCGGCGCGGCCCGGCCGGGGACGCGAAAGGGCGGGGTGGTCGCCCACCCCGCCCCCGCGTCGCTGCTACGTCAGTCGGTCGACTTCTCGTCACCCGGGGTGACCAGGACGACCTTGCGGCGACGGGAGAGCACCAGCAGCGCCCCACCCACGAGCAGGATCAGACCGCCGATGCCGCCGATCAGGCTGGCCTGCACACCGGTCACCGGCAGTCCTCCGCCCGCACCGCCGCCGGCGCCCGGCGAGGTGGTCGCTCCCGGCGTCGGCGTGCCGGTCGGCGTCACGGTCGGCGTGGGCGTCGGGGTCGGCTGCGCGCGGAGGTCGACGAACGCCTCGAAGGTGGTGTGGTTGTCCAGCACGTCGACCTCGGTGAAGGTCTTGCGCTGCGCGGAGGTGGCCGCCTTCGGCTCCTGCTCCGGCTTGCCCTCGGCGGCGTCCAACCCGTACCCGAAGAGATCACCCTCGTGCAGGATCGGCTCGGTCACGCCGTCGCCGACGGTCACCTGGACGTCGGCGGTGTAGTACTGCCCGGGCTTGACGACCGCGCCGGCGTCCTCGCAGAACAGCTGCTGCTTGCCCAGGTAGACCTGCTCGAGGCAGCCCTGTGGCTTCTTCGCGAAGGTGACGCCCACCGGCAGGGTAAGGCCGAAGAAGATGCCTGTGGCCTTGCGGCTGCCGTCGTTGTAGACGGCCCAGCCCAGCGGCACCGTCGCCCCACGGGGGACCGGCTTGAGATCGGGCTCGTCGATGACGGCGCCGTTGACCACGACGTTGGCCTGCACATCCTGCGCCCAGGCGGTCAGGTCGTAACCAGGTTTCGCGACGGTGATCGGCACCTCGACGGTGTCATCCACGATGTCTTTCTGCGGCGTCACTGTGGCGACCTCGACGACCAGCACCCCACCGTCACCGCGGCCGCCCGTGCTGAAGAGCGGGATGCCGAAGTCCTCGCTGGTGCCGGCCGGCAGATCGCCGAGGGTGCAGCTGTAGATCTCGGTGGTGTTGAGCACGCAGTCGGCGGGAGGGACCAGACCGACCCGCTTGCGCTTCAACTGACGGGTGTCCACCCGGACCGTGACGTTCTTGGCATCCACGGAGCCGGAGTTGGTGACTGTGAACTTGAACGGCTTCGCGCGCGCCGCGCCGACACCCTTGGCAAGGGTCGTACTGATCGGTTGCAGGCTGATCTCGGCCGTGTCGGCGGCGTGCGCCGGGGCGGCGACGGTGGCCAGGCCACCGGCCGCCAGCAGGGCCACGACGCTGGCACGAGCCAGCGCCGAGCGGTGGAACGCGGTCATCAGTCCCCCGGGGGATAGGGAAATCAGTGGTTGCGGAACCGGGGGGACGTTATCGGAGGTCGATGTCCCACGCCAGCGGCGCGCACCACTTTGAGCCGTCCGGTCCGGACCCGGAGACGGTACGGGCGGGATGGTGACCCATCCCGCCCGTACCGCCGTGCGTTATGTGGACGACCCTCACGGGCCGATGGAGGACAGCCCTGACCAGGACCATCAGACCATCCGCCAGCAGCAGGGTCGCGCCGATTTCGTCGATCCACGGTGGCGACGGATACGAGCCGGGACGCTAGCCGCCGACGATCATCTCCACCAGCCCCGGACGGGACAGCCGGACGTTGCGACGGCCGGGACCACCCGTACCGGCCACCGTGGTCGGGCGGGAGCACGAGCCCCGGTCAGCCGAACGGGCGGGTCAGTTGACCTCGACGAGGGGCAGCGACCGGCCCGCCCCGCCGCCCGGCAGGGCGATCGAGGAGAAGTGCGAGACCACCCGCTCGTCGGTCGGGTCGTCGGCAGGCGTGTGGTGCACGGCGAGCCGGTTGTAGAGCGTGTCCCGCTGCGCGGGGATCCGGTCCGCCGAGCGGATCATGCCGATCAGCTCGTGCAGGTTGGAGCGGTGCCGCGCGCCCGCCGAGGAGATCACGTTCTCCTCCAGCATGATCGAGCCGAGGTCGTCCACGCCCATGTGCAGGGAGAGCTGCCCGACGTCCTTGCCTGTGGTCAGCCAGGACGCCTGGAGGTGCGGGACGGTCTCGAAGAACAGGCGGGCCACCGCGACGAGGCGCAGGTACTCGAGCGTGGTCGCCTGGGTGCGGCCCTTGAGGTGGTTGTTCTCCGGCTGGTACGTCCACGGGATGAACGACCGGAAACCCCGGGTGCGGTCCTGCACGTCACGGATCATGCGCAGGTGCTCGATCCGCTCGGCGTGCGTCTCACCGGTGCCCATCATCATCGTGGCGGTCGACTCGATGCCCTGCCGGTGGGCCAGCTCCATGACCTCCAGCCAGCGCTCGCCCGACTCCTTGAGCGGCGCGATGGCCTTGCGCGGACGCTCCGGCAGCATCTCCGCGCCGGCACCCGCGATCGAATCCAGACCGGCGGTCTTGATGCGCGCGATGGCCTCGTCCAGGCTCACCCCGGACACCTTGGCCATGTGCAGGATCTCGCTCGGGCCGATCGAGTGGATGGCCAGCTGCGGGTACGCCTGCTTGACCGAGGAGAACAGCTCCTCGTAGTACTCGACGCCGTAGTCCGGGTGGTGCCCGCCCTGGAGCATCACCTGGGTCGCGCCCAGCTCGACCGCCTCACCGCACCGCCGCAGGATCTCCTCGGTCGGGTGGGTCCACCCTTCCTTGTGCTTGGGCGCGCGGTAGAACGCGCAGAACTTGCACGCCGTCACGCAGACGTTCGTGTAGTTGATGTTGCGATCGATCAGGTAGGTGACGACGTTGTCCGGGTAGCGCCGCCGGCGCACCGCGTCCGCCGCCTCGCCCAACGCGTGGAAGGGCGCCTCGGTGTAGAGCAGCAGCGCCTCCTCGGGCGTGATCCGCCCGCCGTCCGCGCCGCGCTGCAGGATGTCGTCGATCTCCCGGCTCACCGTCACACCCCGAGCGTACGTCGCCGCACGCGACTCGACCGCCTGGCCCCGGCAGGGTGCGGCACGTCCCACAGCCGCGACCGTCAGCTCTCGCGCACCTCGACGTGTACGCCGTAGGTGTCCCGCAGCTCCGTCGCGAACTCCGACCCCGCCCATGCCGGCAGGTACGCCTCCCACCACGACCGTTCGGAGCGCCCCGGCATCGGCTGTTCGGAGAGCACCGCCCGGAACCGTTCGTCCGCCGCCTCGATCCGCTCCCGGACCCAGCCCATCTGCGGGAAGCCGAACAACCGTTCGTCGGTCAGCAGCCTCTCGATGGAGTCCCGGATGCTGAGGTCGAACCAGTACTCGTCGAGGTTGTCGTGGTAGCCCTCCTCACAGAACCCGACGAACTGCTCCCATCCCTCCACGTACCCGGTCGGACGCCGCCCGCCGGTGACCTCGGCGAACCGCTCGACGAACTCCCGGTCGTCAGGCGTCGTCATGCGTCGTAGTCGACAGTCAGCTTGTCGGTGGTCGGGCTGGACTGGCAGGTCAGGACGTAGCCGGCGGCCAACTCGTCGGGCTCCAGGGCGTAGTTGCGGGCCATCGTGACCGACCCGTCCACGACCTTCGCCTTGCAGGTCGAGCAGACACCGCCCTTGCAGGCGTACGGCAACTCGCCGCGCACCTTCAACGCGGCATCCAGCACGCGCTCCGCGCGGCCCATCGTGAAGCTCGACGACCTGCCGTCCAGGACGATCGTCACCTCGGTGCCGGCACCCGGCTGGTCGACGGGCCGGCGCACCGGCTCCGGCGGGGTGTCGACGTGGAACAGTTCGGTGCGTACCGCCGACTCGGGCAGCCCGCGCGCGGTCAGCACGTCCCGGACGTCGACCACCATGCCGTACGGGCCGCAGAGGAACCATTCCTCGATGACGTCGCCCGGCACGATCGTGTCCAGCAGACGCTCCAGCCGCTCGGCGTCGATCCGGCCGGAGAGCAACGGCGACTCGCCCTGCTCCCGGGACAGCACGTGCACCAGGTGCAGCCTGGTGGGATAGCGGTCCTTCAGGTCGGCCAGTTCCTCGGCGAACATCACTGTGTTCGCCGTGCGGTTGCCGTACACCACTGTGAACGTGCTGGCCGGCTCGACGGCCAGGGCGGTCGCGACCAGCCCGAGCACCGGCGTGATGCCGGAGCCGGCGACGACCGCGCCGTAGTGCCGCACCCGGTCCGGCGCGAACGCCGTGGTGAAGGTGCCCAGCGGCGGCAGCACCTCGACCGTGTCGCCGCCGCGCAGCGCGCCGCAGGCGAACGCCGAGAAGGCGCCGCCGGGGACCTCCCGCACCCCGATCCGCAACCGGCCGTGCCGGGTCAGGTCGTCGGGGGTGGAACAGATGGAGTACGACCGGCGCACGTCCTCGCCGTCGTCGGTGACCCGCCGCACGGTGAGGTGCTGGCCGGCGCGGAAAGCGAAGGTCTCCCGCAGATCCTCGGGTACGGCGAAGGTCACCGCCACGGAGTCGTCGGTGAGCCTGTCGACTGCGGCGACGGACAGCGGGTGGAAGACCGGCCGGCGGCGGACCGGGCGGGTGATGGTGACAGTCACAGCGCCTTCAGGTGGTCGAAGGGTTCGGAGCAGGAACGGCAACGCCACAGCGCCTTGCAGGCGGTCGAGCCGAACCTGCTGACCTGCTCGGTCTCCGGTGAGCCGCACTGCGGGCACCGGACCGCGAGGGTCAACGACACGACGCCGGGGGCGCGTACCGGCTCCGGCGGGGCGATCCCGGCGGCGGCGAGCTTGGCGCGCCCACCCTCGGAGATCCAGTCGGTGCTCCACGGTGGGCTGTAGACGGTCCGGATCTCCGCGTCGGCGTGGCCGGCGGCGGCGAGCGCCCGCCTGATGTCGGCCCGGATCACGTCCATCGCCGGGCAGCCCGTGTAGGTCGGGGTGATGGTGACGGTGACCCGGCCACTCGCCGGATCCTCCTCGACCGCCCGCAGGATGCCCAGCTCGTCGATGGTGATCACCCGGATCTCCGGGTCCACCACCGACGCGGCCGCGTCCCTGGGGTTCACCACGTCGCCCCGGGATGGGCGCGGTGCAGCACCTGCATCTCGGCGAGCAGGTAGGACAGGTGCTCGGTGTGCACACCGGCCCGGCCGCCGGCCGGCGCCCAGGCGCTCTCCGGCCGGGTCAGCGTCGCCTCGGTCAGCACCGGGCCGACCGTCTCGTCGAACGCCTGCCGCAGGGTGGCCGGGTCGACAGGCGCCGCCGGGTCCGCGGTGAACAGCTCATGGGTGTACGGCCACATCTCGTCGACTGCCGACTGCATGCGACTGTGCGACTCCTCGGTGCCGTCACCGAGCCGCTTCACCCACAGCGCGCTGTGGTCGAGGTGGTACGCCGACTCCTTGCGTGCCTTCGCGCCGATCGCGGCCAGCCGCTCGTCGCCGCAACCAGCAAGCGCCGTGTAGAGCGGAAGCTGGTACGCGGCCAGGAAGAACAGCTTCGCCGTCGTCACCGCGAAGTCGCCGTTGGGCAGCTCGACCAGGAGCACGTTGCGGAACTCGCGGTCGTCGCGCAGGTACGCCAGCGCGTCCTCGTCCCGGCCCGCGCCCTCCAGCTCACCGGCGTACGACAGCAGCAGGCGCGCAGCCCCGAGCTGGTCGAGGGCGATGTTGGCGAGCGCGATGTCCTCTTCCATCTCCGGCGCGCGGGCGGTCCACTCGGCCAGCCGCTGCGCGGCGACCAACGCGTCGTCACCGAGGCCGAGAGCGAAGTCGAAGGGCCCGTTCACGACGCCACCTCGCCGCGCTCGGCGTTGCTGAGCTGGCTGGTTCGCTCGCTCCACCCGCTCACAGGTGGGCCACCCCGTCCGGCACCTCGTAGAACGTGGGGTGGCGGTAGACCTTGTCGGCGGCCGGGTCGAAGAAGGCGTCCTTCTCGTCCGGGCTGGACGCGGTGATCGCGCCGGCCGGCACCACCCAGATCGACACGCCCTCCTGCCGCCGGGTGTAGAGATCCCTGGCGTTACGCAGGGCCAGTTCGGCGTCTGGGGCGTGCAGGCTGCCGACGTGGGTGTGCGACAGCCCACGCCGGGCGCGCACGAAGACCTCCCACAACGGCGAGTGTTCGGTGCTCACGCGGCCACCTTCTCCTTCTGTTCCGCCCGCTTGGCGGCGTACGCCGCGGCGGCCTCGCGTACCCATGCGCCGTCGGCGTGGGCGGCCCGCCGGTGCGCCATCCGCTCCCTGTTGCACGGCCCGTTGCCGGAGATCACCCGCATCAGCTCGTCGTAGTCCGGCTGGGTGTAGTCGTACGCCTGCCGCTCCTCGTTCCAGCGCAGGTCGCCATCGGGGATGCGCAGCCCGAGCACCTCGGCCTGCCCGACGCACATGTCGACGAAACGCTGCCGCAGGTCGTCGTTCGAGAAACGCTTGATCTTCCAGGCCATCGACTGGGCGGAGTGCGTGGAGTCGCCGTCCGGCGGGCCGAACATGGCGAGCGACGGGTACCACCAGCGATCCACCGCGTCCTGCGCCATGGCCTTCTGCCCGGTCGTGCCGTGCGCGAGGGTGTGCAGGATCTCGTAGCCCTGGCGCTGGTGGAACGACTCCTCCTTGCAGACCCGGATCATCGCCCGGGCGTACGGGCCGTAGGAGCAGCGGCACAGCGGCACCTGGTTGACGATCGCGGCGCCGTCCACCAGCCAGCCGATCGCACCCACGTCGGCCCAGGTCAGGGTGGGGTAGTTGAAGATCGAGCTGTACTTCTGCTTCCCGTCCAGGAGCAGTTGGACAAGCTCGTCGCGACTGATGCCGAGGGTCTCGGCGGCGGCGTACAGGTAGAGCCCGTGGCCCGCCTCGTCCTGCACCTTGGCCAGCAGGATCGCCTTGCGCTTGAGCGACGGCGCCCGGCTGATCCAGTTGCCCTCCGGCTGCATGCCGATGATCTCGGAGTGGGCGTGCTGGGCGATCTGCCGGATCAGCGTCCGGCGGTACGCCTCGGGCATCCAGTCGCGCGGCTCGATCTTCTGCTCGGCCCCCACCACGTCGGCGAAGTACGCGGCCAGGTCCTCGTCCGGCGCGGGTCCGCCGCGCCGCTCGCGCGCTGCTGCCGCGCGCAGGTCGGCCTCGGCCGCCTCGACCTCACCCAGCAGGCCGCCACCGGGCGGGTCGTCCGGAGCGTCCGCCGGCGCGGAGAAGTCGTTGCCATACATGAGGACAAGTGTTACAGCTTGCGCCTAGATGCACCAGGGGGTGTAACAGGAAACCGGAGTCACCTTCGGTCACGAACAGGCGGTTTTTCCTCACGTTGCGCGACCCGTCGGACTATGAGCTAGCTCACGGCCGAAAGATGAACCCTCTCAGAAGCCGCATACCGTGCCGATATTCCGTCTTCATTGCAAGTTGCCTGGTGTCGGGTTCTGGCGAGCCGCCGGTCCGGACGTAGACTTCTGCCGGTCACATCGATCGGCTGCCCAGAATCGCCGTCTCCACAGAGGCCACCTCCCCCGGCCTCGGCGATCGCACCGGTCGCCCCGGACAACAAGCCGGTCCCCCCGGCCCTGACATCTGGAGCTCACCCAACTCATGCGATCTCGCGTGACCATGGTGCTCGCCGTCGCGGCGGTCCTGCTCGGTGGCGTCCTGCTGGTCCCCACCGCGTACGCCCGACTGGCCGACGGCACCAGCAGCGCAGGCGGAGGCGGCGGCGCCGCCTCGACAGTCGCCGCGCCCGCACCCACCCCACCACCGCCGCCCACCCTGGCGGCCGGCCCGGTGTCGGTGAGCTTCAAGGGCGAGTTCTTCTCATGGGCGCTGATGGACAGGCAGACCGGCAAGATCTCCGGATCGCCCAACATGACCTCGACCAGCTCCACCGAGTCGATGATCAAGGCGTGGATCGTCTCCGACTACCTGCGGCAGCTCGGTGACAGGGAGCCGCCCGCGGCGCTGAAGGAGGCGTCCCGGCTGGCCATCATCGACAGCAACGACGGCGCCGCCAACAAGGTCCACTCCGCCGCCGGTGGCTCGTACCGGGCCTCGACCAGCAGCACGCCCGACGCGGTGATCCAGCGGGCAATCAAGATCTGCGGGCTGACCGACACCAAGCGGGGCAACGTCAAGCCGTACACCGGCTACTGGAGCTTCACCCGGATGTCCCCCCGCGACGCCGTCCGGCTCGGCGACTGCATCGCCGACGGCAAGGCCGCCGGCCCGAAGTGGACGAAGTGGGTGCTCGACCAGATGAGCAAGGTCAGGGGCACCACCGCCGCCAAGGACCAGAAGGCAAGCTCGGGCGGCGGCCGATGGGGGATCATCGACGGCCTGCCCAAGTCGATCACCGCCCAGGGCCCGGTCAGCATGAAGAACGGCTGGACCCCCATCGCGTACGACGGCAACTGGCACGTCAACTGTCTGGCCGTCAACGGCAAGTGGAGCCTCGCGGTGATGCTGCGCTATCCGATCAGAAGTGGACTGGACTACGGGGCGCAGGTCTGCGCCAGCGTCGCCACCCAGTTGGTCACCCCGCAGCCGGGCGCCGCGCTGAAGGTGCCGCAGCAGCCCGTCGGGAAGCTCTGATGGCCGGCAACCGTCGGGCCGACAGGCGCGGCGGTGGTGAGGCGTCCCCACTCCGGTTGATCGCCATCGCGATCATCCTGATCGGGCTGGTGCTGGTGTCGCTGCGACTGCTGCCCGGGTCGCCGTTCGAGTCGTCCGCCGCCGCGCGGTGGGGTGATTCCGGTACGCCCGGCGGCCGGTCCACAGGCACAGCCATCGACCGCAGCGCCCGCCAGCCGGCCGCGCCGTCACCCAGCCCCAGCCCGTCGCTGGAGCCGCTGCCGTTCGTGGCGAAGGACCTCAAGCTCGACATCGAGGGCTGGTACTCCTGGAGTGTGCTCGACCGTCGGACCGGAAAGATCATCGGTTCGAAGAACATGGGCGAGACCAGCACCACCGCCTCGATGATCAAGGCCTGGATCGTCGCCGACTACCTCCGCCGCGCGGCCGACAACGGTCAGACGCCGAGCGACGCGAAGCTCGCCGACGCGACGCGGATCATCAGGGACAGCGACAACACCCGCGCCGAGCAGTTCTACAACACGGTGGGCCGGGACGCCTCGATCAAGCGACTGATCTCCATGTGCAAGCTCACCGACAGCAGCGTCGCCCCCGACAAGGGCTGGTCCCGGACGGCACTCTCCCCGCGCGACACCGCCCGCCTGGGCAACTGCATCGCCACCGGCACGGCCGCCGGCCCGAAGTGGACCAAGTGGCTGCTCAACGAGATGAAGCTGGTGCGCGGCGCCGGTGACTTCGGCATCCGCAAGGCGTTCCCGGCAGCCGAGCAGAAGCAGATCGCCATCAAGAACGGGTGGATCGACCGGACCAGGGAGCAGGAGATGCACATCAACTGCCTGGCCATCGGCGACACCTGGACGATGGGCGTGATGGTCAAGTACCCGATCGACATGGGCTACGACTACGGCATGAAGAACTGCGAGAAGATCACCGAGGCGCTGCTCCGCCCCGGCACCTGACCCGCAGCTCAACGCCAGCCGGCCGGCCGCGCCGGCTGGCGTGCCGGCGGCTCAACCGGATGGCGTGCCCGCGGCTCAGCCGGCGAAGAACTCGGGGCCGCCGTCCGGCAGCTCCGGAACCTCCCCGAGCGCCGCGACCCGCCTGGCGAACTCTCGCAGCCCCGCGACCTGCCGGTCACCAAGCGAGAAGTCAAGGGTCCGGAAGTACGTGGCGAGCGTCGCGGCGTCGAACGTCTCCCACCGGGCAGCCGCCTCGGCGACCTGGTCCAGCTCGGCCAGGCACAGGTCACGCGAACGCAGGAACGCCTCGTGGACCTCCTTGACCAGGCCCGGATGGGCGGCGGCGAAATCGCGGCGAACCGCCCAGACGGCGAAGACCATCGGCAGCCCACTCCACTCCCGCCACGCCTGACCGAGGTCGGTGACCGTGAGGCCGCGCTGCGGCGCGTCGTAGAGCGCCCGCAGCGCCACGTCCCCGATCAGCACACCGGCGTCGGCCTCCAGCAGCATCTGGGTCAGGTCCGGCGGGCAGCGGAAGTAGTCGGGCCGCACGTCGTACCGCTCGGCGAGCAGCAGCTGGGCCAGCATCACCCCGGTGCGGGACGTCGAGCCGAGCGCGACCTTCGCGCCGTCCAGCTCGGCGAGGGGCCTGGTCGAGACCAGGTTGACCGAGAGCACCGGCCCGTCGCTGCCCACCGCCAGGTCCGGCAGGAGGAGCAGCTCGTCGGCGTGCCGCAGGTACTCCATCAGCGTGATCGGGCCGATGTCGAGGTCACCGGCGACAAGCGCCGCGCTCAACCGGTCCGGCGAGTCCTTGTGCAGGTCGACGTCGAGGAGGGCACCCGAGCGCATCAGGCCCCAGTAGATCGGCAGGCAGTTCAGGAACTGGATGTGCCCTACTCGCGGGCGTGCGATGCGCTCAGCCATGACCCGACCGTATCCCCGGCGTTCCGGCGGGGCTCGGCGGGCCGGCCCGGAGTGGCAAAGCCCGCATCCGCTCACGAGCCAGACAGCGCGGTGTTGCGAAGGTCGGCAGCGGAACGGACGAGTGAGGCAATTGCCAGGGAGCGGCTGTTCGGCGGCCAGGCGATCACGGTCGTGACTGTCGGCGCGTCGACCACCGGCACCGCGACGTGGTCGGGCCACTGCCAGGCACGGCTGGAGGCAGGAATCACCAGCAGCGTTTTGCCGAGCGCGACGAGCTGAGCGAGCTGCGACTGGGTGCGCACCTCCGGTCCCGGACCGTCCGGGTACGACCCGTCCAGCCGGGGCCATCGCGCGATAGGCAGGCCCGGCACGTCGCGGACCTCGGCCATCGTGAGCTGGTCGCGGGACGCGAGCGGGTGCCCGGCGGGCAGGAGAGCGACCTGGCCTTCGACGCAGAGGTCCTCGGTGTCGAACCCGGCGAGGTCGTCGAAGGGACGGTGCATGAGTGCCACATCGGCGCGCCCGGCGCGCAGCAGCCCCGCCTGCTCACCGACCTCACACAGGAGGACTTCGACAGGCGCCGCACCGGGTTCGCTCGCAGCCGCGCCCAGGAGCCGTTGCAGCAGCTCGTGGGACGCGCCGGCCTTCGTCGCGAGCACCAGCGGCCGTTTCGGATCACCGGCACGCCGTGTCCGTCGCTCAGCGGCCACCACCGCGTCGAGGGCTGCTCGCGCCTCGCCGAGTAGCACCCTTCCGGCATCCGTGAGCGCGGTTCCCCGACGGTCCCGGTCGAGGAGGTCGACACCGAGCCGGTGCTCCAACTGGCGGATCGCGCGCGAGAGCGGCGGTTGTGCGATCCCGAGCCGGACAGCGGCACGCCCGAAGTGCAGTTCCTCGGCGACGGCGACGAAGTAACGGAGTTCGCGTGTCTCCAGGTCACTCACGGACAGAGCCTAACGCGCCTGATACCTGCCGAGTATCACTGCGTACCGGATCGGTCTTGGACGCCGGCTCACGACCCGATGAGCATGAACCGCGTGAACGACAAGAAGATCGCGCTGGTCACCGGCGCGAACAAGGGAATCGGTTTCGCCATCGCCCACGGCCTCGGAAGGATCGGCTTCACCGTCGCGGTGGGCGCCCGCGACGACGCCAGGCGCGAGGAGTCCGTGGAGCGTCTGCGTGCCGCGGGTCTCGACGCGACAGGGGTCGCCCTCGACGTCACCTCCGACGACAGCGTCACCGCAGCGGCGGCGATCATCGAGCGGACGGCGGGACGACTCGACGTGCTCGTCAACAACGCCGGCATCAGCGGCCGGACCGACGGTGGCGCGCAGGACCCGACGACACTCGACCTCGACGTCGTCCGCACCGTCCTCGAAACGAACGTGTTCGGGGTGGTCCGGGTGACGAACGCGATGCTCCCGCTGCTGCGCCGCGCCAGCTCGCCGCGCATCGTCAACATGTCGAGCAACATGGGCTCCCTGACGTTGCAGACCGGCCCGGTCCTCGCCGCGTACGCACCGTCGAAGTCGATGCTCAACAGCGTCACGGCCCAGTACGCCCGCCGGCTGGCCGACACGAACGTCATCGTGAACGCCGCCTGCCCCGGCTACGTGGCGACCGACTTCACCGGGTTCAACGCGCCACGGACACCCGAGCAGGGTGGCGCGATAGCGATCCGGCTCGCCACCCTGCCGGATGACGGGCCGCGCGGCGGCTTCTTCGACGACGGGGGCGTCGTCCCCTGGTGACCCGGACGGCACCCTGATCTTGAGCCGAAAGTGTCGTACGCCTGTTCGATTGTCGGTTCATGTTGAGGGCGTTGGCGCAGGCGGACGGTGTCGTTGACGACTGTGCCGAAGCCGTTGCCTGGGCGCTGTCCGACGACGACCTGCTCGCATCGATCGACGCGGCACACGCGGTGGCGCAGCGGTTGGCGACCGTTCAGCTCGGTCTCGTGCGTGAGCTGGACGCCCGTGGCCTCGCGGTCTCCCGAGGCGCCGCGTCCACAGCCGTCTGGCTGCGGGAACGGCTCCGGCTCTCGAGCCGATCGGCCTGCCAGATTGTTCAGCTCGCCACCACGATCGGCGCCGCGCCACCACCGGTCCGCGCGGCCCTGCTCGGCGGCACTCTCACCGTCGAGCAGGGCCGGGTCGTGGCGGAGACGATCGCGGCCCTGCCGGTCGAGGTCGGCCCGGAGGTGGCGGACAAGGCCACCGAGCTGTTGATCGCCTGGGCAGACCGCTTCGACCCGACCATCCTGAGCCGCCTCGGCGAACGGGCCCTCACGCACGTCGCACCCGACCTGGCCGACCAGGCCGAGTTGGCCGCCCTCACACGGGCCGCCGAGCGGGCCGAGACCCGCCGGCACGTCACCCTGTCCGAGCAGAAGGACGGGCAGGTACGCCTCAGCGGCAACCTCGACACCGAAACCGCGAGCCTGCTGCGCGAGGCGATCGATCCACTCAGCGCCCCGTCCGGCGACCACGACGACCGCAGCCCCGGCCAGCGCCGGGCGGACGCGCTCGGCGAGATCTGCCGGCTGGCTCTCTGCACCGGCAGCCTGCCCGACAACGGCGGCGACCGGCCGCACCTCGTGGTGACCATGTCGCTGGACGCGCTGCTCAACGGGGTACGCGCGGGCACCCTGGAGACCGGCGCGCGCCTCCCACCGGGCGCGGTCCGCCGCCTCGCCTGCGAGGCCGCCGTACTGCCGGCAGTGCTGGGCGGCAACAGCCAGATCCTGGACGTCGGGCGTCAGCGCCGACTCTTCACCGGCCCCCTGGCGACGCGCTCTGGTGCTGCGCGACGGCGGTTGCGCCTTCCCGGGCTGCGACCGGCCCTCCCGTTGGTGCGACGGTCACCACGTCCGGCACTGGGCAGATGGTGGTGTGACAGCCCTGGGCAACGCCGTCCTGCTCTGCGGGCATCATCACCGGCGCATCCACCAGGGCGACTGGACGGTCCGCATCGCACCGGACGGCCAGCCCGAGTTCCTCCCACCCGGCTGGCTCGACCCGCTCCGCACCCCACGCCGCAACCTCTACCACCGGCGCTGCTGAGCCCACCGAAGCTGCCTTCTCCTTTCAGAGCGCGAGACGGACTGGTCAGAGCGCGAGGCGGACCGGCCACGCCACCACCCAGCGCCACACCACACCCAGAGCAAGCCACGCCGGACCGGGCCGCGCCCAGAGCGAGCCGCGCCCTGGTCCGGCCCGCCGCGCCCGGGTCTGCCCGCCCACGAGCACCCCCGCGTCACACCCGGCCCGCCCCCGCCCAAGGCCGCGCCACGCCGTCACCATCGAGTGGCCGCTTCGGTAATTCGGTAGTGGGGGTGGGCCGGAGAGCGTAGGGTTGCAGGCCGCTTGACGGCCGAGGTGAGCTGCACCGGAACGGACGTCCCCGCGCCGGGCGGCCGGCCATCCGCCCCCGGACACGCGAGCGAGCAGCAGATGTGAACGATGGGACGTCAGCATGCCCGCACTTGACCTTGACACCCACCTGGACGGCACTCCTCTCGACGCCGACCTGGCTGCCGAGCGCGCACATCTGGACACGTCGCGGGCGGCGCTGCGGCGGATGCGGGAGCGGGCCGAAGCCCTGTTCTCGACGGGTGACCAGGTGGCCGGTGACGCGTACGCCGCGGAGACCCTCGGCCGCACGCTGGCCCGCCGGGTTGCCGAACTCGCCGACGACCCGACCACGCCGCTGTTTTTCGGCCGTCTCGACTTCGCCGGGACCCCGCAGGCTGAGGAGACGGGCGACGGCGACAGCACCGGCACCGGCGATCACGACGGTCGGCGGTACCACGTGGGGCGGCGGCACGTCACCGACGAGCTCGGCGAACCGTTGGTGCTGGACTGGCGTGCTCCGGTCTCCCGGTCGTTCTACCGGGCCAGCGCCCGGGATCCGCAGGGGGTGGCGGCCCGGCGGCGGTTCGGGTTCAGCAACGGAATGCTCACCAGCTTCGAGGATGAGCGGCTGGATCGGGGCGAGGAGCTGGGTACGACCAGTCGGATCCTCACCGCCGAGATCGAGCGGCCGCGCGTCGGGCCGATGCGGGACATCGTCGCGACCATCCAGCCGGAGCAGGACGAGCTGGTCCGGGCCGACCTGGCCGACTCGATCTGTGTGCAGGGAGCGCCGGGCACCGGGAAGACGGCTGTTGGTCTGCACCGGGCCGCGTACCTGCTCTACCTTCACCGGGAGCGGTTGCGGCGGGCCGGTGTGCTGATCGTGGGACCGAACAGGGCGTTCCTGTCGTACATCGCGGCGGTGCTGCCGGCGCTCGGCGAGGTCGAGGTCGAGCAGGCGACCGTGGAGGAGCTGATCGCGCGGGTGCCGGTCCGGGCCGTGGAGCCGCCGGCGGTCGCCGCGCTCAAGCACGACGCGCGGATGGCGGCCGTGCTGCACCGCGCGGCGCAGGCACAGATCGGTACGCCGACGGACTCGATCACGGTGTCGGACGGCTCGTTCCGGTGGCGGATCGGCGTGGAGCCGCTACACCGGATCGTCGAGGAGACCCGTCGGGAAGGGC
The DNA here is from genome assembly GCF_042898105.1 of Micromonospora sp. NPDC000663. Classification (NCBI taxonomy): domain Bacteria; kingdom Bacillati; phylum Actinomycetota; class Actinomycetes; order Micromonosporales; family Micromonosporaceae; genus Micromonospora; species Micromonospora sp. NPDC000663. The sequence goes on from NZ_JBIAYR010000003.1 coordinate 153,207, forward strand.
TGCCGTACGGCACCGGTCGGGAACGGGTCCGCGCGCGGGTGGTGAGCCTGCTGCAACGGCAGGCCGAGGCGCGGCGGGCGGAGTCGCCGAGCGACGCGTGGCTGCGCCGGATGGGCCGCTGCCGGCCGGTGCTGGACTTCCTGGACGCGGTCTGGCCGGCGCTCACCCCGGAAGGGTTGGTCCACGGCCTGCTCTCCGACCCGGCCCGGCTCGCCGCGGCGGCGGACGGCCTGCTCACCGACCCCGAGCAGGCGCTTCTCATCTGGGCGAAGCCGGCACGTACCCCCAAGGCGACCCGCTGGACCGCAGCCGACACGGTGCTGCTCGACGAGGCGGCCGGGCTGCTCGAACGGCCCTCCGGGTTCGGGCACGTCGTGGTGGACGAGGCGCAGGACCTCTCCCCGATGCAGTGTCGGGCCATCGCCCGGCGCAGCGAGCACGGCTCGATCACCCTCCTCGGTGACCTGGCCCAGGGCACCGCGCCCTGGGCAGCCACGGACTGGGCGCAATCCCTTGCCCATCTGGGCAAGCCGGACGCCGTGGTGGTCCCGCTGACTGTCGGATTCCGGGTGCCCGCGGCGGTTGTCGCGTTCGCCAACCTCCTGCTGCCGGCGCTCGCCGTGAACGTACCGCCGGCCGAGTCGCTGCGCCGCGACGGCGGCCTGGACGTGCGTACCGTGACCGATCTGACTTCGGCGACGGTCGCCGAGGTGCACGCGGCCCTGGCACACGACGGCTCGGTCGGCGTGATCGCCGCGGACGACGCCGTCGACGGGCTTCGCGCGGCGCTGGCCGCCGCTAGCGTGGCGACCGCGACCGCCGACGACGTGACGGCCGCGGAGCGCGTCACTGTGGTGCCCGCGACGCTGGTCAAGGGCCTGGAGTACGACCACGTCGTGGTGGTCGAGCCGGCCGCGATCGTCGCGGCCGAGCCGCGTGGGCTGCACCGGCTGTACGTGGTGCTCACCCGGGCGGTGTCGCGGCTGTCGGTGCTGCACCACGAGCCCCTGCCCGCGCCACTGCCGAGCCAGCCCGCCAACGGCTGACCGCCCGGCGGACCAGCGGCGGCTCAGGGTCAGCGGGCGTTCAGGGCGGCGGCGACCTCGCGCAGCGGTTTGCCGGACTCGGCGATCGGCACGGTGAAGGCCAACCACGAGCCGTCGGTGAAGTCGATTCGGAGGCGCTTCGGGTTGAGCCGGTGCCAACCGACCCGGGCGGCGGCGACCTCGGCCCGGGGCACCGACCAGACGATCGTCGTCTCGGCTGCCGCCCGCTCGTCGTCGGCCCGGCTCGACCAGAGCTTGACCGCCCCGGACTCGCAGACGAGGAACCGCTTGTCGGTGACGGCGAGGATGGTGTCCCTGATGGAGGTCGCGGGCGGCACCGGCCGGCGGGCGTACTGGAGGGTGGACGCCGCCGAACCGGGAGCGCCGCGGCCGGCCACCCCGTGGGTGATCCGGTCGACGAGCCGGTCCCCCGCCGGGAAGGAGACAAGCGGCGAGATCAGGTTGAGCAGCGCACTGGCGACGACGCCTCCGGGGCGGGAGGGTTCGGGTCGCTGCGGGTCCGGTGGGTCGGCCGGCAGGGAGCCCTGGGCGATCCCGGTCTTCGCGACGGCGAGCACCTGCTCACCGGGCTCGACGAGCTGGGTGAGCCGTCCGGAGTAGTCGACGTCCGCCATGTTCAGTACCGATCCGGGTGGGACTGGCCCGCGCCGGGCGCGTCGGCCATCACCTCACCCACCAGTTCGCGTACGCGGGCGGCGGCCGCCTCCTGGGCACGCTTGGCGGCGGCGGTGAACTCCTCGGCCAGCGTGTACGAGTCGAACCGCATGGCGCGGGCGTTGACGTCGGTCGAGACGATCGTGCCGTCCGCCGAGGCGGTGACCCGCACCAGGCCGGAGTCGCTCACGCCCTCGGCGCTGCTGTCCTCGAGTTCGGCCATCTTGCCGGCCAGTTCACGCTGCCAGCCGTCCAGGTTGCGGGCCAGCGCCTCGATGCGGTCCAGACCGGGAAAGGTCATGTCGGTCCCCTCAGGTCAGGATTGAGTCGAAGACATTCTGCACGCCCTTGGTGTAGGGGCCCAGATCCTCGCGGTAGGTGCCGTCCACCAGGTAGTTGCGGTCCTTGGTGCCGTCGGAGACGTCGTGCAGCCCGACGCCGGTGTCCAGGAGGGAGCCTCCCAGGCCGGGGATGTTCACCGGGGACGCCTGGTTGATCAGGAACTTGCCCGGGAAGAGGGTCTTGAATTTCTCTATCTGGAAGGCCCGCGCCTCGGCGGTCCAGCCGGACTTGTTCCACGCCCGGTACGCCTTCTTCGCCTTGCGGATCTCCAGCACCGCGCGGCGGTACCTCATCAGCAGCTCGGCGACCTTCTGCATCTTGGTAGCCAACTTCGTCAGGATCTCCGCGAACCGCGCCACGATCTTGACCATCCGGCCGACCGTGGTGGCCAGCCTCGCCAGCACCCGGACCACTGTCGCGGCGAGCGAGATGCCGGCGCTGAGCGCCGCCGCCACCGCCGCGATGATCACCTCGGTGAGGAACCAGAGCAGGAACTCGAGGATCAGCTCGACGAGCAGGTTGAAGGCGTCGACAGCCGCGTTGGCCGCGTCGACGAGCACCTCCTTGGTGCCGTCCAAACCCTTGGCCAGTTCCTCGATCGCCTCCTCCACCGAGGCCATCGAGGCGTGGAAGCTCTCGGCGGCGTCGCCCGTCCAGTAACCGCGCAGCCGGGCCCGGTCCTGGATCTGCTCGCCGGCGATCTCGCGGACCGCCGCGCCGGTGTCCAGGCAGAGCTGCGCGGCCCGCATCAGGTCGTCCGGTTCGCCCGCGACAAGCTCGAGAAGTTGCTCGAAGGGCCAGAGCACCGCGTTTGACAGCGGCTTGAACGGGTCGGGGGTGCCCGAGACGATCTGCTCGAAGTAGGTCTTGTTGCGTTGCAACGCCTCGGTGCTCATGCGGGCACCGGCCCGGTCGTGCCGCCGGTGCCGGGCGACCAGGGGCCCGGCGCGATGACGTCGGGTGCGGCCGGGCGGCCAGGTACGAACATGTCGGTGTTTGCCACGTCGGTGCCGGTGTACGCCCCGGCGGTGTCGCGGAGCCCTTCGGCGATGTCCGCCATCACCTCGGCGCCGTCGGCAAGCCCTTGGAGGCACGCCTCGAACTGCTCGGCGTACGTCGCGGCGAGGCTGAACGACGCGGGCATCACCCCGAAGGCGTGCCGGGGCACGTGGCCGTCGCCGAACGAGCGGTGCAGCTCGCGAAAGCGGGCCGCCCGGTCGGTGGAGGCCGCGGCGAACGCCGTCAGCGCCTCGGGCTGGACGTCCAGCTCTCTGCTCGGGCTCGACACGGACCCTCCCCTGTGTCCTGTGCGACGGATCAGCCGCTACAGCCACCCACCATAGGCACTGTGCGCCGCAGTCGGTAACCCGACGGCGGAACGGGGTCACACCACATCAACTTTGTCTCGTAAAGTAGTTTGCATGGCCTCCGACGACGACCTGCCTCCCACCGACGCCGCAGCCGCGCTCCGGCTCATCGAGGACCAGCGCTCGCAGACGGCACGCCGGCTCGAGCCCGATCCCCGGGTGCTCTACTGGCCGTGGGGCGTCGCCTGGCTTGTCGGCTTCGGGTTGTTCTTCCTGCGCTTCGCACCGGACGACCGGGTGCTGGTGCGGATGCCCGGGTGGCTGCCGCTGACCGTCCTGTTCGCCCTGCTCCTGGGTGCCGGCGCGAGCCAGGCGGTGGCGGGCATGAAGGCGTACGGCCAGGTGACCGGCGACTCGGCGACGCGCGGGCGCTGGTACGGCTGGGCCTGGGCGCTGGGGTCGGTGAGCGTGTACACGGGGCTCGGCCGGATCAGCGAGCACCTGCCGCACGACCTGGCTGCGCTGCTCTGGTCGGCGACGGCCGTCGGACTCACCGGCGCGCTGCACATGGCCGGCGGCGCGATCTGGCTGGACCGGGACCTGTTCCGGCTGGGCGTGTGGATAAGCGTGATCAACGTGGTCGGCGCGTTCGCCGGACCGGGCTGGCACTCGCTTGTGGTCTCCGTGGCCGGCGGTGGCGGCATCCTCGTCGCCGGCCTGTTCGCCCACCTGCGCCGCCGGGGCGCACGATGACCGAGCTGGACCCGGTCATCCACGCCCAGGCCCGGCTGCGCGTGGTGGCGAGCCTCTCCGCGCTGAACGACGGCGACCGGATCGCCTTCCCCCGCCTCCAGGACCTGCTCGCGATGACCGCCGGCAACCTCTCCGTACACCTGCGCAAGCTCGAGGACGCCGGCTACGTGGAGATCAGCAAGACCCACCGTGGACGCACCCCCACCACCCTGATCCGGCTCAGCCGGCGGGGCCGGCTGGCGTTCGAGGAGTACACCGAGACCATCCGCACCCTGCTCGACCCCTCCCCGTCGAAGGAGCAGCCATGACCCTCGCCCGAGCCGACCAGGCCAGCCGCCGGTACGGCGACGTCCTCGCCCTCGACCGAGTCGACCTGGAGGTGCGGGCAGGTGAGCTGGTCGGCCTGCTCGGTCCGAACGGCGCCGGCAAGAGCACCCTGATGAACCTGCTCGTCGGGCTGCGCAAGCCCAGCTCCGGGCGCGTCGAGCTGTTCGGCGGCGACCCGCGCGACCCGGCGTCGCGACGACAGGTAGGCGTCACCCCGCAGGAGACCGGCCTGCCCGGCACACTGCGCGTCGGCGAGGTCGTCGACTTCGTCTCCGCGCACTACCCCGACCCGGTGCCCCGGGGTGAACTGCTCGACCGCTTCGGCGTCGGCGACCTCGTCCGGCGGCAGACCGGTGGGCTCTCCGGCGGGCAGCGTCGCCGGTTGGCCGTTGCGCTGGCGTTCGTCGGTCGGCCCCGACTCGTCCTGCTCGACGAGCCGACCACAGGCCTGGACGTGACCGCCCGGCACACCCTGTGGGACGCGATCCGCGCGTTCCACGACGACGGCGGGACCGTCCTGCTGAGCAGCCACTACCTCGAGGAAGTCGAGGCGCTGGCCCGCCGGGTCGTGGTGATCGGGCAGGGCCGGGTGCTCGCCGACGACACCGTGGACGCGGTGCGCGGCATCGTCGGCGTACGACGGGTCAGCCTGCTCGCCGACGAGCTGCCCGACCTGCCCGGCGTGGTCCGCACCGAACGGATCGACGGTCGGTTGCACCTGCTCACCACCGACGCCGATGAGCTGGTCCGGGCGCTGGTCACCACCGGCACCCCCTTCACCGACCTGGAGGTCCGGCCGACCTCGCTGGAGGAGGCGTTCCTCGCCATCACCGGCGAACATCGGCCCACCGCCGACGCTCAGCCCGCCACCGTTGCCGCCCGACCGACCACCGTCTGAGGAGGCGACCCGATGCAGCTCGCCCTGGTCCACGCCCGCTACCAGCTCCTGGAGATCATCCGGATTCCGGTGGCCGTCTTCGGCAGCGCCTTCTTCCCGGCCGCCGCCATGATCTTCTTCGTGGTGCCGTTCGCGGGTGACGACGCGGTAGGCGCCACATACGCCACCGCGTCGATGGTCACCTTCTCGGTGATGAGCGCCAACATCTTCCAGTACGGCGTCGGCGTCGCCGAGGACCGCGACCAGCCCTGGAACCCGTACACCCGGACCCTGCCGGCCGGGCCGGCACCCCGCTTCGCCGGCCGGGTGCTCGCCGGCCTGGCCCTGACGTACCTCTCGCTGATCCCGGTCGTGGTGATCGGCGCGACACTGACCGCGGCCCAGCTCGCCCCGGCGGCGTTCCTGCTGGCCCTCGGCACGGTGGCAGTCATCTCGGTGCCGTTCACGCTGATGGGGCTCGCCATCGGCTACTCGCTGCCCAGCAAGGCGGCGATCGTGGTCGCGCAGGTGGTCTTCCTGCCGCTGGCGTTCGGCGGCGGCCTGCTCTCCGCGCCCGGCGAAGCGCCCGGGTTCATCGAGACGATCGCGCCGTACCTGCCCACCCGCGGCGCGGCCGAACTGATGTGGTCGGCGGTCGGCGACTACCGCGTCGAGCCGCTGGCGCTGGTCATGCTCGGCGTCTGGGTGGTGCTGCTCGCGGCACTGGCCGGCTGGGCGTACCGGAGGGACGAGGGTCGCCGGTTCAGCTGACGATTCGTCCGTTTCCGCCCCGAGCCGCGGCGCGACGGTGCCAGGATTCCGGCAGGGGGCCGCCGTGGCCGCCCGGGCCGAGAGGGGTCTTGACCGTGAGCACCGTCCCGCCGGGTACGCCCTGCTGGGCCGACCTGGCCACCCCGGACCTGACCGACGCGCGGCGCTTCTACCCGGAACTGTTCGGCTGGACCGGCCAGGTCACGCCGGAACCCGAGGCGGGCGGCTACACGATCTTCCAGCTCGACGGCCGGGCCGTGGCCGGCGCCGGGCCGCCGGCCATCCCGGACCAGGTGCCGATCTGGTCGACGTACGTCGCCACCGACGACGCCGAACTCGTCGCCGGGCGGGTCGAACGGGCCGGCGGGCAGGTGGTGGTGCCGCCGTTCGAGGTGTTCGACAGGGGTTGGATGGCGGTCTTCGCCGACCCGGCCGGCGCCACGTTCAGCGTCTGGCAGCCACTGACCATGGCCGGCGCCGAGGTGGTCGGCGTACCGGGTGCGATGAGCTGGAACGAACTGGTCACCCCCGACCCCGAGGGCGCGAAGGTCTTCTACGAGCTGGTGTTCGGCTGGCAGCCCGACGACCAACCGGTTGCCGGGACGACGTACACCGGGTGGCGCCTCGGGGCGCGGATCGTCGCCGGGATGATGCGGCCACTGGCCGAGGACTTCCCGGCCGATCTGCCGGCGTACTGGACCGTGTACTTCGCGGTGGCCGACGCGGACGCCGCAGCGGCCCGCGCCTCCGAACTCGGCGGCACGATCCTGGTCCCGCCCCGCGACATCCCCTCCGGCCGGTTCGCCGCCCTGCGCGACCCCCAGGGCGCTCTCTTCTCGGTGATCGACCTCGGCCCCTGACGCACTTTCGGTCGTGCTTCAGGGAGCGGGGCGGGGTCGCACGGGCACCACAAGGGGGCCGTGGGCTCCGGGCACCACCCGGACGCTTGCCCGGTAGTGGGTGGCGAGCAGATGCTCGGTCAGCACCTCGTGCGGGCTTCCCGATGCCACCACCTGACCGTCGGCGAGCAGCACCATGCGGTCGGCGTACTCACCGGCCAGGGACAGGTCGTGCATGGTGGCGACCACCGTGAAGCCGTTCTCCCGGCGGAGCTGGTCGACCAGTTCCAGCACCTCCTGCTGGTGGCCGATGTCGAGGGCGCTTGTCGGCTCGTCCAGCAGCAGCAGCGTCGCGCCCTGGGCCAGCGCGCGGGCCAGGAAGACCCGCTGTCGTTCGCCCCCGGAGAGGGTGGCCAGCTCGCGTCGGTGGAAGCCCACGAGGTCGAGCCGGTGCAGCACCTCGTGTACGGCGTCCACGTCGGCGGCCGACTCCCGGCCCAGCGGCGGGATGTACGGGGTGCGGCCGAGCAGCACGTAGTCCAGCACCGACATGCCCGGCGGTACGACCGGGGACTGCGCCACGGTGGCCACCACCCGGGCGCGGTCCCGGCGACGCAGCGCGGCGCTCGGCGTACCGAAGAGGGTGATGGCCTCCGGCGCGGGCAGCAGGCCGCCGATGGCGCGCAGCAGTGTCGACTTGCCGGCGCCGTTCGGACCGATCACGGTGACCCACTCGCCGACGGCGATTCTGAGATCGACGCCGGTGAGGATCGGGGTGCCGTCCAGGCTGACGTGCAGCCCCCGCACCTCGACGGCCCGCCCCCCGGCGGCGGTCCGGTCGGGACTCATGTGAGCACCCGCCGCGCCGTGCGCAGCACGAGGACGAAGAACGGGCCGCCGAGCAGCGCGGTCACCACCCCGATGGGCACCTCGGCAGGCGCGGCGGCGGTACGGGCCACCACGTCGGTAAGCGCCAGGAACGCGCCGCCGAACAGCAGCGACAGCGGCAGGATCACCCGGTAGCTCGACCCGGCGAGCAGCCGGACGGTGTGCGGCACGATGATGCCCACGAAGCCGATCAGCCCGGTCGCGGAGACCGCCGCCGCGGTGCCCAGGGAGGCGGCGGCGATCAGCAGGTACCGGGTGCGCTGCGGGTGCAGGCCCAGGCTCTTCGCCTCGTCGTCGCCGACCGCGAGGACGTCCAGCTCACGGCGGTGCAGCAGGACCACAACGGTGGTCAGGGCGGCGTACGGCAGCACCAGCAGCACGTCGTGCCAGCCGGCGGTGGCCAGCCGGCCGAGCAGCCACGAGTAGACCGGCTGGATGCTGTCAGCGTGTCGTTGCAGCAGGTACGTCTGCCCGGCGGAGAGGAACGCGGAGACGGCCACCCCGGCCAGGATCAGCATCGCCGGTGACCGGCTCCGGCCGCCGGCCCCGCCGAGCACGTAGGTCATCGTGACGGCGAGCAGCGAACCGGCGAACGCGGCAAGCGGGACGGTCAGCGGCAGCCCCGAGAGCGAGCCCTCCAGGCCGGCGCCACCGAGGGCGATCACGGCGGTGACCGCGAGGCCCGCACCGGCGGCGACGCCGAGCAGGTACGGGTCGGCCAACGGGTTGCGGAACACGCCCTGGTAGCAGCCGCCGGCCAGGGCGAGCAGGCCACCGACGAGCAGGCCCAGCACGACCCGGGGCAGCCGCAGCTCGGTGACGATCGCGGCCTCGCGCTCGGAGAGCCCGCTGTCGAGGTGCACGCCGGGGAGCAGGTTGAGCAGTTCGGCGGCGACGCTGCCCGGCGGCAGGCTCACCGGCCCGAGTGACACCCCGGCGACCAGCGCGACGAGCACCGCGAACAACCCCGCGACCAGCCATCGCACGCGTAGGCCGGCGGGCCGGGCCGCGGAGAGCAGCCCGGCGGGCCGAGCCGCGGAGAGCGGCTCGGTCATCGACGGACCAGTGTCACGCGGGCACCTTGGCGACCGCGTCGATGATCACCCGGAGCAGGTCCACGACTCGCGGCCCCCAGCGGGAGGCGACGTCGTCGTCAAGTGCGACCACCTGGTTGTTCTTCACGGCGGTGAGCCCGGCCCAGCCGCTGCGGGCCTTTACCGAGTCGGCGTTCTGCTGGCAGCACTTGGAGTCGGCCAGGAAGACGAAGTCCGGGTCGGCCTTGACGATGAACTCCTGGGACAACTGCGGGTAGCCGAAGTTCTTACCGTCCGCGTCTGCCGGGTCGGCGATGTTGGCGAGCCCGACCAGACTGTAGAGCGAACCGATGAAGGTCTTGCTTGTCGCGCTGTACAGCTCGGGGCCCAGCTCGTGGTAGTAGGTGAGCTTCTCGGCGCGCTGCGGCAGGTCCTTGACCAGCTTGGCGATGTCGTCCTTCATACGGGTGGCGAGGTCGGCGGCCTGGTCGGCGTGCCCGGTCAGCGTGCCCAGCTCGGTGATCTGCCGGTACGTGTCGTCGAGCGTCGTCGCCGCCGGGGTCTGGTACACCGGGATCTTCAGCTTGCCGAGCTGCTCGACGATCTTGTTCCGGTCGTCGGAGAGCACCACCAGGTCCGGGTTCTTACCGGCGATCGCCTCGGCGTTCGGCTGGAACGCGGAGAGGTCGCTCTTGGGCACGTCGGCCGGGTAGTTGGACTGGTCGTCGACGGCGATCACCTGCGGGCCGGCACCGATCGCGAAGACCATCTCGGTGGCGCTGGGCGACAGCACGACGATCTTCTCAGGGCGCTTGTCGAGGGTGAGCGCGCCGACAGTCACCGGGAAACTGGCGGCCGCGGTGCCGGTGGTCGGCTTGTCGTCGGCCTTCTCGGCGCAGGCGCCGAGGGCCAGCGCGGCGACCGCGAGGGTCGCGGCGAAAAGCCGAGGGGTACGTCTGAACATGGGGCCTCCTGTCGGTCGAGGAGTGTGGTGCTTCGCCGACAGGGACTTTCGTACGCCCGCCCACGAGGCGCCCTTCCTCGAGAGCGCGTGTCGCGACCGATCCGCAGGCGACCTGGCTCGTCCCCGCCGTCGGGCGGGGCATCACAGTTGCGGGACAGCGCCGGGTTGAGCACCGGCTTCGCTGCGGACTGGTCGGTAAGACGGTAGCGCACCGACCCGACATGCCGGATCGATCAAGGGTCGATCGACGACGCACGACGCCTGGACCGGCGCACATCGAGGGATATGTCCCGGATCAGGAGGCTCGGGGACGGGTGGCGGGGCCCCGCCGGGGCGGAGCGGGGCCCCACCCGATCAGGAGGAGGTGATGGTGACGTTGTCCACAGCCGCCTCGACGAGGCTGGCGCCGGAGGCGTCCGCCGCCTCGACGAGGATGCGGACGGACTGCCCGGCGTACGGGGTGAGGTTGAGGTTGGCCACCGCCCAGCTCCCGTTGCGGTTGGCGGCCGCTCCGGCCTGGGTGAGCAGGGCTGTCGTGCCGCCGTTGTGCACCATGCTGACCCGCAGGTAGTCGGCCGACGAGGCGTTCGAGCCGTGCGCCAGGTACCAGGCGAGGGAGAGGCTCAGGGTGCCGGACGACGGCAGCGTCACCGCCGGGGACCGGGCGCTCGTCACGCCGCCGTCGACGTCGTAGTCACCTGCCGCCGAGCCGGCGAGCCTCCCGGTGACCAGGTCGTTCGCGCCGGCGTACGGGGTGAGCTGCTTGGCGCCGGAGGACGTGGTCGCCTGGGCGGCACCCCGCTCGAACGCGCCGACCGTGGCGGTGTCGGTGCCGGACGGGTTGATGGTCCAGCCGGTGGCCGTCTCGAAGGTGTCCGACCAGACAGTGGTGCCGCCACCCCCGCTGCCGCAGTACTGCGCCTGCTTGCCGATGGCCCGGTACGGGCAGTCGGCGTACTCGCTGAGCAGCAGCACGGCCTCGCGGTTGCGGCTGGTCTGCGCCGGGATCACCTCGTCGGGCGGGTAGAAGCCGCCGCCGCTCGCCGAGCCGGGGTACATCTCGAAGGTGTACGCCCAGATGTTGTGGGTGGCCCACATCCAGTCGAGGCTGTCCCCGTCGGTGATGTAGAGGTCGCTCGACTGCTCCGGGGTGTAGTTGTTGGTGGCCGCCATCTGCTGGCCGATGGTGGCGAAGGTGTTGTACTGGTCGGCGTTCATCCCGGTCGCGGTGTTCGCCGTGGTGTAGCCGTACGGCCAGAGCACCAGCTGCGAGTACGTGTGGAAGTCGATGTTCGCCTTGATCTGCTGCGTCCCGCCCACCACTCGACTGTTGACGAAGTTGCGCAGCGCCTGCGTCTCGGGGGCGGAGAACGCCGACGGGCCGCGGTAGGTCTCCGACGAGGTGCTGCCGGACGAGCCGCCGCAGCAGCCCCAGTTGTAGCCCCAGTTGCGGTTCAGGTCGGTGCCGACGTTCGACGAGCCGCTGTTGGGTTGCCGGTTCTTGCGCCAGGAGCGGTACGACCCGGTGGCGATGTCGTACTCGCTGCCGTCCGGGTTGACGGTCGGCACGATCCAGATCTCCCGGCTGTTGACGATGTTGGTGATCCGGGAGTCGCCGCCGTAGCTGTCGGTGAAGAGGTTGAGCAGGTAGATCGCCATCTCGACGGTCAGGTGCTCGCGGGCGTGCTGCTGGGAGTTGAACAGGATCTCCGGCTCGTTCTCGTCGGTGCCCACGTTGTCGGAGATCTTCACCGCCATCAGGTCGCGGCCCTCGTACGACGTACCAATGCTGATCTTGCGGGCGATGGCCGGATGGTCGGCGACGACCTGGTTCACGACGGCGGTCAGCTCCGCGTAGTCGTGGTAGTTGGAGTCGGCGGGCGGGAAGGCGAGTGTGCCCACGTCGCCGGCCCCGCGTTCGGCGCTGGGCGGCGGGGCGAGCGGTTCCAGTCGGAAGCCGAGCTTGCCGATCGCGGCGGCCTCGGCGGCGGTGGCCGAGATGTGCAGGACGCCGTGCTCGGAGTAGTCGATGGCGGCTCCGGTGCGGGCCACCGCGTTGCGGTCGGCGAGGGTCCGGGGCCCGAGCACCCGGTAGCCGGTGGCGACCGGCTCGGCGCTGCGGTCCGGCGCCGGTCGGGCGGCGACCGGGCCGGTGGCGACGGTGACGATTCCCAGCCCGGTGACGACGGCGAGCACCAGGGCGCGGCGGATACGGATGGGCGTGCGGAGGGCCATGGACTTCCTCCTCGATCGGCGGGAGATCCGCTCGGTGGAGGACACTTCACCATCTGTCACATGGTCATATCAATATTGATCGCTGCCTTAAGCATCCCAGGAGGATCATCATGGCGGCAATGATTTTCCATCCCTGAACATCTGGCGAAACTTCCCTCCAAGCGGAACACTGACCAGCGACGATGTCCCTCTCGACACCGCGGAGCACCCATGGCCAGATCCCGCCTGCACGCGGCCGCCCTCGCCGGCGTCACCGCGCTCACCCTGCTCGCCACCGCCGCACCCGCCACCGCGGCCCGCCCGCCCGCCGTCGTCCACGACGAGCAGATCACCTTCCAGGACTGGTCCGGGCCCGCCGACTGGCACCGCGGCAGCCGGGACGGCACCCACGTCGTGCCCGGCGCCCGGGCGGGCGTCACCCTGGCCCGCCCGGCCGGCACCACCGAGTACGCCGATCCGCACACCGGCACCACCCGCACCTGGGAGTACGGCACCTGGACGTCGCCGGTGACCCGGATCGGGTTCGACGCCACCGAGCTGATCGCCTCCTGGAACGCCGAGACCCCCGCCGGCACCTGGATCCAGGTCGAGATGCAGGGCAGCTACACAAGCGGCGACCAGACCCCCTGGTACGTCATGGGCCGCTGGGCGTCCGGCGACACCGACATCAAACGGGCGAGCGTCAACCGGCAGGGCGACCCCTGGTCGACGATCTGGACCGACACCTTCAGCATCGACGACGCCGACGCCGGGGTGCTGCTGCGGTCGTACCAGCTGCGGCTGACCCTCTACCGGGCGCCCGGGCAGACCGCCGCGCCCGTGGTCCGGATGCTCGGCGCGATGAGTTCCACAGTGCCGGACCGGTTCACAGTCGCGCCGAGCGCCGGGCACATCGCCTGGGGTGTCGAACTGCCGGTGCCGCGCTACTCGCAGAACGTGCACGCCGGGCACTACCCCGAGTACGACGGCGGCGGCGAGGCCTGGTGCTCCCCCACCTCCACCGAGATGGTCGTCGAGTACTGGGGGCGCGGCCCGTCGCCGGCCGACACCTCCTGGGTGGACCCGACCTACCCCGACCCGACCGTCAACCACGCCGCGCGGATGACCTACGACTACGAGTACGAAGGCGCCGGCAACTGGCCGTTCAACACCGCGTACGCGGCAAGCTTCCCGGGCCTGGAGGGGCGGGTGACGCGGCTGCACTCGCTCGACGAGGTGGAGCGTTTCATCGCCGCCGGCATCCCCGTGGTGACCAGCCAGTCCTTCCTCGCCAGCGAGCTGGACGGGGCGAACTACGGCACCTCCGGGCACCTGTTCGTGGTGGTCGGTTTCACCGCCGACGGTGACGTGATCGTCAACGACCCCGCCTCGTCGAGCAACGACGTCGTGCGCAACGTCTACAAGCGGGCCCAGTTCGAGCAGATCTGGCTGCGGACCAAGCGCACGAACGCCAGCGGCGGCACCTCCGGCGGGTCCGGCGGCATCGCGTACCTGATCAAGCCGACGTCGAAGCCCTGGCCAAAGGTCCCCGGCTCCACCAACTGGTAGCCCTCACCGCCCCGGCGCCGTTGATCGTGAAGTTATCGCCCGAACGCCAGGCGTGTCGTGGCAATAACTTCATGATCAACGCTTCGGGTCGGGGCCTTCGCTGGGTGCGGTGGGGGGCTGGTCCTCGCCGGCCAGGGCGGAGCGCAGGCGTTCCTTCTCCGACTTGCGGCGCTCGGCGGCTTCGGCCATCTCGCCTGCCATCTCGTCGCGCCAACCGCGCAACAGGAAGAAGGAGAGCGCGGCGGAGAACGCCAACGCCAGCATCAGCTTCAGGAACACGTTCATGTCGACAAGCCAGAGGGCCGCCAGCACGGCGACGAACAGCCCGATCCGACCCAGCGTGTACTTGACCGCCGCGCTCACCCGCACCACTCCGTTCTCTCGTCAGCCGCCGGTCCCGGCGGAAGGGTCGACCTGGTCGCGGTCAGCCGGTCCGGCGGGCCAGCCAGCGGACGCCCGGAAACCACACGGCCGCGTACGCCACGGTGAACGCGGCCGCCGCCAACGCACCGGACAGCAGCGGCGGCAGCCCGGCGCCGAGCCCGGCGATCAGCAGCCCGGCGAACACCCCGACGGCCGCCGCGGCGATCGCCGCCACCACCCGGGCCGCACCGAACTCCCACGCCCGGAAGTCGTCCCAGAACAGCCAGGCCGGCAGGATCACCGCCAGCCAACCGTTGGTGTGCCCGAAGTCGCCGGCGCCGACCGAGGCGAACGCCCAGTCGAACAGCACAAGCGCCAACACGCCGATGACCACGCCGGCCAGGCACACCCCGAGCAGGTCACCCAGGGTACGGACGCGCCCCTCGGCGTCCCGGCGGGGAAACCCGCCCTGCTGCTCGGAACCGCTCTGCTCGGTCATCGACTGCGAGGGTACGTGGTGGCTCAGGCCCAGACCTGCTGCGGCTCGGCGCGGCGCTCGGCCAGCGACGGGGCCTTGTCGTACTCCCGGACCACGTTGTAGCGGGTGTCCCGCTCCACGGGCTGGAAGCCGGCGTCCCAGATCAGGTGCAGCAGGTCGTCGCGGTGCATCGTGTTCGGGGTGCCGTACGAGTCGGCGTCGTGGGTGATCTTGTATTCGACGACGGAGCCGTCCAGGTCGTCCACGCCGAAGTTCAGCGACAACTGGGCCACCGAGAGCCCGTGCATCACCCAGAAGTTCTTCAGGTGCGGCACGTTGTCGAACAGCAGCCGGGAGACGGCGAACGTCTTCAGCGACTCGGCCGGCGACGCCATCGTGGTGCGTGCCTGGATCCGGTTACGGATCTTGCCGTCCGCCGAGTCCACGAAGTCGTGCTGGTAGCGCAGCGGGATGAAGACAGCGAAACCGCCTGTCTCATCCTGCAACTCGCGCAGCCGCAACACGTGGTCGACGCGGTGCCGGGGCTCCTCGATGTGGCCGTACAGCATCGTCGCCGGGGTCTTCATGCCCTTGCTGTGCGCCAGGGCGTGGATGCGCGACCAGTCCTCCCAGTGGCAGGCATGGTCGACGATGTGCTGGCGGACCTCCCAGTCGAAGATCTCCGCACCGCCGCCGGTCAGCGACTCCAGGCCGGCGTCCATCAGCTCGTCCAGGATCTCGTCGGCGCTCAACCCGCTGATCTTCTCGAACCACTGCACCTCGGTGGCCGTGAAGCACTTGAGCTTGACGTTCGGCAGCGCCGCCTTCAACTCCCGCAGCACCTTCGGGTAGTACCGCCACGGCAGCGTCGGGTGCAGACCGTTGACGATGTGCAGCTCCGTGAGCTGCTCACCCTCCATCTCCTTGGCCTTGCGGACCGCCTCGTCGATGCGCATCGTGTACGCGTCCTTCTCGCCCGGCTTGCGCTGGAACGAGCAGTACGCACAGGACGCCGAGCAGACGTTCGTCAGGTTGAGGTGCCGGTTGACGTTGAACATCACCCGGTCGCCGTTGAGCTCGGTGCGCTTGTGGTGCGCCAACCGCCCCAACCAGGTCAGGTCGTCGCTCTCGTAGAGGGCGACCCCGTCCTCGCGGGTCAGCCGCTCACCGGCGTACACCTTCGCTTCGAGCTCACGCTTGAGTCCGGCGTCCATGCCACGTCCCTTCCACCTGCGGTCGGATCGAGCGTACGTCGGTACGCCGATCGGCCCGGCGGCACGGTCGCCGACAGCGACCCACTTCACCAGACTCTCAGCCTCCTGTAACCCGGCCACGCATCGACATCGGTGGCGGCGTGCGGTAGTAACAAGGTGGGGCGGAACACACACTGGTACCGTCCCGTCGGCCGCGCCCACCGAGCGCGGCGAGGAGCAGTCGGACGGGGAGCGGAATGGTCTACAGCGGGCGCGGGCGACGGCAGCGACGACGGAGCCCGGTGATCTCCCCGGTCCTGCGTCCGAAGCTCTGGGCCGCCCTGCTCGGGGCGATCGCCGCCGCCGTGCTGGCCACCCCCGCGTACGCCGAGCCAGGCGTGCCCACGACGGTGCCGGACACCGGCGCGCGCCCGCCGGCGATCGGCGCGCTCCAGGTGCCCGGCGGCGCACCCGTCGCCGGCGTCCCGGCCCCGTCGCTCGTCAACGTCGGCACCGGCCCGCTGGCCGCCCAGATCTCCGCCGGTGAGGTCCAGGTCGGCGC
Source organism: Micromonospora sp. NPDC000663 (assembly GCF_042898105.1). Taxonomy (NCBI): domain Bacteria; kingdom Bacillati; phylum Actinomycetota; class Actinomycetes; order Micromonosporales; family Micromonosporaceae; genus Micromonospora; species Micromonospora sp. NPDC000663. The sequence continues at coordinate 169,409 of NZ_JBIAYR010000003.1, forward strand.
GCTCGGCGACGCCTTGCTGCTGAGCCAACAGAGACGCACCGCCGCGCAGGCCCAGCTCGATGCCGCCGGAAAGGCGCTGGAGACCGCGCAGGACGCCCTGCTGCGAGCCCAGCAGGCCGCCGACGCCGCCGCCGCGGACGCGGTGAAGGCCGCCGCCGCGCTGCCGCCCGGCGAGTTCGCCGAGGACCTCCGCGGGTTGAGCCGGCTCCAGCAGATCACTCGTGGCGAGAAGGTCGAGGGCGGCACCACAGGCGTCGCCGGGGAGCTGTCCCGCGCCCGCGCCGCCGAGCAGGCCGCGTACCAGGCGCACTCGACGGCCAAGGCGCAACTCGACGCCACCCAGGCCGAGTTCACCGCAGGTGAGACGGCGCTGCGCACCGCCGAGGCCAGCCTGCTCAAGCTGCGCCGGGACAACGCCACGCTGCTTGTCGAGATCGAGCGTCAGCAGGAGGCCACCGAGCAGCAGCTCGGCGCGGGCTACGTCTCCGGTCAGAACATCAGCGGCATGGCCGCGCACCCTCGGGCGCTGGCCGCCGTCAGGTACGCGCTGGCCCAGCTCGGCGACCCGTACAAGTGGTCGGAGGAGGGCCCGGACCGGTTCGACTGCTCGGGCCTCATGTGGGCGGCGTACCGGTCCCCGGGAGCCGACTACTTCGACCTGCCCCGCGTCTCCCGCGACCAGTACCGGGCCACCCGCGGACGGACGGTGCCGCAGACCGCGCTGCTCCCCGGCGACCTGCTGTTCTTCGCGTCCGGCAGCAGCTGGGAGACGATCCACCACGTCGCCATGTACATCGGCAACGGCAAGATGGTGCAGGCGCCCACCACAGGCGACGTCGTGAAGATCTCCGTTGTGCGCTGGTCCCGGCTCTACGCCGCCACCCGGGTGATCGGCGCCGTACCGGCCCCGCCGACCATTCCCACGATTCCGGTGCCTCCGACCAAGCCGCCGAAGCCGACGCCCAGCACGACGCCTACCAAGAAGCCCACCCCGAAGCCCACCCCGAAGCCGACGCCGACCAAGACGGTCACGCCGACCCCCACACCCACCGACACCGCGACGCCGACGCCGACGCCGACCAAGACGGTCGACCCGACCCCTTCGTCCACCTCGAGCAGCACGCCGCCGACCACCGCACCGGCCAGCACCACCCCTTCCGGTACGCCGGAGGCGAGCCGCAGCGGCACGGCGAGTGAAAGCCCGTCGGGCAGCCCGAAGTCCGGGAGCTGAGGCGCCAAGACGGACTCCGGCTGTCCGCTCGGGGCGATCTGTGGCACCGTGACATCCAGGCACATCCGGCTCGACGTCACGGGTCCGGGTGCGAGCATGGCACGGAGGGCGGAGATGGCCGAGCAGAAGGATCCGGCGGAGATTGTCGACCCCGTCGTCGATCGGGCTGATCCGCGGGAATCAGACGTCACCGACTCGACGACCGGCCCCGAAGCCAGCCCGTCCGACGACGGCGGCAGCGCCGAAGCCCCCGACGCCGGGAAGGCGGCTCCCCCCGACGCGGAGCAGGCGAATTCCCACGCGGAGCAGGCGGATTCCGACGCGGACCGGGCGGCTGCCCCCGACATCCAGGCCGAGACGCCGGCACCGGTACGGGCACGGGCGGCCGTCGCCACCGCCGGGGCCCTGCCCGGCGACCTCCCGGCCGCCGCGTCGGCGACCGCGACCACCTACCGGGCGACCGGGTCCGCCAGCCCGGTCGGCGTTCCGCTACCCGGCCAGCGGGACGGCTCGTCCGCCCCGGCCGCCCGGGCCAGCGCCACGGTGCCCGGCAGCAGCCGGGTCGCGGCCGGTGCCCTGGGCACCCCGGACTCCCGGGCGAGCACGCCCGCCGTCTACCGCTCCGGCCCGGTGAACACCGAGCCGCCCGAGCCGGCACAGCCTCCGGAGCCGGCCCAGCCACCCGCGCCGCCCACCCCCGAGCCGGAGCCGGCCCCCACGCCGCCCGGCCCGGGGCCGACCGAGCCGGCACCGCCCGAGCCCGTGCCCGCGCCAGGCCCCGGGCCGTACCCTCCCGGGCCGGCGCCGACGCCGGAGCCTCGACCCACGCCGCCGCCCGACCCGGTCCCGCCCGTTCCGGGCCCACCCGTACCGCCGCCCGCGCCAGTGCCCCCCATGCCGGGCCCAGCGACGCCTCCGGTACCCGGGCCGCCCACTCCGCCGCCCGGCCCGCCGGTGCCCACGCCGCCGTCGCCGCCCGGCCCGATGCCGGCGCCCCCGTTCCCGCCGCCCCCGGCGATGTCCCACCTGCCCGGGGTACGCGCGACCGCCTCGGTCTCCGCCCCTCCGGCGGGCCGGGCGTCCGGCGCCGGTCCCGCGGTGCCGACCTCCGGCACCGGCTGGGCCGGGGCACCCGTCTCCGCTCCGCCGGTCGTGCCCGCGCCCGCGCTGCCCGCGTGGCCGCCGTCCACCACCGGCGCCGCACCGACCACGCACCGGGGCACCGACACCACCCGGCCGACCACGACAAGCGCGGCGGGACGGGCCACGGCAGGTGTCCGGCACGGCCGGTCGGATGCCGGCGCCGATCTGGCCGGCACGGTCTACGGCGGCGGGGAGGGGCCCGGCTTCGCCACCGTCGCCATACCCGCCAACGCGGTGGAGAATTCGGGCTCCCTGACCGGGCACATCCTGGCCCAGGGTTGGGCTGACACGCCGGCCGACCGACCCCGTACGACGCGTGTCCTGCTCGTCCTGGCCGCCTCGTTGGGGCTGTTGGTGGCGATCAGCGTCCTGGTGGTTCTGCTGGCCAACAACGCTCTGGACGGTCTGATGGGCGACGTGCTCAACAGCTGAGGCAGCGGGGGCGATCGTGAGTCGGCCCACTACGGTCGGCCATGCGGCTGGCGAGTTGGGCGAACCGCCGTACACTTGTCGAGATCACTGACCTGGCGCGCGTGGTGCGCGCCCATGGGCGATCTTGCGGGCGATCCGGCGACAACAGCCGCGGCAGGCCATCGCGAAGATGCGCCCCGCTCGAAGGGCATTTGTTGACCACCTCTGCTGACCCCAGCATCGTTCCGTCCGTTTACGACCCCGCCGTCCCGGCCACCGAGGCCGTTCCGGCCCCGGTCGAGGCCGCACCCGCGGAGATCGACTTCGCCGCGCTCGGCCTGCCCGAGCCCCTGGTCCGCGCATTGGCGCGGCAGGGCATCACCACCCCGTTCGAGATCCAGCGGGCCACCGTGCCCGACGCGCTCGCCGGCCGCGACGTGCTGGGCCGTGGGCAGACCGGCTCGGGCAAGACGCTCGCCTTCGGCCTGCCGGTGCTGGCCCGGGTCGCCGCCGGCAAGCCGGCCCGCCCGATGCGTCCGCGTGCCCTGGTCCTGGTGCCGACGCGCGAGTTGGCCATGCAGGTCAACGACGCACTGCTGCCGCTTGGCAAGTCCCTCAACGTGTTCCTGAAGACCGCCGTCGGCGGGGTCCCCTACGACCGTCAGATCGACGCGCTGCGGCGCGGCGTGGAGATCATTGTGGCGACGCCGGGTCGGCTCGGCGACCTCATCGACCGTGGCATCTGCCAGCTCGACGACGTCGAGGTGACGGTGCTCGACGAGGCCGACCAGATGGCCGACATGGGCTTCCTGCCGGAGGTGACCGAGCTGCTGGCGAAGACGCCCGCGAACGGTCAGCGGCTGCTCTTCTCGGCCACCCTGGACGGTGACGTCGACGCGCTGGTCAAGCGGTTCATGAACGACCCGGTGACCCACTCCACGGCGCCGTCCACGGCCTCGGTGTCCACCATGGACCACCACATGCTGTTGATCCCGCCGCACGAGAAGTTCCCGGTGGCCGCCTCGATCGCCGCCCGGGACGGCCGGACCATGGTCTTCGCCCGCACCCAGCTCGGTGTGGACCGGCTGGTCGAGCAGCTCGCCGCGGTCGGCGTACGGGCCGGTGGCCTGCACGGCGGCAAGACGCAGCGGATGCGGACCAAGACCCTCGCCGAGTTCCGTGAGGGCCGGATGAACGTCCTGGTCGCCACGGACGTGGCCGCCCGGGGCATCCACGTCGACGGCGTCACCCTGGTGCTGCACGTGGACCCGCCGAAGGACCCCAAGGACTACCTGCACCGCGCCGGGCGTACCGCCCGGGCCGGCGAGTCGGGCGCGGTGGCCACGCTTGTGCTGCCCAAGCAGCGGCGGACCACGCTGGCGATGATGGAGAAGGCGGGCGTCGCGCCCGCCGAGACCCGCGTCCGGGTCGGCGACCCGGTGCTGGCCGAGCTGATCGGCGCCCGCGAGCCGAGCGGCGTTCCGGTGCGGGTGGAGGTCGAGCCGCGCGGCTACGGTGACCGCTCCGGCGGCTCGCGTCGTTTCGACGACCGGTCCGGTGGCCCCCGCCGCTTCGGCGACCGCCCGCAGGGTGACCGGCGCTACGGCGACCGGCCGCAGGGCGAGCGCCGCTACGGCGACCGCCCCACCGGCGACCGGCCCTACGGCGACCGCCCGCAGGGCGAGCGCCGCTACGGCGACCGGCCGACCGGCGACCGGCAGTACGGCGACCGGCAGTACGGCGACCGGCCGCAGGGCGAGCGCCGCTACGGCGACCGTCCGCAGTTCGGTGACCGGGACGGCCGGGGCGACCGGCCCACCGGTGAGCGGCGCTACGGTGACCGCCCGCAGGGTGAGCGGCAGTACGGCGACCGGCCGACCGGCGACCGGCAGTACGGCGACCGGCCGTCCGGTGAGCGGCGCTTCGGCGACCGGGACACCCGGGGTGGCTACCGCTCCGAGGGCCGTGGCCGGGACGACCGGCCGCGCGACGACCGGCGCGGTTTCGGCGGGCGTCCGCCGGCACGTACCCACTGATCCACTGATCCACCCGAACGCCGTCGCGGAGCGCCTGCTCCGCGACGGCGTTCGCGCATGGCCTGCCGATGTCGGCGCGGTCGCGTAACGTCCGGCTCATGCCGACCATGCCGAAGTCGATCTTCTGGTCCCGGACGGACACCGCCGGCAGTGAGCAGGTGCTGCTCGACGACGGCAACGGTCTCGCGGCCCGGGGCACCCTGCTCGCCGTGGACCCGATCCCGTGGACGGCACGCTACCGGGTGACCACCGCACCGGACTGGAGCACCACCCGGGTGGAGGTCGAGGCCGAGGGGTCGGGCTGGCTGCGCCGGGTGACGCTGGAACGGGCCACCGGCAGGTGGCGGGTGACCACCGCCGAGCAGGGCGACCTGGACGCCGCTCTGGTGGCGGCCGGCCACCCCCGGGCCGGCCTGCCGGGCACCGACGACCCGGACCGGCTGGCCGACGCCCTCGACGTGGACCTGAGCGGGTCGCCGCTGTTCAACGCCCTGCCGTTCCACAGGCTCGGGATGGCCGCCCAGGCCGCCGACATGCCCCGCCGGATCACCGTGGCGTGGGTGCTGCTGCCCGGCCTCGAGGTGGTGCCGGCCGAGCAGACCTACACCGGGCTCGGGCCGGGCCGGGTGCGGTTCGCCAGCGGCACCTTCACCGCCGACATCGACGTGGACGCCGACGGGTACGTGGTGCGCTACCCGGGGCTGGCCGAGCGGATCGACAGGCGCTGAGCGCTCAGGCGGGCCATTCGCCGCTGGTCAGGAACCGCTCGACGGTGGCCAGGTGGGGTGCCAGGTCGAGGCCCTGGGCGGCCACCCAGCCGTCGGCGTAGTACGTGTCGGCGTACCTGTCGCCGGGGTCGCAGATCAGGGTGACGACCGAGCCGGCCCGCCCCTCGGCGAGCATGTCGGCGATCAGGCCGAACGCGCCCCAGAGGTTGGTGCCGGTCGAGCCGCCGACCCGACGACCGAGCACCGCCGAGCCGGCCCGCATGGCGGCGATCGACGCCGCGTCCGGCACCTGGACCATCCGGTCCACCACGGATGGCACGAAGGACGCCTCCACGGTGGGGCGGCCGATGCCCTCGATCCGGGAGCCCCGGCCGGTGCGTACGGACCAGTCGGCGGCGAGCCAGGCGGGGTAGAACGCGGAGTTCTCCGGGTCCACCACGCACAGTTTGGTGGGCAGCCGCTGGTACCTGGCGTACCGGCCGATGGTCGCGCTGGTGCCGCCGGTGCCGGCGCCGACCACGATCCAGGCCGGGATCGCGTGCCGTTCCCGCTTCAGCTGCGCGTAGATCGACTCGGCGATGTTGTTGTTGCCCCGCCAGTCGGTGGCCCGCTCGGCGTACGTGAACTGGTCCATGAAGTGCCCGCCGGTGTCTTCGGCCAGCCAGCGGGCCTCGACCACCACGCTCGCCGGGTCGTCGACCAGGTGGCACCGGCCGCCCTGAAACTCGATCTGGGAGATCTTCTCCGGGGAGGTGGAGGCGGGCATGACGGCGATGAACGGCAGGCCGAGCATCCGGGCGAAGTACGCCTCGGAGACGGCGGTGGAGCCGGACGACGCCTCGACGACTGTGGTGCGCGGCCCGATCCAGCCGTTGCAGAGCCCGTAGAGGAACAGCGAGCGGGCCAGCCGGTGCTTCAGCGAGCCGGTCGGGTGTGACGACTCGTCCTTGAGGTACAGGTCGATCCCCCACGCCCGGGGCAGCGGGAACGACAACAGGTGGGTGTCGGCCGAGCGGTTCGCGTCCGCCTCGACGGCGGCGATCGCCTCGGTCACCCAGGTCCGGCTGGCCTCGTCGCACCTGTCGAGATGAGTCACGCCGGAAACCTAGCAAGCAGGCCGAGGTCAGCTCCGGTCCGGTGGGGCGGTCCGGCGCAGTTGGCGGCGCTGCCCGGCCCGGCCGGCGGCCCGGATGACCGGGGTCAGCGCGACGGCCAGCCGGGGCAGCGCGTCCAGCAGTCGGACCTGCGCCCCCCGCCAGCGGGGCAGGCTGACCACCGGGCGCGGCCGGCGGGCCAGCCGGACCGCGCGGGCGGCGACGCGCTGCGGGGTCAGCATCGTTCCGGTGAACGAGGCGAGCGCCCCCGCGTCGTCCAGCCGGTCGTGCAGCATCGGCGTCCAGATGCCGTCCGGGCAGAGACAGGAGACGTGCACCCGCCGGTAACCGGCCATCCGCAGGTCGGTCAGGGTGCCGAGGCTGAACGCCAGCAGTGCGTGTTTGCTCGCCGCGTACACCGTCTCGCCCGGCGCGGCGATCAGCCCGGCCAGCGACACGACGTTGAGCACGTGGCCGTGCCCCTGCTCGCGCATGAGCGTGAGCGCGGCGAGGGTGCCGTTCATCGCGCCGAACGTGTTGACGTCGAGCAGCCGGCGCCGGGTCCGGCCGTCGTGTTCCCAGGCCGGGCCGGTGACCAGGATGCCGGCGTTGTTGACCCAGAGGTCGAGGCCGCCCCGGCTCGCCGCCGTCGCCGCGATCTCCGCGCAGGCCACCTCGTCCCGTACGTCCAGGGCGGCCGACCAGCCGCCGAGCGGCGCGGCGGCGGAGGCCACCGCCGCGGCGTCGACGTCGGTGAGCAGCACCGTCCAGCCGTCGTCGTGAAGCGCGGCGGCGATGGCGCGACCCAGGCCGCCGGCGGCCCCGGTCACCACGGCCGTGCCACGTCGGGGCGAGGTCATCGGCGCACGCTACCGCCCGTGGGCGGGGCGGCACCAGGGGTACGCGGTCAGGGAGCCTGGGGGCCGACCGGCTGGGGGCGGTTCTCCCACTTGGTGCTGAGCGCGATGGCGGTGCGGGTCGAGGCGACACCTGGCGTCCGGTTGAGCCGCACGATCAGCTGCTCCAGCTCGGCGATCGTGCCAACCCGCGCCTTGAGCAGGAACGACTCCACGCCGGCCATGAAGTAGCAGGACTCGATCTCGGGCAGCACCCGCAGCGACTCGAGCATGTCGTCGGAGTCCGCCCCGGAGTCCTCGACGATGCCGATCAGCGCGGTGACGCCCAGCCCGATCGCCTCCGGCTCGACGTCCGCGCGGTAGCCGCGTACCACGCCGCTGCTCTCCAGCTTGCCGACCCGCTCGTGGACGGCGGGGGCGGAGAGACCAACCTGCCGGGCCAGTTCGGCGTACGACAGTCGGGCGTTGCCGCGCAGCAGGTCGACGAGGCTCAGGTCGATGGCGTCCACGGAGAGTGACCTTAACGGGTTGGGCGTAACGCGAAGGCTTCGGCACCCGTTGCACACAGCAGTGAGTAACTGTTCACAAACCGTCGGTCAAGGTAGGGGTTGCACCAGTACCATTTACTAACTTCCCACTCAGTGCATTTTTCGCGTTTGGCGGACAGGCCAGGTCCCTGGTGCTGTAATTGCCATACGTCCCTCATGACGGCTCTGGGCTCGCACCAGCCGGGGGCAGTGTGTTCAGCCAGGGGCTTCGTCGACGCGAGGAGGGGGCTGTGGACACTGGAGATCGCCTGCTGACACCGGGTGAGGTCGCCGCGCTGTTTCGGGTGGACCCGAAGACTGTGACGAGATGGGCGGCGGCCGGCCGGATAGGAAGCATCCGGACTCCAGGCGGGCATCGCCGGTTTCGGGAATCCGAGGTGCGAGCCCTGCTTGAGGGGGAGGGCATGCTGGACGAGGTGGACGAGGTCGGAAAGCCACGCAACGTGGGACCGGCCGCATCCACCGGGCCGGGTCCGGCCAACGCCGGCATGTACTGAACTGGTGCGGACAACGTCACGCGGGCCGGACACCAGTCCGGTCCGCGTCCCGCTGCGACGATCAGCGAGGCGGCTCGGCCGAGCGGGCTGAGCCGAGCTGACCGGACCACCGCCGGAACAGGGTGTGCGGGACGCCTAGCGCGTCCAGCACCTTGCCGGCCACGAAGTCGACCAACTGCTGGGCGCTGGCCGCCGCGCCGGCCCCGTAGAAGCCGGGGCTGGCGGGCAGCACTATCGCGCCGGCGTCGTGCAGGTCGATGAGGTGCTCCAGGTGGCTGCGGGTCACAGGCGTCTCCCGGGGGACCACCACCACCGGGCGGCGTTCCTTGAGGTTGACCTCGGCGGCGCGCTGCAACAGGTCCTTGGAGAGCCCTATCGCGATGCCCGCGCAGGCGGCCGTGCTCGCCGGGACCACTGCCATGCCGCGTACCCGGTAGGAGCCGCTGCTCGGCCCGGCCGCCAGGTCGCCCGCCGGCCAGTGCCGCACGTCCGCGCCGCTCAGGTCCCGTCCGAGCCAGGCCGCGAGGTCCTCGGCCCAGTGGGCGTCCCGGAACGGCCGGCCTGTCTCGTCGAGCACGGTGAGCCGCGCCGCCCGGGACACGACGAGGTCCACCGGCTCGCCCGCGTCGAGGAGTCCGCCGATGACCGCCGCCGCGTACGGCGTGCCGGAGGCTCCGGAGACACCGACCACCCATGCTTCCCGCATGCCCTCAGCCTGCCTGGTCGGGGTGTACGCCGCGCCGTGGCCCCCGTTGTTGTCCCGTCCGTCATCGTCCCGACCCGCCACGGACATCATCGACAGCCGATTTCTGACATGCTCGCACCGGAGGATCACCGTGCAGCGACCGGAGGGGCGGTACGACCGATGACGGCGGCGGCAGCCCGCACCCTACGTGCCGAATGTCCCCTTCCTTCGCGGTGCTCCCCCCACTCCCCGGCGACGCAGGAGTGGCTGGCCGAGTGGGTACGCCGCTTCGATCTGCCGCTGGACGACGTCGGCCTGCGCCGGCTGGACGCTGCTCGTTTCGCCTGGTACGCGGGTCGGCTCTACCCGGACGCCAGCGCGGACGACCTGCGTACGGTGTCCGCGCTCTGGACCTGGTTCTTCCTGCTCGACGACGCCTGCGACGGGCCGCACCGGGCCAGCGGGGCGGACGTGGCGGCCCTGCGGGACGGGGTGCTGCACCTGCTGCGCGGCGGTGTCGGCGCCGGGCCGGCCGCATTTCGCGGCCCGCTGCGCCTGATGCTCGCGGACGCGTGGCAGGCGCCGCGTGCCCGGATGCCGCTCGCCTGGCAGCAGCGCTTCGCCGACGCTGTCGCCCACCACCTGGAGGGCGACCGGACGGAGGCGGAGAACAAGACCCGGGGGCACCGTCCCGGTGTCGCCGAGTACGTCGCGCTGCGCCGCGCCACCTCGGCGGCGTACGTGTCGTACACCATGATCGAGTTCGTCACCGGCCACGCGTTGCCGGACGCCGTCTACCACCATCCGGCGCTGCGGGCGCTTGCGGCGACGGGAAATGACCTGCTCTCCTGGTTCAACGACCTGGTGTCGCTGGAGACGGACCGGCTGACCTCGGGCGGGCACAATCTGGTGCTGGCCATCGCCCGGGAGCAGCGCCTGCCGCAGGAGCGGGCCGTGGAGGCGGCGGTGGACCGCTGGCGCGCGGCGATGGGGCGGTTCATGAGGCTGCGGGCTGAGGTCCCGTCCTTCGGCCCGGCCCTGGACCCGGCGGTGGCCGCGCACGTGGAGGGGGTCGCCCACTCGGTGCGCGGCACCATCGACTGGTCACTGGAGAGCGACAGGTACTCGGCCTCCCACAGGTGAGTCAGCGGGCCTGCCGCTGGCGGTCGGCGAGCGCGTTGAGCAGGGCGGCGGCGGTGCCGGCGGATCAGCAGGCCGGTCTCGTCGACCCGTACGGTGAAGGCGAACATCGCCGCGAAGACGGCGACGAGCAGCGCCGCGACGATCAGCAGCGCCCACACGCCACTGATGACGGCGAGCGTGACAAGCACGACTATGGATACCGCGCCCATGGTGATGCCCGGTCCGGCGCCGGTCTGCCCGATCCAGACGGCCCGTTCGCTCGGGGCGAGGGGGACGCGGGGCGCCTCGGGCGCGACGGGGGCCTCCGCCGGCTGGGGCGGGTCACCGGGCAGGAGCACGCCGACGAGCACGGTCGGCACGAGAGAGCCGACGATCGCCAGGGTGAACGCGCCGCCGATTCCGCCTGCCTCGCGGGCGTCGGCGAGGCCGAGCTGCCCGCGCAGGTCGACCACGGCATGAGAGTGAGCCGATGCCGCTCCCGGCCTGCTGCGTCAGCGCAGGACGCTCGCCACGACGATGCGCACATCTTCGACCGGCGGATCGCCGTGGTGCTCGGTGAACAGCAGCTGCACGGCGCCGATCAGGGTCGGCGCCAGTACCTGCACGTCCGCGTCGGCGGCGATCCGACCGAGGTCGTGCTCGGCTGCCAGGTAGCCGGCCACAGCGGCGACCGACTCGCCCACCAGGGGAAACCGGGCGGTGCCTGCCGCGCGCAGGCGGTTGCGCAGCTCGTCGCGGGCGATGGTGAGCACGATGATCGCGGACATGACCGGCTCGAAGAGTTCGAATATCGCGTCGGTGAGGTTGCCGGCAACGGTCCCTGTCCCGGCCGCATCGCGGAGTGCAACACCTTTCGCCTCCACCCCCGCGATGCGGTCGAGCACCAGATCGACCAGGAACGCGTCGAAGTCGGCGAAGTGCCGATGCAGCACGCCCTTGGCCACTCCGGCCTCGTCGGTAATCGCGCGGCTGGTCAGCGCCGTGACGCCGCCGCGCATGAGCACCCTCACGGCCGCGTCGAACAGTTGCTGGCGCGGATCGCGCAGAGCTACGCCGGTGGGCATGGAAAGCTCCCGTTTTCTTTGATGGGCGATTGCCCATTAGAGTGGGCACATGGTCACTCTACCGCCCCAACCGCACAGAGCCCGCAGCGTCGCAGAGTCATTCGGGGGCGACCCCGGGCGCTACGACCGCAGTCGGCCGCCGTATCCGGATGCGTTGATCGAGCACATCGTCGCCGCCGCACCGGGCCCCGCATTTATCGACGTCGGTTGCGGGACCGGGATCGCAGCCCGCCAGTTCCGCGCCGCCGGGTGCACGGTCGTCGGTGTCGAGCCCGACCCTCGGATGGCCGGATTCGCCCGCGCGACAGGCATCGACGTCGAGGTTGCGACCTTCGAGACGTGGGAGCCTGCCGGCCGCAACTTCGACGCGATCGTCTCCGGCACGGCCTGGCACTGGGTCGACCCTGTCGCCGGAGCCGCCAAGGCCGCCGAGATATTGCGCCCGGGCGGCGTCCTCGCGCCGTTCGGCCACGTCTACGAACTGCCGTCGCCGATTGCCGCAGCGCTCGCTGCCGGGTTACGCCGGGCTGCGCCGAACCTGCCCTACCGACAGCCGACCGGTTCCATTCTCGACGGCTACCGCGCCCTCTACGACCGCGCCGCCGAGGGAGTCCGCGCGTCCGGCTGTTTCGCCGAACCCGAGATCCGCCGTTACGACTGGCAGCGCACCTACGCCCCGAACGAACTGCTCGAACTCATCACGACTTCCGGCGGCCTCGCGAGCGCGCCACCAGATGCTCTCGCCGAGATCCTGTCGACGGTCACCGCCGCGGTCGACGGCGATGTCACCCTCGCCTATGCCACCTGGCGCCTGACCGCTGTCCGCAGGTAACCCGCCGACGCCGCTCGCCGCGAAAGGCGCTAGGCGCGCAGCCCCAGCCGCACCACGAGGTCGAGCAGGGCGAACACGAACAGCGCGATGCCGACGAACCCGTTTGCCGTGAAGAACGCACGGTTGACTTTGCTCAGGTCGGTCGGGCTGACCACCAGGTGCTGGTAGCCGAACGCGACTGCGGTAAGCGCCAGCCCCACCCACCAGAGCCAGCCGAACCCGATGAGCGCGCCGAACCAGACGAACAGCTCGAACGTCACCACGTGCGCGACAGTGGAGGCGTGCAGCGCGAAGCGCCTGCCGTACCGGGCGGGCACGCTGTGCACGCCGATCTCCTTGTCGATCTCGGAGTCCTGGCAGGCGTAGATCAGGTCGAACCCGCCGATCCACAGCCCGACCGCGGCACCCAGCAGCCAGGCCGGCCAGGAGCCGTCCAGGGTGCCGGTGACCGCCAGCCAGGCGCCGACCGGGCCGACCGCCTGGGCGATCGCGAGGATGGCGTGCGGCCAGTTGGTGAACCGCTTGCCGTACGGGTAGACCACGAGCGGCACCACGGCGAGCGGCGCCAGCACCAGGCAGAGCGGGTTGAGCAGGGCGGCGGCGGCGAGGAAGACCACTAGCGCGACGGCCGCGCCGGTCCAGGCCGTCCGCACGCTCACCGCACCAGTGACCAGTTCCCGGTTGGCGGTACGCGGGTTCCGCGCGTCGATGCTCCGGTCGAGGATCCGGTTGGCGGCCATCGCGAACGTCCGCGCCCCGACCATCGCCACGGTGATCAGCAGCAGGTCGAGCCACCGCACCCGCCCGCCGGAAACCTGCATGGCAGTCAGAGCCGACAGGTACGCGAACGGCAGCGCGAACACCGAGTGCTCGATCGCGACGAGCTTGAGGAAGGACTTGACCCGGCCCGGCTTCTCGGCCGGAGCGTCGAGAACGGCCATCAGATCCCGTACTCCTTCCAGCGCTTGTCGACCAGGGTCGTGACCTCCGGGCTCATGCGCATCTCCTCCGGCCAACCCCGGGTGTAGCCCTCGGTCGGCAGCTTGCGGGTCGCGTCGACGCCTGCCTTGCCGCCCCAGAACTGCTGGTACGAGGCGTGGTCGAGGTGGTCGACAGGGCCCTCGGTGAGCAGCAGGTCCCGTGCGTAGTCGACGTTGCCGAAGGCGCGGAACGCCACCTCGTTGTAGTCGTGCACGTCGCAGTCCTCGTCCACGATCACGATCAGCTTCGTGAGCGACATCATGTGCGCGCCCCAGATCGCGTTCATGACCTTCTGCGCGTGCTTCGGGTAGCGCTTACGGATCGACACGATCGCGCAGTTGTGGAAGACGCCGGCCGCCGGCAGGTCGTAGTCGACGATGTCCGGGATCAGGAAGCGCAGCAGCGGCGCGAAGATCCGCTCGGTGGCCTTGCCGAGACCGTGGTCCTCCTGCGGCGGCTGGGACGTGACGATCGAGTGGTAGACCGGATCACGCTGCATGGTCATGCACTCGATGTGCATCACCGGGAACGGCTCCACGGGCGTGTAGAAGCCTGTGTGGTCGCCGAACGGCCCCTCGGGCATGCGCTCGCCCGGCTCGATGTAGCCCTCCAGCACGATCTGCGCGTGCGCCGGCACCTGCAACGGGACGGTCAGGCAGTCGACCATCTCGACGCGTTCGCCGCGCAGGAACCCGGCGAACAGGTACTCGTCGATCTCGGCGGGGAGCGGCGCGCTCGCCGAGTAGGCGACCGCCGGGTCGGCGCCGATGGCGATGGCCACCGGCAGCCGCTGCCCGAGCCGCTCGGCGACCGCGTGGTGCGCCGTGGAGTTCTTGTGGATCTGCCAGTGCATGCCGATCGTGTTGTGCGAGTGCTGCTGGAGCCGGTACAGCCCGAGGTTGCGCTTGCCGGTCTGCGGGTCCTTCGTGTGGGTCAGCCCGAAGTTGTGGAAGATCCCGCCGTCCCCGGGCCAGACCTGCAACCCGGGCAGCCGGTTGAGGTCGACGTCGTCGCCGCGGTAGACGACCTGCTGGCAGGGGGCCGTCTTGACCTTCTTGGGCGGCATGGACTTGAGCTGCATGACCTTGCCGAGGCCGCCCATCATGCCCGAGAAGCCCTGTGGCAGCTCCGGCTTGAGCATGTCGCCGATCCGCTCGCCGATCTCGTCGAGGCGTTCCACCCCGAGGGCCATGGCCATCCGCTTCTCGGTGCCGAAGAGGTTGACCGCCACAGGCATCTCACCCCGCGTCGGCCGCTCGAAGAGCAGCGCCGGCCCGCCGGCCCGCACCGTCCGGGTCACCACCTCGCTGATCTCCAGGGTGGGATCGACCGGAACGGTGACCCGGCGCAGCTCCCCCGCGCGCTCGAGCGCCGCGAGGAAGTCCTTGAGATCGGTGTACGGGAAGCCACGAGCCGCCATACCCGCCAGTCTCCCGCACCCGGTGCGGCACGGCCCAAGCCGGGTGCTGTGACATACGCCCGGACGCCCCTTTGGTCAGGCCGCGGGTGTCCAGGCGTGGTCGGCAAGCGGCGGGTCGAGCGGCGCGCGGGTGAGCCGGTTCGCGAACGTCGACATGGTGTACGCGCCGACGCCGAGCACGACGTCAAGCGCCTGCCGCGACAGGTAGCCGGCGGCGAGGAAGTCGTCCAGCTCGTCGTCGGGCACCGCGCCCCGGTGGTGGAGCACGGCGAGCGTGAAGCGGCGCAGCGCCTCCAGCCTCGGCTCGGGCAGGGCGGTGCGGGCGCGCAGCGCGGCGACCAGTTCGGGGGTGGCGCCGAGCGCGGTGAGCTTGCCGGTGTGCAGGGCGACGCAGAAGTGGCATTCGTGGCTGGTGGAGATGGTGAGGATGACGACCTCCCGTTCCAGGGGTGCGAGGGTCGTCTGTTCGAAGCCGGCACTTGCGGCGAGGAAGCCGGCGAGCAGCTGCGGCGACTCGGCCATCAGCGCCACCGGGGTGGGCAGCCAGCCGAAGCGGTTGCGTACCCCCTCGATGGCTCGCCGGGCGGCGGCTGGCGCCGTCTCGGGGGTGTGGGCGGTGAAGACGGGCATGGGTTACCTACTTCCTGCCGGGACCGTAAGATAGTCAATGTGGTTGACCAAATAGTAAACGAGGTTGTCGAACATGGCAACCGATGACCCGACCCGGCCCGGCTTCCAGCTCCCACTGCTGCTGCTCGCCGGCTTCCGGACGCTGATCGACGACCTGCACGCGGAGCTGGCCCGGGAAGGACATCCCGAGCTGCGGCCGCTGCACGGGTTCGTGCTCCAAGCCGTGGGCGCGGACGGCACCACCGCCACCGAACTGGGCCAGCGGCTCGGCATCTCCAAACAGGCTGCCGGCAAGACCATCGACCGGCTGGTCGCCGTCGGCTACCTGGAGCGGGTTGACGATCCCCGCGACGCCCGACGCCGGCTGGTCCGGGTGACTCCGCGCGGCGCCGACGGGCTGCGCCGTTCGGCGGAGATCTTCGACCGGCTGCGCGCGCGGTGGGCCGACACCCTCGGCACGGAACGGGTCGACGCCATGGAGGACGACCTGCGCACGATGGCCTCGGCCAACTGGTTCCGCCTGGACATGCCCGGCTGGTTCGGCGGCTGAGTCAAGCCCGGCGGGCACATCTCACCGGCCCTGGCGTGCCACGGCCGCTCGGGCGCAGACTGATGGCATGTCGGACGCGTACGTCGTCGGCGACCCGGACGGGTTGTCTCCCCTGCTGGTCGCGGTCCGCGACGCCGTCGCCAGGGAGCTGCACTCGCAGCTGGCCATGCGCGGGGAACGGATCGAGCTGGCCGATCTGCCGGAGGTGTCCTACCAGGTCACCGTCCAGGTCGAGCGGACGCTGCGCAACTGGCGATCGGCACGGATCCACACCGCGACGGGATCGAGAATCGTCACAGCTGATCACTAGGATCAGGGGTGCCGGTCGGGCTGGTCCCGGCGCCCGCGGACCTGGCACAGCTGACCGAGCCTGGCGGAACGACGCGGGCCGGTCACGGAGTCATCCGTTGCCGGCCCGCACATCGTCGAGAGGGTCAGTCCAGCCCGCCGTACGAGTGCAGGCCGGTGAAGAAGATGTTCACGCCGAACAGGTTCATCAGCACCGTGAGGAAGCCGACCACCGCGATCCAGGTGGCCACGTTGCGCTTCACGCTTGGCGTGGCGCGGGCGTGCAGGTAGCCGGCGTACACCACCCAGGAGATGAACGCCCAGGTCTCCTTCGGGTCCCAGCCCCACGGCCGCCCCCAGGCCGCCTCGGCCCAGATCGCGCCGGCGATCACCGCGAACGTGAAGATCGGGAACGCGAAGGCGTGCAGCGAGAAGGTCAGCCGCTCCAGGCTGGCCGCGCCGGGCAGCCGCTTGGCGAGGGTGTACGGGAAGCTCCGCTTGCCCTGCTCGTACCCACTGCGCATCAGGAAGCCGACCGCCGGCACCGCGCCGAACAGGAAGATGCCTGATGCGAAGACGATCGTCGACACGTGGATGACGAACCAGTACGAGTTCAGGGCCGGCACCAGCGGCACGATAGGCACGTACAGCACCAGCTCGGCGGTGGCCACGAGCAGCACCATCACCAGGGTGAGGAACAGGCCGAGCTTGCGCAGCGACGGCCGCTTCCAGAGCACCACAAGCCAGGCCGCGACCCCGATGAACGTCACCGTGAGCACGAACTCGTACATGTTGCCCCACGGCATCCGGTCGGCCGCGAGACCGCGGGTGACAAGTGCCGCGAGGTGCAGGGCGGCTGCGACAGCCGTGGCGCCCACCCCGATCAGGCCCGCGAGTCGGGCACGTGCCGCCGGGCGGTCGGCGGCGGGCGACGACGGTACGGGCGCGGGCGGCGTCAGGACGACACCACCGCCACCGGCACCGACCAGCTCGCGTACGGGAGCCGCGGCGGCGACCCGGGTACGCGCGTTGCCCAGCGCGTACTCCACGGCGTGGCCGATCATCGCGATCAGATACGCCAGGATCGCGAAGGTCACCAGATTGTCGGAGAGTGCGGACATCACTCGGCTCCTTCTCGCGCGCCGGCCCGCCCGGCCGCCTGTTCGTCACCGCGGACAGCGGCGACAAGCTGTGCGAACTCGTCGGCGAACCCTGGATAGTCGGTGCGCGGCAACCCACCGGCCTCCATCAAGCTACTACCGCTCGTCGGAGATCGTTCCGCCGGGTCGGCGGGCACCACCCGGAAGAAGACCCGGCGGCGCTTGCCGAACAGCGAGCCCATCAGCCCGACCAGCAGGAAACCACAGCTCACCAACAGCATCGTCGAGCCGGGATCGTGCCGGACGGAGAGGGTGACGTACCGCTCGGTGCCCAGGAACTCGACAGTCGTGCCGTCGTCGAGCGTCCAGCTCTCCCCCTTGCGGAGCAGCTTGGTGCCTACCTCCTTGACCTTGCCGGCGCGTACCTGCCGCTGGTCGAGTTGGTAGACCGAGCCGGGGATGCCGGCGTCCAGACCGAGGTTGCCCCGGTAGGCGACCAGGTTCAGCGCCGGGTTGCGCTCGGTCGGGTACTCCGAGCGCACGAAGGGGGCCTGCTGCGGCGCGGTGGGCAGGTAGATGCCTGTGAACGCCATCTGCTGGTCCGGTGCCCGCTTGCCGGTCTTCGGGTCGACGTTGGCGTCCGGGAAGGCGGCAAGCCCCTCGCCGGTCAGGCCCATGTCGCCTGTGGTGAGGAATGGCGTGGTGCTGGTCTGGCTGCGACCGAACCGGTCGGTGTAGCGGATCACCGGGGCGTACCCGTGACCGAGCAGGTAGACGCTCGCGTCGTTCAGGCGCAGCGGCGCGTTCACCGAGAAGTCCGCCCGGCGGGTCGGCTCGTCGGGGCCGTCGACGGTCACCGTGGCGTTGAAGAACTCCGGCTGACCGCTGTCCAGGAACCGGGCCTGGAAGTCGTCCAGCCGCAGACAGAAGCGGGGCAGGTCGGCGCTGTCCACCCGGGGGCCGAGCTTCGCCTCGGCGTACTGCTGACGGGTGTTGCAGAACGCGTTGTCCGCACCCGCCACCAGCAGGCGGTTGCCGCTCCAGCCGTACCACGAGCCGAGCGCGACGCCGATCAGCACCGCGATCAGCGAGGTGTGGAACAGCAGGTTGCCTGTCTCCTTGAGGTAGCCCTTCTCGGCGGAGACCTCGTCGCCGCGTACCTCCACGCGCCAGCGCCGCTTGCGCAGCACCTCGGCGACGGCCGCCGCGCCGCCGGCCGGGGCGGGCAGCACGGTGTGCTGCGGCAGCCGCGCCAGCCGCTTCGGCGCGACAGGCGGCCGGGACCGCAGCGCCCGGACGTGATCGCGCAGGCGGGGCGTGATGCAGCCGATCAGCGAGGTGAACAGCAGCAGGTAGATGGCGGAGAACCAGACCGAGCCGAAGACCTCGAACGCGCCGATCCGGTCCAGTCGCGGCGCCCAGTCGGGGTGGTCGACGAAGTACTGGTTGACCTTCTCCGGGCTGATCCCGCGCTGCGGCAGCACCGAGCCGGGAATGGCGGCGACCGCGAGCAGGAAGAGCAGGATCAGCGCCGTACGCATGCTGGTGAGCTGTCGCCACGAGTTGCGCAGCAGGGCCAGCAGCCGGTTGGGCCGGCGCCGGGGTGCCGGTGCCTCGGCCTCCGGCCGGTCGTCGACGACAGTCATCAGATGCTCACCTCGCCCACCCCTACGGTGGTCTGCAACCAGATCACGAAGCTCTGCCACCCACCGGTGACAAGCGCCAGGCCGATCAGGATGAGCAGGGCGCCGCCGACCCGGGTGACCCAGCGGCTGTTGCGCCGGATGGCGCGGAAGACCCCGAGCAGGCGCTGGAAGCCCAGCCCGAACACGACGAACGGTAGCCCCAGCCCGAGGCAGTACGCCACGGCGAGCACCACGGCACGGTCGCTCTGACCGCTGGTGGCCGCCATCCCCATCACCGCGCCGAGCGTCGGGCCGGTACAGGGCACCCAGCTGAGCGCGAAGACAGCGCCGAAGACCGGTGCGCCCAGCAGCCCCGCCGACGGCAGCCGGGAGATCCGGAACTCCCGTTGCAGCGCCGGGATCATCCCGAGGTAGCCCAGCCCGAGCACGATGATCAGCGCCCCGACGACGATCTCCATCTGCCGCTCGTACTCGAAGAAGACCCGGCCGATGCCGGCGAACAGGATCGCGGTGGCGACGAAGACGACTGTGAAGCCGGCGATGAAGAGCAGCGTCCCGGCGAGCACCCGACCCTTCACGGCCACCACGGCGGACCGTTCCCGGACCGCGACGCCCCCGATGCCGCCGGGCGCCGGGTCCGCCTGAGGCCGGCGGCCTTCGAGGTCCGCGCCGGCCAGACCCGTGACGTACGACAGGTAGCCGGGGACCAGCGGGAGCACGCACGGGGACAGGAAGCTGACCAGGCCGGCGAGTGCCGCCGCGCCGATGGCGAGCAGGAGCGGCCCGCTCAGCGCCAACTCCCGGAAGGTCTCGCCCATCAGTTCGGGGTCGGCTTCTCGGCGGCGATCCGCTCGACGATCGGTTGCAGACCCTCCTGCTTGACCGCTGCCCGGATCACGGCGGCGGTCCGACCGTCCCGGTCGAGCACCACGGTCGCCGGGACGGTGTTCGGTGGGATGTCCAGGTCGAGCGCCAACCGGCTGGACGGGTCGAAGAGGCTCGGATAGGTGACCCGGCCCTCCTCGAACGCCTTGGCCTTGTCCCGCGAGTCCTGGACGTTGATGCCGAGGAACGTCACCCCTGAAGCCTTGGTGGCCTGGTAGGTAGCCTCCAGGTCGTCGGCCTCCGCGCGGCACGGCGCGCACCAGGAGCCCCAGAAGTTGACCACCACGACCTGCCCACGGGCCTGGTTGACGTCGTACGTGCCGCCGGTGAGCAGCTCACCGGCGAGCTTCGGCGGGGCCGAGCGCTGGTCCGGCGCGCACTCGAAGATCCCGTCGGTGGTGGTCGTGCAGGTCTTCTCCTGCCCCTTGGACGACGTGCAGCCGACAAGCGCCACCGCGGCGACTGTGGCGAGCAGACCGGCGGTCCACCTCCGGGCGTTCATCAGGCCCCCTTGGCCGTCCGGGCTGTCGCGGAGAGAGCGATCAGGTGGGCGGCGGGCTCGCTGTAGCCGATGCCCACCACCTTCGCGCCGTCGAAGTGGAACGACGTGAGGCTGGCCAGCCCGCACTGCCGTTTGCGCGGGTCGTGCCAGAGCCGCTTGCGCTCGACGTACCGGCGCAGCGTCCAGATCGGGAGCTGGTGCGACACCAGCACCGCCTCGCGCCCCTCGGCGGCGACCCGGGCGGCGTGCACGGCGGCGAACATCCGCTCGGCGATCACCCGGTACGCCTCACCCCAGGACGGCGTCACCGGGTCGCGCAGCACCCACCAGTTGCGCGGGTCGCGGAACGACCCGTCACCAGGGGACACCTTCTTGCCCTCGAACCAGTTGGCGCTCTCGATCAGCCGCTCGTCCACCCCGACCGGCAGCCCGAACTGGGCGGCGATCGGCTCGGCGGTCTGCTGGGCGCGTTCCAGAGGGCTGGCCACCACGTGCACGATCTCCCGCTCGGCGAGACCCTCCGCGGCGGCCTTGGCCATCTGCACACCCAGCTCGGACAGGCGGAAACCGGGCAGCCGGCCGTAGAGGATCTGGTCGGGGTTATGCACCTCGCCGTGCCGGAGCACGTGGACCGTCGTCTTGCTCACCGTTGCTACCCCCCGTGACCAGCCGCTGCCGCCGCGTTCGCCGCCGTCGGCAGCGCGGCCGCGATGTGCTCCAGAGCGGCGTCGTCGATCGCCGCCGACACGAACCACGACTCGAACGCGCTCGGCGGCAGGTAGACGCCGGCGGCGAGCATCGCGTGGAAGAACGCCTTGAACGCCGGCACCTGCTGGGTACGGGCGCTGTCGTAGTCCACGACGTCGGCGTCGGTGAAGAAGATCGAGAACATGCTGCCCGCGTACGACAGTCGGTGCGGGACCCCGGCGGCGGCAAGCGCGTCGGACGCGAGCTTGCCCACGACGGCGGCCGTCTCGTCGAGGCGCCGGTAGAGCGCGTCGTCGGCGAGCCGCAGCGTGGCCAGGCCGGCGGCGCAGGCCAGCGGGTTACCGGAGAGCGTGCCGGCCTGGTAGACCGGGCCGGCCGGCGCGAGCCGCGACATGATCTCCGCGCGCCCGCCGAACGCGGCGGCGGGCAGGCCGCCCCCCATGACCTTGCCGTACGTCCACAGGTCGGCGTCGGAGGCGTCGAGGCCGTGCCACCCGGCGCGGGAGACCCGGAACCCGGTCATCACCTCGTCCACCACGAGCAGCGCACCGTGGGCGTGGGCGATCCGGGCGAGCTGCTGGTTGAAGCCGTCGCGGGGGGCCACCACGCCCATGTTGCCGGCGGCCGCCTCGGTGATCACCGCGGCGATGTGCTGGCCCTCGGCGGCGAAGGCCTCCTCGACGGCCCGGATGTCGTTGTACGGCAGGACGATCGTCTCGCTGGCCGCCGCGCCCGTCACGCCCGGCGAGTCGGGCAGGCCGAGGGTGGCCACGCCGGACCCGGCGGAGGCGAGCAGCGCGTCGACGTGGCCGTGGTAGCAGCCAGCGAACTTGACGATCTTGGAGCGGCCGGTGAAGCCGCGAGCCAGCCGGATCGCCGACATGGTCGCCTCGGTGCCGGAGTTGACCAGGCGTACCTGCTCCATCGGCGTCCGGTCCACCAGCTCGGCGGCCAGCTCCACCTCACCGGGGGTGGGGGTGCCGAAGCTGGTGCCCCGGGCGGCGGCGGCCTGCACGGCGTCCACCACCTCCGGGTGGGCGTGCCCGAGGATCAGCGGACCCCACGAGCAGACCAGGTCGACGTAGCGGCGATCGTCGGCGTCGTACAGCCACGCGCCCTCGCCACGGACCATGAAACGTGGGGCGCCGCCGACCGCCTGGAAGGCACGCACGGGGGAGTTCACCCCGCCCGGCACGATGGCGCGGGCGCGGTCGAACAGGGCCTCGGAGGCCGGCGCGTCGGCCGGGTAACGGCCAGATCCGGCGGAAACGATGTCGGTCACGATGCCGCCATTGTGTCAGCGCCGAACGGCCAACCAGCAGCCACCCCGGGCCGGGGTTACCGGGCTCACCCGCCATCGGCGCTCGTCGGAGCCCGTCGGGCGCGGCTCGCGGCCTCGACAGGCCGGGTCGCCTGGATCGCGCTAGGCTGACCGGGTGGATCGTGCCGAACTGTCCATCACGCTACACCGGACGGGCGACGAAGCAGTGCTGCGCCTGGCCGGTGAGATCGACATGCTCACGGCCGCCCAGCTCTCCACAGTCGTCAACGAGGTGCTGGCCGACCCGCCGCCGCGCATCGTGCTCGACCTCGGTGGCGTCACGTTCTGCGACTCGCAGGGCCTGGGCACACTCGTCGTCCTCAGCCGCAAGGCCAGCCACGCGCAGAGCCTGCTGATGCTCACCCACGTGGGCGACTTCCTGATCCGCGTCCTGGACATCACCGGCCTGCGCAGCGCCCTGATGATCCGCAACGACCAACCCACCGGCTGACAACCCGCACGCCGCCGGTCAAGCGCCGTTGATCATGAGGTTGACGGGCGATCAGGTGCCCGTACCACCCGCCAGCCTCATGATCGGCGCGGGTCAGGTGGGTCAGAGGGTGGGGATGTCGCGGGATCGGAACGTGCGCAGGGCCAGGGCCAGGAGCGCCGCCGCGATCATCGTCAGCGCCGCCAGCGGCGTTGCCGTCCAGGTGTCACCCAGGACCTGCGGGGTGTGCGTGAACGGGGAGACGTCAAGCGCCCACTGACTCAGCTTGAGCACCGCGCCCAACTGACCGAGCAACAGGCAACCCGCGAGCACCGCCCATGCCGCACCGGAGAACCGGGGCAGCCAGCCCACCAGCAGCGCCGCCAACCCGGCCAGCACCCAGACCGCAGGCACCTGGGCCAGCCCGGCACCGAGCATCCGGGGCAGCTCACGGCCGACGTCACCCACACTGAGGCCGTACGCCAGCCCGGTGGCGAGCCCCGCCACGGCCAGCACCAGCGCCGGGCCGAGCAGCGCGAAGAGCAGGTGCGCCGCCAGCCAGCGGGTCCGGCTCACCCGGGTGGCGAGCAGCGGCTCGGCCCGCCCGGCGGTCTCCTCGGCCCGCGCCCGCAGCGCGGCCTGGATGCCGTACCCGGCGGCGGCCAGCGCGGTCAGGCTCAACGTCCCACCGAGGTACGCCTCGGCGAGCGCCGACGTGCCGCCGAGGCGGGCCAGGATCTCGGCGACCTGCTGGTTGCCCTGCACCGCGTCGCCGGCCGCGTCAGCCGCGCCGCCCAGCACGAGGCCGAGCAGCCCGAAGCCGACGGTCCACCCGAGCAACTGACCCCGGTGCAGTCGCCAGGCCAGGCCGAACGGGCCGGTGAGCCCACGACCGGCGCTCGCCGGGCCGAGCCGGGGCGGGAACACTCCGGCGCCGAGGTCACGACGCACCGAGACGGGGTACGCGACGAGCGCGACAGCCACGCTGAACAGCACCGGAAGCAGCAGCACCCACCACCGCTCGTCGGCGAAGGCCCGCCCCCGGGCCGCCCAGCCCAGCGGTGAGAGCCAGCTCAGCCACTCGGCGCTCCCGCCGGTGCCGCCCGACCCGCCGGCGTCGCCGCCCAACCGCAGCAGGAACGCCAACCCGAGCACGCCCAGGCCGATCCCGCGCGCACCCCCGGCGCTCTCGGTGAGCTGCGCGGCCAACCCGCCGACGCTGGCGAAGGCGATGCCGGTGAGCGCCACCCCCGCGCCGAAGAGCAGCGAACCGGCACCAGGCTGGCCCGCGGCGACCAGGCCGGCGGCGGTGAGCAGACCCAGCAGCACATTCGCCGCGTACGTCACCAGCAGCGCGGCGGTGAGCCCGGCGTACCGGCCCAGCACCGTCGCGCCGAGCAACTCCCGGCGACCGGCCTCCTCCTCGGTACGGGTGTGCCGCACCACGGTGAGCACGCTGACCAGGGCGACGACCAGGGCGAGCAGGCCGGCCCGCTGAACGGTGAGCGCGCCGACGCTGTCGCCGTACACCGGGCCGAGCAGTGCGACGATCGACGGGTTGCTCGCCGTGCCGGCCCGGTACGCGGCCCGCTCGGCGGCGGTCGGGTACAGCTCGGCGTACGTGCCGGCGTAGCTGGCCGGAAGCACCGCCAGCAGCAGGATCCAGATCGGCAGCAGCACCCGGTCCCGGCGCAGGATGAGCCGCACCAGGTGCCGGGTGCCGGTCAGCGCGGTCGCTGATCTGCGTTTCGTTCGCGACTGCGGGGCTCGCAGGCCCGGCTCACTCCTCGCGCTCACGACCGCACCTGCTCGGCCTGGTAGTGCCGCAGGAACAGCTCCTCCAACGTCGGCGGTTGGCTGACCAGGCTCCGTACGCCGATCTCGGTGAGCCGGCGCAGCGCGGCGTCCAGCGCGGCGTTCTCGACGTCGAAGCGCACGCGGCTCCCGTCCACCCGCAGGTCGTGTACGCCGGTGAGCTGGCCCAGCCCGTCCACCGGTCCGGTCAGCTCGGCCTCGATCGAGGTGCGTCGCAGGTGACGCAGCTCGGTCAGGGTGCCGGTCTCCACGTCCCGTCCGTTGCGGATGATCGTCACCCTGTCGCAGAGCGCCTCCACCTCGGCCAGGATGTGGCTGGACAACAGCACGGTGCGGCCGTCGGCCTTCGCCCGGCGGACCCAGTGCTGGAAGACCTCCTCCATGAGGGGGTCCAGGCCGGAGGTGGGCTCGTCCAGGATGAGCAGTTCGGCGTCGGAGGCGAGGGCCGCCACCAGGCCGACCTTCTGCCTGTTGCCCTTGGAGTAGGCCCGGCCCTTCTTGCGGGGGTCCAGCTCGAAGGTGTCGAGCAGTTCGGCCCGGCGGGCCGGGTCGAGGCCGCCGCGCATCCGGCCGAGCAGGTCGATGACCTCGCCGCCGGAGAGGTTGGGCCAGAGCGTGACGTCGCCCGGCACGTACGCCAGCCGGCGGTGCAGGGCCACCGCGTCGCGCCACGGGTCGCCACCAAGGAGGCGGAGGGTCCCGGCGTCGGTCCGCAGCAGGCCGAGCAGCGCCCGGATGGCTGTCGACTTACCGGCGCCGTTGGGGCCGAGGAAGCCGTGCACCTCGCCGGCGCGGACGGTCAGGTTCAGACCGTCGAGCGCCCGGGTCCGGCCGAAGGTCTTGACCAGGCCGGACACCGAAATGGGAGTTTCCATACATCGGAAGCTACACTCGTTTCACGAAGTTGTGAAGACTGTGAGACCTCGGCACCATCGAGGGCTACACCACACACGGAAGGGGACCACCATGGCAGCCGGCGACAGCCACGACCCGGTGCACCTCTTCGTCGAGCGGATGGCGTTGACCTTCGCCGAGGTCGGCTTCCCGCGGATGGCCGCCCGGGTGCTGTTCACGGTGATGAGCGCCGACGATCCGCTGACCGCCGCCGAGATCGGCGAGCGGCTCGGGGTGAGCGCGGCCGCGGTCAGCGGTGCCGTCCGCTACCTCACCCAGTTCGGCATGCTGATCCGCGAGCCGGTCCCCCGCTCCCGCCGGGACCGCTACCGGATGCCTGACAACCCCTGGTACGAGGCCACCATCACCAAGACCGGGCTCTACAAGACCTTCATCGACGTCGCCGACGGCGGAGTGGCAGCCCTCAACGGCCCCGACACGCCCGCCGGCGAACGGGTGGCCGAGATGCGCGACTTCTTCGTCTTCGTCCAGGAAGAGATCGACTCGCTGGGTGAACGCTGGCGGGTCCGTCGGGCCGCCACCGGCCATGCCCGACCCGGCGAGGCCTGACCGCCCCGGTCAGTCGGTGTTGCCCCAACGGGCCTGCTCCAGCAGACGCACGGCCCGGTCACGGGCCTGGACGTCGTCCGAGCGGAGCAGCGTCGTCGCTTCGTCGACCGCGTCGGTGAGCCGCCGCCACTGCGTGTCGCGCTCCCGGACCAGGTCCGACTGGGCGGCCAACTGCCGGGTCTTCACCCACAACTCCACGAAGACCGACACCTTGGCCCGCAGCACCCACGGGTCGAACGGCTTGGTGAGGTAGTCCACAGCGCCCACCTGGTAGCCCCGGAGCGCGAGCTGGGCGTCCCGGTCGGCGGCGGTGAGGAAGATGATCGGCACGTGCCGGGTCCGCTCCCGACGCTTGATGTGGCTGGCCGTCTCGAAGCCGTCCATGTCCGGCATCTGCGCGTCCAGCAGGATCACCGCGAAGTCGTCCACAAGCAACTGCTTGAGGGCCGCCTCGCCGCTCTCCACCGCCACCGACTGGACCGGCAGGCCCTGGAGGATCGCCTCCAGGGCCATCAGATTCTCCCGCCGGTCGTCCACGAGCAGCGCCTTGGCCATCTGGGTCACGAGGTCTCCTCAGTCCGGCTGCCGCTGATCCAGGACGACATCAACTCGATCAGGTCGTCCAGGTCGACCGGCTTGGTGATGTAGTCGCTGCCACCGGCCGCGAGCGCCGACTCGCGGTCACCAGGCATCGCCTTCGCGGTCAGGAACACCACGGGCAGGTCCGCGAACCGGTGGTTGCGGCGGATCTGGCGGGTCGTCTCGTACCCGTCCTGGTCGGGCATCATGGCGTCCATCAGCACGATGTCTACCTCCGGATGCTCGGCCAGCAGGCGGACGCCGTCCGCCCCGTTGTCCGAGTACAGCACGGTCATCCCGTGCAGCTCCAACGCACTGGTCAGGGCGAAGACGTTCCGCACGTCGTCGTCCACGATCAGCACCGTGGCGCCGTCCAACTGCCGGGTGACCGGCGCCTCCGGCCGCTCCGCCAACAGCTCCAGCGGCGGCATCAGCAGCGACGACGGCAGACCGGCGCGCTGCGGCGACGGCGGCGCGGGCGCGACCACCGCGTCCGGAGCCAGCACCTGGGGTACGAAGAGCGTGAACGTCGAACCCTGACCGGGCGCCGACGACACGGTGATGGTGCCACCGATCAGCCGGGCCAGATCGCGGCTGATCGACAATCCGAGGCCGGTGCCACCGTAGCGACGGCTCGTGGTGCCGTCCGCCTGCTGGAACGCCTCGAAGATGATCGACAGCTTGTCGTCGGAAATCCCGATCCCGGTGTCGATCACCGTGAACGCGATCACCTGCTGGGCGTTCGTCAGCGCCGGCACGTCGAATACCGCGTTCTCGGCAGCCGGGGCGATCCGCAGCGTCACCGCGCCGTTGTCGGTGAACTTCACCGCGTTGGACAGCAGGTTGCGCAGGATCTGCTGCAACCGCTGCGCGTCGGTGACCAGCGCGGGCGGCAGATCCTTGCTCACGCGTACCTGGAAGTCGAGGTTCTTCTCCTCGGCCTGCGGCGCGAACGCCTGCTCGACGTACCCGCGGATCTCCGTGAAGCGGATCTCGGTCGGCTCGACGTCCATCCGGCCCGCCTCGATCTTGGACAGGTCCAGGATGTCGTCGATGAGACGCAGCAGGTCCGACCCGGAACCGTGGATGGTCCGGGCGAACTCGATCTGCTTGGGGCTCAGGTTCTGCTCCGAGTTCTCCGCGAGCAGACGCGCCAGCAGCAGCAAGGAGTTCAGAGGCGTACGCAGCTCGTGGCTCATGTTCGCCAGGAACTCCGACTTGTACGCCGACGCC
The DNA here is from genome assembly GCF_042898105.1 of Micromonospora sp. NPDC000663. Taxonomy (NCBI): domain Bacteria; kingdom Bacillati; phylum Actinomycetota; class Actinomycetes; order Micromonosporales; family Micromonosporaceae; genus Micromonospora; species Micromonospora sp. NPDC000663. The sequence goes on from NZ_JBIAYR010000003.1 coordinate 197,230, forward strand.
CGGGTGAGCTGCTGCGCCTTCTCCTCCAGGCCGAGCCGGGCCAGCTCGATCTCCCGGTTCTTCGTCTCGATGTTGCCCTTCTGCTCGGACAGCAGAGTGGCCTTCTCCTCCAGCTCGGCGTTCGTGCGCTGCAACTCCGCCGACTGCTCCTGCAACTCGTGGGCGAGCCGCTGCGACTGGGCCAGCAGCTCCTCCGTACGCCTGTTGGCCTGGATGGTGTTGACCGCGATGCCGATGGTCAGCACCAACCGCTCCAGGAACGACAGGTGCAGCTCGGAGAAGGCGTCCACGCTCGCGAACTCGATCACCCCGAGCAGCTCCCCCTCGAAGAGGACGGGGAGCACCACCAGGTCGGACGGGGGTGTCTCGGCGAGGCCGGAGCGCAGGGTGAGTCGGCTGTTCGGCGAGGCGCTGACCCGGATCGTGCGGCGGGACAGGGCGGTCTGCCCGACCAGCCCCTCACCCGGGCCGAAGGTGACGTCGTGCCCCCGCGCCACGTACCCGTACGACGAGGTCAGCCGCAGCCGCATGCTGCCGTCGGTGTCGTCGGCGAGGAAGAAGGCGCCGAGCTGGGCGTCGACGAGCGGGGTCACCTCCGTCATGATCATGCGGCAGACCTCGCCCAGGTCCCGCTGACCCTGCAACAGGCCGCCGATGCGGGCCAGGTTGGAGTCCAGCCAGCCCTGCTCCGCGTTCTTCTTGGTCGTCTCCCGAAGGGTGACGATCATCTGGTTGATGTTGTCCTTCAGCTCGGCGACCTCGCCCTGCGCCTTGACCGCGATCCGCTGGGTCAGGTCGCCCCTGGTCACCGACGTGGACACCTGGGCGATTGCCCGCAGCTGGGTGGTGAGCGTGGAAGCGAGCTGGTTGACGTTCTCGGTGAGGTCCCGCCAGGTGCCGGAGACGCCCTTGACCTGCGCCTGACCACCGAGCTTGCCCTCGATGCCGACCTCGCGGGCGACCCGGGTCACCTCGTCGGCGAACGACGACAGCTGGTCGACCATCGTGTTGACAGTCGACTTCAGCTCCAGGATCTCGCCCTGCGCGTCCACGGTGATCTTCTGGCTCAGGTCACCCTTCGCCACAGCCGTGGTCACCGAGGCGATGTTGCGGACCTGGCTGGTCAGGTTCGACGCCATCGAGTTCACGTTGTCCGTCAGGTCCCGCCACGTACCGCTCACGCCCTTGACCTGGGCCTGCCCGCCGAGCTTGCCCTCGGTGCCCACCTCGCGGGCGACCCGGGTCACCTCGTCGGCGAACGACGACAACTGGTCGACCATCGTGTTGACAGTCGACTTCAACTCCAGGATCTCGCCCCGGGCGTCCACCGTGATCTTCTGCGACAGGTCACCCTTGGCCACCGCCGTGGAGACCTGGGCGATGTTGCGGACCTGGGCGGTCAGGTTCGACGCCATCGAGTTCACGTTGTCGGTGAGGTCGCGCCAGGTGCCGGCGACCCCGCGTACCTGGGCCTGCCCGCCGAGCTTGCCCTCGGTGCCCACCTCGCGGGCGACCCGGGTCACCTCGTCGGCGAACGACGACAACTGGTCCACCATCGTGTTGACAGTCGACTTCAACTCCAGGATCTCGCCCCGGGCGTCCACCGTGATCTTCTGCGACAGGTCACCCTTCGCCACGGCCGTGGTCACCGAGGCGATGTTCCGGACCTGGCTGGTCAGGTTCGACGCCATCGAGTTCACGTTGTCCGTCAGGTCCCGCCACGTACCGCTGACGCCCTTGACCTGGGCCTGACCGCCCAGGTTGCCCTCGGTGCCCACCTCACGCGCGACCCGGGTCACCTCGTCGGCGAACGACGACAACTGGTCAACCATCGTGTTGACCGTGTTCTTCAGCTCCAGGATCTCGCCCTGCGCGTCCACGGTGATCTTCTGCGACAGGTCGCCCTTGGCCACAGCCGTGGAGACCTGGGAGATGTTGCGAACCTGGCTGGTCAGGTTGCCGGCGAGCTGGTTGACGTTCTCGGTGAGGTCCCGCCAGGTGCCGGAGACGCCCCGGACCTGGGCCTGACCGCCGAGCTTGCCCTCGATGCCCACCTCACGCGCGACCCGGGTCACCTCGTCCGCGAACGACGACAACTGGTCCACCATCGTGTTGACGGTGTCCTTCAGCTCCAGGATCTCGCCCTGCGCCGCCACGGTGATCTTCTGCGACAGGTCACCGCGTGCCACTGCTGTGGAGACCTGCGCGATGTTGCGGACCTGGGCGGTCAGGTTCGACGCCATCGAGTTGACGCTGTCGGTCAGGTCCTTCCACGTGCCCGCCACGTTCGGCACCTCGGCCTGGCCGCCCAGCTTGCCCTCGGTGCCCACCTCGCGGGCCACCCGGGTCACCTGCTCGGCGAAGAGCCGCAGCGTGTCCGTGAGGTAGTTCATGGTGGCGGCCAACTCCGCCACCTCACCGCGTGCGCCGACCGTGATCTTCTGCGACAGGTCGCCCTTAGCCACCGCCGTCGCCACCTGCGAGATCGACCGCACCTGGCCGGTCAGGTTCGACGCCATGGTGTTCACCGAGTCGGTGAGGTCCTTCCAGGTGCCGGCGACACCCCGGACGTCCGCCTGACCGCCCAGCTTGCCCTCGGTGCCCACCTCACGGGCGACCCGGGTCACCTCGTTCGAGAACGACGACAACTGGTCGACCATCGTGTTGACCGTGCGCCCGATGCGCAGGTACTCACCGCGCAGCGGCCGTCCGTCGATCTCCAGCGCCATGTGCTGCGACAGGTCGCCGTCGGCGACCGCCACGATCACCCGGGCGATCTCCGTGGTCGGCCGGCCCAGGTCGTCGATCAGCGAGTTGATCGCCCGCTGCCCCTCCGCCCAGGACCCGTCCAGCCCTTCGTCGTCCAGCCGTTCGGTGAGCCGACCGTCCCGGCCGACGATCCGGCTGATCCGCCGCAGGTCCAGGTACTGCCGCTCCTGGAGCGACACCACCTCGTTGAAGGCGTCCGCCACCTCGCCGGCCTTGCCAGCACGGCGGGGAAGCCGGACCTTCAGATCGCCGCAGCCGATCCGTCGCAGCGCCTCGGTCAACTCACCGAGGAGCGCCTCGTGGTCGGACGCGGACGGATCCGCCACCGACTGCTTCGCCGTGGTCATCATTCCTCGCTCAACTCGGGGGCGCCGGTCCGTACGGACACACCGGCACCCCATATTGTGCCTGCGCGCGCCGCGGTGCCAGGGTTCGCGACCCGCCGGACCCCCCGGGTACCGCAACCGATCCACCCACCGGCAACCGATCCGGTACGGTGCGTCGCAGACCTCGTCCGGGTGACGAAACAGCGCAGCACAGCCCGGGGAACCACGAACGTCCGCCACGACGGTGATCGGCTTGGCAGCCGGCGCAAGGACGATGGAGGATACGAAGGTGTCAGCCGAGGCGAGGCCCGCGACGGCCGGGGCCCGGAACGGGGCGGTCCGGCATGTCAGACTGCCCGCCGACCGGCGTACCCCCGCCGCCGCCCGCGCGGTCGTCCGCTCGGTGCTGACCGAGGCGCACCTCGACGAACTGGCCAACGAGGCTCTGCTGCTCACCACCGAGCTGACCACCAACGCCGTCGAGCACGCCCGCACCGAGTTGGACATCGACGTCGTCGCCGACGAGGTGGGGCTCACCGTGACCGTCTCCGACTTCGCGGCCGGGCCCGGCGACGAACTGACCGTCGGCACCCGGAACGACGCCACCGAGATCAACGAGGTGTCCGAGCGGGGCCGTGGCCTGCTGCTGGTCGACCACTTCGCCAGCCGGTGGGGCACCACGTACCTGCCCACCGGCAAGGGCGTCTGGTTCCGGCTGGACCGGCCCGACGCCGACCCGCCCGACGCCGCCGGCAACGCGACACCGACCGGCACGGCCGCGGGCAGCGCCGGCCCGAGCGCCAGCGCCATGAGCGAACTCATGCAGACCACCCCCGACATGTACGCGGACGACCCACTGCCCGACTTCGCCGCCGGCCTGCTCAGCAGGCTCGCCGAGATGGTGGGAGCGGCCGGCGGCGTGATCCGCCTCGACCGGGGCGACGGGCAGGGCCGGCAGGTGCTGGCCCGCATCGGCCGGCAGCCGCGCCTCGGCAGCGAACTGCTCCAGGTGCCACTGACCGTGCACCGCCCGTACGGCGGGGAGCTGGAGTTGGACGCCGCGCCGTCCGCGTACGCCCGGCCCCTGGCGGTGCTGACCGCCGAGCGGCTGTCGCTGCACCTGGAGAACGACAGGCTGCGCCGGGCCGACGTCCGCCGGCAGGCGTGGTTGACGTTCCTGGCCGAGGCGAGCGAACTGCTGGCCCAGTCGTTGGATGTCGAGCTGACAATGGCGTTGATCCCGCAGCTGGTGGTGCCGCGGCTCGGCCAGTGGTGCGCGGTGCACACCACCGACGAGTGGGGCCGGCTGCGGTTGGCGGCGGCGACCCACGCCGACGAGTCGGTGCTGCCGCAGCTGCACAAGGTGCTGGCGGAGACCGGTCCGGACTCGATCCAGGCGCGGCTGCGCGAGGCGTCGCGCAGTGCGGCGCAGATCCCGCTCGGCGGTCCGATGGAGGGTTTCGCGGTCCCGCTGATCGCGCGCGGGCAGCGGCTCGGCACCCTAGCCGTGGGCCGGCACCAGCGGCACCGGCACGACCCGGACGAGGTGTCCGTCATGGAGGACGTCGCCCGTCGGGCCGCGCTGGCCATCGAGAACGCCCGCATCCACGCCGAGCGGCGGCGCGTGGCGCAGACCCTCCAGCAGTCCCTGCTGCCCCCGGTGCTGCCGGTGGTGGACGGGATCGGCTTCGCCGCCGAGTACGTCCCGACCGGCGACGACGCGGAGGTCGGCGGCGACTTCTACGACGTGGTGCCGCTGCCCGACGGGCGTTCGCTCGTGGTGATCGGCGACGTCTCGGGCAAGGGCGTGCAGGCCGCCGCGGTGACGGGGCTGGTCCGGGACGTGATCCGCGTGCTGGTCGGCGACGGCAAGCCGCTGCCGGAGGTGCTGTCCCGACTCAACGAGACGCTTGTCGAGCGGGGCGGCGGCAGGTACTGCACGTTGGCTCTGGCGGCGATCGGGCCCGGCGGTGGCGACCAGCTGGACGTCGCGCTGCACCTGGCGGGGCACGACCGACCTGTGCTGCTGTCCGGAAAGGGCGGCGCGGGGTTCGTGGGCACCGGCGGCACGGCGCTCGGCCTGCTCGACACGATCACCTCACCGACGGCGGAGATCACCCTCGGCCCCGGCGACTCGCTCATCTTCTACACCGACGGCGTCACCGAGCGGCGACGCGGCCGGGAGCTGTTCGGTACCGACCGGCTGCGGGACGCGGCAGCGCCGCTGGCCGGCTACTCGGCCGACGTGGTGGCCGCCCGACTGCGCGCCGCCGCGATCAACTTCTCGGTCGAGCCGCCCCGCGACGACATCGCCATCCTGGTGCTGCGCAACGACGGCGTCTGACCGGACGGGTCACAGGCCACCGGGCAGCCGGCCGGGGGCGAGCCGGTGATCCGGGTCGAGATGCTCCTTCGCGGCCCGCAACTGGGCCAGACCGGCGATCTCGCCCCAGAGGTCGACGGCCCGCCGGACCGGCGCGGGAGCGGAGACCACGACGCAACGACCCTCCCGGGCCATCAACACCCCCCGGACGGCGGCCAGGATCGACGCCACCCGGTCGGGTGCCAGCGCGCCGGGCAGCGCCGCGTGCACCACGCCCAGCCCCGCCGAGCCCCGCACCGGCACCGGGGCGCCGGCCGCGTCGCGCAGCGCGTACACGGCCGCGTGCAGGTCACTGATCGGCACCTCCAGCCGCAGCGCCGTGTCACCCGGCGCGAACGGGTAACGCCGCCACCACGTCGGGGCGGAGTGCGCGACCGTCGCCTCGCCGTGCAGCAGGCCCACCAGGCGTTCGGCGCGTTCGGTGACGTCGGCCGGGCCGCCCTCCAACAGCACCACCAGGCTGCCCGCGCGGGACGGCGCACCGGGCCGGCCCGACATCGACGGGTGACGTTCCCGGGCGGTGGCGGACGGGTGACCGGGCGGGTACGGCGTCCGCGGCCGGGGCGTACCGGCGGGGAGGTCCAGCTCGACGGCCGCCGGGTCCAGTCGGGCGGCGAGGATCATCCGGACCAGGTCGTGCACCTCCAGCGGCGTCCACACCGGACGGGACACCCACAGCCGGCTCGCCGGCGCCGGCTGCACCCGGAGGCTCGCCGAGACCAGCACGCCGAGCGCGCCCTGCGAGCCGCAGAGCAGCCGGGCCAGGTCGAGACCGGGCGCGCCGCCTCCGGCGCTGACCAGCTCACCGTCGGCGCCCAGGTAGCGGACGCCGAGCAGTTGGTCGCAGGGGCTGCCGTGGCGGTGCCGCAGCGGACCGGCCTCGCCGGCGGCCAGCACCCCGCCCACCGTCGCACCTGGCGACGGGGCGTCCAACGCCAGCCGTTGCCCGGTGCGCTCAAGCGTGGCCTGCACGGCCCGCAGCGGTGTGCCGGCACCCACCTCGGCCACCGGCGCACCGACCGGCTCGTGACCGATGCCGGCCAGCCGCCCGGTGTCGAGCATGATGTCGACCTGCACCGGCGGGGCACCCCAGTCGATCTTCGTGCCGGCGCCCCTGGGCACCACGGTCAGGTCGTGTGCGGCGGCCAGCCGCAGGACCTCGGCGGCGGCGTGCGGGCCGCCCGGCACGGCCACCCAGCGCGCCGCCCGCCCCGCCACCTCGTCGGCCGGGCCACCGAGCCGGGAGAACGGCGGACCGCAGATCGCCGCCAACCGTCGGGTGATCTCGAGGGCTCCGGACCGGCCGAGGGAACTCGCTGCTGCCGCCATGCCGGCTATCGTACATGTGTTCGAAAGCAGTGGTGAGGGATGTCGGGATGCCGCTGCTCCGACGCGCGGAGCGGGCCGGCCGGTAACGTGGCCGCCGTGACCACCGAGACTGCCCCGCCCGCGGCGAAGCGGGTGCCCGCCGAGCGCACCCACCACGGCGACACAGTCGTCGACGAGTACGCCTGGCTCGCTGTCAAGGACGACCCGGAGACGATCGCCTACCTGACCGCCGAGAACGAGTACACCGACGCGCGCACGGCGCACCTGGCCGAGCTGCGCACCGCCCTGTTCGAGGAGACCCGGCGGCGCACCCTCGAGACCGACCTGTCGGTGCCGAGCCGCAAGGGCGGGTACTGGTACTACACCCGGACGATCGAGGGTCAGCAGTACGGGGTGCACTGCCGCCGAGCCGTCCGGGACGGCGAGACCGACCCGCCGGTCAGCGCGGACGGTGCCCCGCTCGACGGCGAGGAGGTGCTGCTCGACGGCAACCAACTGGCCGAGGGGCACGACTTCTTCTCGCTCGGCGCGTTCGACGTCAGCCCGGACGGGCGCTGGCTGGCCTACTCCATCGACTTCTCCGGCGACGAGCGGTTCACCCTGCGCGTCAAGGACCTGACCACCGGCGAGCTGCTGCCCGACGAGGTGCCTGACACCTTCTACGGCACGGCCTGGTCGTCCGACGCGTCGGTGCTGTTCTACGTGACAGTCGACGACGCCTGGCGGCCGAACCGGGTGTGGCGGCACACCGTCGGCTCGGCCTCCGCCGACGACGTGGTCGTCCACCAGGAGGACGACGAGCGGTTCTGGGTCGGCGTGGAGCTGACCCGCTCGGAGAAGTTCGTCCTCATCGACATCCACAGCAAGGTCACCAGCGAAGTGTTGGTGATCCCCGCCGGCAACCCGACGGGCGCCCCGGCCGTTGTCGCGCCACGCCGGCAGGGCGTCGAGTACGCGGTGGAGCACCACGGCCACCGCTTCCTCATCCTGCACAACGACGGCGCGGAGGACTTCGCGCTGGCGTTCACCTCGGCGGACGCGCCGGGCGACTGGGTGCCGCTGATCGAGCACACACCCGGCACCCGGCTGGAGGCGGTGGACGCGTTCGCGAACCACCTGGTGGTGTCGCTGCGCACCGATGGGCTCACCGGCCTGCGGGTGCTGCCGGTGGGCAGCGACGACGCGCACGACATCGACTTCCCCGAGCCGCTGTACAGCGTCGGGCTGGACACCAACCCGGAGTACCGCACCGGGCAGATCCGCCTGCGCTACTCGTCGCTCGTCACCCCGGACTCGGTGTACGACTACGACCTGGTCACCAGGCAGATGGTGTTGCGCAAGCAGAAGCCGGTGCTGCCCGGGCCGGACGGACGGCCGTACGACCCGGCCGAGTACGAGCAGCACCGCGACTGGGCGCTCGCCGACGACGGCACCCGCGTGCCGATCTCGCTGGTCTGCCGGGTGGGCACTCCCCGGGACGGCTCGGCGCCCTGCGAGCTGTACGGCTACGGCTCGTACGAGGCAAGCATGGACCCGTGGTTCTCGGTGGCCCGACTGTCCCTGCTGGACCGGGGTGTGGTCTTCGCCGTGGCGCACACCCGGGGCGGCGGTGAGCTGGGCCGCCGCTGGTACGACCAGGGCAAGATGCTGGCCAAGAAGAACACGTTCACCGATTTCGTGGCCTGCGCCCGGCATCTGGTCAAGGCCGGCTGGACGGCAAGCGACCGGCTGGTCGCCAGGGGCGCCTCGGCCGGTGGCCTGCTGATGGGCGCGGTCGCCAACCTCGCCCCTGACGCGTTCGCGGGGATCGTCGCTCAGGTGCCGTTCGTGGACGCGCTCACCTCGATCCTCGACCCGTCACTGCCGCTTACCGTCACCGAGTGGGAGGAGTGGGGCAACCCGCTCGACGACCCCGAGGTGTACGCGTACATGAAGTCGTACACGCCGTACGAGAACGTGGCGGCCGTGGACTATCCGGCGATCCTCGCGGTGACAAGCCTCAACGACACGCGGGTGCTCTACTCGGAGCCGGCGAAGTGGATCGCCCGGCTGCGGGCGACCGCCCCGCAGGGCGACTACCTGCTCAAGACCGAGATGGGCGCCGGGCACGGCGGGCCGAGCGGCAGGTACGACGCGTGGCGTGAGGAGGCGTTCATCAACGCCTGGATCCTGGACCGCCTGGGTCGGGCCTGACGACGGCGGCGGCGATGACCGATGAGGACGAGCCGGGGTCGGCGCCCCGGCGCATGTCCGCCTGGCTGATCCTCGCGGTGGTCGCCGCCGCCCTGCTCGTCTGCTGCTGCTCGGCCGCCGTCGGCCTGCTGATCTCCTGGTCGGCCGGCCTCTTCCACACCCCGACCTGACTCAGGCCGTCCGCAGCTCGTCCAGGGCGGTGCTGACCCGCAGGAAGAGCAGGCCGACGCCGACCGTCACCAGCACCGCGGCAAGGGCGCCGGCACCGAGCCAGGCCAGGTGTTCCAGGGGTACGTCCGGCACCCGCTCCGACCCGGGGGTCTCGACGATCCGCGTGTACCGCTCGCGGGTGGCCGGGTCACCGCAGAGCGCGGCGGTGGCGTCGCAGACCTGCGCCGACGACCCTCCCGTCGCCGCTCGCGGGAAGAGCCCTCGACCGAGCACTTCACCCACTCCGAGCGCGAGCAGGATCGCCGGCACCGCAGGGGTCAGCGCCTGCCAGACCACCGAGCGGCTCAGCGTGCCGCGCGGCACCCCGGTGGCGACGAGTGCTGCGTAGGCGCGACGACGGGCGACGATCCCCTCGACGAGCGCGACCATCAGCCCACCCGCCGCGATCAGGATGGCCACCGCGACGGCGGCGTCGACCAGGTCCATGGTGGACAGGTAGAACGGGTCGGCGCCCCCGTCCGCGCCGGCGAGCTGGCTCTGGTCCCGTTCGAGCTGGTCCTGGGTGACGAAGTAGGCGCGCAGCGCGGCCGCGCCGGCACCGAAGATCACCGCGGCCAGTAGCGCCGCGAACGTGCGGCTGCCCGCCCACGGGTCGGCCATCAGCCGGCCCGCCGCGAGCAGGGCCGGCGGCCTGCGGGCGTACCGCCGCAACAACCGACCGCAGGTGTACGAGATCCAGCCGGTGCCGATGACCACCCCGATCATCGCGGCGAGCGCACCGGCCACGAAGAACAGTGGCACCAGCCAGCCCAGCACCTCGTCGTTGCCGTCGAACCGGTACGCCACCGGGCGGACCGCGGCGAACGTCGCCACGCCGACCCCGATCAGGATGCCGGCCCACGGCCGAGGGCCACGCTCGCGAGGTGCCCTACGGCTCACCCCGAGCGGACTCGCGGTGACCGTCCGCAGCATCAGGGCCGTGGCCAGCGCCGCGAGCACCGGCAGACCCAGCACCACCGCCGCGATGGCACCTGTCGACGGCAGCACGTCGGTGGGCAGCGCCAGCCGGCCCTGCGCGTCCGGCCGGTGCAGCACCTCGCGACCGGCCAGGTGGACGCCCAGCCCGACGAGCGTGCCCAGCAGGGCGGCCACGCCGGTCTCCAGCACCGCCAACCGGGTGACCTGACCGGGTGTGGCACCGGCCAGCCGCAGAGCCGCAAGCCGGCGGTCCCGGGCCGGAGCGCCGAGCCGGGCACACTGACCGGCCAACGCCAGCACCGGGATGGTAAGCATCAGCAACGCGAACGCCGTCCCGCCGCGCAGCCCCGGTTCACGCAGCAGCGCGTTGCGGTACTGCTCCGACTCCGCCCAGGCGTCGCCCGGCGGCTTGTCGATGGCCAGCACGGTGAGCGCCGCCAACCCGGCCAGGGTCGCCAGCAGAGCGCTGACCACCGTGAGCACCACCCGGGCGGTGTCGGTGCGGGTGCCGGCGAGAGCGAGCCGGACCAGCGTCCCCGGTCTCACCGCGCGCCGCCGGCCAGGGGCACGTCCAGCCCCAGGCCCGTGTGGTCCACCAGGCCGTCGCGCAGCATGATCTCCCGATCGGCGTACGCGGCGATCCGTGGCTCGTGGGTGATCAGCACGACGGACGTGTGCTGCTCACGGGCGAGCCGGACCAGTTGGGTGAGGACCTGCTCACCGGCGAGCGTGTCCAGTGCGCCGGTCGGCTCGTCGGCGAAGAGCACCCGGGGCTCGGTGACCAACGCCCGTGCCGTGGCGCAGCGCTGCTGCTGACCGCCGGACATCTCACCCGGCCGGACGTCGGCCAGTTCGGCCACCCCGAACCGTTCCAGCCAGGTGAGCGCGGCCGTCCGTGCCTCTCGCCGCCCCGTGCCGGCGAGAAGCAGCGGCAGGGAGACGTTCTCCGCCGCGGTCAGCTCGGCCACCAGCTGGCCGAACTGGAACAGCACCCCGAACTCGGTGCGCCGCAACCGGGACCGGGCCGCCTCCGGCCAGGTGTCGATCCGGTGACCACGCCAGGTGACCTCACCGGCGTCCGGGCGGAGGATCCCCGCCAGACAGTGCAGCAGTGTCGACTTGCCGCAGCCACTGGGCCCGGTGACGGCGACGATCTCGCCCTCCGCCACGTCGAGCGTCACGCCACGCAGGGCGGGCGTCGGGCCGTACGCCCGAACCACGCCGCGAGCCTGGAGTTGCGTCACGGGTGCACCTCCCGGTGCCAGTCGGCGACCCGGTCCAGGGTGGCGCGCAGCCACCGCAGGTCGGCGTCGAGGTGGTCGATCGCGAAGTCGGCCGCGATCACGTCGCTGAGGGTGGCGGCCGGGTCGGCCTTGGCGGCGGTCAACTCGCGCAGCCGTGCGCTGTGCGCGCCGCGCTGGGCGATCAGGTAGGACCGGGCCCGGTCGACGTCGGCGACCAGCAGCGCCACCACGACCTTGGTGAAGAGCGTGCTGGCCACGTACGGCATGGGTGGTTCGACTGTGGACAGCCATTCGTCGAGTGCGGCCCGGCCCGGGTCGGTCAGCGCGTACGTCGTGCGGTCCGGACCGGCCGCCCGGTCCTGACCGGCGGCGGCCACCAGGCCGTCGCGTTGCAGGCGGCCGAGGGTGGCGTAGACCTGCCCGAAGGCCAACGGCCGGGCCCGGGGCAGCCGCTCGTCGTGCGCGCGCTTGAGGTCGTACCCGTGCCGGCTTCCGGCGGCGAGCAACCCGAGCAGAACGTGCGACGTGGACACGTCGCCCACTATTCACCAAGCGAATACCCGAGTCAACGACTCCAGGTGGGCGCCCGGCCGGTCTGCGACAGGAGGTGGGCCAGGTCTGGCGCTCCGGGCGTGGGAGTCGGGACGGGGTCGGCGAAGACGCCCACCCGGCGGGCCGTCGGACCCAACCGCTCGACCAGCCCGTGCAGCTCGGCCACGACCTCCGGGGCCGGCTCGTACGGCTGACAGGTGGCGACGGCGAGGTCCCAGCCGTGCACGGTCAGGTCCAGCAGGGCCATGCCACCGACAACGGCCTGCGGCATACCCATTCCTGGCGAGACACCCTCCAGGGTGGACGGATCCGACCAGGCGGCGACGAGGCGGTCGGTCTCCACGGCGAACCGGTCCCGCCAGCCGTCGCCCAGGTGGTCCGGTTTCTCGGCCCACTCCACCTGGCGCTTCACGGCCAGATCCTGGAAGTTCACCACCACCTGGAAGAGGTGGTTGAGCAGGTCGCGGACAGCGTAGTCACGGCACGGCGTGGGCAGGTCGAGCTGGTCGTCGGCGATGCCGCGAACCACGTCGACAGTTCGCGGCGCGGCAGCGGCCAGCAGATCGCTAGTCTGAGTTGCCATAGGGCCAGCGTATGAGGGTGGTCTTGAACAAATGCGACAGCGACCGCGCAACGACAGCCGGGGGATCCTCGACCCGATACGGATGCTGCGCGAGGTCCACTTCCGTCGGCACCTGCCCGCCGAGTCGCTGCGCCATTGGGTCGAGCACTACTGGCTGATCGACTGGGCGTTGGACGCGCCCTTCGAGCAGCGGGTGGTGCCGCACCCGGCGGTGAACGTGGTGTTCCGGCGCGACGACGACGGCACCGACGAAGGGCCGGAGGACGGTGAGGTGGCCGGGGTGGGTCGCGACCTGTTCCGGATCACGCTTACCGGCACCGGCCGGGTCTGTGGTGTCCAGTTCCGCCCCGGCGGCTTCCACCCGTTCTGGCGCGGGTCGGTCGCCGAGTTGACCGGACGCCGGCTCCCGCTGCCCGCCGGCCGTCTGCCCCGACCCGACGGTCCGGTCTGCGGCGGCACCGACGACGACCGGCGCCGCGCGCTGGACGCCCTGCTCACCGCGTGGGCCCCGGCCCCGGATCCGGCGACGCAGGAGGCCATCCGGCTGGCCGAGGCGATCCGGACCGACCGCACGGTGCTGCGGGTCGACGACTTCGCCGCCCGGCACCGCGTGCCGGTCCGCCGCCTGCAACGGCTGTTCACCGAGCACGTCGGCGTCGGCCCGAAGTGGGTGATCCGCCGGTACCGGCTCCAGGAGGCCGTCGAACAGGCCGCCGGCGGCCCGTTGAACTGGGCGGACCTCGCCGCCGACCTCGGCTACAGCGACCAGGCCCACCTGGTACGCGACTTCAGCGCCGTCGCCGGCGTGTCACCCGCCGCGTACGCCCGCTCGGTCCGCTGACACCTGCGTCTCAGCGGCGGCGCAGCACGACCACCGCCACGTCGTCCTGGATCTCCGGTGGGGCCAGCTCCACCAGCAGCCGCTCGCAGAACCGGTCCAGGTCCTCGTCGACGGTGCCGGTGAGCGCGGCGAGCGCGGCCAACCCCTCGTCGATTGTGGCGTCCCGCCGCTCGATCAACCCGTCGGTGTAGAACACGAGCGTCGCCCCGGCCGGCAGCACGAACTCCAGGTCGGCCGGACGGGGGGCGCGGACGCCGAGCAGCGGCGCCGAGTGCTGCACGAACTCGACCTTGCCGTCCAGACTGAGCACCGGCGGTAGGTGGCCGGCGCTGGCCAACCGGACCCGCCCGCTCGGCGGGTGCAGCAGCAGCACGCAGAGCGTGGCCAGCTCGTTCGGCAGGAGCGTGCGCATCAGCTCGTTGACCCGGTGCAGGATCTCGCCGGGCTGGTGCCCCTCGACCGCGTACGCCCGCACGGCGTGCCGCAGTTCGGCCATCACTGTCGCCGCGTGCAGCGAGTGACCGGCCACGTCGCCGATCGCCAGGAGCAGGTGCCCGTCGAGCATCACCAGCTCGTAGAAGTCGCCGCCCACCTCGGTCTGCGCGCTGGCCGGCTCGTAGCGCACCGCAAGGTCCAGGCCGGCCACGTCGGGAAGCCCGCGCGGCAGCAGGCTGCGCTGGAGGGTGACGGCGATCCGGTGTTCCTCGTCGAACGAGCGCTGGGCCTCCACCGCCGCCGCGACCGCCTGGGCGAGCTGCACCAGCACCGGCGTCCGGGCGGTCTGGGTGGCGGTGGGGACGACCACGTACAGCGGGGCCCGGTCCTCGCGGAGCCGGGCGGCGGCCACTGTCACCGAGTCGCCCTCCGGCCAGCCGAGCAGCCCCCACTGCGCCGGCTCCTGGACCCGCACTGTCGCGCCGGTCGGCACCCCCGTGTCGTCGACGACCCACGGCACCACCTCGGCCTCCAGGCCCGGGCCGGCGCAGATCCCCGCGAGACAGTCGCCGTCGAACGTCTCGGCGACCACCGCCGCCGGGCTCTTGAAGATCTGGGCGGCACCCTCGGCGGCGGCCTTCAGCAGCCGGGCGAAGTTCGGTGCGGCGTGCACCGCCACAGTCGTGTCGGCGAGGACGAGCAGTCGCTCGGCGAGCAGTTCGGCGCGCTTTCGGGCCTGGTAGTAGCGCAGCACCGCCCGGGTGGTGGCGATCAGCTCCTCGGGCTCGATGGGCTCGGTCAGGTAGGCGTCCGCACCCCGGGTGAGGCCCTGGGCGCGGTCGGACACGTCGACGGCGTGCGCCGACACGTGGATCACCGGCATGGCCGGGTGCCGTTCCTTGATCCGTTCGCAGACCTCGTACCCGCTGAGGTCGGGCAGCCGGACGTCGAGCACCACGAGGTCGATCCGGTCCACGTCGACGCGGGCCAGCGCCTCGGCGCCGTTCTCCGCCTCCAGGACGGTGAACCCGGCCCGGGTCAGCCAACTGACAAGCAGGTAGCGCTTGGTACGACTGTCATCGACCACCAGGACGGTCGCCGGCATGCCGTCCACCGTCACACTCCGCCGGTGGGCAGGGAGACGGTGAACGTGCTGCCTCGGCCCGGTTCGCTGGCCAGCTCCAGCGTCCCGCCGAGCAGCGTCACCAACCGCCGGGCGTACGGTAGGCCCAGGCCGGTGCCGCCGACACGGGTGGCGCCCGGCACCTGGTAGAACTCCTCGAAGATCCGATCGTGCAGCTCCGGGGCGATGCCGGGGCCGGTGTCGCTGACCTTGAAGCTCCACCTGTCGCCGTGCCGCTCGGCGCGCAGCCGCACCTGGCCGCGCTCGGTGAACTTCAGGCCGTTGTGCAGGAGGTTGCGCAGCACCTGGCCGAGCAGCACCTCGTCGGTGCGCAGCACGGCGGGCACCGGCGGCTCATCCACCACCAGCTCGACCTCGGGGCGGGTGGCGAGCGCGCGCAGTGTGCCGCGCAGCTGGCCGAAGACCGGGCGCAGGTCCACGTCCGCCCAGTCCGGCTCGATCCGGCCGGACTCGGCCTTGGCCAGGTCCAGAAGTTCGTTTACCAGCCCGAGCAGATCCTCCGCCGACGAGCGGATCAGACCGACCTGGCGGGCCTGCTCGGCGGTGAGCGGGTCGGAGGACGAGTCGGAGAGCAGCCGACCCAACCCGATGATCGCGGTGACCGGGGCGCGCAGCTCGTGGCTCACGTTGGCCAGGAACCGGCTCTTCGACTCGCTCGCCGCGCGCAGCTGGGCCGACTTCTCGTCCAGCTCGGCGTAGAGGGCGACCACACCCCTGTTGGTCTCCTCCAGCTCCTCGGTGAGCTGGTTGTAGAGCGCCAGTACACCCCTGTTGGTCTCGGCCAGCTCGTCGTTCAGCACCGCCAGCTCGTCGCGCTGGCTGCGTACCTCGTCGAGCGCCGCGATGAGCTGCCCGTTCTGGACTGTCAACTCGTCAAGCGCGCTGGCCGGCGCGGTGCGGCCGAGTTCGGTACGGAACTCGGCGAGCCGCTCCGGGGTCGGCGTCGGCGCGCTGGCCGGGACTCGTCGGGACATCCTCACGACCGTAACCCCCTCGACGGTCGACACGCTCAGTGTGTCGACCAGTCGGGACACCGCGCCGGACTGCGGCTCGTACCGGCCGCCGGGCAGCGGGGTCACCGGGGCCAGGTCGGCGCGGAGGTGGAAGCGGCCGTCGATGCCCGCATCGATGTGGAACGAGACGTCGGCGCCGCCGGTCGTACGCAGCAGGTCCCGGGCGACCTCGCTGAGCGCGGTGGCGATCCGCACCTGGTCCTGGTGTTCGAGGCCGACCACGGCCGCCACCTCCCGGCCCCGCTGGCGGATCACGAAGATGTCCTGCTCGACCCGCAGCGCCATCTGCAACAGCGGCAGCGCGGCCGGCTCCGCGGTCATGTCCAGGACCTCGCTACCAGTACGCAGGCGTCGTCGCGTCGTACGCCGGCGTCACGCAGCAGGGTGGCCGCCATCACCAGTGGTGACCGCTCGGCGAGACCGGGATAATCGGTCAACCGCCACCGGTCGACGACCCCGTCGCTGTGCATCACCAGCCGGGCGCCCGGCCCGAACGGGTAGTCGTACTCCCGGATTGTCGGCCGCTGGTGCCCGGCGATGCCGGGCAGCGACACCAGTCCCCGCCGCTGCCCGTCCCCCTCGACGATCACGCCGGAGATGTTGCCCAGCCCGGCGTACCGCAGCATGCCCCCCTCCGCCAGTTCGGCGACGGCGAGCGCGGCGCCGCGGGTGTGCGACATGCTCCGGTGCAGGTGTCCGACGACTGCCGCCGGCGGGCCGGCCGGGGCGCTGCGGAACGCGGCAAGTGCCGCCTCGGTGGCGTTGTTGGCCAGTGGGCCGTGCCCCAGGCCGTCGCTGACCAGCACCTGGTGGCGGCCGTCGGCGACCCGGACGGCGTACCCGTCACCGCTCACCGTCTCGCCTGTGATCGGCCGGACGAGGGCGCCGGCCCAGGACACCCCGGGCGGCGCGGCGGGCCAGACCTGTACGGCGAGGACGGTGCCCCGGCCGGGCAGCGAGTACCCGTCGAACCAGCTGGCCTGTCGGACGATCGCGCCGAGGCCGATGCCGAGGGTGCCGCTGGTGGAGTGCCCGTCCCGGGACGAGACGGTCAGGTCGGCCATGCCGGGCCCGGAGTCGATGGCTACCAGTTCCACACCGGCCTCCCCGGCGCGGCGGACCGGCCGCAGCAGCAGGACACCGTCGTCGGCGTGCTTGACCAGGTTGCTTGTCAGTTCGGCGGCGACGATGGCGAGGTCGGCGATGCGTGCCGCACCCATCTCCACCTGTGCGCCGAGGCGTTCGGCGGCGCGTCGGACGGCGCTTGCTGCGCTGCCGGCGTCCACCCGGAACCAGATGCCGCTGTCGGTGACCGCGTCCCCGCTCACCGTGACCACTTGGTCACCGTGATGCGTGTTCCGGTCTCCGCCGACGTCTCGATCTGGAACTCGTCGACGAGCCGGCGGGCGCCGCTGAGGCCGAGGCCGAGGCCACCGCCTGTGGTGTAGCCGTCGGTGAGGGCCAGATCCAGGTCGGGGATGCCGGGCCCGGAGTCGGCGAAGACGATCTGTACGCCCTTGCGTCGGCCGTTGTCGACGATCACCACGTCGACCGATCCGCCGCCGCCGTACACCAGTGTGTTGCGGGCCAGTTCGCTCGCCGCCGTGACCACCTTGGTCTGGTCGACGAGTGACAGCTTGACGGCCACCGCCACGGCACGGACCAACTGCCGGACGCGCACCACGTCCTCGTCGCTGCGGATCGCCTGCGCCTGCGGCTGGCCCAGGTCGACGCCAGTAGTCACAGCGTGGCCGTCTCGGCGTCCGGATCGTCGTCGAGCTGGTACTCGAGCTCGTCGGCGCGGGCCGCCGCGATCAGTTCCATGCCGCGTTCGACGTTCAGCGCGGTACGGATGCCGTTCAGCGACAGCCCCAGTTCGACAAGGGTGATGGCGACGGCGGGTCGCATCCCGACGACAACCGTCTCGGCGTCGAGCACCTTGGAGATCGACGCGATGGTGGAGAGCATCCGGCCGACGAAGGAGTCGACGATGTCCAGGGCGGTGATGTCGATGATCACGCCGTGGCAGCCGGTGTCGACGATCCGCTCGGCGAGGTCCTCCTGGAGCTGGACCGCGGTCTGGTCGGACATGTCGAGCTGAATGGAGACCAGCAGGATGTCGCCGATCTTGAGGATCGGCACGCGTTCCATCAGGCGTCCCTACGCGGCTGGCGACGGGGGGTCTCCACACCGGTGAGCCGCAGCACGTGGCGCAGCGCGTCGGCGAGGCTCGCCTTGGTGGCGATGTCGCCGAACTCGATGCCGAGCGCGACGATGGTCTGGGCGATCTGCGGCCGGATGCCGGAGATGATGCAGTCGGCGCCCATCAGTCGGGCGGCCACCACTGTCTTCAGGATGTGCTGGGCGACCTGGGTGTCGACCGCCGGGACGCCGGTGATGTCGATGATCGCGTACGGCGAGCCGGTGTCGACGAGGGTCTGCAGCAGCCGCTCCATGACCACCTGGGCGCGCGCCGAGTCCAGGGTGCCGACCAGCGGGACGGCGACCACACCCTCCCAGAGCTTGACCACAGGCGTGGAGAGCTCCAGGAGCTGCTCGGCCTGGTCGGCGATCAGGCTCTCGCGGGTGCGGACGAAGCTCTCGAAGGTGAACAGGCCCAGCTCGTCGATCAGCTTGGAGAAGGCGATGTAGTCGTGCAGCGCGTTGGCGCCGCCGGCCTCCTGCACCAGCTCGGCGAGCACGTCCTTGAGCGCGAAGATGCTGATCGTGGTCTCGCTGGCGGAGAAGCCCTGCCGGGCCCGCCCACGGGACAGTTCGGTGAGCGCGGCACGCAGCTCGCCCGAGCTTTCGGCGGACAGGTCGACGGCACCCTGCCCGGCCGTGGTGGTGATGGCGCTGTGCAGATCCTGGACCTGCCGGCGCAACTCGGCCTGGCTGAGCCGGCCACGCAACGAACCGGTGACGATCTCGGTCCACCGAGCCGTGACCTGTTCGGCGTGTCCGCCGAGCAGTGCGGCGAGCCGACCACTTTCCTCGGCGTTCAACGCCATTGCGAAACCCCCCTCGACCTGGAACGGCCGGACTCTACCACCGGGAACTGGCGAACTACTTGCCCCGTAGCAACGGAAATGAGGATGGCCACCGGATAGCGGCTCCCCTTCTGCGTACGACCCCGGTCGTGGGATACCGTTCCCCCGATAACAGGAGGTCTGCCATATGTCCCTGACGGTGCACACGGAACAGCGCGGCGACGTGGTCGTCGTGTCGGTCGCGGGCGAGCTGGACATGGCGACCGCACCGCAGTTGCAGGACCAGATCACCGACCTGCTCGACAAGGGCCGTAACCGGCTGGTGTTCGACCTGGCGGACGTGTCGTTCTGTGACTCGACCGGTCTGTCGGTCTTCGTCCGCGCCAAGAACAGCTGCGACGAGGCCGGCGGTGTGGTGCGGCTGGCCGCCCCGCAGCGCGGTGTGCTGCGCATCCTCGAGGTCAGCGGGCTGGTCGAGGTGCTGCACACCTACCCGACGGTGGATGAGGCCGTCGCCGGCGAACCGACGCCGGCGTCCTCCTGACCACTGCCGTCGATCACTCGTCCTCGACGTAGCGGGGACGAGCGATCGCCATGCCCGCCGCCGTCTGCACGGCGAGCGCGGCCAGCAGGAATCCGATCGGCGCGGTCCAGCCGCCGGTGATCTCGTAGAGGATGCCGACCATCAGCGGGCCGAGCGCCGCGATGACGTACCCGGTGCTCTGCGCGAACGCGGAGAGCGCGACGGTCCCCTCGGCGGTGCGCGCGCGCAGGCCGATGGCGGTCAGGATCATCGGGAACGCGCCCTGGCCGATCGCCAGCAGGGTCACCCAGAGCAGCGCCGCTCCGCGCGGCGCGAGCGCCAGCCCCAGGTAGGCGAGCGTCGACGCGGTGGTCAGCCCGAGCACCAGGGGCCGCAGGCTGGTCATCCGGCCGGCCACGGTGGGCATCAACAGCGCGATCGGCACGCCGAGCGCGGTCACCCCGGCGAGCAGCAGCCCGGCGGCCTCCGGCTGGTAGCCGGCGTCGCGGAACAGCTGGGCCAGCCAGCCCATGATCGCGTACCCGCTGAGTGACTGCGCCCCGAAGTAGAGGGCCATGGCCCAACCCAGGCGGGTCCGCGCCGGCCGGACCCGGGTGGGCGCGGTGACGGCCGCCGTCGCGGTCGCGCGCCGTGCGCGCGCCCGGGCCCGCAGCGCCAGCGGCACCCACGGGAGTACGGCCACCGCAGCCATCGCGGCCCAGACGCCCAGCCCGGCCCGCCAGGAGCCGAAGGCGTGCGCGATCGGCACGGCGGAGGCCGCGGCCACCGTCGTCCCCAGGGTCAACGCCATCGTGTACGCCCCGGTGACCAGCCCGGTGCGGTGCGGGAAGTGCTGCTTCACCAGCATGGGCAGCAGGATGTTGGCGACCGCGATGCCGGCCAGCGCCAGCGCGCTTGTGAACACGAAGACCCAGGCCGAGTCGGTGGTGGCCCGGAGCACCTGCCCCGCGGTGAGGGCGAGCATGGCGACCACGAGCACCCGGGCCGGCGCCACCCGGCGGACCAGCCACGGGGTGAGCGCGCCCAGCCCGGCGAACGCGATCGTGGGCAGCGTGGTGACGAGGCCGGCCATGGCGCCGGAGAGCCCCAGCCCGTCGCGGACCTCGTCGAGCAGGGCGCCGAGGCTCGTCACCACGGCACGCAGGTTGAGCGCGACAAGCAGCATCCCGACCAGTACGAGCGCGCCACCGGTCGCCGGGTGCGTCCGACGCCCCGCCTGGTCGCGCGCCGGGCCGGTGTCGACGGCGACGGCGACGGGAGCGGGAGCCGCCGGAGCGGCGGTGGGTGGCGGAGTCATGGCCTCTAACCTACAATCATGGGATGAATTTGGGCCCGGTGATGTAACGAGTGCCACCGTCTGTCGATTCCGCCTCCGCGCCACCGGTGCCACCGCACGGCCAGCCCGCCGTGCCACCCCGCGGCCACCGCGTCCGGCAGACCATCGAGCAGCTCCGGGCCCGGATCCTCGGCGGTGAGTGGCCTGTCGGTGGGCGCATCCCCACCGAGCCGCAGCTCGTCGCCGCGCTGGGCGTGGGACGCAACACGGTCCGCGAGGCCGTCCGCGCCCTGGTGCACGCCGGGGTGCTGGAGTGCCGGCAGGGCTCCGGCACGTACGTGGTGTCCACCGACGAGCTGGCCCCCGTGGTGGCCCGCCGACTCGGCGACGACCGGATGACCGAGGTCATCGAGGTGCGGCGCGCCTTCGAGGTGGAGGCCGCCCGGCTCGCCGCGCTGCGGCGTACACCCGAGGACCTGGCGGCGCTCGACCGCGCGCTCGCCGACCGCGAGGCCGCCTGGCACGCGGGCCGGGTCGACGCGTTCGTCGAGGCCGACGCGGCGCTGCACACGGCTGTGGTCGCCGCCGCGCACAACGCCATGCTCGCCGAGCTGTACGCCTCGGTCGGCGCGGCCCTGCGCAGCACCGTCGCCCAGGCGATGGGTGACGCGCTCACCCCCGAGCGTTACGTCGACCACTCCCGGCTGGTCGAGGCTATCCGGGCCGGCGAGCCCGGTCGGGCGGCGATCGAAGCCGGCGCGTTTCTGGAGCCCGCCCGCGAGGCATAGGTTGTGCCGGACGGAAAACCGGACACCTCGGGAGTACGGATGCTCAAGGGCTTCAAAGATTTCATCATGCGCGGCAACGTCGTCGACCTGGCGGTCGGTGTCGTCATCGGTGCCGCGTTCACGGGCGTGGTCACCCAGCTCACCAAGTCGTTCCTCGAACCGCTGATCCGCGTCTTCGTGCTGCTCATCACGGGCAGCGACAAGGGCCTGGCCGGCACGGCTCCCACGTTCCGTGGCATCCCGTTCGACTGGATCGCCTTCATCAACGCGGTGATCACCTTCCTGCTCACCGCGGCGGCGCTCTATTTCCTGGTCGTCTACCCGATGAACCGGCTGGCCGAGCGGCGCAAGCGGGGCGAGGAGCCGCCGCCCTCGGCGCCGAGCGAGGAGGTCAAGCTGCTCACCGAGATCCGGGACGCCCTGGTCTCGGCCGGGCACACCACCCCGGGCCAGCAGCGCGGAGCGCTCGACGACGTGCTGGGTCGCCGGCACGAGCCGCCGGCGCAGCGCTGACGCCGAACGGATGCACATCGGCCTCTGTGGGAATCCCGCAGGGGCCCGCATCTTCTCGTACGTATGTTCGATAGAGTCCCGCCATGGAGCAGCGAAAGCACTGGTGGAACGGGAAGTGGGGGCGGCTGGCCCGGCGGGACGTCTTCCTGCGGGTGGACGCCGACCGGTGGCATGTCGAGCAGCGGGCCGGCGGCGCCGAGGGCATCTCCCGTTTCTACGAGTACGGCAGTGCGGACGAGGCCGAGGAGACGGTCCGGGCCCTTCTCGACGGCACGGACACCTGGCGGGAGCTGTCTCCCCGCCCGCCGGGCGGCTGGTCGACGTCCGGCTGACTCCGGGGCTCACGGCCGTCGCGGACGCGGCCGAGGGGCGGTACTGCTCTCGAGGGGTATGACACCTGGGTATGAATATGACCCACGGTCATACCCGGCGCACCACCGCCCGTCCCGGCGTTTAGCGGCTCGCCGCCCCGGGAACCGCTGGAGGATGGATCAGCAGGACGAGCAGCAGGCGACCATCTCGCGGATCACCACCGGGATGTCGGTGATCGACGTTGCCGGCACCGAGGTCGGGACGGTGGATCTCGTCCAGCGGGGCGATCCGAACGCGGTGACCGTGCAGACGCCGGCCGCCGACCCGGGCAGCAGCCTGGACGAGCTGATCGAGGCGACGGCGGTCGAGGAGCCGGACGTGCCGGCCGACCTGGCGGCGCGGCTGCTGCACACCGGCTACCTGAAGGTCACCACCGAGCTGACGCAGAGCGGCGCGGTCTACGTACCGGCCGACCAGATCGGGGCGGTCGCCGACGGTCGGGTGCGTCTCGCCGTGGGCGTGACCGACCTGCCTCCCGAGGAGTAATCCACCCGCCTCATGACGACGCCCGCACCCGGTCGGCCGGGACGTCGTTACGTCGCTGATCCGGTGTCGATCCCTCCGACGGAGCCTCGGGAGCGGATCGGCGGTGGAAGAGCAGCAGCATCAGGCAGCCGGCGACCAGTCCCCAGAATGCGCCGCCCACACCGATCAGCGTCACCCCGGAGGCGGTCACCACGAAGGTGACGACGGCGGCGTCGCGGGTCGCCGGGTCGGTCACCGCCGCCGCGAGCGCCGTGGCGAGCGCACCCAGCAGGGCCAGACCGGCGACGGCCTCGATGAGGATCGGCGGGGCGACGGCGACAAGCGCGGTGGCGACGCCGGCACCCAACCCCAGCAGGGCCAGTCCGACGCCAGCGGTGACCGAGGCGACCCACCGGCGCTCAGGGTCCGGGTGGGCGTCCGGGCCGGCGGCCAGGGCTGCGGTGATCGCCGCGAGGTTCACCGCGTGCCCGCCGGCCGGTGCGGCGAGCAGGCTGGCCAGTCCGGTGGCCCGCAGCGCGGCCCCGAACGGCGGCCGATAGCCGTAGCCGACCAGCACCGCCAGGCCTGGCACGTTCTGCGCGGCCATGGTGACCAGGAACAGCGGCAGGGCGAGTCCGACAAGCGCGGACGCGTTCCAGGCCGGCGCGGTGAGAGTGACCGACGGGATCAGCGCGGCGCCGCCCACGCCTGTCGACGGCGAGGTCAGCGCGATCGCCACGACCGCCACGAGCAGCGCGCCGGGCACCGCCCAGCGGCGGGCGAACCGGTGCAGCAGCAGCCAGCCGACCACCACCGGGCCGGCCACGGTGGGCACCTCGACGAGCGCGCGGACCGGGGCGGTGCACAGTGGCAGCAGCACCCCGGCGAGCATCGCGCCGGCCACCGGCTTGGGGATGGCGGCCACCGCCCTGCCGAGGGGCGGGAACAGTCCGGCCGCGACGATCAGCAGGCCGGAGACGAGGAACGCGCCCACCGCGACAGGCCATCCGCCGGGCGGTGACCCGGTCGCCACGAGCAGCGCCGCGCCCGGCGTCGACCAGGCCACGCTCATCGGTATCCGGTGTCGCCAGCCCAGCCAGACGGCGGTGAGCCCGCACGCGACGCAGAGGGCGAGCAGGCCCGAGGCCGCCTGCGCGTCCGACGCGCCGGCGGCCCGGAGGCCGGCCAGTACGACTGTGAACGAACTGGCGAAGCCGACGAGTGCGGTCACCACGCCGGCCAGCACCGGTTGCGCGCGTCCAGCCATCCCACCCTCCCCGAGCGTTCCGTTTACGGAACGACAGCGTGTAGCACGATAGCCGGGTGCCGCACCCACCACCAGCCCGTCGGCCGGGCCTCGACGTGGACCCCGCAGTCGTCGGACGCCGGGTCCGCGCCCTGCGCGAGGAGCGGGGGATCTCGCTGTCCACACTGGCCCGGCTCGCAGGCGTCGGAAAGGCCACCCTCTCCGGCCTGGAGAACGGCACCCGCAACCCGACCCTGGACACGCTCTGGGCAGTCACCGCGCAGCTCGGCGTACCGTTCACCGCCCTGCTCGCCGAACCGACAGCCGAGCCCGTCGTGCACGGCACGGCCGTCACCGCAACCCTGCTTGAGGTGTTCACCGACACCGACGCGACCTACGAGCTGTACCGGATGCGCGTCGCGCCAGGCGTCACGCAACTCTCCCCCGCCCACCAACCGGGCGTCACCGAACACATCACCGTCTTCGCCGGTGTGCTGCGGGCCGGCCCGGCCGACGCGCCGCTCACCGCACCGGCCGGCGGTCACCTGCGCTGGGTCTCGGACGTGCCGCACACCTACGCAGCGGTGGGTGACGAGGAGGTCGCAGCCAGCCTGCTGCTGCGCTACCCGAGCCGTCCAGACCGGAAATCGCAATCATTTCTCGACCCGACGCAGGAGCCGTAGAGACGAACGCGGGTTGTTCTTGGCAAGCTTGTCCCCATGACGCTGATCCTCCGCTCGGTCATCCTCAACGACATCGGCCTGGTACGCACCAACAACGAGGACTCCGCCCTCGCCGGTGACCGCCTGATCGCCGTCGCCGACGGCATGGGCGGGCTGCCCGCGGGTGAGGTGGCGAGCGAGATCGTGATCCGGATCCTGGACGAGCTGGCCCCGCCCACCGACCCCGACGGGGCCGCGGACGCCCTGCGTGCCGTGGTCAGCACCGCCAATCAGCGCATCCACGCCGCCATCACCGTCGACCCGACCCGTGAGGGGATGGGTACGACGCTCACCGCGGCGCTGCTCGCCGGGGAGACGCTGGTGCTGGCCCAGGTCGGCGACTCCCGCTGCTACCTGCTGCGCGACGGGGAGCTGACCCAGCTCACCCGCGACGACACGTTCGTGCAGGCGCTCGTCGACCAGGGCACGCTCTCCCCCGACCAGGCCCGGCACCATCCGCAGCGGTCCCTGGTGACCCGGGCCGTGCAGGGCGCCGACACCCCGCCGGCCGTCGGTGTGCTCGCCGTCGTGCCCGGCGACCGGCTGCTGCTGTGCAGCGACGGGCTCTCCGACTACGTCGAGGACGACGCCATCGCCGCGGCGCTGGGCATGTACGCCGACCGCCAGCAGTGCGGCGAGCAGTTGGTGAAGCTGGCCCACCACGCCGGCGCTCCGGACAACGTCACGGTCGTCGTCTCCGACGTCACGACTCGCTGACCTCGCCCGACCCGTCCGAGCGGTCACCTGACCGTCCGGCCGGGTCTCCGGTCGGCCTCGGTAGGTAGTTGTGCCATCTAGGTTGCGCCGCTAGTGTCCGCCTGTGGATTCCGACAGGCGCGGGCAGTGGCTGCGGGGGGTGCTCGACATCTGCGTACTGGCCCTGCTGGCCGAGCGCGAGTCCTACGGCTACCAGCTCGCCCAGGCGCTCGACGCGGCGGGCGTCGGGCCGATCCAGGGCGGCACGCTCTATCCGGTGCTCCTGCGCCTGCAGAAGACCGGCCTGGTCACCGCGCAGTGGCGCGAGGGCAGCGCCGGGCCCGCCCGCAAGTACTACCGGCTCACCGACGACGGGCACGCGGCGCTGCGCTCGGGCGGCAGCGCCTGGCTGACCTTCGTCCGGCCGGTGAACGACATCGTCACGAAGGGGGTCGCCGGGTGAACGCCGACTACTGGCTCCGCGCGCTCACGGCCGAGCTGCACCAGCGCCGGGTCGCGCCGGACGCCGTCCGGCACGTGGTCGCCGAGGCCGCCACACACCTGCGCGAGGGAGGCGGCGACCCCTGGGTCGTCTTCGGTCCACCCCAGCAGTACGCGGGCGCGATAGTGGAGAGCATCGGCACCGCGCCCGCCCCGCGACCCGGCCCGGTCCGGCTGCACGCGACGGGCATCACCAAGCGGTACGGCCGACAGACCGTGCTGCGCGACGCCTCGCTCACCGTCCGGGCCGGACAGATCGCCGCCGTCGTCGGCGCGAACGGGTGCGGCAAGAGCACCTTCCTGCGGATCTGCGCCGGGCTGATGTCTCCCGACGCCGGCGAGGTGACCGTCTCCGGGCGGCTCGGCTACTGCCCGCAGTCCGGCGGCACCGCCGACTTCCTGCTCGCCGACGAGCATTTCGTGCTCATCGGCGCGGGTCAGGGGGTGCCGCGGGGGCCCGCCCGTCGCGCCGGTCGGGTGGCCGCCCGACAGCTCGGCTGGGAGGCGGGCGGGGACACCCAGGCCCGACATCTCTCCGGCGGCACCCGGCAGAAGCTCAACCTGACCATGTCCACCCTCAGCGAACCCGACGTGCTGCTGCTCGACGAGCCGTACCAGGGCTTCGACCAGGGCACCTACGTCAACTTCTGGGACCAGCTCGGCCGGCTGCGCGACGCGGGCACGGCGATCGTCGTGGTGACGCACCTGCTCAACCAGCTCGACCGGGTGGACATCGTGCTCGACCTGACCCCGGCACAACAGTCCGGGCGGGTCGCGCCCGGCGTTCGAGGAGGCCGCGCGTGACCCGGCTCGTCACAGTCGCCGAGATGACCGTACGGGATCTGCTGCGGCGTCGGGGCGTACTCCTGCTGTTGTTGTTGATGCCGTTGACCTTCTACCTGATCCGGCGGGACGCCTACCTCGGGCAGTCGGTCCGGTCGCTGCTGCTCGGCGTGGGTTGGGCGGTGAGCACCGCCGCGCTCTTCGCCACAAGCGCGGCGCGGGAGCTGGAGCCGAGGCTGCGGCTGGCCGGCTACCGCCCGCACCACCTCTACCTGGGTCGGATGCTCGGCCTGTGGACGGTGGGGCTTGTCATCTCCGTACCGTTCCTCCTGCTGCCCGTGCTCGACGGCGCGGACCTGCGGTACGGCGGCCTGGTCGCCGCGATGCTCTGCTCCGTGGCCGTGGCGGCGCCGTTCGGGATGTTGATCGGCACTCTGCTGCCCCGCGAGCTGGAAGGCACGCTGCTGCTGCTCACCGTGGTGACGGTGCAGATGCTCATCGACCCGGCCGGGTCGGGGGCGAAGCTGACGCCGTTCTGGTCGAGCCGGGAGATCGCCACCTGGACGGTGGACCACACCGACGCGGGTTACCTCAGCCGGGGCCTGCTGCACGGGCTCGTCGTGACCGCCCTGCTCGTGCTCGGCGTGGCCACAGTCGCGAGTGTGCGGCTGCGCCGCCGCCGGCACCTGCGCCACCTGCCCGTCGGCTGACGGATCCGGCCAATCCGGTTGCCGGCGCCGGCACGGCGGGTTGAGATGAGCGGATGACCATCCGACGGGTGACCGCCGACGAGCGTCTCACCACCAGTTTCCCGCTGGCCGCGTACGCGTTCGAGTCGTCACCGCTCGCCGCGACGCGGGTCGAGCAGTTCCGCGACTACCTGCCCTACCACCAGGGCAACACGACGCTTGCCGTGCAGGAGGACGGCGAGACGCTTGCCGCCGTCTCGGCCATTCCGATGCGGCAGAACCTGCGCGGAACGGTCCTGCCGATGGCGGGCGTCGCCGGGGTGGCCACCCATCCGCTGGCCCGCCGGCAGGGGCACGTACGGACGCTGCTGCACCGACTCCTCGACGAGATGCGCGACGAGGGGCACCCGCTCAGCGCGCTCTACCCGTTCCGGCCCAGCTTCTACGCCCGGTTCGGTTACGTGGGCCTGCCCAAGCCGCGCACCGTCACCTTCACGCCCGCGGATCTGGGGTCGCTGCTGCGTGCCGAGCTGCCCGGTGAGTTGGGATGGGAGCGGATCGCCACCGGCTATCCGGTGTGGCGCGCGTTCACCGAGCGCTGCCTCGCGCAGCGGCACGGCTTCGCCGTCTTCCCTGACTACCGGGACGCCGGCCTGCGCGACCGGGACGAGTACTGGCTGGTCACCGCCCGGGTGGACGGCGCGCTCACCGGCGCGGTCACGTACCGGATCGACGAGCACGGCGGCACCCTGCACGGCAACGAGCTGCTCGCCACCGATCCGCTCGCGCGGGCGCTGCTGTTGCAGTTCTTCGCCAGGCACGTCGACCAGGTCGATCGGGTCACCGTCCAGGTCCCGCCGGACGAGCTGCCGGAGCTGTGGCTCACCGACCTGGACGTGCACGTCGAGGCGCGGGTGGGCCGGCCGGGCTCGTCCGCGCCGATGGCCCGGCTGCTGTCGCTCGACGCGCTGCGCGGGCTGCCCGCCGGGCCGGGCCGGGTACGCGTCGAGCTGACCGGGGACCGGTGGCTGACCGGCACGCATCTGCTGGACGGCACGACAGGCACCCTGGAGGTCGTCGCCGGTGACAGCGGCCCGGCGCCGACAGCCACGCTCACCGCCGCCGGGCTCTCCGCCCTGGCGTACGGGGTGCTGGACCCGGTCGAGCTGCCGTTGCGGGGGCTCGGCGACGTCCCGGCCGACGCCGCCGCCGAGCTGCGCGGCATCTTTCCGCGCGCGGTGCCGTACCTCTTCGCGGACTTCTGAGCGCGGTTTGCCGCGGGTGCCCCACCGGGCACGGTCCCGGGAATGCCGGAGTGGTTGCAGGCGGGTTCTCGCCCGACGTGGCGCTCGGCACCGCAAGCGGTCCGGCGACCAGCAGCCCTCCGAGGGCGACAAGCCCGGCTCCGGCTCGGCGATCGCCGTGGGCGCGCTGCTTGGACGGCATACCGGAATCGGTGGTGATCGGTGCCAGCCTGCTCAGCGGTGGCGCGGTCAGCGTGGTCACTGTGGTGGCGGTGTTCCTCAGCAACGTGCCGGAAGGGCTGTCCAGTGCGGCCGGCATGCGTCAGGCCGGCCGGTCCCGACGGTACGTGTTCCTGCTGTGGACCGGGATCGCGCTGGTCAGCGGGGTCGCCGCACTGGTGGGCAACACGCTGCTGGACGGTGCACCGCCGGAGGTGCTGGCCGCCATCACGGCGTTGGCGGCCGGGGCGATCCTCGCGATGATCACCGACACGATGGTCCCGGAGGCGTTCGAGAACGCCCACCTGCTCGTCGGTCTCATCACTGTCGCCGGCTTCCTGACCGCCTTCGCCCTCTCCCACGCCGGAGCGTCCGCCCAGCCCTGAGCCGGGGATCGAACCGGCATGGCGGATTCGTCTCGACGCCGTGACGGCTCCTAGCATCACCTGGTGCGCATGACGTCGCTAGCCGCTCTGCTCGTCCTCGGTGTCGCCACCGCGACCCTTCCCGCCTGCGCGTCCGACCAGCCGACGCCGGCCACCGCGCCGACCGCCTCGTCCGGGGCCGTGACGACCGGCGACCAGGACGTCGTGCCGGCCGGCCGCGACGGCCTCGGCGGTCCCGGGGCGAGCGCCAGCCCGAAGCCCGCGACGAAGGCGCTCGCGGCCGGCAACCCGAACGGCAAGGCCTCCGTACCTGCCGAGGCCCGCGCGGTGGACACCTCGAAGCCGACCCGGACCATCGGCACCGGCACCCCGGCGAGCTGCACCTCGGCGGCTGTGGTGAAGGCCGTCGCCGCAGGAGGCGTCATCACGTTCGACTGTGGACCGGCCCCGGTGACGATCAAGATGGCCGCCACCGCGAAGGTCCGCAACGCCAACGGGCCGACTGTCGTCCTGGACGGCGGCGGCACTGTCACACTCAGCGGCCAGGGGCAGCGCCGCATCCTCTACATGAACACCTGCGACGAGGCCCAGGGCTGGACCACCTCGCACTGCCAGAACCAGGACCACCCGCAGCTCACCGTGCAGAACCTGATCTTCGCCGACGGCAACTCCACAGGCGACAGGGCCGAGGGGGGCGGCGGTGGCGCGATCTTCGTGCGCGGCGGGCGGCTCAAGGTGGTCAACTCGCGCTTCGTCGACAACCGCTGCGACCGCACCGGCCCCGACCTGGGTGGCGCGGCCGTCCGGGTGCTGAGCCAGTACGAGAACAAGCCGGTGTACGTGGTGGGCAGCACCTTCGACGGCGGCTCCTGCTCGAACGGAGGGGCGCTGAGCAGCATCGGCGTGTCGTGGGTGGTGCTGAACAGCCTGCTGAGGAACAACGAGGCGATCGGCAGCGGCGCCAACCCGGCCAAGTCGGGTACGCCAGGCGGCGGCAGCGGCGGTGCGATCTACTGCGACGGCAACGAGTTCACCGTCCGCATCGCGGGCACGGTCATCGAGAACAACAAGGCAAACGAGGGCGGCGGGGCCATCTTCTTCGTCAGCAACAACCGCACCGGCACCATGAAGATCGAGAACTCGACAGTGCGCCGCAACCCCAGCGGCACGTTCGAGACCGCCGGCTACCCCGGCATCTTCTTCCTGGGAGCGCGAAACCCCACGGTGACCAGCTCCAAACTTCAGTAGGGGTTGCCCTGGCCCGGTGGCCTTCCCGCGA
Organism: Micromonospora sp. NPDC000663; assembly: GCF_042898105.1. Classification (NCBI taxonomy): domain Bacteria; kingdom Bacillati; phylum Actinomycetota; class Actinomycetes; order Micromonosporales; family Micromonosporaceae; genus Micromonospora; species Micromonospora sp. NPDC000663. Next base: position 227,904 of record NZ_JBIAYR010000003.1, read on the forward strand.
GGAGGCCGCTGGGGCGGCCGGGCTGGTTCGCGACTGCGGACATCGGCGGGCTGCCGGTGTGGTCGCCGCCTGCCATCCCGATGAACAGCTCCTTGAGGGCGGTGAGCGCGTCGATCTTCGGCGTCCAGCCCAGCTCGGTCTCCGCCCGCTCACTGGACATCAGCGGCGCGTTCAGGCCCAGCTCCACCCAGCCCTGATCGACAGGTTGCAGCCGCGCCCGCCAGGTCAGCGCCGCCGCCACCCGCAGCACCGGCGCCGCGACAGGCACCGTCCAGCCGTGGAAGTGCCGGGCCACCAGCTCCGGGGTCAGCACCGGGTCCGCGGCGACATTGAAGGCGCCGCGCGCATCACCCAGAACCGCCCTGGCGTACGCGTCAGCCACGTCATCGGCGTGCACCGCCTGCATCCGCAGCCGGCGGTTGGCCGGTACGAGCGGGATCCGGCCGAACCGCAGCAGCCGCACCGGCGCGAACGGGCCCAGGAAGTAGCGGGTGATCTCCACCCCGGCGTCCCGCTGGAAGATCAGCCCCGGCCGCAGCCGCACCACCCGCAGCTCGGGACGCTCCCGCTCCAACCCGTCCAGCAGCGCCTCGACCTCCGCCTTGTGCTCGCTGTACGACGAGCCGGGCACCCCGGTGGCCGGCCACCGCTCACTGATCGGGTGATCCTTCGGACCTGGCGCGTACGTGCCGACCGACGACGCGTACACGAGCGCCGGCACCCCCGCCCGGGCCACCGCCTCGAACACCGCCCGGCTGCCGTCGACGTTCGTCCGGCGCAACACCCGCTGATCATGGCTGGGCTGGATCTGCCAGGCCAGGTGCACCACCGCGTCCGCACCCGCGAAGATCTCGGCCAGCTGGCCCGCCGCAGCCGGCGCGCCGATGTCGCAGGAGTGCCACTCCACCTGGTCGTACGGCGTACCAGCATCCGGGCCGGGCAACCGCCGAACAACCCCGGCCAGTTCTACACCCCGCTCCCGGCGCAGCCGCCGCAGCAGCGCCGTACCGACGTTGCCGCTCGCCCCCACCACCACGATCCGCATGCCCGACCCCGTACCCGTCCAGCACGCCCTCAACCGCCCGCCCCTGGCGTCGCCTGATCAACCCGGTGTACTGCTTCCCGATCAGGGGCGCGGCGAGTTCCGGACCCAGCCGTGCTTCTCCTTGCCGCGCCGGCCTGCCGTGGCCGCCAGGCAGCGCGGGCAGATCCAGCCCACCGCGTCGGCATCGGTGAGCACGTCGGTGCCCGAATAGTCGAACCGCACGTGCGGGAAGCGACGCAACCGGGTCCGGCTCAGCGCCAGGCCGCAAACGGTCTGGTTCTGGCCGGGCAGCCAGGCGTGCACCTCGCCGCCAGGCTGTCGTACGCCGTCCGGCCCGATCTCCTCCCCGGACGCCGCCACGGCCGGGCTGCCACTCACTCTCATGCCCAACGTGGTTCCCCGGCCGTCCCCACCCATGCGCGGAGGCCGGCGATGTCGCTTGATCCACTCCACATCGCCGACCTGGCGGTATCCACCGCCCCCGGACACCACCACATCGCCGATCTGGTGATGATCAGGTGTGGTCCGGGTCGGTGCGGCCAGGCATCGACGGCCGGCCGGAAGCCGAGAGCCAGCGGTGCCGACTGTCAGGTAACCTGAGCGCGCGGGCCGCTAGCTCAATGGCAGAGCTGTGGACTTTTAATCCATAGGTTCAGGGTTCGAGTCCCTGGCGGCCCACTCCTTCGCAGGTCAGCGGCCCTAACGAGGGCCGCTGGTGTCGCGATCAGAGCCGGTACAGCAGCGAAGTACAGCAGTAGCCGCCTCACCGGTCGAGCGTGCTGCCGAGCCGCTTGAGCGCGTCGCGGGTGGCCGCCGAGGACACCACCGTGTAGATCTCCATGGTGATGGCGAACTGCGCGTGCCGGAGGATCTGCATCGCCACCCGGGGGTGCACGTCCAGGTCGGCCAGGAGTGAGGCGCAGGTCCGCCGGGCGTCCCGGACCGTGATCCGCCGGACTCCGGCCGCGTCGCAGCGTCGGTCCCAGAACCGGTTGACATTGCGCGGCTCGACCGGCCGGCCATAACGGGTGGTGAAGATGAGATCCGACGGCTGCCAAGCCAGGCCAGCGGCGTCCCGGGCGACGGCCTGCGCCCGCCTGCGGCGGTCGAGCGCCACGGTGCAGATGTCGGGCAGTGGCAGGGTGGCGTCCGAGGCTTCGGTCTTCGTCTCCCGGTGCAGCAGTTCGGCACCGACCCGCTGAAGCTGCCGATCGATGGTCAGCTCCCCCGCGTCGAGGTCGACGTCCGCCCAGGTGAGCCCCAACATCTCGCCCTTGCGCAGACCGAGCACCAGGACCAGGACGTACGCGGCGTAGAGCGGGTCATCGTCAGCACGAGCCGACTCCAGGAACCGCCGCGCCTCGTCGCTCGTCCACGCCTTCCGCTTGCGCTTCCGCACCGGGGGCAGCTTCACCAGGGATGCAACGTTGCGGGTGATCAGCCCTTCGGTGATCGCCTGGGAGAGCAGCGTCCGGAGCACGGTCCGCAGATGCGTGACGCTGGTTGCCGAAGGCAGATCCTGGCAGCAGCGGCCGAGGGCACAGCAGCGACGTTGGGCGGGCTTGCGCCGCTCGTCCTTGCCCTGGGCGCAGCACTGGCAGGTCCGGCCCACCTCGTTGATCCAGGTCTGCACGTCGCTGACCCGGAGCTTGTCGAGGCGCTTCCGACCCAGCCCTGGCACGAGGTAGAGCCGGATCACCACCTCGTAGGTGACGTAGCTGCCGGGGGCCAGGTTCGGCTTGACAATCTCGCGCAGCCAATAGCCGGCATACTCCCCCACCGTCGGGGAGCGGGTCGCCACCGGGCCGGCCTTGGCCTGCCCGTGGAGCTTGATCCACTTGTCGTGGACCTCCTCGCGGGTCTTGCCGTAGACCCACTTCCGGCCGCGCTTCCCGTCGGGCTTCTCGACCCAGACGTACGCGGCGAAGCCGTTCCGGTAAGGGAAGATGGACCCTTCGCCGTTGGCTCGTGCGCGTGCGGGCATCAGGCGGCCTCCTGGCGTTCGACCTGTTCGCGGATGTAGTCGTCGACCCATTCGGGAAGGATGCGGCGGTACTTGCCGTCCTTGATGGAGCGCAGCTCACCGGTGGCGATCTTCATCTTGACCTTGGAAATGCCGAAGCCGAGCAGGATGGCCACCTCGGCGGGTGAGTACCAGCGTGGGGTGAGGTCATGGCTCATGCGGCGGCCCCGATGGGCCAGGCTTCGTGGGCGAGTTCCTCGCGGCCGATCCGTCTGCTCTCTCGTCGCTGCCGGGCGGCGGTGTTGGCGAGGAGCGCGTCTCCGTCGGTGAGCCAGCCGGCCCCGATGTAGGTGAGGGTGCCGACGGTGACGGTGTCGGCGGGGTCGTCGTCTTCGGTGCGGTGGTAGGTGGCGCGGGTGTCGCGGAGCAGTCGGAAGGTGACTGAGTAGCGGCGGGCTTTGGTGAGGAAGTGGCCGCCGAAGCCGAGCATGTGCGCCCAACGCCGCAGCCCGGCGTAAGCGTTCGGTTCGGTGTCAAGCCTGTCTTGACGGTCGTCGTCCGTTGTGGCGCCGCTGGCGGTGTCGGTGTGGACGGGCCTGCCGAGGTGCCAGCACGCGTCGATGAGGCGGGCAGTGTGGTCGCCTTCGGGGTCGGCGTAGTCGTCGACGGTAGCCGGGGTCAGCCGGGTGAACGAGTGGCCGGTGGCCTCGGTGGCCTTGGTGGCGTACTTGGCGAGGTAAGCGGCCACCTTTTCGTCGGTCAGTTCGCCGCTGGCGCTGTTGATGCGTCGGACGTCGACCTGTCCGCCCCAGGCCACCACCCAGCCTTCCGGCTGGTCCGGGTGCGCGGGCGTGGTGACGGTGATCCGGGTGACAGCGGCGTGGACCGCTTCCTCCAGGTCGTCGACGGTGATACCGGCCGGCGGCGGCACCAATGCGTCCGCGTCGTCGGCGTCGACGCCGTCGAGGCGCAACAGGACGTGGAAGTGCACGGCAGCCCGGCGCTGCATCTCGGCGACCTTGCCATGTGACACCCGCACCGGCGGCACCCAGCGGACCTTGCCCGAGGCGGTGACGGCCCGGACGAGCGGGATGCCGCGCTTCCGGCAAAGGGCGGCGAGGTGGCGTTCAATGGCCTGCTTGGTGCGACGCCACAGCTCTCCTGAGAAGTAGTTCCAGACGACCTGGTGGGTTTGGTCGTAGCAGTCCAGGCACAACGGCTGCCCGAGCCGTGGATCGTCGGCGTCGTGGCGGGCGAAGCACGCCGCGGGCTGCCCGTGTAGGCAGGTGCCAGCGGTGCTCCGGGCGCGGCAGGGCGCGGGCCGGCAGTCGCAGCGCTGCCGGGTGGCGCAGGTGTGGCGGGCGACGTGCCGGTGGTGGACAGCGCCGAAGGATGGTGCGGTGAAGGTGGCGAAGACGGCCGGGTGCCGGCCGACCGACGCGGGGAGGCCCTTGCCGCCGGTCAGGCCGCAGCGGACCAACTGGTAGGCGTCGCCCTGGTAGACCCAGGCGCAGTCCTGGCACTGTGATTCGCGGCGGTTGCCGCACGCCTTGTAGAGCGTGCGATCGGGCAGCTCGTCGGTGTGAAGCCGGTCGGTGATGCGGCCAGTGTTTCGGTCGACGGCGGCGATGGTGCCGGTGAGGCGGATGGGGCGGGAGCAGCCGCCGGCGGGGCGGGTGTGCTCCAGCCAGCCGGAGAACTCCGGAGAGGCAGCGCGGTGCAGGACCTGGGCGTCACGGCCGACGGCGGGACCGGGACGGTAGATGGTGAGCGGGGTGGACACGACTGTCTCCTCATCAGGGGGTGGCAGGGACCGGAGACGAAGCACCACCAGCCGTGGACGTGGGTCCGCTGGTGGTGTTCGTCGTGTCTCCTGGCACCGCCGAGAGGGCGGCTGACGCCGGAGGGCGGAATCGTGGTGGTGCCACTTCCCGCCGATGGATGTCCTTTCACGCTCGTGGACCTGTGAATGTGCGGCCGGCACGGGTGGGGCGCCTGGAATATCGGCATCCGGCAGGTTGCCGCAGGCTGTCCCCACCCGTGGGGAGGAGCGAATCCGGGCCATCGTGGACGGCCGGGCAGGCCGTGCTGGGCCGCTCAGCGGATTCGGGGCCGGCATAGTGGCCGGTGCGATCGAGAGCCGACGGGACGTAGCCCGCATCAGCGGCAGGAAGGCCGCTCGGCATCTCCGGAGTCGAGTCCAGCGATCCGGCACGAAAGCCGCGCTAGCGTGCTCGACGAGCGCCAGAGTAGCACCGGGCACGGACACGTCAACCCGCCGCAACTCCTGCGGCCGGGATTGGACGGCCGGCTGCCGGCCGGTGTGGGAGGACTTTCTGTACGTCTATCAAGGCGGCCCTGAACGGGCCGCACGCGCCAGCCGCCTGGGCGCGCGTCCGTCGCTCCGCTGGCGCTCCGACTCCGGCCACGCAACACGCCCGGCGGCTGGCGCGGAAGCGGGAAGCCCAAGGGGCCGCCGCAGAACGACAGGACGGTTGACGGGGGTGGTGGACCGGCAGCCGGCCAGCCGCGCGGCCAGTAGCCCGCGCGGCGTAGCACAGCGCACGCCGGCCGCGCCGGCGAGTTGGTGGCAGTCGCGTGGTTGCGGGTTACTGCGCCTCCGGCGGGGGCTCTCCGGCTCCAGGATAGCCGGGGCTGCGTCGGCGGGTCGCGGTCCGTGGGTGGTTGCGGTAGGCCATCCCGCCTGCCCTCGACCCGGGCGAGCCGAGCAGACCACCGCCCGGCCCGCCAGCGTCCGCACAAGCCGTCAAGGTCCGCTTGACGTGGCGGGCCGGGCGGCGTTCCGCTCCCCATGAGGGCGGGTCGAGGGCATACGGGATGGCAGCTAGTCGCTGGCTGGTCGGGTTGGGGTTGCTCGGGCTTGCTGCGCGGCGTGGTATCGAGCGACGTCCTAAGTAGCTGCCCTTGTGGCCTTCAGCATGATGGAAGGATGACCCGGCATCGATGGTGGCTTACCGGCATCGCACTTGCCCTCTTGACGATGGCAGTGACAGGCGCTGTGACATGGTTGTGGAAGCCGCTCCCCCTGAAGTGGGGTTGGCTGGAACCAGCGAGTTGGGTGATCGCCGTTGTCTTCACTCCAGCTGCATTCCTCCTAGCGGTCATCATGTGGCGTCGGCCGAAAGGTCCCCCCGAGGCGGGGTCGATAGCCGACTTGTCACCACGCCTTCTCCCGGTCTCCGCCTTCAGCGCTGCATGGGCGGGCGTGCATCCGACTGTACGTCTAGAAGGCGCGCCGCAGGGTGATAGAAAAGACGGGGATGTGCAAGAAGAGGCTCCGCTGTATATCCAACGAGTTATCGACCAGGAGATGAACGACCGGCTCTCTAAAGCGCGGGAACGTGGTCAGGGGTTCCTGCTTCTAATCGGGAACTCTGCGGCAGGTAAGACTCGATCGGCCTACGAAGCGGTCGTGAGCAACTTCCCGGACTGGAACGTATTCCTGCCCGCGTCGGGCGAAGATCTTCAGTGGCTTAGTAGGCAGCAGATTAGGAAGCCCACGATCGTCTGGTTGGACGAGTTACAGAGGTTCCTGCCTGGCGAAGGTAGTAGCGGCATAGGCAAGGAGAGCTTCCTCGCCCTATGGTCCAAGCGCAAGCCCGTCATTTTCTTGGGGACAATCTGGCCCGACCGATACCAGCATTATTTATCACTACCCGAACGATCCGAGGGTTACGCTGCTCAGCGAAAGGATCGCATTGTAGGGGTTCTGCGTCTCGCCGAGCGGATTTACGTTGAGGACAATTTTGCAGCCTCCGAGGAGTCTACCGCACGAGCGCTCGCGAAGAGAGATTATCGGATTAAGGTCGCCCTTCAGGATTCTCACTACGGCGTCACGCAGGTACTTGCAGGTGCGCCCGAGTTGGTTGCCTCGTGGCAAGATGCCGATTCCTATTCGAAGGCGTTAATCACGGCCGCCGTCGACATACGTCGTTTAAGGATCGTAGGTGGCTTAACGCCAGCCCTGCTTAAGCGAGCAACCAGCATCTACCTCAATAATGAGGAAGTCGCTCGGGCCTCGGCGGATTGGTTCGAAAGGGCCATCTTGTACTGTACACAGCGGAACCGAGGTGCAACCTCTGTATTGATCCCCCTATCAGGGGCCGAATTCGGCATCGCCGCCGGTTATGAACTGGCAGACTACATCACGTCCTACGGTGCCCGTGTTCGTGAAAGTGAGCCGATACCGGCAGAACTCTGGGGTATCTTGGGAGAGCAAATTCATGATTCTATAGACCTTCAACAGCTCGCTTCCGCCGCAGATACACGTGACGTTCGGCGCTATGCCGAGGCCATGTACAGGAGATCGTTGGCTCTCGGCAACGCTGAAGCCGGCTTCTGGCTTGGCTTGATGCTTCTAGACCAGGGCCGGAAGAAGGAAGCAGTTGAGGTGCTTAGACAAGCCGCGAATATGGGCAGTAAGGACGCGATAGAAGCCTTTGCCGATTACGGTCCTGGCGACGAGGCCATCAAAGTGTTGCGCCGCCTCCTCGCATCTGGCGATGAATTGCCACACTACGATGTACGCTTAACCATCGCGCGACTCCTGGATGACGAGGGTCGCTGTGACGAGGCTGAGCAGGAGCATCTGCAGGCGATTGCCGAGAAGCGGAAGCATGCAGTTCATTACTACGCACTTCGCTTTGAAGAACGCGGCAACCTGGCAGAGGCATTGGATTGGTACCTGCGAGCCATTGATGCGGGCGATCTGGCTGCGTCAGAGCGTGCTTGCCATTTACTGGCGAAGGACGGGCGGTTTGCTGAAGCCAAGGCGATTTACGAGGTCGTCATGAACAGCGGCGATGAACGCGCACCGGATTGGTGGGCGAGGATCCTAGTAGATGCCGATCGCCTAGATGAGGCACTTGCGCTTGCCAAATCAAGCGGGTCATACCATCAGATTGGCAAAGCTCTGGCGTTGGCTGACAGGGTCGATGAGGCATTGGCCGTGTATAAGAAACAGATCGACCGAGGCGACGTCTGGGCGCATTACTACAGCGCGGAACTCCTGGAGTCACATAATCGCTATGAGGAGGCATTCCCGCACCGGATCGAAAGCCTCAGTCTCGGTCCTTACGTTTCAGGGTACGCGGTCGTCCAGCATTTTGCGCTTAACGGTGATCTCGACGTGGCACTGACACTACACCGCTACTATTTCGCCAAAGGTGTCGATGTGATGTCAGACGAATTGGCGGCCGCGCTGATTAAGGCGGGTCGCCTACCGGAATTGCTGGAGATGGTCGGGCGCTCGGCGATGCGCGGGAACGATGGGGGTAATGTTCACCAGCTCTGCCGAATGCTCGAACGTCACGGATATGGGGAAATTGCGGAGGTTTTGCGGAGGCACGGCCTCACAGCTGAAGGTACTCCAGCGGCGCCCTTACCCTTCCCGGAGCGCCCGCCTAACGGTATGGATCCCCCCGACGGGCTCGCCGCCCAGCTGCATCGTCCTGAGTAGCCAAGGCTGTGTATCCGCCCGAAGTTCCCCGTACGGCAGCGGGCGGAAGGGCAGACCAGCGCCGCCCGACGGTGGCCACGCTGTGTCCGCTGCTGGCAGTGTGGGGCACACCGGGGGCACAAGACACTGTCAAACGTCGTCAAACAGCCACCAACGATGGCAGCCTGAGACGCCCTGCGAGCAGGTGTCGTGGGCCATTCATGCTGGTGGCCGAACGGCGGCTCCATGTTCCGCTTCAACTCACACTCTCTTCGTTTGCTCGGCGAACTCAGGCAGTCGACGAGGCTATGGGACGGCGATTGACGTTGCTTGCTCCAATAACCCGACTCGTGGGGAGATGCGTAAATTGCGGTTATTTTCCTTGCTGCGCCAGCTCGCCTCGCAACTCGTATCGCCGTAATCTATGCGCGTGGCAATTGAGACGATCAACGACAGGTTCGAGATCACTAGCCGGCTGGGATCTGGCGGCATGGGTGAGGTTTGGCGAGCTTACGATCAACTCCTAGGTCGTGATGTCGCGATGAAATTCATTGGTGAGCGCGAGTTGCGGGAAACTCCTGGTGCTGAATCTATTCTTCGAGACGAAGCACGGGCCGGAGGAAGCCTGCTCGGACATCCCCAGGTCGTAAGCGTCCTAGATTTGCTGGATGTTGACACCTCCTTGCATAAAGGGCCAGCGCTAGTAATGGAATACGTCGAGGGATGCAACCTTGCCGAATGGATTGCTCAACATGTGCCAAAGCTTGATGAGCGTACGCGGCAGGTGCTCGGGCTCTTCATTTCATTAGAAATTATTCAGGCGATACAAGCAGCCCATCGTCGCGGAATTTTGCACAGGGACGTCAAGCCACTTAACGTCCTGCTATCCACTGACGGACGCGTGAAGGTGGCGGACTTCGGCTTAGCGCGAGTAGTGGAAGCTATTACGCGAACGCACACTGTTAAGGCTCGGCAGACTCCCCTTTACGCCGCACCCGAGCAGTGGCGGGAAGAAAAGTTGGACAAGAACACTGACGTTTACCAACTTGCGGCCACCCTCTATCACCTTCTCGCCGGGCGCCCAGTGAACGAGGGCCAGGGGCTTTGGGGGCTGTACCGCTGGCACGAGGTCGGCAAGCCTGTCCCACTCAAGGAGCACGTGCCGTCCCTTCCTTCCGAAGTAGCTGATGTGATTATGGAGGGGCTAAAGGAGAAGGGGGAGGATCGCCCCTCCCTGTGGTCAATGTTCGATCCGATCTCTACTGCATTGATGAAGCCGTGTCGCCTTGAGGTGGAGGTGGCGGGCTGCACGGATGAGCAGGTTACTCAAATTGCGGAGGTCACCGACTTCGACGAAGAGCTGCTGCGCACGCCAGGCAACGGCTTTCTCTTCCCTAATCCATTAGAGGCGGCACAGGAAGGCATTGCCGCAGTATTGCTAGGAGGAGATAGTAAGATCCTAGCGCCGTAATCAGAGGAAATGTCTCGGTGAGGTGGGATGAGTTCCGTTAGCGCCACGCGGATCGCCGCCCCCCAGGTATGTACGTCGGCCTGCCAAGGTGCGAGCGAATGTTCTCGACGCTAATGGCTTCATGCTATCGACAGCAACGGTGACAGCAACGAGCCCGGACGAGAACGGCCACCGACCGGCGGAGCGCGGATCGTCGACCGAGGTCGCGTACGAGGACGGATGTCGCCGCGTAAAGCGCCCAGAACTTGTAAGCGAGACGCCGCGTCTCAGAGGGCGAACCAGGCTTATCGAGGAAGCGGGTTGGCGACGTAGACGCCCTTGCCCTGCCGGCCGTCGATCAAGCCCTCGGCCTTCAGCAGCAGCATGGCGGCCCGGATGACCGTGTTGCTGACCTTGTAGTGCTCGCAGAGGGCGGCGAACGACGGCAGTTTGTCGCCCGGCTTCAACTGGCCGGAGCTGACCTGCTCGCGGATATCTCGGGCGACCTGTAGGTAGGCAGCTTCAGACATAGGTGGTGCTCCCAGCTTGGCGGCTGGTGCAAGCAGACCACATCGCAGGCTCGACTTACAACGCTATGTGTCGTAGCTGTTGACCCTGCGCACATTGCGTCCTAAGTTGCTCGTGGGGCTACCCAGCTTGGCGGCCGGGTGTCCTGCCGTGGGTGCCCTGTCTCCGGACACGGCTGACCGGGTGCCCACGGGACCGCAAGCGTCGGCGGGAGCTGTGATGACCGAACCGAGCGATGCAACTGGTCCGACCGCAGATGACGCGCGAGATACCGGCTACCACCAGAGGCGGGACAACAGCCGGCGGCGCGTGTCCTACGACGAGTACGTCCTGACGGCGGCGCTCACTCTCGCCCGTCGGCACCGACCCGTCTGGTCATGGCAGCACTGGCGCCGCATCTGCCGCTGCGGAAGCGACCTACCCTGCCGAAGCCATCATCCCATCCCGATCAACCGCGGCCACTGGCCGAGCCAGGATGCGCCGCGATGACGACCCATCTCCCGATTACACCGGCTTGGACCTGCGGCGGTTGCGGTGCCGACTGGCCCTGCCGGACCCGGCGGCGGGAGCTGCGAGCCGAATACGACCGCGCCCCGGTGTCACTCGCCCTGTACCTGGCCGCCCAGCTCGTCGACGCCACGCAGGACCTAGCCCACGTCCCCGCCGGCCACCTCCACCACCGCTTCCTCGGCTGGACCCGATGAGCATCCTGCGACCCGGCGACGAGAAGCTCCACTACAGCGACGGCTCGCACAAGTGGATCCCACCGGACCCGGACTACGACCAGGAGGTCTGGGACGAGCAGGTCCGCCAGCACAAGCAAGGCCATCTCAGGAACGAGCGCCCGAAGGTCCGCATCCAGCGCCTCGTGTGATGCCAGCAGTACAGCAGCGAAGTACAGCAACCGTGCCAGCCAAACCCGGCCGAGAAGCACCCAAGCAGGCCGAATGACCTCGCACCGCACCCGATCAGGCCGACTCGCCGGCAATCCATAGGTTCAGGGTTCGAGTCCCTGGCGGCCCACTCCTCCACAGGTCAGCGACCCCGACCGGGGTCGTGTTGCCGAGATCCGGGTCGATACAGCAGCAGCGGCGCCTTACCGGTCGAGCTCGCTGCCGAGCCGCTTGAGGGCGTCGCGGGTGGCTGCCGAGCAGAGCACTGCCCGACCCGCCAGCGGCCGTACGAGCCATCAGGGTCCGCTTGACGTGGCGGGCCGGCCGGCTCCCCAGGAGGGCGGGTCAATGGCAGACGGGATGGCTAGTTCGACGGCGTCTGCTGCGCCGCCTGCTGTCCGGCGGGGTGGCGGCCGGTGCCGGCGGGGTGGCGGCCGGTGCCTACCGGTCGGCCGTTGCGCGAGCGATCAGGGGAGGCCCCTGATCGGGCAGGACGACGATGAACTGCCACGGTCCGTGCTCGACCCTGGCAAGCCCGACGGATCCGTTGACGCTTAGCGCCCCGATCAGGGCGGGGCTGCCTTCGACGATTCGGTCCAGCTGGGCGTAGTGCTTGGCCAGACTGGCGGCGGGGCCGTTGATCCACGGCTTGATCTCGGCGCCTCGGCGCAGAGCGTCGAGCAGGTCCTCGCGCACCGGTCCGGCCGCAGCCGCCAGGAGCCGGTCGTGCAGGCGTTCCTGCCCACAGGGCCGGGTGGGCGCGGCGGCGGCCCGCTGCCGGCAGGTCACGCAGGCCGAGGCGTCCTCACGGTCGAAGAGATGCCGGTACAACTCGATCTGGTCCTCGACGAGGCCGCACAGGCTTTCCTCGTCGCCCTAAAGCGTGCTGCACGGAGGGTGTAAGCGGGTGGATCGCATTGCCGAACTGGGCCGGGACCCGTGCTGCGGCGAACGACCAGCCTTCTTGATCAGCAGAGGTCACGGCGCGAGGTTACCGACCTGAGGGCTGAGGCGTTGTACCCCTGCCCCCGGGCCCAAGGGCTCAGGGGCTAGTCCGGGCGCTGCGGCTGTCGGATGAACTGTCGGTCGCGCGCGCTAACCGAGGCCGATGGGCCGGCCGCTCGGAGGACGACGTCGAGGACCAGATCTGGGTCTGCTTCGTAGGCGCCGCTGGCCCACGCGGCATTTGCCTCGATGACGGCCCAGCGGCCGTCGGTTAGTCCCACGTCTACGACGATGGCTGAGGGCAGCGTGTGCCCGTATCGGGCGATGAGGTCCGCGCCGAAGGCCAGCGCGTCGGTCGACGGAGGGCCGAGGTGCAATCGGCCGTCCTCGGCGTACTGGCTGCCTGCATAGACAACACCGTCGAGCAGGTGTAGCCGGTACTCGGCGGAGAAGTCGACGATGTCGCTGACGAGCACTGGAGTCCGCCGGTCGAGAGCATCGGGGCCGGGAAGGCGGGAGCCGTCGGTATAGATCATCGCCGGGATGTTCTTGTCGTTGGGTGACTTGATGAAGGCTGGTCGACGGAGTTCGTAGGCCTCCCCGATAGCAACCAGTTTGATCTCCCGGCGGGTGAGGTCGCGGGGAAGCCGAGTCAGCCAGCCGGGCTCGGCCTCCAAAGGTGCGATCCCGAGCAGCGGTGCGACGACGTCGGCGAAGCTTGGTCCCGCATGGAGGTGATCAGCATGCATTTCGGCGGGTACTTCGAAGGTGCGGAGCTGGATGGTGCGTAGTCCGCGTCGGTGAGCGGCGTCGCGCAAGCTCTGAGCCGAGGCTGTGAGGCGCGGTGGCAGGACAAGTGTCACGAACGATGATCCTGCCCCGACACGCCGCCACTGTTACACCGGTTATCAGGTGTCCAGGTCGCGAGCGGCCGAATGCGGGCACCAAGGACAAGACGAGTCGTCCCTAGCATGGCGGCCATGAACGTTGGTGAGCTCCGAGAGTGGCTTTCGACCCAGGACGAGCGATCTCCCGTGTACGTCCTGGGCGTCAGCGAGAGCGGCGAAGCTGTGCAGGAGTGGAACGTCAACATGGGTACCGGTCAGGGCCCGTCCGACGAGGTGGACGCCGTGATCATCTCGTGGGTGCACTCCGCAGAAGCCGAGGCGAGGTACCAGGAGCGGTACAAGGAGCAGTGAGCAGCGGACGAGGGCACAGCTACGGCCCGCGCTGTCGCTCTTGCAACGGTTGAGAGTGACCCGGTAACGGGACTACGGGGTGATCAGCGGCGCGGCACACTGTCTGCTGTGGGGACGCCGGCGCCAATCACGGTTCATGACATGACTGTCGCTCTGGACTACGGGCAGTTCACTCTCTCCGGTACGACGGACGTCGACTCGGACCTGAGCATGCTCGGGCGGGAGGCGCAGGCCGGCCAGCACATCGCCAGCGACGATCACACGGTGCTCGTGTACGTGCCGCACCAGAACAACTTCGAGATGCCACTCCGGGTCGAGGTGTGGGCCGAGCCGCCGCCCCGGGATTTCGGGCAGTGGGAAGAGATTTTCGAGTGCGCGTTGGAGATCGACGGCGGAGAGCTGTGGTACGGCTCGCCGACGTTGGAGTACAGGCGGTGTGAGGTGCCCGACGGGCGATACGGGGTGCGCATCTGCGGCCGGGGCTTCGTCAACCGGGGCTGGCCCGGTTCCACCAGACCAGGCGACGTCTGGCGCGTGCAGCTGTGGCCGTCCACGAGGAACCTGCCGGACCGCAGGATCCGGGCCTGGCATCCGCCGGAGCCGACGACCGGGCCCGTCTCGCCGACCACGTGAGCGAGCGCTGGTAGCTTGACGCGTCCCGCGAGAAGTGGAGTCTGTCCGTGCCCAGGATGGTGCTGCGTAGGTTGGTCGCGGTGGTGGCCGTTTCGGTGGTGACGAGCTGTGCTTCTTCAACGGCTCAACCGGTGGACCAAGCGGCCGACGAAACGAAGCCGACGACAGCCACACTTCCGGCGACCGGCGGATCCGGGTACTCGGCGGCGCTGTCCGCACGCTTGGTGAACTCGGACTCGCTGCCACCCGGGTTCGCCGTGGACATTGCGACTGTCATGGCGCAGGACGCCGGCGACAACCATTCCGGCGGCGCCTCGTCCTGTACGCACGAGACGATCCCGCTGCTGTCGGCCCGTCGGCTGACCGGCACTCCGTCGGCGATGGCCGCAGCCACCCTCAGCCATGACGTGGGTCCCGATGACTTCTGGGTGGGCACCGAAGTCATCCGGACCTACGCCGACGACGGTGCCCGACGAGCGATGGCCGACCTGCGAGCCTTCATCGACCGTTGCCCCACCGTTTCGACGTCCGGCCAACTCGGCGGCGGTAGCCACCGCTACGCAGCGGCGTCGGGGCCCCGGTTGGGCGATGAGAGTGTCCACGTCAGCTGCACCGCGACGTCGACGGACGTTGAGGCGCTGAAGTGCGACGTCCTGCTCGTCCGGATCGGGACCACTCTGCTGGTGATTCAGGAGGAGGGCAACAAACCCGGTAACGACGAGCTACTCACCCAGGTCGCCGAAGCTGCGCTCCGCAGATACCAGTCGACCGGATCCTGAGCTCCGCCGTCACTCGCGCCTGGCAGAGCCGCGCAAGGCGTACGTCACAAGGCCCGCCACCGCCAGGACGGCCGCGACCGCCGCCGCCGGCCGGCTGGCGTGGGGCTGGCCCGCCCAGGTGGCGAGCGCCCCCCATGTGCCCGGCTGGGGGAACAGGGCGGCGGCGACCGCCCAGCCCAGGGGGAGGAACCAGGCGCGGGCCGCGCCCACGACCGTCGCGCAGAGGGCGGTGAGGCCCAGCAGGCCTGCGGAGTCGCGGATCACGAGCGCGGCGGGGCCGAAGCGGGCGCCTGTGGGTTGGGTGGCGAGCAGCACGACGAGTACGAGCGCCAGGGCGGCCAGCAGGTGCAGGGCTCGTCGCCACGGCCAGTGCAGTGCGGCTGTGCGTTCCAGGT
Source organism: Micromonospora sp. NPDC000663 (assembly GCF_042898105.1). NCBI lineage: Bacteria > Bacillati > Actinomycetota > Actinomycetes > Micromonosporales > Micromonosporaceae > Micromonospora > Micromonospora sp. NPDC000663. The sequence continues at coordinate 243,192 of NZ_JBIAYR010000003.1, forward strand.
CTTCGTCGGGGGCGGCAAGCGTGGTCGACAGGACCGCAACCATCAGCATGACCGTCAGGACGACGAGCAGGAGGATGGCGTCGCGTTCCTTGGAGAGGGTCAGCCACAGCGCCCAGATGAGGGCTGCGGCGCCGACGGACGCGGCAAGTGCCAGGGGTACGCGTCGTGCGCGCAGGTGCAGGGTCATTTCGACAGCAGTCCGGTGGGGTCCTGGCAGGTGAGGATCGCGTCGCGTACCGCGGTCACGCGGGAGAGCGCTTCCGGTGCGGGGAGCTTCTGCAGGCCCTGCCACAGGGCGACCGCCTCGGCGTTGAGCTGCGGTTCCTCCTCGATCATCTCGGGGATGACGCCGACGTCGGAGACCGGCTCGCGGCCGAGCAGGTGGTAGGCGGCTGCCCGTTCGACGGCGCCGTTGCGCTCGCATTCCGCGTTGCCGTAGCCGGCACCCAGGCCGAAGACCATCTCGGGGACCATGGCGTCGGGGTGGGCCAGGCCGCCGTGGTCGTCGATCCGGACGGTGATCGTGACGACGTCGGGGTCGCGGGCGGCCGCGTCCCCGGTGAACCAGGCCCGCGTGTCCTCGTGCGCCTGGGTGGGGGCGTCCGGCATCTTCGCGAGGACGGACAGGCCCTGGCGGGCGAGCGGGGTCAGCGCGTCCAGCACGTTCGCGTGGACGCGTGTGACGCAGACCTTCGGCGCGTCGTCGGTGCAGACGAGTTCCCGGGCCACGGGGTCGATCGGTGCGATGAGGCTGGCCTCGTCGCGGGGGACGATCACCGCCGCGACGCCGAAGCCGAGCAGCACCGGCAGCGCGGCGGCCACCGACGTCCGTGGGCCCCGGGCGACGATCAGGAGTACGCCGGTCAGCGCGAGCCCGCCCATGAAGATGGCGAGCACTGCGGTGACCCGCGGGTCGATGGTCTGGAACGGGTAGAACGGTGTGCTGCCGTACGCGGGGGACAGGATCGCGCTCATCCAGTCCGGTCGCATGATCGCGGTGAAGAAGACAAGCAGCACACCGGCCACGGCGAGCACGGGTGCGGTCACCAGAGCGGGCAGCAGTCGTCCGATGCCCAGGCCGAGCCACGCCGCCGCCACCAGGGAGAACGCGCCGACAAGCGTGATGGCGACGAAGCTCGGCGGGAAGTAGGCGGCGGTCGAGACGATCCGCAGGCCGGCCGCGCCCATCACGAGCAGGAAGGCGAGCCCGAGCGAGGCTCCCATCGCGACGAGGACCGGCAGCATCCGGCGGGCGCGGGACCGGGGCGTGGTGGCGAACAGCTCGCCGACCTTGGCCCGGTGCTCGCGGCGGCCCTGCCACGCTCCGGCGGCCAGGGCGATCGGCCACAGCAGGATCATGTACTCCTTTGTGGTCAGCGCGAGGGCCATCCAGCCCTCCGACCAGCGGCCCGGGGCGGTGTAGAGGGCGGCGACGCCGACCACCAACGCGATCAGGGCGGCGCCGGCCGCTGCGGAGCGCCGCAGTTCGATCCCGAGGACGCTCATCGGGCGGCCTCCGCGAGGTGGCGGCGCAGCAGGGCCGAGTAGCCGCGTTCGGCGGGGCTGTCGCCCGGGTGGCGTTCGTCGCCCTGCTCGGCCAGCGCGGCGGGGGTGCCCTGCCACACCAACCGACCCTCGTTGATCAGCACGACCTCGGTGCAGGCGGCGACAACGTCCTCGACGAGGTGGGTGGAGACCAGCACGCAGGCGTCCGTACCCAGGTCGCGCAGCAGCTCGCGCAGGTCGAGGCGCTGCTCGGGGTCGAGGCCGACGGTCGGCTCGTCCAGCAGCAGCACCTGCGGGTCGTTGACGATGGCCTGGGCGGCGCCGGCCCGGCGCAGCATCCCGCCGGAGAGTGTCCGGAGCTTGGCGTCGGCCTTGGCGCTGAGCCCCACCCGGTCGATCGCGCGCTGGGTGGCCGCCGGGATGTCGCGCTTCGGCATCTCCTTCAACCAGGCCATGTACGACACGAACTCGCGCACACTGAACCGCGGGTAGTAGCCGAAGTGCTGCGGCAGGTAGCCCAGCGCGCGCCGGGCCTGGCGCAGGTCGGCGCGGCCGTCGACCGAACTGCCGAGCAGGGTGAGCTGACCTCCGGCCGGCTTGAGCACAGTGGCGATGGCACGCATCAACGTCGTCTTGCCGGCGCCGTTGCGCCCCAGCAGGCCGTGCACGCCCGTGCCCAGGCTCAGGTCGAGCCCGTCGACGGCCAGGTGGCGGCCGGCCCGTACCTTCAGCGCCTCGGCGTGTACGGCCCAGGGGTGGATGGTGGTGGCCGTCTCGGCCGTACTCACCGCTCGCATCGTGGTTCCCTTCAGAACGAGGTGAGGCGCCGGAAACTGTTGGCGCGCAGGAGGGTCAGGGCGGCCAGCACGACAGTGGCGACCGCCCATCCGCCGACGGCTGACGGCTGGAGGAGCACCGGAAGGTCGGCGGTGGCCAGGCTGGGTGCGACCACTGCGGCGGCCCAGGCCGCCATCAGGCCGATCGCCGCGCGGTGGACGCCGACGAGGGAGCCGAGCAGCAGCGTCGCGGCGGTGAAGGCCAGACACGGCAGCAGCATCAGCGCCGGGTCCGCCCGGCTGTCGCCGAGGACGGCGAACGCGGCGAGCACCGGGATGACGAGGACGAGCACCACGGCGGTACGACGCAGCATCATCGTCAGGCCTGCCGAGGGGGTGCCGACGATCAGCTCCCAGGCCGGGTCGCCGCGTCTGCTCCAGGCCGCCGCGATCGCCGGCAGCGGCGCCAGGGGCGCGAGCAGCAGCACGATCGACGGCAACTCGGACAGGAAGTAGGTGAGCACTGCCGCGGTGCCGAGCACCCCTGCGGTCATGGCGACCCACGGCAGCAGCGCCGCCACGAACCAGCGCTGCCGCACCGGCGTACGGAAGAAGCTCCTGGATCGTGGCGCGGGCCCGGCGGCGATCCCACGGTGGACGGCCGCCGCGACCTCGGCGACCAGGGCGCGCGACTGGGCGGTGGTGCTGCCGGCCAGGCGGGCGCGGCAGTCCGCGCAGCTCTCCAGATGCACCTCGATCGACCAGACGGTCGCCTCGTCGAGGCCGGGATCGCCGTCGGCGTAGCGGTCGATGTCGTTCAGGGTGGGGTGCGTGGTCATGACAGGGCCTCCCGCAGGACGATCCGGGCGCGGCGGATCCGGGACTTGACGGTGTTCTCCGGTACGCCCAGCAGCACGGACGTCTCGCGGACGGTGAAGCCGTCGAGGACTGTGGCGCGCAGCACCGCGCGGACCTCGGGAGGCAGCACGGCGAGGGCCTGTTCGAGTTCCTGCCCGACCCGGCTGGCCAGCACCTCGTCCTCGGCGGCGGGTACGACCGTCTCGACCTGGTGCACCTGCGGCATCCGGGCCTGCCGGGAGCGGCGCCGGAACGCGTCCACCAGGCGGTGCGCGGCGATGGTCCACAACCAGCCGACGGCGCTGCCGCTGACCTGGTCACCGGCGAAGCTGCCGGCCGCCCGCCAGACCGTCAGGTAGGTCTCCTGGAGGACGTCGGCGACCACGTCCGCGTCGGCGCACCGACGTCGCAGCCGCACCTCCAGCCAGGGTGCGGTACGCCTGTAGAGCTCGTCGAAGGCCCGCCGGTCGCCGCGGGCCACCCGGCGGACGAGTTCCTGCTCGTCGGCCGCGTCCAGACTTCGTCTCACATCAGGTAAGACGACGACCTCCTCGCGATCGGGTCACGCATCGGTGTGACCGCCGTCACCAATGCCCGTTGGCAGTCATCAACGTTGCACTGCCCCGGGTCGGCTGGTTAGGTTGACGCCATGTCCAGCTCGTACGCGTTCCCGACGGCGTCCCCCGACGTCCTGTTCGGCGCGCTGCGACGCCGGCGGTCCTGCGACCGCCCGCGCTGAGCATCCCTCACCTGCGACCGGCGGATCGAGCCGCCGGTCATCACCGATCGTCCTCGGTCCGCCCGCATCCCCTTCCGGTGATCCGCGAGCGGCGGATCCGAGCGAGATCGGCGTACCCATGGATCTGGAAGAACTGCTTACCGACCGGCTGGCACCGGCGTTCGCGACGGTGGCCGGCGTACCGGTGAACCCTGTCGTGCGGCGGTCCGGGCGCGCGGACTTCCAGTCCGACGCGGCGCTCGCGCTGGCCCGGCGGCTCGGCCGGCCGCCGCGCGACATCGCCGCCGAGGTGCTGGGGTACGCCGATCTTTCCGACCTGTGCAGCGTCGCCGAGGTGTCCGGGCCGGGCTTTCTCAACCTGACAGTCGCCGACACGGCCCTGGCCGGGCTGGTGTCGGCGCTCGCCACCGACCCCCGGCTGGGTGTGCCGGTGGCCGCCGAGCCGGAGACCGTGGTCATCGACTACTCGGCGCCGAACGTGGCGAAGGAGATGCACGTCGGCCACCTGCGCTCGACGGTGATCGGCGACGCGACGGCCCGGCTGCTGGAGTGGCTGGGGCACCGGGTGCTGCGGGCCAACCACCTGGGCGACTGGGGCACCCCGTTCGGGATGCTGATCGAGCACCTGGTCGACCTGGGTGAGGTGGAGGCCGCGCAGGAACTGTCCGTCGGTGACCTGGATTCGTTCTACAAGGCGGCCCGGTCGGCGTTCGACGCCGACGAGGCGTTCCGCGAGCGGTCCCGGCGGCGGGTGGTGGCCCTGCAGGGCGGCGACGAGGTGACGCTGCGGCTGTGGCGGCTGCTGGTGGAGCAGTCCGAGCGGTACTTCATGACCGTGTACGACAGGCTCGACGTCACCCTCACCGAGCGGGACTTCTACGGCGAGAGCAGCTACAACGACAGGCTCGCCCCGGTGGTCGAGGACCTGGGTCGGCTCGGTCTGCTGCGGGAGAGCGACGGCGCGTCCTGTGTGTTCCCACCCGGCTCGGTGGGCCGGGACGGCGAGCCGCTGCCGTTGATCGTGCGCAAGTCCGACGGCGGGTACGGCTACCCGGCGACCGACCTGGCGGCGATCCGGCACCGGAGCGGCACGCTCGGCGCGACGCGGCTGCTCTACGTGGTCGGGCTGCCGCAACGGCGGCACTTCGAGATGGTGTACGCCGTCGCCGCGCAGGCCGGCTGGCTGTCCCCGCCGGCCCGGGCCGAGCATGTCGGATTCGGCTCGATCCTCGGGGCGGACGGGCGGATGCTGCGCAGCCGGGCCGGCGGGTCGGTGAAGCTGGTCGGTCTGCTGGAGGAGGCCATCTCCCGGGCGACCGCGCTGACCCGGGAGCGGAACCCGGAGCTGGGCGAGGCAGAGGCGGCCGAGGTGGGCCGGGCGGTAGGCATCGGCGCCATCAAGTACGCCGACCTGTCCAGTGACAGGCACCGGGACTACGTGCTCGACTGGGAACGGATGCTGTCCCTGGACGGCAACACGGCGCCCTACCTCCAGTACGCGTACTCCCGGATCCGGTCCATCTTCCGGCGGGCCGGCGTGGCGGCCCGGCCGGACGCGGCCGTCTCGCTGGTCGAGCCGGGGGAGCGGGCGCTCGCCTTCGAGCTTGTCGGCTTCGGCCGGGTGGTCGGCGAGGTGGCGGAGAACCTGGAGTTCCACCACCTCGCCGGGTACCTGTACCGGCTGGCCGCGGCGTTCAGCGCGTTCTACGAACGGTGTCCGGTGCTGCGCGCCGACGAGCCGGTCCGGGACAGCCGGCTGGTGCTCTGCGACCTGACCGCCCGGGTGCTCCGGCAAGGGCTGCACCTGCTGGGCATCCGGACCCCCGAACGCATGTGAGCGGAAGTCCGCAGCCTGGCGCCGACGGCCGACGTAGCTATCCTCTTCAGGTGCTGGTCCGTGTGGAGATCATTGACACGGGTCCGGCACTGCGAAGGGACTTTCGACATGCCCCGTGTGGTACCGGCGGTCATCCGCGCGCTCGACGTCCTCGAACTGTTCCTGGACTGTCCCCAACTGTCGGCCCGCCAGGTGATGGAGCGGCTCGACCTGCCGCGCACCACAGTCCACGAGCTGCTGGTCACGCTCGAGGCGCGCTCGTACCTGATCTCCGTGCCGGGCCAGCCGGTGCAGTACCGGCTCGGCATGCCGCTGTTCCAGTTGGGCGCGGCGTTCGCGGGTCGGCTTGATCTGGTACGCGAGGCGCAGGGCGTCGCGCGGGACGTGGCTGCCAAGTGCGACGAGGCAGTTCATGTGGCGGTGCTCGACGGCGCCGATGTCATCTACCTCGTCAAGTTCGACAGCACCCACCCGGTCCGGATGGTTTCCGGGGTCGGACTGCGGCTGCCGGCCCACTGCACGGCGGTCGGCAAGGTGCTGCTGTCGGCCCTCGACCAGCCGGCCCTTGATGCCGTCCTGTCGAAGGGTCCGCTGCCGGGCATGACGCCGGACAGCATCACCGACCCGGACCTTCTCCGCGAGCATCTCGACCGGGTCCGGGCGGAGGGCGTGGCGGTCGACGTCGGCGAGTCCGACAGCGCGATGCGCTGCGTCGCCGCGGCGATCCGGGACCATTCCGGCGCCGTCATCGCCGCGATGAGCCTGTCCGCGCCGATCATTCGCTGGACGCCTCAGGTGCAGGTGGAGTGGACCGGGCTGGTTCGCGAGGGCGCGGCCGCACTGTCGGCTCGCATGGGCTACCGGGCTCAGCCTCGATAGCCTCCCGTTTCCTTTCGAAATAAAATCGAAACATTGACACCTCTTGCGTAGGTGCTCTAGCGTCGCGTCCACTTGAAACGGTATTTCGAACTTCGTTCGAAATTTCGAACGAACAGGGGCCTGCCGACGCCACCGCGGCAACCCCACCAACTCCACTGACGGACACGCCAACCCGCTGGTCACAGAGGGCGACGTGTCCGTCGCCGTCGACGTGGTGACACGCGTTTTCGCCGAGTGCGCCTCCAGGTGCGCAGCGGTGCAGGGGAGATGAAGGAGGCGAATGTCCATGAAGGACAAGTCGGGGTGGTCTCGGCGCGGCGTGCTGGGGATGGGCGTAGGAGTCCTCGGCGCGGCCGGTCTGGCCGCGTGTGGAGGCGAATCCGAATCGCCGACCAGGGTGCAGGCGGAAGTCCCGCAGGAGCTGATCGACGCCGCCGCGGCGATGAAGGGCTCCTCGATGGGGATGCTGTCGCAGAAGCTGTACTCGACGGCGGCGAACGACGCCCTGGACAGCTCGATCAAGAAGTTCGCCGACACCACCGGCACGAAGATCGAGAACAGCCTCGTCCAGGCCGACGCGGGTGACGTGGTGGCCAAGATCGACGCCGAGGTCAAGGGCGGGGTGGCCCGTGACCTGGCGTTCATGACCGACTCACGGTTCGTCGCGCAGTTCCAGGCACTCGGCGACCTGGAGGACGTGACGGACGTCGTCCAGGCGCTGACCGCCAAGTACGGCGAGCCCTGCGCCGAGGCCAAGAACTTCTGCGTCTTCGACGGCAAGTGGTTCGCGATCCCGTACCACTTCATCGGGATCGGGTCGTTCCTGCGCAAGGACTGGATGAAGGACAAGGGCATCACCCCCAAGGACATCTACAGCTGGGAAGAGCTGCGGGACGTCTGCCTGGAGATCTCCGATCCGGCCAAGCGCCGGTTCGGCTGGGGCATGACGATCAACCGGTCCGGTGATGCCAACGGCATGATCGAGGCGCTGATCAACGCGTACGGCGGGTCGATCGCCTCCAACGACGGCCGGAAGGTCACCTTCGACTCCCCGGAGACGGTGCAGGCGGTGACCTTCCTGGGCGACATCTACACGAATTCGAAGTACAAGCGGATGCTGCCGCCGGGGATCGCGAGCTGGACCGACACCAGCAACAACGAGAACTGGCTCGCCGGGATCCTGGGCTACACCCGCAACCAGTTCAGCGTCTACGCGGACTCCCGGACCAAGAAGAACCCGGTGCACGAGAACACCCACGTGTTCTCCGACTGCATCGGACCGGCGACCAACAATCCCCTGCTGCTCGGCCAGTCCCAGGGCTTCGTGGTCTTCAAGGGCGCCAAGAACCCGGCGCTCGCCAAGCTCCTGGCGCAGTACCTGGTGACCGCGCCCGCGCTGCTCGGCGTGGCGAAGGAGGCACCCGGCCTGGTGATGCCCGCCTGGGAGAAGGTCTGGGACGCCGACCCGTTCTTCACCAGCGGCGATCCGGCGTTCCCCATGCTGCGCAAGATCACCGAACTTCAACTGCCGCTGAACACGAAGAACGGCCTGACCTTCCCGCAGAAGGCAAGCGCCGGCCAGCAGGCCGTCGGCTCGGCGTACGTGCTCACCGACATGATGCAGCAGGTCGTGCAGGGCACCGCGCCCGCGCAGGCCGTGAAGGCGGCCCACACCAAGATGGTGCAGATCTTCAACCAGCAGGGGCTGCCGCAGTGAGCTCGGTCCGTCCCGCGCGGGTCCCGACGGCGGCGAGGAAGACGCCGCCGTCGGGGCCCGGCTCCCTCACGGCGACCCAGCGGCGACTGGGTCGTGACTGGCGGCTGGCCGCGCTGTTCCTGGCGCCGATGGCCGTGCTTGTCGGCGGTCTCGTTCTCGTGCCGATCGCCCGGTCGATCATCACCAGCACCACCGAACGGCACGGGCAGGAGTCCGTGTTCGTCGGCGCGGACAACTACCTCGCCCTCATCGGCGACGACCAGTTCCACACGGGCGTGGTGAACTCGTTCGTCTTCACCGCGTACGCCGAGATCTTCAAGGTGGTGCTCGGGCTGGCCGCGGCCCTGCTGCTGCACCACCGACGCCGCGGGCGGGCGGTGCTTGCGGGTCTGCTGCTGGTGCCGTGGGTGGTGCCGACGGTGGTGACGGCGTTCAGCTGGCGCGCGCTTCTCGACCCGATCTTCGGCAGCGTCAACAACCTGCTCACCTCCACCGGGATCGGCCCGCTGCTTGTCGACCTGCACCTGGTGGACAGTTGGCCGGCGGGCTGGCTGTCCGACCCGGATCTGGCCATGCCGTCGGTGATCCTCGTGAACGTCTGGAAGGGCGTGCCGTTCTTCACCGTGTGTTTCCTCGCCGGGTTGAAGGCCATCCCGACGGACCTCTACGAGGCGGCGACCATCGACGGGGCCTCGTCCTGGCAGCGGTTCGCGAATGTGACGCTGCCCGGCCTCCGCCACGTGATCACCGTGACGGTGACCCTGTCGTCGATCTGGACGTTCAACAACTTCGACCTCGTCTGGTTGCTCACGCAGGGCGGCCCGGGCGACGTGACCGCGCCGTACGTGCTTGTCGCGTACTCGAAGGCGATTCTGCAGTTGCAGTACGGCGCCGGCGCGGCGGTCACTCTCGTCATGCTGCCGGTCATCGGCGGGCTGGTGTTCGTCCTGGTCCGGCTGCTGCGCCAGGATTCGGGGGCGAGACTGCCCCGGGCGCGCCGAGCGGCGCGGTGGGTCGGAACGCGGTGGGCCCCGACGGCGCGCAGAGCGCTGCCGTGGGTCATCACCGCTGTGGTCACCGGTCTGCTGTTCTGGGCGTCGCCCCATATCTTCTGGAAGGCGGCCGTCGTCCTCGGGGTGATCCTGCTGGTCGCGGCGGTGGTCGGCCGGGTGGTCTCGGCCCTGAGCTCCCGGGGCGGTCGCCGGTCGTCGTCAGTGGTGTCGGGCCTGGGGTCCTGGGTGGCGCTGGCAGGCTTGCTCTTCTTCGTGCTGGGCCCGCTGTACTGGATCGCCGTCACGGCCTTCAAGTCCGAGGGCCAGGTCGTCATGCGCACCGACGACCTGTGGCCGACCCCGTGGACCATGGAGCAGTTCAGCGCGCTGTTCGCCAACCAGCCGTTCGGCCGCTGGTACCTCAACACCATCCTGGTGTCCGCCGCGTCCACAGCTGTGGCGCTCGTCTGCGCCGCCCTCGCGGGCTACGCGCTGGCCCGGCTGCGGTTCCGCGGAGCACAGGGCTTCACCGTCACCGTGCTGCTCACCTACGTGATGCCTGGCGCGCTGCTGTTCATCCCGCTGTACCAGATGCTCATCGGCGCACGACTCACCGACTCGCTGTGGTCCCTGGTGGTGACGTACCCGACCTTCACGCTCCCCTTCGCCACCTGGCTGCTCGTGGGCTACTTCTCGTCGATCCCCGTCGAGTTGGAAGAGGCGGCGCTCGTCGACGGCTGCACGCGCCTCCAGGCGTTCGGGCGGGTGGTGCTGCCCCTGGCCAAGCCGGGGCTGCTGGCGGTCGCCCTCTTCACGTTGACCAACGCCTGGAACGAATTCCTCTTCGCCTTCGTGTTCATCACGAAGGACGAGTACAAGACGCTCCCCGTCGGGATGCAGTCGATGATCGCCGGTGACGTCGTACCGCAGGGCCAACTCGCCGCCGCGTCGCTGCTCGTCAGCATCCCGGTGGTCATCATGTACGCCCTCGGTCAGCGCTTCCTGACCGAAGGCCTCACCGCCGGCGCGGTGAAGGGCTGATCAGCTTGCCACGGCCCTGGTGAATCGGCGGCCGAGGTGCGCGAAGGCGTCGGTCAGCTCGCCCGGGCCGACGACGTCGATGTCGGCGTCGTACCGGGCGAGCGTGGCCGCGAGGCTGGGCCAGGACCAGGAGCCGAGGGTGAGCCGGCAACGGCCGGGGCCGGCCTCCTCGATGATGCCGTCGCGGGTGTAGAGGGCGACCGTGGCGGCGGGCAGATCGAGGATCACCGTGCCCCGGCAGGGCCACCCGCCCCCGGCGCCCGCGCCCCGGAACGTGCCGACGAGGTAGCTGGCGACGTCCGCGCCGGGGAGTTCGCGGGGGACGAAGCGGGGTCCGTTGGGGGTACGCAGGGTCATCCGGTCGACGCGGAAGGTCCGCCAGTCGGCGCGGTCGAGATCCCAGGCGATGAGGTACCAGCGTCCGTCCCAGGTGACGACGTGGTGCGGTTCGACGCGGCGCGCGGGCCCGTCGGCGGAGCCGTAGTCGAAGCGCAGGACCTCGTGGGCGTGGACCGCCGCGCCGAGTGCGAGCAGCAGTTCACCGTCGACCGGTGCGGTCGGTCGTGCGCTCGGCCGCTCGACGCTCGTGACGTGCAGGGCCTCGACGCGGTTACGGAGCCGGGCGGGCATGACCTGATGGACTGTGTTCAGCGCCCGGGCCGCGGCGTCGGCGAGGCCACCGGAGGTGGTGGCCGCCACCTGGAGGGCGACGGTCAGGGCGACGGCCTGCTCGTCGTCGAACAGCAGCGGTGGTAGTTCGGTGCCGGCGCCCAGCCGGTAGCCGCCGTCCGGGCCCTTGACCGCCACGATCGGATAGCCGAGCTCGCGCAACCTGTCGATGTCGCGGCGGACGGTCCGCAGGCTGATGTCGAGTCGGTCGGCCAGCAGCGTGCCGGGCCAGTCCCGCCGGGCCTGCAACAACGACAGCAGGGCCAGCAGTCGGGCGGACGTCTTCGGCATGGATCCGATTCTCCCCGGAGTAGGTGCCACACCCTGGCACCTACCCCTGCGAATCTTGGTCTCGCGCCGGACAGCACCGGCCGCCCCTCGAATGACGGAGACCTGACATGGCAATCACCACCACGACCCACCTGAACTTCCGCGGCGACGCACGGCGGGCGCTCGAGTTCTACCAGTCGGTGTTCGGCGGCGACCTGACGGTCGTCGCGTACGGAGACTTCGGAATGCCGAAGGAACTCCCCGACGCCGACAAGGTCGTCTTCGGTCAGCTCACCGCCGAGAACGGTTTCCGCATCATGGCGTACGACGCACCCGGCCAGTCACCGTCCCCGATCGCGCCGACCGCCACCACCCGCGTCGACGGCATGACGGTCACCGGCGAGCGGTTCTTCGTCGCGGTCGGCGGCGACACCGCCGAGGAGATCGAGGCGCTGTGGGACGGGCTCGCGGACGGTGCCGAGATCATCGAGGCGTACGCGCCGTCGCAGTTCTCCCCAGGCTTCGGGATGCTCACCGATCGCTTCGGTGTCACCTGGATCCTCCAGGTCAACGCCACCCGGGCCGGCTGAACGTCGGCGGCACGCCTCACGGTGCGAGGTGCTTCTCGAACCAGTGGTGGGCGTAGCGCTCGGTGTTGTACGCCTCGATCTCCCGGTAACCGGTAGCCCGGTACAGGGCGATCGCCTCGGTGAGGGCGCGGTTGGTGTCCAGTCGCACAGCTGTGGCGCCGCTCTCGGCGGCGTACCGTTCCAGCTCCCCCAGCAGCCGGCGTCCGACGCCGAGCCCGCGTACGGTGTCGGCGACCCAGACGCGCTTGATCTCGACGGGTGCGTCGCGGTGGAGTTTGACGGCGCCACAGCCGATCGGTTCGGCGTTGAGGGTAGCGAGCAGGAGCACCCCGGCTGGCGGGACGAGTTCGTCGTCGTGGATCGGGCTGCTCAGCGCGGGGTCGAACCCGTCGTCGAATCGTCGGGCGACGTCCCTGGCGTACGCGCGCAGGCAGGCACGTGCCCGCGGATCGTTCGGGGGGCACGGCTCGATGACGACCATCGAGCCGACGAGCAGCCGTTCGACCTCGGCCATGGCGGTGACGAGTCGTTCGCGGCGGTGCTCGGTGAGGGGTTCGAGGATCGAGACGGCGAGGTCGTCGGACCGCTGGTCGAGCTGTGTCCATTCAGCCCGGCCGGCCTCGGTGAGTCGGGCCGTGCGGACCCGGCCGTCGCCGCCGGCCTGCTCGACCGGGCCCACCGTGACCAGCCCGTCGTTCTCCAGGGTGCGCAGGAGTCGGCTGAGGTATCCCGAGTCGAGGCCGAGCCGCGCCCGCAGCGCGGCGACCTCGGCGCCGGCGGGGCCGATCTCCCAGAGCAGGCGGGCCTGCCCGAGGGGGCGGCTCTGGGCCATGTACTCGTCGTCGAGCGCGCCCACCCGCTGGGTGACCGTCCGGTTGAACCGCCGCACGGCGGCAACGAGTGTGGAGTCCATATGCCTGACTTTAGTCAGGTTATTGACGTTGGCGATAGCGCATGACGCCGGCCCGGTCCAGGACAACCACCACGAGCGCCACACCTGTGGCGGTCGCGGTGACCGCCAGCAGCGGCGGCCGCAGGGCGACCGCCGCACCGGACAGCACGAACAGGGCGGCCACCCGGGGCCACGAGATCCGCCTGTGGATCGCCACCGAGAACAGGATCCGTCCGACGAGGAACAGCGTCGGTCCGCCCAGGATGGCCAGGACAGCCGCCGTGTCGCCGGTCTCGGTGGGGTGGGCGATGCTCAGTTCCGCCCCGACCGCGGTGACCACCAGGCCGGCGACCATCACCAGGTGCAGGTATCCGGTGATGACGCCGAGCCGAGCCGGGTCGGCGTGCTCGATGGCCGGGGCCAGGCGCAGGCCGGCGGGCGTCACGTAGAGCAGCCCGATGAGCACGGCGGTGGCGAAGACCAGCAGGAACGCGGCGGTCTCCGGCAGATCCAGACGCGTGTCGGCGTACGAGAGGCCGGCGACCAGGACGAGCTCACCGAGCGCGATGATCATGATCTGTTGGTACCGCTCCGCGAAGTGCTCGCCGGCGAGATGCAGTTCCTCCGACGCGGCGCGACCCAGGCGGGGCGTCGGCCAGCCGAGTCGCGGGCCGATCACATCGATCGCGAGCGCGAGCACCCACAGCGGCACCCGCCAGTCCGGCAGGAACGCGCCGGCCAGCCACGGCACCCCGGAGAGGCTGTACCAGGTCATGATCCGCAGCGCCCGGCGCTGACGTGGATGCCCGCGCAGCGCGACGGCTGTGACGATGCTGCGGCCGACGTGCAGCACCACGTACGCGCCGGCGAACAGCAGGCCCCGGTCCCCCAGCGCCTGCGGGATCGCCACCCCGGCCAGCAGACTGGCAAGCGCGGCGGCGATCAGCAACCCGCGCACCGCCGGGCTCTCCGGGTCGTACCAGTCGGCGAACCAGGTGGTGGTCACCCAGATCCACCAGACCCCGGTCAGCAGCAGGGCGGTCCGCAGCGCGCCACCCGGCGTGAGGTCGTGCAGCAGATGCTCGGCCAACTGGCTGAGGGCCAGGACGAACGCCAGGTCGAAGAAGAGCTCCAGGAACGAGGCGCTCAGCGGCGCACCGCTTCCCCGCAGCAGCCTCTCGGGCTTGCTCGCCATCGGCGCTCCTCCCGGTGGCCGCACGCCCTGCGTCCGTCGTACCACCCGAAGGAGGCCGCCCGAGGCGAAAGAGGATCAGCGGCGGACGCCGACCCCCGCGTAGCCGTGCGAGTCGATCAGTTCCGGTTCCCCGTCCCGCCGCCACCTGGTGGTCTCCACGAGGCCCGGTTCGACCAGGTCGTACCCGGTGAAGAAGCGCAGCGTCTCGGCGTGCGTGCGCGGCACCAACGGCGCGCTGCTGTTGCGGTAGATGGCCTGCCCGCGCTCGGCCAACTCCGGCGGGATGCCGTCCAACGTCAGGTGCGACAGCACCAGCTGACTGCCGGGCACCGTGGCGTCGCGCAGCCGGGCGACAGCCGCCCACGGGTCGTCGGCGTCCGGCACGAAGTGCAGCACCGCGAGGAGCAGCACCGCCACCGGCCGGTCCAGGTCGAGCGTGCCCCGCACGTCCGGGTGCGCGAGCAGGTCGTCGGGCCGCCGCAGGTCACCCTGGACGACCGCCGTGCCGGGCACGTCCGTCAACAACTCCCGGGCGTACGTGACGGCCACCTCGTCGTAGTCGACGTAGACGACCCGCGCGCCCGGCGCCACCGTACGCACCACCTCGTGCACGGTGCCCTGGGTGGGCAGGCCGGCGCCGATGTCCAGGAACTGGCGTACGCCCTGCGCTGCGGCGTACCGGACTGCCCGGCGCAGGAAGTGCCGGTTGGTCTGGGCTGCCACCCCGGTCTCCGGGAAGATCTCCAGCACCCGTTCGGCGGCGGCCCGGTCGGCGGCGAAGTTGTGGCTACCGCCGAGGAAGTAGTCGTACATCCGGGCGACGTTGGGTCGGGCGGTGGCGTCGGCTGCCGGCTGGTCGGTCACGAGGGGTCCCTTCGACGGCGCGATCGGATCTCGATGTCTAGCACCCGGGGCGACGACCCGCCGCCCCCTCGTGTCGTTGATCCGGCTGCACCCATGGTCATCGCAGACCACGGTGGGGGCACCCACTCAACGAGGAGGGACGCCGATGACAGCTCAACGGGAGACCGTGCATGTCGACAACGACCTGTTCCGCGCCGTGTACGACTCGCCCGGTTCGCTGCCCGGCCGGCACCGGTGGACCACCCCCGAGTCGGACGTCCGGCGGTTGGAGAAGCTGCTCGGCATGCCGCCGCGCAGCATCGGCGCCCCGCTCTGGGTCAGCGGCGACGAACCGGACTGCCCCAAGTGCGGCAGGCGGATCACCTGGTACGACATCGTCTCGTCGGCGCTCTCCGGCCTGCACGACAAAACCATGATCGCGACCGTCATCCTGGGCGAACGCAAGTACGTCAACACCGAGGTCCCCGATGCCATCGCCGGGGTGCGCTGCTCCGACTGTCACATCGCCATCGACGGGCTGCGCAGCTTCAAGTGCCACAACTGGGCGTACGCCTTCGAGGCGCTGGAGGCCGTCCGCGAGCGGATGGCGGGTGGCCCGGCGCCCGCCTGAGCGGGTGCCGGATGACCTCAGTCGGACGAACGGCGGGTGGGGCGCCGACCGGGCGGGGAGAGCGGCTCGGGGCCGGGGTCCGGCACCTGCGGCATCGGGCGGGTGACCGGCGCGGCGCCTGTCACCACCACCGACTCGCCGTGGTGCCACAGCTCGACCTCGACGTCTCCGGTGGCGTCGGGCAGCTCGTAGCGGGCCTCGGTCGGAGTCAGCGTGACCCGCAGCCGGTCACCGCGCCAGCGCAGGCTGAACGCCAGCCGGTCGAGCCGCCCGGGCAGCCGGGGGTCGAAGGAGAGCACTCCACGGTCGTCGCGCATCCCACCGAAGCCCTGCACCAGCGCCAGCCAGGCACCGGCCAGCGACGCCAGGTGCAGTCCGTCGGCGGTCTTGTCGCCCAGGTCCTCCAGATCCTGGAGAACCGACTCGGCGAACAGGTCGTACGCCAGATCGAGGTGCCCGACCTCGGCGGCCAGCACCGCCTGCGGCGCGGCCGACAGGGACGAGTCGCGGACCGTGCGGGCCTCGTAGTAGGCCAGGTTGCGGGCCTTCTCGTCGGCAGTGAACTCACCCGGGTTGAGCTGCATGGCGAGCACCAGGTCGGCCTGCTTGACCACCTGTTTGCGGTACAGCTCCAGGTACGGATAGTGCAGCAGGAGCGGGTAGTCGTCCTCGTCGGTGGCCGCGAAGTCCCACTCCGGCTGCTCGGTGAACCCGGCGGCCTGCTGGTGCACCCCGCGCTCACTGTCGTACGGGATGAACATCGCGTCGGCAGCGGCCCGCCAGCCGGCCACCTCGTCGGGGCCCACGCCGAGCCGGCCGGCCAGCTCGGGTAGGCGCTCGGCGGCGTCCGCCGCGCCACGCAGATTCCGCCGCGCCATCAGGTTGGTGAACAGGTTGTCGTCCACCAGGGCGGCGTACTCGTCGGGCCCGGTCACCCCGTGCAGGTGAAAGGTGCCCGAGTCGGACCAGTGGCCGAAGCCGTGCCACAGCCGGGCGGTCTCCACGAGCAGTTCCAGCCCCGCCTCGGCGAGGAACCGCTCATCGTCGGTGGCCGCCAGGTAGCGCAGCACCGCGTCGGCGATGTCGGCGTTGACGTGCAGCGCCGCGGTGCCCGCCGGCCAGTAGCCCGAGCACTCCCGGCCGCCGATGGTCCGCCACGGGAATGTCGCCCCGGTCAGCCGCAGCTCGGCGGCCCGCTCCCGGGCCTGCGGCAGGTGGGCGTGCCGCCAGCTCAGCGCCGAGCGGGCCACCGCAGGGGCCAGATAGGTGAGCACCGGCAGGACGTACGTCTCGGTGTCCCAGAGCACGTGCCCGTCGTAGCCGTTGCCTGTCAACCCCTTGGCTGAGATGGTCCGGTCCCCGTCCGGGCGGCCCGCCTGGATCAGGTGGAACATCGCGAACCGGACCGCCTGCTGGAGTTCCGGATCGCCGTCGAGCTGCACGTCGGCGACCTGCCAGGCGGCGTCCAGGGCGGCACGCTGGTCGGCGAGCAGAGCGTCGAAGCCGTCCGCGCGGGCCGCGTCCGCCTCGGCGGTGACCAGGTCGGCCAGCTCGTCGACGGGCGTCCCGTCGACTGGCGTGCACTCGTACGCGGCGAACTTCGTCAACCGCAGGCGCTCCCCCGGGTGCACCCGGCCCGCCACCGTCACCCGTACCCGGTCCGGGGTGCCGTCGCCGCTGACGGTCACCGTGTCCGGCGCGTCCAGCAGGTGGCTGACCGCCACCGCGACCCGCTGGCCGCTGCGCTCGGTACGGTGCACGAGCACCCCGTCGAGCCCGTCCGCGCGGTACGCCTCACCGGTCAGCGGATCGGTGAGCGTCGAGGCGGCACGCGGGTCGTCGGAACTCTCCGGCACCCTCTCGTTGGCCAGCAGGTCCGAGCAGACCCGCAGATCGACGGGCCCGTCCAGTGGCTCGACCTCGTATCGGACGGCGGCCACCGGACGGCGGGGCAGGGACACCAGCCGGGTGCTGCGCACGAGCACCCGCCGCCCGGCCGGCGAGACCCACTCGGTTTCCCGGCGCAGCACACCCGCCCGCAGGTCGAGCACCCGTTCGTGGCCGCGCACCGTCCCGGTCCGCAGGTCCAGCGGCTCGTCGTCGACCCACACCCGGATCAGCGCGGCGTTCGGCGCGCTGACGACCGTGTCGCTGGCCTGGGGAAACGCGTACCCCTCCTCGGGGTAACTCAGCTCACGCCGCTCGTGGAAGCCGTTGACGTAGCTGCCCGGCATCCCACACGGCGCGCCCTCGTCGAGGACACCACGCCAGCCGACCCACCCGTTGCCCAGCGCGAAGATCGACTCGGTCTCGCCGAGCCGGTCGAGGTCCGCCACCGTACGCCGGATCCGCCAGGTCTCGTCTCCCACCATGTCGGCGGCGAGAGATGGTTGACCTGTCGTCGAACTGGTGTGCACGAAGCCTCCTGGTGATGCCGACGTCCCCGACCAGCCAAGCAGAAACGCCTGAGTGGTTGCTGGACGAAGGTCGTGGGGCCGACCTGACCTTCGTCCGCAGCGGTGCCCTGTGCCGCGTTACTACGATGTCCCCCTGGTGACCGGGGTATGAACATTTAGTGAGGTGATGCATGGTCGACAACGGCAGCACTGACGTTCCGGAGATCAGCGCCGAGTGGTACCACGACGTCGTCGACGCCGCCGCCGGCAGCCCCGACCCGTTGCGGTGGTTCGTGGGGCACGCCACCGAAGGGGTGATCCTGCTCCTTGGCGCGCTACTGGTCGTGGCCGCGCTGAGCCGCCTGTCCGGCGGCCCCCGCGATCGCGCACTCGCCCTGGTCTCGCCGCTGCCGACCCTCCTGGCGTACGCGGGCAGCGAATGGCTCAAGACCGTGGTGGACGAGGACCGGCCGTGCCGGAACCTCGGCCGGGCGATCATCGCTGGTGCCTGCCCGCCACCGGGAGACTGGTCGTTCCCCAGCAACCACGCCACCATCGCGGGCGCCCTGGCGGTCACCACGCTGCTGCTCTCCCGCCGGCTCGGCCTGGTCGCGCTGCCGCTGGCCGCGCTTGCCGCGTTCTCCCGGGTCTTCGTGGGCGTGCACTACCCCCACGACGTCGCCGCGGGTGTGCTGCTCGGCGCCCTTGTCGCCGCACTGCTGACCCCGCTGCTGGCCCGCCCGACGGCTGAGGCGCTGCGCCGCCGCGCCGACCGCGCCACCCGCCCGACCCCCAAGCTGGCGAGCCGCTCCCGCCCCTGACCGCTGGAGATCGCGGGCCGGGGTCAGGCTGTCAGGAGGAGGGCTGCCGTCGTGCCCAGCAGCAGGAACGGGCCGAACGGGAGGTGGGTGCTCCAGCGGGCCCGTCGGGCAGCCAGCAGTCCCACGCTGACAAGCGCGGACAGGGCGGACGCGAGCAGGATCCCGAGCAGCAGCACCGGCCAGCCGTACCAGCCGAGCAGCGCCCCCACGCTGAGCGCCAGCTTGGCGTCGCCCAGCCCGAAGCCGCGCCGGCCGAGCAGCAGCGTGCTGGTGGCGAAGAGCAGCGCCAGCACCGTACCGGCGGCGGCGGCGCGCAGCCACGGACCGGGGGCGGCGTCGGCGAGTGCGGCCAGGCCGAGCAGCAGCCAGGTCCCGGTGGCCGCCGGCAAGGTGAGCCGGTCCGGCAGACGGTGGACGGCCAGGTCGACGATGACCGCCGGGACGGTCCAGCCGAGCCACCAGGCAAGCGCCGAGAGCGGTCCGATCGGCGGCCCGACCAGCACCAGCAGCACGACAGCGCCGAGCGCGGCCAGCTCGACGGTGCCCGGTGGCGGGCCGACCCTCGCCCGGCAGCGGCCGCACCGGCCGGCCGGGCCGAGCGCCGGCCACGACCGGGTCAGGCCGATCGCCGCGCCGCAGGCGTCGCAGCCGGCCCGGTCGGCGGTGCCCGACGGTACGGCGTACCGCAGGGCGGCCAGCCGCAGCAACGGGCTGACCGTCACGATCGCGAGCACGGCCGCGAGTCGGTCGTGACCCAGGCCGCGCCGCGCCGGTCGTGGGCGACTCTCGCGCCGACCGGTCGGGTCCGGCTGCCCGGGAGCGGACGTCGGAGGTCCGGTCAGTGCCACGTCGGCCGCCCCACTCGCTCGAGGCTCCCCGTCAACGTGAACACGGATCGTGACTGAACCATCGCTTCGGTGTAGCGGATGGCGCAGAAAGCGACCTGCGCGCCGGGCCGCCGGAGGCCGCCGCCGTCGGTGCTCGAGCCGGCGGTCCGAACGACCCGCCGGACTGGCCGTCCGGCCGAGAGTGCCCGCGCGATGCCGGGATGACGCCGCGATGCCCCACTCCCGCTACCGGCGGAAGGGCCGGCGGGACTCCACCCGACGCGGCGACGCCCGATCGGCGACGGCCGCCCATTCGGCCATTGATCGGGATGCAGCACTGACACCCGCCACCACCACCTGACATCACGGAGCGTGTTCGCTTGAATTGCCTCTGTTGCATCGGCGGTCGTCAGCTTATGCTCGCCCCTTGAGTGTGACGCAAGCCTCACTACAACAACTGGACGACACAGGACCTTGCATTTGTAGAAGATCCGTAACGGTGAATGCAGAAGCGCAATGACCAGCTCCGGATGTGCTGATCCGGGCGCGCTTCCGCATGCCCTGCGCCGGTGATCGGTCACCGCGTCGGGCGACCACGAGGAGGCTCGACGGTGCGCGGACGGCAGCTCAGACGAGCGGCAATCTGCCTGCTGGCGGTCGTGGCGGCGGTACCTGTCACGGCCTGCGCCAGCGGACGGGAAGTCGCCGAAAAGCCGATGGCGGCCCCCCAGGAAGGGCAACGGACCGATCCCGATGTCGAACGGCAGGCCGCAGAAAAGGCCGCGCTGGCCGCGTACTCCGGTTATCTCGCGGCTTCCCGTACGGCGAGCGTACGCAGTGATCCGCGCGCGCCGGAACTGTCCCGTTTCCTCGCTGATCCACTTCTCACCCGGGTCCGGTTGTCCATTCACGAGGCCAAGGAGCACGGCGCTATGCGTACCGGGACTGTGAAGTCCGACCCGACCGTGACGGCGGTCAGCCTGGACGCGACCCCTGCCACCGTGGACATCCAGGACTGCCTGGACACGAGCGCGTACCGGCTGGTCTACGCCAAGGACAAGCGTGTGGTGCCGGGCAGCGGCGGCGGCAGGCACCTCTCCACCGCCACCGCCACCCGCTATCCGGACGGCCGCTGGCTCATCAACTCCGGCTCGACCCACCGGGACCAGCCGTGCTGACCCGGAAAGGACGGGGCAGGCCCCGCCGGGCCCTCACCGGGATCGGCCTCGCGCTGCTGCTGGTGATCGGCGGCACCCTGCCGGCCACCGCAGCCCGGCGCGCCGACCCGGGGGCCAGCTGCCCGCCCGACCAGCCCGACTGCAGCGTCTGGGACGACGAACCCGGCACCCCCGGCGGCGGCGGAGACAACGGTGGTGGCGGCGGGAACGACGGCGGCGGTGGAGGTGGCGGCGTCTGCCAATGGGACGGAAAGACCATCCCCTGCTACCACCCGGTGCTGGGCTGGTTCAACAACGGCGATGGCTGCTACTACAAGCTGGAGGAGCCGCAGCCTGCCAACACCCCAGAGGGCAAGCAGTGGTACCTGCTCACCTGCAACGGCGGTGACCAGGGCAGCCAGCGCGAGGAGCTGCGGGACGGTCCACCGGCCGGGTACGGCGCGCCACCCGACCCGGAGGAGCTGGCCCGCCGCGCCCTGGCGTCGATCAAGCTGCTGCCCGCCCGACTCCGCGTCGCGCCCCGCAAGGACGTCGGCCCCGGCCTGGTCGGCCTGCCGGTGTGGATGTGGGCGACGCCGAGCCCCAGCTACTTCGGCCCGTTGCGCGCGTCCGCGTCCGACCGTGGTCTGACTGTCTCCATCGAGGCGACTGTCGACCGGATCGTCTGGGACATGGGCAACAAGAAGGACACCGTCACCTGCACCGGTCCCGGCACCCCGTACGACGCCAAGGGCAGTTACGCCGGAAAACCCTCCCCGGACTGCGGCTTCGACGAGGGCTACCCGAAGGCCGGGACGTACCGCGTCGGCGCCACCACGCACTGGAAGGTGCGCTGGTGGACCGACGACGGAAGCGCGAGCGACGTGATCCCGGTGACCAGGACCAGCGGCACCGTTCCGATCCAGATCAACGAACTCCAGGTGGTCACCAGATGAGCCTCGCGACGCGCAACGGAACCGGGTCGGTCGACGCGCCGGTCACCCCGCCCAAGGTGGTCCGACAGCGCCGGGTCCGCCCGGGGCTGCTGGGTCTGGCCGTACTCCTGATCGCCCTTGGCGGGTTGGGCGCGGCGTTCGCGGTCACCTCGGTCCGCGCCACCGGCAGCTACCTTGCGGTGGCCCGGCCGGTGGAGGTGGGCCGCGAGATCGGCACCGCTGACCTGATCACCGTGCAGGTCGCCGGAGGGCAGGGGCTGCGGCCGGTACCCGCAAACCGGCTCGACGAGGTGATCGGAAAGCGCGCCGCCGTGGCGCTGGTGCCCGGCACCCTGCTCACGCTGGCGCAGATCACCGACGATCCGCTGCTCGGGCCCGGCCAGCAGCAGATCGCGCTGGGCCTGAAGACCGCACAGGTGCCGGCCCGCAGACTGCACCCCGGGGACAAGGTCCTGCTGGTCAGCACCCCGGACAGCAACGCCAACGGAGAATCGGCCGCCGCCGGCACCCGCTTCTCGGCCACCGTGATCGACGTGGTCAACCAGGCCAACGACGACCAGGTCGTGTACCTGGCGCTCACCACCCGGGACGTGCCCGCTGTGGTGGCGCTCGCCGCGCAGAAGCGGCTCGCCGTCGTCCTGACCGAGGCGGCCTGAGCATGGCGATCGTCGCGCTGGTGTCCGCGAAGGGTTCGCCGGGCGTCACGACCTCGGCCCTTGCCTGCGCGTTGGCCTGGCACCGCCGGCTGGTGCTCGCCGAATGTGACCCGTCCGGCGGTTCGATCCTCGCCGGTTACCTGGGCGGCCAGTTGGACGGGCCACGCGGCATCGGTGAGCTGGCCGTCGGTGAGCTGCGCGACGGCAACCTGGAGACCGCGTTCTGGTCCCAGCTCGTCGACCTGGACGCGCCACGCCGCGAACGGCTGCTGCTGCCCGGGCTCGTCGACCCGACGCAGGCCGGCAGCGTCACCCCGCTCTGGCAGCGCTTCGCCGACTACTTCAACGCCCTGGACCGCGGCACCCCCGGCTACGACGTCCTCGTCGACTGCGGCCGGCTACACGTCGCCGGCCCGCCGTGGCCGCTGCTGCGCGCCGCCTCGGTGGTGCTGCTGGTGACCCGCGCCCACCTGCCCGACCTCTCCGGGACGCGGGCCGCCGTCACCGCCATCGAACGGGACTTCGCCGAGCATCGGGTGCCGCCGGGCACCCTGCGGCTGCTGCTGGTCGGGGACGGGCACGGTCGGGCGGAGATCAGCCGCTCGTTGAAACTGCCTGTCATCGCCAGGTTGCCGCACGATTCGCGTACCGCAGGGGTGCTCCGCCTCGGTGGGACATTGCGGTCCGGACGGCCGCTGCTGCGCGCGGCGGCCGCGTTGGAGGTGCCGATCGGTGCCCTGCTCGAACGCCGGCAGGCACGACTTGCCTGGCCCGTGCAGCAGGGGGTGCCGGATGCGGTTTGAGCCGGTCTCCACCGACCCCCGCCGGCAGCCGCCGGGCGCCACCTCCACCGCGCCGCCGCTGCCCGCGCCGAACGGCCGTCACCAGCACCAGCCCGTGTCGATGCCGGCACCGGCGCCAACCGTCGGCCCGCGGACGCCGGAGCAGCCGTTGCGCCCCCGGATGGACTTCCAGGTCGTCAGGGAGCTGCGCCGGGAACTCACCGAACGGCTCACCCTCTGGCAGCGCGGCCGGGAGTTCACAGTCGACGAGGAGGACACCGAGCGGGCGCGGCTGGCCGTCACTGTCGTCTCCGAGTACGCCGACGCGGTCCGTCGGGCCGGCACCCCGATGGCCGCCGACGAGGAACGGCTGCTGCTCGACCAGGTGACCGCCGAACTGGTCGGCCTCGGCCGGCTCCAGACGCTGCTGGTCGACGACACGATCGAGGAGGTGCACATCCTCGGCTGCGACCAGGTGCGCATCACCCGGCACGGCGGCGGGGTGGACTGGGCCGAGCCGATTGCCGACAGCGACGCCGAACTGGTGGAGATCCTCCAGGCGGCGGCCCGCCGGGCCGGCGCGACCGAACGGTCCCTGTCGACAGTCAAGCCCACCCTCGACCTGCAACTGCCCGACGGCAGCCGGCTGGCCGCGGTGTTCCTGGTGAGCCACCGCCCGTACGCGGTCATCCGCAAGCACAACACGCTCGACGTGAGCCTCGACGATCTGGCCGGCGCCAGGGGTGACCTGGACGAGATGATCGACCCGCTGCTGCGTGACTTCCTGCGCGCGGCGATGCGCGCCGGACTGAACATCATGGTCGCCGGGCTGGCCGGTGCCGGTAAGACCACGATCATCCGGGCGTTGATGAACGAGATCCCGCCCGACGAGCCGTACGTGCTGCTGGAGGAGAGCCGGGAACTCCTGCCGGCCCGCCGCCGCGAGCGGCACCGGGCGGTGATGAGCTTCGAGGCGCGCGAAGGGCACGGCGAACGCGGCTTCGACGGCCGCCCGGCCGGTGAGGTGACGATCGCCGACCTGATTCCGCTGTCGCTGCGGATGGGCGTGCTGCGGATCATCGTGGGTGAGGTGCGGTCCCGGGAGATCGTGCCGATGCTCCAGGCGATGACCACGAGCCGGGGTTCGATGTGCACAATCCACGCCCGTACGGCAGCCGGTGTGGGTGAACGGATCGTGGAGCTGGCGTTGGCGCACGGCCGCGAGATGACAGTCGACCAGGCCCGCCGGATGGCCGGCAACGCCCTCGACCTGATCGTCTACGTCACCGTCGAGGACGAGACGGCGATCGGCGGACGCAAGCACCGGTTCGTGTCGCACGTGGAGGAGGTGATCGGGGCCGGCGAGGCTGGCCGGATCACCACCACCACCGTCTTCGGCCCCGGCCCGGACGGTCGCGCTGTCCCCCGGCACCTGCCCGAGCGCGTCCGCGACCAGTTGCTGCGGGTGGGTTACGACGTCCGGCTGCTGACCCGGTGGATCGAGGCCGGCACTGGTGCCTGGCGTCGCGCCCGGCAGACCCGGCTGGCCCGACGGTGACGTGATGGGAAACAGCCTGGAGTTGGTCGCGGTGGTGTCCGGCGCCGCATGTGTGGCCGGGCTGCTGCTTGCCGTTGTGGCGTTGGTCGGCACCCGCCGGCCCGCCGGCCGGTCCCCGGGAGCCGGGCCGGGCCTGAGCCGGCTGTGGCGCGGCCCCGGCAGCACTCCCGCCGAGCAGCGCGGCTATCAGGCCCTCCTGGTCGCCGCGGTGATCGCCGGAGCGTTTGCCTTCCTGCTGACCGGGCTGCCGGTGGTGGGCCTGCTGGTGGCCGTGGCGGTGCCCGGCACGCCGTGGCTGTTCGGCGTGGGCAAGGCCGAGCAGCGGGCGATCGCCCGGATCGAGGCGGTCGGCGAGTGGACCCGCCGACTCAAGGACGTCTCCAGCACCGGGCAGGGCCTCCAACAGTCGATCATCGGGACGATCGGCAGCGTTCCACCGGGCATCGAGGACGAGGTCCGGCTGCTCGCCGCCCGGCTCCAGGCCGGCTGGACGGCGCGTTCCGCGCTGCTCGCGTTCGCCGACGAGATCGGCGATCCGGTCTGCGACCAGGTGGTCGCGGCGCTGATCCTGCACCTCAGCGACCGGGGTGAACGGCTGGGTGACGTACTCGGTTCGATCGCCGGCGCGGCGGCGGCCGAGGTCGCGACCCGTCGGGAGATCGAGGCCAAACGGACCCAGCCACGGTTCGCGGTCCGCTTCCTCACCGGGATGACGCTCGCCACCCTGGCGTACGGGCTGATCAACACCGAGTACATCAAGCCGTACGGAACTCCTGTCGGCCAGGTGGTGATGGCCGCCCTCGGTGCCGCGTTCATCGCCCTGCTGGCCTGGGTGCGGTCGATGAGTCAGCCGCAGCGACCGGCGCGCTTCCTGCCCGCACCAGACCCGGACGAGGTGATCGCGTGATCGTCAACTGGCAGTTGGCCATCGCGGTGTGCGGCGGGTCGGCGATCGGGCTCGGCCTGTTCCTGGTGGTCCGGGAGTTGGTGCCGGCGACACCGGCGCTCGGCCCGGCGCTGCGTCGGCTGCACCAGCCTCCGGGCGTCGGGCGGATCCCGACCCCCGCGTCCCGCCGGCTGGAGTGGATGACCGGGCTGTCCCGCTGGTTGCGGCCGCCGCACCGGCAGCTCGCCCTGATCGGGCAGACCCCCGAGCAGTACGCGCTGTCGGTGCTGTTGTCGGCGCTGATCGGGCTCGCCCTGCCGACTCTGCTCGGGGTGGCGCTGCTGGCGTTCGGTGTCTCGTTTCCGCTCGCCGTACCGGTGCTCGGCAGTCTCGGCCTGGCGCTGATGGCCGGCCTGCTGGCCCACCGGTCGGTGCTGGCCAAGGCGGATGCCGCCCGCGGCGAGTTCCGCCAGGCCGTGTGCACGTACCTGGATCTGGTGGCGTTGCAGCTGTCCGCCGCGCACGGGCCGGTGCAGTCGCTGGAGCGGGCGGCGGCGGTCTGCGACGGCTGGGTGTTCGACAGGCTCCAGGAGTCGTTGCGGATCGCCCAGATGCAGATGCACGCACCCTGGGACGAGCTGCGCGACCTCGCCGACAAGATCGGCATCCCGGAGTTGGGCGACGTCGGCGCGATCATGCGTTCCTCCGGCAGCGAGGGCGCGCAGGTGCACGAGACCCTGCGCAGCCGGGCCGACTCGCTGCGCGACCAGATCCGCACCGACAACCTGGCCCGCGCCGAGGGGGTGACCAGTCGACTGGACATCCCTGGGGCACTGCTCGTCTTCGTGCTGCTCGGCTTCGTCGTCTATCCGTTCATCGCCCGTATCTGACCCCCGTCCGCACAAAGGAGTACGCCATGTCCATCCTCAGCTATCTGCACGTCGTGGTGACGACGCGCCTGGCCGAGCTGAGCCGTGACGGCGAGCGCGGCGACAGCCCGGTGCCGACCGCCGTGATCATCTTCGGTCTGGTCTTCGTCGCCACCGTCGTCACCGGCCTGGCCCTCGCCAGGGCCAACAACTGGATGACGAACATCCCGACCTTCTCGAACCCGACGGCCCCCTAGCAGCCACCGGATGTGCCACGCCGCGTTCCCGAAGTGGCGCCGGGCGGTGATCGCCGTCCGGCGTCGCTTCGCGGCCGGTGACCTGGAGCGGGGGGCCAACCCGGTGGAGCTGGCCGTGATGATGCCGGTCATCCTGGTGCTGCTCTTCGGCTCGATCCAGGTCGCGGCCGTCTTCCTGGCCCGCTCCACCGCCCTGAACGCCGCGCAGAGCGGCGTCAACGCCCAGCGGGTGCAGCAGGCGGAGGACGGCGCCGGGGTGGCACGCGCGACCCAGTTCCTCGGGAACGCGGGCGGCTGGCTCGTCGGCTGGGACACCCCCGGACCGACCTGTGTGATCACCGACGCGGACACCGAGGTGACCTGCACGGTCACGGGTCGGTCCCTGTCGGTCATTCCGGGTGTGGACTTCGCGGTGCAACAGACCGCCCACGGAACCGCGGAGAGGGTGACCCAGCCGTGAACCGTACCGCCGAGCGGGGCTCGGTCTCCATCGAGGTGGCGGTGCTCGCGCCCGCGTTCATCGCGCTGATGGTGCTGGCCGGGGTGGCCGGTCGCAGCGCGGTGGCGGCGGAGTCGCTCGAGACCGCCGCACACGACGCGGCGCGCGCCGCCTCGATCTCCCGGGACGCCGGCACCGCCCGGACGGCCGCCGTGGAGGCCGCCCAGAAGCAGTTGGACTGGCACGGGCTGGCCTGCTCCAACACCCTCAACCCGACGTTCTCCGGCTCGGTGGCCGGCACCGCGACCAGCTTCGAGGACGCGTTCAGCAGCCCGGTCGGTGTGAACGCCACGGTGACCGTGCGGATCAGTTGCCTGGTGTCCTTCCGGGACGTGTCGCTGGATGTCCTCCCCGGGATGCCGACCGAGAACCTGGTCACGGCGAGTTTCACGTCGCCGTTGGACCGGTACCGGAGCCGGAAGTGACCAGGCCAACCAGCGGGGACGACGGCCGGGTGAGCATCTTCCTGGCGGTGGCGATGCTCGGCGTACTGGCAATCGTGGGCCTCTCCTTCGACGGCGCCGGGCAGCTGCGCACCCTGCAACGCGCCGACAACCTGGCCGCGGAGGCGGCAAGGGCCGGCGGTCAGGCCATCGACCGGGCCACCGCGATCGAGGGCGGCCCGAAACGGATCGACCAACCGGAGGCGACCGCGGCGGTCGCCACGTACCTCACCTCCGCCGGCACCACCGGCCACACCGTGAGCTTCCCGCAGGTCGGCGGAGAAACCCTGATCCGGGTGACAGTCACGGTCACCTACCAGCGCTCGATGCTCGGGCTGCTCGGCTTCCCCCAGACGGTCACCGTCACCGGCGAAGCGACCGCGCGGGCCGTCACCGCAGGACCGTAGGAAGGGAGAGGCAGCCATGCCCGCACCTGGTGGTTCGGTCGTACGGCGCACCGGACGCATCCTCACCGGCGTCGGCGCGCTTGTCGTACTCTGCGCGTTGCTGGCCGGCGCGCCGATCGCGCTCATCGCCTTCGCCGGCAATCCACTGCCCGACCATCTGCCCACCATCAGCGAGGTGGGCACCGCGCTGACCAGCCGGGACGACGGTCAGCTCTTCCTGCGGGCACTTGCCCTGGCCGGCTGGTTCGGGTGGGCCACGTTCGCCTTCTCGGTGCTCGTCGAGTTGGGCGCGCAGACCCTGCGCCGACCCGCCCCGAAACTGCCAGGGATGAGCCGTCAGCAGAAGGCCGCCGCCGCGCTTGTCGGCTCGGTCGCGCTGATCCTCGCCGCCAGCCCGGCCGCCGCCAGCGCCACGGCGGTCTACGCCGATCCGGGGTACGCCGCGCCGACCGTCGCCACCCTGGCCGCGCCGGCGTCGAACCCGTCGACGGGCACGACCGGGATCGGGCCGCTCGGGCGGGTCGTGCCGGGCGGGCCGAGCGCGGGTGACGGGCCCGCGCCGGTGTACCGGGTGGCGCGGGGCGACTATCTCGGCGAGGTGGCCGAGCGGTACCTGGACGAGTTCGCCGACTACCGGCAACTCGCCGAGCTGAACCGGCTGAACGACCCGGACCGCATCCGTCCCGGGCAACTGCTCCGGCTGCCCCACGAGGCCCACGACCAGGGCGTCCGGGCACACGCCACCGGTCGGCTGGTCGCCAAGGCCGCCGCGCCTCGGCCACCGGCGCCCCGGCCGACCCCCGAGCAGCGCGCACCGGAACAGGCGAAGCCGGCACCGCCGAGCCAGTCGACCGGCGAGGCACCCACGATGACCGTCGGCGCGGCGCGGGCCGGCACGGACGACCGGGTGAACCGGCCCCTCGCGGTCTCCGCCGTGCTGGCCGTCGCGAGCATCGTCGGCGCCCAGATCGGCGCGGTACTCGGCCTGCGCCGCCGGCCGGCCCAAGTTGGGTTACCGGGAGCCGGAAGTGACCGGGCCGTAGCCGCTGGTGCGGCCGGGGATGGTGACGACGGGCCACAGGGCGGTCGGCACCGGCGCGGCTGAGCCGGCAAGGGACCTGCGCGCGGCCTATTCGGTGAAGGCGGTGAAGGAGAGCGCCTTCTCGAACCGGCGGGCGACGAGGTCGTCGTGACGGATCAGGAAACGTCCCCGGTGCACGGAGTCCGGCGTGAACTGGACCAGCGGCACCCACTCGCGCATCACCCGCAATGTCTCCATCTCCAGGTCGCGCTGCCACTCCCCCGGCGCGCTGGCGGGTTCGCCGGCCTCCCGTCGTGCCGTGATGTTCTCCCCCGCCATGTCGGTCTCCGGGGTGTCCGACATGAGGTTGGTGGCCAGCCCACCGATGCCACCCGTGTATCCGCCCAGGTAGAAGTAGGCACCATGGTCGGGCTCCGGCCAGAGCTCGCGCACCAGCGCGCGGAGCTCGGCCCGGTGTGGCAGGTCGAGGCCCAGGTGCTCCCCGTCGTCGGACCGCGGAAGCCCGGCCCTCGCCTTCCTGTCCGTCTTGAGCCAGCGGGGCAACTCTGCGGCGACCGCGGCGAAGAGAACGTGCTCCGGTTCGACGAACTGGCGGCTGCTGTCGTGGTACATCTCCTCGTCGTGGTCAGGCTCCGCGGCGAGGGCGGTCTCGGCGCCGGCCGGTACGTACACGATCCGCGCGTACCGCTGCTCGCCGGTGACCTCGTCGTCTTCGACGGCCCGCTCGTGGTCCAGGAAGAAGAGCAGCGAACCGTCCGTCGGCAGGGCGAAGCCGGCCACCCTGGGCAGCGCCGCGCAGTCGAACGAGGCCACGAACTGTAGCGGTCGCGCCCCGACGGACGGCCACTCCATGCCCACCGGCAGCGACGGCAATCCGCCGCCGCGCCCGACGGGCGGGCCGTCGTAGGCCGGGCTCGTCCAGATCGCGAACCGGAGGAACTCGGCGAACCTGCTGACCTCGTCCTCCGGAATGCCCTGCTCGATCGCGGCGCGTCCGAATAGTTGATGTTGGTCCATGCCAGGGCATTATGCCCTTGTCGATCAAGGTGATCGACGGCGACCAGTGTCGACGGTGGGGCCGGTCAGGGGACGCGGGTCTCGAGCACGCCGTCGCGGATGCGGGTGGGCAGGATCTGCTGGTCGTTGCCGGAGGGCCCCTGCACGACCTCGCCGCCGTTGAGCCGGAACGCGCTGCCGTGCCACGGGCAGACCACGCAGGCGTGACCGTCGATCTCCTGGACCTCGCCCTCGCCGAGCGGCCCGCTCTGGTGGGGGCAGCGCTCCAGCATGACGGTGACCTCGTCACCGTGCCGGTAGAGGATCACCGAGACGTCGTCCACCTCGCGGGTCACCAGGGTGCGCTGCGGCAGGGCGGACATCTCGACGAGCGAGTGCCAGCCGTCACTCATCCGGCGCAGCTCGGAGATGCTCTGGTTGACCTGCGCGCCCTGCTTGTACGCCAGGTGCCCGCCGATGTACGCGCCGAGGCTCGCCGCGGACAGCCCGAGGAAGCCCAGGGCGCGGCCCATGTTGTGCCGGCCGGACAGCCGCGCGGCCAGCGAGCCCGCGTAGAAGGTCAGGCCGATGCTGTTGGCGGCGGCGTGCACCAGGCCGACCCGACGCTGGTCGGGGGCGAGGGCCGCCCAGTCGTTCAGGCCGACGATCGCCGCCGGCACGGCGCTGACGGTGCCCAGCCCGACCAGCGCGGTGGCCGCCCGGCACTGCCCGGGCATCAGGTCCAGCACCGCCGCGCTGATCCAGGAGCCCACCGGCACCTGCACCATCGCCGGGTGCAGGGGATGGCCCAGCGGCACCCCGTGCAGCAGGTCGCGTAGCTTCCGCGGACGCAGCGTCCCCAGCACCACCCGTTGCAGCCGGTCACCGACCCGGTCCAGCCGGGACGCCTGCTCGATCTTCGTCAGGATCTCTCGCACGAGTACCGACTTCCCGGCGAACGCCGTCGCAAACCGGTCGGCGGTGACGGACCTGTAGCAATACGTGCGGATGATCCGGTGGATGCGCTTCCGCTCTGCGGCGGGCACCATGGGCCGATGGGTGTACGGGTGGAGCACGCCGGACCGGTGACGACGGTGATCCTGGACCGCCCGGCGGCCCGCAACGCGGTCGACGGGCCCACCGCGCGGGCCCTCGCGGACGCGTTCCGCGCCTTCGACGCCGACCCGGATGCCTCGGTGGCCGTGCTGTGGGGAGCCGGCGGCACGTTCTGCGCTGGCGCCGACCTCAAGGCGATCGGCACGCCGAGCGGCAACCGCGTCGAGCCCGAGGGGGACGGCCCGATGGGTCCGACCCGGATGACGCTGGGCAAACCCGTGATCGCCGCCATCTCCGGGTACACGGTGGCCGGCGGGCTGGAGCTGGCGCTCTGGTGTGACCTGCGGGTCGCCGAGTCCGACGCCACGTTGGGGGTGTTCTGCCGACGCTGGGGGGTGCCGCTGATCGACGGCGGCACGGTCCGGTTGCCCCGGCTGATCGGCGAGAGCCGCGCCATGGACCTGATCCTCACCGGCCGTGCGGTGCCGGCGGACGAGGCGTATTCGATGGGGTTGGTCAACCGGTTGGTGCCGCCCGGCCAGGCGCGGGCCGCGGCCGAGGAGTTGGCGGCGGCGATCGCCAGGCATCCGCAGACCTGCCTGCGTAACGACCGGGCGGCTGTCCTGGCCGGCGCCGGCCGGCCAGAAGGCGAAGCCATGGCGGCCGAGTTGGCGTACGGGATGGAGTCGCTGGCCACCGACGCGGCGCCTGGCGCGGCCCGGTTCGTCGCGGGCGAGGGCCGGCACGGCACGACGCCGCCGGGAGGGTCGGGCCTCCCGACGGCGTCGGCTACCGGGTGAGTCAGTTGCGGTTGATGGTGAAGGTCGACGTGGTGTTCTGGATGTCCACGGCGTTGTTGCTCAGCCGGAGGCTGTTGAAGGTGACCGAGCCGACGGCCGGCCCCTGGCCGGTCTCCGGCATCGGGTTCGCCCAGATCGCGAAGCCGGACTTCGCGTCGTAGGCGTCACCGCTCTTGCGCGCCCCGCTGATGGAGATGTTCGTGAACACCGTGTCGGTGATCGGGAACTGCGGCTGCCCGTTGAGGTAGTTGGTCTGGAACATGATGCCGCTGTAGGTCGGGTCGACGATGTCGACGTCGCTGACCCGGATGCCCTGGAACACCTTCGAGGCGGAGAAGACCCAGATCGCAGGGAAGGTCTGCGCGCCCCAGAAATGCCCACCGGCACGCACGATCGAGATGTTCTCGAACCGGGTGGGCGGGCTCGCGCCGAAGCCGTTCATCGGGTAGCCGAAGTCGAGCGAGCTGATCGTGATGCCGGAGTAGACGAGCGTGTCCGCGATGTAGATGTTGCGGAACGTGTTGCCGTAGCCGCCGTACACGGCCACACCGGCGGCCCGCCAGGTGAGCGTCGACGTCAGGTTCTCGTAGACGTTGTCCCGCATGTCGGCGCCGCCCGCGTCGATCGCCGAGAACAGGGCGAAGCTGTCGTCGCCGGTGGCCCGGGCGTCGTTGTTGCTGACCAGGTTGTTGGTGCTCCCGTTTGTCATGTTGATGCCGTCGGCGAACATGTTGCGGATCCGGGAGTTCTTGATCGTCATGTAGTCGGTGTTCGCGCCCCAGTAGAGGCACACCATGTGCTCGTTCCAGATGTTGTCGATCACGATGTTCGACACGTTGGCGAAGTCGAACACCTTGCCCGGACCGTCGATCCGCGAGGTGTAGTTACCGAAGTAGGCGAAGTTCTTGAAGGAGGAGTTCGCCGCCGAGTTCTCGGCCCGGAAGCCGATGTCGGTGTTGTCCTGGCCCGCCGGGGCGTTGAACCGGGTGTACCAGGGGCCGGCGCCGGTCACCTGGACCGCCTTGCCGTACACCTGGAACTTGGACGAGGTGGAGTAGTTGCCGGCCGGCAGGTACACCCCGATGAGGTTGCCTGTGGTGTCCATCCGCACCCGGTCCAGGGCGTCCTGCACGTCCTGGTGGGTGAAGCCGCTCGGCGTGGTGTAGCGCGCCGGGTCCGGGTTGGCGATCGGCGCCACCTGCTCGGTGTTGATGAAGTCGATCGCGTACGTGGTGGTGTTGGCCGGGTCCTTCTGGAGGCGGATCTTGCTGCCGGCCGGGACTGTCGAGTTGAGCATGACGTTTGCTTCGTCGTAGATGTGCCGGGGCCCGCCCGCGCTCGGCGAGTTGCCCGGGCTGGTCTCGTTGCCGTACAGCCAGGCGTAGCGGGACGTCAGGTCGATGGCCTTGTGGAACGTGCCGTTGACGTAGACGTTGAGCGTCGAGTTGATCCCGCCGCCGCCCGGGGCGTCCGGGATGGAGAAGCGGGTGACAAGCGTGTTGGTGCTGGCCCGGGTGGTGAACTCGACGTAGCTCCCTGTCGAGTTGAGGGTCACCGCCCGTCGACCGGACGCCTCGCCGGCCAGGTCGCCGACCTCCCGGTTCGGCCCGACGACGCTGGCGCCGCCGCCGACGACGCCGTCCTCGGCCTCGTACATGTCGTACGGCATGTTGGCGCCGCGCCCGACGAAGAGCGGCCGGTCGCTCGTGTTGTTGGCCTGCTTGACCGGCAACTCGTTGGCGTCGGTGGCGAGCACCACCCGGACGGTGTACTTGCCGTTCGCGGCGGTCCAGGTGCCCAGGTTGACCGGGCCGACTGTCGCACCGGCGTTGATCACGCCGGAGTACGAGCCGGTCAGGGTACGGACCACGGTGCCGGACTCGTTGAGCACGGTGAGGGTGATGCCGTGCGCGCCGGACGCGGACGCCTGGTTGCCGGCGTTGCGGAGCGACACGGAGAACGTGACCGTGTTGCCGGCCGACGGGTTGCCAGGCGACCAGCCGACCGCCGAGGCGACCAGGTCGGAGCTGGCGACCGCGCTGACCACCAGCGGGCTCGGGTTCGTGTAGCTGTTGTTCGTGTCGTCCTGCTCGACGACCGTGTTCGACTCGTCGACCTTCGCGCTGAGCGGGTAGCTGCCCGCGTCCCGGGTGCCGATGCTGGCGTTGACGGTGGTCGAGGCGCCGGCCGCGAGGGCACCGACGGACGCGGTGCCGACCCGGGTGGAGCCCAGGTAGAAGTTGACGTTCGTCGCGCCGGAGGCGGCCGAGCCGGCGTTGCGGACGGTCGCGGAGAGGGTGATGCTGCTGGTCTCCACGGGCGCGGACGGGCTGAACGACATGCCGGTCACGGTCAGGTCCGGGTTCGGCGCGGGGGTGCCGAAGACCTGGAACTCGGCCACCTGCCCGGCCGGAGCGCCGGTGTTCGAGGCGATCGAGAGCCGTACGTCGGCCGCCGCGCCGGAGACCGGGATGGTCACCGTGTTGCCGCTGCCCGGGTTGAAGGTGTAGTTCGCCGCGCCGACCAGCGTGGTGAAGCTCGACGAACCCTGGTCCCGGCCCTGGACTGTGATGTTCTGGGTACGCGTGCCCCAGGCCGAGTCCGGGTTGAGCTTCAGCACGATCTGGCTGAGGCTGGCGTTCGCGCCGAGCTGCACGGTGAGCGTGCTCGGGTTGCCGTTGCCCTCCCAGTAGGTGGCCACGTTGTTGTCGTTGGCGTTGGTAGCCACGAACGTGTGCACGTACCCGGAGGCGGTGATCGGCTTGCCGACCGCCAGGTTGGTGCCGGTCGGCGGGGTGCCGGTGCCGGTCCGGGTCACCGTGTTGCTGTTCGCCGACTGGTTGCCGGCCGCGTCCTTGGCCCGGACGTAGTACGAGACAGTGGCGCTGTCGGGCTGACTGTCGGTGTACGTGAGCGTCGAGCCGCTGACGCTTCCGCGCAGTGCGCCGTTGGCGTACACGTCGTAGCCGGTCACCCCGACGTTGTCGGTGGACGCCGACCAGGTGAGCCGTAGCTGACCGCTGGCGGGCTGGGTGTAGGCCAGGTTGCCGGGGACGCTCGGCGCCTGGCTGTCCGTGCTGCCGCTGGCGCCGTACACCTCGACCTCGGAGAACTGCGCGGCCGGCCAGCCGGTGTTTCCCGTGACCTGCACCCGTACGTAGCGGGTGCTGGCGGCGGTGAAGCTGACGGTGGCGGTGTTGCCGCTGGCCGGGTTGAAGGTGTAGCCGGCGGACGCCTTCAGGGTGGTGAAGGTCGAGCCGTTCGTGGAGCCGAGCACCGACAGCGTCTGCGTACGGGTCTGCCAGTCCGACGCGGGCGGCAGCTTGAGCACCACCCGGTCGACGTTTACCGTGGCGCCCAGGTCGGCTTGGATCCATTGCGGGAAGGCGTTGTTGGCGCTCTCCCAGTAGGTCGACGCGTTGCCGTCGTTGGCGTTGCCCGCCACGTAGTTCTGGTTGTAGCTGCTGGCGGTCATGGTGGCGGACACCCCGGCGAGCAGCGCCATCCGGGTCGCGGACGCGTCGACCGCGGATGCGGCGCCGGCCGTGGGGGTGACGACAGGGGCTGCGGCGAGGAGCAGGCCGGCGAGCGTGCCGGCGAGCAATCTGCGGGTTCGTCTGGTGACAGTTGTTCTGGACATGGGGTCGCTACACCTCTTTCGGGGGTGGTGTGGGTGCGGTGCCCGGCGACGGGTGCGGGGGATGCCCGTCGTGGTGCGTGTCCCCTCGGTCCTCCTTCCGTGCGCGGCGCGCGGGTGGTGGGTGGTGCCGGCGGCCGGGACGGGACCGCCGGCACCACGGCGGTGGGTCAGGTCAGGGCCGCATCCACTGCGGGCGTGTCGGCGGTACGCAGCCAGACGGCCGTGTCCGACGGCAGCAGCCCGTCGTCGAGCGGCCCGCTGGCCAGCAGCAACCGCGCGTCGGCGGGTATCGCCACCGGCGCGTCGGAGAGGTTGACCAGGCAGCGGAAGCCCTCGCCCCTACTGAACGCGAGCACCCCGGCCGGGGCGGGCAGCCAGCTCAGCTCGCCGTCGCCGAGGACCGGTTCGGCCCGGCGGATCGCGATGGCCGCCCGGTACAGCTCCAGCATCGAGGCGGCGTCGCCGGTCTGCGCCCGAGCCGTGCGGTCCTTCCAGTCGGCGGGTTGGGGCAGCCACGGCGCGGGCGAACCCTCGGGGCTGAACCCGAACGGCGGCTCGTCGCCGGTCCACGGCAGCGGTACGCGGCAGCCGTCGCGGCCGGGGTCGACGCGGCCGGAGCGTTCCCACATCGGGTCCTGGCGCATCGCGTACGGGATGTCCTCGACCTCGTAGAGGCCCAACTCCTCGCCCTGGTAGACGTAGGCGGCGCCGGGCAGCGACAGCGACAGCAACGCGGCGGCGCGGGCCCGGCGAGTGCCCAGTTCCAGGTCGGTGGGGATCCCCTCGCGCTTCGCGGCGAAGCTGAACGTCGTGTCGGCCCGGCCGTAGCGGGTGACGTGCCGGGTGACGTCGTGGTTGGAGAGCACCCAGGTGGCCGGCGCGCCGACAGGCGCGTGGGCGCTCA
The DNA here is from genome assembly GCF_042898105.1 of Micromonospora sp. NPDC000663. Classification (NCBI taxonomy): domain Bacteria; kingdom Bacillati; phylum Actinomycetota; class Actinomycetes; order Micromonosporales; family Micromonosporaceae; genus Micromonospora; species Micromonospora sp. NPDC000663. The sequence goes on from NZ_JBIAYR010000003.1 coordinate 279,579, forward strand.
GCGTCCCGTCGATGCTCTCGCGCAGCGCCGAGGCGTCCCAGGCGCAGCCGAGGAAGTCGAAGTTGAACGCCGCGTGCAGCTCGTCCGGGCGCAGGTAGTTGGCGAACCGCTGCCGGTCCGGGAGCCACACCTCACCGATCAGGGCCCGGTCCGCGTACTCGTCGGCCACCCGCCGCCAGCCCCGGTAGATGTCGTGCACCCCGTCGAGGTCGTGGAACGGGTGCGGCCGGTCCGGCAGGACCTCGGGCAGCGTCCCGTCCTTGACGAGCAGACCTGCCGAGTCGATCCGGATGCCGTCGACGCCCCTGTCGAACCAGAACCGCAGGATGTCCTCGAATTCGGCGCGTACCCGTGGGTGGTCCCAGTTGAAGTCCGGCTGCTGCGGCGCGAACAGGTGCAGGTACCAGTCACCGGGAGTGCCGTCCGGGTTGGTGGTCCGGGTCCAGGTCTCGCCACCGAACTCGCCGATCCAGTCGGTGGGCCGCTGGTCGCCGTTCGGGCCTCGGCCGGGCCGGAACCAGAACAGGTCCCGTTCGGGCGCACCCGGGCCGCCGGCGAGCGCCGCCTGGAACCACGGGTGCGCGTCGGAGCAGTGGTTGGGTACGACGTCGACGATGGTCCGGATGCCGAGCGCGTGGGCCTCCGCGATCAGTGCCTCCGCCTCGCCCAGCGTGCCGAAGACAGGGTCGATGTCGCGGTAGTCGGACACGTCGTAGCCGGCGTCGGCCATCGGCGACGGATACCAGGGACTGAACCAGATGGCGTCGACGCCAAGCGCGGCCAGGTGATCCAGCCGGGACCGGATCCCGGCTATGTCCCCGATTCCGTCGCCGTTTCCGTCGGCGAAGCTACGCGGATACACCTGGTAGATAACCGCTCCACGCCACCACGGACCACTGTCTGCTGTGGACACGAGCACCTGCTTTCTGGATCAGTACGTCGGCGGTTTCGCCGGACCTGGATATGTGTCGGGCGAACTGTCGTTGTTCACCGCGGGAGGCGCGCTGCTGGCTACCCCTTGATGCTGCCCGTGGTCAGGCCGGACATGATGTTCCGTTGGAAGATCAGGAAGATGATGACCGTCGGGATGGCGGCGATGACCGACGCGGCGATCACCACGTTCATCGGCGTGCCACCGGCGAAGGTGTAGATGCCCACGCTCACCGTCCGGGTCTCCGGCGAGGGCATGACCAGCTTCGGCCAGAGGAAGTCCTTCCAGACCGCCGTGACGGCGAAGATGGAGACCACGCCGAGGATGGGACGCGACAGCGGCAGGATGATCGACCACAGCGTGCGCAGTGACGACGCCCCGTCGATGAGGGCGGCCGCCATCAACTCCTCCGGAATCGAGTCGAAGAACCGCTTCAACAGGAAGATGTTGAACGCGTTGGCCACAAGCGGCAGCCAGATGGCGAACGGCGAGTCGAGCAGGTTGATGTGCAGGATCGGCAGGTCGAGCACTGTCACGTACTGCGGGACGATGAGCACCATCGCCGGGATCATCAGCGTGGCCAGCATGAGGCCGAGGATCACGTTGCCGAAGACCGGCCGAAGCTTGGACAGGGAGTAGGCCGCCGCGCTGTCGAGGACGAGTTGGAACAGCACCGCGCCCATCGCGTAGTAGAAGGTGTTGAACAGCAGCTTGGCGAGCGCCAGATTGTTCCAGGCGTCGATGTAGTTCTGCGGCTGCGGATCCTTGGGGAACAACGACGGTGGCGTCTGCGCGATCTCCTGGCCGGACTTGAGCGCGCCGGTGACCATCCAGTAGAGCGGCCCGAGGAAGACAAGCGTGAAGCCCACGACGACGACGGTGAGCAGCGTCCAGTAGATGACCTTGCCGCGCCCCCGGCTGATCTGCGTGTGCGAGATGAGGGTCCGGGTTCCGGAATCCTGTGCCATTGCCCGCCCCGTCCTAGTCCTGTTTCGCAGTGAGCCGCACGTAGACGGCGGAGAAGCCGGCCAGCACCAACAGCATGATCACACCGAGCGCCGCGGCGCCGTTGAGATCGTTCTGGAAGAAACCGTGCTGGTAGATGAGGTACGCCACGGACGTCGCGGAGTCCTCCGCGCCCGCGCCGTTGGCGAGGATCAGCGGCTCGATGAAGAGCTGCATCGTGGCGACGATCTGCAACATCGCCAGCAGCGCGAGGATCAGCCGGGTCTGCGGGATCGTCACGTGGCGGATGCGCCGCCAGATCCCGGCGCCGTCGAGTTCGGCCGCCTCGTACAACTCGCCCGGGATGTTCTGGAGGGACGCCAGGTAGATCAGCACGGCGCCACCCATGTTCATCCAGGTGGACGCGATCACCATGGCGGGCATCGTCATCTCGGGCGATTGCATCCACTGCGACGTGGGCAGGTGCAGCGCCTTGAGGATCGCGTTGAAGAGCCCCGCCTCACTGGGGTCGTACGCGTAGAACTTGAACAGGAACAGCGCCGAGGCGGGCGGCAGCATCACCGGCAGGTAGACCAGGATCCGCAGGTACCCCTTGGCGTGGCGGAACTCGTTGAGCAGGATCGCCACGAAGAACGGCACCGCGTACCCGAGCACGAGCGCCAGCACCGTGAAGTAGAAGGTGTTCTTCCAGGCGGGCCAGAAGCTGGGGTCGGCGATGATGCGGGTGTAGTTGTCCCAGCCCACCCAGGTGGTCTCGCCGCGCCGGGTGCGCTGGAAGCTCATCACGATGCCGCGCACCATCGGGTACCAGGAGAAGACGACGAAGCAGAGCACCGCGCCGATCAGGAACGCGTGACCCGTGAGGTTGTCCCTTACCTTGCGGCCGAGGCTCGTGCGCTGCGGCCCCGACGGGTACGGCGACGGCGGACGGCCCGCTTTCCGAGGGATCTGCGGGACGGTGGTGATCGCCAAGGCAACTCTCCTGGGTGAGTCGGTGCGGCGTGGACGGTGTGGGGGCCGGATCGGCGTGCCGGCCCCCACACGATCGGTCAGCTCTCCGCGGCGAGGAGCTGGTTGACCTTCTCCTCGGCGGTCTTGAGCAGCGCGTCGATGTTGGCGTTGGGGTTCGTCAGCACCCCGGACATCGCGGCGTCGAGCACCGCGTAGATCGCCTGCGCGTTGCGCGGCTCACCCTTGATCGGCACCGGGGTCGCCTCGAAGAGCGCGAAGTTGGCGGTGTCGACGTTCGCGTTCGCCTTACGCAGCTCCAGCTCCTGCTTCTGCGCCTCGCTGCCGTTGGCGAAGAGCAGCGGCTGGGGCAGACCCACCGGGTAGTTCTGCGGCTTGGCCCGGACGTAGTCGAACTGGCCCTTGCCCGGGGTCAGCTTCTGGTACGCGATCCACTTCATGCCGGCCTTGACCTGCTCCGGGGTGAGGTCCTTCTTGAAGAAGTAGCCCTCGCCGCCACCGAGCGTCCCCTTGGCCGGGCCGTCCTGGCCGGGCAGCGGGCTCATCGCCCAGTCCTGGAACTTGCCCTGGAACTGGCTGACGATCGCCTGGGTGGCGTCCGGCGCGCCGATGAACATGCCCACCTTGCCCGCGCCGGCGTTCGTCAGCAGGTCACCCCACTGGAGGAGCTGACGGGAACCCATGCTGTTGTCGCCGTACCGCATGTCCTTGAGGTTCTGCAGGACCTGCTTGCCCATGGCGTTGTTGAAGTCGGCCTTCTTGCCGTCCTCGGTCAGCACCCGCCCGCCCTGCGAGTAGAGCAGCGAGGTGAAGTGCCAGCCGCCGGTGTTGCCGGCGCTGTACTCCGAGTACCCGGCGATGCCGTTGCCCAGCGCGGAGATCTTCTTGGCGGCGGCCCGGACGTCCGCCCAGGTCTTCGGCGGGTTGTTCACGTCGAGCCCGGCCTGCTGGAACAGGACCTTGTTGTAGACCAGGCCCATCGAGTAGTTCTTCACCGGGACGGCGTAGAGCTTGCCGCCGTCGGTGAAGACCTCCTTGAGCGCCGGGTCGACGCTGTCCCAGGTGGGGATGTTGTCCTTGTTGGCGTACTGGGTGATGTCCATCGCCTGGCCGGAGTCGAGCACCTGCTGGACGTCGGTCATGTACCCGTAGAAGATGTCGGTCACGGTGCCACCGGCGAGGCGGGCGGTGAAGTCGGGCGGGTTGTTGCACTGTTCGCCGACGCTCACGCTCTTGACGACGATGTCCGGGTTCAGCCGCTGGAACTCGACGACGTCGTCGTTCCAGTTCTTCAACAGCTCTTTCTGGGCGCCGACCGGCTGGCAGTCGACAGTGATGGTGACCTTGCCGCCGGCGGTCGTGTCCTTGTCGCCGCTCTTCGTGGAGCACGCCGTGAGGCTGAACCCCAGGCCGGCCACGAGCGCCAGCGCCGCAGCCTTTCGGTATTGCGGTACGGACATCTGTCCATCCCTTCGGGAACGGGTGTCTCCAGGGTTTCGCTGATCTGCGGTGATGCGTCCTGACGCCCTGTAGCTGCGCCGGAGCCAGGTGTGAGTGGAGTCACTGTAACGAGGCCGACTCATTTCAGCAAGGTGTCGACCTAGTGTTGAAAAGACGCGACTTCATTACGACAGATATCGACAGGCTCTACGCTTGCATTGGGTTTGGTCCGTTTTGGACCACAAAAAGGCCGCCGACCGCGGGAAGCGGTCGACGGCCCGGAGCGCGTCGTGCGGGTGCGGCCTAGCGGCCGGGTGCGGGAGCGGTGGAGCCACGCACCACGAGCTCCGGCTCGAACAGCAGCTCGTCGTGCAGCACGCCGGCACCCTCGATCTGGGTGACGAGCAGATCCACAGCGGCCTGCCCCATCGTCTCGATCGGCTGCCGCACGGTGGTCAGCGGCGGGTCGGTGCAGGTCATGAACGCGGAGTCGTCGAAGCCCACCACCGACACGTCGGTGGGCACCGTACGACCCAGCCGGCGGGCCGCGCGGATCGTGCCCAACGCCAGGACGTCGCTGGCACAGATGATGCCGGTGACGCCCCGCTCGACAAGCTTCGTCGCGGCGACCCGCGCCCCCTCCATCGAGAAGCTGGAGCGCTCGACACACTCCGCGTCGGCCTCGTCCCAGCCGGCGGCCTGGACCATCGCGTCGAGTTTGCGCCGGGAAGGCACGTGGCCCTCAGGGCCGAGCACCATCCCGATCCGTTCGTGCCCGAGCGAGCGCAGGTGCCCGTACGCCTGCTCGACGGCCACCGCGTCGTCGGTGGAGACGCGGGGGAAACCCAGCTCGTCCACACCCGCGTTCACCAACACCACCGGAAGACCCCTGTCGGTCAGCCGCCGGTAGTGGTCGTGCCGCGCGTCGGCAAGCGCGTACGAACCGCCGGCGAAGATCACCCCGGAGACCTGGTGGTCGAGGAGCATCTCCACGTAGTCCATCTCGGAGACACCACCGATGGTCCGGGCGCACAGAGCAGGGGTGTAGCCGCGCTGCGCGAGGGTCCCGGTGACGACCTCGGCCAACGCCGGGAAGATCGGGTTCTGCAACTCGGGCAGCACCAGCCCGACCAGCCGGGCGCGTTCGCCGCGCAGCTTGGTCGGCCGCTCGTAGCCGAGCACGTCGAGCGCGGTCAGCACCGCAGTCCGGGTCGTCTCGGAGACTCCGTCGCGGCCGTTGAGGACCCGGCTGACGGTGGCCTCGCTGACGCCCGCCTTCTTGGCAACTTCAGTCAACCGCTTGGTCACGGGCGCAATGGTACGTCACCTGACTGAAAGAAATGAACAGCAATCCTGCCGGAATTTGCTGCCCATCTGCCGCGTCGAGCGCGGGTCACCGTCATCCCAGGTCGCGCAGAGCGTCCTCGATGGCCCTGTGGAACGTCGGATACGCGTAGATCATGTGCCGGAGCTGACTGATCGGTACCGCCGCGTGCACCGCCACCACAAGCGCGGAGAGCACTTCACCACCGGCCGGGCCGACAGAGGTCGCGCCGATCAGCACGCCCTGGTCGGCGTCCGCGATCACCTTGATGAAACCCTCGTCGCCGACCTGGTGGATCCAGCCGCGCGTCGAGCTGCCCAGCTTCGTGTAGCCGACCTGCACATTGATGCCACGGTCGCGGGCCTGCCGCTCGGTCAGCCCCACCGCGCCGACCTCGGGATCGGTGAACGTCACACGGGGCAGCGCACGGTAGTCGGCGCGCGGCACACTGCCCGCCGATCCGCTCGAACCGCTGGCGGCCAGTGAACTCGACGCGCCCATCGCGCCGCCGACCACACTGGCGGTCCCGCTGGCGTCCGGCCCGGCCGTCGCGAGCCGGGCATGCGCCAGGACATCGGCGATCACGATCGCCGCCTGGTACATGGCGATGTGGGTGAACGCGCCCTCACCTGTCACGTCGCCCACCGCCCAGATGCCGTCGGTGACGTGCAGCCGGTCGTCCACCGGCAGGAAGCGCTGGCCGGCGTCCACCCCGACCGTGTCCAACCCCAGCTCGTCCAGGTGCGCGCGGCGTCCGGTCACCACAAGCAGTTGATCGGCGGTGAACTCCGCCCCGCCGGCGCCCCGCAGGGTGAACCGGCTCCCGTCGTGCTCGACCCGCTCGGCCCGTACCCCGGCGTGGATCTCCACGCCGTCGGCGCGCAGCGCCGCGGCGGCGACCTCGGACGCCTCCGGCTCCTCCAGGGCCAGCACCCGCTCCAGCGCCTCCACCACCGTGACCCGCACGCCGAAGCGGGCGAAGACCTGGGCCAGCTCCAGCCCGATGGCGCCGCCGCCCAGCACCAGCAGCGACGCCGGCAGCTGCTCGACCTCGATCGCCTGGTGGTTGGTCCAGTACGGGGTGTCGGCCAACCCGTCGATCGGCGGCACCGAGGGACGGGTCCCGGTGCCCAGCACGATGCCGTGGCGGGCCTGGAACACCTGGTCACCGACGCGGACCCGGCCCGGGCCGTCGATCCGGCCACTGCCCCTGACGAACCGGCCGCCCCGGTCGGTGAACCGACGCACCGCCACCGTGTCGTCCCAGGTGTCGGTGGCCTCCTCACGGATGCGCTTGGCCACCGGCGCCCAGTCCGGGCGGACCTGCGCCGTCCCGGCCAGCCCGTCGACCCGGCGTGCCTCGGCGAGTGCGTTGGCCGCCCTGATCATCATCTTGCTCGGGATGCAGCCCCAGTACGGGCACTCCCCGCCGACCAGGTCCCGTTCGACACCGACGACGCTCAGGCCCGCCTCGGCGAGACGCCCGGCAACCTCCTCGCCGCCGACACCGAGCCCCACCACGACCACATCCACCAGCTCCGGTTCCGCCACCCTGACAGCATCCCCCAGCGGCATCACCCCAACCACCAGGGCGGAACGAAAAGTCGACTCCGCAACAGACGCGACGGCCTACGGTTACCGCATGCACGCACGCTTCACCCCGGTCCGGGACTACTTCCACGACCTGCTCGCCACCGGGCGTGAGAGCGGCGCGAGCCTCGCCGTCTGGTACGACGGGCAGCAGGTGATCGACCTCGTCGGTGGCTACCGCGACGTGCCGGGCGGTGCGCCGTGGCGACCGGACACGCTTGTCAACGTCTACTCGGTAGGCAAGCCGGTGGCCGCGCTCTGCCTGCTGCTGCTCGTCGACCGGGGACAGGTCGACCTCGACGCGCCCGTCGCGCAGTACTGGTCGGAGTTCCGCACCCCGGCCACCGTCCGGCAGGTGCTGTCGCATACCGCCGGGCTACCGGCCTTCCCGGTGCCCCGGCCGGCCGCCGCGATCGCCGACTGGGCGCTGCTCGCCGGGGACCTGGCCGCAGCCGACCCCGAGTGGACGCCGGGCTCGACGGCAGGCGAGCACGCGTGGACGTACGGACATCTGGTGGGCGAGCTGGTCCGGCGGGTCGACGGGCGGCCGCTGAGCCGGTTCCTGGCCGACGAGATCGCCGACCGGTGGCGGCTCGATCTCGGTCTCGGACTGGGCGAGGCGGACCAGCGGCGCTGCGCTGACCTGCGCTACGGCGACCCGCGGTGGCCGGTCCGCAAGCTCGGCGAGCCGGGTTCCCTGCGGGCGCGGGCGCTTGGCAATCCGGCCGGCGGGCTGGACCTGGCGGTGCTGAACAGCGCGCTCTGGCGGGGGGCCGAGATGCCCGCCGTCAACCTGCACGCCACCGCGTCCGGCCTGGCCCGGCTCTACGCGGGTCTGCTCGCCGGCGGTGTCCTGGACGGCGTCCGGCTGATCGGTGCCGAACTCGTCGCCGAGGCGACCCGGGTCCAGTACGACGGACCGGACCTGGTGCTGGACCGGCAGGTCCGCTGGACCCTCGGCATGCAGTGGGAACCGGACGGCAGCTGGGGCATGGGCGGCATCGGCGGCAGCAGCGCGTGGGCCGACCCGGAGCGGGGGTACGCCTTCGCGTACACCACTGCCGTGCTCGCCGAACACGACCGCGTGGACGAACTGGTCGAGGTGCTGCACTCCTGCCTCTGATCAGCGCAGCCACACCGGGTCGGTGCCGGGCACGGCGAGCGGTGGCGGGTAGTCAAGGGTGCGACGCAGCTCGTCGGGCAGCCGCCACGGCTGGTGCGCCGCCTTGCCCGGCACCCCGGCCAGCTCCGGCACCCAGCGGCGTACGTAGTCGCCGGCCGGGTCGTACCGCTCGGCCTGCCGGACCGGGTTGAACCCCCGGTACGGCTTGGTGTCGTTGCCGGTGCCGGCGACCCACTGCCAGTTGCCCGAGTTGTTCGCCACGTCGCCGTCCAGCAACCACCTGAAGAAGACCGCCACCCCGGCCCGCCAGTCCTGCCCGAGGTGCTTGGTCAGGTAGCCGGCCGTGATCAGCCGGGCCCGGTTGTGCATCCAGCCCTGGGCCCGCATCTGCCGCATCCCGGCGTCCACGATCGGCATGCCGGTGCGTCCTTCGGTCCACGCCGACAACGCGTCGTCGTCGTAGCGCCACCGCTCGGTGGCGCCCGAGCGGTACGCCCTGGTCGAGATCTCCGGGAAGGAGGCGGTGACCTGGTAGTAGAAGTCCCGCCAGCAGATCTGCCTGACGAACGGGCCGGCCCGGTCACCGGCACGGTTCGCCACCGCCAGCGGCGACACGCAGCCGAACCGCAGGTACGGGCTAAGCCGGGAGGTGTCGTCACCTGCCATGTCGTCGTGCTGGTCGCCGTACCGGTCGAGGTCGGGAAGCCAGTCGGTGAGCCGCTTACGGGCGACCCGCTCGCCACCGACGGCCGCCTCGGGTGACAGGCCGGGCGGCAGCGCCGGCAGGCGTCCCACGCGTACCCCGTCGGGAATCGTGATCCGGCCCGGCGCGGCCAACTCCTCGCGCCATCGCGACGCCGCCCAGGCCCGGTGGTACGGACTGAACACCCGGTAGTGGTCCCCGCCGCCCGGTCGCAGGGCGCCCGGCTCGACCACGGTCAGGCCGGGAAACAGCCGCAGGTGCAGGCGGTGCCGCTCGCACTCGGCGCGCAGCAGCCGCTCTCGCCGCCGGGCGTGGTGGCTCACGTCGGCGGAGAGCGCGACTGCTGTGGCGCCGACCTCGCCGGCCAGCCGGACCGTCTCGGCCACCGGGTCGCCGTGCCGTACCACCAGATCCCCGCCACGCTCGCGCAGCTCGGTACGCAGCTCGGCGAGCGCCTGATGCAGGAACCGCGTGCGGTTGGCCGACAGGCCGGCCAGCGCCGGGTCGAGCGCGTACAGCGGGACCACCCGCTCGAAGGCCGCACAGGTGGTCGCCAGCGCCGGGTGGTCGTGCACCCGCAGGTCGCGGGTGAAGAGCACGACCGCGGCGCCTGCGGTCACCGGGCCGCCGGTTGGATCGTCGGCCCGGGGATGGAGACAGGCGTACCTGTCGACGTGAGCAGGGCGCGCGCGGCCACCGCCATCCGACGCCGCTGAGGCACCAGGGCCCGCCGGGTGAAGACGTCGTAGTCCTGCGCCGCCACCTCGTCGAGGATGCCGCCGTACAGCGCGTACGCGGTGCGCATGCAGGCCTGCGAGGCGGGCGCGAGCATGGTGATGCCGGGTGCGGCGGCGGCGTAGTGCGCCTGCGCGCGGGTCACCTCGTACTCGATCAGCTCGCGGATGCGCGGCGTGCCCCGTCCCTGGTCGCGGGCCTCGAGCAGGTCGTCCCGGGTGACACCGAACTTCGCCATGTCCTCGTCGGGAAGGTAGGTGCGGCCCCGGTCGAGATCCTCGGCGACGTCCCGGATGAAGTTGGTGAGCTGGAAGGCGAAGCCGAGCTGGCGGGCCGGCTCGCGGGCCGCCGCCGGGTCGGAACTGCCCAGGATGGGCAGCATCATGGTGCCGATGACCGCCGCCGAGCCCTCCATGTAGTCGAGCAGGTGGTCGTAGGTCGGGTACGCGGTCACGGTCAGGTCCATCGCCATGCTCTTCAGAAACGACGCAAAGTCGTCCCGGTCGAGGTCGAAGATGGCGATCGTGTGCAGCACCGCCGGCAGCAGCGGGTCGTCGACCGGCGCACCGTGCAGGCCGGCCACGAAACGGCTGGCCCAGTCGTCGAGCAGGGCGGCCCGCTCGGCCGGCGGCAGGTCCTCGGTCTGGTCGACGATCTCGTCCGCGTAGCGCGTGAAGCCGTAGAGCGAGTGCACATGTCGTCGTTTCCAAGCGGGAAGCAGCCGGGTGGCGAGATAGTAGGTGCGGCCGTGGCGTTTGTGCAGCTCACGGCACCGGTCATAGGCAGCGGTGAGATCTGTGTCCACCGGCCCTCCTCTAATATCGACGCACCAATCGACGCAACTCATCACCCTAGGGTACGCTCGCCCACATGGCCAACGACGCAGTTGCGGACAACGCGCTCCGCCTGGCGCCAACACGGCCGGGCGACGGGGACGATCCGGTCCGTGCCGTACTGGCCGCGTACACCAATGACCTGATCACCGCGGTGGACGACACACTCGCGACCTTCCTCACCACCGAGATCGACACCCTCGACGAGATCGACGCAGGGATGGGCGGTTTCGCGGCCGCCGCCCGCGACGCCGTCCTGTCCGGAGGCAAGCGGATCCGGCCCACCTTCGCCTACTGGGGCTGGCGCGGCGCGGTAGGCGGCGGCGAGCCGCTGGCGCCGGTGCTGCCCGCGCTCGCCGCTCTCGAACTGCTGCACACCTTCGCGCTGGTCCACGACGACGTGATGGACGCCTCCACCACCCGGCGCGGCCGGCCCACCGCACACGTGGCGCTCGCCGAGCAACACATCGCCGCCGGCCACCGGGGAGATCCCGGCCGGTTCGGCGAGGCGGTCGCCGTGCTCATCGGCGACCTCTGCATGGTCTGGGCCGACCGGCTCCTGGCGCAGGCCACTGTCGCGCCGGGCAGGCTGTTCGAGGTCCGCCGCTGCTACGACCAGATGCGCGTCGACACCGTCGCCGGGCAGTATCTCGACGTGCTCGGTGAGAACGACCCGACCAACTGGTCGGTCGAGCGGGCCCTGCGGGTGGCGCGCTACAAGACCGCCAGCTACACCGTGCAACGACCGCTGCTCTTCGGCGCCTGCCTGGCCGGGGTGCCCGCCGACGCGGCGCTCGCCGACGCCTACACCCGCTACGGCCTGGCCGTCGGCGAGGCGTTCCAGCTCCGCGACGACCTGCTCGGTGTCTACGGCGACCCGGCCGCCACCGGCAAGCCGGCCGGTGACGACCTGCGCACCGGCAAGCCGACCGCACTGCTCATGCTGGCCCGCCAGCTGGCCACGCCGGCGCAGCTCACGGCCCTGGAGCAGGCCCAGGCGGGGCCTGTCGAGCGGCTCGCCGAGCTGGTCGCCGAGACCGGCGCCGCGGCGCGGGTCGAGCGGATGATCGCCGAGCGGGTCGGGGACGCGCTCGCCGCGCTCGACGCCGCTCCGGTGGACCGGACGGCGCGGACCGCGCTTACCGGCCTGGCCACCGCCGCCACCAATCGGAGGGCCTGATGAGCGATTTTCCCAAGGAGGGGGTCACGTGCGGACGGTGACAGGACGGACGGACCGCGTGGTGGTCGTCGGCGCAGGACTGGGCGGGCTCGCCTGCGCGCTGCACCTGGCCGGCAGCGGACGACAGGTGACTGTGCTGGAACGTGAGCCGGTGCCCGGCGGGCGGGCCGGACGGCTCGCGGTGGACGGCTACGAGTTCGACACCGGCCCCACCGTGCTCACCATGCCCGACCTCATCGCCGAGGCGCTCGGCGCGGTCGGCGAGGAGCTGCGGGACTGGCTCGACCTGACCCCCCTCGATCCGGCCTACCGGGCGTACTACCCCGACGGGTCGACCCTCGACGTGCTCACCGACACCACCCGGATGGCGGCCGAGATCTCCCGGGTCTGCGGCCCGCGCGAGGCCGACGGCTACCTGCGCTTCGTCGACTACGCCAGGGAGCTGTGGCGCCTGGAGCGGACCGACTTCATCGAGCGCAACCTGGACGCGCCGACCGACCTGATCACCGGCAACCTCCTCAAGCTGCTCACCGGCGGCGCGTTCCGCCGTCTCCAAACAAAGATCAACCAGTTCTTCCGGGACCCGCGTACCCAGCGGATCTTCTCCTTCCAGGCCATGTACGCAGGTCTGGCCCCGCACGACGCGCTCGCCATCTACGCAGTCATCGCGTACCTCGACTCGGTCGCCGGCGTCTACTTTCCGCGCGGCGGCATCCACGCCGTCTCCCGGGCGATGGCCGGCGCCGCCGAGAAGCACGGCGTGCAGATCAGGTACGACACCACGGTGACCCGGGTGGAGACCGCCAACGGTCGCGCCACGGGCGTCCTCACCGCCGACGGCGAACTGGTGCCGGCGGACGTGGTGGTGCTCAACCCCGACCTGCCTGTCGCCTACCGGGACCTGCTCCCCGCCGCACCGGCACGTCGCCTCACCTACTCGCCGTCCTGCGTCGTCCTGCACGTCGGTTCCCGGCAGGGATATGCGAAGATCGCCCACCACAACATCCATTTCGGACGCGCGTGGAAGGGCACCTTCGATGAGGTCATCCGTCGGGGCGAGCTGATGACCGACCCGTCGCTGCTGGTCACCAACCCCAGCCGCACCGACCCGTCGGTGGCGCCACCGGACCGGCACACCTACTACGTGCTCGCCCCGGTGCCCAACCTCGACCGGGCGCCCTTCGAGTGGCGCGGCGACCTGACCCAGCGCTACGGCGACCAGCTGATCGGCACCCTGGAGGAGCGCGGCTACGTCGGCTTCGGCGACGGCGTCGAGGTGTTGCGGGCGATCACCCCCGCCGAGTGGGCGGAGCAGGGAATGGCCGCGGGCACCCCGTTCGCCGCCGCGCACACCCTCTTCCAGACCGGCCCGTTCCGCCCGTCGAACCTGCACCGCGACCTGTCGAACGTGGTGTTCGTCGGCTCCGGCACCCAGCCCGGAGTCGGTGTGCCGATGGTGTTGATCTCCGGCAAGCTGGCGGCCGGCCGAATCACCGGGGAGGGCAGATGAGCCGCGAGGAGCACCTCGTCGAGTTGGTCGACGACGTCGGCACGGCCCACGGCGAGACGAGCGTCGCGAACGCCCACCAACCACCAGGTCAACTGCACCGCGCGTTCTCCGTGATGCTCGTCGACCCGGACGGCCAGGTGCTGCTCCAGCGCCGGGCCGCCGTCAAGACGCGCTTTCCGCTGCGCTGGGCGAACTCCTGCTGCGGCCATCCCCGCCCAGGCGAATCCCTCGCCGAGGCGGCCAACCGGCGGCTGAGCGAGGAACTGGGCGCGGGCCCGGTCGAGCTGACCGAGGTCGGCGTCTACGTCTACTACGCCGAGGACCCGGCCACCGGTCGGGTCGAATTCGAGTACGACCACGTACTGCGCGGCGAGTTCCGGCCGGCGGCACCGCTGCGACCCGACCCGGAAGAGGTGGCCGAGCTGCGCTGGGCCGATCCCGTCGCCCTGGAGGCAGAACTCGACAGGGACCCCCGGTCGTACGCGCCCTGGCTGGGCGGGGTGGTGAGCCGCCTGTTACGCCCCTCGGGGCCGACGTCCGGCGCGTCCGGCCCGGCCGTGACCCCGGCCGGATCGTCGGCGGATGACGCGGCGGAGCGGTCGGGTGGCCGATGAGGCGCTGAGCGCGGGCGCCGTCGCACGCCGGTTGGGGGTCGCGGTCACCACGCTGCGCACCTGGCATCAGCGCTACGGGCTCGGGCCGAGCGAACACATCCCGGGCCACCACCGCCGGTACACACCGGCCGACCTGGCCCGCCTGGAGATCATGCGTCGGCTCACCGCCGAGGGGGTCAGCCCCGCCGAGGCCGCCCGCTGGGCCCGGCAGGCACCCGACCCGGTGACCCCCGACGTGATCGTGCACACCCGCATCCGCCCGCACACGCGGGACGGCGGCGGAAGCATCCCGGTGGGTCGCGCGGGACCGGCCGCCCGCGGGCTGGCCCGCGCCGCCATGCGGCTGGACGCGGCGGCGATAAGTGAAACGATCGCGCACACCGTGGCCGCCAGCGGCGTCGTCGCCACCTGGGAGGGCCTGCTGCGTCCCGTACTCGCCGGCATCGGCGAACGGCACGCCGCCACAGGGGCGCTGATCGAGGTGGAACACCTGGTCTCCCGCTGCGTGTCGGAGGCGCTCTCGGCGGCCAGCCGGGCCAAGGTGCCCACCGGGCCGGCCCGCATCCTGCTCTCCTGCGCGGACGAGGAGCAGCACACACTTCCCCTCGAGGCGCTGGCCGCCGCCCTGGCCGAGGCCGGGGTGAGCTACCGCATGCTCGGCGCCCGGGTGCCGGTCGCCGCCCTCGTCGAGGCGGTCACCCGGACCGGCCCCGCCGCCGTCGTGCTCTGGTCGCACATCCGGGCCACCGCCGACCCGGCCCAGCTCAGCGCGGTGCTCGCCGCACCCCGCCGGCCACTGCTCGTACTCGCCGCCGGCCCCGGCTGGAGGGCCGACACCCTGCCCGCCGGGGTGGTCCGGCCCGTCGACCTCGCCGAGGCGGTATCACTCTCCGTGGCCGTCCGAGACTCGCTGGACCAGTCCACCGAGGGATGACCGCCCTGTCCCACTCGCGGAGCGTCCACTAGCGTCGGGGAATCCGCCTACCCCGAACCCCCTCCGGGAGCGAGCAGATGCAAGCCCGCGCTGTCCTGGCGTCCGTCCTCGCCATGGCGCTGGTCTTGTCCGGCTGCGCCCAGCCGGACGGCACCATCGCACCCGTCGGCGCACCGCTGCCGGTGCAGTCGACCATGCCGCCCACCCCCACACCGAAGCCGAGTCCGACTCGCGCCAAGCCGCCGAAGCCCCAACTGCGTCCGCTGCCGGCCAAGCTCCCCGCCGGGCTGCGACGCAACACGGGCGTACGCCCGGTCGCCCTGACCTTCGACGACGGCCCCAGCCCGGCCTGGACGCCGAAGGTCCTCGACCAACTGCGCGCCGCCCGGGTCACGGCCACCTTCTGCGTGGTCGGCCGCGAGGCGCAACGCCACCCGGAGCTGATCCGGCGGATCGTCCGGGAGGGTCACCAGCTCTGCAACCACAGTTGGCGGCACGACCTCGACCTCGCCCGGCGGCCGGTCGCCGAGATCCGCGCCGACCTGGTCCGCACCAACAGGGCCATCCAGGCGGCCGCTCCGGGCGCCCCGGTGGCCTTCTACCGGCAGCCGGGCGGCAGGTGGACGTCTGAGGTTCTGGGCGTGGCGAAGGAACTGGGGATGCTTCCGCTGCACTGGGCCGTCGACCCGCAGGACTGGGACAAGCCGACCGCCGCCACGATCGCCAAACGGGTCCACAACGCCGCACGTCCCGGTTCCATCGTGCTGCTGCACGACGGCGGCGGCGACCGGGCCGCGACGCTGGCCGCCTGCCCGCACCTGATCGCCGACCTGAAGCACCGCTTCGGCGTCGCCCGACTGCGCTGAACGCCTCTGACCTGCGCAAATGCGCCGCAGGAGGGGCACCCCGATACCGATTTTGTCCACCGACCGGGCATCACGTATGCTTTCCAAGCCTCCGGCGGGGCCGGATGGGAGCAAGTCCGCTTGAAGTTGCGAGTGTGCAATGATGGCGGGGCCGCCCTCATCGTCTAGCGGCCCAGGACGCCGCCCTTTCAAGGCGGTAGCACGGGTTCGAATCCCGTTGGGGGCACGACCGGCGCAAGCCGGAGCAACACAAGCTAGGTCCTGTGGAGCAGTTGGAGTGCTCGCCGCCCTGTCAAGGCGGAGGTCGCGGGTTCAAGTCCCGTCAGGACCGCAGCGCCGACGCCGCGCCTCGCGCGGCGTTCTGCGTATCGGAGCGTGTGACCCTGCCAACGGTTCGTCCGGTCGGCGGGTAGCATGAGCCGAGCGACACGGCCAGGTAGCTCAGTTGGTACGAGCGTCCGACTGAAAATCGGAAGGTCGGCGGTTCGACCCCGCCCCTGGCCACATAGCCTTTCGCCGGGCTACAGAGGTCCCCACCAGCGGCAACGCAGGTGGGGATCTTGCTTTCTGCGCCCCTGCCCGGGTGGATCGCCGTTGCCCGTGGTTGACCGCTCCTGGCCCTTGATCGCCGCCGCTAGTTGCACGTTCGCTGCACGCCGCTCTCCGGTGAACCGATCACATCGGCCCTGGACGCAACCCGTCATCCCTCACAATCAGCCCGATCTCGCGCAGGCGAGCTGACCGCCGTTGATCCTCGGCTCCCGTGTCAACGGACACGCAACGGGCACGGCGACCGAGGGATCATGAGATCAAGTTGCCTACCCCGTACGACCTCTGCACACCGGGGTTTAGCAGTGGAAGAGGCTCTCGTCGTCTCACACCGCTGCCCCGCTGTCCGTCGACCTTATGCGGAAGACCAACTGCGGACTGCTGACGGTCAGGATGCCGGTGCGGGAACTTGATTGCTGTGGTGGCCCGTCTTGCTGATAATCGCCGCGTGAATGATCTTCCGCGAACGGACTTCGCCTTCAAGCCCACACTCGTCGGCCAGAAGGTACTCCTGCGCCCGTTCCTCCTGGACGAAGACGCTCCCGCTCTTCGCTCGCTCCTTCAGGATCCGGAGGTGGGTCGCCTGACCGGCAGTGACCACGGCGCAGAAGATCCTGAGCCCTGGGACGAGGCCGCCGAGGAGCGGATGCGCGCGTGGTATGGCTCCCGTCACGAACAGTCAGACCGACTGGACCTGGCGGTGGTCGATCGGGCGACCGGCGCCTGTGTGGGCGAGACGGTGCTCAACGAGTGGGACAGCGGCAACCACAGCTGTAACTTCCGGATCGCGCTGGCTGCGGCGGGCCAGGACCGCGGGCTTGGCACCGAAGCGGTGAGGTTGATCGTCGGCTACGGCTTCGAGCGGCTCGGCTTGCACCGGATCTCGCTGGGGGTGTTCGCCTTTAACCCGCGGGCCCGCCGTGCCTATGAGAAGGCGGGATTTGTCGTGGAGGGCGTGCGGCGCGACGTGCTGCTGTATGGCGGTGTGTGGGTCGACGACATCGTGATGTCGATCCTCGCTTCCGAGTGGGAGCGTCACCACGGCCATCCGGCAGCCGCCGAATGATCTCGCCGCACCCAGCTCGGGCAGGGGTATTCAGCAGGGCGATCCCCAGAGTCTCGTGATCGCTTCTGCCTGGGCGGCGGCCGTACTAGGGTTGACGGAGTTGAGTGAGCAGGATCCGGCCGCCCTCATAGACGCCGCCGTCGATGGCGATGACTCTGTCGTCGGCGTACGGGAGCGCAGCTGTGACGCCCTGCGGCGCCACGCCGAAGTGCTTGGTGAGGGTGCTGTGGCCGTGGACGAGCACGTTGCCCCCGAGCGTGCGCAGCATCGTCGATACCGGATCGTCGGGTTTCGCTGGCTCGGCGTCGCGGAAGGCACCCCGATCGCTCATCCGGTCACAGAAGTCTAGCCATGTTGCGGCGTCGCTGGAGCTTAGGGCCATGGTGACTGCCGTGTTCACGGTGGCCACACTGGATCCAAGTTCCAGGTATCGGGCGGTGTCGGAGTGCACCAGCAGGAACCCGTCGACAACCGCAACCGCAGGCAGATGCGTCATCCACTCAACATGCTGTGGCGTCAGCCGACGCAGGTCGTTCTCACGTCCGCCGAACCGCGCCCAGCCACCTTGAAACCCGCCAGGCTCGTCCCACCCGGCAACGGGCATGGTGCCGAACCGGTGCGCGGCGAGTAACTGCACCTCGTGGTTGCCCAACAGCGTCCCGACGTGGCCGCCCAGGGCAGTTGCGGAGACTGCGAGCCGCTGGATGTCGTTGATGACGCCGATACCGTCCGGGCCGCGATCGACGTAGTCGCCGAGTAGCCACAACCGCGCGCCACCCCCGGACCAGCGCCCAGTGCGGTCAACGAGCCCGGCCTCGCGAAGCGACTCCCAGAACTCGGACCGGTGACCATGGATGTCCGCCGCCACGTACAGCGGCGTCATGCCGCTGCCGCCAGCTCACCCAAATGAATGGCCGCATGCCAGTACGGCTCATGGCCTGGGACGGTCATGGCGTACTGCGCCAGCTCACTCATCGACCGTGATCTGCCACCCGGCAGATCGACCGGCGCCGACCACCGCTCCTCGTCGTATCGGCTTAGGTCGTCGATCAGCGCGCCCCGCACCACCTGGAAGCGGTGCACAACCAGTTCCACGGGCAACTCCCGCCCGGCCATCACGCCGGAACGGTTGAGCCGCGTGCCCACCTGAGGCTCCTCCCAACGCGCGTCCAGGCTCCAGTGCGCACGCCCTTGGCGCGCCTCGGCCAGTACGGCGAGGTTGATCTCGTCCCACATCAGCACGTGTGCGACCAAATCACGGAGCGATTCGCAAAAATCGCCGAGAGGACCACCACGCACCCGATACCCTGCGGACAGCTCCTCCTCTGTCCGATCCGCGATCCGGTCCATCAGCACGTCCCGGTCGTCGGCCAACCGCCGCATCGTCTCGTCGAGCGTCAACATGGCCGCCACGGTAGAAGGTACCGCTGGCCGGCAGCCAATGCCTGCAAGTCTTCGGCAGGGAATCACCGGCGGAGCACGTCGAGCAGGTCGCCTCCGATCGTCCGGATGGCAGACGCCTCCAGGGAGTACCGGACAAAGTGTCCAACCCGCTCTGCGCGGACCAGTCCAGCGACGCGCAGGGCGGATAGGTGCTTGGTCACTGCAGTCTCATCGAGGCGCCAGAGCCGGGCGATTTCTCGCGCCGACCTAGGCTCGACTGCGATGGCGCGGCACACCTCCAGGCGCGCCGGATGAGCGAGCACGTCGAGCCGCCGCAGGGTCAGTCGCCGGTCGGCCGCACGCTCCGGCGGCGGGAACGGGTAATGCACCACCACCGGACGGCCCGCCTCGTCGGCGACGTACACATGTGGAGTGCCGAAGACGGTGGGAACCAGCACCAGCCCACGTTCGGACACCGCCAGTGACTTGCTCTGCACCTTGTCTATGGCGACCCGGCCATCCTCACCGATGGCGATCGCAGGAGACAAGCCAGACAATGCGGCGCGGAGGTCGCCTCGCGCACTCGTGCGCGATCGCGACCGCACCTCACCACGTAGCGCGGGCTCGATTTTGCCCCACTCGGCCGCGAAGAAGGCCGACCAGCAGCCCTCTAGAAGACCGACCACGGCGGCCTGTGCCGCGCCAGGCTTCTCCAGGCACAGTCGTACCGCCCGCACCGCCCCCGCTCCCCGCGCCCGCGTCAGAGCCACCAATTCGGCACGCACGCGATGGTCGGCCAAGTCGCCGGATCGACCGCCCACCCGCAGCAGCGGTCGAAGCATTGCAGCGGCGAACTGTGCGGGAGGCATCCTCCGGAGCGCCGTCACCGCCTGATCCCAGCCGGAGGCTAACGGCAGCGTCGGACCCGCGAGCACGGTCGCGCGGACCGCCCGTACCGCAAACGACCATGCGTCCAACTCTGCGGCCAGGTCGTCTGGCAACTCTCCGAGGACTCGCGCCGCCCACTCCGCACGCTCCGGGTGATGCTCGGCACCAACCAGGACATGCCATGCCCAGGCCAGCTCCACCGTCGGCGAGACCGCGAACGTCACCGCTGCGGCCCGACCTGCAGGAAGCTGAAACGTGATCGGCACGACCACGACCCTAATGTCAGCACGATGACCCCCGCGTTGGCAGCGGTCTGACCTCTTACGGTGGATCGAGCCACGCCACACCCTGCTTACCCGTGACCTTCGGGGGCGAGATGCACGGTTGGTCGCAACATGCTGGACGGAACCCATTCGCCGCCATCGGTAGGCATGATCTCGAACGGCGGCTGCCGTACTAGCAGCCAAAGCCACTAGTGGGAAACCGCCGGGCGATGGGCATTGGTGGATCTCCTCGTCGGGCAGTTGTTGACCGTCCAGCCTCCCCGAACGGGGACAGGTGTAGCGCCGCACCGGACGAACGACCTTGGCCCCGTCCGGGGAGGCTGGTAGCCCTTGTGGTCAGCGCCGAGTCGATTACTGATCTTGGCGTCCCTGCTGGCGGCGCTGCGCCACGCCGCCCTGGATCGCCTCCCACACGCTGCGCCCGGCCTGCCACAGGGTCTCCCCCGCCTGCTCGGCGAGCTGCGCGGCCGTGTGCGCCCCACCGGCCAGGCCACCGCCCTGACCATCGTCACCGTTACCGGACGGCCCGCTCCCGGCAGCGGACGTTGCGCCGGGTCGGTCGCGGGTTTCGCCGGACGGCGGCTGCCCGGGCCGCTGAGCGCTCGCACCCGCACCGGCCGACTGTCGTCCCCCACCCTGCCCCTCTGGCTGTCGCTCCTGCGCGCCGGACCCCGATCCCTCCGCACCGCCGGCCCCGGGGCCACGACCCTGCGGCCCGCCCGCGGCCGGGCCGCGATCGTCCGGACCGGCGGATCCCGGTCGCGGCCCCTCCGGACCGCCGGGCCTGGAGGCAGCACCGGTCGCCGCAGCGGCGGGCCTGGCGGCGGCGCCGGCATCAGGTCGTACCTGTTCGGCCGGGCCCGGGCCACCGACGCGCGGGCCGGGACCACCGGTCGCCGGCGCCGGTCGCCCGGACGTGGACGCGGCCTGGTCGGCGACAGTACCCACGCGCCGGCCGGGTTCGTCGAGTACGGAGGCGGAGCGCCGGGCCGACGCGGCCACCTCGGCGGCCCTGGTCAACTGTTGCTCGCTGCGGCTCACGTCGTCGATTGCCGTACCGGCCGAGCGGGCGAGCATCTCGATGACCTGCGGGTTGTGGTCGATCGTGTCGAGCGCCCGGCCCAGGACCGTCACGAGCTGCTCCAACCGCACCCGCAGTTGCGCCTCGGCGTGCACCCCGTTGATGTCCAGCTCGACACCGCGCAGGTGCACGCGTACGCCCGCGTCGATCTGGAGCAGATTGGCCAGCCGTGCCCGCAGGGAGAGGTCGGCGTCCAGCCCGTCGACCGCCAGCCGGATCGAGTCGACCGACACCCTCGGAATGTCCAGCAGGACGTCCGGGTCCTTGTCGCCGACGTCCCGGTCCGGCTTCTGCTGCTGCGCGCTCTCGCTCATGATCTCCCGCCCCGCCGCACACCTACCCGGTCGTCCGGGTCGTCCGGCGCGGTTACCCGCTTTCCGGCGGTACATCCCGTCGGTGACGGCCCGGCGACCGACTGTCGAGAACCGGCCGGCCCGAAAGCTGCACACGCGGGCACCAGCCGGTATGGTCCGGGCCTATGGGACAGGAGATGACTGATCCGGCCGACATCCGGCAGGACGCGGAGCGGTTCTCCTTACGGTGCAGCCTCCTCGTCCCCGGCTCCGCCGAGCACGCGTTCGCCGTGTTCACCGACGAGCTGACTGACTGGTGGGTCATCGAGTACACCTGGTCGGGCCCGGAGTCCCTGGCCGAGCTGGGCATGGAGCCGCGGGCCGGCGGGATGCTCTACGAGATCGGCCCGTACGGTTTCCGGTCCGACTGGGGCCGGGTGCTCACCTGGGATCCGCCCCGCCGGCTGGTCTTCGCGTGGCAGATCGGCCCGGACCGGGTTCCCGTACCGGATCCGGCCCGGGCGAGTGAGGTGGAGGTGCTGTTCCTCCCGGAGGGGGCCGAACAGACCCGCGTCGAGCTGGAGCACAGGCACTTCGACAGGCACGGCGAGGCCGCCGAGGGGTACCGCAAGGCGCTCACCGCCGGCTGGCACGAGTTGCTGAGCCGCTACCTCGCCTCGGTGTCGCGCCGGCACCCCGAGACGTCCGCCTGACAGCTGTCAACGGCCGAGCCGCCGGGCGACGGCGGAGCTGCCGTTGAGGTTCGGACCGCCCAGGTCGGCGCGACTGCCGGCCTCGGCCCCGGAGCTGAAGCCGGTGCCGGCCAGCCGGCGAGGCGGTGCGGTACGCAGTCGCGGGTACTGCTCGGCGAGCCGTCGTTGCACCCGGTCGGAGCGGTCGGCGAGCACCAGCGCCACCGACGGGGTGCCCGATCCGCTGACCGCCGCCGTCTCGGCCGCCGCCGTCTCCGCCGCCCGGAGCCGGCCTCCGATGACCTCCGCGAAGCCGGCCAGCCACGAGCGGCGGAAGGCTGCCGGGTGGTCGTCAGCCGGCACCGGCGTGGCCGCCAGGCCGTGCGCCGCCTGCACGAGCAGTGAGGTGAAGAGCAGGTCGACGCGTTCCAGGTCGCTGGCGAAGCCGAACAGGTGCAGAGCGAAGCCGTTGCCCTGCCGGCGGCGTACGCACCGGCAGCGCAGCGGCTCGGCGACCGCGGCGAGCAGCCCTACCTTGTCGCGGGCGTACGGGGCGACGATGTCCAGCACCCGGTCGCCGACCGGGTCGGTGGCCGGGTCACGGGCGGCGAGCAGTGCCCGGTCGACTCCGTAGCGGGCGATCAGGTCGGTGGCCTTGGCGGTGAAGGCGGCCGACTCGGCGGGCGTGCAGGCCGGGTCCTCCGCCTGGGCGAGCAGCTTGCGCACCTTGCTGAGCATGGCCTCGGACATGCTCCAGAGCTATCACACGGGCAGGACAGAACGGGGACCGAGCGGGGCATCGATCGATATGTATCATCGTCACGGTCCGCTCGACCGTCAGATACGGACGGTCAACTCACCACCATCGGAGGCACGCATGTCATCCCCGAACGCTCGCCTGCTCGCCGTCGCCACGGCCACCGCACTGCTCGCCGCCGGTGCGCCGGCGCGGGCCGCGCAGACCACCCCGGTCACGCCCGCCGCCCCCGGGACGAACCTCTTCGCCACCCAGGCCACCTGCTACGGCGGTGCCGTGCGGTCGTTCTTCCAGACCGGCGGCTACGGCGGCCAGGCCGGCACCTACCGCACCACAACCCGCTGCCGGGACATCAACGTCCGCAACGCCAGCGCGTACGGGACGGATGCCTGCGTGATCTTCGTGGACAAGACGAGCGCCTGCAACTACTGGACGTACCTGCCAGCCAACTCGGGCTGGATAACCGTCGCGACGAACGTCCGCGACGGGGTCAACTTCCGGGTCCGTTTCGAGAACCTGCGCTACGAGTACGAGCCGCTTGTGGCGTACCACGCGTTCTGAACCGCCCGCGCCCGGCGCGGCGTCCGACCCCCCGTCGGACGCCGCACCCGCGGCACGTCACCCCGCGCGGCTGCGCAGCGTGGCGATCGTCGAGCCGGCGAGCGTGAGCAGACAGTCGGGCAGCTGCCCGTCCGCGACTGCCGCGCCGAACAGTGCCTCCCCGGTGGGTACGTCCCGGTTGGCGTACGCGCTGACGAAGCGGGCCACCCAGCGGGTGTCGTACTCCGCCTGGTCGATCCCTGGGAACTCCAACGCCGCTCCGCTGCCCGGTGGCGGATCACCGACCATCGTCGCGGCCAGGCACCAGGCGACCCCGTACGCGCCGCTCAGGCCGGCCCGGTCGACGACCGCGTCGAACGCTCCCACCACCGCGTCCTGGTCCCCGTCCAGCGCCGAACTGAGCACGGCGGCCGCGTCATCGAACGTCTGCTGTGGTAGGTCGGTCACGCAGCGCACAGTACGAGGGACGGTCAAGGCCACCCAGCTCTGGTCACTCTCCGTGGTCGAGGCGGGCGACCTGCGCTTTACGCCACCTCCACGGTCCCGCCGCCGGGCTGGGCACGCTAATGTGCGCAGCGGACCTTCGCCGGAGGAAGGACGACCATGCTCGTATCACGCCGCTCGCGGGTGGCCACACTGGCTGCCTGCGCGACGATCCTGCTCGCCACAAGCGCTTGCGGGGATGACAAGGCCAACGAGGGAAGCGCCCAACAGGTGCGCCTCTACGGCACGGACGGCAACATGCTCAACTCCTATCCAGCGGAGTTGAAGGAACGCGCGAACCTCGTCGACGGGATGAAGGGAACCACGCCCCTCACTCCTCTGCCCGAGGACTTCAAGAGCCGGCTACGGTCCGTCAATCCGGCGCTGACGGACTACCTGTACTCCGCCGAGACGTACGACGCGGTGGTGATCGGGGTGCTCGCCGCCCAGTTGGCCGGCAGCACCGACCCGGCGGCCATCGCCAAGCAGATCGTCGGCGTGACGAACAACGGCCAGCGCTGCGAGGACCCGGCCAGCTGTCTCGCGCTGGCCCGCAACGGGCAGGACATCGAGTACCGCAGCGTGTCGCTGACCCGGGCGGGTTTCACCGACAAGGGTGAGCCGGCCACCGCGAGCTACGCGACGCTGACCTTCGACGGGCAGCAGATCAGCGACGGCAAGACCGAGTTCGTCGGGGCGGGCATCGAGTCGGCGGCGAGCACCAAAACTCCACCGAAGCCGAAGAAGCAGCGCCCGGGCGCCAACCCCGACCAGGAACCGCTGATCCTGGGTGGGCTGCTGCCCAAGACCGGTGACCTGTCGATCGCCTACCCGCCGATGGCCGCCGGCGCGGCACTGGCGATCAAGGAGATCAACGCCGCTGGCGGCGCGCTCGGCAAGCCGGTCACCTGGATCGACGGCGACGACGGCACGAACCCCACGGTGGCCAAGGCGACAGTGGCCAAGCACGTGGCGGACGGGGTCAGCCTGATCATCGGCGCGGGCGCCTCGGGCATCTCCCGGGAGGTGCTGCCGGACGTGGTCGAGGCCGGGAAGATCCTCTTCTCGCCGTCCAACACCGACGCCAGCCTCACCGACGTCGAGGACGATGGCCTCTACTTCCGTACCGCCCCGCCGGACAGCCTCCAGGGTCGGGCGCTTGCCGACGTGATCCTCCGCGACGGATCGCAGAAGATCGTCATCGTCGCCCGCAAGGACTCGTACGGCGAGGGCCTCCAGGCCACCGTCCGTGACGAACTGGAGAAGGCCGGCATCCCCGACGACCGGCTCAAGCTGATGACCTACGACCCACCGGCCGACGCGAAGGCGGCCCCTGTCGACTTCGGCGGTGGCGCGAAGGAGATCAAGGAATTCGGCGCGGACGCCGTGCTGATCATCGGCTTCGGTGAGTCGGCGCAGGTGATTCGCGGGTTGGCCGACAACGGGGTCCAGTTCCGCAGCTAGCACTTCCGCAGACTCGAACGGCCGCACCGGTATCCCGGTGCGGCCGTTTCGTCGTCCACGCGTCAGCGCGTACGGCGACGCTCCAGAAACTCGGTCATCCGGCGGTGCTTCTCGTCGTCCTCGAAGAGCACCGCCTGGCTGACCAGGTCGAGTTGCGGGTGCGCGGCGGCCGGCGCGTCCACCGCCATTTTGGTCAGGCGCAGTGCCAGCGGCGAGCCCAGGGCGATCTCGTCAAGCAGCAGGTGCGCCACCTCCAGCAGCTCGGCAGGCTCGTCCACCACCCGGTTCACCAAGCCGATCCGCAGCGCCTCGTCGGCGTCCACCCGCCGGCCGGTGAACAGCAGCTCCTTGGCCCGGCCCTCCCCCACGAGGGCGGGCAGCCGGTGGGTCGCGCCGGCGCCGGCCAGGATGCCCAACCGCACCTCCGGCTGACCGAAGACCGCACGCGCCGTGCACACCCGCAGATCGCAGGCGTACGCCAGCTCCGCGCCGCCGCCCAACGCCGGGCCGTCCACTGCTGCCACGGTCGGCATCGGCAGCGCCCGGATCCGGGCGAACGCCGCCGAGTTGATCGCGGCGAGAGCGTCGGTGCGGCCCCGTTCGCGGAGTTCACCGATGTCCGCGCCACCGGCGAAGATGCCCGCCGTGCCGCCGGTGAGCAGCAGCAGCCGTGGCCGGGCCTCCAACTCTGCGCAGACCTGGTGCAGCTCGGCGATCAGGTCGGCGTCGATGGCGTTGCGCTTCTCCGGCCGGTCCAGTGTGACCACCAGCCGGTCCGGCCGTTCCTCGATCCGCAGACCACTCACTGCTTGACCCCGCCTTCCCAGCGGTAGAAACCGTGCCCGGACTTCTTGCCCAGGCGCCCGGCGGCCACCATCTCCTCCAGCAGGGGCGGCGGTGCGAACCGGTCCCCGTACGCGGCCTGGAGGGTGCGGGCGATGTCCAGCCGCACGTCCAGGCCGACGAGGTCGGTGAGTTCCAGCGGGCCGATCGGGTGCCGGTAGCCGAGCACCATTGCCTTGTCGATGTCGGCCGGGCTGGCCACCTCGTCGGCGACCATCCGGATCGCCTCCAGCCCGAGGGTGACACCGAGTCGGGAGGTGGCGAAGCCGGGCATGTCGCGTACCACGACGGGGTCCTTGCCCAGCCGGCCGGCGAGCGCGACGGCCGCGGCTGTGGTCTCCTCGGCGGTGGCCGGGCCGACCACGATCTCCAGCAGGGCCATCGCCCACACCGGGTTGAAGAAGTGCAGGCCGAGGAAGCGCTCGGGCGCGTCCAGCCCGGCGGCCAGCTCGCCGATGGGGATGCTCGACGTGTTGCTGCCCAGCAACGCCGGGTCCAGCGCGGCGGCGGCACGCAGCACCGAGCGTTTGAGGTCGAGCCGCTCGGGCACCGCCTCGACGATCACCTCGGGGGCGGGCGCGACGTCGGCGACGCTCTGCCGCAGCGTGATCCGCTGCCGGTTCGCGGCGGCCTCGTCGGCGCTCAACTTCCCGCGCTGCACGGCCCGCTCCCACAGGTCGGCCAGCCGGTTCAGTGCGGCGGCCCCCCGCTCGGGGTCCACCTCGACCAGTTCCACGGCGTGCCCCGAACCGGCCGCCACGTACGCGATGCCCAGCCCCATCGTGCCGGCACCGACGACAACGAAACGATCGCTCATCACGCCTCCCTGTCCCGCCCGGCGACGCGCGGGGTCCCCGCCACGCCGGCCCGGGCGATCCGCCCGCTCCGCTCGCTCATGGTGCGACCCTATTCAGCGCGAGGACCCGGCCCATGCGTGGGGGAGCGTGGGATCGGGTACTGACCGACGGTCAACCGAGGGAAGGACCGCACCGACATGAGCCAGGCACCGGAGAGCGTCACCGACTCCGAGATCGTGGAGACCCGGGGCGACGAGCGGGTGGAGTTGCTGCGCGCCGACACCAACAATGACGGCAAGACCGACGTGTGGGTGGTGGACACCGACGGCGACGGCAAGGCCGACCTGTTCCAGTTCGACACCGACGGCGACGGCAAGGTGGACATCACCATGGTCGACATCGACGAGGACGGCCAGCCGGACGAGGTGGTCGACGGCGACGGCGGCCTCCCGCCCGAGCAGCTCCCCCCGACCGTCCAGGTCTGAGACGTACGACGGCCCCCCGCCTCCGCCCCGGAGCGCGGGGGGTCGTCGCCTCAGTCGGCGAGGCGCAGGGTGGCGAGGTAGTAGGGGGCGTCCCGGTCGTCCACATCGGTGAGTCGCCATCCGCTGCCGTGCACCAGGCCGGCGAACTCGTCGGCCGAGCAGACCAGGTAGTCGAACCATTCGGTGCCCAGTTCGCGGTAGCGCAGCCGCAGCCTGAGCTGACCGCCGAGCCGACCGCGCCGCCGGTTGCGCTCGTGGTAGGCGGTGTGCAGCGGGTCGCGGGTGCCGTACGGGTCGGTGCCGTGCGCGATGATCTGCGCCCCCGGCCGGGCCAGGGCGGCGAGCGCGGCCAGGAACCCGGGTGCCCGGTGTCGGCCCTCGAAGAGCCCGAGGTTGTTGCCGAGCAGTAGGAACGTGTCGTACCGCTGGCCGTCGGCGACGTGGCTGTCCACCGTGCCGTGCACCAGCCGCCGCACGCCGCGACGCCGGCTCACCTCGAGCGCGCCGGCCGAGGTGTCCAGTCCGGTGACCGGTACGCCGCGCTCCTGGAGCAGCAGGGCGATCCGGCCGGCGCCAGTGCCGACGTCCAGGGTCTCGCCCCGGACACGGTCCACGGCCCGGTGGTCGTACGGCTGCCAGTCGGCAGGCCCGTCCAGGTAGTGCGCTGCCGGCGCGCCGTTGATCAACCCGTCGTCGCGTTCGATGATCTCGATGACCGGTCGGGGCAGCCGGCCGCCGACAAGCGGTCGAGGACCCACCCCGGTGGCCACGGCGAGGGTGTCCCGCAGCAGTTCACCGATCACGTCACCGATTTGAGGCTCGCCCGTCACGACGTTCACGCTATCCGGCCACTCAGTGGCCCGTGGCAGCCGTATCCTGGCGGCGTGACCACGCTGGACCGGCTGTCGGCCGAGAAGTACATCCTGCTCACGACCTTCCGCAAGGACGGCCGGGCGGTGCCGACGCCGGTCTGGGCGGTACGCGACGGCGACGCGTTGGCGGTCTGGACCAGGGCCGACTCGGGCAAGGTGAAGCGGATCCGCCGCAACGGCGACGTGACTGTGGCGCCGTGCGACGTGCGGGGTCGTCCGCACGGGGCGGAGGTGCCGGCCCACGCGACGATCTGCGGCAATGGCGACATCGGTCGCATCCGCGATCTGCTCAAGCACAAGTACCGGCTGATCGGCCGCCTGAGCCTGCTCGGCAGTCGGTTGCGTCGCGGGGAGGGTGGCACGGTCGGCATCCGGGTGACGTTGACCGAGGGGGCGCGCTGACCCCGGGCACGGAAAAGGGCGGCGGATCGAGATCCACCGCCCTTTTCCGAAGAAACCCCTACCGGGTCAGTCGCCCTGCCGCTGCTGCGGGATCTGGCCCTGCAACAGCGCCCTGACCTCCGACTCGCGGTACCGACGGTGGCCACCCAGGGTGCGGATGGCGCTGAGCTTGCCGGCCTTGGCCCACCGGGTCACCGTCTTCGGGTCGACACGGAACATCGACGCCACCTCGGCCGGTGTGAGTAGCGGCTCTGGTTCGTGCGTTCGCGATGCCATCGGTCACTCCTCCACATGTATAGACATCGGCCGGGGTCCCGCCGGCCGACGCGTCTCCCATGGTCCGGCTAGTCCCCGATGTCCGACATGGGCCGAACGGATGAAGGTCCCTAGACGGACGGATGAACCATGCCCGATTTTTACGACTTTTACACGGCAGAAACTACCTTATTCGGACTCATGATCACGGTTCGTGATGCGTCAACTACGAGCACACCTCGCCTTGGGAGCGCTCCTCGGGCAGTTTGCCCTAGTTGCACCGCTCCAGCAGCTGCACGGCACGCCACCGGGCCACCAACGTGTCGTACGCGGCCGACGCCTCCTCGGCCTCACCCCGGGACAGCCCTGCGAGGCCCCCAGCCACCAGCTCCGGCGAATCGTCCGCGGCGAGTGTCTCGTCCGAGAGCAGGTTGACCAGGCCGCCGTAGTCCAGCTCCACCACCGAACGCGGATGGAACTCCTCCAGCCAGCGGGCCGCCTCCTCCACCGCGTCGGTGATCGGAGCCTCGCCCACCGACTTGCGCAGCACCGACAGCGCCCGCGACGAGCGCCGCCGAGCCTTGGAGATTTCGGTGCGGTAGCGCAACGCCCGCCGGCCCGGCTCCGTGACGAGGTCACGCTCCGCCGCCTCGAAGAGCACGAACCACCGCAGCGGTACGCCCCAGGTCGCGATCTGCTCGTGGACGCGCGGCACTCCGTGCTCCAGCACCCGCGCGCCGCTGCGCCAGTCGTCCACCACCGCCCTGGCCTGCCCCGCGAGCACCGGCGGCACGAACGCGTCGGCGAGCACCGAGGGCACCCCGTCCCGGGCGCTGAGCGCCGCCTCAGCGACCCGGATGCGCAGGTTCCAGGGGCAGACCAGCAGGCTGTCGTCCGTCTCCAGGACGTACGCCTCCTCGGGCAGGTCGGGCAGCCTGGTCCAGCCGGCGCCCAACGCCTCGATGACCGCCGTCCGTTGCCGGACGGGACCCTCCACGGGCGCCACGGCCCGCCCCTCGGACACGTAGCGACGCCAGTAACTCTGACGCTCCCGGTCGAAGGCGGTCAGCGGCTCGTACACGCGCAGGTAAGAAGCGAAGAGCGACGGCACGGCGCGATCCTCCCACGAACCGCACACGAGCGCGGTCAGCGCCCGGACCGCGCGCGCCGCAACGTGGGACGGCGGTGGCGCGTCGAGCACCCGCGCGGCTGCCGATACTAGGCTCGATCACACCGGCATCATCCCCGCCGGGGTCCACCAGGTCCGCGTCCCACAAGGACGCACACCACTCCAGGAGCCAGCCATGGGCGTATTCGCGAGCACCGACGACCCGGTATCGACAGGTCACGAACAGGTCGTGTTCTGCCAGGACAAGCAGAGCGGCCTGAAGGCGATCATCGGGATCTACTCGACCGCGCTGGGGCCGGCGCTGGGCGGCACCCGGTTCTACCCGTACGCCAGCGAGGACGAGGCGCTCGCCGACGTGCTCGACCTGTCCCGGGGAATGGCGTACAAGAACGCGCTGGCCGGGCTCGACCTGGGCGGGGGCAAGGCGGTCATCTGGGGTGACCCGGAGCAGATCAAGAGCGAGGCGCTGCTGCGCGCGTACGGCCGCTTCGTGGAGTCGCTCGCCGGCCGGTACTACACCGCCTGCGACGTCGGCACGTACGTGGCGGACATGGACGTGATCGCCCGGGAGACCCGGTACGTGACCGGTCGCAGCGTCGAGCACGGTGGCGCCGGCGACTCGTCGATCCTCACCGCCTGGGGTGTCTTCCAGGGGATGCGGGCCGCCGCCGAGCACGTCTGGGGCACGCCGAGCCTGCGCGGCCGGCGAGTCGGCGTGGCGGGCCTGGGCAAGGTCGGCAAGTACCTGACCGGGCACCTGCTCGAGGACGGCGCCGAGGTGGTCGCCACCGACGTCAACCCGAAGGCGCTGGCCTGGGTCCGCGCCAACCACCCGCAGGTAACCCTTGTCGACGACGCCTCCGCGCTGGTCGCCGCCGACATCGACGTGTACGCCCCGTGCGCGCTTGGCGGCGCCCTGAACGACGACACCGTGCCGGCCCTGCGGGCCAAGGTGGTGACAGGTGCGGCAAACAACCAGCTCGCCCACCCGGGCATCGAGAAGCTGCTTGCCGACCGGGGCATCCTGTACGCCCCGGACTACGTGGTGAACGCCGGTGGCGTGATCCAGGTGGCGGACGAGATCGAGGGCTTCAACTTCGACCGGGCGAGGCTGCGGGCGACCAAGATCTTCGACACCACCCGGGAGATCCTGCACCTGGCCGACGCCGAGGGCGTACCGCCTGCGGTGGCCGCGGACCGGCTGGCGGAGCGGCGGATGGCAGAGGTCGGCCGGCTGCGCACCATCCACCTGCGCTGACCTGTTCCCCGGAGGGGGATCGATCGTTATCCGCCTCCGGGCCCGCCCGTCGGCCCGTCTCGGTACGCTGGAGTCAGATCAAGTTTGGCGTGGTTTGTCCCGTGTCACGGGTGCTCTCCGCTCCGCTCCTTACCAGGTACACTGGGTGACGGCCGGATCGACGCGACGCGCAGAGCCGGCCGACGGTAACCCGAGGTGCCGAACGATGGCATCCCCATGTACCGTAAGAGCCACGAGAGATGCCTGACGTCATCGGGGCCCGCCTTCGGGCTGCCCCGCATTCTGTGCGAGGGGGTCGAGCCATGGGGCGCGGCCGTGCTAAGGCCAAGCAGACGAAGGTGGCGCGGGAGTTGAAGTACCACTCCCCGAACACCGACCTCACCGCCTTGCAGCGCGAACTGGCGGGTGCTGGTAAGTCTGAGCACCACTTCGACGACGACTCTAAAGAGTTCGTCGACGACGATGATGAGAATCATGCGGACGACGACCCGGATCCCTGGGTCCGCCCGACCCGCTGACCTCTCGACGTGAGCTGAGCACGCGGTGACCCCCGCGTGCTCACGCATGTGCCCGTCGGGAGCCGTATCGGTGCCGACGCTCAGGGGCCTGCCCTGGCCGGGAAGTCACCCGGCCGGCCGACAGGCCCCTGATCGCGGCCACCCTCAGCGCGGCCTGTTGTTCCAGTTGTAGAAGGTCGGGATGTTCTCGAAGTGGTTCCAGGCGCAGACCGCGCTGGCGCCGTCGGAGCCTGACACCTCCGCCCGAAGCCGCCGCGCGTCCTCGGCCTCCTGAAGGAGCGCGACGAGCCCGGGGGCCGCCTCCCGTACCCGCTCGGTGACTCCGTCCGGAGCTTCGTCCGCTTCGCGCTCAGGCCGCCGGTGACTGGTGGTCTCGGGCATGCTCCAACACTCCCTCCAATAGGCGGATCTTGCTGTTGCGGCAGTGCTCGGTCTCCGTACCGTCGAAACGCCCCAGCTCGAAGTAACGGTTGGCGGCATGGCCACCACCACAGAAGCCGAAGTACGGGCAGGTCGTGCGGCACGCCTCCACGCCTGCCAGGAACTCCCCCACCCAGGGCGTGGCCGCCGCGCCGGTGAGGATCTCGGCCAGCGGGGTGGCCAGCACGTTGCCGCTGCTGAAATCGCCGTAGCGGGCGTCCGTGAAGCCCGCCAGCTCCGGCGAGAGCACCGTCACCGAACCGTCGTGCCCGATCGTCGGGATCGGGTCCAGCCGGCGGGGCAGCACCCCGTCCGCCGAGTCGTCGAGCACCGCCGCGGCGTACCGCAGCGACCACTCGACCTCACGCAGGTGGATCCGGGGTTCCCGCCGCCAGGCCGACACCAGCTCGGCCCAGAACGCAGTCACCGCCGCCGGGTCATGGCGGTTGTCGCGGGTGTTGACGCCCTCGGTCTCCTCGATGTTGATGCCCAGCACGTCACAGCCCAGCTCGAGGAAGTAGTCGTACAGCTCGGTGGCGAGCCCCGACTCCGGTCGGGACACCACGGCCAGCGCGGAGAACGGCAGGCCGTGCCGGCGAAGCGCGGCGACACCGCGCAGGATCCGGTCGTACGCCGGCTGGCCGCCCCGGTTGACCCGGTCGCCGTTGCGCTCCCTCGGCCCGTCCACGCTGACGCTCACCCGCACCTCGTGCCTGGCGAAGAAGTCACACCACTCGTCGTCGATCAACGTGGCGTTGGTCTGCACGTGGTGTTCCACAGCGGGGCCGAACGGCGCGATCAGGGCCGCCAGGTGATCCCGGCCCGTGGCCAACGGCTCCCCGCCGTGCCACACCACCGAGAACCGACCCGCCGTCGCCCACGGATTGACCGCCGAGGCCACCGCCTCGGCCACCGGCACACGCATCCGCCGGTCGTCGGCCCGGAACGGCAGATAGCAGTACGCGCAGTCCAGGTTGCACAGGGTGGTGGGCTGCATGACGACGTACGACGGGACCGCGGCGAGGCCGCGCATCCCGCTGAACGACTGTCCCCGAGCAGCCATCGCCCTCCTCCGCCTGGCCTGAGAGGCGGTCGGGAAGCCGCGAGGCGGCTCCCGAGCGTCTCTGAAGGGTGCCCTTCAGGCTAGGCGGCGATGGCCACTCGGGTGAAGCCCTGATCAGGTGCCCGTACGATCACCGGACTGTGATCATCCGCGGGTGTGCTGGCCGACCATCTGCACGTTGCCGGTGCCCTCGATGATCTCGCCGGCCTGCCACGCCTCGACCCCACGGCCGGTAAGCGTGGCCAACGCCCGGTCGGCGTCCTCCGCCGAGACGATCGCGAACATGCCGACGCCCATGTTGAAGGTCGACTCCATGTCGTGGTCGTCGATCCGGCCCTTCGACTGGATCAGGTCGAAGACCGGCTGCGGCTTCCAGGTGGAGCGGTTGACCACGGCGTCCACGTGCTCGGGCAGCACCCGGACCAGGTTGCCGGGAATGCCGCCACCGGTGATGTGCGACAGCGCCCGCACGTCCGCCTCGGCGATCAGCTTGAGGCAGTCCTTGGCGTAGATCTTGGTGGGGGTGAGCAGCTCCTCACCGAGGGTCCGCTGCCGGCCGAAGTCGTCGATGACGATGTCCAGCCGCATCCGCGCCGCCCCGAGCAGGACGTGCCGGACCAGCGAGTACCCGTTCGAGTGCAGGCCGGACGAGCGCATGGCGATCACC
Organism: Micromonospora sp. NPDC000663; assembly: GCF_042898105.1. NCBI lineage: Bacteria > Bacillati > Actinomycetota > Actinomycetes > Micromonosporales > Micromonosporaceae > Micromonospora > Micromonospora sp. NPDC000663. The sequence continues at coordinate 313,507 of NZ_JBIAYR010000003.1, forward strand.
ACGTCGCCCACCTGTACGCGGTCGGGGCTGAGGATGTCGGCCTCCTCGACCACGCCGACACCAGTGGCGGAGATGTCGTACTCGTCCGGGCGCAGGACGCCGGGGTGCTCGGCGGTCTCCCCGCCCAGCAGCGCGCAGCCCGCGTACCGGCAGCCGTCGGCGATGCCCGCGCCGATCTCGGCGACCTTGTCCGGAACGACCTCGCCGGTGGCGATGTAGTCGAGCAGGAACAGCGGCTCGGCGCCACAGGCCACCAGGTCGTCGACGACCATCGCGACCAGGTCGATGCCGACCGTGTCGTGGATGTCCATCTGCTGGGCGATCACCAGCTTGGTGCCCACGCCGTCGGTGGAGGACGCCAGGATCGGGCTCTTGTACTTCTTCGTGTCCAGCCGGAACAGGCCGGCGAAGCCGCCGAGGTCGCCGAGCACCTCGGGACGGCGGGTCTGGCGCACCTTCGACTTGAGCAGCTCCACAGCGCGGTCACCCGCGTCGATCGAGACGCCGGCGTCGGCGTACGAGACCGAGCGTTTGCGCGCCTGGCGGCCGGCGCCGCCCGTCCAGGGCTGGCGGTCGCCGCCGGCGCCGGTCGGGCTGCTTCCTGCGCCGCTGCGCTCGGACACGTGCGTCACGGTTCTCCCCTTTGTGGTTCTCGGTGCCGCGCCGGCGGTGGCCGGGCCGCGCCGGTTGGTGCTACGGGCGGTTTGCGGTCACGCCACCAGGGGTGGCGACGAACGAGCCGTTGGTGTGCGGGGCCTCCGGCGCCGACTCGGCGACCCGACGTCCCACCCCTTCGAGCACGTGCTTGCCGATCAGGTTGCCCGCCGGCAGCTCGATCGGGTACTCCCCATCGAAACACGCCCGACACAGCCGGGTCTTCGGCTGCTCGGTCGCGGCGATCAGGCCGGGAAGCGAAACGTAGCCCAGCGTGTCGGCGCCGATCGAGCGCCGGATGCCGTCGTTGTCCAACCCGTTGGCCAGCAGTTCCGCCCGGGTGGCGAAGTCGATCCCGTAGAAACAGGGCCAACTTACCGGCGGGGACGAGATGCGGACGTGCACCTCCAGCGCGCCCGCCTCGCGCAGCATCCGGACGATGGCCCGCTGGGTGTTGCCCCGGACGATCGAGTCGTCCACCACCACGAGCCGCTTGCCGCGCACGTTCTGCCGCAGCGGGTTGAGCTTGAGCCGGATGCCGAGCTGACGCAGGGTCTGCGACGGCTGGATGAAGGTGCGCCCCACGTATGGGTTCTTCATGAGGCCGGCGCCGTAGGTGATGCCGGACGCCTCCGCGTAACCGATCGCGGCCGGGGTGCCGGACTCGGGCACCGGGATCACCAGGTCGGCCTCGACCGGATGCTCCTTGGCCAACTGCCTGCCGATCTGCACCCGCGCCGCGTGCACGTTGCGCCCGGCGATCGTGGCGTCCGGACGCGCGATGTAGACGTACTCGAAGAGGCAACCCTTCGGCTCCGGCGCGGCGAACCGGGTGGACCGCAGCCCGTCCTCGTCGATCGCGATCAGCTCGCCCGGCTCGACCTCGCGCACCACGCTGGCGCCGACGATGTCCAGGGCGGCGGTCTCGCTGGCCACCACCCAGCCGCGTTCGAGTCGGCCGAGCACCAGCGGGCGTACGCCGTGCGGGTCACGGGCCGCGTAGAGCGTCGACTCGTCCATGAAGACGAAGCTGAAGGCCCCCCGCAGCTGCGGCAGCACCTCCATCGCGGCCGCCTCGACCGACAGATCCGGTCGGCTGGCCAGCAGCATGGTCACCAGGGAGGTGTCGTTTGTCGAGCCGTCCGCGACGAGGCCGCGCTCGGCGACCTCCTTCTCCAGTTCGGCGGTGTTGACCAGGTTGCCGTTGTGGGCAAGCGCGATGGTCGTGCCCGAGCTGGTCGACCGGATGGTCGGCTGGGCGTTCTCCCAGTTCGACGCGCCTGTCGTGGAGTAGCGGGCGTGCCCGATCGCCAGGTGGCCACGCAGGCTGGCCAGGGTGGGCTCGTCGAAGACCTGGGCCACCAGGCCTAGATCCTTGTAGACCACCACACCGGAGCCGTCGCTCACCGCGATGCCCGCCGCCTCCTGGCCACGGTGCTGAAGGGCGTAGAGACCGAAGTAGGTCAGGTTGGCAACTTCTTCGCCGGGGGCCCACACACCGAAGACGCCACAGGCGTCCTGTGGGCCGGGTCGTTGGGGATCAAGGTCGTGGCTCAAACGGCCGTCGCCTCGGGGCACTACCGCTCCCTCACGCTGGTCTGGACCGGCCTGGCGGGGATCACGGGGCGGATCCACACTCCTGGGCCGGGACCACTGTCGTCGCCTGACAGTGTACGCGAACAGCTATCGATACAGATAGTCACGATTTCCCTGCTGAGAGTCACCAAACCTCGGTCATCGGAGCACTCGGAGGGGCAGAAACGCCGAGAGGTCCGCCCGGACACCACTCACCTGAACACGACCGTCGGCGACCGCCTGTGCCCAGTCGATCCGACCGAGCGCCAACGCGAGCCAGGTTTCGGGCGACATCTCGACCACATTTGGCGGGGTTCCCCTGGTGTGTCGAGGACCGGGGACGCACTGGATCGCCCCGTATGGTGGGACCCGTACCTCCACCGATCGGCCCGGGGCACGCTCCGCGAGGACTGCCAACAACGTCCGGACCGCTTCCCGGAACACCGACCGTTCGGGTGTACGCCCCTCGTCGAGCGCCGACAACACCGCCGCAACCGCGACGGACTTACTGTACGGAGAGGACACGACGGGACGATACGACCCGCAGGTCGAGCACTCGACGCTGGCCCTGGGTCGCGCCGATCCAGTGAGACAAGGCATAGTTGCCGACGGCGTATTCGTACCGTGATGATCCCCGGCCCGGCGCCCCGCCGGTCACCAGGGAAGTCAGCCCGGAAGGCGGTGGACGTGTCAACACACCGACGTGCCTGGAAGCAGCGGGCCGGTGTGGTCGTAGCGCTGGTTGCCGGCGCTCTGCTCGCCGTCCCCGCCACACCAGCAATGGCCGCGAGGATCAGCACCGCTGACAACTCGGTCACGATCGACGCTGGCAAGAACGGCACTGTCAACGTGCTGGTCAGGCCCGACGTCGGCGAGACGTCCGCGGACATCGACGTGACCGGCCTGCCCGACGGCGTCACCTGCGGTGGATGCGGTCCGATCAACTTCGAGGGAATAGCGCCGAAGCAGGTCACCCTGACCCTGTCCGCCTCGTCGAACGCACCGGCGGCCAACGGGACCCAGGCGAAGATCACGGTCACCGGCGACGACAACGGCCGCACGCTCCGGGTCACCGTCAAGGCGGCTGCCGCTCCGCCGCCGGCGCAGAACCAGACCGTGCGGTCGGTCTCCGGCAAGGTGGTCAAGAAGGCCGACGGCAAAGCAGTCCCGAACGCGATAGTCATCCTGCAGGACAGCACCGGTAAGCGGATCGACACCATCAGCAACGGCAGCGGCGACTTCCGCTTCACCGGCACCACGGAGAAGCCGATCGCTCCGGGCCGTATCGATCTCGGTGCCAGCTTCGACAACATCACCGCCACCAAGAGCTTCAACGCGAACGCGGGGCAGTCCGTCACCGGGCAGCGGATCAGCCTGGAGATCAAGGTCGAGGTGACCCCCAGCGCCACCCCGTCCGCCACCGCCGAGGCGCTTCCCAGCGACGAGGCGACCGAGGAAGGCGCCGAGGAGCAGCCGTCCGAGGCGGCCAGCCCGGGCGCCGCGGCGAACGCCTCGAACGAGGATGACGGCGGCGGCTTCGGCTCGTACCTGATCATCCTGCTCGGCGGTCTGCTGGTGGCCGCCGGCGTCGGCACGATCGTGCTGCTCTGGATGCGGCGCAAGGAGAACGGCGACGACGAGGACGCCCCGGACGGTGCCGGCGCGGTCGGTGCGGTGCCGGCTGCCCGTGGCGCGTTCCGTGGCGGCGACGACCAGACCCGGGTGGTCAACCGGGCCGGCGGCGGACCGGACCCGACCATGGTGGGCGGCGCGGCGCTGAGCGAGGCGCCGACGATGATGCACCGCCCTGTGGTCGACGACGTTCCCCCGGACCCGTACGGCGCGCCCGCGCAGCCCTACGGCGCGGCGGGCGGGCAGGGCTGGGGTGGCACGGGCTACGGCGACGAGCCGGCGCCCGGCGGCTACGGCGCGGGCGGCTACGGCAACGCTCCCGCCTCGGGTGGCGGCTACGGCACGGCGGCGGCCCCCGAGGGCGGTTACGGTGCCGGAGCCGCAGGTGACGGCTACGGCGCGACGCCCGGCTCCGGCGCGGGTTACGGCGCCGCGCCCTCCTCGGGCGGCGGCTACGGGAGCCGCGACTACACGGCCCCGGCCGGCGCGGCTGGTTACCCGCCGGCTCCCGCCGGTGGCGCCCCCTACGGCGAGCGCTTCGACGAGCCGACCGGCCGGTACACCGGCGACACGCAGTACCCGGCTCCGGCCGACCCGTACGCCACAGGCGTCTACCAGCCGGAGCAGGGCCAGGGCTACGGCCAGCCCGACCCGACGGCCCCGTACGGCGGTCGACCGGCCGAGCCCACAGGCGGCTACGGCCAGCCGGCCGGCGGGTACGACCAGGGTGGCTACGGGCAGCAGGCCGGCGGGTACGACCAAGGCGGCTACGGCCAGGAACCTCCGGCGCAGCGCGGCGGGTACGACGACCGGGGCTACGACCAGGGCGGCTACGGGCAGCAGGCCGGCGGGTACGACCAGGGCGGCTACGGCCAGGAACCTCCGGCGCAACGCGGCGGCTACGGCCAGGAACCTCCGGCACAGCGCGGCGGCTACGACGAGCCGGGCTACGACCAGGGCGGCTACGGGCAGCAGGCCGGCCGCGCCCGGCCGGACGGCCCGCCGCCGACCGAGCGGGGCGGCCGACGCCTCGACTGGCTCGACGACTGACCCCCACCACAGCGCGAGGAACGGCCACCCGGTTTTCCGGGTGGCCGTTTCGCTGTGCTGAAGGTGGCGAGCAGGGGCACGCCACGTCTGTCAGGCGGCGGAGAAGACACCCTGGCGGAGCACCGGTACGACATTCGACACGCCCACCCGGACGGCGACCTCGACGTCCTCGGCGAAGCCGCTCTCGGTCAGCTGCCGGCCGGAGACGCTGCCCCGGACCGCAGCGGGCACGTCCGGGGTGCTGGCCAGCGCGGCGAGCGCCATCGCCGCCTCCACGGAGAGCCCGTCCGGTACGCCGGAGAGGGCGTCGAGCACACTCGCCGCGCCGAGCAGGTCCTCCACCGACGGGCGCAGCGACCCGTCCGGCCACCGCTCGCCCGATGCGATCACGCCGATCGGGGCGTCAAGCGTCCCGTACCCCTGGCGGCTCAGCCACCGCCCGACGGCGCGTGCGTTACGCAGGCACCCCGCGACCACCGGCAGGCCTGTGGCGCTTGCCGCGGCGCTGATGGCCGAGCCGTTCGGCGACGGCAGCACGAGGTCCGCCACCACCGGCGCGGTGCTCAACGCGGCGGGCGACAGCGACCACGGATGGTCCGCTGTCGTCTGTCGCCGGCCCACCGCGGCCACCGCGCCAACCCGCACCGCGTAGTCGGCGGCCTGCTCACCCCACGGAAACGGGTGCACCCGCATGCCCCGGGCCACCGCCACCTCGACGGCGGTGGTGAACGACAGCACGTCCACCACCACCAGCGCCGCGCAGACCCGGCCGAGTTCGGCCGCCCCGGTCAATCCCCAGTCGAACCGGGCGCCCGATCCGGGTTGGCCGTGGACGGCAGCCGCCAACGCCTCAGCGCTCGTCAGGCGTCGGCTCGGTGTCACCGGTGTCCGACTCGGACTGCTCCGACCCGATCGGCTCGACGGCACCGGTCTCCGGCGACGGACCTGACGAGGCGATGGGCTCGGAGAGCACCTCGGCCGGGTCGACAGGCTCGGCCGGAGCGGCCGGCAGCGGCACACCCTCGACGGCACCCGCCACACCGGCGGCCGGTGCGGGCACCTCGACGGCAGCCGTACCCCCGAAGAGGCGCGGCAGCGTCTCGGTGTGCGCGGCGCGCAGCTCGTCCAGGCCGATCCGGAACTGGCCGTGCACCTCGAGCGCACCGCCGGTCGGGTCGGTGACGCCGATCAGCTCGAACGGCACGCCCCGCTCGGCGCAGAGCGCCGCGAACGCCTTGTCGTGGCCGCGCGGCACCGACACGAGCGCCCGCGTGGCGGACTCGCTGAACAGGTACACGAACGGCATCGAACCGCCGGCGAACTGCTCCGGCACCGCGATCCGGGCGCCGACGCCACGGCGCAGGCAGGACTCCACAAGGCTCTGGGCGAGCCCACCGTCGGAGAGGTCGTGCGCGGAGGCCAGGTGACCCACCCGGGCGGCCTCGGCCAGCAGGTCGGCCAGCGCCTTCTCCCGGGCGAGGTCGATCTGCGGCGGGATGCCGCCCAGGTGCTCGTGCGTCACCCAGGCCCACTCCGAGCCGGACAGCTCGACGTTCGTCTCGCCGAGCAGGTAGAGCTGGTCGTGGTCGCCGCCGGGGCGCGGGACGAAGCCCATCGGCACCCGGTCGGCCACGTTGTCCAGCACGCCCAGCACGCCTACCACCGGGGTCGGGTGGATGGCCGCCGCACCTGTCTGGTTGTAGAAGCTGACGTTGCCGCCGGTGACCGGGATGCCCAGCTCCAGGCAGCCGTCCGCGAGGCCGCGCACGGCCTCGGCGAACTGCCACATGACACCCGGGTCCTCCGGGGAGCCGAAGTTGAGGCAGTCGGTCACGGCGATCGGCTTCGCGCCGGTCACCGCCACGTTCCGGTACGCCTCGGCGAGGGCCAGCTTGGCGCCGTTGTACGGGTCGAGCCGGGCGTACCGACCGTTGCCGTCCACCGACAGCGCCACACCGAGCCCGGTCCGCTCGTCGAGCCGGATCACGCCGCCGTCCTCCGGCTGCGCGAGGACCGTGTTGCCCAGCACGTACCGGTCGTACTGCTCGGTGACCCAGGTCTTGTCGGCCAGGTTCGGCGACGCGATCATGCGCAGCACGGTCTCCCGCAGCGCCTCCGGGTCGGTCGGGCGGGGCAGCGTCTCGGCCCGGTCGGCCTGGAGCAGGATCAGGTCGGCCGGTTCCCGCATCGGGCGGGCGTACACCGGGCCGTCGTCCACAAGTGAGCCCGGCGGCACGTCGACGACCAGGTGGTCCTGCCAGGTGATCAGCAGTCGACCCGGGCGGCCGTCTGGTTCCGGTGCGGTGACCTCACCGATCGCGGTGGCGAGGACGCCCCACTTCTCGCAGGTCTTGAGCACCGCGTCGAGCTTGTCCGGCTCGACGACAAGGAGCATCCGCTCCTGCGACTCGCTGGCCAGGATCTCGTGCGGGTCCATCGAGGGCTCGCGCAGCGGCACGCGCTCCAGCCAGACCCGCATGCCGGTGCCGGCCGCGGCGGCGGTCTCGGTGAGCGCGCAGGTCAGCCCGGCACCGCCGAGGTCCTGGATGCCGACCACCAACTGGCCGTCGTACAGCTCCAGGCACGCCTCGATCAGCAGCTTCTCGGTGAACGGGTCGCCGACCTGAACGGCGGGGCGGCGTGCCTCGCTGCCCTCGTCGAAGGTCGCGCTGGCCAGCACCGACACACCGCCGATGCCGTCCCGGCCGGTCTTGGCGCCCATCAGCACCACGACGTTGCCGGGGCCAGCGGCGGCCTTGTTCTGGAGTCGGTCGACCGGCAGCACGCCGAGGCAGAGCGCGTTGAGCAGCGGGTTGCCCTGGTAGGAGGGGTCGAAGACCAGCTCACCACCGATGTTGGGCAGGCCCAGGCAGTTACCGTAGCCGCCCACGCCGGCGACGACGCCGGTGAGCACCCGGGCGGTGTCCGGGTGGTCCGCGGCACCGAAACGCAGCGGGTCCATCACCGCGATCGGGCGGGCACCCATGGCGAGGATGTCCCGGACGATGCCGCCGACGCCCGTCGCCGCGCCCTGGTACGGCTCGACGAAACTCGGGTGGTTGTGCGACTCGACCTTGAAGGTCACCGCCAGCTCGTCGGACACCCGCACCACACCGGCGTTCTCACCGATGCCGGCGAGCAGCCTGTCGCTCTGCGGTGCCTTCTCGCCGAACTGGCGCAGGTGCACCTTGCTCGACTTGTAGGAGCAGTGCTCACTCCACATGATCGAGTACATGGCCAGCTCGGACTGGGTGGGCCGGCGGCCGAGGATCTGCCGGATCCGGTCGTACTCGTCGTCGCGGAGCCCCAGCTCGGTGTACGGCTGAAGCTCGCCCGGGGTGCCGTTCGCGCGCGGCACGGTGTCCACGCCGTCGGTCCAGTCGGCGATCGCCGGCTGGACCGGAGCGGCGGGCTGCGCCGGGAGCGGTTCGGCCGACTGCGCCGGGGCGGAGTACGCCTCCGGTGTGTCGCGTACCGGGTCCGGATGGGTGGTCATGACCTCTCCTCGCTGCGCTCGTGCCCGCCAGACCGGCGGTTGAGCAGACCGATGATCGTGCCGCCGGTCACGCCGGCGTCCCCACCAGATGCTTGAGGACCGAGGTGAAGAAGCCGAGGCCGTCCAGCGAGGGGCCGGTGAGCGCCTCCACCGCGTGCTCGGGGTGCGGCATGATGCCGACGACGTTGCCGGCGGAGTTGGTGATCGCGGCGATGTCCCGCAGCGACCCGTTGGGGTTGCCGCCGACGTAGCGGGCGACCACGCGGCCCTCGGCTTCGAGCTGGTCCAGCGTCGCGGCGTCGGCGACGTAGCAGCCCTCGCCGTTCTTCACCGGGACGAGCACCTCCTGGCCGGGCTGGAACGTGTTGGTCCACGCCGTGCCTGCCGACTCGATGCGCAGCACCTGGTCCCGGTTGCGGAAGTGCAGGTGCTGGTTGCGGGTGAGCGCGCCCGGCAGCAGGTGCGCCTCGCAGAGGATCTGGAAGCCGTTGCAGATGCCGAGCACCGGCAGACCACCCTGGGCGGCGGCCACGATCGTCTCCATCACCGGCGCGAACCGGGCGATGGCACCGCAGCGCAGGTAGTCGCCGTAGGAGAAACCGCCGGGCAGGACTACCGCGTCGACCCCGTGCAGATCCGGGTCACCGTGCCAGAGCCGGACCGGCTCGGCGCCGGCGATCCGGACGGCCCGGGCCGCGTCCCCGTCATCGAGCGAGCCAGGGAAGGTGACCACACCGACCCGGGCGGTCACGAGCGGGCGTCCGCGGTCTCGTCGGCCTCGACCAGGCGCACGGTGAAGTCCTCGATGACCGGATTGGCGAGCAGCTTGTCGGCGATCTCCCGGGCGCGGTCCAGGTCCGGTTCACCTGTGAATTCGATCTCGATCCGCCTGCCGATCCGAACCGAGGCGACGTCGCTGACGCCGAGCCGGGGCAGCGCGTTTGCGACGGCCTGGCCCTGCGGATCGAGGATCTCGGGCTTGAGCATGACGTCGACGACGACGCGAGGCACTGGGCACTCCTGACTGTGTACGCAGTTGGGTGCCGACCCACAACGGGCGAGCGCAGCCAGCGTACCTGGCAGATTCCGTCGCGGACGCACCGGTCGGGTGCAGTTCAGACGGTGATCAACATAACGGGTGCCCGGGGCGGTCCGCCAGTCAGGACACGCGGTCTCACCAGGGCATATACGGCGTACGGGGTGGCCGAATCGTTACATTGAATATGCTCGATCAAATCCTTGAAAAACGCTGGCTGTCCGCCCTACTGTACATCGACACAACTCGATGCATAGCGATGGCGGGGACCTCCCGCCGTCGCCGTCCGGCACCCGGCGACCCCGGGCCCGCCCCGTCCAAGGAGTCACCCGATGCGCATCCGTCCCCTGCTCGCCGTGCTCGGCACCGCGCTGGTCGGCGTCCTCGGCGCCACGTCCGGAGCGGTCGCCGCCCCGGCCGGCCCGCAACCCATCATCGGCGGCGGCACCGTCTCGTCGGCCCCCTGGGCCGCCGCAGTGCTCAGCAACGGCTCGTTCACCTGCTCCGGCAGCGTGATCGCCCCGCAGTGGGTGCTCACCGCCCGGCACTGCATCAACGGCACCATGTCGGTACGCGTCGGAAGCGTGAACCGCACCTCCGGCGGGGTCACCCGCACGGTCAGCGCCACCTACACCCGTAACGACCTGGCCCTCATGCGCCTCTCCAGCACCGTCAGCACCTCGGCGGTGAGCCTGGCCAGCAGCAACCCGCCGATCAACTCGACCAACTCGATCTACGGCTGGGGCATGACCTGCTACAGCGGCTGCTCGGCGTCCACCACGCTGAAGACCGCTACCGTCCGGGTCACCAGCAACAGCGCCACCGACGCGTACGGCGGGCAGGCGATCCGCAGCACCCGGATCAACGGCAACGCCTGGCGCGGTGACTCCGGCGGACCGCAGTTCTACAACGGCCAGCAGGTCGGCGTCGCCTCCACCGCCGACGGGTCGAGCATCCAGAACTACGGCAGCGTTGCGTACAACCGGGCCTGGATCTCCTCGACTGCCGGTGTCTGACGGTTAGCGCCCCGCGCGGCGTGGATGGTCGACCGAGTGCCGACCGTCCGCGCCGCGCTGTTTTGCAGCATCCGATCAGGTGAACAATGCACCCGATCGGGGCTCCCCGCTCCTGACAGCATCGGAACCGTGCTGGTCGTGACGACGGATCAACTGCCCGGCTACGAGATCCGCCAGATCCTCGGTGAGGTGGTGTCATCGATGGCCAGGACGCGCAACCCGTACCGCGAGGGTGTCAAGAACCTGCGCGGTGGCGCGTACGACCCGATGGCACCTGACAACCTGACCCGGTGGCGTACCGACTCGGTGTCCCGCCTCGGCGAGGAGGCCCTGCGGCTCGGCGCGAACGCCGTGATCGGCATGCGGTTCGACAGCCGGGACTGCGGCGAGATGTGGATGGAGATCTGCGCGTACGGCACGGCGGTGATCGCCGTACCCAAGATGCCCGAGGTCATGCCCTCCGACCAGCCGGTGGTGGCGGCGGAGACCGCCACCGACCCGGCCTTCGCCGAGTCTCTCGGCGGCATCGCCGAACCCGCAAGCGCCCCCAACCTGAGAACCGCCGCCGAGACCCCCACCGGCGAGTAACCCCGGCGGGGTTACAGGATCGGGGGCGGGGAGTACGTGGCGGCGTGCGGGTGGGCCTCCACCACCGTGGTGATACGCCTGGTCACCGCCTGGACCTGGGCCGTCGCGGTGCCGACGAAGGCGGTGCGGTCGGCGACCAGGGTGTCGATGTCGGCGCGGGACAGGCCCAGCCGGCCGTCGGCGGCCAGGCGGTCGAACAGGTCGTTCTCCGGGGCGCCCTTCTCGCGCATGGCAAGCGCCACGGCGACCGAGTGCTCCTTAATCACCTCGTGGGCGACCTCCCGGCCGACGCCGCGCCGGACCGCCGCCACCAGGATCTTCGTGGTGGCCAGGAACGGCAGGAACCGCTCCAACTCCCGGTTGATCACCGCCGGGTACGCGCCGAACTCGTCGAGCACCGTGAGGAACGTCTGGAACAGCCCATCGGCGGCGAAGAACGCGTCCGGCAGGGCCACCCGGCGGACCACCGAGCAGGACACGTCCCCCTCGTTCCACTGGTCGCCGGCCAGCTCACCGACCATCGACAGATAACCCCGGATGATCACCGCGAAGCCGTTCACGCGCTCCGACGAGCGAGTGTTCATCTTGTGCGGCATCGCGCTGGAACCGACCTGGCCCGGCTTGAAGCCCTCGGTCACCAACTCCTGGCCGACCATCAGCCGGATCGTGGTGGCCAGCGACGACGGCGCGGCGGCGGTCTGCGCCAACGCGGCAAGCACGTCGAAGTCCAACGAACGCGGGTAGACCTGCCCCACGCTGTCCAGCACCCGTGAGAAGCCCAGGTGCTCGGCGACCCGGCGCTCCAGGTCGGCCACCCTGTCGGCGTCGCCGTCGAAGAGGTCGAGCTGGTCGGCGGACGTGCCGACCGGCCCTTTGATCCCCCGCAGCGGGTAGCGGGCGATCAGCTCCTCCAGTCGCTCGTACGCGATCAGCAGCTCCTCCGCCGCCGACGCGAAGCGCTTGCCCAGCGTGGTGGCCTGCGCCGCCACGTTGTGCGAGCGGCCGGTCATCACCAGCTCGGAATGCTCGTGGGCCAGCCAGGCCAGCCTGGCGAGGGTGGCCACCACCCGGTCCCGGATCAGTTCCAGCGAGGCACGCACCTGGAGTTGCTCGACGTTCTCGGTGAGGTCCCGCGAGGTCATCCCCTTGTGCACGTGCTCGAAGCCGGCGAGCGCGCTGAACTCCTCGATCCGGGCCTTCACGTCGTGCCGGGTGACCCGCTCCCGCTGGGCGATCGAGGCGAGGTCGACCTGGTCGAGCACCCTCTCGTACGCCTCGACCACGCCGTCCGGCACCGGTACGCCCAGATCACGCTGGGCGCGGAGCACGGCGAGCCAGAGCCGCCGCTCCATCCGGACCTTCTCCTCGGGCGACCAGAGGGCGACCAACTCGGGTGAGGCGTACCGGTTGGCGAGCACGTTGGGGATCGTCGTCACGTACCTCATTCTCTCCTACCCGGCGGTTCGCCCAGCCGGGAGGCCACGCCGGGAGCCGGTGGGGCGTGTCAGCCGTTTTGTCGCCCGGGGCGTTGCGCTGCCAGCAGGTATCGGATCATGGTCTCCGTCTGATCTCCGGCGAAGCCGAATCCACCCTCACGACAGAGGCATGCATGCGTAGAAGATCCCTCGCCGGCCTCACCGCGATCGCGGTGACCGGCGGCACCCTGCTTGCAACCGGCGCACCCGCCCAGGCAGCCGAAACGACCCTGTATGTCAAGAAGGCCGCCGCGAACTGCTCCGACCAGGGGCCCGGCTCCTCGACGGAGCCGTTCTGCACGATCGGCGCCGCCACCGCCGTGGCCACCGCCGGCCAGACCGTCCGCGTCTACGACGGGGACTATGCCGAGCGCGTCACCTTCACCCGCTCCGGCACCCCCGACGAGCCGATCGGCTTCATCGCCAACGGCAGTGCGGTCCGGCTCGTCGGGCCGACCGCTGGCCTGGTCATCGACGGTCAGCACGACATCGGCCTCCAGGCTTTCAAGGTCGCCGGGACGGGGCTCGACATCCCCGCCCTGGACATCCGCAACTCCTCGAACATCGAGGTCGCCGGCGGCACCTACACGATGGCCAACGCCGCGACGGCACCCGCCGTGCGGCTCACCGGTGTGACGATGGCCAGCCTGCGGGACATCATCGGCAGCGGAACGGCGCTCACCAACGGAATCACTGTGGACGCCACCTCCGCCGACGTGACCGTGGAGCGCGCGATGCTGCTCACCGGATCGCAGTACGACAGCGTCGACCACAGCTCGGGCATCCGGGTCCAGGGGGCTCGCAACAGCGTCCTCGACAGCATCGTCGGCGGCTTCACCGGCGCCGCCATCGAGATCGCGCCGGGCGCCTCCGGCACGGTGCTGGCCAACAACGACATCAGGGGCGGGGCCGGTCACGGCATCCACAACCGCGGGGCCGCCAACACGGCGATCACCAACAACTCCGTCAAGGACCGCTGCGTCGACGGCGTCCGGGTCGACGGGGCGTCCTCCGCTGTCTCCGTGCAGAACAACACGTTCAGCAACAACGGTCAGTCCCGCCAGAGCTTCTGCGACCCCCAGCTCACCGGCGGGGTCGAGATCGGCGTCCACGACCAGTCCCTGACCAGCACCGTGGTCGACTACAACAACACGTACCACAGCGCCTCCCCGTCCTCGACGAACTACTCCTGGAACGGGACCGTCATGGGCCTGGCCCCGTTCCGCACCGCGTCCGGCCAGGCCGCGCACGACCGGGACACGGCGAACGCCAAAGACCGGATCGACTCGGCGAACTCGGCGGCACCCGGCTTTCCGGAGCTCGACAGCCAGAACCGATCGCGTCGTGACGACCCGGCGGTGGCGAACACCGGAGCGGGCCCGATCACGTACGCCGACCGGGGCATCATCGAGAGCATCAAGTCCCCGCAGGTGTTCTTCGACGTCAGCCTGGACCTGGGCACGAGCTCGGTCACCGTGGACGCCTCCTCCTCCACGCCGGGCTTCGTCCCGATCAAGGAGTACGTGTTCAACTTCGGCGACGGCACCGACGTCGTCACCCAGGCCGCCCCGACCGCCACGCACCGGTACGCCAACCCGGGCACGTACGACGTCACGGTCCTCGCCCGCGGCGAGGACGACATGCAGGGCAGTAGCACCGAGCAGGTGAGCGTGCTGCGGCGTACCGCGAGCGTGGGTCTGCTCGCGCTGTCCAACCTCAGGTACGTCGGTGCCGTACCCATGCGACCGGACCAGGTCAGCTTGACCGCCACCGCGCAGTACGACCTGGCGGACGCTGGCGACGGCCAGGTCGCCCTCGTCGCACGGGCCAACGGCCGCTACGTCACGCAGTCGGCAAACGAGAACCTGGACGCCGAGAGCCAGGTCGTCGGCACGCCGGAGAGGTTCACTGTCGTCCGGAACACCGACGGCACCATCAGCCTCAGGGCGAGCAACGGCCTGTACGTCACCGCCGACCCCAGCGGCTCCTTCACGGTGTCGGCGAGCAGTCCGGCGATCAGCACCTGGGAGAAGTTCCACCAGGTCCCGGTCGTCGACGCGAACAGGTCGCTGAAGGCCAGCGTGAACGGCCGGTTCGTGATGTCCGACAACACCGGGACGAAGCCGCTGATCGCGAGTTCGACGACCGCCAGCACGTGGGAGCGGTTCGACATCGTCGACCTGGGCAACGGACAGGTCGCCCTGCTCGCCCGCGCCAACAGGCGCTTCGTCACTGCCGACGGCGCCGGCAGCAAGCCGCTGATCGCGACCCGTCCCACGGTCAGCCTGTGGGAGCAGTTCACGATGGTCCGCAACAGTGACGGCACGGTGAGTTTCAAGGCCACCGTCAACAACAAGTACGTGAGTGCCGACGGCGCGGGCAGCAAGCCGTTGATCGCCAACGGCCCCGCGGTCAGCACCTGGGAGAAGTTCACCCTCGGCTGAGTCGTCCCCGCCGTTCGACGCCCGCCGGACCTTCGGGTCCGGCGGGCGTCGCCGTGTGAAGGGGGTCAGCGCAACTCGTAAACCGTGACGCTGCCGGAGACGAGACGCACCTGGGCCAGCCCGGCCAGCGCCTGTGACACCTCGCCGGCCCGCGTGTCGGCGAACAGCCAACGGACCCGGTACTCGGCGCGCAACCGGTCCAGGTCGGCGACGGTGGGCGTGCGGAAGACCCGCTCGTTCAGCGCGAACCGGGTCGGGTCGGGCGGGTCCTGCCGTACGTAGCCGAGGCCCCGCCGACCGTTCGCGGCGACTGCGGCGTCCGTGTAGGCCCAGCTCTCGATCACCGTCCGGTGCCCGCCCAGCCCGGTCACCCAGTAGGCGCGGGCGTCGCAGTGCGCGGTGGTAGGTACCGGCCGACAGTGCACGTTAGTGGCCACCACGTCGTCGTCCGCGGCGTGCTCGTCGAGCCAGAGCGCGGCCCGCATCTCCGCAGCCGTCACAGTGGACGGCAGCGCGACCGACGCGGATCGACCCGGCGCGACCTGGACGTACCGGACGGCGCCGTCGACCCCCCGCGCGACGCTCGCCCCCAGCAGCGCCGCCGTGATGCCGGCCAGCGCCACTGCCACGACCCGTCGTCGTCCGCCGCCGGCCCGGCGACGGCGACCCAGCAGCGCGTGCACGCCTACCGCGATCAGCGCGGCCAGCAGGAGAAGGACCGCGAGCCGCAGGTACGACCGCCCGAGGATGCCCGCCCAACCGGCCATGGTCGCGGCCGGCCGGGCCATCAGGGGTACGACGAGGTACGACGCCACGCCGAGCAGCGCGGCGCACACAGCCACCGGCCAGGACGGCCGGAGCATGGTGAGCAGCCACACGGTCAGCACGGCGCCGAACGGAAGCACGTCCAGCCAGAAGTAGACCTGGCTCAGCGAGGGATGGTGCAGCGTCCAGATGCCGCCCGCACCGGCCAGGATCGCGCCGGAGAGCAGCCAGGGCGCCGGATCGGCGCGCCGCGGCCCGGTGAGGATCAGCATGCCGATCAGCCGGGGCAGCTGCACCAGCAGCCACCAGCCGAGCAGGGCGAACGTCAACAGCCATCCGGCGGCCCCCGCCCGGGCGAGACCGAACGGCAGCAGCCCGCCGCCGCGCACCCCGTCACCCGCGCCGATGGTCTCCCGGTACTGCGGCATGGCGTGCAGGAACGCGAACGCCTGCGGGCTCAGGGTGCCCGCCCCGCCCCCGGCGAAGAGCAGGTAGCCGGCACCCATCGGCGCCACGAGACACAGCAGCGTGGCGAGTGCCGGCCAGGGCACCCGCCGCCCCTGCCACCAGGTGGCGACAAGGGCGACACCGACGCCGGCGATCAGCGGCGGCAGCGCGCTGGACTTCGAGCCGGCGCAGGCCAGCCCGAGGGCGGGCAGCAGCGCCCAGGCGACACCCAGCGGTCGCCCGCGTACGGCGTCGACGCAGATGCCGCCGAGCAGCACGAGCAGCGGCAGGACGTACGTCTGGGACGGGCTGGAGAAGGAGAAGGCGAACGCGCCGTCCGCGATGGCCGAGTTGACGGCCACCGGCATGCCGAGCCCCGCCGCCGCGCCC
Organism: Micromonospora sp. NPDC000663; assembly: GCF_042898105.1. Lineage (NCBI taxonomy): Bacteria > Bacillati > Actinomycetota > Actinomycetes > Micromonosporales > Micromonosporaceae > Micromonospora > Micromonospora sp. NPDC000663. The sequence goes on from NZ_JBIAYR010000003.1 coordinate 330,075, forward strand.
GCAAGCGGTCCTGCCCACCAGCGTTCGGACAGGTCCCGGGCCAGCCCGGCGGTGACCAGCACGGTGATGATGGCGACCGGTGCCAGCCACAACCGGAGCAGGACCGTCGCGGGCGGAATTCCGGTGATCATGCTGCCGGCGGCCATGTGCGCGTCGGACAGGTAGTGGTAGCGCAGCGGTTCACCGGCCATCTGCGGCAGTTGGAACGGCAGATCCCGGGTCAGCTCCTGCACCAGCGACAGGTGGTACAGCAGATCCTGGTAGTACGTGTGGTTCACCGGCGGCAGCGGCACCAGACGCCACTGCGCGACAGCCCAGAGCAGCACCAGCAGCAGCACCGCGACGATCGACCAGTGCCAGGCGAGCGGGAGCGGCCGGCGGGGCCCGACCCGCCAGTGCCGGCGCAGCCGCGGAACGACGGCGAAGGCCAGCACCACGGGCACCGGCCACCACCGCAGCAGGTGCTGCTGGCCGGTGGCGGCGGCGGCGACCCAGGCGCCGAGTTCGAGAAGAAGGCCTGTCGCCGCGCCGTAGCCCAGGTCCTCCGGCAGGTTGCCCCGGCCACCGCGTACCGCCCGGTGCACCAACGTGCCGGGCAGCAACAGGGCCAACGACCAGTACGCCGCGTAGCGGACCACGTCGCCGGCGGGCACGTCGGTGTACCACCAGGCGGCCGGCAGCGCGGCGAGCAGGACAGCCCACGGCAGGGCGGCGGCCACAGTGGAACCGATGGACCGGGCGGGCCGCCGGTCGGGCGTCGTCGCGGGGGCGGGCGCGGCCGGTTCCACGAGCGCGAGCGAGTCAGCCACGGACGCTGCCCACAGGCGTGCCGGCGATCGGGGAGGCCAGCTCGGTGTCCGCCGAGTCGGCGCCGACGTGGTACATCGGCCGGCCCTGCACCGTCGCGTAGATCCGCCCGACGTACTCGCCGAGCAGGCCCAGGCAGACCAGCTGCACGCCGCCGAGGAGCAGGACCGCGACGAACGTCGACGTCCAACCCGGGATGGTCAGACCACGCAGGTACGCCACGACGCCGAACCCGACGAGGCCCAGACAGGCCAGGAAGCTGACCGCGCCGAGCCAGGTGGCGAGGCGCAGCGGCGCGGCGGAGAAGTTGGCGACGCTGTCCCAGGCGAGCGCGATCATCCGCGGCAGCGGGTACTTCGTCTCGCCCGCCGCCCGTGTCTCCCGGACGTAGCGCACCTCCGCGCTGGCGAATCCGAGCGCGGGCACCAGCAGCCGGTAGACAGGGGTGCGTTCGGGAAGCTGACGCAGTGTCTCGACCACCTCCCGACTGACCAGTCGGAAGTCGCCGGCCTGGGCGGGCACCTCCGCGCCGACGAGCCGCCGCATCAGCCGGTAGTAGAGCTGCGCCGTACGCCGTTTGAACACCGTGTCGGAGCTGCGGTCCGCGCGTACGCCGTACACGACGTCGACGCCCTGCGAACGGGCCACCCGCAGCATCTCGGCGACCGCCTCCGGGGGGTCCTGGAGGTCGGCGTCCAGGCTGACCACCCACTGCCCTCGGGCGCGGTACAGGCCGGCGGTCAACGCCGCCTGGTGTCCACTGTTGCGGCGCAACCGGACCAGGCGCAGTTGCGGCCAGTCCCGCGCATGGGTGAGCAGCACCGCGACTGTGTCGTCCCGGCTGCCGTCGTCGACGGCCACCACCTCGTAGTCGACGCCTAGCGCGTCGAGCACCGGACGCAGCCGGGCGATCAGGGCCGGGATGACAGCGGCCTCGTTGTACATGGGAATGACGACAGACAGCACCAACACTTACCGGCCCCGTTCCGGACGCCTGCGGCATCGAACGCACCTCGTTCGGGGTGCGGACGGTCACCGTTACCCGGCAACCTCACCGGCGGTCGGCCACCCGTTGAACAGGACGTGAACGTCGACGTGCTTCCTCCCCGATCTCTGCGTCCGGTCGGGCGGCGGGCCGGAACGGCTCCGGTGGCCGTTTTGTCGCCCCGGTCAGCGCCTCGACCTGGTGTGGTGCATGATCGGCCTCATCTGATTCCGGCGTCGCCGGGTCCTCCTTTTTCCTCGAGGCCAGCATGCGTAAATCCCTCTTCTCCGGTCTCGTGACCATCGTCCTGACCGGCGGCGCACTGGTGGGCACCACAGTGCCCGCCCAGGCCGACACACCGACGACGCTGTACGTCCGGCAAAATCCCGCCGCCAACTGCTCCGACGCGTACCCGGGCACCCTGGCGCAGCCGTTCTGCTCGATCGGGGCCGCCGCCGCGATCGTCACCGCCGGGCAGACGGTCGACATCGGTGGCGGCGTCTACCTGGAGCGGGTAAACGTCACCGCGTCCGGCACCCCGCAACAGCCAATCGTGTTCACTACCAACGCCAGCTCCAACTCGGCCACCCTGTCCGGCGCGACGGCCGGTTTCGTCATCGACGGCCAGCACGACGTGGTGTTGCAGAACATGCGTGTCTTCGGGTCAGCCGGCGTGCCAACCGTGGACGCCCGCAACTCGTCGGGCGTCACCATCCGCGGTGGCGGCTACGGTCTGAACAGACCCGCGAACTCCCCCGTGATCCGGTTCGCCGGTGTCACCGGTTCGAGCGTGTCGAATACGACAGTCATCGGGTATGCCTCCACCGCCGGCGTCGCCGTGGACGCGGCCAGCAGCGACGTCCACATCCTGGGCGCCACCGTTCAGGGCGATGCCAGCTACACCGCCGCCGACCACACCGCCGGCGTCCGGATCGACGGGCCGCGCAACTCGTACGTGGGTGGCCAGGTCCACGGCTTCACGGACGCGGCCGTCGCGCTCGGCCCGGACGCGACCGGCACCGTGGTGGCCAACAACCTGATCTCCGGCGGCGCCGGTCACGGCGTGCACAACAACGGTGCCACCGATACGGCGATCACCAACAACACGATCAAGGACCGCTGCCGCGACGGCATCCGCGTCGACGGAGCCTCGTCCGGCGTCTCCGTCCAGAACAACGTCCTCATCACGAACGGCTACTTCAGCCAGGGCTACTGCGACCCGGCGTTCCTCGACGGCGTCGAGATCGGCGTCTACGACGGCGCAGTCGGCAAGACGATCGTCGACTACAACAACGCCCACCACTACTACAACGACTCCCCGCAGATCTACGCCTGGAACACCCGGATGAGCCTCGCGGCGTTCCGGGCGGCCTCCGGTCAGGCCGCACACGACCGGGAGACCGGACAGGCCCCGGACAGCTACGACTCGGCGAACTCCGCAGCCCCCGGCTACCCCGAACTCGACCGCACCGGACAGCAACGGATCGACGACCCGACAGTGCCGAACACCGGCGCCGGCCCGGTCACCTACGCCGACCGCGGCGCCGTGGAAACCATCCGCACCCCCGTGGTGCGGTTCGATATCGGCCTGAACCTGGAGAACCGCTCGGTGACCGTGGACGCGTCCGCCTCCACCCCCGGCCTGGCCCCGATCGCCTCCTACGAGTTCAGTTTCGGCGACAACAGCGTGGTCACCCAGGCCGGCCCGATCGCCTCACACACCTACACGAACCCGGACCACTACACCCTCAGCATCAGGATCACCGGCACCGACGGCCGGTCGACGACTCGGACCGAGGACATCAGCGTCCTGCGGCGGACCGGCACGGTGGGTCTGCGCGCCCTGTCCAACCGCCGCTACGTCAGCTACGAGACGGGCGGCGTACTCCTGCCGAACCAGGCCGAGCCGAGCACGATCGCACAGTTCGACCTGGTGGACGCCGGTGACGGGCGAGTCGCGCTCTTCTCCCGCGCGGTCGGGCGCTACGTGGGCCTCTCCGAGTTCGACGCTGTCACTGTGGTGGCCCGGAGCACGCGCGTGCGCTCGCAGGAGCAGTTCACCCAGGTCCGCAACAGCGACGGCAGCCTCAGCCTCCAAGCCATGAACACCGCCCAGTACGTCACCGCGGATCCCGGCGGCACCCTCGCGATGAGCGCCAGCAGCCCCACCATCAACACCTGGGAGAAGTTCCTCCAGGTGAACCTCCCGGACGTCAACACGTCCCTGAAGGCCAAGGTCAACAACCGCTACGTCAGCGCCGACGGCGCGGGCGCCAAGCCGCTGATCGCCTCCGCCCCGACGGCGAGCCTGTGGGAACGGTTCGACGTGATCGACCTCGGCAACGGCCAGGTCGGCCTCCTCGCCCGGGTCAACAACAAGTTCGTCTCCGCCGACGGCGCGGGCTCCAAACCTCTCATCGCCAGCGCACCGACCGCCAGCACCTGGGAACGGTTCACCATGGTCCGCAACAGCGACGGCACAGTCAGCCTCCGAGCCGCCATCAACGGCAGGTTCGTCAGCGCGGACGGCGCCGGCTCCAAGCCCCTGATCGCCAACGGCCCGGCCATCAGCACCTGGGAGAAGTTCACCCTCGGCTGAGCCGCTCAACGATCGACGCCCGCCAGACCCTCGGGTCCGGCGGGCGTCGTCGTTCACAGCCTCTGCGCTCAGCGCTCCAGGATCGCCGTCACGCCCTGGCCGCCTGCGGCGCAGATGGAGATCAGGCCTCGTCCGCTGCCCTTCTCGGCCAGCAGCTTCGCCAGCGTGGCCACGATCCGGCCGCCGGTGGCGGCGAACGGGTGGCCGGCGGCCAGCGACGAGCCGTTGACGTTGAGCCGGTCGGTGTCGATGGCGCCGAGCGGAGCGTCCAGGCCGAGCCGGTCCTTGCAGAACTCCGGCGACTCCCAGGCGGCGAGGGTGGCCAGCACCTGCGACGCGAACGCCTCGTGGATCTCGTAGTAGTCGAAGTCCTGCAACGTGAGCCCGGCCCGGGCCAGCATCCGGGGCACCGCGTACGTGGGGGCCATCAGCAGCCCTTCGTCGCCGTGCACGAAGTCCACCGCCGCCGTCTCGGACCAGCTGAACCAGGCCAGCACCGGCAGGTTGTGCGCCGCCGCCCACTCCTCGCTGGCCAGCAGCACCGTCGAGGCGCCGTCGGTGAGCGGCGACGAGTTGCCTGCGGTCATCGTGGCGTGCTCGGCGTCCGGACCGCGGGTGCCGAAGACCGGCTTGAGCGAGCCGAGCTTCTCCACGCTTGTGTCCGGGCGGAGGTTCTGGTCGCGGGTGAGCCCCAGGTACGGGGTCATGAGGTCGTCGAAGAAGCCCCTGTCGTACGCGGCGGCGAGTCGCTGGTGCGACCGCAACGCCAGTTCGTCCTGGGAGCGCCTGTCGATCTGCCAGCGCACTGCGGTCTGGGCGGCGTGGTCCCCCATGGACAGGCCGGTACGCGGTTCGGCGTTGCGGGGGATGTCCGGCTTGAACGGCTGGAGCGGGCGCAGCTTCGCGGCGATCTTCAGCCGTTCGCCGAGAGTGCGGGCGGAGTTGAGTTTGAGCAGCGTACGGCGCATGTCCTCGTTGACGGCGAGGGGCGCGTCGGAGGTGGTGTCGACACCGCCGGCGATGCCCACGTCGAGCTGCCCGAGGGCGATCTTGTTGGCGACCAGGATCGTGGCCTCCAGGCCGGTGCCGCAGGCCTGCTGGATGTCGTACGCGGGGGTGTGCGGGTCGAGTCGCGACCCGAGGACGACCTCACGGGTGAGGTTGAAGTCGCGGGAGTGCTTGAGCACGGCGCCGGTGACCACCTCGCCGACCCGCTGCCCGGCCAGCCCGTACCTGGCGATGAGACCGTCCAGCGCGGCGCCGAGCAGGTCGGCGTTTGACGCGTCCGCGTAGCGGGAGTTCGAACGGGCGAAGGGGATGCGGTTGCCCCCGATGACCGCGACCCGCCGGATGCTCTGCACGATCCGCCTCCTCCGAGATGTGTTGCACCAACCCTACTCGCCAGTAGGCTACGCCCATGACCGACAGGTACGCGAGCTTCGTCCAATCGGCCGCCGGCCGCACGCTGGTCAAGCGCCTCGGGCTTCCCGACCCGCCCCGACTGCGCCGGCACCACCCCGGCGACCCGCTGCTGACCGGGCCGGCCCTGCTGGGTGCGGCCACCGGCGGCCGGCTTGCCGAGCCGGTCGCGGAGATCCTGACCGCCGCCGGGGTCGAGCTGGCCGACCCGGCCGCAGAGCCGCAGAGCGACACCCCGCAGCGGTACGGTGCGCTGCTCTTCGACGCCACCGGGATCACCGATTCGGCCGGCCTGCGCCAGCTCTACGACTTCTTCCACCCGCAGGCCCGGGCCGTGCTGCCCAGCGGCCGGGTGATCGTGCTCGGCACCCCGCCAGACGAGTGTCCGACGCCTCGCGAGGCGACTGCGCAGCGCGCCCTGGAAGGGCTGGTGCGCAGCATCGGCAAGGAGTTCGGCCGGGGCACCACCGCGCAGCTCGTCTACGTGACACGTGACACAAGCGCCGCCGGCACCCGGACGAGCCTCGAATCGACAGTGCGGTTCCTCCTGTCCGGCCGGTCCGCGTACGTCTCGGGGCAGGTCGTCCGGGTCGGCGCCGGCGAGGCGAGCGCCCCGGCGGACTGGGACCGCCCGCTGGACGGGCAGGTCGTGCTTGTCACCGGCGCGGCCCGGGGCATCGGCGCGGCGCTTGCGAAGGTGCTCGCCCGCGACGGCGCGCAGGTGATGGCCCTGGACATTCCGGCCGCCGGTGACGCCCTCGCGGCGGTGGCGAACGAGATCGGCGGGACGGCCGTGCAGCTCGATTTGACCGCACCGGACGCGCCGACCCGGCTCGCCGACCACCTGGCCAGCCGGCACGGTCGGGTCGACGTGGTGGTGCACAACGCCGGAATCACCAGGGACAAAACACTCGGCCGGATGGATGCCGACAGGTGGGATCAGGTGATCGACGTCAACCTCTCCAGCCAGGAGCGGATCAACGACGTACTGCTGGAACGGGGGCTGATTCCGACCGGCGGGCGGATCGTGGCGGTCTCCTCGATCGCCGGGATCGCCGGCAATCGGGGGCAGACCAACTACGCCACGAGCAAGGCCGGCGTCATCGGGCTTGTCGACTCGCTCGCCCCGGCCCTGCGCGAGCGGGGAATCAGCGTCAACGCGGTGGCCCCCGGCTTCATCGAGACCCGGTTGACCGCGCGCATCCCGCTCGTGGTCCGGGAGGCGGGCCGGCGGATGAACAGCCTGTCGCAGGGCGGTCTGCCGGTGGATGTGGCCGAGACAATCAGCTGGCTGGCCTGGCCGGCGTCTGGCGCGGTCAGCGGCAACGTGGTCCGGGTCTGCGGCCAGAGCCTGCTGGGGGCGTGATGGGCGGCGCGGACGACGAGCTCTCACTGCACGAGCTGATCGACGGCCCGACGGAGACGCTGTCGGCGCGGACCCAGGCCGCGGCACGGCGTCCGGAGTCGGGCGGCCGCACTCTGGTGGAGCTGCCCCGGATGCCGGCGGCCGGCCCGCTGTACCGGCGGGCCGTGCTCGGTGCGCTGCCGGGCCTCGGCGGCGGCCGACGCGGGACCGACCTGCCGACTGTCGAGTTGGCCGCCGGCGGGGTGACAGTCGACCGAGCGCACCTGGCCGACTACGACCGGGTCTGCGGGTTCCGTCTCACCGATCGACTGCCTGCCACGTATCCGCACGTCATGGGCTTTCCGCTGGCGCTGCGTCTGATGACCGCGCCGGAGTTCCCCATCCCGCTGATCGGCCTGGTGCACATCGGCAACCGGATCACCGTGCACCGCCCGATCACCGCTGACGAGACTGTCGACTTCACCACGTACGCGCAGGACCTGCGTCCGCACGACCGGGGCCGGCAGGTGGACGTGGTGCTTGTCGGCTCGGTCGACGGGGAAGAGGTCTGGCGCGGCGTCTCGACGTACCTGGGTCGGGAACGCACGTCCGGTGGCGGTGCTCGGGGTGAGCGTCCCGAGGCACCAGCCGCTTCGGCCCGTTGGCGTGTGGAGCCCGGCGTCGGCACGGGGTACGCGCGGGTGTCCGGGGACCACAACCCGATCCACACGTCCCGGCTCGGGGCGCGGCTGTTCGGGTTCCGCCGGCCGATCGCGCACGGCATGTGGAGCAAGGCGCGCTGCCTCGCCGCGATGGAGAGCCGGCTGCCGGACGTCTACACGGTCGAGGTCGCCTTCAAGTTGCCGGTGTCCCTGCCGAGCACTGTCAGCTTCGCCCTCCTGCCGGACGGCGGGTTCGCCCTGCACGACTCGCGTGGTCGACCGCATCTGGCGGGTCTTCTGCGCTGACGCGATTTCGGGCTTGGCAGGGACACCATCGCGCGCTAAGTTGTTCTCACACCGAGATGTTCTCATAGTGAGGGTGACGGGATGAACGAGCAGGAGTTCCTGGAGGCGTACGACCCCCGGGCCTACCCGTCGGTCGCCGTGACAGTCGACGTGGTGGCGTTGACCATCCGCGACGACGCGCTGCACCTGCTGCTGATCAGGCGGAGCCAGCCACCCTTCGAGGGTCACTGGGCGTTGCCCGGCGGCTTCGTCCAACCCGACGAGGACCTGAGCGCCGGCGCCCGACGGGAGCTGGCCGAGGAGACCGGGCTCGGCGGCGAGAGGCTGCGCCGCGTACACCTCGAGCAGTTGGGCAGCTACGGCGATCCCGACCGTGACCCGCGGATGCGCGTTGTCTCGATCGCCCACCTCGCGTTCGCCCCGGACCTGCCCGACCCGGCCGCCGGCAGCGACGCCGACGCGGCGATCTGGCTGCCGGTGACCGCGTTGACCAGCCGGCAGCTCGCCTTCGACCACGGCCGGATCATCGACGACGCGCTGGAGCGCGCCCGGTCCAAGCTGGAGTACACACCGCTGGCCACCCGCTTCCTCGCCACCGAGTTCACCATCAGCGAGCTACGCGCCGTCTACGAGACGGTCTGGGGTCACCCGCTGCACGCCGGCAACTTCCACCGCAAGGTGCTCTCCGTCCCCGGCTTCGTGGAGAGCACAGGCGCCAGCACCGAACGCGGCGGCACCCGGGGCGGCCCCCGCGCCCGGCTCTACCGGGTCGGCGACGCCCGACTGCTGCATCCGGCCCTGCTGCGCCCCGCCCGCGAGGAGACCGTGCGATGAGAACCGTGGAGGCCATCGACCTGGTCACGGCCGCCCGCACCGACACCGACCTGTTCGGCACGGACCACCCGGCCCGCCGCTACCGCGAGCTGGTCGCGGCCCTGCACCCCGACCGCCTGCCGGCCGACCCGGCGGTACGCGCCCAGGCCACCGACGCGTTCATCCACGTCACCACCAGGTGGCAGGCCCGGCACGTCACCGTTATCGGCGACTACCGCCTCGGCGCGCCGGCCCACTCGGGTGACCTGGCCGACCTCTACGACGTGGGCGACGACCGGCTCCTCAAGCTGCCCCGACGCCCCAGCGACAACGACCTGATGGCCCGCGAGGCGCACGCCCTGCGCACCATCGCCGAGCGCGGCGACCCGCGTTACCTGCCGTACGTGCCCCGGCTCGTCGACGAGTTTCCGCACCGCGACACCTCGACCGGTGCCGAACGACGGATCAACGTGCTCGCCACCGCGCCCGGCCTGCACGACCTGACCGAGGTACGGCGCGCGTACCCCGACGGGTTGGACGCCCGGGACGTGGCCTGGATGTGGCGGCGGCTGCTGGTGGCGCTCGGCCTGGCCCACCGGGCGGGCGTGGTGCACGGCGCGGTCCTGCCACCACACGTGCTGATCGAGCCGGACGCCCACGGCGTCGTGCTGATCGACTGGTGCTTCTCCGCCCCGATCGGCGGCACGATCCCGGCGATGGGGCCCGGCCACCAGGACTGGTATCCGCCGGAGGTCTTCCAGAAGCGGCCCAGCGGGCCGGGCACCGACATCTGGATGGCCACCCGCTGCATGACCTGGCTGCTCAACCGCCACGCACCCCGCGAGCTGCTCGACTTCGCCCAGGACTGCCGGCACCGCTTCCTGGCCGACCGGCCCGACGACGCCTGGCGGCTGCTGCGCGAACTCGACCAGGTGCTGGACCGGCTCTACGGGCCACGCACCTTCCGACCCTTCACCCTTACCCCCTGAGGAGCTGTCATGGGCAGTGGAACCTGGTCCACCGACGTGTACGACGCCGCCGACCGCTACCGGCGCAGGACCGGCCGCAGCGCGTTCTCCTACAGCGACAGCGGGGCGCGCACCGTGCACCCCGCGCTCGACCCCCGCGACGCGACACGCGAGAGCCGCGACTCGGACGAGCACCCCCGCTCGACGCCAGTCGCGGTGCTCTTCGACGTGACCGGCTCGATGCTCAAGGTGCCGCGTGTCCTGCAGACCAAGCTGCCGCAGCTGCTCGGGCTGCTGCAACGGCAGGGCTACGCCAGCGACCCGCAGATCATGTTCGGCGCGATCGGCGACGCCACCTGCGACCGGGTGCCGTTGCAGGTGGGCCAGTTCGAGTCGGACAACCGGATGGACGACGACCTCGGCCGGATCGTCCTCGAAGGCGGTGGCGGTGGGCAGATGACCGAGTCGTACGAGCTGGCCATGTACTTCATGGCCCGGCACACCACCACCGACAACTGGGAGAAGCGCGGCCGGCGCGGCTACCTGTTCATCATCGGCGACGAGCTGGCGTACCCGCAGGTCAAGGCGCGGGAGGTGACCGGCCTGATCGGCGACGAGCTGGCCGAGGACCTGCCGCTGCGGCAGGTCGTGGACGAGGTGACCCGCCGCTGGGACACCTACTACCTGCTCCCCGCCGGCAGCCACTACTCCGGCAACGCCAAGGTGTTGGACTTCTGGCGGGACCTGCTCGGGCAGAATGCCGTCGTGCTCGACGACCTCGACGCGGTCTGCGAAACCATCGCGCTCACCATCGGCCTCGGCGAGCAGGCCATCGACCTCGACGAGGGTCTTCGCCACCTGGACCGCGCCGGCTCCGGTGCCACCGGGACCGTCTCCAAGGCGCTGGCCCGCCTCGGCCGGGGGCGGCGGGCCGAGGTGTCGACGCTGCCGGCGTTCCGCGACACGGCAGGTGGGGTGACCCGGCTGTGAGACACGTGGCGGTGGTCGACCTCGGCTACGGCGACGCCGGCAAGGGCACTGTCGTGGACTGGCTCTGCGCCACCCGCCCGGTGCACACGGTGGTCCGCTTCAACGGGGGCGCGCAGGCGGCGCACAACGTCGTCAGGCGCGACGGGCGGCACCACACGTTCGCGCAGTTCGGGGCGGGCACGTTCCACCCGGGTGTACGTACGCACCTGTCGCGACACGTGGTGGTGGATCCGCTGGCGCTGGCCGCCGAGGCCGACCACCTCGCCACGGTGGGGGTGCCCGACGCGCTGGACCGGCTGACCGTCGACGGGGAGGCGCTGCTCGCCACCCCGTACCACCGGGCCGCCAACCGGGCCCGGGAGATCGCCCGGGGAGCCGACCGGCACGGCTCCTGCGGGCTGGGGGTGGGCGAGGCTGTCGCGTACGGTCTCGCCCACCCCGACGACGCGCCCCGGGTCGCCGACTGCCGCCGACCGGCGCTGCTGCGCCGCAGGTTGACCGCCCTGCGGGATCGGCTGACCGCCGAACTCGGCAGGCTGGACGCGCCGCCGGTCGAGGACTGCCTGCCCGCGTTCAGCGGGTTCGCCGGGCGGGTCGCGATCGTCGACGGGGCGTGGCTCGCCGGAGCACTGCGCGCCGGGACCTGCGTCTTCGAGGGCGCGCAGGGGGTGCTGCTGGACGAGTGGCACGGCTTCCACCCGTACACGACGTGGAGCACCACGACGTTCGCCAACGCCGACAGTCTGCTCGCCGAGGCGGGTCTGGCCGGCGACGTGACCCGGATCGGGGTGCTACGCGTGGTCACCACCCGGCACGGGCCCGGCCCGCTGGTGACCGAGGACCCGGCCCTCCCCTTCGCCGACAGCCACAACCCGACGAACCCGTGGCAGGGCCGGTTCCGGTTCGGCCACTTCGACGCGGTCGCCCACAGGTACGCCCTCGACGTGGCCGGCGGGGTGGACGGCCTGGCGCTCACCCACCTCGACCTGGCGGGCCCCGATCTGCGGATCTGTCGCCGCTACGACACCACCGCGCGGCTCACCCCGGGCCCACCCGGTGACCTGGACCGACAGGCCGCGCTCACGGACCGCCTGCTGCGTTCCCGCCCGGTCTACGACGATCCGCCAGCCGACTGGGCGGAGGCGGTACGCGCGGAGCTGGGCGCACCAGTGGTGCTCACGTCGCGGGGCCCCACTGCCGACGACAAGACTCCGCACGGCCCGCTGCTCGCCCCGCCGGCCGTGGTGTGCTCGGTCTGACGTCCGGAGGGGGCGATCCGGCGACTCGGCCACCGAGCGGCGCACGCCCGGCGAGCATTGGTGCATGGACGCCCTGCTCGACCTCCTGCGTGGGACCGTCACGTCACCCTGGGTGTACCTGGTGATCTTCGGGCTCACCGCGGTCGACGCGTTCTTCCCCGCGGTGCCGGGCGAGGCAGCGGTGATCACTGCGGGGGTGCTCGCGGCGAGCGGCGAGCACCCCAGGTTGACCCTGGTGATCGTGAGCGCCGCCATCGGCGCGCTGGTCGGCGACCACATCTCGTACGCCATCGGTCGGGGCGGCGGCGCTCGCCGGCTGGCCCGGCTGCCCGACGGCAGCCGCCGCCGGGCCAGCTCCGAGTGGGCCCGCCGCGCCGTGGACCGGCGCGGCGGGATGATCCTGACCACCAGCCGGTACGTGCCGGGCGGCCGCACCGCCGTCACCCTCACCATGGGGGCGGTGCGCTATCCGCGGCGGTCGTTCCTGCTGTACGACGGCATCGCGACGGTCAGCTGGGCGCTGTACTGCGGACTGCTCGGCTACTTCGGTGGGCTGGCCTTCGAACGAGACCCGGTGAAGGGCGTCCTGGCCGGTGTGGGAATTTCGGTGGTCGTCACGTTCGGACTGGAGGGGATCAGGTGGCTGCGCCGTCGGGCGCACCGCCAGGCCGCCTCCCGGCACTGACGGCCGGGCACGTCACAGCAGATCGGCGTCGTACACCAGGATCGCCACCTGGACCCGGTTGGCCACCTGAAGCTTCGCCAACGCGCGGCTGACGTGTGACTTCACGGTGGCCTCGCTCATCGTCAGCCGCCGCGCGATCTCCGCGTTGCCGTGCCCGCGCGCCACCTCCCGGACGATCTCCAGCTCGCGGGCGGTGAGCGGAGCGAGCCGCTGACGCGCCGCGTCCCGACGGGCCGGTCCACGCTCGGCGAACGAGCTGATCAGCCGCCTGGTCACCGTGGGGGCGAGCATCGCGTTCCCGGCGGCCACCGTGCGGACGGCGGCGGCCAGCTCGCGGGGCGGGGTGTCCTTGAGCAGGAAACCGACAGCTCCGGCCTGCAGTGCCCGGTGCACGTACTCGTCGAGGTCGAAGGTGGTCAACATGATCACCTTGACGCCGGCGGCGATCACGTCGGGCGCGGCGGTCAGCCCGTCAATGCCCGGCATCCGCACGTCGAGCAGCAGCACGTCAGGTCGTAACCGACGGGCCTGTTCCAGCGCTCCCGCGCCGTCCGACGCCTCGCCCACCACACTGATGTCCTCCGCGGCCCCCAGGATCAGCCGCAGCCCGGCTCGGACCAGTTGCTCATCGTCGACCACCACCACCCGGATCACGCGGTTCCCGCCAACGGGATCAGAGCCCGGATCTGGAAACCACCGTCCACGGGCGCCGCCTCCAGCCGACCGCCGAGCAGTTCCACCCGCTCGCGCAGCCCGAGCAGTCCCTGCCCGGCACCGGGCAGAGCCGGCCCACCGCCGGACGGCCCGTTGCGGACCACCACCTCCAGCCCGTCGGCCAGGTAGCGCAGGCAGACTGTCGTCTCCGCGTCGGCAGCGTGTTTACGCACGTTGGTCAGCGCCTCCCGAACCACCCGGTACGCGGTGCGCCCCACCGTCGCCGGCAGCGCCGACGGAACGCCCTCGTCCCGGCGGCACACCCGCAGTCCGGCGGCGCGGGACTCCCCGATCAACCCGTCCACCTCATCGAGCCCCCGCTCCGGCACCACGGCCGGACCGGCTTGTCGCAGCACGCCCAGCACCTCACGCAGGTCGGTGAGCGCCTGCCGGCCGGTCGTACGGATCAGCGCGGCGGCCTCGACGGTCGTCGCGTCGGCAGCCGTCACCTCAAGCGCACCGGCGTGCACCACCATCAGCGAGACCCGGTGCGCCACCACGTCGTGCATCTCCCGGGCGATCCGGGTCCGCTCCTCGGCACGCGCCCGGTCGGCGCGAGCCTCCTGCTCGCGTTCCAGCCGGTCGGCCCGATCCCGCAGAGCGGCGAGCGTGTCCCGGCGCGCCCGCACCCAGAGGCCGAAGACCAACGGAAGTCCGACCAGGCCGGCGGCTAGTAACAGCACGTTGCCTGTGGCGGCGGTGGTGATCCGGCGTGTGCCGCCGACTGCCAGCCCGACCAGCACCCCACAGGCGAGCACCAGGGCCGCGGCGGCGAGGAAGCCGACGAGTCGCCTACCACGCAGCCGCAGACCCGCCTGGTACGAGGCGACCACCCCTGCCGCCGCGGCGGCGAGCACCAGCCAGCCCGCTGCCGCGGCCAGGTACAACGGCCAGCGGCGCCGCCGGATCGTGCCGGCGGCCCAACCCGAGGCCATCGCGAGGGACAGCGCGACGACCCCCGGCAGCGGTGAACGGACGCCTATGTCACCGGTCGAGCTGGCCCAGACGGCTGCCGCGACGGTGACGGCGAGCAGCACGGAGGCGTACCGCTGGACGGCCCGCCGGACGGCGACGGCGCTGGAGGCCACGTAGCGAGCGTAGGACCCCACGAACGGATCGGGCCGTCCCGCGCAGCCGAACCCGGGTGCGGTGAGGGATGACCCCTAGCCGCCGTCGGGGCTGGATGCGACCTAAGTAGCGGTGCCCGTCTGACCACTGGCCGAGGGCGGGAGCCGCCGCCCACACCAGCATCAGGATCATGGATCTGCTCAACCTGCTGCACGAGACGATGTCCTCGCCCTGGGTGTACCTGGCGATCTTCGCGATCGCGGTGCTCGACGGCTTCTTCCCGGTGGTGCCGAGCGAGACGGCGGTGATCACCGCAGGGGTGTTCGCCGCCTCCGGCGCGCCGTACCTGTCGGCGGTGATCCTGGTGGCCGCCGCCGGGGCGCTGGTGGGTGACCACGTCTCGTACGCCATCGGGCGGGGCGGCGGCGCGCGGCTGCTTGACCGGCTGCCGCCCGACGGTCGGCGTCGTGACGCCGTCGAGTGGGCCCGGCGGGGAATCGCGACGCGCGGTGGGCTGATCCTCACCGTGTCCCGCTACGTGCCTGGCGGCCGGACCGCGGTCACCCTCACCATGGGCGCGGTGCACTATCCCCGCCGACGCTTCCTGGCCTTCGACGCGCTCGCCGCCGGCTCGTGGGGGCTGTACTCGGCGCTGGTCGGTTACGTGGGTGGGCTGGCCTTCGAACAGGACCCGCTGCGTGGGCTGCTACTCGGTCTGGGCCTCGCGCTGGCGGTGACGCTGGTCGTCGAGGTGGTCCGCTGGTTGCGCAACCGCCGCCGGCCCGCGCGGCCGGCACCGGTGACCGCGCCGCTGGACCGGACCCCGGTGCGGTGACGTCCAAGTGGTCAGTCGACAGGCGGACGCCAGGTGACGCCGTGCAGGAGCTGGGCGGCGCCGAGCCAGGCCACGTTCATCATCCGGGTGGCCGTCTTCTCCGGGTCGGCGTCCGGGTGGTCCGCGAGCCAGTCGGCGAGCGACTCGGACGCGCCGACAAGCGCGTACGCGACGACCTCCAGGTCGATGGCGGCGATCTCGCGGCCCTCCGCGCGCAGCGCGTGGTCGAGCATCCCGGCGACCACCTCGACCAGCCGGGCGCGCATCGCTGCCAACTCACCGGCGAACGGCTGCTCGCCCCGGGCCTGCCGGTAGAGCACCGCCCAGCCGTCGCGGTGTGCGCCCACGAAGCCGAAGAACGCCCGCAGCCCGCGCCAGAGCCGTTCGTCGGCCGGCAGGTCCGGGGCGGCGGCACCGGCGATGGCCTGCATCATCCGGGTGCCCTCCCGGTGCAGGCAGGCGACGAAGAGTTCCTCCTTGGTGCCCAGGTACGCGTACACCATGGGCTTGGAGATGCCTGCGTCCTCCGCGATCTCGTCCATGCTGGCGGCGTGGAAGCCGCGCCGGGAGAAGACCTTCACTGCCGCGTCGAGCATCTGCTGCTCCCGGACGGCGCGTGGCAGGCGCTTGAAGGCGGGGACGGTGGACACCTTGCGAGCATACCTACTCGTGCGTAGGGTTACGCACGAGTAGCCAAATCTTCCGGAAGGCACACCTGATGACTGACTTCGACCCGGCCACCTTCGCCAACGTCGGCCCCAAGGAGTTCGCCCAGCTGGTCAAGTCCACCCCGGACGACAAGATCGCCCAGGTGATGTCCGGTGACCTGCGCGGCAAGATCCTGGGCGAGGTGTTCGGCCGGATGCCGTCGCTGTTCCGCGCCGACCGGGCCGGCTCCACCAACGCGGTCATCCACTGGATCATCACCGGGCGTCCGGACGGCGGCAACGACACCTACGAGGTCGTCATCGCAGACGGCAAGTGCGACGTGAACGAGACCCCGCAGCACGACCCGAAGCTGAGCCTCACCATGGGCCCCGTCGAGTTCCTGAAGATCGTCTCCGGTGGCGCCAACCCGGTGATGATGTTCATGACCGGCAAGCTGAAGGCCAAGGGCGACCTCGGCCTCGCCGCCAACATCGCCAACCTGTTCGACATCCCCAAGGCCTGACATGGGCGAGTTCTCGCTAGACCTGAACGAGGAACAGCGGGATCTACGCGACTGGGTGCACGGCTTCGCCGCCGAGGTCGTGCGCCCGGCCGCCGCCGAGTGGGACGAACGCGAGGACACCCCCTGGCCGGTGATCCAGGAGGCCGCCAAGGTCGGCCTCTACGGCTTCGAGTTCCTCGCCACCTGCTGGGCCGACCCGACCGGGCTGTCGCTGCCGATCGCCAGTGAGGAACTCTTCTGGGGTGACGCCGGCATCGGCCTGTCCATCTTCGGCACCTCGCTCGCTGTCGCCGCCATCTACGGCGCCGGCACCCCCGACCAGATGGTCGAGTGGGTGCCACAGTGCTTCGGCGACGTCGACTCGCCGGCCGTCGCCGCGTTCTGCACAAGCGAACCCGAAGCCGGCTCCGACGTCGGCGCGATGCGCACCCGGGCCGTCTACGACGAGGCAACCGACGAGTGGGTGCTGAACGGCCAGAAGGCGTACGCCACGAACGGCGGCATCGCCGGCGTGCACGTGGTCACCGCCTCCGTCGACCCCACGCTCGGCTCCCGGGGCCAGGCGGCGTTCGTCGTACCGCCGGGCACCCCCGGCCTCACCGCCACCCGCAAGCTGCGCAAGCTCGGCCTGCGCGCGTCGCACACCGCCGACGTCTTCCTCGACGGGGTACGCGTACCCGGCCGTTGCCTGCTCGGCGGCAAGGACTCCCTCGACGAGCGGTTGTCCCGCGCCCGCTCCGGGCAACGGGCCAGTGGGCAGGCCGCCATGCGCACCTTCGAGCTGTCCCGACCCACGGTGGGCGCGCAGGCCCTCGGCGTGGCCCGGGCCGCCTACGAGTACGCGCTGGACTACGCCAAGGACCGGGTCCAGTTCGGACGGCCCATCATCGAGAACCAGGCCGTCGCCTTCGCGCTCGCCGACATGCGGATGGAGATCGACGCCGCGCGGCTGCTCGTCTGGCGGGCCTCCTGGATGGGCCGCAACAACCGTCCGTTCACCGCCGGTGAGGGCTCGATGTCCAAGCTCAAGGCCGGCGAGGTGGCGGTGTCGGTCACCGAGAAGGCGGTGCAGCTGCTCGGCGGAGCCGGCTTCCTGCGCGACCACCCGGTCGAACGCTGGTACCGCGACGCCAAGATCTACACCATCTTCGAGGGCACCTCGGAGATCCAGCGGCTGGTCATCGCGCGGGCGATCTCCGGAATGCAGATCCGCTGACCCTCGGGTCGGCTGCCGCTCGGGTCGGACACCTGCTGATCCGGCCCGGGCGGCGCCCCCTACCTATCCGTGCCGTCTTCGTCACCCCCGCCGACGCAGGCTGGGCCCGCTGCCACGCCCGGTGCATGATCAAGGAAGACGCCCCGACGGACGGGGCTGTCCGCGTACCGCCCCGACAAGGAGGTCTGCGGCATGGACCTGCCGTTCATCGTTGCCACGCTGACCCGTCGCGGCCTGCTCACCCCGGGCCGGCCGGTCCGGATCGCCTCGCAGCTCAACGCGTTGCGCACCTGGGGGTGGAGCCTCGCCGGCGAGCTGCGCCAGGCAGCCGCGCGCGACCCCGGCCGGCTGGCCCTCATCGACGAGGACGGCACCGAGCTGACCTACCACGACCTGCTCGACCGAGCCGAACGGATGGCCCGGTCGATGCGGGCCGGGCTCGGCGTACAGGCCGGCGACCGGATCGGCGTGCTCTGCCGCAACCACCGCGGGCTGATCGAGACGATAGTCGCGGCCACCCTGCTGGGCGTCGACTCGGTCCTCGTCAACACCGGCCTCTCCGCCGCCCAACTGGCCACCGTCGCCGAGGAGCAACGACTCCGTCTATTGGTGCACGACGACGAGTTCGCCGAGCGGGTCATCGGCCTGCCCGCCGAACTTCCCCGCCTCGACGAACACGCCCGCGAGGAACTCGTCGTCGGCGCACTGCCAAGTGAGCTGCGCCCGCCGGAGCGCGACGGCCGGATCATCGTGCTCACCTCCGGCACCACAGGGGCGCCCAAGGGCGCCCGCCGGCCCACACCGAGCGGCTTCGGCCCGCTGGTGTCCATCATCGACCGCATCCCCCTGCACGTCCGGGACCGCGTGATGATCGCCGCGCCGATCTTCCACACCTGGGGATTCGCCGCACTCCAGGTGTGCTTCGCGCTCCGCGCCACAATCGTGTTGCAGCGCCGCTTCGACCCGGCCGCCACGCTCACCGCCCTGGTCACCCACCGCTGCGACGCCATGTTCGCCGTACCGGTGATGATCCAGCGCCTGATGGAGGTCCCGCCGCCGGACCCGCGCCCCAAACTCACAGTCGTCGCCGTCAGCGGCTCGGCCCTGCCCGGAGGGCTGGCGCCCAGGTTCATGGACGTCTACGGCGACGTGCTCTACAACCTCTACGGCTCCACCGAGGTCTCCTGGGCCTCCATCGCCGGCCCGCCGGAGCTGCGCCAGGCGCCGACCACCGCCGGCCGGCCGCCCCACGGCACCCGCCTGGCGATCCTCGACGACGAGGGCAAGCCGGTGTCCGACGGCAGCGTCGGACGGATCTTCGTCGGCAACGAGATGCTCTTCGAGGGGTACACCTCCGGTGCCAGCCGGGAAACCCGTGACGGGCTGCTTGACACCGGCGACCTCGGCCGACTCAACGCCGACGGGCTGCTCTTCGTCGACGGCCGAGCCGACGACATGATCGTCTCCGGTGGGGAGAACGTCTTCCCGTCCGAGGTGGAGGACCTGATCGCCAGGTTGCCGCAGGTCCGCGAGGCCGCGGTGATCGGCGTACCCGACCCCGAGTACGGCCAGCGACTCGCCGCATTCCTCGCCCTGCACCCCGGCGAAACCCTCGACCCCGACGCGGTCCGCGAGTACGTCCGCCACTACCTGGCCCGGTTCTCCGTCCCCCGGGACGTGATCTTCGTGAAGTACCTGCCCCGCAACGCCACAGGCAAGGTGCTGAGCCGCGAGTTGCGCCGCTACTACGGCTGAAGCCCTCTTACGGATAGAGCGTCAGACCTGGTGCCCGCGCCAGCTCGACGAGCTCCTGTGAGGTCAGCAGCGGCTCGGGTGCTGTGGTCTTCGGCGTGCCGTCGGCCGCGACGACGATGTTGTCCGCCGTGACAGTCACCGACGTCCCGTCGACCCTCCGCAACTGGACCCAGCGCTGCACTCCACCGCCCGGGTCCCTGCTGGTGCTGATGACCACCACCCCATCGTCACCCAGCGTCCGAACCTGGCAATCCCGGTCGTCCGGCGCCTCCGCGCAGTCCGCCGGGTCACCCGCCGCAGTAGGCCGCATGGCCACGATGAGGTGGCCGCGCACCCCATCCCGGCCAAGCATGGCGATGGTCGTGTACTCCCGGTAACGGGAGTGGTAGGCGAACTGTGGCTTGGCACACTCGGGCGCCGCTCCGACGACAGTCACGTCGGTCGGCACGACGGCGTCGACCGCCGCGTGCAGCGCTGCCGTCAGCCGGACCTCACCGTTCCGAGGACTCTCGACCGGGCGGGAACGTACCGTGTCGTACGTCTGGAGCGGCGGTTCCGGCCCGCTGGGCGAAGGCGCGACCGTCCCACAGAGAGAGGGGGCCGAGCTCGCTCCGGGTGCCATCGGTGGTAGAGCCATCTGTTCTCCGCCGTTCCCAAGGCCCGCGAACAACGCCGGCGTGACTGCTACGGCAGCGACCACCGCCACCACACCGGCGGTGGCGAGCGTCCACATCCGGTTCTGACGACGCTGACGGCCGTCGGCGATCAACCGGTCCACGTCGATCCGGGTGGGTGGCGACACCGCCGTCGCCGCACGCAACTGATCAGTGATCTCATCCATTGGTCCGTACCTCCTCGGTGGGCGACGGCACGCCGACGAGACGCCCCCGAAGCGTCTCGATCGCCCGAGCCGACTGGCTCTTGACGGTGCCCGGGGTACAGCCGAGCTCGCGCGCTGTCTCCTCGACGGACAGGTCGCAGAAGTACCGCAGCACGAGGACGGCGCGGCGGCGCGGCGGCAGCTCGGCCAGCAGCGCGAGGATGGTCAGTCGGTCAGCCGCGCCATCGGTGCCGCTGGCAACGGCCGGGTGATCCGGCACCTCGGCCCACGCCGCCTCGCGACGCCACGGCCGTCGCCGCTCGTCCAACCACACCCGCAGGAGCATCCGCCGGACGTACGCGTCCGGATTCTTCATGGCGGACACCCGCCGCCAGTGCCGGAGAAGCTTGACCAGCGCCGCCGACACGAGGTCGTCAGCGGTGTGCCAGTCACCGCAGAGCAGGTACGCCGTACGCCGCAGCGCCTCCAGCCGCGCACCGACAAAGTCGCGGTAGCCCTCGACATCAAGCGGCAACCCCGCCACCCCCTCATCTCACCTGTCAAACGGCGGCGAGGAGGGCAGGGGTTGCCCAGGTTCAGCTGGGGATTGTGATCCGGCCGTCGACCGCGGCGGCGGCAATGTCGGTGCGGTGCTGCGAACCCGCCAACTCCACCCCGTCCACAAGCGCGTACGCGGCGTCCCGGGCGGCGGCCAGGTCGACGCCGGTGGCCGTACCGCAGAGAACCCGGCCCCCGGCGGACACCAGCGCCCCGTCGCCGGCCCGCCGCGCGGTGCCGGCGTGGATGATGCCCTCGCGGTCCGCGCCGGTGATCACATCACCGGTACGCGGCGCGGCCGGGTAGCCCTGCGCGGCGAGCACCACCGTCACCGCCGCGCCGTCCCGCCAGCGCAGCGGCGGGTGCTCGGCCAACGTGCCGGTGGCCGCCGCGTGCAACAACCCGCCAAGCGGAGTCTCCAGCAGCGCCAACACCACCTGCGTCTCCGGGTCACCGAAGCGCGCATTGAACTCGATCACCCGAGGGCCGGCGGCGGTCATCGCCAGGCCGACGTAGAGCAGGCCGGCGAACGGGGCGCCCCGACGCCGCAACTCGGCAAGGGTGGGGTGCACGACGTCGCGCATCACCTCGTCGACCAGGCCGGACGGAGCCCAGGGCAGCGGCGCGTACGCCCCCATGCCGCCGGTGTTCGGGCCCGTGTCGCCGTCGCCGATCCGCTTGAAGTCCTGTGCCGGCAGCAGCGGCAGCGCCGCCTCGCCGTCGGTGACCACGAAGAGGCTGACCTCCGGGCCGTCGAGGAACTCCTCCACCACCACCCGGCCAGACTCGGCGGCGTGCGCCAACGCGGCGGACCGGTCGTCGGTCACCACCACACCCTTGCCGGCGGCGAGCCCGTCGTCCTTCACCACGTACGGCGCGCCGAACTCGTCGAGCGCCCGGGCGGTGCTCTCCTCGTCCGTGCAGACGTACGCCCGCGCGGTGGGCACGTTCGCGGCGGTCATCACGTCCTTGGCGAACGCCTTCGACCCCTCCAGCCGGGCGGCCTCGGCCGACGGGCCGAACACGGCGATGCCCTTGGCGCGTACCGCGTCGGCGACTCCCGCGACAAGCGGCGCCTCCGGCCCGATCACCACCAGGTCAGCAGCCGTCTCCACAGCCAGCGCCGCAACGGCGGCCGGGTCGGAAGCGCTAACGGCCCGCAGCTCAGCCACTGAGGCGATCCCCGGATTACCGGGCGCGGCTACGACCGCCGAAACAGCCGGATCCGCAGCCAACCCGAGCGCGAGCGCATGCTCCCGCCCGCCACCACCCACCAAAAGAACCCGCACAACCCGGAATCCTACTGTCCCCACCACCCACCCCCGTTGATCATGAGGTTGACGGACTGTTCAGTGATCCTTCGGTCCGTCAACCCCATGATCGACGGATGCGAGCGGCGGCGATCGCACGATGGACTGTCTGCGGGATGTAGTTGGGGTGGAGAGTGTCCTGCCAGGTGAAACGGAGGATGGTCCAGCCGGCGTTGACCAGGCGGTTCTGCCTGCGGCGGTCAGCGAAGATGGCCTCCGCCGAGCCGTGTGCGTCCCGGCCGTCAGCTTCGGCAATCACCTTCGGACCGCGCCAGCCCAGGTCACCGATGCCGAGCAGGTATCCGTCGGCGTCGCGAACTTCCAACTGGAGCGTGTCTGGCGGAACCCGCCCATCGACGCATCGTAGACGGGTGCGGGTCTCCAACGGAGATTGGGCCCGGCCATCCGCTTCGGCGAGGTAGCCGCGTGCCGCGACCGCGCCGCGCCGACCCCGGATCATCGCTGGAATCGCTGCCAGCGATTCGGGCGAGAGGAGACCTTGGTTGAGCGCCGAGTCGAGCACCGACACCGCCGCGTACCGGTGCTCCCGCAGAATGATTTCGGAGACCGTCAGCCGGGGCTCCGTGGCCGCGATCCCGTTCACCCGCACCACCGCGCCCGGAGGGTGCTCGAGCTGGTGCAACACGATCGCGGGATCCGACACCCGCGCCAGCTTCGCCGCCCTGCCCGGCAACCCCACATGAATCTCGTCACGACGTGGCAGTCCGGCAATGCCGTACAACTCGGCCGCGGTGCCGAACACCGCGTGAGCGTTCGTGCCCAGCGAGAGGAGGGCCGCCCGGATACGGCAACGACGACCAGGCGAATCGCCGCATCGGCTGTCCGTCAGATAGACCGCTCGAGCGAGAGCCAGCCATCGACTGATGGCCACCAGGTGGTCGATCTCGTGCCGACTGAAGCCGGCCTGAAGCGCCTGCGCTCGGGTTATCAGGCCATCCTGGGCGCCAGCAATCGAGCGAACGAGGTCTGCACGGTCCACGAAGCCCACGCTGGCCGCTCACCGACCAACACCACCACCCCTGTGGACAGCAGCGCCTGATCGACGCGTGATCATGAGGTTGACGGGCTGTTGGTAGATCGAATAGCCCGCCAACCTCATGATCAACGAGGAGGGCCCCCGGGGGCGGGGGGTTAGGGGAGGAGGGGGTGTTGGACTACGTTTTCTTCTCGGCCGGGGCCTACGCCGATCACGCTGACGCGGGTGCGGCAGAGTTCCTCGATGCGGGCGATGTAGCGGCGGGCGTTCTCCGGCAGCTCATCGACGGTGCGGGCCTTGGTGATGTCCTCCCACCAGCCGTCCAGCTCCTCGTAGATGGGCGTGGCGTGGTGGAAGTCCGTCTGGCTCATCGGCATGTCGTCGACCCGAACGCCGTTGATCTCGTAGCCGACGCAGATCGGCACCTTGGCCAGCCCGGTGAGCACGTCCAGCTTGGTGATGACCAGGTCGGTGACGCCGTTGAGGCGGCAGGCGTACCTGGCGACGACGGCGTCGAACCACCCGCAGCGGCGCTCACGGCCCGTGGTGGTGCCGTACTCCGCACCGATCTTGCGCAGGTGCGCGCCGTTCTCGTCGAACAGCTCGGTGGGGAACGGCCCGGAGCCGACCCGGGTGGTGTACGCCTTGCTCACCGCGATGACCTTGTTGATCGCGGTGGGCGGGATGCCGGCGCCGACGCAGGCACCGCCGGCGGTCGGGTTGGACGAGGTCACGAAGGGGTACGTGCCGTGGTCCATGTCCAGCATGGTGGCCTGGGCGCCCTCCAGGAGCACCGTCTCGCCCCGGTCCAGGGCGTCCCAGAGCATGGCGCGGGTCTCGGCGATGTACGGCTTGAGCCGCTCCGCGTACGC
Organism: Micromonospora sp. NPDC000663; assembly: GCF_042898105.1. Taxonomy (NCBI): domain Bacteria; kingdom Bacillati; phylum Actinomycetota; class Actinomycetes; order Micromonosporales; family Micromonosporaceae; genus Micromonospora; species Micromonospora sp. NPDC000663. Next base: position 354,229 of record NZ_JBIAYR010000003.1, read on the forward strand.
CAGGTACTCCTCGACTGTGGCCTCGAGGTCGATGGCCTTGCGGTTGTAGACCTTGAACAGCATCTGGTTCTTCTCGCGCAGCGCGAGTTCCAGCTTCTTGCGCAGGATGCCCGGGTCGAGCAGGTCCTGGAGCCGGATGCCCATCCGGGCGACCTTGTCGCCGTACGCGGGGCCGATGCCGCGGCCTGTGGTGCCGATCCGGGACGAACCGAGGTACCGCTCGACCACGCGGTCCAGTGCGCGGTGGTGCGGCATGATGAGATGCGCGTCACCGGAGATCCGCAGCCGGGACACGTCGACGCCCCGCTCGGCGAGGCCGTCGATCTCGGCGAGCAGCACCTTCGGGTCGACCACCACGCCGTTGCCGATGACGATCATCGCGCTGGGTGACAGCGCACCGGAGGGCATCAGGTGCAGCGCGTACTTCTGGCCGTCCGGGGTGATCACGGTGTGTCCGGCGTTGTTGCCGCCGGAGTAGCGCACGACGTAGTCGACCCGCTCACCCAGCAGGTCGGTAACCTTGCCCTTGCCCTCGTCGCCCCACTGAGCGCCGAGGAGCACGATCGCTGGCATCTTTTCCGCCTCCAGAAGGCTCGGGTGCCAGGTGGCGACCGGTTGGCGAGCCCGGGGTGTCAGGTTAACAAGTAGTGACGGCGCGGCCGGCAGGGGTCGCGGCGAGAGGCAGGAGGCTCCTTCCGTGTACGACGTGGTGCTGCTCACCCTCGATTCGGAGCGGGACGCTTCCGGGGGCTGCGGCAGCGGCGGAGCCTGCTGCGGCGGTTCGACCGAGTCCGACAAGACCCCGGGGGCCGGCGACGCGGAACACTGCGCCACCGATCGGCCCCGCGTTCCCGTGCTGGCCTGCGCCGACGCGCTGAACGCCCGCGGCGCCCGGGTACAGACGGTCACCGCCCGCTCGAACGCGGAGATCGACGAGGTGCTGGCGCTGTTCGACGGGCCGGCCCGTCCGGACGGCCTGACCTGGCCCGACCCGGACAGCAAGACCCGGCTGGTCGTCGCGACGGCAAGCGACGGGCAGTTGCGCGCCGTGCTGCGCCGGCTGGTCCGGCGGTACGCGCCGGCGCCGAGTCGCCGCCCGGCTGACCTGCCCGACGGCCGGACCGTGCCCGACCTGCCGCCGGTGGCCGTCCTGCCGCTGGACCCGGCGCGCGGCGGCACCCAGCGGGACCTGGCCGCGCAGCTCGGTCTGCCGCGCGACCCGGCGGCGGTGGCCACCGCGGTGCTGGACGGCACGCCGCGCCGGCTGGACCTGCTGCGCAACGACGGCGGCTCGGTGACCCTGGACGGCGCTCTGCTCGGCGCCGCCGACGACGCGGGCCGGCCGCTGCACTGGCGGGCCCGGGTGGAGGTGGACGACACCATCCTCACCAACGGTGAAGAACCGCTGCTGGCCTGCGCGGTCGGCAACGCGGGCGGGTACGCGACGCTCGACGACGTGACGCTGCTGGCCGCGCCGGACCCGGCCGACGGCCAGGTCGAGGTCGCGGTGGCCGTGCCGGTGGTGGTCCGCTCGGCGTTGGGTCGCAAGCGGGTACGCCTGGAGGTGCGCCGGGCTCGCGGGCGGGCCGTGTCGGTGCTGCCCCGGGAGGAGAAGGTGCCCTACCTCGATGACGGCGTCGAGGGTGAGCTGACCCGGAAGCGGTCCTGGTGGATCGAACCGGGTGCCTGGGCGGTCTGGTCGAGCTGACCCGGCTGCGTCGACCGGCCCCGGTCGGCGGGTGCGCCTATCCTCGCAGGAGGACTGGGGAGGGCCGTAATGGACGAAAACGCCGACCGGGCGCGGAAGCCCGGCCAGCAGCCGGCGCCGGAGCGGGACATCGAGCCGCTCTGGCCGCCGGATCCAGCAGACCCGGGCGCGGCTGGCGTGGTGCCGCCGTGGGCGTCGGTCGTCGAGCAGAGGGGTACACCGCCGTCGACCGCGCAGTCGCCTGTGACTCCGCCGGTGGCGACGCCGCCGATCGGCCGCCCACCGGTTCCCGGGCAGCCCGGGGCGCCGGCGCTACCTCCGCCGTCGCCGTCGGACTACCCGTCGCTCACCGGTGCGGTACCGGCACCGGGCGGGTGGGGGAACAACGGCCCCACCTCGGGCTGGGCGCCGGCGCAGCCGAGTTGGCCGCCGCCGGCCGACCCGCCCGCGCCGAACGTGCCGAACGTGCCGGCCGCGCCGCCGAACGGCACGGCCGGGCCAGCGGGCCGGGACCAGCCGGACAACACCGGAGCCGCCGTTGCCGGCATCCCCGTAGCCCCGGTCGCCAGCACCCCCGAGGTGGCGAGCACCGCCCCCGGCGCGGGGACGTCGCCGGCGGAATCGGGCTCGGCCCTTCCCGCCCCTCCCGTCGGGTCGGGCGGCGTCGACCTGGACATGCCGTTCTCCCTGGACCGCCCGGCGGCGTCCGCCGCGCCCGCCGACAGCCCGGGCACCGGCGACAGCGCAGGCCCGGGTAGCCCGAACGGCGCCGAACCGGCGGCGTCTGCCCCCGCGCCGGCCGGCCCGGCAGGCCCTCAGGCGGGCGGCCCGACAGCAGCCGCCCCGGCAGGTCCGCAGGCCGGCGCCCCCACCGCAGGAGGCCCGGCCGGCCCGCAGGCAGGCGGCCCGACGGCTGCGGCCGCCGCCGCTCCGGAGTCGTCGCAGGGCGGTGGGGCCGGGCAGGACGGGCCAGCTGTCGGAACGGCGCGACCGCCCGCCGAATCACCCTGGGCGTACCCGCCGCAGCGACCCGCCAGCGCTGCCGAGCCCACCTCCGACGAGGCGTCCACCGCGACGCCCCCGATTCCCGCCCCGCCGCCCACCGTGCCGCAGCAGCAGTCCGGTGGCGCGGCCGGCCCGCAGGCCGGCGGGGGGCAGACCTACACCGCTCAGACCTACTCCCCGGGGATCCCCGGCCAGGTCCCGCTGCCGCCGCCACCTGACCCGTCGCAGTTCGGCGACCCGCCGCACGGTGGGGCCGTGCCCCAGCAGAGTGCGGCGGCTCCGCCGCCGGGGCCCTTCCCGCCGTCGCCGGGCTGGTATCCCCCGCCGTGGCAGCAGGGCACGCCCGGAGCTCCGCCACCGCCGCCGCAGCACTACCAGGAGGCGGACGGGGTGGCCCGGGTGCCGGCCGCCGGCTACCAGGACGCCGCCTGGGCACCGGAGAGCGCCGCCGCGCCGACCGCCGAGGACTTCGCGAGGCGCCGGCAGGTCCGCCCGCCCGAGCCGGTGGCGACCATGGGCGTACGCGCGGTGGTCAACAAGATGGGTCTGCTGAGGCTGTCGCCGGGCAGGCACGAGCAGGAGCTCAAGCGGGACATCGAGATGGTGCGCCGCAACTTCGGTGGCCTGCGGCAGGTGACAGTGGTCAACCCGAAGGGTGGTGCCGGAAAGACGGTGGCCATCCTTCTGCTCGCCATGACGTTCGGGCAGAAGCGCGGCGGTTACGTGCTGGCCTGGGACAACAACGAGACGCAGGGCACCCTGGGGATGCGGGCCCAGCAGGACTTCCACTCGCGCACGGTGCGGGACATGCTGCGCGACCTCGGGCAGTTCCAGGGTGCGCACGGGCGGGTCGGTGACCTGTCGCAGTACGTCCGCTCGCAGGGCGAGGGGATGTTCGACGTGCTCGCCTCGGACGAGTCGGCCACCGGCGGCGAGATGCTGACGGCCGCCGCGTTCGCCGAGATCCGCGAGGTGGTCAGCCGGTTCTACAAGTTGATCTTCGTGGACACCGGCAACAACGTACGGGCACAGAACTGGCAGGCCTCGATGGACGCCACCGACCAGTTGGTGGTCACCATGTCGGCCCGTAACGACTCGGCGGAGACCGCCGCCCGGATGCTCGACCACCTGGAGCAGAGCGGCAGGCAACGGCTGGTCCGGCAGGCGGTGACAGTGGTGTCGATGCCGCCGTCGCGCAAGGAGATCGACCTGCCGGCGATCCAGGAGCACTTCGCGGCCCGTACGCGGGCGGTGCTGCTGGCCCCGTACGAGCGGCTCATCGACAGCGGCGAGCCGATCCGGTACGGCGGGCTCTCCTCGGCCACCCGGGACGCCTGGCTCAAGATCGCTGCCGCGGTCGCCGAAGGTTTGTAGCCCACGGAAGGCCGGCCCGGTGTCGGGCCGGCCTTCGGACGTGTCAGTTGCTGGCCAGCGCGTCCGCCGCCGACGGGTCGCAGTCGCGCAGGAACTGGGCGCATCGGGCCGCCTCGTCGGCCTCGCCGATCTCGTCGGCGGCCCGGGAGAGCACGTACAGGCAGCGCAGGAAGCCCCGGTTCGGCTCGTGCGACCACGGCACCGGGCCGTGGCCCTTCCAGCCGCTGCGGCGCAGCTGGTCCAGGCCGCGGTGGTAGCCGGTGCGCGCGTACGCGTACCCCGTCACCACCTGACCCTGCGCGAACGCCCGGGCCGCGAGCGCGGCCCACGCCGCGCTGTAGGTCGGGAAACGGGCCGCCACCTCGGCGAACGCCTCGTCCGTGCCGGCCTCCTCGGCGGCGGCCAGGGCGGCGTCAGCCTCGTCGTGCGCGGGCAGGAGGGTGGCCGGTGGCTCTGGCAAAAGGTTCTGCATCGCCCCATTCAACCCGCTGGACAGGGCGACATGCGAGCGGGTCGGCCGGCGCGTTCGGCTGAACGGCTGAGGCTTTGCTCACGCCTGCGGCCTATGCCGCCGGCAGGTGTTTTCCATTACAACTAATGGTCCGGAGCCTCCCCAGGACCCGGTTACGCAGGAGCCCGGCGGCCACGGCCACCGGGCTCCTGTCGTGCCACCGCCGGCCCCGGGTTTGGCCGGTGGCGGCGGGCGGGCAGGATTGCCGGGTGCCGACCCCACCTCCCGCGGACGTCATCGAGCCGCATCTGCACACCGACGAGATCCAGACCCGCGACGAGTTCGACAGGCAGTTGGCCACCGGCCGACTGACCGGCCTGACCGTGCAGGGGCTGCGCCTCGACCTCGACCCGGTGCCCGACCTGACAGCCATCGAGGTAGCGGGCACCCTCTTCGTGGGCTGCCGGTTCGCCTCCCGGGACGTGGGCGCGGACCTGGTCCGGCGCGGTGCGAACGTGGTGCCGCCGTTCTCCGGGCTGCCGTACCCGACCCAGCCGACGCACCTCTACACCCCTGAGGAACTGGCCGAGGGGTTCGCCGAGGGCGGGTTCGCCGGGATGTACGACACCCGGGTGTACGAGCACTACCGGGCGCACGGCGGCGCGCTGCCGGACGTCAAGGAGGCGCTCGGCCAGCGGCTGCACGACCACGGCGTCGACAACGCGTTGGGCGACGCCACCCGGGCCTGGCTGTCCGCGTACGGGCCGCAGTCGGTGGTGGGGATCATGGGCGGGCACGCGGTGCGACGCGGCAGTGCGGCGTACCGGATGGCTGCCGTGCTGGGATGGGAGCTGGCGCGGGCCGACCGGCTGGTGGTGACCGGCGGCGGGCCCGGCGTGATGGAGGCGGCGAACCTCGGCGCGTACCTGGCGGACCAGCCGGGGGCGGAGCTGACGGCGGCTATCGACCTGCTGGCGGCGGCGCCCGACTTCACCGACCACCACCGGTACACGGCTGCGGCGTTGGCGGTTCGGCAGCGGTACGCGGGAGTGCCCCGGCAGCGTGGCACCGACGCCGGATGGGCGCGCGCCGGTGGGCTGGCCATCCCGACCTGGCTGTACGGGCACGAGCCGGCGAACCTGTTCGCCGGCCGGATCGCCAAGTACTTCTCCAACGCGATCCGCGAGGACACCATCCTGCGACTCGCCCGGGGCGGCATCGTCTTCGCCCCGGGGCGGGCGGGCACCGTGCAGGAGGTGTTCCAGGCGGCCACGAAGACCTACTACGGCACCGACGGGGCCAGCGGCGCGTACATCTTCCTGGATCGTGGCTACTGGACCACCGAGCTGCCGGTGGAGGCGTTGCTGCGCCCGCTGCTGGCGGCGTCGCCGTTCGGCGACCTGTCGGCGACGATCCACCTCACCGACGACGTCCGCGAGGCCGTACGCCTGCTGACGACCTGACGACCTGACGGCGACGGCCGGCCCCCGTTTGGAGAGCCGGCCGTCTGTCGAACGTCGTTACTTGGCCATCGTGGTGCCGGTGGAGCGCAGGTGCTCGCACGCCTCGACGACCCGGGCGGCCAGGCCGGCCTCGGCGGCCTTGCCCCAGGTGCGCGGGTCGTACTGCTTCTTGTTGCCGACCTCGCCGTCGATCTTCAGCACGCCGTCGTAGTTGCGGAGCATGTGGTCCGCGACGGGCCGGGTGAAGGCGTACTGGGTGTCGGTGTCGATGTTCATCTTCACGACGCCGTAGTCCAGTGCCTCGCGGATCTCGCTGAGCAGGGAGCCGGAGCCACCGTGGAAGACCAGGCTGAGCGGCTTGTCCTTGCCGTACTTGGCGCCGACCGCCTCCTGGATCTGGTTCAGGATCTCCGGGCGGAGCTTGACGTTGCCCGGCTTGTAGACGCCGTGCACGTTGCCGAAGGTCAGCGCCGCCATGTAGCGGCCCTTCTCGCCGAGGCCGAGCGCCTCGACCATGGCCAGGCCGTCCTCGACGGTGGTGTAGAGCTTGTCGTTGATGGCGTTCTCGACGCCGTCCTCCTCGCCACCGACGACGCCCACCTCGATCTCAAGGACGATCTTGCCCTTGGCGGCCTCGTCGAGCAGCTGGGCGGCGATCTGGAGGTTCTCGGCGACCGGCACGGCCGAGCCGTCCCACATGTGCGACTGGTACAGCGGCTGCTCGCCGCGCTTCACCCGCTCCTGCGAGATGCCCATCAGCGGACGCACGAACCCGTCCAGCTTGTCCTTCGGGCAGTGGTCGGTGTGCAGCGCGATGTTGACCGGGTACTTCTTGGCCACCTCGTGCGCGTACGCGGCGAACGCGACCGCGCCGGTGACCATGTCCTTGATCGAGGGACCGGAGAGGTACTCGGCGCCACCCGTGGAGACCTGGATGATGCCGTCGCTCTCCGCGTCGGCGAAGCCCTTGAGCGCCGCGTTCAGCGTCTGGGAGGAGGTCACGTTGATCGCGGGGTACGCGTACCGGCCAGCCTTGGCGCGGTCCAGCATCTCCGCGTAAGCCTCGGGGGAAGCGATGGGCATGTGATGCGCTCCTTACTTACCACTCTCGGCCGTGCTGGCCGCTGTTGTTCACGTGTGCGCCGGACCGCGCTGTCCTCCACCCGGAAGTATCCCGTAGGTGAGGTGCGTCGGAACAACCGACCCGGGTACGGCCGTTCACCGGCGGTCCAGGTTGTCCGGCACGATGACGCTGATCAGCCAGGTGACCACTGTCATCACGATCGCTCCCCAGAAGGCCGGCCAGAAACCGTCCACCTGGAACGGCAGGTCGAGCCCGCTGGCGATCCGGTCGGTGAGAAGGAAGAGCAGCGCGTTGACCACCAGCGCGAACAGGCCCAGGGTCAGCAGGTAGAACACGCAGCCGACGACCTTGATCACGGGCTTGAGCACCGCGTTGATCACGCCGAAGATCAGGGCGACCACGAGCAGGGTGAGGACCGTGTTGCGGCCCGAGCGGCCGTTCACGTCCACCCCGGGCACGATCAGCGTGGTGATCCACAACGCGACAGCGGTGATCGCCAGTCGAATGAGGAAGCCCACGGCCCCATCCTGGCATCGGCGCGCACCCCCGAGGGGGCGATTCCGCCGACTCGGCTTCCGGGCGTGCCGCCGGCACAGCCCGTACGGTGGGTGGGGACCGTGCACCGAGACCCCCGGGAGGGACGATGGGTCAGCCCGACGAGGACTTCACCCCCGGCGACCACCTCGCCGCGGACGAGCGTGACCCCGAGGCGGAGCCGGCCGACGCCGTCGAGCAGGCCACGGTGGTCGGCCCCGCCGACGTCGACGGCGAGCCGCAGCGGGGCCTGGAGGTCGACGACTGGGACGCGATGGAGCAGGCCCGGGTGGTCACCGGGGACGAGGACGACTACCGCTAACCACCGCGGGGCCCACTGCCCGTTGCGGCAGAGGTGGCAGGCCGTTCGGGCCTTTTGACGGACATCTATCCGCCAGAGCCACCGGAGATGCCGCCGTCTCCCTAGGTTGGACGGGCGCCACCGTTTTCCACGGGAGGACCCCCATGTTCAAGCACCCGATCCGCTGGCTGGCAGGCCTCGGCGCCGCAGGCGCGTTGGTCGCCGCCTCCGTCACCCCGGCCGTGGCCGCCCCCGCACCCACTGTCGAGCCCTACTTCCAGGACTCCACGCTGGCCGTCGGCGCGGCGCCGGTCACCCGCCGGCTGTTCCTGTTCGCCGACCGGTCGACGGTCCTCACCGACGTCTCCCTGCGGTACGACTACCGCTCCCTGGCCAACAAGATCACTGTTGCCCCGGCCGACGGTCAGACGTGCACAGCGCCGGAGCCGGGTGTCCTGGTCTGCGAGGATCCCTTCGGCATCGACCTCAGCGAACTGCCGCCGCTGGGCAGCGGGATCCACCGCGGCGTGGCCGAGCGGGTACGCATCGCCGCCACCGACGACGCGCAGCTCGGCGACTCCGGCGACATCGCGGTCAGCTTCGAGGCTGCCGGCGGGCAGCGCGGCAGCTACACCTCGCAGGTCCGCATCGGCGAGGGGGTCGACCTTGCCGGCGGTCCGTTCACCGACCACTCCGCCACGCCTGGCGGAACTGTCACGCTTCCGCTTGTCGTGGCCAACGTCGGCGCCACGACCGTCAAGGGTTTCGTCGCGGTCTTCGACCTGCGCTACTCGTTCCGGGCCACGGACCGGTTCAGCAACTGCCTCTACTCGGGCGACCACCTGCTCTCCTGCCAGTTCGACGAGGAGATCCCGGTCGGCCAGGCAGTCGGCACCACGTTGGACTTCCAACTCGCCAGGGACACCTACGCCCCGAGCAACCAGTCCGGCTACGCCCAGTTCATGACCAAGGCCGACTTCGAGGACCTGGGCCGGGTACGCGACGCCGTCGGCGCCCGGGCGGCTACCCGTGGCGGCGGCGCGAAGCTGACCCTGGCCGAGGCTCCCGGCAGGATGCGGCAGGCCGACCAGACCGACGTCGGCCCCGGCTTCGACTACACCGGGTGGGACGTCAAGATCACCGGCAGGAACGGCACCGACCTCGCGGCCATCGGCGACACGCTCAAGGGCGGCGTCGGCGCGGTCGTCACGGCAACCGTCGGCTTCCGGAACAACGGCCCGGCGACGCTCGACAAGGTGAACGCGGACTACGAGGCCGCCACCCACACGGACGTCGAACTGCCGCCGGGCACCACGGCCGTCCGGATCCCCCTCGGTTGCCACCTGCGCCAGGGCACCCGGACGTACCTGTGCGCCTCGGAAATGCTCCTGGTGGCAGGCAAGATCTACACCATGGAGTTCCAGCTACGCATCGACAGGGTCATCCCCAACGCCCGGGGTGCGGTGCGGGTCAACGCGCCGTGCGAATGCCCCGCCGGCGGCAGCTTCGGGGACGACATCAAGCCGGCCAACGACAGGGCCACGATCCTGGTCAACGAGCGGGCCGCCGGCGGTGGCCCGGGTGACGGCGGTGGCGGTGGTGGCGGTGACGGTGGCACGCTACCCATCACCGGGGCCCCCACCGGTCTGCTCGCCGGCATCGGTGGCCTGCTGCTCGTCGCCGGTGTGGCCAGCTACCTGCTCGCCCGGCGTCGGACGACCCAGTTCGACGCCTGACGTCCGCGCGGCGCCCCGCCATCCAGATCTGGACGGCGGGGCGCGTCGCCGCACACCGCCTCAACGGACGGCGTCGACCCGCTTCGGGTGGCGGGCCGTCCAGTCGCCGAGCCGGTCCTCCCGCAGCGCGGCCAGGAACTCGGGCGCACCCTTCGGGTCGAGGCGCAGGTGCCAGGCAGGTCCGGCCGGCTCGACGACCGGCAGGCTGAGCCCGACCGGCTCGACCGACCGCAGCGCCGGGACGAGCCGCAACAGGTCCAGCGCGGCGGCCCGGTCGGGTGACACCACGAGGTCCGGGCCGGCGGCGGCCAGCAGCCTGGCGAGGCGTACCGGATCGGTGAGCACACCCTGGTCGGTGGCCTGCCGGAGCAGACCGGCGGCGAAGAGCCGGGCGTTGCGTTCCCGGTCCTGGCCGCCGTTCGGCAGGCCGTAGCGCTGACGCAGCAGGTCGACCGCCGCGGCTCCGCCGAGACGCTGACACCCGGCCGGGAAGACGCGCTTCGTGTGCACCGAACGCACCTGCTCGGGCAGACACACAGGCACCCCGCCCACGGTGTCGGTAAACGTCCGCACCGCGGAGTAGGTCAGCACCACGCCGGCGTCCACCCGTACGCCGGTCAACTCGGCCACCGTACGGCGGGTCAGCTCGTAGCCCTTCGCGGCCTGCGGCCTGCTGAACCCGGCACCGAGCGGGAACGCGGCGTTCAACTTGTCCGTGCCGTGGCCCGGGATCGACACGTCCAGGTCACGTGGCAGCGACACCAGGTACGGGCGACTGCGGTCGGCCGGGATGTGCACCAGCAGCAGCGCGTCCGACCGTGACGCCTCCGGCCCTTCGCCGTCGAGGCCGAGCAGCAGGATGTTCAGGGCGCCCGTCGGAGCCGGTCGGCTGGACTCCCCGAGCAGATCCGCGACCGGTGGCGGCCCGGCGCGCTCCGGGGTCAACAGGGGCACCCCGATCCCCAGGACGCCGAGCAGCGCCAACGCCGCACCACCGGCCTGCCACCGCCGCCGACGGCGACGCCGACGCGCCACCAGGCGGTCGATCGCGGCCCGCAGCGGGCCCGTCGGCGGGGTCAGCGGCTCGTGCCGAGCGAAGGCGGCACGCAGGTCATCCTCGATCATGAGCGAACCTCCACGTACTCGGCCCGGAGCGTGGCCAGGGCCCGGGAGATGGACGAACGTACGGTCCCGACGGCACAGCCGAGGATCTCGGCGATCTCGGCGTCGGGCAGGTCCTCGTAGTACCGCAGCACGAGGGTCGCGCGTTGGCGGCGCGGCAGCCGGGACAGCCAGGACCAGACCTGGTCCCGGTCCACTGCCGACTGGGCGTGGTCGGCGGACGCCCGCACGGACTCGTCGGGCTCTCCGCGCAGGAGCACCCGGCGCATCCACGAGCCGCGCTTCCAGTCGACGTACTGGTTGGTGAGCATCCGGCGCACGTACCGCTCGGGCGAGTCCGCCCGGGCGATCCGCCGCCAGTTCAACTGGACCCGGACCATCGTCTCCTGCACCAGATCCTGCGCCTGGTGCGGATCGCCGGTGAGCATCACCGCGTACCGCAGCAGCGGTGCCAGTCGCGTGTCCGCGAACTCCTCGTACGTCACTGCACCTCCCGGGCTCCTGCCTCAGATGACGGGAGCGGGTAGCCGGAACGTTGCGGTGACACTGATCAACCGTTCGGCTCGTGTTGGCTTCCCGGCGATGCTCGGGGCGGTGCGCAACCTTAGGGATTCCTTAAGATCCACGGGCTGCACCCTGAATCTTCCCCGCACTGGAGGAACCCCCTCATGCTCACCCACTCCACCCGGCGCTGGCTCGCCGGGCTGGGCGTCGCAGGCGCGTTCGTCGCCGCCTCCGCCAGCCCGGCCGTCGCCGATCCTGCCCCGGAGTTCGATCTTTACTTCCAGGACGTCACAGTTGCCGCCGACTCGGCCGGCGTCGTGCGGTCGCCGTCGCTGTACAGCAACGAGTCCACGGTGCTCAACGACGTCTCGGTCCGCTACGACTACCGCAGCCTGACCGGCAAGATCACCCTGGCCGGCGAACGCAGTGACATCTGCGAGGCCGACGGGGATGGCGTACTGCTCTGCCGCGAGTACCTCCCGCTCTCCGTCGACGAGCTCTACGGCGGCTTCTTCAACAACATCGTCATCGCGCCGACCGACAAGGCGGCCACCGGCGACACCGGCGAGTTGAAGATCAGCGTCAAGACCGCGGACAAGCAGATCGCCAGCTACACCTCCCGCATCCGGGTCGGTCAGGGCGTCGACCTGCAGGCCGGCCCCGACACCACGGCGACGGCGGCGCCCGGCGGCAAGTTCCAGGCTCCGCTCGCGGTGTTCAACTCCGGCACGACCGAGATCGATGGTTTCGTGGTGCTGTTCGACAACGACTACGGCATCCGGACCAGGGAGCGGTTCGACAACTGCCTCTACGCCGAGGACTTCCTGTTCGCCTGCGAGTTCGACGCGAAGATTCCCGTCTCCGGTGGTGCGTCGACGACGCTCAACTACGAGCTGGCCAAGGACACGTACGCGCCGGGCCGCGAGTACGGAGGCGCCTGGTTCATGACCCCGGCCGATTTCGAGGACCTCCTCGGCGTCCGGGAGGAGGCGGGCGCTGAGAAGGCTCGCCGGGGCACCGGCAAGACGCTGTCGCTGAAGACGGCCTCCACCGCGCGCGCGGCTCGCGCCGTGCAGACCGACACCGACCCCGACAACAACACAAGTGTTCTGCAGGTCGATGTGACGGGCGAGAACGGGGCCGACCTGGAGGCCATCGGTGCCACGCTCACCGGTAAGAAGGGCGCGGTCCTGACCGCCCCGCTGGGCTTCCGGAACAACGGTCCGGCAACGCTTGACTACATCCGCAGCGACTCCCAGGTGACCTACATCGACGTGACGGTTCCGACCGGCACCACGGCCATCGAGGTGCCGATCGAGTGCGCACCGCGCGCCGGCAACAACGCCGAGTGGGACGAGGCGGGCACGCCCGGTGCCGCCGCGTACCGCTGCTACCCGGGGCCGTTCGCCCCGGCTGGTGAGGAGCTGACCGGCGAGTTCTCGTTCCGCATCGACAAGGTGGTCGCCAACGCCAGCGGCACCGTCAAAGTCAACGTGCCGTGCGAGTGCGAGGGCGGCTTCTATGCCGACCTCAAACCGGCCAACGACACTGCCAAGATCCTGGTGAACGCGGCCACCGGCGGCGAGGGCGGCGGTGACGGTGGCGCGCTGCCGATCACCGGTGAGTCCACCGGCCTGATCGCCGGTATCGGCGCGCTGCTGCTCGCCGCGGGTGTCGGCGGCTACCTGGTGGCCAAGCGTCGCCGGACCCGCTTCGTCGCCTGATCCATCCCGTACCAACCGGTGCCCCGTCGACCACCAGGTCGGCGGGGTACCGTCGTCTGCGACGACGGCGCGGGTGGGTGGGAAGGCCCGGTCCGGCGCGGCCCGAGGCGGCGCCTTCGGTACCCTTTGTGGCCGTGGACACAGCTGAGACGACCCGCGCTCTCATGGAGAGCGTCGCCCTGAACCCGCTCGACCCCAAGGAGCTGTTGCAGACCTTCGGGCTGATCGGCGTCTGGGTGATCCTCTTCGCCGAGACCGGCCTGCTGGTGGGCTTCTTCTTCCCGGGGGACTCGCTGCTGTTCCTCGCCGGCGTGGCGGCTTCGCCGGTGGCGGACGCCATCTTCGGTGACGGCACCCGGCTCTCTCTGGCCGGCCTGCTGATCGGTGGGCCGATCTGCGCGATCGTCGGTGCCCAGCTGGGGCACTGGCTCGGATCGCGGTACGGGCGACCGATGTTCGAGCGGCCGAACTCGCGGTTCTTCAAGAAGGAGTACGTCGAGAAGGCCGAGTACTACTTCCAGAAGTTCGGCCCGGCCAAGGCAGTGGTGCTGGCGCGCTTCATCCCGATCGTCCGCACCTTCCTCAACCCGGTCGCCGGTGCGCTGGGCATGCCGGCGCGGCAGTTCCTCATCTGGAACATCGTCGGCGCGGTGCTCTGGGTGGACGGCATCCTGCTGATCGGCTACCTGCTTGCCGACCGGATCTACCAGGCGATCGGCGACAAGATCGACCATTACATCCTGCCGGTGGTGGCCCTGATCATCGTGCTCTCGGTGCTGCCGATCTTCTTCGAGTTCCTGCGTGACAGGCGGGCCCGTAAGCGCGGCGAGGCGGTCGCCGTGGTCGCGGCGGCCAGCGCCGCGGGTGCGGTGGACGCGGTCCGCGAGGCGTTCGACCACGACGACGAGCACGACCGGCGGCGGCCGGAGCACGGCCAGGGCCGCTGAGCATCGGGTACGACGACGGCCGGCCCCCTGGTGCGGGGGTCGGCCGTCGGCACGTCGGACCCGGCCTCCGGCGGTGCGGCCGGGGACGAGCAGGTATCAGTGACCGGTGGCGCCACCCCTGGCTCGCCACCGGACACCGTCCCGGAGTGGGACGGTGCGCAGCGCCTACGTCAGCGGGCCTTCTTGGTGGCCCGCTTGCGCGGCGGGGTCAGCAGGTCCGCGATCGTCGCGATCGCACTCGGGACCAGGCTGTAGTACGCCCAGACACCGCGCTTCTCCCGCTGCAGCAAGCCAGCCTCGGTGAGGATGCGCAGGTGGTGACTGACCGTCGGCTGGGAGAGGCCGAGGGGTGCGGTCAGGTCACAGACGCACGCCTCGCCCTCGGGGGCCGACTGGATCAGGCTGAGCAGCCGCAGCCGAGCAGGATCGGCGAGGGCCTTGAGGACCCCCGCGAGACGCTCGGCATCGGCACGTTCGATCGGCTCGCCGTTAAGCGGCGAGATCTGAGGCATAGTCATTTCGGCCAACGCAGTTCCCACGTATTCCATCCTTCCACCAGCAGCATCGATCCGCCTGCATATCAGCAGATCCGAATCGGCAAATTTTTACGCCACAAGGCCGAGGTCAGCCAACGTATAGGCCGCCCGGTACGGCAATCCGGCGGCTCGCACCGCGTCGCCGGCGCCTCGATCAACAATAACCGCCACACCCACGACTTCCGCTCCGGCCTCACGTAGCGCCTCGACCGCGGTCATAACGCTTCCGCCCGTCGTGGACGTGTCCTCCACCGCCAACACGCGGCGGCCGGCCACCTCCGGTCCCTCGATCCGCCGCTGCAGACCGTGCGCCTTGCCCGCCTTGCGCACCACAAAGGCGTCCAGAGCGCGACCGGTCGGAGCGGCGGCATGCAGCATCGAGAGCGCGACAGGGTCCGCGCCCAGGGTGAGTCCGCCGACGGCGTCGTACTCCCAGTCGGCGGTGAGGTCGAGCAGCACTCGACCGACCAACGGAGCGGCCTGGTGATGGAGCGTGACACGTCGCAGATCGACGTACCAGTCTGCCTCGCGCCCCGAGGACAGCACGACCCGTCCGTGCACCACAGCCAGGTCGGTAATGAATTTACGCAGGTCGTCGTGGTCCCCCATGGCGATAGAGGTTACTGCGCAAGTCTGGACGCCGTGTGGACGGCCCACCCCGTTCAGGCTGACGAGGGACCGATGGTTGGCGATGTATGACTACGCTGAGCGATCGGCTCGATTGCGGCGCGCCAACGTTGTCATGGCGGCGACCGGGCGTCGGGCGGGTGCGGCGCTCAGCTTTCGTCGCGACCGATCCGGCCGCGGGTGTCCCGCGCGACCACCTGGAGCAGCCGGCGCGGCGCGTGGCGCAGACCGGCGACGGCCATCTTGTACTTCCACGCCGGGATGCTTACCAATTTGCCTTTGCCCAGGTCACGTAGGGCTTCGTCGACCACGTCCTCGGCTTTCAGCCACATCCACTCAGGTGTCTTCGACATGTTGATGCCGGCCCGCTTGTGGAATTCGGTGCGGGTGTAGCCGGGGCAGAGGGCCATCACCCGCACCCCGTACGGCCGCGCCGACTGGCCCACAGACTCGCTGAAGTTGGTGACCCACGCCTTGCTGGCCGAGTACGTCGATCCCGGCATCACCGCGCCAAAACCCGCAACGGAAGAGACATTTATCACTGCCCCGGCGCGCCGTTCGGTCATCGGTCGCAGCGCTGCGAGGGTCAGTCTCATGACGGCGTGCACATTGAGCCGCAGCAGGCGCGCCTCGTCCTCGGCCGTGGAGCGGAGGAACGGTTTGTTGAGGCTGATGCCGGCGTTGTTCACCAAAAGGTGCACCGGGCTGCCGCTGCTCAGCCGATGCTCGACGGCGTCGCAGCCGTCGTCGGTGGACAGGTCCGCCGACAGCGTCTCCACGTCGTGGCCGTGCCGGGACCCCAACTCGGCAGCCAACTCCGTCAGCCGGCCCGCGTCCCGGGCGACCAGCACCAGGTGCCAACCGTCGGAGGCGAGCCGTCGAGCGAACGCCGCACCGATGCCGGCTGTCGCGCCGGTGATCAGGGCCCGTCGCTCGGCGGTCGCGGGGTCGAGCGTCACGGGCGGTCCTCACCTGGGCGGATACGGGGCGGCGGCTGGTGCGGTGCGGGTGGGAACCCGGGCGGAGCGGCTGGCGCGGTCGGCCCCGACGGGCGGTGTCGACCGAACCAAGCGTTCGCCGCCGGCAGTGCCAGCAACGTAGCTACCACAAGGTAACCGAGGCCCTGCCCCACGGAAAGACCGGCGTTGACGGGAATCCACCACGACGGGTACGCGTCCGCGATCAGGCCCAGCAGCTCCGCCGTGGCCCGTTCACCGTCGCCGAGCCGCAGCGGCGCGGCGCGCTCACCGACGAGCACAGCCACGCTGCAACAGCCGGCGAGCAGGCCGAGCCCGCAGACGACCCAGGTGGCCACCCGAACGCCACGCCTACCGGTGAGCAGCGCCAGTGCCAGGCCGGCCATCAGGACCGCGGAGAACGCCGCCACCACAGCCGTCAGCACCGTGGACAACCGCAACAGCGTCGCCACCTCGTCGATCTGCTGCGGGTTCGCCGACGTGTTCCGGGCGGCCGAGCGGAACGCGTCGACAGTCCGCCCCAACACCGCCAGGTCGACGACGGTGTACGCGAGCGCGGCGACAGCCATCACCAACAGCACCGCCGTGGCCAGCAGGACCACGGCGGGCCGTCGGGCCGGTGCCGATTCGGGGTACGACACGACGAATCCCTCCGGTAGGCGTCGGGTTGCAACCTACTCGGAGGGATCGTCGGCGTCGTGCTTATCGAGCCGTCAGCTCGACGGCGGGGTCGTGCCGGGACGGTCGGCCGGCGGAGTGTCGTCCGGCCGGTCCGCACTGGACGGCGGCGTGCTCGGCTGCACCGGGCCCGGCGTCGACGGGTAGCCCGGCTCGCCGGTCGACGGGTAACCCGGCTGACCGGACTGCCCGGGAGTCTGCGGGTACCCCGGGTAGCTGGCCCCCGGCGTCGGCGGCTCCCAGCCAACGGCGGGCTTACGGAAGAACTCGTTGGCCTTCGGCAGCGCCAGCAGGATCAACGCCGCGAGAAGGGCGAGCAGGCTGACCACACCCAGCAGCAGGCTGACCGGGGTGACCCAGGACGGCACAGCCTCCTCGATGCGGCGCTGGACCTCCTCGCCGCTCGGCCCACCGGCGGTGTCCCCACCGCTGGTGAAGCTGCCGGCCGCACCACTGATGAGGCCGCCACCCGTGCAGCAGATCATGATGCCGCCGACGATCCAGGTGGTGATCCGGGAGCCGTTGCGGCCCTGGTTGTTGAACAGGGCCAGCACGCCCAGCACGATCGCGAGCAGCAGCAGCAGGATGCCGCTCCCGATACCGATGGCGAAGAAGACATCCGCCACCTGGTCGGGATTTTGAATGGAACTGCCCGCGTACGCGTCGCGGATCGCGTCCCGCGTCTTGCCGATGGTGGCGAGCGTGATGATCAGGCTGATCACCTGGCACGCGAGGAACAGGAAAAGCAGATAGCTGGAAATCGTCACGATGGATGGCCGCTGACGGGCCGGCGTGCTCTGGGTATCGACCACGATTCTCCTTCCCTAGATCGCGCCCACACCGTATCGACAACCGGCCACCGGGGCATGCCGTGGCGGGCCGGCGCGTCCCCGCCCGACCGGGCTCAGTGCCCCTCGGTGGTGGGTCGGATCGCCAGCTCGGCCGGGTCGAGCAGGTCGCCGCGGGCGACCCGCCAGCCCTCCTCGCCGTACGCCTCGAAGGAGAGTCGCGCGGCGCCGCCGGACTGGTAGTCGTGGTAACGCATCGTCCCGGCCGACGGAAGTTCGGTCTCACCGATGGCGGTGTAGCGCGCCTGCCCGGTCTCGGACCAGGTGTACCGCCGTCCGTCGAGGTCGATCGTCGGGGCGCCCGGGCTGACCTTCGCGCCGGGCTCGGCCGTCCAGAGCACCAGCTCCAACTCGGGGCCATCCTCGACGGAGAGCCGGCGTCGACCGCCGGACCCGTCGTCGAGCAGGTGCTGCACCCAGCTCCAGTCCCCCTCGACGAGGCGGATGGTGCCGCTGACGACGTACTCCTGTTGGCGGATCCGCACGCGGTCGCCCAGGGCCAGGCGGTGCGGGCCGCCGGTCGGCGCCTCCGCCGGCCGGCCGCCGGGCCGGGCCGTCGCCGCCCGTCGGGCCCGCACGACGGCCACCACCGCCGCGAGCACCCCGCCCGCCACCAGGGACGTCACCAGCGCGTCCACCCGACCACCTCCCCAGGTACGTCGGCGCAGACGTTAACAATCCTCGGCACCTGCGAGGGCCGTGCTGTGGCCGACAGCTCAGCTAGCGGGGGCCGTCGGGTGCGTCGTCCGGTGCCACCGCCGGCGGTTCGGGCGTCGTACCCGGGGCGAGGTGTGCGCTTGGGTCGGGGCAGATGAGGTAGCCGGGCGGGACCGGCTGGCCCGGCGGCAGGAAGCCCGGCACACCCGCACCGGGCGGCACCAGTGGGACGCCCGGATAGCCGTAACCGGTCGGGGCGCAGGTCAGAACGGGCATCGTCCAGGGGACGGTGGGCGCCTCGGCGGGTGCGGTCGCCGGCACGAACCAGCGGTTCGCGGGCGGCAGGGCCAGTAGCAGGACCACCGCCGTGGTGAGCGTCAGGACGGTGAGTACGCCCAGACCCGCCGCCGGGAAGAACAGGTCGTCCCAGGGGTCGGTGCCGGCGTAGAGCGTGTCGAAGAACGTGGAGGTCTCCCATTCCGCGTCCCACTCCGCCGGCGGCTCCGTCTCCATCTCGGCGGTGGTCAGCAGGGGCACGAGGAACCCGCCGGAACAGCACTGGGCGAAGCAGACGAGCAGTTGCGTGCCACTGGCGACGAAGACCAGGATCCGCGCGACGTTGGCGCCCCGTCGGACCGGGGCGGCGGTCACCGCCAGCCACACCGCGAGCAGCACCGCCGGTATGCCGAAGATCAGCGCCATGGCGACGTTGCCCTGCCGTTCCCCGGCCACCTCGGCCGGGTCGGCGTCCGGCACCAGTCGCACCGCGCGGTCGATCTGGCTGTCGAAGTGCACCGCCTCGGCGGCGGCCAGCGCGGCCAGGCCGAGCAGGACCAGCACCACGGTGAGTTGCAGCCAGAAGGCGATGGTCACGGTGGCGGGCCGGGGTGGACGGATCGCGGTGGCGGGCGGACTCATGGCTCGCAACGTACGGCGGGTCATCAGCCGCCGGCAGGACCGATCGGACAGCCCCGACCGGCGAATGGATCATGCTGCGGTGAGGCGCTGGGTGGCGTAGTTCCCGAGGGTCTCGCGGTCCATCACGCACCCGACGAACGTGGTGAACTCGGTCGGGTCGTCCCGCAGCGACGTCCACGCCGCCCGGGCCGCCGCCGGATCGAGCCGTTCCAGCAGCGTGGCCGCGTACGCCCGGCCGGCGGGTGTGCCGTCGGCCAGCACCCGGTCGAGCTGTCGGCGTACCTCCTCGGGGTGGTCGGCGAGGGCGGCCTCGACCCGGTGGTACGCCTCGGTGACCGGCAGCAGCGTGTTGGCGATGCCGACACCGCCGAAGGCGAGCGTGTCAGCCGACACCAACTGGTCGACGGCCGCACCGAGGTCCCGTTCCCACGCTTTCCGCATCCCGAACATGCCCTCACCCTTTCCCCGATCGTCCACCTCCCACCCTGTTGATCAAGAGGTTTGCGTCATCTGCAGACGCCCCGATGACGCAAACCTCTTGATCGTCGCCGCAGCAGGCCGGCGTGGGGCGCTGTCAGGCCGGGGTCACCGTGAGGGTGTTGGTGGCGGGGTCCAGGTCCGTCTTCACCGTGTCGCCGTCGCGGACCGACCCACTCAACAGGGCCTTGGCCAGCTGGTCTCCGATGGCCGTCTGGACCAGGCGGCGCAGCGGGCGGGCACCGTAGATCGGGTCGTAGCCGTGCTCGGCCAACCACTGGCGCGCGGACTCGGTGATGTCCAGCGCCAGTCGGCGATCCGCCAGACGCCTGCGCATCCGGTCCAGCTGGATGTCGACGATGGACCGCAGGTCGTCCCCCCGCAGCGAGGCGAAGACCACGATGTCGTCCAGCCGGTTGAGGAACTCGGGCTTGAAGTGCGACCGGACCACGGCGAGCACACCCTCCCGGCGCTGCTCGTCGGCGAGCGTCAGGTCGCTGATCACCGACGACCCGAGGTTCGAGGTGAGGATCAGGATCGCGTTGCGGAAGTCCACAGTGCGGCCCTGACCGTCGGTGAGCCGACCGTCGTCGAGCACCTGGAGCAGTACGTCGAACACATCCGGGTGCGCCTTCTCCACCTCGTCCAGCAGGATCACCGAGTACGGGCGGCGGCGCACCGCCTCGGTGAGCTGACCGCCCTCCTCGTAGCCGACGTAGCCGGGCGGTGCGCCGACCAGGCGGGCCACCGAGTGCTTCTCGCCGTACTCGCTCATGTCGATGCGGACCATGGCCCGCTCGTCGTCGAAGAGGAACTCGGCGAGCGCCTTCGCAAGCTCGGTCTTGCCGACACCTGTGGGGCCGAGGAAGAGGAAGCTGCCCGTCGGCCGGTCCGGGTCGGCGACACCCGCCCGCGCCCGGCGTACGGCGTCGGAGACCGCGCTCACGGCCTCGGCCTGGCCGACCACCCGGCTGGCCAGCGACTCCTCCATGCGCAGCAGCTTGGCCGTCTCGCCCTCCAGCAGCCGTCCCGCCGGGATGCCAGTCCAGGAGGCGACGACGGCCGCAATGTCGTCCGCGCCCACCTCCTCCTTGAGCATCGCGCCGTCGGCCTGGAGTCGGGCCAACTCCTCGGCGGCCTGCGTCAGCTCCACCTTGAGGGCGGGGATGCGGCCGTAGCGCAGCTCGGCGGCGCGCTCCAGCTCGCCGTCGCGCTCGGCCCGCTCGGCCTCGCCGCCCAGGCGCTCCAGCTCCTCCTTTGCGGTGGAGAGCTTGGTGATGTGGCTCTTCTCGGTCTGCCACCGCTCGGAGAGCACGGTGAGCTGTTCGCGCTTGTCGGCCAGTTCCTTGCGCAGCCGCTCCAGCCGCTCGGCGGAGGCCGCGTCCGGCTCCTTGGCCAGGGCCATCTCCTCGATCTCCAGCCGGCGGACCGCCCGCTCGATCTCGTCGACCTCGACCGGCCGGGAGTCGATTTCCATCCGCAGCCGGGACGCGGACTCGTCCACCAGGTCGATCGCCTTGTCCGGCAGGAACCGGTCGGTGATGTAACGGTCGGAGAGGGTGGCGGCGGCGACAAGCGCGGCGTCGGTGATCCGTACGCCGTGGTGCACCTCGTAGCGCTCCTTGAGCCCTCGCAGGATGCCGATGGTGTCCTCGATGGTCGGCTCGCCGACAAGCACCGGCTGGAAGCGCCGCTCCAGCGCCGGGTCCTTCTCGATGTGCTCCCGGTACTCGTCGAGCGTGGTGGCGCCGACCATCCGCAGCTCACCACGGGCGAGCATCGGCTTGAGCATGTTGCCGGCGTCCATCGAGCCCTCACCCTTGCCGGCGCCGACGACCGTGTGCAGCTCGTCGAGGAACGTGATGACCTGCCCGTTGGAGTTCTTGATCTCCTCCAGGACGGACTTCAGCCGCTCCTCGAACTGCCCCCGGTACTGCGCGCCGGCGACCATCGCGCCGAGGTCCAGTGAGACCAGCTTCTTGTCGCGCAGCGACTCGGGGACGTCGCCGGCCACGATCCGCTGGGCGAGACCCTCGACGATCGCCGTCTTTCCGACGCCGGGCTCGCCGATCAGCACCGGGTTGTTCTTGGTACGGCGGGAGAGGACCTGGATCACCCGGCGGATCTCCGAGTCCCGGCCGATCACCGGGTCGATCTTGCCGTCGCGGGCGCTGGCGGTCAGGTCGACGCCGTACTTGCTGAGGGCCTGGTAGGTCTGCTCCGGGTCGGCGGTGGTGACCCGCCGGTCCCCGCCCCGGACGGTCGGGAAGGCCGCCACAAGGGCCTCCTCGGTGGCGCCCGCGGTCTTCAGCGCGCCGGACACCGTGCCACCCACCCGGGCCAGACCGGCGAGCAGGTGCTCGGTGGAGGTGTACTCGTCGCCAAGCGGCCGGGCGATCTGCTCGGCGGCGCCGATGGCGTTGACGAACTCGCGGGCCAGTGTGGGCTCGGCGATGCTGGAGCCGCGCGCCGCAGGCAGGGCGTCGACCGCCCGCTGGGCGGCCCGGCGCAGCTCGGCGGGGTCGGCCCCGACGGCGCGCAGCAGGCCGGCGGCGGTCGAGCCGTCGGTGTCCAGCAGGGACAGCAGCAGGTGCCAGGGCTCCACTGTGGCGTGGCCGCGCTGGTTGGCCAGCGCGACGGCACCGGTGATGGTTTCGCGGCTCTTGGTGGTGAGTCTTTCCGTGTTCATGGGCTCCCCCGGATCGGCGTTGTCCACTGGGTTGGACGCAACCAGAGTTGAGCGTATTCCACTCAACCTTAGCCTGTGGCGGCCGTCACGTCCGCTGCCGCCACCGCCAGTCGAACTCACCAGCCGCCGGGGGCGGGCCGGGCAGCGGGTCGGAGTCCGGCACCGTGGACAGGCCGGCCAGCAACACCGCGAGCTGCCGGCGGCGCAGCTGCCCGGTCCGTTCCGGATCGGGTACGCGGACCGCGGCGCAGGCCTCCAGCAGCAGCCCGAGGTCCTGCACCACGACATCGGGGCGCAGCCGGCCGCTGTCGTGCGCCCGGTCGACGAGTGCGGTGGCCAGCTCCCCGGCGCGTACCGCGTCGCGCCCCATCTCCTCGGTCGGGGCGAACGTGCCGGCCAGGTGGACGGTGAGCGAGTGCACGTCGGCGTCGACCACCCGGGCCAGGAACCCGGCGAAGGCGGCCCAGTCGTCCGGCTCGGCGAGCGCCTCCTCGGCCACGGCGATGTAGCGGCGCAGCCCGTCGTGGCAGAGCTGACGCAGCAGCGCCTCCTTGCCCGCGTACCGCCGGTAGAGCGCGCTGATGCCGACGCCGGCTCGTTCGGCGACGGCGGCGATCGGGGCCTTCGGGTCGTCGAGGAAGACGGCGCGGGCAGCTTGGAGGATCACCTCGTCGTTGCGGGCGGCCTGCGCCCGGCGCCCGGCAAGCGCGTTTCCGGAAGTCGTCGGCATGGCTCCCACAGTAACAGTGGAACGGATCGTTCCGGTCTGCTACTGTTCTAACAGAACGAAACATTCCGTTCCAAAGGAGCCCCGCATGACCGGTACCGCGATCCGCCCGTTCCGCGTCGAGATCCCGCAGACCGCCCTCGACGACCTGGCCACCCGACTTGGCCGCACGATCTGGCCCGCCGAGCTGCCCGGCGTCGGCGACACGTACGGGATGAGCGGCGACCGAGTCCGCGCGCTCGCCGACCGTTGGCGCGACGGGTTCGACTGGCGAGCCGTCGAGGCCCGGCTCAACGCCCACCCGCAGTTCGTCACCGAGATCGACGGCGAGCAGATCCACTTCCTGCACGTCAGGTCGTCCCGGCCGGACGCCACCGCCCTGGTGCTCACCCACGGCTGGCCGGGCTCGGTGCTCGAATACCTGGACGTCATCGGCCCGCTCACCGAGCCGAACGACCCGGCAGCGCCGGCCTTCCACGTGGTCATCCCGTCGCTGCCGGGCTTCGGGTTCTCCGGCCCCACCCGCAGCGCCGGCTGGAACCGGCACCGCACGGCCCGCGCCTGGGCCGAGCTGATGAACCGCCTGGGGTACGACAGCTACGGCGCGGTCGGCAACGACGGCGGCTCGTTGATCTCGCCGGAGCTGGGCCGGATCGACCGCAAGCACGTGCTCGGCGTGCACGTCACCCAGATCTTCTCGTTCCCGTCCGGCGACCCGGCGGAGTTCGCCGACCTGTCCGAGGCGGACCAGGCGGCGCTGGCGCACCTCCAGTGGTTCTACGAGAACAAGTTCTCCTTCAACCAGGTGCACAGCCAGCAGCCGCAGACCCTGGCGTACGCGCTGGCCGACTCGCCCGTCGGGCTGCTGGCCTGGAACGCGCAACTCTTCGACGAGAGCCTGGACGCCGAGTTCATCCTGGCCAACGTCGCCCTCTACTGGTTCACCGGCACCGCCGCCTCGGCGATCCGCTTCTACTGGGAGGACGCGCACACCGACGAGCAGCCGGCCGAGCCGACGACGGCGCCCACCGCGGTGGCCATGTTCCCCGGCGACTTCCAGTCCATCCGCCGCTTCGCCGAGCGGGACCACGCGAACATCGTCCGCTGGACGGCGTACGGCACGGACGTCGATGGGCGCGGCGACGTCGGCGGCCACTACGCCGCCCACCAGGCGACCGACGTCCTGGTCGACGACATCCGCGAGTTCTTCGCGCAGCTCTGATCCACTCGGTTTCCTGGAAGTCGGGGTGTCCGGATCTCTCGGACACCCCGACTTCCGTGATGTCGAGTCGATCAGGCTAGCCGGGGTAGGCGGGCGGTCCAGGGCGTCTCGTGGTCGGCGCGGAGCACGCAGCGCCGGCCACCCTCCAGCCGTCGGTCGCAGAAGACCCAGTGCCGTACGCCCTGGTCGTCCTCGGCCGAGACGGTGATCCCGCCGAGGTCGATCCGGGCCAGAAAGGCCAACGACCGGCCGGCGGTCCGGCCCAGCATCTTGGCGCGGGCCAGGTCCGGCGCGGAGATCGGCAGGTGGATGACGAAGCGCCCGGTCATCGCCGCCGCAATCGGTGAGGCATGGCTGACGGTCCTCGCTGGAAGGCGTCGGCGTGTTCGTGGCGGAGAAGCCACCGACCTCCTGACGGGTCGACGGCTCTAGATCGACACGAGATCGCCGATGTCGGGGTGTCCCGCTCGCTGGATACCCCCACATCGGCGATGTCGAGTCGATCAAGGCTGCGCTGCCGATCAGCGTCCAAGATCTGCCGTTTGTTAACGAGGCGGTAGCCTTGGTGGGTGCGAGTACGTGTCGAGCAGACCGCCTTACCCGGGATCGGGGTACGTCACGATCTGGTGACGGAGTCCGGACGCCGCCTGGGCGTCGTCTCCCACCGCAATGGTCGCCGGGACCTGGTCCTCTACGATCCCGACGACCCCGACTCCTGCCAGGCGGACATCCCGCTGACCGACGACGAGGCGGAGGCGCTTGCCGACATCCTCGGCGCGTCGCTGATGCTCGGTCAGCTCTCCGGGCTCCGCGAGCAG
Source organism: Micromonospora sp. NPDC000663 (assembly GCF_042898105.1). Classification (NCBI taxonomy): domain Bacteria; kingdom Bacillati; phylum Actinomycetota; class Actinomycetes; order Micromonosporales; family Micromonosporaceae; genus Micromonospora; species Micromonospora sp. NPDC000663. Next base: position 379,356 of record NZ_JBIAYR010000003.1, read on the forward strand.
GCCGCCGGCCTGCTCACCGAGCAGATCGCCATCACGGCGGGGTCGCGGTACGTCAACAGGCAGCTCAGCGAGACCAAGGCGCGTACCCGCACCAGCGCCTCCATCGTGGCGGTGCTGCGTGACGGCGAGGTCATCGTCTCGCCGCTTCCCTCGTTCCGCTTCGCGGCCGGTGACGTGGTGGTCGTCGTCGGGACCCGCAGGGGTCTCGACGGCGTGTCCGCCATCCTCGCCGACAGTGACCCGGACGGCTGAGGCGGATGCACGATTTCACCACACTGCTCATCGAGGTCGGCGCGCTCCTTCTCCTGCTCGGGCTCCTCAGCCGGCTCAGCCGGCGCTTCGGCCTCTCGCCCATTCCCCTCTACCTGCTGGCCGGGCTCGCTTTCGGGCACGGCGGATTGCTGCCGCTGGATGCCAGCGAGGAGTTCTTCGCGGTCGGCGCCGAGATCGGCGTCATCCTCCTGCTGGTGATGCTCGGCCTGGAGTACTCGGCGAACGAACTCGTCGGCAACCTGCGGTCGGCCGCCCCGGCCGGGGTGATCGACGGCGTCCTCAACGCGCTCCCCGGCGCGGGTTTCGCGCTGCTGCTCGGCTGGGACTGGGTGGCCGCCCTGGTGCTCGGCGGCATCACCTGGGTCTCCTCCTCAGGGGTGATCGCCAAGGTCCTCGGCGACCTGGGTCGGCTCGGTAACCGGGAAACCCCTGTCATCCTGTCGGTGCTCGTCATCGAGGACCTGGCGATGGCGCTCTACCTGCCGCTTGTCACCGCCGTCCTGGCCGGAACCGGTCTGCTCGGCGGGGGTATCGCACTCACCGTCGCGGTGGGCACGGTGCTCATCGTGCTGGTGGTCGCCATCCGGTACGGCCACCTGATCTCGTCCGCCCTGTCGGCGAAGGACCCGGAGGCGCTGCTGCTCGGCGTACTCGGTCTGACCTTGCTGATCGCCGGCATCGCCGCGAAGCTCCAGGTGTCGGCGGCGGTCGGCGCGTTCCTGGTCGGCATCGCGCTCTCCGGTCCGGTCGCACACCACGCCACCGAACTGCTGTCGCCCCTGCGGGACCTGTTCGCCGCGGTGTTCTTCGTCTTCTTCGGCCTGACCACCAGCCCACATGACATCCCGCCCGTGCTGCTTCCGGCGCTCGCGCTGGCCGTGGTCACCATGGCGACGAAGACGCTCACCGGCTACCTCGCGGCCCGCCGGGTCGGCATCGCCGAACCGGGTCGCTGGCGGGCCGGCCTGGCACTCGTACCCCGTGGGGAGTTCTCCATCGTCATCGCCGGCCTCGCGGTGGCGGCCGGGAGCGTCGAGCCGAGGTTGGCCGCGCTCGCGGCGACGTACGTCCTGATCACCGTGGTGACCGGGCCGATCGTGGCCCGGATGCCGGACTTCCCGTGGTTCAAGCGGTGGCTGCGTACGCGCGCCGCCGCGGCGGCCAACCGGGCGGCGGTGGTTCCGGTTCACGACTGACGCGCGTTCCGGCCAACGGTTGCCGAATTGCTCCGCACGGGGACTACCGCAGCACCCGGCGGCGGGTTACCGTTTCGCCCCAGCAGCCAGCGTTCGCGGGGTGGGCACGTGCCCACCCGCGGGCGAGAGCGGAAGGTTGGCCGGTGAGCGTGCAGGAGTCGACGTTCCACGGCTTCGCCAACCCCGTCGATCCAACTCCGGCGGAGTTGCGAGCTTGGGCGTACCAGCCCGATTCGGTGCCGTTGGCTTCCATGCCACCGGACTGGGACCTCCTGGTCTCCGGTGACCGGCTGGTGCTGACGCTCTTCGATCTGGCAATGGACCCGACCTGCCCGGCCCGGCGCTTCGCGCTGCACTGCCTCTACATCTACGCGGCCGACGGCATCCGGACGAAATTCCGCGCCCACCCCAAGCGCCGCTTCCGCAAGCTGGTGGAGCAGGCCGAGCGGGAGGGCGACGAGCTGATGAAGATCTGGGCGCACAACGGCCGCGTGCTGCTGGCCCGCCCGGATCTGTTCGTCTACCGGGACTGGTGCGAAGGCGGCCTGGTCCGCGAGAACCGCCGCCTCGGCTGAGCTGGTCGCGGCAGGGAGTCAGCAAGGCGAACGGGCCGGGACCCCCCGTGGGTCCCGGCCCGCACGTCGGTCACCGGTCAGTCCCGCTTGCGTTCGGTCTCGGCTCGGGCCTGGTCGACGCCGTGGTCGGTCTGGTCCGCGAACCGCCCCTCTTTGATCCGGTCCCGGAAGGTTCCCTCGGTGACCTTGTCGAACTTCTCGCGGACGGTGTCGGCCAGGTTCTCCAACCGTTCCTCGGCCTGTTGGGCAACCTTCTTCGCCGGCTCCGCCACTGCTCCCCCTCGCCATGCCGACAGGTCCGAATTAAGCCGGTTGGACCTGTATTGACAAGTTAACGGAAACGACCCGGCCCGCGCCGGGAAATCGGGGCGCGGGCCGGGCCGGAAAAAGCGAAGAAGAGGTCAGCGATCGGGCGTACGGCGGGGCCGCCAGACCACCAGCGCGGTGGACGTGCGATTGGTGGGCACGAGATCGCGGCCCGGGAAACGGGCGAGCGACTCCAGCTCGGCCACCCGGCGGTACGCGGCGTCCAACTCCGCCTCCAGCCGGGCCACCCGCTGCTGCGCCTGCTCCAGCAGACGCTCCAGCCCGATGATCCGCTTGACCCCGGCGAGGTTGATCCCGTCGTCCTGGCTGAGCCGCTGCACCTCGCGCAGCAGCACCACGTCCCGCACGCTGTACCGACGCCCACCACCGGCCGCCCGACCGGGCTGCACCAGCCCCAGCCGGTCGTACTGGCGCAGGGTCTGCGGATGCATCCCCGCCATCCGCGCCGCGACCGAGATCATCAGCACCTTGGCCTCGTAGGCAGGGTCACCCGAACCGAGGAACTCGCCCGACATGCCGCTCACCTCCGCGTCCATCCCACCGGACTAACTGACCCGACGCACCCGAGCGTCGAGATGTTCCCGCGCAGCCGGCGGACTCTGCTCGGCGAACGCCTCCAACGCCGTACGCGCCTCGTCGGACAGTCGAGCCGGCACCACCACGTCCAACGTGACAAGCAGATCGCCTGCCTGCCCGTCGCGGCGCACCACACCCTTGCCCCGCGCCCTCAGCACCCGGCCGCTCGGCGTACCCGGCGGCACCCGCAGGGTCACCGCGCCGTCGAGCGTGGGCACCCGCAGGTCCGTGCCGAGCACTGCCTCCGCGAACGTCACCGGCACGGTAAGGGTCAGGTCGTCACCGGTACGCCCGAACAGCTCGTCCGGCCGGACCTTGACGTGCACGAACAGGTCGCCGGCCGGACCGCCGCGCTCGCCCGGCTCACCGCGCCCGGCCAGCCGGATGCGTTGGCCGTCGGCCACCCCGGCCGGGAAGCGCACGTTCATCGTGCGGGTCTTGGTGACCCCACCGCTGCCGTGGCACTCGGGGCACTTCTCCTCGACCACGGTGCCGACGCCCTGGCAGTTGCGGCACGGCTCGGAGAAGCTGAACGACCCCTGGTTGCGGGTGGTGACCCCGGCGCCGTGGCAGACCGGGCAGGTACGCGGCTGGGTGCCGGGCTTGGCGCCGTTGCCGTGGCAGGTGTCGCAGACACCCGGGGCCCGCAGCGTGAGGGGCAGTGTCACCCCGCGTACCGCGTCGCCGAAGTCGAGCGCCACCTCGGTCTCGACGTCCCGACCACGGGCCGGACCGCGCGGCGCGGCCTGCCCGGCGCCCTGCCCACCGGAGAAGATCGAACTGAACAGGTCCTGGAAGCCGGCACCGCCGAAGCGACGGTCACCACCTCCGGCAGCGCCGCCGCCGAACAGGTCGGAGACGTCGAACGGCATACCGCCCGGCTGGCCGCCGCTCCGGGCGTTGCGCCGGAACGCGCCCGACCCGAACAGCGAACGCATCTCGTCGTACTCCCGGCGGCGGCCGGCGTCCGACAACACGTTGTACGCCTCGGACGCGGCCTTGAACCGCTCCTCGGCCTTGGCGTCGCCCGGGTTGTGGTCCGGGTGCGACTCCCGCGCCACCTTCCGGTACGCCTTCTTGATGTCATCCGCGGAGGCGGCCTTGTCCACGCCGAGCACGGCGTAGAAGTCCTTCTCGAGCCAGTCCTTCGAACTCACCGGTCCACCCCCTTCCAACAGTCGTGGCCCGGCCGTCCCGCCCGCCGCGCGGCGGGCGGGACGGCCCGGTCACCGTCTCGCACTATTCCGGATCCGCGACCGCGACGAGAGCGGGGCGCAGCAGCCGCTCACCGAGCTGGTAGCCGCGCCGCATGACCTGCACGCAGGTCGGTTCGCTGACCTCGGTCGAGGTCTGGTGCGCGACCGCCTCGTGCCGGGTCGGGTCGAACGGGTCGCCCTGCTCGCCGAAGGCGTTCAGACCGAACTTGCCGAGCGCGGTGGTGAGCTGTTCCGCCACCGTGCCGAACGGCCCGACCAGGTCGCCGTGTTCCCGGGCCCGGTCCAGGTCGTCCAGGATCGGCAGCAGCGCGGCGAGCACCGAGCCGGTCGCCTGCTCCTGCACCAGGCTGCGGTCCCGGTCCACCCGCTTGCGGTAGTTGGCGTACTCCGCCGACACCCGTTGCAGGTCGCGGGTCCGCTCGTCCAGCTCGGCCCGCAGCGCCTCCAGCTCGGCACCGAGCGCGGTGCCGGGGGCACCGCCGTCGGCCGGCTTCGCCGGGGCGTCCACCACCGGCGGGCCGGACGGCTCCGGACCGTCGGTGGAGTTGACCTCGACCTCGATCTCGTCGACCACGATCTCGGCGTCCTCGACGAGGCCCTCGGCGGGAAGGTCACTCCCCGCGTCGGCGGCCGCGCCCTCCGGCTCCGTCGCGTCGCTGATCTTGCGGTTGTTGCGGATGACGACCCGCTCCTCGGCACCGGTGTTCGGCTCCGTGGGCGCGGAGCCACCCGGCGTCGACCCGGTGTCGCCCGGGTCGGCGGCTCGTGGCTTCTGCGTCATGCGGCTACCTCATCCCTTCGCCGTGGATTCGTGTCGGAGGCCGACGGTCACTTCTTGCCGTCCTCGTCCACGATCTCCGCGTCGACGACGTCGTCGCCGCCACCGGTGCCGCCGGCCTGCGGGCCGGTCGGACCGGTCGCGCCGGTCGCACCCGGGCCGGCCTCGCCGCCCGGCTGCTGACCCTGCTCGGCCTGCTGGGCGTAGAGCAGCGAACCGGCCTGCTGGGAGACCTGCGCCAGCCGCTCGTGCGCCGACTTGATCTTCTCGATGTCCTGACCACCGAGGGCGCCGCGCAGCTCGCCGAGCGCCTCGTTGAGCTGCTCCCGGTTCTCGGTGGGCAGCTTGTCGCCGCTCTCGGCGAGGAACTTCTCGGTCTGCCACTGCAGCGCCTCGGCCACGTTGCGGGTCTCGGCGTCGTCGCGGCGACGCTTGTCCTCCTCCGCGTGCTCCTCGGCGTCCCGGCGCATCCGCTCGATGTCGTCCTTCGGCAGCGAGGAGCCGCCGGTGATCGTCATCTTCTGTTCCTTGCCGGTGCCCAGGTCCTTGGCGTGCACGTTGACGATGCCGTTGGCGTCGATGTCGAAAGCGACCTCGATCTGCGGCACGCCGCGCGGCGCCGGCGGAAGGCCGGTCAGCTCGAAGGTGCCGAGCTTCTTGTTGTAGGCCGCGATCTCCCGCTCACCCTGGAACACCTGGATGAGCACCGACGGCTGGTTGTCGTCAGCCGTGGTGAACACCTCGGAGCGCTTGGTCGGGATCGTGGTGTTGCGCTCGATCAGCTTGGTGAAGATGCCGCCCTTGGTCTCGATGCCCAGGCTCAGCGGGGTCACGTCGAGCAGCAGGACGTCCTTGACCTCACCCTTGAGCACACCGGCCTGGAGGGCGGCGCCGACGGCGACTACCTCGTCCGGGTTGACGCCCTTGTTGGGGTCGCGGCCGGTGAGCTGCTTGACCAGGTCGGTCACGGCGGGCATGCGGGTCGAGCCACCGACGAGGATGACGTGCTCGACGTCCGAGATCTTGATCCCGGCGTCCTTGACGGCCTGCTCGAACGGGCCCTTGCAGCGGTCCAGCAGATCCTGCGTCATCCGCTGGAACTCGGCGCGGCTGAGCGTCACGTCGAGGTGCAGCGGGCCGGCGGAGCCGGCGGTGATGTACGGCAGGTTGATGTTGGTGGTGGTCGCCGCCGACAGCTCGATCTTGGCCTTCTCGGCGGCCTCACGGAGCCGCTGGAGGGCCATCTTGTCCTGACCGAGGTCGATGCCGTGCTCACCGCGGAACGTCTTGACCAGGTGGTCGATGATCCGCTGGTCCCAGTCGTCGCCACCGAGGTGGTTGTCACCGCTCGTCGACTTGACCTCGATGACGCCCTCGGCAAGCTCCAGCAGCGACACGTCGAAGGTGCCGCCGCCGAGGTCGAAGACCAGGACGGTCTGCTCCTTGGAACCCTTGTCCAGCCCGTACGCCAGGGCGGCCGCGGTCGGCTCGTTGACGATCCGCAGCACGTTGAAGCCGGCGATCTCACCGGCCTCCTTGGTGGCCTGGCGCTGGCTGTCGTTGAAGTAGGCCGGAACGGTGATCACCGCGTCGGTGATCTGCTCGCCCAGGTACGCCTCGGCGTCCCGCTTGAGCTTCATCAGGGTCCGGGCCGAGATCTCCTGCGGGGTGTACTTCTTGCCGTCGATGTCGACGGACCAGTTCGTGCCGACCTCGCGCTTGACCGAGCGGATCGTCCGGTCCGGGTTGGTCACCGCCTGGCGCTTGGCGACCTCACCGACGAGCACCTCGCCGTTGCGGGCGAACGCGACGATCGACGGGGTCGTCCGCGAGCCCTCCGCGTTAGCGATGACGGTGGGCTCACCGCCCTCGAGAACGCTGACGCAGGAGTTCGTCGTGCCGAGGTCGATACCGACCGCACGTGCCATCTTCGCTTCCTCACTTCGTAAGGTTGTGCAGGTGACGGGCACCGCCCGCGCTGCCTGGCGGGCACCGCCCGCAGCGGACCACACCACAAGTTGAGTGAACTTGACTCAATAGTGCCACGCCCCGGCGAATCGTCAAGTCGACTTGAGCCGACCCGACGCAACCCACCCGTTACTACCGTCCGGTTGTCTTCCCTTGCATCGGTCGGGCACGCTTTAGCGGTGACGACGCACGGCGATTCCGCCACCCGTTCCGGCGCGCCCGCCGTCGCCGCCCGCACCGGCCCGCCGGACGCCGCGGAGGAGCCGCCCGCCACCACCGGGGACGACAGCCTCCCCGGCGCGCTGACGGGCCTTCGGGCCGCGATCGGTGCCACCCGGTATCCCCTCGCGCTGCCCTCCGCCGGGTCCGCCCGGCACACCGCCGCCGCCCTCACCGACCAACTCGACGACTACCTGCTGCCCCGGCTCGCCCGGCTCGACGCACCCCTGCTCGTGGTGGTCGGCGGCTCCACCGGCGCGGGCAAGTCGACCCTGGTCAACAGCCTGGTCAAGGCCCGGGTCAGCGCCGCCGGTGTGCTCCGGCCCACCACCCGCTCCCCGGTGCTGGTCTGCAACCCGGCCGACGCGACCTGGTTCCGGCAGGGCGACCTGCTGCCCGGGCTGACCCGCACCACCGAGCCGAGCGAAGATCCACGCGCGCTGCACCTGGTCACCGCCCCCGCCCTGCCACCCGGGCTGGCCTTCCTCGACGCACCTGACATCGACTCGGTGGTCGACGCCAACCGGGCGCTTGCCAGCCAGTTGCTGGCCGCCGCCGACCTCTGGCTCTTCGTCACCACCGCCGCCCGGTACGCCGACGCGGTGCCCTGGGAGCTACTGCGCAGCGCCCGGGCGCGGGGCGCGGTCATCGCGATGGTGCTGGACCGGGTCCCCGCCGAGGCCACCGACGAGATCGCCGCGCACCTGGCCGAGATGCTGGAGGCGCAGGACCTCGGCAGGGCACCCCTGTTCGTCCTGCCCGAGACGTGGGTCGACGGCCAGGGGCTGCTGCCAGAGGGGGTCACCGCACCGCTGGCCGACTGGTTCGCCCGGCTGGCCGCGGACGCCGACGCCCGGGCCGCTGTCGTCCGACAGACCCTGGACGGCGCGCTCGCCGCGCTGCACCCGGCCGTCGAGGAACTGGCCGACGCCGCCGACGAGCAGGTCGCCGCCGCCGACGGGCTGGACGAGCGGGTCCGGGCCGCGTACCGGGGCGCCGAACGGACCGTCGAGCAGGGCCTCCAGGACGGCCGGCTGCTCCGCGGTGAGGTGCTCGCCCGCTGGCAGGAGTTCGTCGGCACCGGCGAGCTGTTCCGCACCCTGGAGGCGCGCATCGGACGCCTGCGGGACCGGGTGGTGGCCGCCGTCACCGGCCGGCCGGCGCCCTCCGCCGAGCTGCGCAACGCCATCGAGTCGCAGCTCGTCACGCTGCTGCGCGGGGTGGCGTCCGAGGCCGCCGAGTCCGCGTACACGTCGTGGAAGGCGCACCCGGCCGGGGCCGCTCTGGTCGATCCGGCGCTCGCCCACCCGAGCGGTGACCTGCCCGAGCGGGCCGAACGGATGGTTCGCGACTGGCAGCGGGGCGTGCTGGAGCTGGTCCGGGTCGAGGGCGGTGACAAGCGCTTCGTGGCGCGTACGGCCGCGTACGCGGTGAACGCCACAGGGCTGGCCGTGATGATCGCCGTGTTCGCGTCCACCGCGTTCATCCCGACCGGGCTGGAGTTGGCCACCGGTGCCGGCACCACAGTCGCCGCGCAGGCCGTACTCCAGGCGATCTTCGGTGACCAGGCGGTGCGTACCCTTGCCGCCAAGGCCCGTGGTGACCTGCTGAAACGGGTACGAACGCTGCTCGACGCGGAGGCCGACCGCTTCCTGAGCCGCACCGCCGAAGCCCGGCCCGACGCGGAGGCCGGCGACGGGTTGCGCCGCGCCGCCGGCCGGGTCGAGCTGGCCCGTCACCGCAGTGGCCTGGCCGCCGACGAGGAGGACTCCCGGTGAGCAACATCACCGGTCGGATCCGGGAGGCGTTCCGGAGTGACAAGCGCGTCGACCCCGACGTGCTGATCGCCCGCCTGGACGCCGTACGCCGGTTCCTGACCGCTGTGGACGGCCTGCTGCCGGACGCCGAACTGGTGCCCGCGCACACCCTTGTCGAACGCGCCGGCACCCGGCTCGCGCTGTCCCGCGACCACACGGTGGTCGCCCTCGCCGGTGCCACCGGCAGCGGCAAGTCCAGCCTGTTCAACGCGCTGGCCCAACTGGAACTGTCGCCGGTCGGTGTCCGCCGGCCGACCACAGGCGTCACCCACGCGTGCGTGTGGGGGCCGCTGGAGGGCGCGAACCGGCTGCTCGACTGGATCGGCGTACTGCCCCGGCACCGCTTCGTCAGGGAGAGCGCGCTCGACGCGGACGACGAAACCGCCCTGCACGGGCTGATCCTGCTCGACCTGCCCGACTTCGACTCGGTGCAGCGTTCCCACCGGCTGGAGGTGGACCGGCTGCTCGGCCTGGTCGACCAGGTGGTCTGGGTGGTCGACCCGCAGAAGTACGCCGACCGGGTCATCCACGACAGCTACCTGCGCGAGTTCCACAGGCACCGCGACGTCACACTTGTCGTGCTCAACCAGGCCGACCGACTGCCCCCGTCCGAGCTGCCCCGGGTCCTGGACGACCTGCGCCGGCTGCTCGACTCCGACGGCCTGACCGGCGTACCGCTGCTGGCCACGACGGCCATCGACCCGGCCGGGATGGTCGGGCTGCGCAGCGCGCTGGAGCGGACGGTCGCCGAGCGGCAGGCCGCCCTGCGTCGGCTCGCCGGCGACGTCGACTCGGTGGTCGCCGGCCTGGACGAGCTGGTCGGGTCGGCACGCCCGGCGGGTGGCCCGGACGACGCGACAGTCGCCGGGTTGAACAGGGCACTGGCCGGCGCGGCCGGCGTACCTGCGGTGAGCGAGGCGGTGGAACGGGCGTACCGGCATCGGGCGGGCGCGGCCACCGGCTGGCCGCTGGTTCGAGGCTGGCGGCGGCTGCGGCCCGACCCGCTGCGCCGGCTGCATCTGCCCGCACCGACAGGCGAGGCCGCCGACCCGGCGGCGGAGAGCCTGGTCGCGGCGACCTCGGTGCCGGATCCGACTGTCGCGCAGCGTTCCGCGCTGGGCCTGGCCGTCCGCGCGGTGGCCGATCGGGCCGCCGCCGGCCTGCCCGCCGCCTGGCCCACAGCGGTCACCGCGGCCGCCCGGTCCCGCCACGACGACCTGCCGGACGCGTTGGACCGCGCGATCGCCGGCACCGACCTCGGCCTGGACCGTCGACCGCTCTGGTGGCGGATCGTCGGCGGCGTGCAGTGGCTGGTCACCCTGGCCGCCGTGGTCGGCCTGGGTTGGCTGGTCCTCGGGTACGCACTGCGGGTGCTCGGCCTGCCCGCGCTGGACGACCCGATGGTCGGCGAGGTGCCACTGCCCACCGTGCTGCTGCTCGGCGGCCTGCTGGCCGGGCTGCTGGTGGCGGCGCTCACCCGGCCGGTGGTGCGCTGGGCCGCCCAGCGGGCACGGGCCCGCGCCCGGCAGCGGCTGACGGTGCGGGTCGCCCAGGTGGGTGAGGAGTACGTGCTCGCCCCGGTGCGGATCGTGCTCGCCTCGTACGCGCAGGCACGGGACGCGCTGCACGACGCCGCCCGCCGCTGACGCACCCACGGCTCGCTACTGCTCTGCGTACCGGCGCAGCGGCGTAGGGTCGGAGTATGGCCACGCCTCAGACCCCCTACGACGCGGTGCTGCACGCCGCACGCGACGTGACCAAGCTGGAGTCCGCGCTCGACGCCGAGATGCTCGGCAGCGCCCTGCTGGGCAGCGTCTACGCGATCGCGGAAACCGACCGGGACACCGCCGTACGGGAGTTCGTCACCGGGTTCCTCGCCGCGACCGCCCGTCGTCGAGTGGCGTCGGCGACCACCATCCGGCAGGTCTTCGCCGCGCTCGTCCCCACCGCCGACGGCACCGAGCGGGTGCGCCCGGGCAGCCAGGCGCCCAGCTGGACGGGCCAGCTCGGCCGGGTGCACCTGACGGGCAGTTGGGCGTACGGCGACGTGTACGGCGACCAGACCTCCTACCTCGCCACCTTCGCCTACGACGACGCCTCCGGGGGCGCGGAGCACGCGCTCGTGGCCCTCGTGGACCACAACATCGGCATCACCAAGGACATCTTCGTCGGCGGGCCGGCGGAGCGGATCCTGGACCAGGTCCGGCAGATGTGCGCGGACGACGAGTTGACCTGGTTCCGTACCGAGGATCCGGCCCGCCTGCGCGGCGAGGTGGCCCGGCACCTGGCGGTCACCGACGAGCTGAGCGAGTTGCCCGGCGAGGGCTCCCTCGCCACCGATCGGGCGCTTGTCGGCGCCCGGTTGGCACTGCTGCCCACCGCCGCCGACCCGACCGGCCCGGCCGAGGTCGAGCCGCTGTCCGCCGCCGAACGCACCGACCTGGTGCGGCGGTTCCTGGCCGCGCCGGAGGCCGCCCGGTTCGGGCTGGACACCGTCGACGGCCCGGAACTGGCCTCGCTGCACTTCTGCCTGAGCCTGCTGCTGGACCACTCGGCGAGCTTCCCGGACGCCGACCCGATGCGGTGGAGCCCTGCGGTGTCCGGGCTCTTCCTGCTCGACTGGGTGCACCGCCGCGCGGTACTGGACATGGACGACGCGGCGATGCTGCCCCGGGTGCTGCGCGCCTGGGCCCGGTACGCGTCGCGCCAGCGGGGCCTGCCCGAGGCGGCCGCGACACGGACCGACGAGGCGATCGAGGAGATGGTGCCGGAGTTCGCGCGGCTCTACTCGACAGGTGAGCGGCGCAGCCCGGCCACGGCGGCCGTGGCGCAGTTGATGGCCGACGGGGTGGACCCGGACGACCCGGCCGCGTTGGACGCCTGGATCGAGGCGAACCGGCACCGTCTCGCCGACGACGGCGCCTGAGCGTCTCCCGGGCGGACGGCCACCTCGCCGGCCGCCCGGGCCGCATCCCCGACCCGGACGTCCGAGCCGCCCGGGGGCCGGCGCCGGTCGAGCCCGCTCACCGCAGCAGGCCGAAGACCACGCCGGCGATCAGCGCGCCGATCGTCCCGCCGGCCAGCACCTGCGGCACGGTGTGGTCCCGCAGCCGCACCCGGGACCAGCCGACGACGGCCAGCAGCGGCGCGGCGACGAGCAGCCGGCCGCCGAAGATCAGCGCCAGGATGACGAGCGTGCCGGCGGCGACCGCCGAGTGGATCGACATCTTCCACCAGTGGCTGACCGTGACGGTCACGACGAGGCCGATCAACCCGGCGACCGCGAGCGCCAGCACCGGACGCGGACCGTCGAGCACGGTGAGCAGCGCGAGCCCCGCCGTCACCGAACCGAGGCCGATCAGCAGGGGCACCCTACGCTGCTCCCGACGGCCGAGGTGGTGGTCGGTGAGCCGGCCACGTCGTACGCCTCCGACGATGTAGGCGAACGGGATCCCGGTGACGAAGAGCGTGGCGAGCAGGCCCCAGGCCAGGCCGTGACCGGTACGCCGGGTGCTGTGCCAGCTCACCGTGAAGATCAGCAGTGACACCAGCACGGCCGGAGCGGTCAGCTCGGTGACGAGCCGGGCGACCCGCAGCCCCGGGCCGGGTCGGGTGACCGGGCGGAGTTCCCCACCGCCGCCCACGCCACCCCCTCCGGTACGCGCCTACCCCCGAACAGCGCCGGCACCGGACGGGCCGCGCCTGACCGTCACCGTACCGCCGGGGACACCGTGGGGTACGTCGGTCCGGCGAGCGGCGAGGGGGTCACCGGGCGCGTCGGCGGGCAGCCGGGCGACGTCACGGCGGTCGGGGCGGGTCGGCTGGCCGGTGGGGGCGTCGGCGACGTGTCGCGTGTCGCGGCCGGCTCGGACACGGTGGCGCTCGGCACCGGTGTCGTGGCCGGTGTGGACAGGGTGGTGGTCGGGACTGCCGTCGCGGTCGACGAGACGGTGTCGGTGGGCGTCGGACCGGCTGTCGTCGTCGGTGTTGGCGTCGGGTCCGGCGGAGCGGTCCGCGTGGGCGTCGGCGTCGGGCTGGCGGGCGGTGGGGGCACGGCCGGTCGGGTGCTCCGGGTGGGCCCCGGCACCGGTGGCAGCCCACGGTCGACGTGCACCGGGTCGACGGCTCCCGGTCGCTCCGCCGTACGCCTGGGTGCGGCCGGCAGCCAACCGGGCGTCGCGGTCGGGCCGGCGCCGGGCGTGCCGAGCGGAGGTGGCGCCGGCTGGCTGGCCATCGGAGGGGGGAGCAGCACCGGCCCGACCGAGGGCGTCGGGATGAACGGGGTGCTGCTGTCCGGCAGGGCGGTGCTGCCCGGGGTGGCCGAGCCGGCGCTGATCGCGGCGAGGATGGGCATCGACGCGGTGCCGGCCAGCAGTGCCACGGTGAGCAGGTAGCCCCGGGAGGGACCACCCACGCCGGGAGCCCGGTGCACGCCGACCACCCGCCGGTAGCCTCCGCCCGACCGGTGCCGGCCGAGCGCGGGTGTGCCGGGACCGTCACCTGGCTCGTACACCGCACACTCCTTGTCGTCGGCCGTCGCGGGACGTGGATGGACGTCACCGGCGGCAGAACCCGGCAATTGACCCGATCGACGTGATCTGGCGGTAATCAGCCTCGCCCAGTCACCCTCCGTCAGCCAACCTCCACCGCGTGTCGACACGCGATGCTGTCCGAACGGTGACGAATCATCGCCGGAACACCCGGTGGACGAGAGAGAGCACGATGGCGACAAAGGACAACAAAGGGTGGACGGTCGGAATGCGGGGCGGGCGTACTGTGGGCCCGCTCACCTGCTCTGCGAATATGGAGCACGACGGCAACGCAGCCGTGACCTCCGCGCACCCTCGCGGCAGGCGCGGTTGAGTGCCGGCGCTCCCGAACCGGATTCGGCCAGAATCCGGCTCACGCCGTGCGGCAACCCCCACCGGGGCTAGGCGCGGCCGCCAGGAACCGGTCCGGCAGCAGCCGGGCAGGCGCACGAGTTGCGCGGCCGGGTGACCCCCCGGTGCCGACGCAGACACGACAGGGAGAGACCGATGGCAAAGGGCGACCCCGGGGGCACCACCCGCGGCAGGCGGGCTGCACCCCGCTCCAGGAAGGGCACGGCCGGCGACCCCGCGCTGGTACAGCTGCTCACCCCCGACGGCGAGCGGATCGACAGCGCCACCGGGCCGGACGGCACCGAGTACCGCGTCGACTTCACCGACGAGGAATACCGCGGTCTCTACCGTGACCTGGTGCTGGTCCGGAAGCTGGACGCCGAGGCGACCGCACTCCAACGCCAGGGCGAGCTGGGCCTCTGGGCCAGCCTGCTCGGCCAGGAAGCCGCACAGGTCGGCTCCGGCCGGGCGCTGCGTACCCAGGACATGGCCTTCCCGACCTACCGGGAGCACGGCGTCCTCTACTGCCGGGGCATCGACCCGATCATGCCGCTCGGCCTGTTCCGCGGCGTCGACCAGGGCGGCTGGGACCCGAACGAGTTCAAGTTCAACATGTACACGATCGTCATCGGCGCGCAGACCCTGCACGCGACCGGCTACGCGATGGGTATCACCATCGACGGCAAGACCGGCACCGACGACGGCGAGGCCGCGATCGCCTACTTCGGCGACGGCGCCACCAGCCAGGGCGACGTGAACGAGGCGTTCGTCTGGGCGAGCGTGTTCAACGCGCCGCTCGTCTTCTTCTGCCAGAACAACCAGTACGCGATCTCCGAGCCGCTGGAGCGGCAGACCCGCGTCCCGCTCTACCAGCGGGCCGCCGGCTTCGGCTTCCCCGGCGTACGGGTGGACGGCAACGACGTGCTGGCGTCGTACGCGGTCACCCGCACCGCGCTGGACAACGCCCGGCACGGGCAGGGCCCAAGCCTGATCGAGGCGTACACCTACCGGATGGGTGCGCACACCACCTCCGACGACCCGACCCGCTACCGGATCGCCAGCGAGGTCGAGGCGTGGCAGGCCAAGGATCCGATCGCCCGGGTCAAGGCCTTCCTGGAGAAGCAGCAGATCGCCGACGCGGCCTTCTTCGCCGAGGTCGACGAGCAGGCCCGCCGCGAGTCGGTGCACCTGCGCGAGCGGGTGCTCGAGATGCCGAACCCGGAGCCGGTGACGATGTTCGACCACGTCTACCCCAACGGGTCTCCGCTGCTCGACGAGCAGCGCGCGCAGTTCAGCAGGTACATGGAGTCGTTCGAGGGGAGCGCCCACTGATGGCCACGGAGACGCTCACCATCGGCAAGGCCCTCAACACCGGTCTGCGCCGCGCATTGGAGAACGACCCGAAGGTCGTCATCATGGGCGAGGACGTCGGCAAGCTCGGCGGCGTCTTCCGGATCACCGACGGCCTCCAGAAGGACTTCGGCGACCAGCGGGTGATCGACACCCCGCTCGCCGAGTCCGGCATCATCGGCACCGCCGTCGGCCTGGCGATCCGCGGCTACCGGCCGGTCTGCGAGATCCAGTTCGACGGCTTCGTCTACCCCGCGTACGACCAGATCGTGTCGCAGGTGGCGAAGATGCACTACCGCTCGGGCGGCAAGCTCAACATCCCCATGGTGATCCGGATCCCGTTCGGCGGCGGCATCGGCGCCGTCGAGCACCACTCCGAGTCGCCGGAGGCGTACTTCGCCCACACCGCCGGCCTGAAGGTGGTGACCTGCGCCAACCCGCAGGACGCGTACGTGATGATCCAGCAGGCCATCGCCTCGGACGACCCGATCGTCTTCCTGGAGCCCAAGCGACGCTACTGGGAGAAGGGGCCCGTCGACCTGGACGCGCCGCTGTCCGACGCGTACCCGCTGCACTCGGCCCGGGTGGTGCGGCCCGGCACGGACGTGACGGTGCTGGCGTACGGCCCGATGGTGCGGACGTGCCTGGACGCGGCGACCGCCGCCGCCGAGGACGGCCGGGAGCTGGAGGTCATCGACCTGCGCTCGCTCTCCCCGTTGGACCTGACGGCGGCGTACGAGTCGGTGAAGCGCACCGGCCGCGCCGTCGTGGTGCACGAGGCGCCGTCGAACATCGGTCTCGGCGCCGAACTGGCCGCGCGGATCACCGAGGAGTGCTTCTACTCCCTGGAGTCGCCGGTGCTGCGCGTGACCGGCTTCGACATCCCCTACCCGGCCGCCCGGGTGGAGGAGGAGTTCCTGCCCGACCTCGACCGGGTGCTCGACGCCGTCGACCGCACCTACGGCTGGTGAGCGGCATGTCCCGGATCAAGACGTTCAACCTGCCCGACCTGGGCGAGGGGCTGACCGAGGGTGAGATCCTGACCTGGCTGGTCAAGGTCGGCGACATCATCGAGCTGAACCAGCCGATCGTCGAGGTCGAGACGGCCAAGGCGGCTGTGGAGATCCCGGCGAAGTGGGCCGGGCAGGTGCAGGCGATCCACCACCCGGAGGGGACGACTGTCGAGGTCGGTACGCCGATCATCGCCATCGACACCGACCCGGGTGCCGGCCCGCTGGACGTGCCGTCGACCACTGCGACGCCCGGCGATGACCTGCCCACCCCGTCGGCGGCGTCGCTGGCGGCCGTGGAGCTGGCACCGGCCGAGGGCATGGTCGAGCCGGGTCTGATCGGCGGTCCCGCCCCGGGCGGGCGGACGGCGGTCCTGGTGGGCTACGGCCCGCGTACCACCGCCGCGAAGCGGCGCCCGCGCAGGGGCGGTGTTCCGGCGCAGCCCGCGGCCCTGGCGGCGCCCGCGCCGGTCCTGCCTGTCGCACAGCCGGCCGTCGCGCCCACGCCTGCGCCCGCGTCGAACGGGCAGCGTGCCGCGCTGGTGCTGGCCAAGCCGCCGGTGCGCAAGCTCGCCAAGGACCTCGGGGTCGACCTGGGGACGCTGACCGGGTCGGGCCCGCTGGGCTCGATCACCCGGGAGGACGTGCAGCAGGCGGCGAGCGGGACCGTGGCGGCTGCCGAGCCGGTCGCCGTCACGTCGGCGGCGACCAGCGCCGCGAGCTTCGGCGTCGACCGCGAGCAGCGCATCCCGGTCAAGGGGGTACGCAAGCTGACCGCCGAGAACATGTCCCGCTCTGCGTTCACCGCCCCGCACGTGACGGAGTTCCTGACCGTCGACGTGACCCGGGCGATGAAGGCGCTGGACCGGCTGCGCGGCCGGCGGGAGTGGCGGGACGTGCGGGTGTCGCCGCTGCTGCTGGTGGCGAAGGCGGTGCTCCTGGCCGTCAAGCGTCACCCGATGGTCAACTCGACCTGGGCGGGCGACGAGATCGTGGTCAAGGAGTACGTCAACCTCGGCATCGCGGCGGCCACCGAGCGTGGGCTGATCGTGCCGAACGTCAAGGACGCCGGGCGGCTCTCGCTTCGGGAACTGGCGGACGTGTTGAATGACCTGGTGCAGACGGCGAAGTCGGGCCGTACGTCTCCGGCGGACATGTCCGGCGGCACCCTGACCATCACCAACGTCGGTGTGTTCGGGGTGGACACCGGCACGCCGATCCTCCCGCCGGGTGAGTCGGCGATCCTGGCCTTCGGCGCGGTGCGGGAGATGTCCTGGGTGCACAAGGGCAAGGTCAAGGCCCGCCAGGTCACCACGCTGGGGCTGAGCTTCGACCACCGGATCATCGACGGTGAGCTGGGGTCGAAGTTCCTGCGCGACATCGGGGACTTCCTCGCCGACCCCGAGGCGGCGCTGCTCGCCTGGACCTGACCGTCCGGATCACCAGCCACGGCCGGTGTGCCACGGGTTAACGCCCGGCACACCGGCCGTTTCCGTTGGGCGACGAAAACGTCGGCTCGGGTGCCTGTTGACCTTCGATTGTTAGGCAAGTGTCTCAGCTCACCTAATAATCGATGGAAGTTGGAGACGTTCTGCTGTTGAATAGAGGCATCAGGGGCCGACAACCGAATAAGCCAGGGGGACCCACCAATGAGCATGATCGAGCGAATCCGCAACCACCGCGACGCCACCCGCCGCGCCCGTGCCATCCAGCACGCGCTGCGCTCGGCGAACACGCCGGCCGTTCGCGAGGAACTCCTCGTCATCGCCCAGCGTCACATGAGCTGACGCTCCACGACATTCCTCACCTCCTCCAGATCGATGGCCCACCCGGCCCACCGGGTGGGCCATCGGCGTATCGCCGCCACGTGGCACCGGGATTCCGCCCTGTCGCCACGCCCGGTACGGTGGGCTTCGGTCGCCGCCCGCCGACCCCCACCGGCCGAGTCGATAGAAGCTGCTCGACACCACTCGGCAACACGGAGTGACGGGCGGTGCTCCTTGGACACCCCGTGCCGCCACCCGATACGGTGCGGGGAGCCGGCACGCCGGTGACGCCGGCAGCCATGCCGAGGAGACCGATCGGCACCGGCGGCCGACATGTGATGGAGGAGGCGCACCCATGACGTCCGAGGGCCCGCACCGTCCCGGCCAGGAGCCGGACGAGGTGTCACCGGGCGCCGGCGGACCGGCGCCGTACGGCGACCGCCCGGCGCAGCCGGACAACGGCTACAACGCCGCCGGCCCCGACCTGGGTTGGGCGCCACCCCCGCCGGCGCAGCCGAACCAGGGCACCCCGGCCTGGGCCAACCAGCCCGAGCAGCAGCCGAACCCAGCCTGGGGTGCTGCCGCCGCGCCGCAGCCCGCCGAGCCGGCACAGCCCGCCTGGGCCACCGGCGGTGGCGCGAGCGAGCCGCAGCAGTCCGGCGCCTGGGCCGGCAACAACCCCGCCCCCGACAGCCCGCAGCAGCCCGCCCAGTGGGCCGCGCCGCAGCAGGGCTGGACGCCGCCCGAGCAGGCCGCGCCCACCTGGGCCGCCGGCGCCACCGAGCAGCCCGACTGGGCGCAGGCCCAGCCGACCACGAGGGGCGCCGCGCAGGTCCCGCCGGCCACCACCGCCTGGCCCGCACAGGAGGACCCGTCCCGTTCCGGTGGCTGGGGCACTCCCGCGCAGGTCAGCCCGGCCGCCGGTGACTGGCGCGGCGACGAGCAGCAGCCCGAAGCGGCGCAGTCCGGTGGCTGGCCCGCAGGGGCGGGCCAGCAGGACCAGCCATCGTGGAGTCCGGCGGAGCAGTCGCCCCCGTCGTGGGGCCAGCCCTCCCAGCCGGCCGAGCAGCAGGCCCCCGCGTGGGGGCAGGCCGAGCCGGCCGCCGCGCGCGGCGCCGCCCAGGTGCCGGCACCGTCGACGAACTGGCCGGGCCAGGACGACCCGGCCCGCTCCGGCGGGTGGGCCGCCCAGCAGCAGGCCCAGCCCGCCAACTGGGGCGACAACGCCGACGCGCAGCAGGACGAGCCCCAGCAGCCGGCCGCCTGGGGTGGCCAGGCCGAGGCGCGTCCCCAGCAGCCCGACTGGGTGCTCGCACAGCAGGACCAGCAGGCCGGACGTCCCCAGGCCGAGCAGCAGGCCGGCGGCGGCTGGACCCCGCCGGAGCAGCCCGGCCTTCCGGCCCGGGCCAGCGCCAGCGTGCCCGGCAACGACGGCACGCCCGGTTGGGCAACCGCTCCGGACAATCCGACCCCGCAGAGCGGTGCCGGCTCGGCGGAGATCCAGCCGTGGGCGCCCGGCGAGGTGTGGGGCCGCGCCGAGGCGGAAGCCTCCGCCCAGTCCCGCGGCGGCTGGGAGGCGGACCAGCGCGACGACTCGCCCATCTACCAGCCCGCGCCCGCGCCGGGCATCTCGCCCGCCAACGCCGTACCGCTGCCGCCGCAGGAGCAGCGCGTGCCGGGCGCCAGCCTGGCCGCCGCCCCGCCCGCCGACTTCGCGCCGCAGAACCAGTACGCCCCGATCCCCGAACAGCAGGCGTACGCCGAGCGGGAGACGCCGGAGGCGGCCGCACACTACGAGGCCGAGCCGGCCGGTTGGGGTCGCGCCGAGGAGGCTCCCGCGAGCGGTGCCGTGGTGCCCGCCCCGCGTACCTCCCCCGAATCGGGTCGCACGGTCGTACCAGCGCCGGAGGCCGAGTCGGCGGCCGGCGCCGTGGGCCGGGCCTCGGCGAGCGCCTCGGTGCCGCTGGCCAGCCGGGTGATGCCCCCGACGGACCAGGCGATGCGGCCGTCCGGCACGCCCGCACCCCAGCCACGGGTGTACGGCCGTCCCCCCGCGCCCGAGCCGGCGAACGAGCCGGAGCAGGACGCCTTCCCGGCCGAGCAGGCCTCCGAGCGTCCGGGCGCACCGGACTGGCAGAACCCGCCGGCCGCCCCCGACTGGCAGAACGGCCCGGAGCGCCAGGGCGCGCCGGACTGGCAGCAGGGTCCGGACCGGCAGGCCGCCCCGGGTTGGGGTGGCGAGCCCACGCCGGACCCGCGCTTCGACGACCGAGACCGGCCGTCGACGCCGAACGGGTTCGGTGAGGCTCCGTCCGCACCTCCGGCGTTCCCACCGGGTGTGCCGTCCTTCGTCGACGCGCCGGGCAACAACCGACAGGTGAACGGGGTGCGGCCGCAGGCCGGCGCCGAGCGACCGGCCGACCGGTTCGGCAGCGCCGCAGCACCGGCCGCCGGTGCCGCCACGGTCAACGGGGCGCCGGGCTTCGGCGGTCCGCCGTTCGGTGGCCCCAACGCCGACCAGGCACCGAGTGCCGGCTTCCCGCCAGCGTTCCCGCCGGCAGCCCAGCCGTCCGCGCCGTCCTCCTGGGGTCAGGAGCAGGAGCAGGGCCGCTTCGACGCGTTCAAGCCGGACGCCGAGGAGCCGAAGGTCGAAGCGCCGACGCCGAAGGTCCGCAACGGCCGGGTGCTGGCCGCCGTGCTGATCGCCGCGGTGCTCATCCTGGCGGTGCCGCTCGGCCTGCTGATGCTGCTCGGCAAGTTCGGCGGTGGCGACGAAACGCCGGCGTTCGACCCGGCGGTCGGCACCTGCGTGAAGAAGTCCGGTGACGGTGCCTCGGCGGCGGACTGCGGCGAGGCGGGCGCGTTCACCATCGTCTCGAAGGTGGAGGCGAAGGAGAAGTGCACCGACACGACGCAGCCGTACGTGGTGCTGCCCGGCGACGGCGCCAACCGGGTGCTCTGCCTCAAGCCGGCGACCCCGTAGACACACGGTGAAGGCGGGGCCACGGACGTCCGTGGCCCCGCCTTCGTCGTACGCCGAGCGGGTGGCGGTGATCAGGTGACGGGTCACGGCGGCCGGGCCGGTGGGGCGTGGCAGGCTGACAGGTATGGGAACGACAGCGCGTGTACGTGCGCCGGAGCTACGCGGCCGGGGATGGCTCAACACAGGCGGCCAGGACCTGCGCCTGCAGGACCTGCGCGGCAAGATCGTCCTGGCGGATTTTTGGACCTTTTGCTGCATCAACTGCCTGCACGTGCTCGACGAACTCCGCCCGCTTGAGGAGAAGTACGGCGACGTGCTCGTCGTGATCGGCGTGCACTCGCCGAAGTTCGAGCACGAGAAGGACGCCGACGCGCTGGCCGCCGCCGTCGAGCGGTACGGGGTGCACCACCCCGTACTCGACGATCCCGAGATGGACATGTGGCAGCAGTACGCGGCCCGGGCCTGGCCGACGCTGTCGGTGATCGACCCCGAGGGTTACGTGGTGGCCACGATGGCCGGTGAGGGGCACGCCGAAGGGCTGGCCCGCCTGATCGACGAGCTGATCGCCACCCACGAGGCCAAGGGCACCCTGCACCGGGGTGACGGCCCGTACGTGCCGCCGCCCGCGCCGGACACCACGCTGCGCTTCCCGGGCAAGGCGGTGGTGCTGCCGGACGGCAACCTGCTGGTTTCGGACTCGGCGCGGCACTCGCTTGTCGAGCTGGCCCCGGACGGCGAGTCGCTGGTGCGCCGGATCGGCTCGGGCGAGCGGGGTAGGGCCGACGGGCCGGTCGGCGCGGCGTCCTTCTCCGAGCCGCAGGGCCTCTGCGTGCTGCCCACGCACGTCGCCGAGGTGGCGGGCTACGACCTGGTCGTCGCCGACACGGTCAATCACCTGCTGCGCGGCGTACGCCTGGAGACCGGCGAGGTGGTGACCGTGGCCGGCAGCGGTAGGCAGTGGCGCGCGTCGGTCGACGACCACGCGCACGACGCGCTGGCCGTTGACCTCTCCTCCCCGTGGGACCTGGCCTGGTACGACGACAAGCTGATCATCGCGATGGCGGGCATCCACCAGCTCTGGTGGTTCGACCCGATCAAGCGGACCGCCGGCATGTACGCGGGCACGACTGTGGAGGCGCTGCGCGACGGCCCGCTGGCCGAGGCGTGGATGGCGCAGCCGTCGGGGCTCTCCGTCTCGGCTGACGGCGTCCGGCTGTGGATCGCCGACAGCGAGACGAGCGCGGTGCGGTACGTCGAGAACGGGGTGATGGGCACCGCCGTCGGGCAGGGCCTGTTCGACTTCGGGCACGTGGACGGGCCGGCGGAGTCGGCGCTGCTCCAGCATCCGCTGGGGGTGTGCGCGCTTCCTGACGGTTCGGTGCTGATCGCCGACACGTACAACGGTGCGGTGCGTCGGTTCGACCCGGCCACCAACCAGGTGTCCACCGTCGCCGACGGGCTGGCCGAGCCGAGCGACCTGGTGCTGACGCCTGCCGGTGAGGTGCTGGTGGTGGAGTCCGCGGCGCACCGGCTGACCCGCCTCGCCCCGGGCGCGCTGTCTGCGGCGGGTGCCAGCACTGTGGACGGGCCCCGGCACCGTACCGAACGCAAGCCCACCGACATCGCGTCCGGCGAGGTCACTCTGGACATCGTCTTCACGCCCGCGCCCGGGCAGAAGCTCGACGAGACGTACGGGCCGTCGACGCGGCTTGTGGTTTCCGCGTCGCCGCCGGAGCTGCTGGTGGAGGGTGCCGGCACGGGCACCGAGCTGTCCCGCCGGCTGGTGCTCAACGGCGAGGTCTCCGGCGGGGTGCTCCAGGTGACGGCGCAGGCGGCGACCTGCGACGCGGACGTCGAACACGCGGCCTGCCACCTGACCCGGCAGGACTGGGGCGTACCGGTGCGGGTGGTCGACGGGGCGGCGGAGCGGCTTCCGCTGGTGCTGCGGGGTCTGGACGCGTAGCGCTCAGGCGAACGCGGCAAGGGTGACCCCGGCGTCGATCAGGCTGGCGCGGACGAGTTCGGTGGCGGAGACCGCGCCCGGTGTGTCGCCGTGGACGCAGATCGAGTCCACCGGGCAGGGGACGACTGTGCCGTCCACCGCGACGATTGTCCGTTCGGTGGCCATCCGTACCGCACGGGTGGCCACCTCCTCCGGGTCGGTGACCAGCGCGCCGGAGGTGCCGCGCGGCACGAGCGTCCCGTTGGGCAGGTAGCCGCGGTCGGCGAACCCCTCGGCGACCACAGGTAGGCCGGCGCCGACGGCGAGCTGGGCGAGCACCGAGCCGGGCAGGCACAGGACTGGCAGTTCGGGGTCGTAGCCGCAGATCGCGGCGACGACGGCGGCGGCCTGGGACTCGTCGGTGGCGGCGGCGTTGTAGAGCGCGCCGTGCGGCTTGAGGTAGCGGACCCGGGTGCGGAAGAGCCGGCAGAACGCGTCGAGCGCCCCCAACTGGTAGGTCACCTCGTCGCGCAGCTCGGCGAAGTCGTACGCGATGCGCCGCCGGCCGAAGCCGGCCAGGTCCCGGTAGCCGACCTGCGCGCCCACC
Source organism: Micromonospora sp. NPDC000663 (assembly GCF_042898105.1). Lineage (NCBI taxonomy): Bacteria > Bacillati > Actinomycetota > Actinomycetes > Micromonosporales > Micromonosporaceae > Micromonospora > Micromonospora sp. NPDC000663. Next base: position 402,840 of record NZ_JBIAYR010000003.1, read on the forward strand.
GCGACCCCGCGCTCGGCGGCGCCCTCGCAGACCCGCCGCATGGTGGACGGGTCGCCGCCGTGGAAGCCGCAGGCGACGTTCGCGGAGGTGACCAGGTCCAGCAGTGCGTCGTCGTCGCCGAGTCGCCAGATGCCGAATCCCTCGCCCAGGTCAGCGTTGAGGTCCATGGAATCTGACGGTAGTACCTGGCCGGGCCTGCGCGAGCGGTGTCACGTCGGTGACCACCCCGATGACCGGGTATCCGCCGGTGGTCGGATGGTCGGCGAGGAAGACCAGGGGTTGGCCGTCGGCCGGCACCTGCACCGCGCCGAGCACGATGCCCTCGCTCGGCAGTTCGCCGGCGACCGCGCGGGGCAGCGGCGCGCCGGCGAGGCGCGCGCCGACCCGGTTGCTCACCGGGCTCACCGTGTACGGGGTGCCGAACAGCAGGTCGAGCGCGGTAGGGGTGAACCAGTCGTCGCGGGGGCCGAGGCGCACGGTCAGGCGCAGCTCCGGCGGGTGCGCCGTGCCGATGGCCAGGTCGACGGGCGCGGGGTCGCCGAGCGGCCGACCGACGGGCAGCAGGTCACCGTCGCGCAGCGGGGGCGGGCCGAGCCCGGAGAGGGTGTCGGTGCAGCGGCTGCCCAGCACCGGCGGTACGTCGATCCCGCCCGCCACGGCCAGCCAACTGCGTACGCCCCGACGGGCCGGGCCGATCCGCAGCACCGCCCCGGCCGGCACGCTGAGTGGACGTCCGGTGTCGCCGGGCCGCTCGCCGACCTGCACGGGCACCTCGGCACCGGTGACGGCGACGGTGGTTGCCCGGGTCGGCCGCAGCACACAGCCGGTCAGGGTGATCTCCAGACCGGCGGCTCGCTCGGGGTTGCCGACCAGCCGGTTGGCCAGTCGCAGGGCGGCCGGGTCGAGCGCGCCGGACCGGGGTACGCCGAGGTGCGCCCAGCCGGGCCGGCCCTGGTCCTGGACGGTGGTGAGTGCTCCGGCGCGCAGTACCCCGATCTGGGTGTGCCCGGTCACGCCGCCACCATCCGCACCTCGGTGCCCGGGGGGAGCCGGGCCGGTGGGTAGGCGTGCACGTCGAAGAGGACCAGCTCGGTCCGACCGACAAGCAGCCACCCGCCTGGGGACGCGCTCGGGTAGATGCCGGCGTACGGCCCGGCCAGAGCCACCGAACCGGCCGGTACGCGGGGCCGGGGCGTGGGCAGTCGGGGCAACGCCAGCTCGGCGGGGAGGCCGGTGAGGTAGGGGAACCCGGGTGCGAAGCCGCAGAAGGCGACCCGGAACCGGGTGCCTGTCAGACGCCGCACCACCGCCGGAACGTCGACACCCCAGTGCTCGGCGACTGTTGGCAGATCCGCCCCGTCAAACGCGACCGAAACAGGAACCGCCCTCCCATCCCGTTCTGTCGGGAGAGAAAGTGCAGGATCGCCGCGGTTGGGGGCTGGTGTGGGACCGCTTGCGGCTCTCGCGGTCGCGGTTTGCCGCGCGGTGGTGGTTACCGTCGGCGCCCAGCGGGACAGCAGGGCGGCGGTGGTGGCGGGATCCGGAAGTCCGTCGAGCAGCACGGTGCTGGCGGCCGGCACGATCTCCACGGCGGTCAGGTCTCCGCGTTCCCGGCGCTGCCACAACTCGGCCCGCCAGGCCTCGACCAGGTCAGCCGTGAACCCGTCACCGAGACCTGCGCAGTCAATCAACAGGGCGTCCACCCCGACAGGCCAAATCCGCATCGACCCATCTTCACCCCCATCCCTCGCGATCTTGCACTTTCTGCGACGACGAAAATGGGCAATCTTCCCATTTAGCAGACAGGAAGTGCAAGATCGACGCTAGGCCCTGAGGGTGCCACGCGTCACCGCGGCAACTACTTGCAGGTAACCTACGGTGCCGTAACCTGAGGTGGTGACCACCTCCGCCCCGCTTCGCCTGAAGCCGGTCGACATCGGTAAGCCCCGGATGCGCGGCTGGCTGCACACGTACGCCTTCTTCGTCGCCCTGGTCTCCGGCATCGTGCTCTGCTCGATCGCGGCCACCCGGCCGGGCTGGGCACCCCTGGTGAGCTGCGTCGTCTACAGCCTGACGGTCTGCGGGCTGTTCGGCACCAGCGCCCTGTACCACCGTCGCGTGTGGTCCGAGCGCGGCTACCAGGTGATGCGCCGGATGGACCACTCGATGATCTTCGTGTTCATCGCCGGGACGTACACCCCGCTCTGCGTCATGCTGCTCTCGACCCGGCAGGCGACCATCATGCTGGCCCTGGTCTGGGGTGGCGCGCTGGGCGGAGTCGCGCTCAAGCTGATCTGGCCGCATGCGCCGCGCTGGGTGTCCGCGCCGCTCTACCTGGCGCTCGGCTGGGTGGCGGTGGCCATGCTGCCGGACATCCTGCACGGCGGCGGCGTCACGACCCTGGTCCTGCTGATCGTCGGTGGGGCGATCTACAGCATCGGCGCGGTGTTCTACGCCCTGCGCCGGCCCAACCCGTGGCCGACCGTGTTCGGGCATCACGAGTTCTTCCACGCCTGCACCCTGCTGGCCGCGCTCTGCCACCACATCGCGATCTACTTCGCGCTGTTCGCCTGACCCGCCGGAACCGACCCCGCCGGAACCTGACCCGCCGGAAAACGCGAGCCGGGGCCCCGCCACGCTGCGGGACCCCGGAGTTCGCGAACGAGGGTCAGGCCGGCGGACCCGGCCGACGCACCTCGCGGTACTCCTGCACGACCCGGTCGTCCTGGACCGGCACCACCCGGTCGGCCACGACGCGCTCCTCGCGCACCGGCGCGGCCACCACCCGGCGGCGGCTGTTCCAGAAGTAGAGAGTGGTGAGCAGGCCGGCGACACCGGCCAACATCAGCACCCAGCCGACCACTGACAGGTTCAGCCAACCCATGTCGGCTTCCACGGCGAATGCGAGGATCGCGCCCAGCGCGATCAGGAAGATGCTGCCACCAATGCCCATGTTTCGCTCCTCGGCTCTAACCTGGCGTACTGCCCGCCGCGGCCGTCGGTAGGGGTGCGGCATCCATCGACTTACCCCGGCACGGAGATCGCCAATCGGGCAAGCTGGGTACATGACGGACGCCCACGCCGAGACACGGACACTGGTGCTGCTCCGGCACGCGAAAGCCGAGCAGGGCAGCGACGCCGCGGACGACGCCAACCGCCCACTGAGCCCGCGCGGAGACGCCGACGCGGCAGCCGCCGGCGCGTGGCTGGCCCACCACGGGCTGCTGCCCGACGTGGTGATCTGCTCGACCGCGCGGCGCACCAGGCAGACCTGGCACGGCGTGGCGATGGGCATGACCGGCGCACCGCCGGAGGGCGGGCCGACCGGGCCGAGCCCGACCGTCCGCTACGAGCCGGGCGCGTACGACGCCCATCCCGAGGAACTGCTGGCGCTTGTCCGCACCGTCGACCCGGCGGCCCGGACGGCGTTGCTGATCGCCCACAACCCGGGCATCTCGCTGCTGTCCGCGTTCCTCGACCCGGAGGGGACGGACGAGGAGGGTCTGCGGACCGCCGAGTCGGCCGTGCACACGAGCACCAGCGCCTGGGCGGATCTGGGCCCGGCCGGGGCGCGGCTCACCGCGCGGCACACGGCACGAGGTTGAGCCACCCGCCGAGGACGACGGGTGGCTCAGGGTGGGCCGCTCAGGAGGGTGGCGCGGTCGGCGGCGGCGGGTCGGGCGGCGGCGGCATCATCGCCGTCGGATGGGAGAGCCGGTTCTCCTCGACGATGAGGGTTCGGGCCCGCTTACGCCGGTCCTGCCAGAACCAGAGGGTGGTCAGCAGGACAGCCAGCCCGGCCAGGATGAACACCCAGCCGACCGCCCGCACGTCGATCCACCAGACGTTGGCTCTCAGCGCGAAGGTCAGGATCGCGCCGATCGCGATGAGAAAGATTCCGCTTCCTACACCCATGTGCGCTGCACTCCCCCGTGCGGTGGCTCTGGGCGTTCACCTTCGTTGTCACGCGACGGTTACCCGCCACGGCACCGGCTTACCCGACGCGACGCCGCGAATACCCGACCGACAGGGCCCGTCCCCGCCGACCCCGACAGCCGACGCGGGCCAGGCGAAACCGCCGGGCCGCTACGGCCCGGTTGCGGAAAACGGCGACGGCCGGCGGGGCGAAGTGCCCCCGCCGGCCGCCGGCCGTAGGTGCCAGGTGGTGCGAACCCGGAACCTCAGGCATGCCGTGGAACGGTCAGAACGCTTCCTCCGGGAGGTCCATGATGTCGAGGTCCGTGCCCTCGATGATCCGCCGGTCGGCGCCGATACGCGGCAGCACCTCGCGGGCGAAGAAGCGCGCGGCGGCCACCTTGCCGGTGTAGAACGCCTTGTCGCTGGCGGAGACCTCGCCGGCCAGGGCCTTGAGGGCCACGTCGGCCTGCTTCTGGAGCAGCCAGCCGACCACCAGGTCGCCGATCGCCAGCAGGAACCGACGGCTGCTCAGCCCGACCTTGTAGAGCGCGCGGGCCTCGCCGCCCTGCGCCTCGCCCAGCCACCCGGTCATGACACCGAGAATGTTCTGGACCTCGCCGAGGGCCTTGCCGAGCGCCTGCCGCTCCTCCTTGAGCTGGCCGTTGCCGGCCTCGGAGGAGATGAACTCCTGGATCTCGCCGGCGACCGCCATCAGCGCCTTGCCGTTGTCCCGAACGATCTTGCGGAAGATCAGGTCGAGGCTCTGGATGGCGGTGGTGCCCTCGTACAGGGTGTCGATCTTGGCGTCCCGGACGTACTGCTCCAGCGGGTAGTCCTGGAGGAAGCCGGAACCGCCGAAGGTCTGCAGCGCCTCGTGCCCGAGCAGCTCGTACGCCCGCTCCGAGCCGACCCCCTTGACCAGCGGCAGCAGCAGGTCGTTGACCCGCTTGGCCAGCTTGGTGGCCTTCTCGTCACCGGCCGCCTCGGCGACCGCCACCTTGTCCTGCCAGGTGGCGGTGTAGAGGACCAGGGCCCGCAGACCCTCGGCGTACGACTTCTGCAGCAGCAGCGAGCGGCGCACGTCCGGGTGGTGGGTGATGGTGACCCGAGGCGCGGTCTTGTCCATCTGCTGGACCAGGTCGGCGCCCTGCACCCGGTTCTTCGCGTACTCCAGGGCGTTGAGGTAGCCGGTGGAGAGGGTGGCGATCGCCTTGGTGCCGACGAGCATCCGGGCGTACTCGATGATCATGAACATCTGGCGGATGCCGTCGTGCTTGTCGCCCAGCAGCCAGCCCTTGGCCGGTACGCCGTGCTCGCCGAAGGTCAGCTCGCAGGTGTTGGAGACCTTCAGGCCCATCTTGTGCTCGACGTTCGTGGCGTAGACGCCGTTGCGCTCGCCCAGCTCGCCGGTGGTCTCGTCGAAGTGGAACTTCGGCACGACGAAGAGCGACAGGCCCTTGGTGCCGGGGCCGCCGTGGCCCTCCACGCCCACCGGGCGGGCCAGCACGTAGTGCACGATGTTGTCGGTGAGGTCGTGCTCACCCGAGGTGATGAAGCGCTTCACGCCCTCGATGTGCCACGAGCCGTCCGGCTGCTGGATGGCGCGGGCGCGGCCGGCACCGACGTCCGAGCCGGCGTCCGGCTCGGTGAGCACCATGGTGGAGCCCCACTGCTTGTCGATGAAGAGCTTGGCCCACCGCTTCTGCTGCTCGGTGCCCTCGACCTCCAGCACGTGCGCGAAGGACGGGCCCGAGGCGTACATCCAGATGGGGGCGTTCGAGCCGAGCACCAGCTCGGCGAGGGCCCACCAGAGGGCGCGCGGCGCGGTGGTGCCACCCAGGTGCGGCGGCAGGTCCAGGCGCCAGAACTCGGAGTCCATGAACGCCTGGTAGGACTTCTTGAACGACGCCGGCAGCGGCGCGGTGTGCGTGGCCGGGTCGAACACCGGCGGGTTGCGGTCGCTGTCCGTGTAGCTGGCGGCCAGGTCCTCGCGGGCGAGGCGGTCAAGCTCGGCGAGGAACGTGCGGGCCGTGTCGGCGTCGAGTTCCGAGTACGGTGCCTGGCCGAACGCCTGGTCCGCCCCGAAGACCTCGAACAGGTTGAACTCAAGGTCCCGCAGGTTGCTCTTGTAGTGGGTCATGCTCGCTGGCCCCGCTTCCGGACAGGTGTTACCGATCAGTAACCCACACTGTATTACTCGCGGGTAGGCAGCGACAAGCAGATCAACCGAGTGACAGCGATTACACACACGCTTGTAACAAACGGGCGCTCAACTCTCGGCCGCGCCGACCTCCCAGCTCGGTACGGCCGCGGCGGCGCCGGTGCGGGCACCCACGTACTCCATCAGGACCAGGGCGATGTCGTCATCGAGCCGGCCTTGCACCCACTCCACCAGGGCCGTCTCCAGCGAGGCCAGCCCGTCGGCTACGGTGCCGTGCCCCAGCAGCCGCCAGGCCCGGTCAGCGGTGGGGAAGAACTCGCCGTCCCGCCGCGCCTCACCGAGACCGTCGGTGAACAGCAGCAGCCGGTCGCCGGGCTCCAGGCGCTCAACCCGGGGGCGGACCACGGGCATGAACCCGAGCGGAGGCGCCGGCGCCGGCGGCTCCAGCGGAATCACCGCGCCCCGGCGGAGCAGCAGCGGCGGCGGGTGCCCGCAGTTGACGATGGTGAGCGTGCCACCCCGCTCCTCGACCAACGCCGCCGTCACGAAGTCCTCGTCGCCGACGTTGCGGGCGACAGCCCGGTCCAGGTCGGCGACGACGGCCCGGAGGTCCGCCCGCTCGTAGGCCACGTGCCGGTACGAGCCGAGGACGATGCTCGCCAACCGCACCGCGTCCAGCCCTTTGCCGCGCACGTCACCGATGATCATGCGTACGCCGTAGGGCGTGTCGATCGCCTCGTACAGGTCGCCGCCGATCTCGGCGGTCGCCGTCGAGGAGATGTAGCGACCGGCCACCGAGAGCGTGCCGACCTGCGGACCCAGTGGACGCAGCACCGCCTGCTGGGCCACCGAGGCGAGCTTGGACAGCTCGGCGATCTGAACGGCCTGCCGCTGTCGTACCGCCGCCACCGCCACGGCCAGGCCGGTGCCGAGCACGACGGCGACCACGTTGACCGAGGTGACCAGCTCCATCTTCGGCTCGATGACGGCGAAGCCGACCCCGAGCACTGCCGCCGCCGCGCCCACGCCCAGCACCACCCGCCAGGACGCCAGGGCGGCGGCCAGGACCGGCGCAGCCGCCAGCAGTGCGATGTAGTGCGCGCCCCGACCGTCCGCCGCCTCAAGCCCGGAGACGATCACGAGCAGGGCGATGGCCGCGCCGAGGCCGGCGCGGGATCCGGGGCTCAGCGGGCGACGGCCCGACTGGAGGAGTCGCGTGGGTACGAGGGACAGCATGCCTGATCCACGTGAGCGCGTGAATGAACCTGGCCCGTCGTCCGAGGAGGTTCTGACCGGCCGGCCCGGGTGTCCGGCCGGATCGGCGGGAACCGAACCACTCAGCCGAGCACCTCGTAGCGGACGGTGAGCGCACCGACGTCCACCGACGCGATGGTGGCGAACGCGGCCCGGGAGAGATCCAGGCAACGGCCGTCGATGAACGGACCCCGGTCGTTGATCCGAACCACCACCGACTTGCCGCTGTTCGGATTGGTCACGCGGACCTTGGTGTTGAACGGCAGCGTCTTGTGCGCTGCGGTCAGCTCGTTCGGGTTGAACGACTCGCCGTTGGCGGTGAGCTGCCCGTCGGAGTAGAACGAGGCGCCGCACGAACCGCTCTGGAGCACCTTCGCCGCAGCCGTGGTCTTCTTCGCGGTGGGGCTCGGCTTCGGGGAGGCGGTGCGGGCCTTGGCCCGGGAGGCGGCCTGCTTGGACCGGCTGGGCGAGGGGCTGGCCGTCGCGCTCGGCGAGGCGCTGGCACTCGGGGAGGCCGCCGGGCTGGTCGCGTCGAGGCTGCTGGGGGCGGTGGTCGGGGTGAACTCGAGGGCCGCCTGGCCCGCCGGCTCGGAACCCGAGGTCAGCTGGACGGCACCGACTGTGCCTCCGACGGCGAGGACGACGCCGACCGCCGCGGTGGCCGCGATGCCCGCCGGAGAGGAGAAGATGCGGGTACGGGAGTGCCTGCCTGCCACCGGCCCGGTTCCTTTCGTCGACTGAACAAACCGGCTCGGACCGTAACGAGAGAAGCACTTCCGACGTCAACGTGATCGTTGTGGTATGCCCGCATTTAACCTGGTACGTGTAGCCGATCATCCGAGCCGGCATGGGTCGACCGGCCCCGGTGCGGCTGTATCGAGCGCCCGTGCCGCACGATGGGCGGATGCCCAGTGAGCTGACCGAACGCCTGGCCGCCCTGTTCCGGTGGATCGACCCCGGCCCCGGTGCCAGCCACCTGGTCAGCGACATCTCCGGCTGGTGGCGCGACCCAGGCGTCCTGGCCGACCTGGGACCGGCCCTGGTGGCGCCGTACCGGACGGCCCGACCGACTGTGGTGCTCGCCCCTGCGGTCACCGGTCTGCTGCTCGGCCCGCTGGCCGCCACAGCCCTCGGCGTCGGTTTCGTGGCCGCGCACAAACCCGGCGACGGACGCCTGCCGGCCGGCCCGCTCACCTGGGCCCAGAGCCCGCCGGACTACCGGGGTCGGCGGGTCGAGCTGGCCGTGCGGGACCGACACCTCGGCCCCGACGACCGGGTCCTGGTGGTGGACGACTGGGTCCGTACCGGGGCGCAGATCCACGCGCTCCACGACATCTGCGCGACACGCGGCGCCGAAGTGCTGGGCGCCGCGGTGGTGGCCCTGGACTGCCCACCCGAGGTCGCGGCCGCGCTACGGATCACCTGTCTGATCACCGGAGCGGATCTGCGGGGTTGACCTCAAGCTCGGTTCATCTTCGACGATCGAACCATGAGCGACGGAATCCTCGACGAGGCGTACGAACGGCTGCACCGCACCGGTCCCGAATACGAGGGCTGGCTCTCCAACCACGGGCCGATGGCGGTCGAGGCGCTGACCCGGCACGGGCACCAGCAGCGGGTGCACCGCTGGCTCGACGGGTACCTCGGCCGGCTCGACGAGCTACCCCGGGGCCTGCACCCCATCGCCGACTGGCGCACGGCGCTCGGCGACGCGAAACGGGCCGGCGACTGGCTGGCCCACTTCGACAGCGAACTGCGCGAACACCCCTGGCGCGAGGTGCTCGGCACCTGGTGGCCCCGACTGCTGCCGGGCATCGCGGCCGGCGCCACCCACGGCGTGATCCGGGTCGGGCACGCCGTACGCGCGCTCGAAGCGGACGACACCACCCCCCACCGGATCACCGAACTGGCGCAGGCCCTCGGCTACTGGGCGGCCCGGTGGCAGCCCGTCCCCGGCGCCGACCGGCTCGTCGCCGACCCCACCGCCGCGCGGGAGCAGGTGGACATCGACGCCGCGCTGGCCGGGGTGCCCCGGATCGACGACCAGAGCGGGGGCGTCCGGGACCGGCTGGGTCGGCTCGCCCGCGTACCCCGGTGGGAGCCGGCGCTGGCGGCGCTGCGCCCCGCGCGGACCCCGGCCGAGGCGCAGCGGGGGCTCACCACGCTCGTGCACCGCGCCGGCCTCAACTACCTGCGCTACGGGCACGCGTCGCCTGTCATGCTCGTACACGCGGTGACCGCCCCGACCGCGGTGCTGCGTACCCTGCCGGCACTGGACCGGGCGCTGTGGGCGCCGAGCCTCGCCGCGGCCTGGGCCGCGACGGCGGCCATGACCTCGGTGTACGCCCCGACCGACGGGATCGCGCCGCCGACCGTGACCGCCGCGACACCGGCGGAGGTGTTCGCCCGCGCGGCCCGGCACGGCGACGAGCACGTGGTCAAGCTGGCCGACGCGGTCCTCGACGCGCACGCGGCGACGGGCGACGAGCGGCTGCTCACCGCCGCCGGCTACGCCGGGCAGCTGATCTGAGCAAGATTGCGGCGGCGGGCCGGGCCGCGCTCGCCTAGCCTCGGCAGGATGTGGCCTCGGATCGGTGAACTGCGCACCCTCGCCCTCGGCACCCCCGGCGAGCTACGGACGACCCTGAACACCCTCGTGCTGGCCGGCGTGAAGACCGCCACCGCCGGCCGGCTCGCCGAGTACGAAGAGGAGGGCGAGGAGTTGGAGCAGGTCGGCGAGCGGGTGGCACTCGTCGTCGACGACGACGCGCTGGCCGGCGTCGTCGAGATCACCGGCGTCGAGGTGGTCCGCTTCGGCGACGTGCCCTGGGAGTTCGCCCGCGCCGAGGGTGAGGGCGACCGGTCGATCGAGGAGTGGCGGGCCGGCCACTCGGCCTACTGGGCGCGGCTCGGCACCCCTGTCGACGACGACACGCCGATCGTGTGCCTGCGGCTGGGGCTCGTCTCCGGCGGCGAGGGCGGCGTGGCAGGCGGCGACCTCGGCACCTGACGGTAGGGCCTCAGCCCCGCAGCGCGGGCAGCAACCGGGTCGCCACATCCTCCAGCACGGCCTCGTCACCGGCGTACCAACTGCTGGCCCTCGGCCAGTGCGTCACCACGTCGGTGAAACCCAGGTCGGCGGCACGGCCGACCTGATCGGCGAAGAACTGCGCGCTGCTGAGCGAGAACACCGGCGCCGCGTCCAGCGAGAGGTAACGGTCCAGTGTGGCCGGATCGCGGCCGGCCTCGTCCAACGTGCGGTCCATCCGCGCCGACAGCGCCGAGACGGTGTCCCACCAGCCCTTCACGTCGTCGGCGTCGGTGCCGGTGGTCACCCAACCCTGACCGAACCGGGCCACGAGGCGCATCGACCGTGGCCCGTTGGCGGCCACCACGAACGGCACCCGGGGCTGCTGCACGCAGCCGGGATTGTTGCGGGCGTCCGCCGCGGCGAACCACTCGCCCCGCCAGGTGGTGCCGTCCTCCCGCAGGATCAGATCCAGCAGCTCGGTGAACTCGGCGAACCTGTCGACCCGCTGACGCGGCGGCAACGTCTCGCCGCCCAGCACCGCCGAGTCGAAGCCGATCCCGCCCGCGCCCAGGCCCAGCAGCAGCCGGCCATCCGACACGTCGTCCAGAGTCGTGATCTGCCTGGCGAACGCGGCCGGGTGGCGGAAGTTCGGCGACGCCACGAGGGTGCCCAGCCGGATCCGCTCGGTCACCGTGGCGGCGGCGGTCAACGTGCCCATCGAGTCGAACCACGGGCCGTCGACGAGATCCCGCCAGCCCAGGTGGTCGTACGTCCAGGCGTGGTCGAAGCCCCACTCGTCGGCCTGCCGCCAACGACTGCGCGACTCCGCCCAACGCTGATCCGGCAGGATCACAATGCCAATCCGCATGATCGCCAGCCTAGCCGCGCCGGATGCACCTGCCCTGGCGGTCGTCCACCGCTTCACGACAGCCGGCGCACCAGTGTGGCGCCCGTCACAGTTGCCTGCTGTAGGGGCTTGCCGATCGGCTCCGACCCCTCCCTGAGTAGGCACCGAAGCCCGGTGCCATCGAGGAGAGGAACCACGCGAGATGACGAAGGTGACTGCACAGCTCTCCGTGTCGGCGGACGGTTTCTACGCCGGCCCGAAGTTCACAGGCGACGGCGACTGGATGGACTCGGCCGAGAGCGCGGGATTCTTCCGGGTCACACGCTGGGTGACCGAGGCGATGTCGTGGCGCGAGCGGCAGGGCTTCGCCGGCGGGGAACAGGACACCAACTCCGCCGTGGTAGCCGAGTCGTTCGAGGCGGCCGGCGTGTACGTCATGGGTCGCCGGATGGCCGACGGCGGCGAGGTGCCGTGGGGGGCGGACCCGCCGTTCCGGGCACCTGTCTTCGTGGTCACGCACCGCCCCCGCCAGACCCTGCTGCGCGACGGCGGCACCAGCTTCACCTACGTCACCGACGGCGTGGCCAGCGCCGTCGAGCAGGCGCGCGCCGCGGCAGGCGGCAAGAACGTCGCCGTTGCCGGAGGCGGCAGCCTCGTCCGGCAGGTCCTCAAGGCGGGGCTGCTCGACGAGTTGGAGCTGCACGTCGTACCTGTCGTGCTCGGCACCGGGCTGCGGCTGTTCGACGCAGACCTCGACCTCGGCGACAAGGAAGCGATCGAGTTGACGCCGACGCGGGTCATCCACACCCCGCAGGTCACCCACATCCGGTACGACGTGCGCGGTCGCGCCCCGGTGGTGCTCGACGACAGGGGCAGCGGCGGCGGCCCGACGGTGACCACGAACTGAATCACCACCCACAACTCGGAAGGAGACGCCAATGCCACAGCTGCTGCGGGTGCAGTGCTTCAACGTTTCGCGCGACGGGTTCGGGACCGGAGAGGGGCAGAGCCTGGAGCGGCCCTTCGGCCACGCGGACCCCAACCCGCTGTTCTCCTGGCGGGCCGCCACCGCAAGCTTCGTGTACCGCACCGAACCCGGCGGCACTCGCGGCCTCGACGACTACCTGACCCGCGACGCCGAGTGCAACATCGGCGCGGAGATCATGGGTCGCAACAAGTTCGGCCCCCAGCGTGGCCCCTGGGAGAACCACGACTGGCAGGGCTGGTGGGGAGACAACCCGCCCTTCCACACGCCGGTCTTCGTGCTCACCCACCATGTGCGGCCGTCGTTCACCCTGTCCGACACCACGTTCCACTTCCTCAATGCCAGCCCTACCGAGGCCCTGGACCGGGCCAGACAGGCAGCCGACGGTCGGGACGTACGCCTCGGTGGTGGAGTCGCGACCATCCGCGAGTTCCTCGAGGCCGACCTGGTCGACACGATGCACATCGCCGTCGCGCCGGTCGACCTCGACCGGGGCGAGCGCTTGTGGAACGGCCCCGACGAACTTCTCGACCGCTTCCACCTCGAGTCGGTGCCCAGCGCCAGCGGAGTCACCCATCTCCTGTTCTGGAGACGATGAACCCGCCGACCCCGAGTCCGTGCCGCCTCGTACGGATGCCGGAAAGTGGTAGAGCTCTGCACCCCACAGAGGTAGAAACAAGCAGATACGACCGGAGCCCGGGCAGGTGCTGCATTTCTCGAAGGATCCGACGATCAGGCGTTTCGTTCCGCATGTCGCCGCGACCGCCCAGCAGCCGGACGCCTACGTGTGGGCCGTCGACCACGACCGGGCTCACGACTACTGGTTCCCGCGCCAATGCCCCCGGGCCATGGCCTGGGTGCTGCCGACCACCTCCCGGGCGGATCGTGATCGCGTCATCGGAGCGGGCTGCGGCGGGCGGGTCCATGCGATCGAGTACGGCTGGCCGGAGGCGGTGGACAGGGCGCGACTGTTCGCGTACCGGCTACCAGCCGATCGCTTCCAACCCTTCGGCGCTCCCGAACCGCACGCGCTCCTGGCGGTCGAGCCGGTGACACCCCTCGGCCCTCCCGAGCCGGTGGGTGACCTGCTGCGGTGCCACGCCGAGGCGGGAATCCAGCGACGAGTGCTGGACAACCTGTGGCCCTTCTGGGACGTGGTGACCGACAGCTCGGTCGGCTTCAGCGGCATCAGGCTGCGCAACGCCAACCCTCGCCCCTGCCGCAGCGACGAGTAACAGGGTGCGGCGCCGTTGACGATCCCGGGCAGTCCGACTTACCCCCGAGACGGCTGGTGAAGCAGGGTGGGCAGGTCGCCAAGGGCCGCGAACGCCGGCCCGCCCCAGCTCGGGTCGGTGTCGTTGTGCTCCGTGGTCCTCAGCACTGTCATGCCGACCGCTGCCGCCCCGGCCAGCTCGCCGTCTGCGCCGTCGCCCACGTAGACGCACGCTGCCGGCGCGACGCCCAGCCGCTCAGCGGCAGTGTGGTAGATCGCCGGACCGGGCTTGGCCAACCCGACCTCACAGGAGAAGACCGCGACGTCGAAGCGGCTGGCGAGCGGGCTCCGCGGCCATGCCTCGGCGGTCTCCGAGGTGGCGTTGCTGATGAGGGCCAGCGGATGCCCGTCGGCACGGAGCGCGTCGAGCACGTCCATGGTGGCGGTCGAAACACCGCCCAGTACCCGGCGCGCGAGGTCCCGCCGATGCTCCCCGGCCCGCGTCACCTGTTCGTCGGTCGGCGTGCCGCCCAGACGTCCGACGAGGATGCGGAGTGTCTCCTCCACGTCCCACCGGACCAGCCGGTCCCGCCAGGTGGCGTGGTACGCCGCGATCAGAGCGGCCGGAGCCACCCCGACCATGAGCGCCATCTCGCCGACCACCCGGTCACGCTCGTCATCGGCGCCGTGAACGAGGGTGTGGAAGAGGTCGAAGATCACTGGTCGGCGCATTCGCGCATGCTACTGAGATCATCACGCCGCCACCTGCCCGCCGGTAGCCGCCGGTGAAACGACGGCCAGGGCAGCGCATCCCACTCGACGAAGCGCTTGCCGACACTGCACTGCCAATCCCCACACTGACAGGATCGAGCCATGCTGCGATCCGTCGAAGTCACGGCTGTGCTGGCTGTCAGCGACTCGCCCTTCCACAATCTGCACTGGACGGACGACGTCGAACTGAGCCTCGACTGCTTCATCTGCCGAAGGACCGGCCGTACGACGGGGTTGCAACACGGCGCGGAGCACGGCACATGCTCCGGCGACAGCCGGACCGGCCAGCACCCGGCGGCTGCCCGGATCTCCGCCTTCGACCGCACCTCGGAACAGAAAAGGACGCTCCTGCGGGTGGTGGTCGACTACTGGTGGTCGCCCTTCCACGACGCCAAACGGGACCAGACATCACTCGCCCTGACAGGCGTCCCGTGGGTCCGTGTCACCACGACCAACGTACGAGCGCGTTACCCTAGCTCGCTTGTGGACTGCGCATCGGTGGCGCCATTGTCGGAGGTCGGCATGCCGTCTTCGTCTCCGTTGAGAACCGCTGCGTTGCCCGAGTCCCACAGGAGTTCGACGATGAGCGCCGTGATCCGCCACCCGTGGGCACCGCGGCGCAGGCGGGTGGTGTAGGTCCCGCCGTTCGACCACAAAGGCCCGGCGGTGGCACCACGTCGTACGAGGTGTGCCTGTGTGTTCGCGGTCGCGGTCGCCTCGTCACCGTCGACGGACACCAGCACCCCGGTGATGACGTGCTGGGTCGCGTCGAGATGCGCGAGGTCCCGTTCCCAACGGTTGGCCTGGTCCTGCCCTCGAAGCACCTCGGCTTCGCCACCCCAGACCGCCGTGTAGTCGACACGGATCATGTCCGCGAAGACCTCGTCGGCCAGGCCCTTCCAGTTGCGTCGGTCGATGTACCAGGCCATTCGCACAAGCGTGTCCTGCACGGCCGAGCGGTCGTCAATGTGTGGATGCAAGGCGGTTCCCTTCGGGAAGGCGAGGCTCTGACAGGCCCAGGGCGCGGGCCAGCCTGCGGTAGGAGTCGTACATCTCTGCGCGGTCGTAGGTGCTGGTGGTGACGAGTACCTCGTCGGCGCCGCTCGCTGTCACGATCGTCGCCAGTTGTTCGGCCACGTCGTCCTCCGTGCCGTGGATGTGGCCGCGCAGAGCGTCTTCGTAGTGCTTCAGTTCCTTGGCCGTCATCGACCGCGCTTCGGTCTGGTCGGCCGGGGCCAGGGGCGGGAAGACGCCGTGTGTGCGGGAGTGCGCCATCGATTTGGCTTCCGGTATCAGCAGGCGTCGTGCCGCGTCGGTGGTGGCGGCGACGGCCACTGTGCCGGACACGACGACGTAGGGGTGTTCGGACCATCGGGAGGGGCGGAAGCCGTTCCGGTAGGTGTCGATGGCCCCGAGCATCCGGTCCTGATCGCGCAGGTCGCCTATCACGAGGGGCAGCCCCTGATCCGCGGCGATCGCGGCACCAGCACCCATGGCCAGGATGAAAGGTGCGGGGCGCAGACCCTCGGCGGGATGGGCGTGGACCTGCGGGTGGGCGGTCTGCTCGCCGGTGAACCAACCCAGCAGTTCCCGCAACTGTTCCGCGAAGTCGTCGGCGTCGTGCTTGTCGCGGCCGAGTGCCTTGCGGACGCCGTCGGTGAACCCGACCGACCGGCCGAGCCCCATGTCGATGCGGCCGGGGAAGAGGGATTCGAGGACCCCGAACTGTTCGGCGACGACGAGGGGTCGGTGGTTGGGGAGCATGACGCCGCCGGTTCCGACCCGGATCCCTGACGTCGCGGAGCCGATCGCTGCCGCGAGCACGGTGGGGGCGGAGCCGGCGACGCCGGGCACCCCGTGGTGCTCGGAGACCCAGAACCGGTGGTAGCCCAGGGCCTCGGCCTGCTGGGCGAAGCGGACGGTGGCCCGCAGCGCCTCGGCCGGGTCGTCGCCGGTACGGGTGCGGGAGCGGTCCAGGACTGAGAACCGGGTCCTGGCCAGCACGTCGGCCGTTGTGCGGGGCGTCGAGCGTGTCGAGGTCACCCTTCATCCTCCTGCCGCTGGACGGGATCGCGAAGCGTCAGCTGTCGGGATCACAGGGCTGCGGGTGGTCCCGGCGGGCGGGTTGGCTGGCTTCGCCGAGGGGTCGGCGCCCGGCGACGAGGTCCAGGTTTCCGGTGAAGCTATGCGGTGGACCGCTTAATATTCCGGCCGTCACATGGCGGTCCGGCAGAGGGCACCAACGGCGGGGATGCCCGTTGGCGATGGGGAGTTGTCCTCAGCCGCGCAGCGTGCGGGCCCACGGTGCGTCGAGGGTGAGCGCGTCGATCGCGACCAGGACGTTGGACAGCAGTCCGTCGGCGAAGTAGCGGCGCAACTGCTCGTCGGAGCCGCCGGAGACGGCGCGGACGTACTCGACCTGCTTGGCGTAACAGGCGCGGATTGCCTCGCCGATGACCGGCTCACCCGCGCAGCCCTGCGCGTGCAGGAGGATCATCAGCACGTCGCGGTCGGCGATGACCCCGTCGTACGAGGCCGTGAGCGCCCCCAGCACCACCTTGGGATCGGTGCTCTGCACCGATGCGGCAGCGGCGGCGGCGCCTTCGAGCAGGCGGGTCGAGCAGTAGTCGACCAGAACCGCGAACAGCGTCTGCTTGTCCTTGAACAGCCGGTACAGGTATCCCTGGGAGATGCCGGCGGCCTTGGCCACGTCCATCGTCGAGGTCCCGTAGTAGCCGCGCTCGGCGAAAGTCTTGATCGCCGTACGCATGACCGTCGCCCGGCGCTCCTCGGCAGTGGAGCGCTGCCGTGTCCTCGTCTCCATGGAAGTAACCCACCACTTTCATAGGCACGACGTCAAATCGCCAGGACTGTGTCGGTCTTTGCTGAGGCGGAGAGCACTCGTCGGGTTCCCGAAGTCTCGGCGTACCGGTTGATCTTGCCGGTCCTCGTATCCACGACCAGGATGCGGGTCCGATTGTAGGCGCGGGCGGTGGAAGCGCCGGCCCGGGGCGCTGGCCGGCCCGGCGCGGGCGGGTCGCTGGTGGCGGCCCGCCCGCTACCGCG
Organism: Micromonospora sp. NPDC000663; assembly: GCF_042898105.1. Lineage (NCBI taxonomy): Bacteria > Bacillati > Actinomycetota > Actinomycetes > Micromonosporales > Micromonosporaceae > Micromonospora > Micromonospora sp. NPDC000663. The sequence goes on from NZ_JBIAYR010000003.1 coordinate 420,086, forward strand.
AGAGTGGCGCGGAGTGTCACTCGTTGCTGAAGGCGGAGACCATGTCCTCAGGGCTGTCGCCGAGGGCTTCCATGCCGACGATCGGGTTCCAGAAGTCGACGTACCGGCTGATCTTGCCGTCCCTCGTCTCCACGACCGAGATGTAGGTCTGGTTGTAGGGGCGGCCGGTGGTCAGTGCGGTGCCCCGGCTCTTGAACTCGGCGATGACCAGCGACGGGTCGGTGGTCTCGTGGAAGTGCAGATCGATGAACTCGACCTTGAAGTGCTGCGGGAAGTTCTTCATGTACTCGTACAGGTTCGCCTCGCCGGCGGTGCGGGTGGGGTAGCCCTCGGGGGCGTACGGGAACTCCAGTATTCCGTCCTCGGTGAACAGGGCCACCCACTCCGGGATCCGCCCGGAGGAGAGGTACTCCAGGTGGTTCTTGAACGCCTGCTGCGCGGCGGCCCGCACAGCGTCGACGTCGGTGTTCTGCGGGGTGGATACGGCGTTACTCATGAACGTCCTTCTCTGTCTGGGTGACCCGTCGGTGACGGGTCGGTCGGTCGGCGGTCGATCACTTTGGAATTGGTTGACCGCATCCTTTACTGAGCAAAGAGGTTCCGCGAACCCCCAGTGCGGGGGTCAACCTGCTCGACCTATCCCCCTCGAATCACTGCGATCCGGGGCAAACAGGCCGCGCGGGCGAGGCCCTTCACCTCCTTGCACTTCAACCCTGGCGGCTGATGTAAGTAATCAACCACTTTCATCTGAGGTTGTCAAGTGACCCGCCTGACAACGGCAGGCTCCGCCCGGGTGAAGCTGGACGATCGACCGCGCAGGAACCGGTGCCGATTCCTTGCCCCGACCAGCAGAAAGTCGCGGATCAGGAGAAGCTGGCAGAGCGGTCTGCAGGCGCTCGCCGAAGCGTGTGGAGTACGGCGATCCTCGAGGCACCGAAGCCGCGGGCTGACCACCGGCCGTCTCGGTGAACGCCGCCCGTCGGTCACCCGATCCTCAGGTCCTGGCAACCTCTTCGCGCCAGATGAGGGTGCCGTACCACAGGTCGAGGTCGCCGGAGGATGCGTCAGAGTGGTGCGCCGCCGAAGCTCAGTTCGTTGCCGTCCGGGTCGTAGAAGGTCGCTGTGCGTACGCCGCTGGGGTACGTCTCGAGTGGCCTGGAGCAGCCCGAGGCCCACGGCCGGTTTCGGCTCTTCCGACAACGCGAAAGCCCTGGTTGGGACTCATGTCCTGACCAGGGCTTTCGCACGTTGGAGCGGGTGACGGGAATCGAACCCGCACTGTCAGCTTGGGAAGCTGATGTTCTGCCATTGAACTACACCCGCAGGCGGCCCCACTGTACCCGAGTGGTCGAGCCGGTGCACCCAGGCACCCCCCGCGAGCCCGCCACCCCCGCACGCCCAGGAAGAAGTTTCCGGACGGCAACATATGGCCGTTCTCAAATGCGTCGATCAGTTGTAACGTCTGCCACACGTTGCCAGCCACGGCGTGACACACCCCCTGCCGCGCCGCCAGAAAGAGGTGGGCCCATGGGACCCCGTCCCAACCTGCTGACCCGGCGTGCCGCCGGTGTCGCGTCGACGACGCTCGCGCTGCTGCTCAGCACCGCCGCGGTGGGCGTCGTTCCGGCTGCTTCGGCCTTCTCCGCGGCGCCCGGCGGCGCCTGCGTGGAGCCGGCCGACAGCCACTCCAATGCCCGGATGAAGCCCGGTGCGGCGGCCAAGCACGACCCGAACGAGCTGACCGCGAAGCAGGTCCGCGAGCGGGACGCGGACCTCGCGGCGGCGCTGCGCGAGCGCGCCAACTTCCGCACCGGCGCCGGCGCGACGGCGCTGGCCACGGTCACCATCCCGGTGGTCGTGCACGTGATCCAGGAGAACAGCACGCGGGCCGGCGGCAACATCCCCGACTCGATGATCACCTCGCAGATCACCGTGCTGAACCAGGCCTACGCCGGCTCGACCGGCGGAGCGGTCACCGCGTTCGCCTTCCGACTCGACAAGATCAACCGAGTGACGAACCCGTCGTGGTACCCGATCGTGCAGGGCTCGTCGGCGGAGCGGTCGATGAAGTCCTCACTGCGGGTGGGCGGCAAGAACACCCTCAACATCTACCTCGGTGAGCTGAGCAACGACCTGCTGGGATGGGCGACCTTCCCGCAGCGCAACCTGAGCAGCATGGACGGCGTGGTCGTGCTGAGCGAGTCGCTGCCGAGCGGCACCGCCACCAACTACAACCAGGGCGACACCGGCACCCACGAGGTCGGCCACTGGCTGAACCTCTACCACACCTTCCAGGGTGGCTGCGGCGGCTCGGGTGACGGCGTCAGCGACACCCCGGCCGAGGCGTCGCCGGCCTACCAGTGCCCGACCGGGCGGAACACCTGCTCGGCGACCGGGCTGGACCCGATCACCAACTTCATGGACTACACCTACGACTCGTGCATGTACCAGTTCACCCCGGGACAGGCGAGCCGCATGATCACCGCGTGGAACGCCTACCGCGCCGCGTAGCTTCTCCGCGTACACCCGGTGCCGGCTCCGTCACGACGGAGCCGGCACCGGCGTCTTTCTGGCCGTGGTCAGGCGGCCGTGCACTGCACGTCACGGCTGCGACGGGTCGGCCGCGCCGGCGGTACGGCGACAGGCGCGGCAGCCACCGGCGGAGCGTGCGGGTCGAGCCAGACCTGCACGGCCGGCCGGCCCGGCGCGTAACCCGGAATGCCCGGGACGGGCTGCTCGCGGCGGGTCAACATCGCCACGTCGACGGTGAACTCGAACAGCCTCCAGTCGACGTACGGCTCGGCCCGGGCCCCCTCGGCCAACCGGGCCAGTTGGGCCGGGTCGGTCACCGGTCGGGCGTGACCCGCCACGTACGCCTCGTCGTCGCTCTCCTCCGGCGGGAACGAGTGCAGCGCGTATCGGCCGTCCCGTTCGAGGTCACGGCGCTTCGGGGAGTCGATGACGAAGCAAAAGAGGCCCTCGTCGGTGATGACCGGGGAGACCGGATGGACCCGGGGCCCGCCGTCGGCGCGGACCGTGGCCAGGTAGCCGAAGCCCGGCCCGTACTGCTGGAGGAGAACGCGGATCCCGTCGGCGAGTCGGGGCTCGTCGGCGGCGAATTCGGACCAGGAAGCCATGCGGGCATTCTATCGAACAAATGTACGACCAGCGACCTCGACGCGCTGGTCACCGGCACCGAATTCGGCTGGCACGCAAGGCGCTATGGTGGTCCGATGCTGCTCTCCGACCGCGACCTGGTCTCCGAGATCAAGGCCGGCTCGCTGGGCCTGGAGCCCTTCGAGCCCATGCTGGTTCAACCGTCCAGCATCGACGTACGACTCGACAGGTTGTTCCGGGTCTTCAACAACCACCTCTACACCCACATCGACCCGGCCATGCAGCAGGACGACCTGACCTCGGTGGTCGAGGTGCCCGATGGCGAGCCATTCGTGCTGCACCCGGGGGAGTTCGTGCTCGCCTCGACGCTCGAGGTGATCTCGCTTGGCGACCAGCTCGCCGGCCGGCTGGAGGGCAAGTCGAGTCTGGGTCGCCTCGGCCTGCTCACCCACTCCACCGCCGGCTTCATCGACCCGGGCTTCTCCGGGCACGTGACGCTGGAGCTGTCGAACGTGGCGAACCTGCCGATCACGCTCTGGCCGGGCATGAAGATTGGCCAGCTGTGCATCTTCCGGCTCTCCTCGCCGGCCGAGCACCCGTACGGTTCGGCGGTGTACGGCTCGCGCTACCAGGGCCAGCGGGGGCCGACGCCCAGCCGGGCCTGGCAGCACTGGCGCACCTGGCCGACCCGCTGAGGCAAGAACGACGAGGGCCCGCCGCGAACGGATCGCGACGGGCCCTTCGGTCACCTCTGATCAGCCGGGGCGGCCGTAGCTGTGGATCGGGCCGTCGTCGACCTTCTTCATCTTGACCGGCTGACCGGCCTGGGAGGCGTGCACCACCCAGCCGTTGCCGACGTACATGCCGACGTGGTGGATGTCGCTGTAGTAGAAGACCAGGTCACCGGCGCGCAGATCGGCCCGGCTGACGTTCTTCGTGACCCGACTCTGCGCGGCGGCGTTGTGCGGCAGGCTCACGCCGGCCTTCGCCCACGCGGCGAGCATCAGCCCGGAGCAGTCGTACGAGTTCGGGCCCTCGGCGCCCCACACGTAGGGCTTGCCGATCTGCGCGCAGGCGAACTTCACTGCCGTGCCGGCGGCACCGCCGGGGTAGCTCGCCGGGCAGGGCGCGGGACGCAGCGGGCCGCCGCCCCCGTTGCCGTACACCTTGAGGCGCAGCTTCTGGAGGCGGTCGATCTCCTCGTTGATCTGCTTCTTCTTCGCCGCCAGCTGGGCCTCGGTGCGCGTCAGCTGGGACACCATCTCGTCGAGCGGAGCCTTCTTCGCAGCCAGCTCGTCGCGCAGGTCGGCCACCTCGCGGACGTCCTGCTGCTGGTTGTGCGCGAAACGATCGAGCATTTCGAGCTGCCCGACGACCTCGCTCGGCGACCGGCTGCCCAGCACGGCGTTGACGGTGGAGACGTTCTCGCCCTTGTACGCGCGTACGGCCAAGGCGCTGACCTTGTCCATCGCCGCGTCGACCTGACGCTCCAGCGGGGCGATCTGGGCGGCCAACGCGTCGGCCTGCTTGCGCTTGGCGGCAAGGTCGATCCGGGTGGCGTTGTGCCGTTCGATGATCGGTTCGAGTTTGTTCCAGTCGGCGTCGATCTGGCGTTCGATCTCGGCGACGGACGGGTCGGCGTGGGCCGCGGTGGCGCTGCCGGTCAGGACGACGGCGACGCCGACCAGTGCGGCGAGAGCTGTGGTGAAGCGGGACCAGCGTGGGCGCGGCACGATCGCCGTCGGGCCGGCTGCTGCCGGCCGCTCGGACGACGGCCGCGGGGCATGGAGTGCCACCGGGGTTCCGTTCTCCTTCTTCCTGACCGCCTACCGGGTTAGCTGACGGGTTCGGGCGGGAAGTTGGCGCCCTACCGCAGTGGCTGCGGATTCACCCCGGGGGACGTGGGTCCCCGGTTCGCTCGGAAACGACTCGGCGGTGTCGGTCCGTTACCGCCCGGGCTGGGCGGACCTGCTGTCGGGCCGACAAATGACCAGAGTAGAGACGCCCGTTACCGATCCGCAACCCGCGCGGCCGTGACACTCCGTACCGATTGGAGAGAGTCACGGGGCGTACGCGAAGATTTCTTTCCGATGACTTCGACAGATGGAAAGGTATTGACGCGGGCTTCGGGCGGCGCGAAGGTGACCTCACCTTCATCCGCGCAAATCTGGAGGGTTCGATGCACCGTCCAACCCTGTCCGCCGGCCGGCTCGCCCTGCTCGCCGCCGCCGTGGTCGCCGCCTCGACCGCGATACCGCCACCCGCCGGCGCCGCAGCGGCGCCCGCCCCCGACCGCCAGCAGCAGTACGCCGCCGCGGCGACTGAGTACGGCGTGCCGACCACCGTGCTGCTCGGTGTCTCCTACCTGGAGTCCCGCTGGGACAGCAACGCCGGCACACCGAGCACCAGCGGCGGCTACGGCCCGATGCACCTGACCGACGCCCGCCATGTGGCCGCCCTGCCCGCACGCGGCCACCACGACACCGGCACCGAGGACCCGCGCGGCGACGACTCCCGACCCGCGCTGGCACCCGCGACCCCACCCGCCGAGGACCCCGCGCCGCCCCCGGCCGCGTTGCAGACCGTGGACGCCGCCGCCGCGCTGACCGGCGCCGCACCCGAGTCGCTGCGTACCGACCCGAACGCCAACATCCGTGGCGGCGCGGCGCTGCTCGCGTCGTACCAGCGGGAGTTGGGTGCCCCGGTCGGAGCCGGCACCGACCCGGCCACCTGGTACGGCGCGGTGGCCCGCTACGCCGGCGCGGACAGCGCCGACGCCGCGGCGGCCTTCGCCGACGAGGTCTTCACCACGATCAGCGCCGGCGAGACCCGGGTGACCGACGACGGCCAGCGGATCACGCTGCCGGCCAGCGCGGTACGACCGGAGCGTTCCTGGCTGGACCGGCTGGGCCTGCGTCGCCTCGCCCGCCCGGACGGGCTGGAGTGCCCCCGCACCATCTCCTGCGAGTGGATCCCGGCGCCCTACCAGGCGTTCGGCGACGGCGACTACGGCAACCACGACCTCTCCGACCGGCCCGCCCGGCAGAAGATCGAGTACATCGTCATCCACGACACCGAGGCGAGCTGGGCGACCACGCTGAAACTCGTCCAAGACCCGACGTACGTGAGCTGGCACTACTCGCTGCGATCGGTGGACGGGCACATCGCCCAGCACGTGAAGACCAAGGACGTCGGCTGGCACGCCGGCAACTGGTACGTCAACGCCAAGTCGATCGGGCTGGAGCACGAGGGCTTCGCCGCCCAGGGCACCTGGTACACCGAGGCGATGTACCGGACCTCGGCGAAGCTCGTCCGGCACCTCGCGCTACGGCTCGGCATCCCGCTGGACCGCCAGCACATCATCGGCCACGACAATGTGCCCGGCACCGTCGCGTCGACAGTACGCGGGATGCACTGGGACCCGGGGCCGTACTGGGACTGGACGCACTACTTCGACCTGCTGCACGCCCCGCGACTGGACACCGGCACCCCGGCCACCGGCCTCGTCCGGATCGACCCGAACTACGCCACCAACCAGCCCGCGTTCATCGGATGCGTCACCCCCGGCGTGCCGTGCACACCGCGCGGCTCCTCGTCGGTGGTGCTGCGCGCCGCGCCGTCCGCGGACGCGCCGCTGGTGAACGACATCGCGCTGCGCCCCGACGGCACCCCGAACACCATGGAGGTGTCCGACCACGGCGCCCGGGCCTCCGCCGGCCAGACGTACGCCCTCGCCGGCCGGCAGGGCGACTGGACGGCCATCTGGTACCTCGGACAGAAGGCCTGGTTCCGCAACCCGGCATCCGCCCCCACCGCGAGCTGGACGGTCGGCGTGGTTGCCGTCCCGAAGCCCGGCCGGGCCACCATCCCGGTGTACGGGCGGGCGTACCCGGAGGAGGCCGCCTACCCCGAGGGCGTGCCCTACCAGACCATCTCCCCGTTGCAGTACACCCTGGCCGCCGGTCAGCGGTACTCCGTCGGCGCGGTGCTGGCCGGCGAGTACTACCGGGCCAGCACGTTCGACGGCTCATCGCCCGGCGACTGGACGGTGATCCGCGGCAAGAACCGGTACGCGCAGATCCAGTTCGGCCACCGCATCATGTACGTCAACCTGGACGACGTGCAGTTGCTACCCTCCCCGATCGGCGCGCCCCGCTGACCGGCAACTCCTGAGAAACCACGACGGCCCCCGGTCGGTGACCGGGGGCCGTCGTCGTGCCTGGGGCGGATCAGCCGGGTCTGCGGAACCCGGCGACAGGCATGTTGTTGATGCTCGCCACCTGCACCGGCTTGCCGGCTCGTGGCGCGTGCACCATCTGGTCGTTGCCGAGGTACAGGCCGACGTGGTGCAGGTCGCTGAAGAAGAAGACCAGGTCACCGGCGCGAGCGTTGCTCCGGGAGATCGCCTTGCCCTCGTTCCACTGGTCGCCCGTGTGGTGGGTGAGGTAGATCCCCGCCGACTTGTACGCGTACTGGGTCAGACCCGAGCAGTCGAACGAGTTCGGGCCGGTGGCACCCCAGACGTACGGGTCGCCGACCTGCTGGCAGGCGGTCTTGATCGCCTTCTGCGCGGCGGAGCTGGCCACACCGTTGATGGTCGGGCAGCCCTCGGTCTTGATCGTGGTCTTCGGCAGGGACGCCTCGAGCTGCTTGATGTCGGTGTCGATCTGCTTCTTCTTCGCGGCCAGCTCGTTCTGCTGCCGCGTCTGCGTGTTGATCAACGTGTCGAGCTTCTGCTTCTCGCCGTCGTACTTGGCCCGTACGGCAAGCACGCCCTCGACCTCCTTGCGCTCCTGCGCAGCGAGCCGGTCGAGGACGGTGAGCTGCTCGGTGAGCGTGTCCGGCTTGGCGGCGACCAGCAGGGCGCCGATGTCGTGCGACGGGCCGGAGATGTAGTAGCGGGAGGCGAGGTCACCGACCCGGTTCAGGGCCAGCTCGCTCTGCAGCGCCAACGGCTCGATCTTCTTCTGGAGGTCCGCCGACTTCTGCCGGTTGACCTTCAGCTGCGACCGCACCTTGTTGTACTGCTCGATGGTGGGCTCCAACTGCTCCCACTTCTTGTCGATCTGGGCCTCGATCTCGTCGACCGTGGGCTCGGCCTGTGCCGGCGCGGCGAGCACACCGGCACCGACGGCCGCCGCGGCGACCAGGACGAGCAGACGGTGGGCGACCCGGCGCAGACTGCCCGGCCGCGCGGACAGCCCCGGGGCGTGACGATGAGGGGGCATGGTTGCCACCGGCATCGACTCCTTTGCAACCGACCGCCGGGCGCCTCGCGTGAGGGAAGGGCCGAGGCAGACGACCCACAGCGGTCGGTGCCCCACATTAGGGAAGCGCCGGACCGGAATCAAGGCGAACCCGGTCACGGTTACTGTCACGCAACCGCTTGCACACCAAGGGTATTGGTCGATCAGCCAACGATTGCGGTCAATACGTCATCGAGTGTCACCACACCGAGCGGACGCCGGCCGTCGCTGACCAGCACCATGTGCCGCCGTTCTCGGCGCATCGCGAGCAGCAGGTCCGCCAACGTACGCTCCGGCGGGACCACCGCCAGCGGCCGGTACACCTGCGCCGGCACCGGTGCCCGACGACTCTGCCCGGCATAGCCGAGCACGTCCTTGACGTGCACGAAACCGAGCACCCGCCGGGTCGACCGCTGCACCACTGGAAAACGGGACCTACCGGTCCGGGTCGCCAACACCTCGAGCGACGCCGGCGAGACGTCCTCAGCCACCGTCACCACAGTCGACCACTGCTGCAACGCGTCAGCCGCGGTCCGCGCGTGCAGCGCCAGCGCCCCCGTGATCCGGGCGTGCTGCTCGGCGTCCAAGAGTCCCTCGGTACGCGCCTGAGAGACCAGACCTGCCAACTCCTCGGCGGTGAACACCGTCTTCACCGCCTCGGACGCCTCGATCCGCCATAACGCGAGCACCCGGCGGGCCGCCCACTTCATCGCCAGCAGCAGCGGCTTGGTGGCCACACAGAACGCCAACATCGCCGGGCCGAGCCACAGCGCGGAGACCTCCGGACCGGCAAGCGTGATGTTCTTCGGCACCATCTCGCCGACGACCGTGTGCAGGAAGACCACCATGCCGAGCGCCAGCACGAAGGCCACCGGGTGCACCGCCCGCTCCGGCAGGCCCGCCGCGTGGAACGGCGGCTCCAACAGATGCGCGAGCGCCGGCTCGGCGATCGCGCCCAGCCCCAGCGAACAGACAGTGATGCCGAGCTGGGCGCCGGCGATCATCAGCGGAATCTGGTTCATCGCCGACAGCGCCCACCGGGCCCGCTTCGAACCGGCTGCCAACGGCTCGATCACCGTACGCCGGGACGCGATGAGCGCGAACTCGCTGCCGACGAAGAACCCGTTGCCGAGCAGCAGCACCACCGTCACCAGCAGCTCAGTCATCGTCGTCCGGATCCGCCGGGCGCAGCACCCGGACCTGCTCGATCCGGTGCCGCTCCACCTCCACCACGGTGAACTCCCACCCCTGTGCCTCGACAGTCTCGCCGGCCAGCGGGATGTGCCCGAGCCGGGCCATGAGATACCCGGCCAGCGTCTCGTACGGCCCGTCGGGCAGCCGGAACCCGGTCTGCTCGGCCACCTCGTCGGACCGCAGCACCCCGTCCACGAGCACTGTGCGTTCCCCGCCGGGCACCGTCAGCCCGACCGGGTCGACGTCGTCCACGGTGGCCGGATCGAACTCGTCGGCGATCTCCCCGACCAGCTCCTCGACCAGGTCCTCGACTGTCACCACGCCGTCCGTGCCGCCGTACTCGTCGACCACGATCGCCAGGTCGGCCCCTGCCGACTTCAACGCGGCCAGTACGCCGTCCAGGTTGAGGCTCTCCGGCACGTACACCGGCTCGCGGGCCACCGAGCCGACAACTGTCGACGCCCGCGCGGCCAGCGGCACGCCCAGCGCGTCCGGCACGCCGGCCACCCCGGTGACCAGGTCCAGGGTCTCCTCGTACACGGGGAAGCGCGTCCGTCCCGTCCGCCGGGACTCCTCCAGCAGCTCGGCCACGGTGGCGGTGGCCCGCAGCGCCACCACGTCCACGCGGGGCGTCATCGCCTCGGCCGCCCGCTTGTCACCGAACCGGATCGTGCGACGCAGCAGCATCGCCGTGTCGGTGGGCAGCGCGCCGGCCCGGGCGGAGATGGCCGCCAGGAGTCCCAGCTCCTCCGGCGAGCGGGCGCTCGCCAACTCCTCCTGCGGTTCCACACCGAGCGCCCGCACCAGCCGGTTCGCCGAGCCGTTCAACCCCCGGATCAGCCAGCCGAACGCGCGGGAGAAGGCGTGCATCGGGCCGGCGGTGGCAAGCGCGGCGGGCATCGGCCGGGCCAGCGCGGCGTTCTTCGGCACCAGCTCACCGAAGAGCATGGAGAGCAGGGTGGCCAGCGCCAGCGCCAGGAACGGCGTGAACCGCTCGGCGCCGTCCCCCGCGACCGGACGCAGCACCGGGGTGAAGATGCGCGCCAGGGCCGGCTCGGCCAGGTAGCCGGTGAGCAGCGCCGTGATGGTGATGCCGAGCTGCGCCCCGGAGAGCTGGAAGGACAGCTCACGCAGTGCGGCGCGTACCGTCAGGGCGGCCTGGTCGCCGGCGGCGGCCCGCCTGTCGATTTCCGAGCGGTCGACCGTGACCAGGGCGAACTCGGCCGCGACGAAGAACGCGTTGCCCGCGGTCAGCGCGACGAAGCCGACCAGGGGCAACAGCGTCGTCCAGAGTAGGCCGTCGATGTCGCCTCACCTCGGCGAGATTCTTGCACGACGACGGCGGCCCGCAGGGGGCCGCCGTCGTCGATGTTCACATCCCAGGTGTACGCGGCCTCAGCCGGCGACCGGCGCGGTCTCCTTGCCGCCCTGCGGCTGCTCCGGCTTGACCGAGCGGAGCAGCACGGTGGCCACGTCGATGACCTCGACCTGCTCGCCGGCGCCCTTGCCGTTGACGCCGTCGCTGAGCATCGTCGAGCAGAACGGGCAGCCGACCGCCACGGTCTTCGCGCCGGTGGCCATGGCCTCCTCGACGCGGTCCACGTTGATCCGCTTGCCGATCTTCTCTTCCATCCACATCCGGGCGCCGCCGGCGCCGCAGCAGAAGGAGCGCTCGCTGTTGCGGGGCATCTCGGCGATCTCGCCCTCGATGGCATCGCCCAGCACCTCGCGGGGAGCGGCGAAGACCCGGTTGTGCCGACCCAGATAGCAGGGGTCGTGGTAGGTGACCCCGCCGTCGACCGGCTGCACAGGCGTGAGCTTGCCGGTGGAGACCAGGTGGGCCAGCAGTTGGGTGTGGTGGACCACCTCGAACTCGCCGCCGAGCTGGCCGTACTCGTTGCCCAGGGTGTTGAAGCAGTGCGGGCAGGTCGCGACGATCTTGCGCTTGGCCTTCTCCCGGCCCTCGAACGCCTCGTTCAGTGTCTCGACGTTCTGCTGGGCGAGCATCTGGAAGACGAACTCGTTGCCGATCCGCCGCGCCGGGTCGCCGGAGCAGGTCTCACCCTCACCGAGGATCGCGAACTTCACGCCCGCCTCGTTGAGCAGCGTGGCCACCGCGCGGGTGGTCTTCTTGGCCCGGTCCTCGAACGCGCCGGCGCAGCCGACCCAGAACAGGTACTCGAAGTCGTCCACCTCGCCGACCCGGGGCACCTCGAAGTCCAGACCCTTGGTCCAGTCCTCGCGGGTGTTCTGCGGGGCACCCCACGGGTTGCCCTTGTTCTCCAGGTTGCGCAGCATCACGCCGGCCTCGGACGGGAAGCTCGACTCGATCAGCACCTGGTAGCGGCGCATGTCGACGATGTGGTCGACGTGCTCGATGTCCACCGGGCACTGCTCGACGCAGGCGCCGCAGGTCGTGCAGGACCAGAGCACGTCCGGGTCGATGACGCCACCGGACTCGGCGTCGCCGATCAACGGCTTGTCGCCCTCGGCGAGCGACAGGACGTCCAGGTGGGCGAGCTGCGCCTGGGTGGCCTTCTCCTCGCCGGTGAGGTCCTTGCCGCCGCCGGCCAGCAGGTACGGCGCCTTGGCGTACGCGTGGTCACGCAGGCTCAGCACGAGCAGCTTGGGTGACAGCGGCTTGCCGGTGTTCCAGGCCGGGCACTGCGACTGGCAGCGACCGCACTCGGTGCAGGTGCTGAAGTCCAGCAGGCCCTTCCAGCTGAACTGCTCGACGTGGGCGACGCCGAACTGGTCCTTCTCCGGGTCCGCCTCCTCGAAGTCGAGCGGCTTGCCCTGGCTCGTCATCGGGCGCAGCGCGCCGAGGCCGGAGCCGGCCGGCTTGGCCGGCTCACGCTTGAAGAAGATGTTGGGGAACGCCAGGAACCGGTGCCAGGCGACGCCCATCGTGACGTTCAGGGAGATGACGATCAGCCAGGTCATCGAAATGGCGATCTTGATGAGCGCGGCGACGCTCGCACCGTCCGACCAGTCGGGCAGCACCGCGCCGACCGCGTGACTGACCGGGGTGGCCCAGAGCGGGTACTCGAAGTGGTCGGTGGCGACCTTGAAGCCGCGAATCAGCAGGCCGAAGATCAGGACCAGGAGCACGATCCACTCGACGAAGTAGCCCTGCCACATGGTCGAGCCGGTGAACCGGGAGCGCCCGCCCGGCCGGTTCGGCCGGTTACGCAACCGGATCGCCATCAGCACCAGGATGCCGACCAGGCCCAGCACACCGATGATCTCGGTGACCAGGCCGAAGATCGTCCAGTGGCCGATGACCGGCAGCCCGCCGTTGGTGGTGCCCACCTCGAAGTACGCCTCGAGCACCAGCAGCGACAGCACGATGAACCCGACCATCACGAACCAGTGCGCCGCCCCCACCACGCTCCACTTGAGCATCCGGGTGTGACCGGCGGTCTCCACAAGCATGGTCTTCGTCCGGGCACCCTTGTCGGCGAACCGCTCCGGCGCGGGCTGGCCGAGCCGGATTACGGCCGTCATCTTCAGGACCGCACGCACCGCCAGCCACACCGCCACGGCGGTGATGCCGGCCGCGAGGATCGTGGTGACGATCTGGACGCTGCCCATCGAGTTGGCCTCCCGGTCTGCTGCCTGTCGAGCGGCTCGGCGACCGGGGCCGGATCAGGGCGCAGACGGCGTCACGCCGTTACCGCACCCGCGACCGGACCGGTCGATGACCTCGCTCCGCTCGGTCATGCAGTGCAGCCTACGCGCAAGGTTACTTAGCAGTAACGTGAGTCATCTCGCACCGGCCACGCCGCCCTGCGGACACCATAGGGTCCCCCGCCCAGTCCTGCCGGGCAGGGGCACGTGAGGTGACGTGGATCCTCCGGCGTCTCGGCGCCGGAGCCGACTCAGCGCCAGCGGGAGAGCAGCACCAGCGAGGCGACCATCGCACCGAAGCCCACCGCGAGGTTCCAGTAACCCCACGACATGACCGGGTACTGCTGCTCGGAGAGGTAGTAGACGACAAGCCAGCCGATGCCGGCGACGATCAGGGCGACAGCGGTGACCGGCAACCACACCGGGCTAGGCTTGCGCGACGTCGCCGCCGTCGTCGGACGCACGTCCGTCGGCGGGGTGTACACCTTCTTCTTGCGGACCTGTGACTTGGGCACGACGCTCTCCAGAGGGGGTGACGACCTCGTCCGGCCTGACAACCGGGCGCGGGGGCGACGGTCCATGGCCAATAATGTTCGAGAGCTAGCGTAGTCCGGAACGCCCGCCCGGACCACGAATGGGGTCAGGCCGGTGCACGGAGTGACCGAAAAAGGCGGGACTGTTCGCATCACCGGCCGGGCCGGGGCGGATCGATCCCCGACACGCGGAAGGAACGCTCGGTGGAGTACACATCCGGCGCTGCCTCCTGGCAGAAGGTCCTCCGACGGGCCGGCGCCGGGCTGCTGCCCCGACGGCCTCGCCAACGTCGACCGGGCTGGTCGATCGGGGTGCCCCTGATCGCCGCCGCGGCCGGGCTGCTCTTCACCACCTCCGCCACCACCGCCGACGGCACCGCGCTGCGCGAGGATCGTCGGCCGCAGCTCAACCAGTTCATCGAGGACCGCCGAGAGCAGGTAGCGGGGAGCGAACGCCGGGCCGCCGAACTGCGCGGCGAGGTCGAACAACGGACCGACTCGCTCGCCGACTCGGACGGCCCCATCAAGGCCCAGCGGGACCGCGCCGCGCGCAGCCTCCAGGCCGCCGGCTTCACCGCGCTCGCCGGCCCCGGCGTGACTGTCGAGCTGAACGACGCGCCGCAGTCGGACAAGGTCCACCCGGACGCCAGCAACGACGACCTGGTGGTGCACCAGGGTGACGTCCAGGCGGTGGTCAACGCGCTGTGGGCCGGCGGGGCGGAGGCCATGTCAATCATGAACGTCCGCGTGCTCGCGACCAGCGCGGTACGCTGCGTCGGTAACACCCTGCTGCTCCACGGGCGGGTGTACTCCCCACCGTTCAAGATCGTAGCAATCGGCGATCCCGCTGCCCTTCAGCAGGCCCTCGCCGGTTCCGAGGGAGTCCGGTTGTTCAAGGACGCAGTCGACGACTACCAGCTCGGTTACAAGGAGGAGGCCGTCGCCAGGGTGACGGTGCCGGCGTTCGAGGACTCGACCGCCCTGCGTTCGGCTACGGTGCCCAGGTGAGCGGCGCGGACGGGCGACACCGGGACCAGGCGGACGACCCGACGGAGTTCCTGCCGAAGGTCGACCGACCCGAGCCGGCGTCCCGGCCCGGCCCGGCGAGCAACTGGCCCACCCCGGAGCTGCCAACCCGCCCCCGGGCCACGCGCCCACCGACCAGCCCCGAGCCGCCGGCCGCGGTGCCCCCGCCAGCCGCCGCGCCGGCCGCAATGCCTCCGCCAGCCGCGCCGCCGCCAGCCGCGCCGCCGCCAGCCGCCGCGCCGCCGCCGGCCGCGATGCCTCCGCCAGCCGCGCCGCCGGCCGCGATGCCTCCGTCGGTTGGCGCGCCGCCGCCCTGGCCCGGTGCCGCGACACCCGGACCGCACGCCGGATCTGGCCGTCCCCCCGCGACTCCCGGTCGACCGACCGCACCCAACCAGGGCCCGGCCCGCGCGAGCAGCCTCGGCGACCTGCCCACCCGCACCCCCGCACCGGGGTCGTCGAGCCGGCCACCGGCCACCGGAGGCACGCCAGGCCCGCCGCAGGCCACGCCGACCAGCCCGGGTACGCCCGCAGGGCTACCGCCGCGGCCGTCCGCTCCCGGCCCCGCGATCCGACCGGCGGCCTCGGACACTCCGATCCCGGCGGGTGGTGACGCGCCCACCGCGTTCATCCCCAAGGTCGGCGCCGGTCCCGCACGGCCGGGCGCCTCCCCGACCTCACCTGCCGGCTCGATCCCCCCGGCCGGGCCTCAGCGCGCCGTCGACCCGTCCGCCACCGCGCTGATCCCCACCGTCTCCGGCGGCCCGTCGGTCCGCCCGCCGGCCATGGACTCGACGGCCCTGATGGGCGCCGTGCCCCGTACGCCGACGACCGACGACCCGACAGGTGCCAGCGACAGCCCCGCCGAGCCTCCCCGGCCCCGACGCGGTGAGCGGGTGGTCCAGCTCCGGCCGCACCAGACCGGTGAGGGCTACAAGAGCGTCTACTCGGAGCTCACCCGGCCGTCGTTCGCCTCCCGGGTGCGTACCGGCATCCGGATCTCCGGCGAGGTCCTCATCACCTTCGGCCTCGTGGTGCTGCTCTTCGCCGGCTACGAGGTGTGGGGCAAGTCGGCAATCGTCGACGCCCACCAGAACGACCTCAGCAGCCAACTCGCCGAGGCGTGGGCCCCCACCGACTCCCCGACCGTCGCGCCGTCGGCCGCCGCGCCCAGCGCCAAGCCGTCCCCGCCGGTGCACGGCAAGCCGATCGCGGGCCTCTACATCCCCAAGCTCGACAAGAACTGGGTGGTGGTCGAGGGCGTCACCCAGGCCGACATCAGGTACGCCCCCGGTCACTACCCGACAAGCGCGATGCCCGGCCAGATCGGCAACTTCTCCGTGGCGGGCCACCGCAACCGGGCCACCTTCTGGCGGCTCGACGAGCTGGACGACGGCGACGCGATAGTCGTCGAGGGCAAGAACGACTGGTACGTCTACCGGGTGTCGCAGTCGCGGATCGTCAAGCCGACGCAGGTCGAGGTGGTGGCCCCGGTGCCCGGCGAGCCGGACAAGAAGCCGACCAAGCGGATGCTGACCCTCACCACCTGCAACCCCAAGTTCGACAACTACCAGCGGCTGATCGTCCACGCCGAGCTGGACCGGACCCAACCCAAGTCGGCGGGCCGCCCGGCCGAGCTGGGAGGCTGACCCATGTACGCGTTCATCTGGCGCAAGCTGCCCTTCGGCCTGCCCGGAAAGCTGGCCGGTTCGGTGCTGCTCGCCGCCGCCGCGGTGGCCCTGCTCTGGTACGTGGCCTTTCCGTGGGCCGAACCACTGCTGCCCTTCGACGACGTGCAGGTCACCCAGGATTCGGGGGTTCCCGGTGACCCGGGCGGCGGTGACGCCGTGACCGGGGAGACCCCGGCCGGCGACGAGCACGACCTGCCGTACGACACCGACCAGAACAACCCCGCGCCTCCCGCCCCGAGTAGGTGACCATGCGCGTCCTGGTGATCGACAACTACGACTCGTTCGTCTTCAACCTGGTGCAGTACCTCGGCCAGCTCGGCGTGGAGTGCGAGGTCCGCCGCAACGACGAGATCGACGTCGCCGAGGTGGGCCGGGTGGGCGCGGCGGGTGTTCTGCTCTCACCCGGGCCGGGCAGCCCCGACCGCGCCGGCATCTGCCTGGACGTCATCCGGCAGTACGCGGGCGAGCTGCCGATCTTCGGCGTGTGCCTCGGCCACCAGGCGATCGGTGAGGCGTTCGGCGCGACAGTCGACCGCGCCCCCGAGCTGCTGCACGGCAAGACCTCCGAGGTACGGCACTGCTCGGTCGGCGTCCTCGCCGGGCTGCCGGACCCGTTCACCGCCACCCGGTACCACTCACTCGCGGTGCTGCCCGAGACGCTCCCCGACGAGCTGGAGGTCACCGGCTGGACCGGCTCCGGCGTCGTGATGGCGATGCGGCACCGGACGCTGCCCATCGAGGGCGTGCAGTTCCACCCGGAGTCGGTGCTGACCGAGGGCGGGCACCTGATGCTCGCGAACTGGCTGGCCGGCTGCGGCCACCCCGAGGCGCTGGAACGCGCCCCCTCGCTGGCCGCCGAGGTCGACGCCCGCCGCCGGGCCGCCTTCGCCGCCGCCTGAGGGTCAGCTTCCCCGCAGCGCGTCCCGGACCGCCGGATCGGCCGGCGAACGGACCGCCGGTGAGCGGCCACGGACAGCGTCCCACGCCGCCTTGCCGCTGGCGAAGTAGTCCCGGGCCGACTTCTCGACGAGCAGGGCGCGCCCGCAACCGGGGCAGCCGGCGGTCACCCCGTCGGCGTCGAGGCCGAGATGCCGGCACAGCGTCACCGCCCGGGACAGGTGGTAGGACTGCGTGACGATAAGCGCCCGCTCGATGCCGTACACCTCGCGGGCCCTGGCGCAACTGTCGTAGGTGTCCAGGCCGAACGGGTCGGCCACCACCCGTTTCGGGTCGACACCCAACTCGGCGAGGTACGACGTCATCACCGCCGTCTCGTCACCCGACGCGCCACCGCCGTCACCGGAGACGAGGACGACAGTCGCCCTCCCGCTGGTCACCAGGGCGGCGGCGGTTTCCAGGCGGCCGGCGAGCCGTTCGCCAGGCCGCTGCCGGTCGGCCGCTACCGCGGTGCCGAGCACGATCACCACGTCCGCCGTGGGCGCGTCGGCCGCCTCGTACACGTGGCCGCGGGCGGAGATCGTCGTCCACAGCCACGGCAGACTGACGAGCAGCAGCAGGACGGCGCCGAGGACGGCCAGGCGGCGCGGTCGCCGCCACCACCGTCGCACCGGCCGGGCATCGTCACTCACATCGTTGCCCGCACGTCGTACCCGGAATCAATCCTGCGGAAGCCGGGACGGTGGGGGCGGGAACGGCAGACCGATGCCACCTCCGTTGCCAGGCGTGGTCGGCGTGGTCGTCGGAGTGACGGAAGGCGTCACGGAGGGAGTCGGGTCGGTCTCCGGCTCGGGCTGACTGACCTTGATGGTCACCTTCGTACCCGTCGGCTTCTTGTCCTTGGCGTTCGGGCTCTGATCGGTGACCTTCCCCGCGTCGGCGGCAGGCACCTCCGGGCCCTCCTGGGTGACGACGGTGAAGCCGGCGTTGCGGAGGACCCGGGTGGCTTCCTCCTGGCTGAGCCCGACGACGTCCGGCACCTCGCGGACCTTGCCGTTCGAGACGGTGAGCGTCACCTTCGTGCCCTCGGGGACCCGCTGCCCCGACGGGGGGTCGACACTGAGTACCTCGTCCTGGCTCGCCTCGCTGTTGATTTCCTTGACGTCGGCGACGAGATTCGCTTCCTCGAGACGGGCGATGGCGCTCTCCAGCTTGCTGCCCTTGAGGCCTACCGGGACGGTCACCTCGGGGGCGCCGCCACAGATCTGGATGGTGACCTGACGCGTCTCCTCCAGCCGCGCGCCCGGCTGCGGATTCTGCCGGACCACCGTGTCCTTCTGGCAGTTGCTCTCCATCACCGGCTCGCCCACCACCGCCTGGAAGCCGGCATTGCGGATCTCGGTGATCGCGGCTTCCCGACTCTTACCCGTGAGGGTGGGCACCGACTTCAGGTCCTTGCCCTGCTGGCTCCAGAGCAGGGCGGCGACCAGAGCGATCACCGCCAGCACGCCTACCGCGCTGAACATCGCGATCAGCCAGGACGACGCCTTGCGCTGCCGCGGATCGCCCACCCGGGCCGGGATCTGCCGGGTCTGCTGCCCAGCGGCGGCAGCCGGGTAGCCGCCCCCGCCACCGGCCGGGGCCATCGCCACCGTCTCCGCCTCGCGCATCACAGGCGTGGCCAGCACGGGCCGGCCGGCGGCGGCGCGGAGCAGATCGGCGCGCATCTCACCGGCGCTCTGGTAGCGGTTCAGCGGGTTCTTCGACAGCGCCTTGAGCACGATCGCGTCGACGGCCGGGGTGACGTCCGGGTTGATGTCGCTAGGCGTCGGCGGGGTCTCCCGTACGTGCTGGTACGCGACGCTTACCGGACTGTCGCCCACGAACGGCGGGTGCCCGCAGACCAGCTCGAAGAGCACGCAACCGGCGGCGTACACGTCGGAACGGGCGTCCACGGCCTCGCCGCGCGCCTGCTCCGGGGACAGGTACTGGGCCGTGCCGATCACCGCGCTGGTCTGCGTCATGGTGGTCGCGCCACTGGCCAGAGCCCGTGCGATGCCGAAGTCCATCACCTTGACCTGGCCGGTCTGGGTGAGCATCACGTTGCCGGGCTTGATGTCCCGGTGGATGATGCCGTGCCGGTGGCTGAACTCCAGCGCCGCGCACATGTCGGCACAGATCTCCAGAGCCCGGCGGGGCTGCAACCGACCCTCGGCGCCGAGCACCTCCTTGAGCGTCCGGCCGTTGACGAACTCCATGACGATGAACGGCAGCGTCTCGCCGGTCGGCGCGGTCTCCTCGCCGGTGTCGTAGACCGCCACGATCGCCGGGTGGTTGAGCGACGCCGCGTTCTGCGCCTCCCGCCGGAACCGCATCTGGAACGTCGCATCCCTGGCGAGGTCGGTGCGGAGCATCTTGATCGCGACGTCCCGACCGAGCCGGAGGTCGCGACCGCGGTGCACCTCGGCCATGCCGCCATAGCCGAGCAGCTCGCCGACCTGGTACCTGCCACCGAGCAGGCGGGCCTGCGCTGTCATCGCGTCTGTCGTCCTTCGCTCGTCGTCGTCCCGCCGTCGACCGGCTGGAGCCGTACCTCACGACGGTACGACGTCCGGGTCGGATCGTCGCGTCCGTCGAGCCGCAGCGCGCCGGACGTCGCCGCATGCGGAGCCAGCGCACCGGTTTCGCCGGACTGCGACTGCTTCCGCAGGTTGTAGGAAATCACGCCCGAGCAGAGCAGGACCAGTACGGCGAGCAGGATGGCGAGAAGCACCATTCCGGGCCGGGACCTGTGAGGTTCGGGCGTGGACGGCGTCGGGCCGGCCTGCCGCACGTACGCCGGGGGGTGTTCCTGCCGGGTCTGTGCCGGCGGCACCGCCGCGGCGCCGCGCGGGTAGCCTGCCGCACCGGCCGCGGGCCGGGCGTACGGGACGGCCGGCGCGACGGCGGTGGGGCGGGGCTGCTGGGGCGGGGCGACGGCGGTCGGTCGCTGCCCGGCGGGCGCCGGACGGTGCGGGGCGCCCGGTGCGCGGTGGTGCTGCGACTGGGGCACCTGGGCCCGACCGGGCGCCGCCGGCGAGGCCGGCGCCCCGGAGACCGGGCCGGGGTGACCGCCGCCCCGGGCCTGCTGGGAGAGGGCGGCCTTGAGCTGACGGGCGACCTGCGCGAGGGCTGCGGCGCTGGGCCAGCGCGCGGCCGGGTCCTTGGCCAACGCCCGCTCCACGACGGCCCGGACCTGCGGCGGGATGTCCGCGGGCAATGGGCGGGGCGTCTCCCGGACGTGCCGCATGGCGATGTCGAGCGGGTTGTCACCCTCGAACGGGCGCCGCCCGGCGAGGCACTGGTACGCGACCACGCCGAGGGCGTACACGTCGGACGCCGGGGTGGCGACGCCGCCGGTGGCCTGCTCGGGCGAGATGTACGAGGCGGTGCCCAGCACCGACCCGGCGGCGGTGAGCTGGCCGACCAGGTCGGAGCGGGCGATGCCGAAGTCGGTGAGCACGAGCGTGCCGTTCGGCCGGACCAGCAGGTTGCCCGGCTTCACGTCCCGGTGCACGATGCCCTTCTCGTGCGCGGCGTGCAGCGCGTCGGCCGCTTGCGCGACGAGGGCCATCGTCCGGGCCGGGGTGAGCCGGCCGACCCGGCTCAGCGTCGACGACAGGGCGTCGCCCTCGACGTACTCCATGACCAGGAAGGCGATCTGCTGGTCGTTGCCGAAGTCGTAGACGTCCACGACGCCTGGGTGGTTGATGGTGGCCATCGTCCGGGCCTCGCCGCGGAAGCGTTCGGCGAAGTCCGGATCGTCGAGCAGGGCGGGGAGCAGGCTCTTCACCGCCACCGTCCGCCCGAGGACCTGGTCGGTGCCGCGCCACACGTCGCCCATGCCGCCGCTGGCGATCCGCTCGTCGAGACGGTAGCGGTTGCCGAGCTGGACCCCGGGGCTGAGCATGTCAGCGGCCCCCGGGGTCGGCGATGGCCGCGCGCATGATCTGACCGGCGATCCGGGCCGCCTCGGCGCTGCCACCGCTGCCTGCCTGCTCCAGCACCACGCAGACCGCGGAGACGGGCTTGTCGTTCTTGTCCAGGGCGAAGCCGATGAACCAGCCGTGGTCGGGCCGGTCCGGGGCGGACTGCGCGGTGCCGGTCTTGCCACCGACCTTGTAGCCGCTGATCGCGGCCTTCCTACCGGTCCCGTTCTGGACCACGCTGACCATCATGTCCCGCAGGTCGCTGGCGACCTGCGGGGTGACCGGCTGGCGCAGCTCCCGCGCGTTGGCGGTGTAGTAGCTGGTGGTGCGGTCCGGAGCGAGCAGTTGCCGCACCAGGTACGGCCGCATCTGCTTGCCGTTGTTGGCGACCGAGCCGGCGATCATGGCGCCCTCCAGCGGCGTCATCCGCACGTCCCGCTGACCGATCGAGGACTGGGCCAGCGCGGCCGGGTCGTCGCCGCCGTCGGTGTTCTGGATGGTGCCGGTCCGGCTGGCCGCCGTCGGCAGGCCACCCTCACCGAGCTGCCCGACAGTCAGGTCCTCCTGCTCGAAGCCGAACTGGCGGGCCTTCTCCTTGAGGGCGTTGGCGCCGAGT
Organism: Micromonospora sp. NPDC000663; assembly: GCF_042898105.1. Classification (NCBI taxonomy): domain Bacteria; kingdom Bacillati; phylum Actinomycetota; class Actinomycetes; order Micromonosporales; family Micromonosporaceae; genus Micromonospora; species Micromonospora sp. NPDC000663. Next base: position 442,004 of record NZ_JBIAYR010000003.1, read on the forward strand.
CGCACACCGAGCTGGGCGAAGCCTGTGTTGCACGACTCGGTGACCGCCTCCATCAGGGTGACCTGCGACTCCGGGCAGATCGAGGGGGCGGCGTTGCGGATGGGTTCGCCGGACGTGGGAGGGGTGTAGCTGGAGCCGGCCGGGATCGGGGTGTTCTTCGTGACGCCGTTCTCCAGCGCCGCCGCCGCGACCACGATCTTGAAGGTGGAGCCCGGCGGCAGCGTCTCGCCGAGCGCCCTGTTGTTCAGTGGACGTTCCGGGTCCTGTTCCAGCTTGTTGAACGCGGCCGCCGCCTCGTCCGTGTCGTGGCTGGCCAGCGGGTTCGGGTCGAAGCTCGGCATGGAGACGAGCGCCTGCACCGCCCCGGTACTCGGGTCGATGGCGATGGCCGCGCCCCGCTTCGCCCCGACCTGGTTGTTGCGCATCTGGTCGTACGCCACGTCCTGGGCCCGCTTGGAGAGCGTGAGCAGCACGTTGCCACCACCGGTCTGGTCACCTGTGAACATGTCCTTGAACCGGTCACCGATGAGCTGGTCGCTGGTGCCGGCCAGGAAGTCGTTCTCCACCTGCTCGATGCCCCGGTCCGCCAGGTTGACCGGCTTGTAGCCGAGCACGTGGGCGTACTTGGCGCCACCCGGGTAGGTGCGCAGGAACTTCAGCTTGCCGGTGGTCTCCTTGCTGGTGGCCAGTGCCGTGCCGCCGGCCTCGATGTTGCCGCGCTTGATCTTGTAGTCGGCGACCTGGACCCGACCGTTGTAGTCGCTGGTGCGGTACTCGTCCGCCTTGTAGGCCTGGATCCAGTTGAGATTGGCGAAGAGCAGACCGAACAGGACAATGACGACGACGCCGACGCGGCGCAGGGGTGCGTTCACGGCTTGATCACCTCCGTGGGGGCACCGTGCAGTTGCTCCGGCGGAGCACCGGCGGGCCGGGCGGCCTTGCCGCCACCACCGGTGACCGGCCGGCGGGCTCCGTCGGAGACCCGCAGCAGCACCGCGATGAGCAACCAGTTGGCCATCAGTGACGAGCCACCGGCGGACAGGAACGGGGTGGTCTGACCGGTCAGCGGGATGAGCTTGCTGATCCCGCCGACGATCACGAAGACCTGCAGGCCAAGGGTGAACGCCAGACCACCGGCGAGCAGCTTGCCGAACGAGTCCCGTACCGCGAGCGCGGCACGCAGCCCCCGCTCCACGATCAGCAGGTAGACCACCAGCAGTGCGGAGAGCCCGAAGAGGCCGATCTCCTCACCGATGCCGGCGAAGATGAAGTCGTTCTGCACCTCCGGCAGGATCTCCGGCTGGCCACCGCCGGGCCCCGCGCCGAAGAGCCCACCCGTGCCCAGGGCGAGCAGCCCCTGCACGAGCTGGTAGCCCTTGTCGTTCGGGTCGGCGAACGGGTCCAGCCAGATCTCCGCCCGCAGGTAGAAGTTGGCGAACGGGCCGCCGACCGTCGAGCCGAGGACGTACGCCAGGTAGGCGCCGCCGAAGAACAGGACCAGACCGATGAGCAGCCAACTGACCCGTTCGGTGGCGATGTAGAGGGTCACCACGAACATGCCGAAGTAGAGAAGCGAGGTGCCCAGGTCCTTCTCGAAGACGAGCACCAGAAGGCTGATCAACCAGACCACGACCACCGGGCCGAGGTCGCGCCCGCGCGGGAAGTCGATGCCGAGCACACGCCGGCTGGCAAGCGACAGCACCTCACGCTTGCGCACCAGGTAGTAGGCGAAGAAGACAAGAAGCGCCAACTTGGCGAACTCACCCGGCTGGATCGAGAAACCGCCCACCCGGATCCACAGCTTGGCACCGTTGATCTCCGAGATGCTGGACGGCAGCACCGCCGGAAGCATCACCAGCACGATGCCTGCCAACCCCAGGGTGTACGCGTACCGGGACACCGAGCGGTGGTCTCTCATGATGGCGAGCAGGCCGGCGGCGAGGATCACCGAGGCGAGCGTCCACGCCAACTGCCGCCCCCCGATGCCCGCGAACACCGCAAGGCTCTCCCGGTCGGCCACCGGCGCGTCACCCAGGTCGATGCGGCGCAGAAAGCCCACCCCGAGGCCGTTGAGCAGGGCCACCGCCGGCAGCAGGGCCGGGTCGGCGAACGGGGCGAGGAACCGGATGACCAGGTGCAGGCCGAGGAAGACCGCGCCGAGTGCGGCGGCGGGCATCCAGAAGTCCGGGGTGACGGTGTCGAGCAGGTTCGCCTCGACCGTCGCCCCGTACGCGGCCACCAGCACCATGGCGAGCAGCAGCAGGGACAGCTCGGCGTTGCGTCGGGACCGGGCCAGGCGTACGCCGGACTGCCCGCCCGTGGTCGCGGGCGAGGGCGCCGATGTGGCCGCTACGGTCACGGGTGGAATCCTCGGGATCTCAGTCGACGCTCACTCAGGAGACCGGCAACCGGCCGGATCGAGCGTCGGCGGTGTCGAGTCGGAGGGCGTGGCGTCGGGTGCGGTCGTCGGGCCGGTCACGCCGGCGGTGGCGGTGATCCCAGGGGTCGGGCCCGTTGTCACGGACCCGTTGGGAGTCGCCGGCGCGCTGGGGCTGCCGTTCGGTGGCGCGGGCGTCCCGTCCGGGGTCGGCGAGCCGGCCACCACCGTCGGGTCGGACGGGCAGAGCGGCTTCAGGTTGGGGTTGGTCGGGGTGTCGCTCGTCAGCTCGGCGAGCTGGCGCTCGGCGTCCGGCTCGTTCTTGGCCCGGATGCCCACCTTGACGGTGTCCTGTGCGGCGACGGTGAGGTCGTCAAGCCTGGTCCCGCTGGTGCGGTGCACGGTGGAGAGGTCCATCCCGGCGATCTGACCCTGGATGCCCCGGAAGACGGCGACCTGGCCCTCCTCGGTGGCGCCCACGTAGTACTGCCGCTGGGTGTACGTCCAGCCGCCGAAGGCCGCGCCGCCGACGATCACCAGCAGGGCCAGCGCCATGGCGGCGGTACGCACCGGCCGGCGCTTCGGCCGCTCCGGCTCGTCGTCCGACGCGTTCGGCTCCTCCGGCGCGGCCGGGCGTGGCGCGGAGAGCGCCGAGGCCCGGGCGGCCGGGGTGGAGTCGTCGGCGGAGGTGGCCATGCCCCGGTCCCGGGCGGCGGCGCCGCCGACGATCGGGGTCGCCTCGACGATGTCCTGGTCGGTGGCGTCGGCGATGATCACCGTGATGTTGTCCGGGCCGCCGCCGCGCAGCGCGAGCTGCACCAGTCGCTCGACGCACCGCTGCGGGTCGGTGTACTCCCGCATGGTCTCACCGATGGTCTCGGCGCTGACCACGCCAGACAGGCCGTCGCTGCAGATCAGGTACCTGTCGCCGGGCAGGACCTGACGCACCGAGTACTCCGGGTCGATGTCCCGGCCGTCCAGGGCGCGGGTCAGCAGCGACCGTTGCGGGTGGCTGCTCGCCTCCTCGGCGCTGATCCGGCCCTCGTCGACGAGCATCTGGACGTACGTGTCGTCCTTGGTGATCTGCGCGAACTCACCGTTGCGCAGCAGGTAGGCCCGCGAGTCGCCGATGTGGACCATCCCCAGCTTGCTGCCGGTGAAGAGGGTGGCCGTCAGCGTGGTGCCCATCCCCTCCAACTGCGGGTTGGCGTCCACCGTGTCGCGGAGTTGTTGGTTGGCGGTACCCACGGCCGAACGCAACGCGTCGACGAGAGCGTCCCCCGGGACGTCCTCGTCGAGCGGCGCCATGGCACCGATGACGATGTTGCTGGCGACGTCACCGGCGGCCATGCCGCCCATGCCGTCGGCAACGGCGAGTAGCCGCGGTCCGGCGTAGACGGAGTCTTGATTGCCGTCTCGGATCAGACCGCGGTCGCTGTGGGCCGCATAGCGCAGGGTCAGAGTCATGGCCGTAATTCGAGGGAAGTGCGGCCGATCCGGATCGGCACGCCGAGGGGGACGGGGGTTGGTCCGGTGACCTTAGCGCGATCGAGGTACGTGCCGTTAGTCGAGCCGAGGTCCTCGACGAACCACTGACCGTCGCGGGGCACGAGCCGGGCGTGCCGCGCGGAGGCGTAGTCGTCGGTGATGACCAGGGTGGAGTCCTCGGCCCGACCGATGGTGATCTGCGCTTCACCGAGAGTGATCCGGGTGCCGGCCAGCTGGCCGGCGGTCACCACCAGCTGGTGTGCCGCCCTGCCCCGTTTCACCTTCGCCGGCTTGGCCGCCTGCCCCGTCGAGGCGCCAACGGCTCGTGGCGCCGCCACCAGGCGACCGGACCGGGCCCCCGCGAACAGGTCCCGACGGATCACGCCGACCACCGTGAACACGAAGATCCACAGCAGGATCAGGAATCCGAACCGGGCAACGGTGATGACCAGTTCCGGCAAGGCGGGTCAGCCGTCCACGCGGAAGGTCAGCGTCGTGGTGCCGAGCTGGACCATGTCACCCGGGTTGAGGGCGACGGCGGAGACCCGCTGACCGTTGACCATGGTGCCGTTGGTCGACCCCAGATCGGTGAGCACCACCTGACCGCCGTCGAAATCCAGCCGGGCGTGTCGCCGGGAGATGCCGACGTCCGGCAGGCGCAGGTTGGCCTGGTCGCCGCGACCGATCACCGTCGACCCCATCTGGAGGGGATAGGTGCGGCCGTCGCCGGAGACCAGCCGCACGTTGCGGCCGCCACCGTGGCCGGGCGGCGGACCGTAGCCACCGCCCTGGTCGTACGCGGGGTAGGCGGGCGGGCCGGCGTCGTAGCCGGGTGCCGACACCGGGGCGACCTCGCCACCGGTGTAGACCTCGGCGGTGACGCGGAACATCCCCGTGTCCAGGCCGTCCCCCCGCTCGATCTCGACGATCACGTCACCGTAGACCGTCCAGGCCTGCTCGCCGATGAACTCCGCCTGCGACTGGGCCAGCTCCTGGGCCAGTGCGGCGGCGTACGGCGCCAGACGACTGTGGTCGAACGGCGAGAGATCGATCACGTAGCGGTTGGGCACCAACGTGCGCCCACCGGCCAGGATCGCCTTGTGCGCCTCGGCCTCCCGCTGCATGGCGTTGAGGATCTCCACGGGGTGGACCACCCCTTTGAAGACCTTGGCGAAGGCCCCCTCGACCAGGCCTTCCAGACGCTTCTCGAAGCGTTGCAGCACGCTCACCGGCTCCTCCTCGGGTCCCGAGGACATGATGGTATCCGGCCGGCGCGCGTGCAGCTCACACGCCGCTCGACCGCCTGCTCCCGGCCCGCTCGGAAGGACCGGGACTGCCGTGCTAATCTTTCGTCCGCCACGAACGGTAACCGCTCGTGGCGAGCGTCTGGGACAGCGTAGTATTCCCGAGGCCCACTGGAGACAGCGGGTTCGGGACGGCTAGATTGTTCCGGGTTGTGCCACGGGGATGTGGCGGAATGGCAGACGCGCACGGTTCAGGTCCGTGTGCCCGAAAGGGCGTGGGGGTTCAACTCCCCCCATCCCCACCCAAAAGACGAGGGCTCCGCAGATGCGGGGCCCTCGCGTCATATCGGGGCGTGCCGGACGTCACGCTATGCTCCGATGGATTCTGCCTCCAATGGACCAGGAGTGGCGTGTGAGTGTCGCGTTGGTGACCGGGTCTGGTGGTCTGATCGGCTCCGAGGCGGTCCGGCACTTCGCCGGGCTCGGCCTTGACGTCGTCGGCATCGACAACGACATGCGCCGGTACTTCTTCGGTGAGGACGGCTCCACATCGTGGAGCCTGGAGCGGCTCGGCCGTGACCTCGGTAGTGCGTACACCCACTTCGCGGTGGACATCCGGGACCGCGACGGCCTGGAGCAGGTGTTCAAGAAGTACGGCTCGGACATCGCCGTGGTGATCCACAGCGCCGCGCAGCCGAGCCACGACTGGGCGGCGAAGGAGCCGTACACGGACTTCGACGTCAACGCCGGCGGCACCCTCAACATGCTGGAGAACACCCGGCTGCACGCCATCGACGCGCCGTTCATCCACTGCTCGACGAACAAGGTGTACGGGGACCGGCCCAACAGCCTGCCGCTGATCGAGCTGGAGACGCGGTACGAGCTGCCCGAGGACCACAGGTGGTACAACGGCATCACCGAGGACATGTCGATCGACAGCTCCCTGCACTCGATCTTCGGCGCCTCCAAGGTCGCCGCGGACGTGATGGTCCAGGAGTACGGCCGCTACTTCGACATGAAGACCGCCTGCTTCCGGGGAGGCACACTCACCGGCCCGGCGCACTCGGCTGCCGAGCTGCACGGCTTCCTGGCGTACCTGATGCGCTGCGTGATGGAGGGCCGGACGTACAACCTGTACGGCTACAAGGGCAAGATGGTCCGCGACGCGATCCACTCCCGGGACGTGCTTACCGCGTTCGAGGCGTTCTTCCGGGCCCCGCGTTCGGCGGAGGTCTACAACCTGGGCGGCGGACGGCACTCCAACACCTCGCACATCGAGGCGTTCCGGATCGCCGAGGAGATCACCGGCCGCGAGGCGCGGATCAACTACGTCGAGCAGAACCGCACGGGCGACCACCAGTGGTACGTCAGCAGCATGGCCCGGTTCGAGGAGCAGTACCCGGACTGGACGATCACCTACGACGTCCCCATGATCCTGCGGGAGATCTACGAGGCCAACGTGGACAAGTGGGTGCCCCAGTCATGACCGCCCGGACCAAGCGCAACGTGCTCGGCGTCCTGGTCGACGCCACCGACTACGCCACGGCGACGGACGCCGTGGTGACCGCCGCGCACGAGCGGCGTCCCTTCGCGCTTACCGCGTTGGCCGTGCACGGCGTGATGACAGGCGTCCTGGATCCGGCGCACAACGCCCGGCTCAACTCGTTCGACATGGTCACGCCGGACGGGCAGCCGGTGCGCTGGGCGCTCAACCTGCTGCACCACGCCGGGCTCACGGACCGCGTCTACGGGCCGACGCTGACCCTGCACGTGCTGTCCCGTTTCGCCGACGAGGGGCTGCCGGTCTACCTGTACGGGTCGACCGAGGAGACGCTCGCCAAGCTGATCCCCGCGTTGGAGCGGATGTTCCCCGCGCTGAAGATCGCCGGCGTGGAGCCGTCGAAGTTCCGGGACGTCCAGCCGGGCGAGGACGCGGAGATCGCCGACCGGATCCGGTCCAGCGGCGCCCGACTGGTCCTGGTCGGGCTCGGCTGCCCACGCCAGGAGGTCTTCACGTACGCCATGCGACCGCTGCTCGACATGCCGCTGATGGCTGTCGGCGCGGCCTTCGACTACCACGCCGGGCTGCTGCGCCAGCCGCCGCCGTGGATGCAGCGTGCCGGGCTGGAGTGGTTCTGGCGGCTCGGTCTGGAGCCGAAGCGTCTCTGGAAGCGTTACGTGATCCTCAACCCGGCGTACCTGGCCCGGCTGGCGGGGCAGAAGACCGGCCTGTGGAAGGCGCGCCCGCCGGCCCCGGCCACCGAACGGCCGGCCACCTTCGCGGTCTGACCCCGATCCGGTACGACACGAGGCCCCACCCGCGGAAGCGGATGGGGCCTCGCTCGTGCGGGCGGTCAGACGGTGAGGGTCCAGCTGTTGATGTAACCGGTGTCGGCCGAGTACGTGTCGCGTACCTGGAGCCGCCAGGTGCCGTCGGCGGCCTCACCTGACACGTTGGCCGTGTACGTGGTGTTCACGTTGTCGGCGCTGTCCGAGGTGCTGCTGTTCTTCAGCCGGTACGCGCTGCCGTCCGGTGCGAGCAGGTCGATGACCAGGTCACCCCGGTAGGTGTGCACGATGTTCACCGCGACGGTGGAGGCCGACGAGGCGTTCCGGCCACAGCCGGAGATGGTGATCGAGCTGGTCACCGCCGCACCGGCGTCCGGGATCGACACGTCGGTGCCGTTGGTGCCGGTGCAGCCGGTCGGGGGCGGCGGGGTGGTGCCGCCGGAGCCGACGTAGAGCAGCCGGTTCGGCGAACCGGAGCCGGCGTTGCCCACCACGTTGGGTGTCGCGTTGGCCACCATCTGGTCGCGGACCTGCGCCGGCGTCCAGCTCGGGTTGGCGCTGGCCAGCAGGGCCGCCGCGCCGACCACGTGCGGCGTGGCCATCGAGGTGCCGCTGATCGTGTTGGTCGCCGTGTTGCTCGTGTACCAGGCCGATGTGATCGACGAGCCCGGCGCGAAGATGTCCAGGCAGGTGCCGATGTTGGAGAACGACGAGCGGGCGTCCGTGTTGGTCGTCGAGCCGACCGTGATGGCCTCCGTTGTGCGCGCCGGCGAGGTGTTGCAGGCGTTCGCGCCGCTGTCGTTGCCGGCCGCCAGGCCGTACGTCACACCCGAGGCGATGGAGTTGCGTACTGCGGTGTCCAGCGAGCTGTTCGCGCCGCCGCCGAGGCTCATGTTGGCCACCGCCGGCTTGATCGCGTTCGCGGTGACCCAGTCGACGCCGCCGATGACACCGGCGTTGGTGCCGCTGCCGGAGCAGTTCAGCACCCGTACGCCGACCAGCTGGACGCCCTTTGCCACGCCATACGAGGAACCGCCGACGGTGCCGGCCACGTGCGTGCCGTGGCCGTTGCAGTCGTCGGCCGACCCGCCGTCCACGGCGTCGTAGCCGGAGGTGGCCCGGCCGCCGAAGTCGTTGTGGGAGAAGCGGATGCCGGTGTCGATGATGTAGGCGTGCACGTTGCTCGCCGTGTTCGGGTAGGTGTAGGAGCTGTCCAGGGGCAGGTTGCGCTGGTCGATCCGGTCCAGACCCCAGGAGGGCGGGTTGGCCTGCGTTCCGGAGATCGAGACGGTGTGGTTCTGCTCGACGTACGCCACCGCCGGGTCGGCGGCGATGCGGGCCGCCGCCTTCGCGCTCAAGGTGATTTCGAAGCCGCGCAGCGCCGCGCCGTAGGTGCGTGCCACCTTGCCGCCGTGACGGCCGGACAGCCGCTTCGCGGTGTCACCGACCCGGTCGCGGGACACCGCGCTGTCCTTGAGTACGACGATGTAGCTGTCCGACACGGCGGTGGCTCCGCCGGCGGACCGGATCTCGCCGACCGGTTCGGCGGCCAGGGCCGGGGTGCCGACGGCCAGCACGGTCGCGGTGGCCACCCCGACCAGTACTGATCTGCGTGGAAGACCCATCTGCCTACCTCCCTCCGACCGGCGGCGGATCGCGACCACCGGCCCCAACATCGATCGACTGTTGCCGATCGAGCTGAGGGTATTTCAGCACTCGCCCGGGGGGACATGTCGAAACGTCCATAACATCGGAGGGATGACCCCCTACGGGACCTGGGTCCGGGGCGAACGGGGGGCTGGCCCGGATTCGCGCCGGCCCGATCCGGGAAAGACTCTCCGACATGGAGAGTCAGCTCACCATCCTGCTGCCGATCGCCGCCGTCTGGGTGGCCGCCGGCGTCCTGGCCGACAGCCTGCCCCGCCTGCGCAACACCCGCGCGCTGCGCCGGCGTACCGGATGGTTGCTGGCCCTCGCCGCGACCGGCGTGGCGCTCACCGCGGCTGTGCTCGCCGGCGGGCTGTTCAGCGCGGGCGCCGCCCCGATCGACCGGGCAGCCGCCGGGCTGACCCTGACCATGGGCCCCGCGCTCGTGGTGGCGGCCAGTTCGGTACGCCGCATCCGCCGGCTGTGGGCCGGAGCCGGCGCCTTCGCCAGCGCACCGGGCACCCCCGCGCCGTACGGCCTGCGCGCCGACGCGGCACATCCCCTGGTCGGGCTGCCGTTGCAGGTGAGCGCCCTGACCACACTGCCGGCGGTGATCGCGGCCGCCGGCGCCGACCTCGGCGCCGAGCCGGGCGTCACCGGTCCGGCGATCACCGTGGGCGCGCTCGCGGTGGCAGTCATCGGCGTCCGGCACGCGCTCCGGCACAGCCGGCTCGCCGAGCGGACCCGACCGGCGGTGTCGCCGTCAGCGCGAGCGGCCTGACCCCTGCACGTACAGCAGCTCCAGGATCGCCCGGGTCGCCTCGAACCAGCGGTCCAGCCAGCCGGGCGACGGGACGCTGCCCTTCGGCGGCAACTCCAGCAGCAGACCGCGCAGCAGCGGATGGTCGGCAAGCGACCCGGTGGCCTCCGGTGGCCAGCCGCTCGGCGGGAACGACGGCTCGACGAGCGGATTCGGGTCGAGGGAGGGCAGCGAGAGAGGCGGGTCGGCCGACTCGGCGGCGGACGGCTCCTGCTCGCTCGACACCACCTCGGTCAGTACGGTGTCCCGGCGCGCCCCGCGGTACTTGCCACCGAACCGCTCGGGCTTACCCGGACCGTTGGTGAGATTGTCTGACCCGATCGTCGTCATCCGTCTCGCCTACCTCGCTCGGTTGCGGGATCGGTGCGGCGGATCATCGACCAGCGCCGCTCCGACCGGTTCAACGAGACGGACCCGCTGTGGCGACGGGAATCCCGGCGGAACCTCGCGGCCGGCGCCCTTCACGGCACCCGCCCCGGGCACGGGAAGGCCCCCGCCCGGTCGGAACCGGACGGGGACCCACGTGATACTCGGTCAGTCCGAGCCGAACACACCACCTCTGGTGCCGGCGACGAAGGCGTGCCAGTCACCCGGGGCGAAGACCAGGGCCGGGCCGGCCTTGTCCTTCGAGTCCCGCACTCCGACCGCTCCGGTCACGTACGCCACCTCCACGCAGTTGTCACAGTTCGGCCCGCTCTTCGAGCTCTTGAACCACGTTGCCTGCGTCAGGTCCACGGGGAACCCCTTGGTCGCCATTTCCACAACGGCTCCTCTGCCAGTTTTGCGATGTGTGCGACGGACTCCTCCGGACGAATGGCCGCGGCGCGGATGTGATCGAAGATGAAGCTGTACTTCTGCAGTTCGTCGCTCTTCTCGAGGAAAAGCCCACCCGTGGCGTTCTCCGCGTACACAACATCCGGATCACCGGGCTCAGGGAAGCTGAGGATCGTGAAGGTCCCGTCCATGCCGGCGTGCGCCCCCACCTCGAAGGGGAGGATCTGGAGCGTCACGTTCGGCAACTCGGCCACCTCGACCAGCCTTTTCAGCTGGCCGCGCATCACCTCGTCCCCACCCACCGGCCGACTTACCACCGCCTCATCGAGCACCACCCACAGATCGACCGGATCGTCCTGGGTCAACAACGACTGACGGCCCAGACGGACACGCACCCTCTGGTGCACCTGATCGGCGGTGAAGTCCGGCCGGGCGGCGCGGATCATCGCCCCGGCGTACTCCTCGGTCTCCAGAAGACCCGGCACCACCTGCTGTTCGTACGCCCGGATCGAACTGGCCGCGGCCTCCAGCCCGACGTACGCGCCGACGAGCACCGTGCTGTACGGGTGCCACCAGCCCTTCTGCCGGGCCTCCCGGGCGATCTGCACGAGCTCGTCGCTCTCGGCGCCCACCACGCCGTAGATCCGGAGCATGTCCCGCACGTCGCGGGGCGTGGCCGTGGTGTGGCCGGTCTCGATCCGGGAGACCTTCGACGCGGAGCACTCCAACTGCTCGGCGACCACCTCGATGGTGATCCCGGCGGACTCCCTCTGGCGGCGCAGCTCGGCACCGAGCCGCCGCCGTCTGATGGTCGGACTGCGCCGCTCACTCATGGCGCGATCCAAGAAGTCAGTGGTCCCCGCCGCTGGCTGCTCGACCCCACTCGGGCTACCTCCGGTAACGCGCCACTGGGTGACACCCGCCGGGGGCGCGACCGTCGACCGGCGAACGCTCGCGGCGAGGGGGGTGGTGCCGGTCATCGGCCGGCCGCGACGGGCGAAACCGGCCCTCAGTGTGCCGTCCGGACACGGATGGCTTCAAGCGCCGCTTTGCGCGACACGCTCACGTATCGGCAAAAGTCGACGTGCAACTTGCATGAAGCACGTCCCTGATGCAGTCTGTCCGTATGGCACGGATCACTCAGCGTCTCCGTCCGCTCCCCCGGAGTGGTGACCCCACCGATCCGGGGCCGGACACGACGCGGATCCGGCCGGCGACACCGAGACCTGCCCCCGGGTGAAGACCCCGCCGCTGCAAGCCGGCAAGCTGCGGCGGCGGGCGCGGTTCCCGGAGAGCAGCCGGGTGATGGTCGGGTGGCGGCACGCCACCAGCGGGGTACGGCCCGACCACCACCATCGCACCACCGGTCCACGAGGCACGACCCCGTCACCGGCCGAGACTCTTCCCCCCGATCAGTCACCGCCGGCCCCACCGCCGGCCAACCCTCCCCAGGAGCCCATGTGCTTCCCCGCTCCGGTGACGTTCTGCACGTGACTCGCGCGGCGAGTGTCCAGTTCCTCAGGCCGATCATGTTCCGGGTCATCCGTGTGCTCGACTGGCCGACGTACGACGGTTGGCTCTGGCTCGACGGCTACGAGCTCAACGCCGCGGGCGACGCGGTCAACAGACGATCGATCTTCGTCCAGCGGGAAGGGTTGCAACAGGTGCAGGCCGCACCGGAACCCCGCCCGCACACCGTACGGACGCGGCGGCCCGTCTCCCGTACCCCGGTCCGGGTGGGCTGACCACCGCGATCCGCCGCGGTGGGCGTGCCGTCGCCATAGAATTGGTACGCCCACCCCGGCACGTTCCACCGCACGTTCCAGGGCCCTGAGCCTGGGATGGTTCATGGTCAATCAGCCCGCCCCGCGGCGGCACCACCGCTCCCGTATCGCCTACGCCCTCGGACTGCTCGCCCTGCTCGGGGCCGTGGCCACACTCGTGGTCCTGGCCCGCGACCCGGCGTCGTCCGCGACCCGGCTGACCACCCCGGTACCCGCACCGGAGATCACAGTGGTGGACGCCGACCCACACGTGCAGGACGACCCCGGCTGGATCGGTGCCGTCGCACCCACCCGGCACACCGAAGCGACAGACCCGACCGGGTCGGTCGCTGGTGGCGGCGCCGGGGGTCAGTCCGACGGACGGCAGGACCTCGCCGGGTCGGGCCCGGCCGGGCACACCGCCACGGACGTCCGCAGGTCCCTGTTCTGGTCGGGGATCTTCGGTCTCACCATCTCGCTCGCCGGCCTCGGCCTGGTCGGCACCCGCCGTCGGATGTGGTGAGCAGCGGTCACGGCGTGCTGGTCGCCGTCCTACCCGGTGTGGTCGGACCGCTCCCGGTCGAGGGGCGGGCCTGCGAGACGATCAGCAGGACGTCCTCGCCGTCCGACACCGTCGCCCCGGCCTCCGGCTCGGTGCCCACCACGGTCCCCGGCGGCAGCTCCGACGGGCGGTACACCACCCGGTAGGACAGGCCGAGCCGTTCCAGCAGCCCCTCGGCGGTGGCCTGCGGCAGGCCGGCGACCGGCGGCACGGGCACCTCGGCGGGCTCGCTCGACGGCGGCGGGCTGCTCGGCGACGCACTGCTCGGCGACGCGGACGTCGGAGCGGCGCTTGTCGGCACGGCGCTGGTGGCACTGCCCGGCGGCGGCGACGGGGTGGACCCCGGGTCGTCCCGGTCGTTGTCCCGGGCGTTGAGCACCACCCAGAGCGCGGCCCCGAGCAGACCTACCAGCACCAGCGCCAGTACACCCCAGAGGATCGGCAGCCACCACCGTCGCCCACTCTGCTCCTCGGCGTACCAGTCGCCGGCCGGCTCGGCCGGTCGCGGCGGTCGCACCTCCGCGCGCCCCGACCACGGCGCGGGGTTGGACCGCTCGACGGGCATCCGCGCCGTGCGGTCCGCCGGCTGCGACGGCCCGGACCTGTCGATGGGCATGGTCTGGTCGGAGGGCCCCGTCGCATCGGGCCCGCCCGGCGGCGCGGCCCGGTTCATCGGCGCGGTCTCATCCGGCGACGCGGCCCGGTTCATCGGCGCGGTCTCATCCGGCGACGCGGCCCGGTTCATCGGCGCGGTCTCATCGGGTGTGGCGGGCGGCGGCTCCGGCCGGTCGGCGGGAGGGAGCGGGCGGGTCCGGTCCTCGTCGGGCTCCCCGGCGGGCGGCTCCTGGCGGTCGTCGCTCATCGCACGTCCTTTCCCGAACCGGGGGCGGGCGGCACGGCCCTCGACCGTCAACCTAGCGGCCCGCACCGCCATCGGCGCGGATCAGCGGCCCCGGCGAGCCGGAAACGACGCCGGACCCCAGGGTCAGGAGGTGGGTTTCACGCTCGGCTGGTCGGCCGGGTTCGCACCGCACCAGATGCTCACCTGGTCGTTCCAGCGGGCCGAACCGTCCTCGGTCGGTTCCTGTCGGGTGACCTTTCCACTGCGCCCGCTGCGGTAGCTCGGGTAGAGCCCCTCCTCGACCAACTCGTCGGCGGCCCTGGCGCAGTCGTCACCGACCACATCCGGCACCTCCGCGGGCGGCGGCGGGCCGGCCACCTGGAGTTGCACAGTGGTGCCCCTGGTGACCTCGGTGCCCACGGAAGGCGAGGCGCTCTGCACCGTACGACCGGTGCCACCGCCGAAGACCAGTCGCCAGCCCAGCCGCTGCTTGCGCAGCATGTCCCGGGCCTCCTCGAAATCGGCGCCGACGACCGGCGGGACGGTCAGCCCGGCCCCCTTCGTCGCGCTGGCGGAGGTCCGGGGAGCCGAGGGCGTGGTCCGACCCGTGCTCGGTCGGGGTGTGACAGTCCGGGCGGTAGGCGTGCCGGTCACGCTCGCCACGGCGAGCGGCTCGTCAGGGGCGTCGTCCTCGCCGGCCAGCAGCCAGCCACCTGTCGCGCCCACCGCGGCGAGGAGCACCGCCACCAGCCCACCGCCGAGCAGGACGGTGGCCCGGCTCGCGCCGCCCCCGTCCCGACCGTCGGCCGGATCCTGCCGACCCGTGTTCGCGTCCGTCATACCGCACACCGCCTCATCACCGGCGACCGTACCGGTCACCGCCAAGCCCGTTCGCGCCTGCCGGCGCGTCATCGCGACTCGCCGCGTCGCCGACGGGACGTTACGCTGCCCGGCATGGCCAGACGGGGCTGGGGAGTATCGATCGCGACGGCGATCGGGGTCGCTGCCGGCGCGGGCGCCGCACAACTGGGCTTCGGCTACGGGCTCGGCGTCATCACCTGGACGCCCACCGACGCCGGCGCCGTCGACACGGCCTGGGCGGACGGCCTCGCCTGGGCGACCTGGTTGGCCGCCAGCTCAACGGTGCTGGGCGCGGTATGCGCGCAGCGGCTGCACCAGCGGCCGGCCGCAGTCGACGAGTCCCAGGTGTCCACCGATCACGGGCCGCCGGCGACCGACAGGCCCGGGACTCCGGCCGTGGCGGACGACCCACCCACAGCGGACCGGCGACGCACCGACGCCCCACCCGCTGAAGGCGGCAGCCTGCTGGGACGGGTGGCCATCGCCCTGGGCGCCGGGCTCGGCGGGCTGGTCACCGTACTCCTCGTCGCCGTACCCGCGCGGGTGGCGGAGGGCGCCGATACCGCGGCGCCGCAGCGCGTCGCCGCCGTCCACACGGCGCTGGGAATCGTCATCGGCGTCCTCGTCGCGCTCTGGGCACTGCGCTCCCGCGCCGCTGCCGTGAACGTGACGGCGACGGCCGCCTGGCTGTGGCTGCTCGCCGTGGTCTCGGTGATCGACGGGGTACGCGTCGGACGCGGTCTGGTCGGTGCCCAGCTCGGCACCTGGCAGCTCGACCCGGACCACAGCAGGTACTGGATCGGAGACCAGCTCTACTGGCCCGGTGCGCTGCTGGCGCTCCTCCCCGCACTCGTGATCGGGGCGCTGGCCGCCCGGAGGGCCACCCGATCGCCGGGGCACCGGGTGGGCGCGACGGCGTCGGGGGCGGCCGGCCCGCTGCTCGTCGCGCTCGCGTACCTGAGCACCGTGCCGCGCTGGTCGGCGCTGGGCCCGGAACAGCTGTCCACCCAGCTTGTCGCCCCGTACGCAGTGATCGCCGGAGTCGGTGGCTCGGTGCTCGTCGCCGTCCTCGCCGAACGCGCCGAGCGACACCGGGCCGCCAGTCCGGGTACGCCCGACACGAGCACACCGCCCGACCCGGCTGCTCAGCCCGACCCGGCTGCCCAGGCCGACCCGGAGGTTCAGGCCGACCCGGAGGTTCAGGCCGACCCGGAGGTTCAGGCCGACCCGGAGGTTCAGCCCGAGAAGACCGACGCAGCGGAGCCCGGCGCGTCGGCTGGTACCTCGACCGCCGCCTCCCCACGGCGGGGCCGAACCGACAGCGCAGCGGCGGGATCCCGGTCCGGCGACGCGAGCGCCGCACCCCGGATACCGGCACCACGTACCGAGCCGGACCTCCCCACCCCGGCCGACACGGCAACGCCGGGGCCGACCCCGGCCGGCCGCCGCGCCCGCAGACCCTCCCGCCCCTCCACCGACTGACCCGCCGGCCGCATCAGGGGATTACGGGAGCGGCCAGGTGTGGACCGGTTCGTTCGTGCGCTGGAGTTCCGCGTAGCGCTGGACCATGTGGTGCAGCGCCGCCGCCCGGTCCATGCCCTGGTGCCGCTCCGCTGCCCAGACCGTCTCCGTCTGCCAGACCGCGCCGTTGCGGCCGGTACGGCAGCGCTGCTCGATGATGCCGAGCAGCCGGTCCCGCTGTGCCGCGGTGACGCCGAAGCCGTCCAGTCCCGCGGCGGCGGTGGGCAGCAGCTCGTCCAGCACGAGCTTGGTGACCGGCACGTCGCCGAGCTGGGGCCAGTGCAGTACGGCCTCCAGACCGCGCCGGGCGGCGGCGTGGAAGTTCTCCTCGGCGGAGCTGAAGGTGAGCTGGCTCCAGATCGGCCGGTCCGACTCGGCGAGCCCACGGGCCAGGCCGAAGTAGAAGGCCGCGTTCGCCAGCATGTCCACCACCGTCGGGCCGGCCGGCAGCACGCGGTTCTCCACCCGCAGGTGCGGGCGGCCGTTCATGATGTCGTACACCGGGCGGTTCCACCGGTAGACAGTGCCGTTGTGCAGCCGCAGCTCACCGAGCTGGGGCACACCGCCGGTGTGCAGCACCTCCACCGGGTCCTCGTCCTCGCAGATCGGCAGGAGCGGCGGGAAGTAGCGGACGTTCTCCTCGAACAGGTCGAAGATCGAGGTGATCCACCGTTCACCGAACCACACCCGGGGTCGTACCCCCTGGGCCTTCAGCTCGTCCGGGCGGGTGTCGGTGGCCTGCTCGAACAGGGCGATCCGGGTTTCGGCCCAGAGTTGACGGCCGTACAGGAAGGGAGAGTTGGCCCCGACGGCCACCTGAACCCCGGCGATGGCCTGGGAGGCGTTCCAGTAGTCGGCGAAGCTGTCCGGCGCGACCTGGAGGTGGAACTGGAGGCTGGTGCAGGCGGCCTCGGGCGCGATTGAGTCGGTGTGCGTACGCAGCTGTTCGACGCCGCGGATGTCCAGCTCGATGTCCTCGCCGCGGGCACCGACGATCTGGTCGTTGAGCACCCGGTAGCGCTCGTTGGTGGACAGGTTGTCCTCGACCAGGTGCCCCTCGGTGAGGGTGGGGAGGATGCCGACCAGGACGATCTTCGCGTCGGACCTGGCCGCGCGCTCGTCGGCCCGGGCGAGACTGCCGCGCAGGTCGTCCTCGTAGTCGGCGAAGCCGGTGCCCTCGATCAGACGGGGTTCGGCGTTGAGTTCCAGGTTGAACTGCCCCAGCTCGGTCTGGAAGAGCGGGTCGGCGATGTCGGCGAGGATCTCCTCGTTGCGCATCGCGGGCTCGGCGGCCGAGTCGACGAGGTTGAGTTCGATCTCCAGGCCGGTCATCGGCCGGTCGGCGTCGAAGCCGAAGTCGTCGAGCATCAGGGCGAAGACGTCCAGGCATCGCCGGACCTTGTGCCGGTAGCGGACGCGGTCCTCCCGGGTGAAGGCGCCCTGCGAGACGTCCCTGCCCATGTGTCCTCCCGACGGACGGCGCGGTCGGGATTCTGCCGTCCCGGAAAGCGCATTGTGAACCATCCACGTTAAGAGCGCTCGCCTGGCCAGGGCCAGCGGCCGTTGCCGTGATCCGACGGCGTCCGCAGCGAGCGCGTTCGTGCTGCCACCTGTACCCCGTTCCGGAGGTGACCCATCCGGTGGCGGCGCTAACAACTCGTGACAATTCACACCGACGTCGGGAGACGGAGGCGGGCCCGCGTCGACGTACGACGCGGGCCCGGAGCGTGCCGGTGATCCGAGGATCAGGCCTGGCGGACGGCCTCGCCCTCGATCTCAATCTTGATCTTCTTGCCGACCAGCACGCCACCGGTCTCCAGGGTGACGTTCCAGGTCAGGCCGAACTCCTCGCGGTCGATCTCGGTGGTCGCGGAGAAGCCGAAGATGTCCTGGCCGAACGGGCTGCGGCCGACGCCCTCGAACTCGACCTGGAGCTCCACCGGACGGGTGACGTCCTTGATGGTCAGGTCGCCGGTGAGAACGAACTCGTTGCCGCTGCGGGACTTGACCCCGGTGCTGCGGAACTCGAGCGTCGGGTACTTCTCGACGTCGAGGAACTCGGCGCTGCGCAGGTGCGCGTCCCGGTCGCCCTGGGTGGTGTCGATGCTGGCGCCCTGGATGGTCGCGACGACCGACGACTGCAGCGGGTCCTCGGCGATGGTGATGGTGGCGGTCGCCTCGTTGAACTCGCCGCGGACCTTGCTCACCATCATGTGGCGGGCGACGAAGCCGACCCGCTTGTGGGCGGCGTCGAGCACGTAGGTGCCGGCCGCCGGGATGGTGAGGCCGTCCCAGTCGCGGGTAACCGCATCGGTGCTGCTGGTCATGCTGCTGTCCTCCAGGAGATTGTTTAGTAGCCCAACGACTGCCTTAGCAACTATAACCGCAACAACATTCCCCGTGTCAAGTACTGGTAGGATGAACGAGTGACCAACGTCTTCGACGATCCCCGGATCACCGCTGTCGGCCTTCTCTTCGAGGTGCACGCCGGGCTGTCGACCCGGTTCACCACTCAACTGGAGGAGCACGGCTTCTCCGCTGTCGAGTTCGAGGTCATCACTCGACTGGCCCGCTCGCCGGGCAACCAGCTCAGGATGACCGATCTCGCCGCGCAGACGTCGCTGTCCACAAGCGGGGTGACCAGGGTGGTCGACCGCATGGAACGCGACGGTCTGCTCACCCGCAGGGCATGCCCTAACGACCGCCGCAGCTCGTACGCGGTGGTCACCCCGAAGGGCATGCAGCAACTGGACGAGACGCTACCGGGGCACCTGCAGATGATCGAGCAGTGGTTCACCGGTCAGCTCGACCCGCAGGCCCTCGACGCGCTCCTCGACGGTCTGCGTCGGATCCGTGACGCCGTGCATCCCTGCGCCACCGCCGGCAGCACCGACGTGGCCCCGGAGCAGGAGACCGCCGCCGGAGGCACGCCCCGACACTGATCGGCGACGACGCCGACCATCCGGGAGATTGGTCCGGAAACGCCGACACCCACCGGCAGAAAGACCGGCAGAACTGACCTTGCTGCCCGGGCAAACAGGCATGAAATACGCCTTCCACCCGGGACGCGGTGGCAGGCTTCGACCACCGGGGATCCACCGGGGGGTGACGGCGCGGGCGAACAGCGAGGGGTAGCACAAAGGGGGCTTTTCGCCCGCGCCACTCCACCCCCGCCACCCCTGGCGGGGCCGGCCGCGCTACCGGGTCGCCGACCCACCACGAGTGGCAGTCAACGCGTAGAGCAGCCCCGACTCCTGCGGCAACAGGCGGATTCCGGTCTCCCGGCAGGCCCGGTCGAGCCGATCCAGGACCGCCGGGTCCCCGGTGCTCGCCGCCAACCCCACAAGCGCCTCCACCACGTCCCGCCGATCGTGACCGGCATCGGCGGCGGCGGCGAACCACTCGGCGGCCAGTTCGCGCTCGCCCCGGTGCAGCGCCAGGTTCCCCTCGATCAACGCGCAGATCCCCACCTCCGGGCCACCCCAGGAGAGAACGGTGTCGTCCGAACGCCGCCGTGGCGGGCCGGGTACCCGCGGCGCCGGTACGCCCACCGCCTCGGCGGCCCCCGCCCGCAACTCGGCGAGCACGTCGGTCGCCTCCCCGGCACGACCGTCGTGGGCGAGCGCCAGACCGACGGTGCCCAGCACCCGGCGGCGATGCCCCGGATCGCCCAGCTCGGACAACGCGGTCGCCGCGCGCCGCCCCTGGTCCACGGCATCGGCGTACCGGCCCTCCAGGCGGGCGACCTCGGCCCGGTTCGCCCAGGCCAGCACCCGCAACCGCTGCTCGCCACCCTCGGCGGCGAGCCGGTCCACGGCGGCCAGCCGGCGGCGCGCTGCCGCCAGGTCACCCACCCGGATCTCGTGCCAGGCGAGACTGTTCTGGGCCACCGCCAGATCCCGCGTCCGCCCGTGGCGGGCCGCCAGCCGCAGCGCCGCCTCGGCCTGCTCACGGGCTTCGTCATGCCCTCCGACAGTGATCAGCAGCGCGCCGAGCACCGTACGCGCCTCCAACTCCCCGGTCACGTCACCCGCCTGCCGGAACATCTCCAACGCGGTCCGCGCGGTCGCCAGCTCGTCGGCGCCGGCGCCGTGCTCGGCGGCGAGCCGGGCCACCCCCAGTGTCGCCCAGGCGCGCAGGACCGGATCGGCGTCGGCGGTCCTCGGGTCCGCCAGCAGCCGCCGCAACCACTGTCGACCGGCGACGTCCCGCCCACGGAACCGCCACCACCTGGTGAGGCTGGCCGCCAGGCCGAGCGCGGTCAGCGGATCGTCCGCCGCCGCATGGGACAGCGCCGAGCTGATGTCACTGCTCACCTCGTCCAGCCGGTGTATCGCGTCGGACAGCCGAGGGCCGGCCAGGTCGGTGGCCGTACGCGCCACCAGGCGGGCGACCACCTCGGCGTGCCGGCGGCGCAGGCAGCTCAACTCGCCGGCCCCGGCCGCCTGCTCGACGGCGAAGTCACGGACGGCGTCCAGCAGACGGAACCGGAACGAACCGGTACCCCGCACGCTGAGCAGGCCCAACTCGACGAGCCGGTGCAGCACCGGGAGGGGATCGATCGCCACGGTGCCGTCCCGGTCAGCCTCGTCGGCGAGCATCTCCTCGGCCTGCTCGACCGACCACCGGTTGCCGAACATGGCGAGGCGCCGCAGCGCCGCCCGTTCGTCAGGCGCGAGCAGCCGGTAGCTGGTCGCCACCGCGTCCCGCAGGGTGCCCACCGCAGCCGTGCGGGTGACGTCGACGCCGCCCGGCCGACCGCTCGCCGCCTCGGGTCCGTCCCAGCCCGGATGGGCCGGCGGGTCCGCGGGGGTGGCCAGGTCGAGCACCCGGTCGCCGTACCTGTCGAGCAGTTCGGTGAGGTTGAGGAGCCGACCCCGGGCAGCCATCAACTCGATGGCCAGCGGCAGTCCGCCCAGCCGGCGGACCAGCGCGGCCAGCGCCGGCAACTCGTCCGAGGTGGGCGGCTCCCGCCGGACCTGGGCGAGCCGTGCGGTGAACAGCGCCACCGCCGGCCACGACCCGAGCGCGGAGGGCCCGGCCTCGTCGGCGTCCGGCGGCGGTACGTCGAGAGGTGAGACCGGCCAGACCCGCTCGCCGGGCAGCCCGACGGGGTGCCGGCCGGTGACCAGCACCCGCAGGGAGGGCAGCACGCCGACCAGCCGGTGCAGCGTCTCGGCCACCGGGCCGGGCGCGCGCTCGACCGCGTCCATCACCAGCAGCGTCGGACGCCCGGAGAGGTGCGCGGCGAGTTCCGGCAGCCGGGCCGCACCGAGAACCCCCGTCGAGGCGGCGAGCACGTCCGGGCCGTCCGAGCCCTCACCGATCAGCACCCCGGCCACGCCACCCGGGTACGCCCCGGCGGCCGCGTGCGCCACGGACAGCGCCAACGCCGTCTTGCCGACACCTGTCAGCCCGACCAGGCTCACCAGGCGGGGACCCGGCTCGGTGGTCAACATTCCTGCCAACTCGGTGACGTCCCGGTCCCGGCCGATCAGCGCCACCGGCGGCGGGAGGGCGACAAGCGGATCCGGCCCGGCGGGGCGGGCGGGCGACGGGGTTTCCGACGGCGACGCCGGGGGCTCGTCCGGCGGGGCGGGCTCGCCCCTGGCGGGGCCTCGGGCGGCGGCCATGAACGCCGCCCGGGTCGCGCCTGTCAACTGCAACGCCTCGGCGAGCAGGCCGACCGTGGTGCGCTGCGGCCGGACGGACCGAGCACGCTCCAGGTCACGCACCGTCCGTACGCCCACGCCGGCCCGGGCCGCGAGTTCGGCCTGGGTCAGGCCGGCGGCCCGACGGTGGGCCCGGAGCAGTTCCGACAACCCGGTACGACCGGACGGGCCCCGTGACCCGTCATGATCCGGAGTCATGGGCAGGAAGAGTACGGATCGACTCCGACCATCGGCAGTCGAACGTCGGGCTGCCGACGGCCATTCGCCGAAACCCGACACCCGAACGGACAGTCCCGCCCGGGTCGGCCGGTTGAGCCGTCCCGGCTGACGCCCTTCGGGGGCAGGCGTCCCGACCGGTCGGTCCGCTCAGAGGCCCAGGTCGCGCGCGATGATCATGCGCTGCACCTCGCTGGTGCCCTCACCGATCTCCAGGATCTTGGAGTCCCGCCAGAAGCGGGCGACCGGGTACTCGTTCATGAAGCCGTAGCCGCCGTGGATCTGGGTGGCCTCCCGGGCGTTGTCCACGGCGATGGTGCTGGCGTGGAGTTTGGCGATGGCGGCCTGCCGCTTGAACGGCTCGCCGGCCAGCATCCGGGCGGCGGCGTCGTAGTAGGCCAGCCGTGCGGTGTGCGCCTTCAGCTCCATGTCGGCGATCTTGAACTGGATCGCCTGGTTGGCACCGATCGGCCGGCCGAAGGCCTGCCGCTCCTTCGCGTACTTGATCGACTCGTCGACGCAGCCCTGGGCGAGACCGACGGCAAGCGCGGCGATCGCGATCCGGCCCTCGTCGAGGATCCGCAGGAACTGGGCGAACCCACGACCCCGCTTGCCGAGCAGGTTGGCCGCCGGCACCCGGCAGTCGTCGAAGGTCAGCTCGTGGGTGTCCGAGGCCGTCCAACCCACCTTCGAGTAGCCGGGCGCCACGGTGAAGCCGGGCGTTCCGGTGGACACGATGATCGTCGACAGCTCCTTCGAGCCGTCCGGGTTCGTACCGGTGACCGCGGTGACGGTGACCATGGCCGTGATGTCGGTCCCCGAGTTCGTGATGAACGCCTTCGACCCGTTGATCACCCACTCGTCGCCGTCCAGCACCGCCCGCGTCTGGGTGCCTGCCGCGTCCGAACCGGTTCCCGGCTCGGTGAGCCCGAAACCGGCAAGCGCCTCCCCGCTGAGCAGCTTCGGCAGCCAGGTGGCCTTCTGCTCCTCGGTGCCGAACCGGTAGATCGGCATCGCGCCGAGCGAGACCGCCGCCTCGAGGGTGATCGCCACGCTGGAGTCGACCCGGGCCAACTCCTCCAGGGCCAGGCAGAGCGCGAAGTAGTCGCCACCCATGCCGCCGTGCTCCTCGCCGAAGGGCAGGCCGAACAGGCCCATCTTGCCCATCTGCCGGATCACCTCGTACGGGAAGGTGTGCTGCTCGTAGTGCTCGGCGATGACCGGCGCGACCACCTCGCGCGCGAAGTCCCGCACGCTGTCCCGCAGCGCCGTTTGGTCGTCGGTGAGCCGGAAGTCCATCTCATCCTCCTGTTAGGGACGGTGCCGCCTGGCGCTTGTGGCGCCGGGACGGTGGCGGTGCGGGACTGGTGGTCGGGTCAGACCGGGGTGACGCCGTGCCGGCGCCGAGAGAAGTGCCGATCCTTGGTACGCGCGGCGGCGAACCGGCGGACCAGCTCGCCGCGCAGGTCGTGGGGCTCGACGATGGCGTCCACCACCAGTTCGCTGGCGAGCCGGACGACGTCGATGTCCTGCTCGTACTCGGCCCGCTTGGCGGCCACGAACGCGGCCCGCTCGGACTCGTCCTCGATCGCCGCGATCTTGTTGGCGTAGACCGCGTTCACGGCGGCCTCGGCCCCCATCACCGCGATCTTTGCGGTGGGCAGCGCGATCGTGGCGTCCGGCTCGAACCCGGGGCCGGCCATCGCGTAGAGGCCCGCCCCGTACGCCTTGCGGACCACCACGCAGATCTTCGGGACCGTCGCCTCGGAGATCGCGGTGATCATCTTGGCGCCGTGCCGGATGATGCCCTGCTTCTCCACCGCGCTGCCGACCATGAAGCCGGGTACGTCGCTGAGGAAGAGCAGTGGCACGTTGAACGCGTCGCAGAGCTGCACGAACCGGGTCGCCTTGTCGGCCGAGTCGACGAAGAGCACGCCGCCCTTGAACATCGAGTTGTTGCCGAGCACACCGACGACCTGGCCGTCGAGGCGGCCGAAGCCGATCGTCAGCTCCTTGGCCCACAGCGCCTGGATCTCAAAGAACGAACCCTCGTCGAGCAGGCCCTTGACGTACCGCCGCATGTCGAACGCCTGCCGCTCGCTGGCCGGCACGAGCGCGGCCAGGTCGGCCTTCGCGGGCGCGGCGACGGCCGGTGCGGCAGGCGGCGCCTGCGTCCAGTTCGCCGGCAGGTACGACAGGTAGGTCCTCACCACGTCGAGCGCGTCGGCCTCGGTCTTGCACAGGAAGTGCCCGACCCCGGACTCGGCGGTGTGCACCTTCGCGCCGCCCATCGCCTCCAGGGTGGTCTTCTCCCCGGTGACCATCTCGACCATCCGGTCGGAGCCGAGGTACATGCTGGCGTTGCCGTCGACCATGGCCACCACGTCGCAGAACGCCGGAATGTACGCCCCACCGGCGGCACTCGGGCCGAACAGCGCGCACACCTGCGGGATGGAGCCGGAGGCGCGGACCTGGTTCCAGAAGATCTTGCCGGCGCCGCGTCGCCCGGGGAAGAGGTCGACCTGGTCGGTGATCCGTGCGCCGGCCGAGTCGACCAGGTAGACCATCGGCACGCCTCTGTCGTACGCCCGCTCGATGATTCGGATGATCTTCTCGACGGTGCGGGCACCCCAGCTGCCGGCCTTCACCGTGGAGTCATTGGCCATCAGGCAGACCTGCCGACCGTCGATGGTGGCGGTGCCGGTGACCACGCCGTCGGCGGGCAGCCCGTCGGCGAGCGCGTTGGCGTAGAGGCCGTCCTCGACGAACGAACCCTCGTCGACCAGGAGCGCGACCCGTTCGCGGGCGAACAGCTTGCCCTTGGCCGCGTTGGCCGCGTGGTACTTGTCCGCGCCGCCGGACCGGGCCCGCTTGCGCAGCTGCTCCAGCGCCTCACCGTCGAGCGTCACGCCGACCCCCTCGCCGCACCAACCTAAACGATCGTTAGGTTAGCGCATCCACGCGGCACTCGGCGACCCGATCGCTTCCCACTCAAACATTGAAATGTATTGATGCTCACCGTTAGGCTCCTGACACCCCTCCCAGATTGGAGTCAGCGATGACCTCACGACTCAATCGGCTCGCGGTCGCGATGCTCGCGACGGCACTCGCCACCCTCGGCGTCACGGTCGCCAACCCGTCGCCCGCGTCCGCCGCCATGACCATCTGCTACAACACCAGCCAGGCAGGGGCCTACGCCGGCACCGCCAACCAGGCCGCCTCGATCTGGAACAACGCCACAGTCAACTTGACGCTCTCCGCGAACTGCGGTTCCAACCTGCGGATCTACCAGATCACCGGCGGCGGCTCGTACGCCGTGCGGACCAGCCTCGGCAACGGCCGGGTCTACATCGACACCCAGCAGGCGGCGCAGTACAGCCCGCTGCGGATCATGACCCACGAGATCGGGCACATCCTCGGCCTGCCGGACAACTACAACGGCAACTGCTCGCTGCTGATGTCCGGCGGCAGCGCCGGCACGAGCTGCACCAACCCGTACCCGAGCAGCGCCGAGGCGAACCGGGTGAGCAACCTCTTCGCCGGTACCTTCAGCGCCACCGAGCGCAGCACCGACCGCAGCGCGGACATCTTCCGGGACAGCTGGCCGGCCGCGCTCGCTCCGGTGAGCTGACCGACCTGGTACGCGGGAGGGGCCGGCAGCGCCGGCCCCTCCGTCGCGTCACCGAACGGATCGCGCAGCTAACGGTCAGCTCGGCATCGGCGTCAGCCGGGTACGCGGCCCGGCCCGCAGCACGCCCGACGGGAGCTTCTTGCCGAGCAACTCCTCGGCCAGCTCCGCCGCCTCGATGAGGGCCGCCAGGTCGATCCCGGTGTCGATGCCCATGTCGTGCAGCATGTGCACGGCCTCCTCGGTGGCCAGGTTGCCGCTCGCGCCAGGCGCGTACGGACAGCCACCCAGGCCACCGACGCTGGCATCGAACTCGGTCACCCCCAGCTCCAGCGCGGTCAGCAGGTTGGCGAGCGCCGTACCCCGGGTGTTGTGGAAGTGCAGCAGCACCGGCACGTGCGCGTTGCGGTCGCGTACCGCGGTCACCAGCTCGCGGACCCGGCGCGGCGTCGCCATGCCCGTGGTGTCGCCGAACGCCACCCGGTCCGCGCCGTCGCGGACCACCCGGTCCACGATGCCCGCCACCCGCGCGGGGTCGACGTCCCCCTCGTAGGGGCATCCGAAGCTGGTGGCGACGATCACCTCGACCCGCGCGGACGCGCCGTGCAGCAGGTCGATCAGCTCGGCGATGTCGTCGAGCGACTCTTCGGTCGAGCGGTTGACGTTGCGCCGGTTGTGCGTGTCGCTGGCCGAGACCACCACCTCGATCTCGGTGAAGCCGGCGGCGAGGGCCCGCTGGGCGCCCCTGGTGTTCGGCACCAACGCCGAGTACCGCACCCCGTCGGCCTTCCGGGCCCGTTGCCACACCTCGTCGGCGTCGGCCATCTGCGGAATCGCCTTCGGATGCACGAACGACACGGCCTCGATCCGGCGTACGCCGGTGCCGGAGAGCGCGTCGAGCAGCCGCACCTTGGCGTCGGTCGGAATCGGGTCCTCGTTCTGCAACCCGTCGCGCGGCCCGACCTCACGAATCGAGACGGAATCTGGCAGATGGCTCATCGGTCACCTCGCTGTGACGTCGGATCGGGACCTGTGGCGTCGGGTCGGGTCGGGTTGTTCGGCCGCTTTGCTCTGCTTACCTGTACGCAACGGCCACCATCCCGTATCCGCACCACCGCTGTCGCCTCCAGGTAAGCAGAGCAAAGGGCGCGGGTACCAGTCCCGGACCGTCGGGGCTCGGCGGCGCGGCCGTCTGGGAGACCGGCCGACGACCTGGTCGGTCAGCGCATGCGGGAGACGATGCCTGTGTCGTAGGCGCCGGAACGGAACTCCTCGTTGTCAAGCAACTCGGTGAAGAAGGGGACGTTGTTCTTCGGGCCCTCGATCTGGAAGGCGGCGACCGCGGCCTTCGCCCGTTCCAGTACCTCGTCGCGGGTCGCGCCACTGATGATCAGCTTGGCCAGCAGGCTGTCGTAGAACGGGGTGACCGTGTTGCCCTCGGTGTAGCCGGAGTCCACCCGGACACCCTCGCCCGTGGGCTCCACCCAGGTCTTCACCACGCCGGGGCCGGGCAGGAAACGCTTCGGGTCCTCGGCGTTGATCCGCATCTCGACGGCGTGCCCACGCGGGGTCAACGCGTCCGGGTCGAAGGTCGGCGCCAGCCCGGACGCCACCCGCAACTGCTCCTCGACCAGGTCGATGCCGTAGACGTACTCGGTCACCGGGTGCTCCACCTGCAACCGCGTGTTCATCTCCAGGAAGAAGAACTCGTTCGTGGAAGGGTCGAGCAGGCACTCCACGGTCCCCGCGTTGCGGTAGGCGACCGCCTCACCGGCGCGCACCGCCGCCGCCAGGAAACGCTCCCGCAGCTCCGGCGAGACCGCCGGGGACGGGGACTCCTCGACCAGCTTCTGGTTGCGCCGCTGCACCGAGCACTCCCGCTCGCCGAGCGCCACCACCCGGCCGTCGGCCAGGCCGAGGATCTGCACCTCGACGTGGCGCACCCGGGGGAAGTACCGCTCGATCAGCACCGACCCGTCGCCGAACATCCGTTCCGCGAACGCCCGCACCTTGTCGTACTCGGTGCGCAAGGCGGCCTCGTCGACTGCGACGCCCATGCCCATACCGCCGCCCCCGGCGGCGGCCTTGACCATCACCGGGTAGCCGATCTCGGCGGCGGCCGCCACCGCCGCGTCCAGGTCGGCGGCCGGGTCGGTGGTCCCTGGCGCGACCGGAACGCCCGCCGCCGCCATCAGGTTCCGGGCGTTGATCTTGTCGCCCATCGCGGTGATCGCGTCCGCGCCGGGCCCGACCCAGATCAGGCCGCTCGACTCGACGGTACGGGCGAACTCGGCGTTCTCCGACAGGAAGCCGTACCCGGGGTGGATGGCCTGCGCGCCCGTCGACTTCGCGGCGGCGAGGATCGCCTCGGTGTTGCGGTAGCTCAGCGCCGGGTTGGGAGGGCCGATGAGGACCGCCTCGTCCGCCTCGGCGACGAACGGCAGGTCGGCGTCCGCCTCCGAGTACACAGCGATCGCGCGGATGCCGAGTCGCCTGGCGGTACGGATGATCCGGCGGGCGATCTCGCCCCGATTGGCGACCAGCAGTGACTCGATCATGTTTTCCTCCCGGCGTCCGGATGTTGGGACGGAGTCAGGAAACCATGACCGGTACGCCGGTGACGAGTCGACTCAGGCGAGCAGCGCGGCCAGGGCGGCGCCGCGCAGCAACTCGGCCCGGCGTCGCCGGTCCACCTCGCCACCGAGGAACGGCGTCGAGTTCATCAGGCCGAACGCGGCGTGGGCGAGCACGCGCGCCTCACCGTCGGGCATACCCGGGTGCAGCGCGGTGAGCACCGTCACCCACTCCTCGACGTACATCCGTTGCAGACGGCGGATCCGCCGCCGTGGCTCGTCGGGCAGGCGGTCCAACTCGTGCAGGTGCAGGGCGATGACCGCCGGGTTGGCAAGCGCGAACTCGACGTGGAAGTCGATAAGCGACTCCAGCACCTGGCGCGGGTCGTCCGGATGCCCGGCGGAGCGTTCGCGCCCGCCGGCCAGCAGCCCCTCGCTGACCGGGATCAGCGCGGCGGCAAGCATCGCCTCCTTGCCTGCGAAGTGGTGGTAGAGCGCCGGACCGGTGACTCCGGCGGCCGCGCCGATGTCGTCCATCGACACGCCGTGGTAGCCCCGGGCGGCGAACAGACCGACCGCGATCTCCAGGATCTCGTCCTTGCGGGACCGGCGCCGGCCCGCGCCCGCCGCCCCCCGTGCCTGCTGCTCCACCGTCACCGGGCAAGCGTAGACCGCGCACCGACCACGGTGGGTCGCCGGTCAGCGAGGGGTCGCGCACACCCCTGCCCGCTCAGTCGTCCGCGTCCAGGTCGTGCTCCGTCCGCAGGGCGGCCGCCTCGTCGGGCCGGTCCAGCAGGTCCAGGGCGCGGGCCAGCAGCCAGGCCGTCTGGCGGACCGGCCGCGAGTCGGCCGGGAGCCCACCGAGGACACGCCGCAGGAGCTGTTCCGCCTCGGCCGGCCGGTCCAGTCGCAGCAGCAGCTCACCGGTGAGAGTCTCCACCTGCGCCGCCTCGCCGAACGCCTCGATCGACCGCAACCGGTCCGGCACCCCGTCGAGCCGGGCCAGCGCCTCGTCCGGTCGGCCCTCGGCCGTCAGCACCCGCGCGCCCGCCTCGGCGGCCATCGCCAACTCGTACGTCACAGGTGGATCCGGCTGCCCGGCCAGCGTCGCCGCCAACCCGTCCACCTGCTCGACGGCACGGATCGCCGCCGACCGGTCGTCGGCCCAGAACCACGCGTACGCCTCCCGCCGGCGCGCCCGCAACTCGTCGAGCGGCAGGCCGCCGAGCCGGTACGCCGTGGCCGCCGCCGCGAACCGTTCGGCACCGGCGGCGTCCCGGTCCGCGTCGTACAGGATGCCGCCGGCCTCCTCCAGCACCTGCGCCCGGTGCGGGAGGTTGTCCGGGCCGTCCAGGTTGCCGGCCAACTGCTCCAGCAGGGCCAGCGCCGGGTCGATCTCGCCGAGCCCCGCGTACACGCCGGCCAGCAGGTGCCGGCACCGGTCCGCCTCGGCCTGGGCGCCCATCCGGTCGAGACCGAGCACGGCCTCCTCGGCGACCTCGGCGGCCTCGGCGAGCCGACCCACCATCCGGTACGCGTTCGCCAACTCCCAGCGCAGGAAGGAGTCCCCCTCGGCGCCCCGCTCCACGCAGAGCGTCACCGCCTCGACGAACTCGTCCACCGCCTCGGGGGCGCGGCCGGCGGAGAGCAGCGCGCGGGCGCGGGCGACGCGTACCGGCAACTCCGCGTCCGCAGGTGCCACCCGCAGGGCCTCGTCGCAGGCGTCCACCGCGTCCGCGGGATCGTCCACGGTACGGGCGTACGTCAGGCAGGAAGCCGTGACCAGTTCGCCGACGCCCAGCTCACGGCCGATCCGGCGGGCCTCGGCGGCGGCAGCGCGCGCCTCCTCGACCCGCTCGGACTGCTCCAGCAGGTGCGCGCGGTGCAGCGCGATCCGGGCCGCCAGGTGTGGATCGCCACCGGCGTCGGCGGGCACCAGGTCGAGGGCCGCGAGCGCCTCCGCCCAGCGTTCCCGGTGCAGCAGCGCCAACGCCACCCGGTCGTGGGCGGCGGACCGCTGCCGGGCGTCGCCGTCCCGGTCCAGTGCCTCGGCGGCCTCCCGGACCAACGTCAACCCCTCGTCGGCGTCGTCGTCGGAGCGGGTCAGCAGCACTCCGAGCCGTCCGGCGACCACGTGGGCGGTCACCGCCTCACCTGCCTCGCGGTACAGCTCAAGTGCAGCCCGGTTCATCTCGATCGCAGCCGGGATGTCGTCCTCGTCGCCGAGTTCGGCCGCCCGCATCGCCAGCCGGTGCGCTGCCGTACGCGGGGGGACTTCCTCGGAGCCGAACCGCTCGTCGTAGGCGGCCAGCGCCGCCCGGAACCTCGCCGGGTCGTGTCGACCCCAACTCTGCTCGGCGAGAGCCAGCAGCTCGTCCGGGCCGGCGTCGGCGGGCACGACAACCACCGGCGCCTCGGCCTGCCGCTCCGCGCCGGCACGCACCGGGGCCGGCTCCTGCCCGATCGGGCGCGGTGCGCGTCGGCGGACGCTCGCGGACAGCGGCAGATGCTGGCCGTCCGGCCGCACGGCGAGCCGGCGGGCGATCCACTCCGACTGGTGGGTGGTGCCGTTGCGGGAGTCGAAGCGTGCGGCCAACCCGGTCGCGGTCCGCGTCAACTCGTCGGCCAGCGCCAGTGCCGCCACCTCGCCGGCGGGCCGGCCCTCGGCGGCCCGCCGGTACACGGTCACCGCGCCGCTCTGGCCGGCCTGGCGCAACGCGGCAGCTGCCGTCGCCGCGAAGTGCATGGCGGCGGCAGGTGACGGTGCCCGGTCCAGCCAGTCCAGGTGCCGTTCGACGAGTTCCACCGCACGCGCCTCGTTGCCCGTCATCGTGCAGAACTCGATGTGGTCGCCGATGTCCCACAGGTTGGCGAGGTTGCCGCGCAGCCGGCGGTACGCCTCCCGGTGCGCGTCCCGCGCCGACTCACCGCGCCCGGTGCGCAGGTACGGCAGGAGCAGGGCCGTGAGGATCGACTGGGGCTGCTCGTTGCAGCTGAGCCGGCCGGCGAGCACCGGCTCGGCCAGTGCCACCGCCTCCGCATCCCGTCCGCTGTCAGCGAGGTAGCCCACCTGGCTCGTCGGATCACAGCCGGCGCAGTCGGAGAGGTCGTCGCGCGGTGTGGTCTGCCAGAGCCGGTACCAGTGCGCTGCCGCGTCGGCGTCCCCCACGTGGTCGGCGACCCGGAACCGGTGCTTGTGGACGGTCTGCAGGCTGTGCCCGCCGGCCCGGTAACGGCGCTCCATGTCGTCGAGCACGGCGTACGTGCGGTCCAGCGGCACCTCGGGGAAGTTCAGCAGACCGGAGATCATGTACTTGAAGTGCCAGAGCAGGTTGTGCAGGTGACGCTGGTGGTAGGGCTGCGGGTCGCGGTCGAACTCGGCCAGGCACCAGGAGAAGGTCACGAAGGACTTCGCCGGCTCCCCGCCGTAGATGTAGCCCACGGTGGACTGCATCCGGGTGACGAAGGCCAGGTGCCTGTCGTCGGCGGCGTCCACCCGGCGCAGCAACTGTTCCAGGGCGGCGATCTGCCCCGCCCCGTACGGCATGTCGGTGATGCCGCGCAACGCCCGCCACAGATCCTCGTCGCTCATGCTCACTCCCGTCCCGGCACGGCCCGGCCGAGCAGGCCGAGGAAGGAATCGTTGAGCAGCGCCGCGTCGGCCGCGCGGATCGGATGGTGACCGAGCAGCAACGCCTGCCCGTACAGCGCCTCGATGGCGAGCCCCACCAACTCCGGGTCGGCCAGCATGGTGACCCGGCGGACCAGCGGATTGCGGTGGTTGAGCACCAACTGTGGACGGTCCGGTGGGGCGGTGGCGGCGAGCGCGTCGAGGACGCCGCCCCACAGCTCGTCGGCCCGGTCCCGGCTGGCCGCGAGCTGTTCGTTGAACGCCGCCGACCGGCTCACCAGGTAGAGGGCGGGCAGCGACACCGGGTCGTACGCGCGGATCACCACCTCGCAGCCGGACCGTTCGACGGCCCGTTGCGCGGCGCTGAGGAACGGCCGCAGCGCCAGCTCCACCTGCGGGTCGAGGCCCTCGAAGCGGGTCGTGAGGTCGCTCGGTTCCAGCCGCTCGATCAGCACCGAGCGGTCCACCGCCGGCAGCCGCTCGATCAGCTCGGTGTCGTACGTGTAGCCGGCGTTGACCACCGCCAGGTCCTGCGCGGCGGCCACGGCGGCGAGCTGGCGGAACTCGTCCAGGCTCGCCGCGTAGCGCACGACGCCGTGGCGTTCCCGGAACTCGGCGAGGGTGAGCGTGCCGACGTTGGTGTCCATCGGCCACCACCTGTCGACCAGCCGCAGCATCTCGTCGTCGTGCAGCGCCAACGCCTTAACGCCGAGGTGGTGCACCTGGAGGAACTCGGCCAGCCGGTGCGGGTCGTGCCGGGCCAGCCGGACCAGCCAGCCGCGTACCTGGTCGCCGAGCGCCTCCCGGGTCGCGGCCAGCAGGGTGTCCTCGTAGAGGGCCTCGCGGCTCGCGGTGGGGCGCAGCTCGGTGGCGTCCACCACGCAGTGGGCGAAGAACGCCCAGTCCGGCAGCAGCCCGTCGGCGTGCTCGGTGAGCAGCATCCGCTTGAGGTAGACCCGGTGTCCCGCGCGGGCGGCCGGGTTCACCGGGGTGGGCAGGACGACTGCGACACCGGTCAGCCCGGCCTCCGCGACTGTCAACGGCAGCACGTCGAACGGGTCGACGCCGAGCGTCTCCCTCGCGTACGCGACGAGGGCCGCCCGGTCGACAGGTGCCCCCGGCGTGGTGGGCCACGGCGGCTCGCCAGTGGTGGTGACGACGTCACCGACCCGCACGGTGACCGGCAGCAGCGAACCGAAGAGGCGAGCCAGGTCGGTGACCGTCGGCGTGGTGAACCACTCGTCGGCGTCGGGGCGGGGCACCAGCGTGACTGTGGTGCCCGGTTCGGCGCGGGCGGCCTCCGGCGGTGCGACGCTCACCGCGTACCTGCCGTCGGCGTACCCGGTCCAGCGGACCGTGGGGTGTTCGCCGTTGCGGGTGAGCACCTGGATCTCGTCGGCGACCAGGAAGCAGGAGAGCAGGCCGATGCCGAACTGGCCGAGGAACTCGTGGCGGGAGAAGCCCAGCTCGTCCCGCTTGGAGCTGCGGCCGATGGTGGCCAGCAGCTCGTGCACCTGCGCCTCGGTGAGGCCGATGCCCGTGTCGTGTACCCGCAACGTGCCGTCGCCGGTCAGCTCGGGGGCTTCGATGCGGATCAGGGCGGGCGCGTCCGGTTCGGTCGAGCGCCGTGCGGTGATCGCGTCCACGGCGTTCTGCAACAGCTCGCGGACGTAGACCCGCGGGCTGCCGTAGAGGTGGTGACTGAGCAGGTCGACCACGCCACGGAGGTCGACCTGGAAGGTGTGGTCCACGCCTGTTTTCTCCCCCGGTCCCGAATACCGGCGCCCACCGTACCGATGATCACCGACGGGCGCGTCCCCCGTTCGCGGCGGCTTGACCCTCGACCCGGTCGAACCCGCACGGTCTCCGGCATGAGAGCTTCCGTTCTCGGTCGGGACTTCCGGCTGCTGTGGTGCGCCACCGTCTCGTCGCGGTTCGGGGACGCGCTTCGTACGCCGGCTCTGGCCCTGCTGGCGGCGGCGCTGACCCGCGACCCCCGGGTCATCGCCGCGGTCACACTGGTCGCGCAGGTGCCGCCACTGCTCTTCGGCCTGCTCGGCGGCGTGTACGCCGACCGTTGGGACCGCCGTCGGACGATGGCCCTGGTAGACGGGATACGCGCCGGGGTGGTGGCGGCGTTGGCGGTGGCTGTCGCCGTCGACCGGGCCGGCATCGCGGCCCTGCTGGTGGCGGCGTTCCTCCTTGCCGCGCTGGGCACGCTCTTCGACTCGGCCTCGTTCGCACTGCTTCCCGCGCTGGTGGCGCCGGCCGCGCTGCCCCGGGCCAACGGCCGCCTCCAGGCGGGTACGGCGGTGGCCGGCGGTTTCCTCGGTGCGCCCGCCGCCGGTGTCCTCTTCGCCGTCGCACCGGCCCTGCCGTTCGCTCTGGACGCCGTCACCTTCGCGGTGGCCGCCGTGCTGGCACTGGCCTTGGCCCCGGCGCCCGTGGCCGACCCGACCGCCGGATCCGCCGCGCCCCGCGGGTCGGTGTGGGGCGAGATCGTCGAGGGAGTGCGGTGGCTGCGTGGCCACCGGACACTGTGGCACGTCACAGTGCTCGCCGCCGGGTGCAACCTGGCGATCAGCGGCCTCATGGCGGTGCTGGTGCTGTACGCCTTGGACGTGCTGCGCGTGCCGCCGGCCGGGTACGGGCTGTTCGCCGCGTCGGCGATCGTCGGCGGCCTGGCCGGGGCACTGGGCGCGGGTCGGCTCGCCGCCCGGCTCGGCACGGTGCGGGCGCTGTGCGCGGTGCTCGCCGCGCAGACCGTGGCGTTGGGCGGGTTCGCGCTGGCCCGGCATCC
Organism: Micromonospora sp. NPDC000663; assembly: GCF_042898105.1. Taxonomy (NCBI): domain Bacteria; kingdom Bacillati; phylum Actinomycetota; class Actinomycetes; order Micromonosporales; family Micromonosporaceae; genus Micromonospora; species Micromonospora sp. NPDC000663. The sequence continues at coordinate 476,711 of NZ_JBIAYR010000003.1, forward strand.
GGTGCCGGGCGGGTTCGCGCTTGCCGTCTTCGCCGCCGGGACTGTGGTGTGGAACAGCCTGTGGGCGTCGTACGGGCAGCGGCACGTGCCGGCGGGGCTGCTGGGTCGGGTGGGTGCGGCCCAGCGGATGGTGGGTCTGCTCACCGCTCCGGTCGGCGCGGCACTCGCCGGACTGGTCGCCGCCGCATCGGGGACGGTGCCGGTGATGTGCGCCGCCGCGGCCACGTTCGCGCTGGTGAGCGTGGCGGCGTGGCGGACCCTTCGACGGGGTGCCGTCTAGTGCGTGGCCCGTTCCCGGTGGGACAACCCGGACAGGCGCAGCGCGATCCGCCGCCGGACCGGTGGCACGCCGCCGAGCAGCCGGAGCAGCACGTCGCGGGCCGGCCGGCGGGCCGGGGAGGTGGTGGCCAGCCGGGTCAGCCCGGAGGCGAAGCTCAGCACGTCCTCGGCCATCGGGCGCTGCCGGGCGTCGTACCCGTCCAGGACCGTCTCGGATCCGCCGTCCAGCACGTCGGCCAGCGCGGTACCGAGGGCCACCGCGTCGCAGATCCCCAGGTTCATACCCTGACCGCCGGCAGGGCTGTGCACGTGCGCGGCGTCCCCGGCGAGCAGCACCGGACCGGCGCGGAAGGTGTCGGCGATGCGGTGCCGCACCCGGAACCGGGAACCCCACAGCACAGCGGTCACCCGGTCCGGCCGCCGTCTCGGGCCGCGTTCGTCGAGCAGCGCCTGGAGGTACGCCGCGTCCGGTTCGGCGGGTGCCGTCGGTACCGCGGCGACGATCCGGACCACACCGTCCGGCAGCGGCGCCCAGACCAGCGGCCCGGGGCGGGCGAGGAACAGCGCCGCCTCGTCGCGGGGCAGCACGCTGTGCACGCGTACGTCGGCGAGCACGAAGGACTCCTCGTCGCTCGGGCCGGTGAAGCCGATGCCTGCCGCCTGCCGGACGGTGCTGTGCAGGCCGTCCGCACCGACCACGTACCTGGCGCGCAGCTCGGCGCCGTCGACCTGCGCGCGTACGCCGTCGGCGGTGTGGCTCAGGCCGGTCAGCCGGCACGGCCGCCGCACCCGCACGCCCAGGTCGGCCAACTGGTCGGTGAGCACCTTCTCGGTGACGGCCTGGGAGACCAGCAGCGCGTAGGGAAAGCGGGACGGCAACCCGTGGAACGGGACCGCCAGCAGCACCCGGTCGCGGTCGCGGACCGTGAAGCGCGGCGCTCGCACGCCCTGGGCGACGAGCGGAGCCGCGGCGCCGATCCGGTCCAGCACCTCCAGGGTGTACGCGTGCACGACCGCCGCCCGGGAGGTCACCGGCGCGGCGGCGACCTGGTCGAGGACTGTCACGTCGGCTCCGCGTCGGGCGAGTGTCAGCGCGGTGGCGAGGCCGGTGGGGCCCGCCCCCACCACCAGGACGTCGGTACTCGTGGGCAGCATTGCCACCTCCGGAACGACAGTTGCCAACACGCGTTGGCAAACATTTGTTGGCAACGGTAGAAGCCCGTCGATTGCGTGTCAACAGGTGTTGGCATACGGTCGTTGACATGACAGCTCCCGCCCGTCCCCGCCGCTCGGACGCCACCCGGGCGGCGATCCTGCGAGCCGCCCGGGAACGGTTCGCCGCAGACGGGTACGAACGCGCCACCATCCGGGCCATCGCCGCCGACGCCCGGATCGACCCGTCGATGGTCATGCGCTACTACGGCAGCAAGGAGGGGCTCTTCGCGGCGGCGGCCGAGTTCGACCTGCGCCTGCCCGACCTGACCGCCGTCCCTCCCGCGCAACTCGGCGAGGCGCTGATCCGGCACTTCCTCGCCCGCTGGGAGGGAGACGAGACGCTCGTCGCGCTGCTACGCGCCGCCAGCACCAACCCGGGCGCGGCCGAACGGATGCGCGGCATCTTCGCCGACCAGCTCGCCGCGGCCGTCGCCACGTTCGACACCGAGGCGCGGACGACCGGCCGACGCGCCGGCCTGGTGGCAAGTCAGATCCTCGGCCTCGCCTTCACCCGTTACATCGTCCGTCTTCCGCCCATGGTGGACGCCGCACCCGAGGACCTGGTCTCCTGGATCGGGCCGACTCTCCAGCGCTACCTGACCGGGCGGCCGGAGGACTGACCCAACCTTTTCCCTCTCCCCGTGCGTCTGCCAGGTGACGCGCGACGCGACGGCCGGAAGGGGGGGCGGATGGGATCGACGGCGAACGACGACGGCCGCGACGGCTACCTCGCCTTCGTGGAGACCCACCAGCACCGGCTGCTGCGCGCGGCCTATTTGATCTGCGGCAACCGGCACCAGGCCGAGGACCTCCTCCAGGACGCCCTGTTGAAGCTGGCGCTGCGCTGGTCGTCGGTACGCGACGGCGACCCCGCCGCGTACGTGCGGACGATCCTCTACCGCGACGCGGTGTCCTGGTGGCGTCGCCGTCGCCGCGAACGGCTCAGCGCCGCGCCGCCGGAACAGGTGGCCCCAGACCGGGACGGCGCGTTGCGGCTGACGCTGCACGACGCGCTGGGGCAACTGCCGCCGCGGCAGCGGGCCGTCCTGGTGCTGCGCTACTACGAGGACCTGACCGAGGTCGCCACCGCGGAGGCGCTGGGGGTGACCGTCGGCACCGTGAAGAGCCAGTGCCACGCCGCCCTGCGCCGGCTCCGCGAGGTGGCTCCGGACCTCACAGTGGACACCCGGCCGGCCCCGGGCGCGGCAGCCACAGGCCTGGAGGTGAACCCGTGAACGAGCAGGATCTCCGTCGACTTCTGACAGTCAGCGTCGAGGACGTGCTGCCCAGCCAACCCGCGACGGCAGGCTGGGACCGGGCGCGGCGCACCAGGCGTACCCGGCGGGCGGTCGGTGCGGTCGCCCTGGCCGTGGCACTGATCGGCGGCGGCACGGTGGCCGTGCTCCGACCACCTGCCGATCCTCCACCGGACCACCCGGTGGCCCCGACCCCGACCGTCGAACCCACCCACGCCGGTCCCGTGCAGCGGCCCCCCGCCGAGCTGACCTACCCACCCGACCCGCTGGCCCGGCTCGCCGACCCGCCGACCGTGCCGCTGTCCGAGCGGCCGGTCCGGCAGGCGCTGGCGCTGTACCAGCCCCTGGACGAGGAGGGACGTGCCGTCGGACCGGTCCGGGTCCTCGGCGACGACGGTGTCGTACGCGGTCTGGACGTGGTGACGCTGGCGCCCACCCGGGACGCGGGCGGCAACGAGGCCGCCGCCGTGAAACCGGGGGTACTGTCGCCGGACGGCCGATGGGCCGCGTTCGCGCAGACCAACGAGCTGATCATGGTCGACCTCACCAGAGCCGGTGTACGCCGGATCCCGCTCGACGGCTACCTGGAGCTGGTGGTCTGGGCGAGCGACCGGGTGCTTGTCGGCGGCGACAACCGGACGTACACGGTGGAGCGGGACACCGACGCGGCGAGCACCATCGACGTGTCCGCCTGGGACGTGGTGGCACCCGACCCGTCGGCCGGCCGCGAGGCCGCGCTGATCGAGATGATCGGCGAGCGGGGTGGCCTGACGCTGCGCAGCCGGACCGCCCGCGACGCCACGCTCCGCTCGGAACAGCGGATCACCGATGACGCGCTGCCCGCGCCGTACCAGGTGAACGAGTTCTACGGGCGGGGCTGGCTGCACGGTGGACGGATCGCCACCGGGGCGTGGATCGTCAGCGGCGAGATCGACGGCGCGGAGGGGGCGGCCGTGCTGGACGCGCGCACCGGTGCCGTGACCCACCTGCTCGACCTGGGCCGGGACCGCGCCAAGGGCTGCTGCCCCGTGCTGGGCTGGGACAACAGGGGCGCTGTGCTGCTCCGCCTGGACCCGGCCGGGTTGGCACGCTGGAACCCGGAGACCGGCGAGATCACCGGCATCGTCCGCGACCTGCGCGGCGTGGTCGCCCTCGCGGGCTGACCACCGGTCCCCGCGCGGCCGTCACGGTCACGCGGGGACGGTGGGGTCGCTCAGTTGGCGAGGCCGCCGGGCTGGTCACCCTTGACCACTGGTGCCCGGACCAGGTTGCCCCACTCGGTCCACGAACCGTCGTAGTTGCGCACCTGCGGGTAGCCCAGCAGGTGCCGCAGCACGAACCAGGTGTGGCTGGACCGTTCACCGATCCGGCAGTATGCGATCACGTCGTCGTCCGGACTCAATCCGAGCTGGTCGGCGTAGATCGCCTTCAGTTCGTCGGCGGACTTGAACGTGCCGTCCTCGTTGGCGGCGGACTTCCACGGCTTGCTCACCGCACCCGGGATGTGCCCGCCGCGCAGCGCGCCCTCCTGCGGATAGTGCGGCATGTGCAGCATCTCGCCCGTGTACTCACCCGGCGACCGGACGTCGACGAGCGGCCGACCGGCGGCGACGTGGGCCATGACCTGCTCGCGGTACGCCCGCAGCGGCGCGTCGTCGCGCAGCGGCACCGGATAGTCGGCGCGGGGACGGGCCGGCTTGTCGCGGGTCACCTCGCGACCCTCGGCGATCCACTTCTGCCGACCGCCGTCGAGCAGCCGTACGTCGGCGTGGCCGAAGAGCGAGAACACCCAGAGGGCGTACGCGGCCCACCAGTTGAAGTTGTCGCCGTAGAAGACGACCGTGTCGCCCCGGCCGATGCCCTTCGCGGCACACAGCTCGGCGAAGCTCTTCGCGTCCAGGTAGTCCCGGGTCACCTGGTCGTTCAGCTCCAGGTGCCAGTCGACCTTCACGGCGCCCGGGATGTGACCGGATTCGTAGAGCAGCACGTCCTCGTCGGACTCGACCACCACGAGGCCCTCGTCGCCCAGGTGCTCGGCCAGCCACTCGGTGGTGACCAGCCGCTGCGGGTCCGCGTACGACTGGAGGCGGGGATCAGGATCGTTGGGCACAGACATGATCCCCAAACTACGCCGCAACTCCGCCCGCCGACCGACCATCGGGTGCGACGCGGCCCACGTGGTGTCGGGTCAGGCCCGGCGGTGGGCGATCCGGCCGGCGACAACTGTCACCAGGCAGGCGTCGTCGGCGTCGTACACCGCGAGGTCGGCCCGCCCGCCCGGACGCAGGGTCACCGCCACGGGCGCGGGCAGCACGAGCAGGTCGTTCCGGTCGACGGCGGCCCGCAGCGCCGGATCGGCGAGTTGTTCCGCCAGCACCGCTGTGACTCCGTTCCGCAGCAGCGCGTGCACCCGCTCCCGCGGAGTGGGTGCCGCCGGCAGCGGACCGTCGTGCAGCCGCCCCGGCCCCAGCGTGCCCGGCCAACGGCGGAGCCGCACACCCTCGTACGCCTCGGTCAGCTCGGCCAACGGGCCGACGGCCCGGACGCGGTCGCCGTCGACGAGGACTGCGTGCTCCGGCACCGGTTCGCCGTCGGGCGTGTGCCGCAGCAGTGGCGCGGTGTGCAGGGTGCGCACCGTCAGTCGACGATCGGCCCGAGCAGCGGACGCTTGGCGGTCACCGTGTCGCCGGACGACCGGCCGGTGAGCCGCCGCTTGATCCACGGGGCGAGGTGCTGCCCGGCCCAGCGCAGGTCGGCGGCGCGGGCGGCCAGCCACGGCGACGGCGCCGGATGCGGCGGGACCATCAGCCACTCCTCGTCGCAGCCCACCCCGAGCGCGTTGAGCACCTGCGCGGCGACCCGTCGGTGCCCGGCCGCGGAGAGGTGCAGCCGGTCCGTGCTCCAGAGCATCGGGTTGAGGAAGGTGTCGTCGGCGTACAGGTCGACCATGATCGCGCCGTGCCGCTCGGCGGTCTCGCCGACCGCCTGGTTGAGCAACTGCACGCGGGGAGCGACGAGGCGCTGACCGGGCAGCCGGGCCATCACGTCGGCGAAACGGAAGAGCAGCACGTCAGCGCCGCCCGAGCGCAACTGCCGGACCACCTCGTCGAAGCGGGCGACAAGCGTGTCCGGGTCGAAGGTGCGACGCAGCACGTCGTTCCCGCCGGCCGCGAAACTGATCAGATCCGGCTTCATCGCCACGGCGGAGGGCACCTGCTCGGCCACCACGCTGGGGAAGAGCCGGCCCCGGATGGCGAGGTTCGCGTACCGGAAGTCGGGGCCCGCCTCGGCGGCGAGCCGGGTCGCGACCAGATCCGCCCAGCCCCGGTACGAGCCGTCCGGGTACGCGTCGTCCATGCCCTCGGTGAAGCTGTCCCCGACCGCGACAAAACTGCGCCAGCGCACCCGCGCCCCCCTCACGACACCCGTTGCCTGCGGCGACCAGTCTGTCACCGGGGACGCGGTGCGCGGTGCCCCGACCGGTCGACGTGGCGGAGGTCATCCGCGGGTGTCCTCCCGGTCGAGCCGCGTGCGCGCTCCGGACCCATGTCGATCATGGGCCCGGACGGAGTGCGCGCGGCGGGTCGCCACGGCTCGCTCGCAGACCCCACAATGGAGGGCCGGTCAGCGGGGCCAGGCAGCGGGGAGGCCGAGTTGAGTCAGGCAAGCGAGCCGAGCCCCGCCGGGCCGGCCACACCTACACGCAGCGCCCGCACCCGCCAGATCCGAGTCGTGGGACTTGTCGTCGCATTGGCCGTCCTGGCGGCGGCCCTGGTCCCGATCGTGCTCGCCGTGGGCCCCCCGACCCGCGATGAGCTGCTGGAGCAGGCCGGCATGAAGGGCAAGCAGCAACTGGTCATCGGGGTGAAGGACGACCAGCCGGGCATCTCCCAGCGGTTCTCGAACAACGTCTGGAAGGGCTTCGACGTCGACATCGCCTATATGATCGCCAGCTTCCTCGGGTTCGACCGCTCCCAGGTGCGGTTCCTGCCCATCGAGAGCGAGGACCGGGCCCGGCGGCAGGCCAGCGACGGGGACGGGTTCGTCACCGTCGACCTCGTCATCGCGTCGTACAGCATCAACAAGAAGCGTGAGGAGGAGGGCGCGGTCTTCTCCTCCGCCTACCTGCACACCGAGCAGTCGGTGGTCACCCTGCAGAGCTTCAAGGGGCCGGTGAGCAGTCTCCAGGATCTCGCCGGGCGGTCGGTCTGCTCGCTCACCACCTCGACCTCGATCGACCGTCTGACCGAGGCCGGCGCGAAGCCCAGGGGCCGGAACCGGATCAGCGAGTGCATCCAGGAGTTGTACGACGGCGAGGTGGAGGCCGTGACAACCGACGCCGCGATCCTCGCCGGCTTCGTCACCGCCGACCGGCCGGGCGACGACGGTCAACGCTTCCCGGTCACCCTCCGGAACACCAAGCCTCTGCGGCACTGGGACATCGGCTCCTCCCCCCAGGAGAGGTGGGGTGTCAACACCGGCCCCAACCAGGCGCTCCGCGACCTGGTCAACCTCGCGCTGTACACGTCGGCAAACGACGAGGAGAACGCGACCTGGGAGAACGCGTACAACGCCAACCTCCGCTGGCAGCAGCAGTACAACCCCGGCCAGCCGGTCGCGGAGCAGGAGCAACCCGAGGCTCGGAAGGTGGAGGTGCGGCAGTGGCCGTGGGAGAGGATCGCGCTGCCGGCGCCGGCGCACCCCGGATCGCCACCGACCTCGGTGACGGCAAACCGCGCCGGATGGCGGGGGCGCGGCAGGCGCAGCAGTGGCTGCTGACCCTCCTGCCCGCGTTCCCCGTCCTGCTCCTGGTTCTACGGCTGTGGCAGCTCAGTCGACAGGACATGTCGACGATGCTGCTTCTGGTGCAGTACGTCAGCCCTCTCGGCCTGCTGAGCGCCCTGCTGATCGCCCTGGTGTGGGCGTTCCCCGTGGTGGTGCTCGCGTTCGGCGTGCTCGGTCGGCTGCTCCGTCTCAGCGCCCCTGACCGCTTCGACCCGGAACGGTCGCTGCTGGCCTCGGGGACCGCGCGTACCCCCGGTTGGGTGATCAGCGCGGCCGTCGCGCTGGGGGCACTGACCTGGCAGCTCCGCTTCCTGCCGTCGCTGCTGATGCTCGGTCTCTGGCTGCTCGCCCTGCGGACCCGCTACCTGCACCCGGACCAGCCGACCCGGATCCTGGTGGTGACAGTGGCGCTGCCGGTGGCGGCGGCGGTGCTCGCGTACAGCGTCCTGGCTCCGGCGATCTGGACGGCGGTCCAGGAGGGCGAGTTGTCCACGGCGGCGCTGCTCGCGGTGCCGCCCGCCGCCACCCTGCTGCTCACCGGTCCGATCCCCGGCTGGATCGCCCCGGCGCTGACCCACGGGCTGGCGTTCACGGTCGCCGCCGTGCTCCCGGTGGTGATGGGAGCCGTCTTCCTCCGGGTGCCGCTGCTGCCCATCGCCGCGATCGAGGTCGATCCGAAGAAGGCCGCCGAGGCTCCCGTGAGCGACGCGGTTCCGTCGCCGCCCGACCGGGCCGGTCTGGAGGTGGTGCTCGGCTCGCTCATCACGGTCACCGACACGTCGACGATCGTGCTGGACCAGAGCGGCCGTGTGCGGTTCCTGCCGAACGGCCAGGTCGAGTCGCAGGTCCTCTGCCCGCAGGCGGCGCAGGTGCCGTACAGCCTGGTGTCGGTACGCGGCTGGCCGGTGGAGGAGACCGCCCTGGACTGGATGATGCCCCGGCGGCAGATGGTCGACCCGGACGTGCGCTGCGAGGGCCGGCTTCCCGGCGCGGGATGACAGTGCGGAGAGGACCGCGGCCAACACCCGGCCGGGTCGGACGCCGATGGTTGCCGTCGTGGGCGGGCTGGGACCGAAATGGATCGCTCACGCTGCCGCACCGGTCGTAGGCTGCGCGGATGCTGCTACGCATGTCGACCCTGTTGCTGCGGACCCTTCGCGAGGATCCGGCCGACGCGGAGGTGCCGAGTCACCGGCTGCTGCTGCGCGCCGGTTACATCCGCCGCGCCGCGCCGGGCGGCTACACGTGGCTGCCGCTGGGCAAGCTGGTGCTGGACCGGATCACCGAGATCGTCCGCACCGAACTGACCGCGATCGGCGACCAGGAGGTGCACTTCCCGGCGCTGCTGCCCGCCGAGCCGTACCGGACCAGCGGCCGGTGGACGGAGTACGGCGACGACATCTTCACCCTCGCCGACCGGCGCGGCGCCGAACACCTGTTGGCGCCCACCCACGAGGAGATGGCGGCGCTGCTGGTCAAGGACGTGTTCACCTCGTACCGGGATTTCCCTGTGACGCTGTTCCAGGTGCAGACGAAGTTCCGCGACGAGGCGCGACCCCGGGCCGGTGTGCTGCGCGGCCGGGAGTTCCTGATGAAGGACGCGTACTCGTTCGACCTGGACGATGCGGGGTTGCGGGACGCGTACGCGCGGCACCGGGTGGCGTACCAGCGGATCTTCGAGCGGCTGGGCCTTGAGCACACGGTCGTGCACGCGATGTCCGGTGCGATGGGCGGTTCGGCGTCGGAGGAGTTCCTGGCCGCGACGCCTGTCGGTGAGGACACTTTCGTCGGCTGCACCGCCTGCGACTACGCGGCGAACACCGAGGCGGTGGTCACCCGGGCGCCCGCTGGCGCAGACCCGGCCGCTCAGCCGGCCGTCGAGGTGCACGACACCCCGGAGACCGCGACCATCGCCAGCCTTGTCGAGCTGGCCAACGTCCGCCGGCTCGGTGGTCGGGACGGCTGGACCGCCGCCGAAACGTTGAAGAACGTCGTGTTGACCGTCCGCCAACCGGGGGCCGAGCGGGCCGAGCTGCTGGTGGTCGGGCTGCCCGGTGACCGGGAGGTCGACCTGAAGCGCCTGGGTGCCGCGCTGGAGCCGGCCCAGGTGGCCGTCTTCGACGACTGGGCCGCGCATCCGGAACTGGTACGCGGGTACATCGGCCCGCAGGTGCTGGACAAGCTGGGCATCCGCTACCTCGTCGATCCCCGGGTGGTGCCCGGCTCCTCGTGGCTGACCGGCGCGAACGAGCCCGGCCGGCACGCGACAGGGGTGGTCTGCGGGCGGGACTTCACGCCCGACGGGACGGTCGAGGCGGCCGAGGTGCGCGCCGGGGATCCCTGCCCCGCGTGCGGCGACGGCGAGCTGACCATCAGGCGGGGCATCGAGATCGGGCACATCTTCCAACTCGGACGCCGGTACACCGACGCGTTCGCTGTCGACGTGCTCGGTCCGGCCGGCAAACCGGTCCGGCCCACCATGGGTTGCTACGGCATCGGGATCTCCCGGGCGGTCGCGGCCATCGCCGAGCAGCACCACGACGACCGGGGGCTGATCTGGCCGGCAGCGGTCGCGCCGTGCGACGTACACCTGGTGGTGGCGGGCAAGGGGCGGCAGCTCGACGCGGCGCTGGAGTTCGGCGGGCGCCTCGCCGCCGCCGGCCTGCGCGTGCTCGTCGACGACCGGACGCACGTCTCGGCCGGGGTCAAGTTCACCGACGCCGAGCTGATCGGCATCCCGCGCGCCGTCGTGGTCGGCCGCCGTCTGGCCGAGGGGTACGTGGAGTTGCGCGAGCGGGCCGGTGACGGGCGCGTGGAGTTGCCGGTGGACGGTCTGGTCGAGCGGATCGTCGACGAGGTGCGTCGGGAGCGTGCAAACCTGGTGTAGCGGCAGCGTCACGGGGTAGTGCAGTTCGATCGGGTGCAAACGCTTCGGAGGCTTTCATGACCGGTTACCGGGTCAGCGACGTCATGACCAAGCAGGTCGTCTACCTGCCGGTGGAGACGACCCTGGACGAGGCGGCCAGGGTGATGAAGGAGGCGGACATCGGCGATGTGGTGGTCACCGACGGCGCCAGTCTCGCCGGCATGCTCACCGACCGGGACATCGTGGTGCGGGCCGTTGCGGAGAACAGCTCGCCGGCGGCCACCACGATCGGCTCGATCGTCACCCGTGAGGTAGTGATGATCGAGCAGCACTGCACGGCGGGCGAGGCGGCGGCGTTGATGCGCGACCGGGGGATCCGACGGGTGCTCGTCTGCGACAGCGACCGCAAGCTCGTCGGGATCGTCTCGCTCGGCGACCTGGCCATGCAGCTCGACCCGACGAGCGCGCTCAGCGAGATCAGCGAGCAGTCCCCGACGGTCTAGGAACGGCCGGCGGTAGCCTCGACGCATGGCTGACATGCCGGCCCGACTGGCCGAGATCGTCGACGAGTTCGCCGCCGCGCCGCGGGACCTGGTGCTGGAGATGCTGCTGGAATACTCCGACGCCATCCCCCCGCTGCCCGACGGCGCCGCCGACCGCGAGGGCATGGAGCAGGTGCCGGAGTGCCAGACGGCGTTCTTCCTGCGCGCCCGGGTGACGGCGCAGGGCACCGTCGAGACTCTCTTCGACTGCCCGCCCGAGGCGCCCACCACCCGGGCGTTCGCCGGCATTCTCGCCGAAGGGCTGGCCGGGGCGAGCGCCGAGGAGGTGCTTGCCGTGCCGGACGACCTCTACCAGCGGATGGGTCTGGCCCAGGCGATCAGTCCACTGCGGGTACGCGGCGGCACGGCGATCCTGGGCCGGCTCAAGCGGCAGGTCCGGGAACAACTCGGCTGACCTGGCAGTTGCCAGCGGTCATGGAGATCGAGATCTACGCGGACCTCGTCTGCCCCTGGTGCTACATCGGCAAGCACCGGCTGGAGCAGGCCCTCGCCAGCTACGGCGGCGAGGTGACGGTCCGCTACCGGCCGTTCCAGCTCGACCCGTCGCCGGTCGCGGAGCCCCTGCCGCTGGTGCGGGCGATGGCCGCCAAGTTCGGCGGGCCGGAGCGCGCCCGGCAGATGTTCGACCACGTGACAGCGGTCGCGGCGGGTGACGGACTGCGGCTGGACTTCGACCGCGCGGTGATCGCCAACACCTTCGACGCGCACCGGCTGGTCGCGTACGCCACCGACCACGGTCGGGCCGGCGAGATGGTGGAGGCGCTCTACCGGGCGCACTTCACCCAGGGCGTCGACCTCGGCTCGCGGGAGGCGCTGGCCGCCGTCGCCGGCGGGATCGGCCTGGACGCCGCCGACGCACGCCGGTTCCTCGACTCCGACGAGCGGACCGCCGACGTCACCGCCGGCCTGGCCACGGCACGGGAGCTGGGCATCACGGGCGTCCCGATGTTCGTACTGGCCGGGAAGTACGCGGTGTCCGGCGCGCAGGAGGCGCAGACGCTGCTCGCCGCACTCGCCGAGGTCGAGCAGCGCGAGGCCGCCGCCAACTGACCCATCGACCGTTGTGATGTTTCACGTGCAACGGTATCGACGCCGATGCCTGGTCAGGCCGGTCGGGCCAGCCCTTCCACCACCTGCGCACCGGGCAGTGCGCCAAGCGCCGGCCCCGGCAGGGCGATCTTGCTGTGGCGTACGCCGGATCCGATGATCACGTGCGGTGTGGCGATCACCCGCGAGTCCACAAGGATCGGCCACTGCGCCGGCAGCCCGATCGGGGTGATGCCGCCGTACTCCATGCCGGTCAGCGCCACCGCGTCGTCCATCGGGGCGAAGCTGGCCTTGCGGACGTCAAGCGCGCGGCGGGCCACCCCGTTCACGTCGGCCCGGGTGGTGGCCAGGACGACGCAGGCCGCGTAGCGGACCACGCCCTCACGCTTGCCCGCCACCACGACGCAGTTGGCCGACACGTCAAGCCCCACCTCGTACGCGGCACAGAACGCGGCGGTGTCGGCGAGCTCGGCGTCGATCGGCGCGACAAGCACGTCGTCGACGTCCACCGGCGCCTCGGCGGGCCACTGCGCGATGGCCTCCGCGACCGGAGGGGCGAGCAGGTCGAGGCGGGCGCGGGCGGGTTCGGTCTTCAGCGTTCCCATCACGGGTGCGATCCTCGCATCTGCCGCGACGGACCGCCCGGCGACTCCCGGGCCGCCCTCGGACGTCACCCCCGTACCGGGACTCAACTGCCCGCCAGGAACGCGTTGTCGCGCATGAAGGAACGGTCGCGGGCAGCCGCCAGCTCCTCTTCGCGCCGGGCCTTGGCCCGCTGTAGCTCCAGATCCTCGAGAGCGTGCCGGACACCCAACCGGATCACGCCGTAGAGGAAGACGAAGCCGAAGACGTAGAGGATCACCGTGGTGACGACAGCGAACATGCCGTCACGGTAAGACGAACGTGAACGGTCGCAGCTCTCATCTCCGCCCGGTTCCCCCGTACGTGTCGGCGGCCTCACCCCGAGCGCACCAGGTCCACGACTGTCAGCAGCGCGAAGAAACCGATGAGCACCTCGTCGACCACCCAGGAGTGCCCCTCGGCCCATTCCCGCATCCGGGCCAGCGACCGCACGGCGCGCGGCCCGAGGAGCAGCAGCGCCAGCAGCGGCAGGGCGAGGAGTGCGACCGTGACCAGCACGAACGGCAGCAGGTTCCACCAGGGCAGGTCGTGCCGGGCGACGCTCGCGCCCACCGCGGCCATGGTCAGGTCGTCGCTTGGCGTCACCACGAAGAGCAGCACGCAGAGTCGCGCCGCCCGGGCCGGCCCGGCGTGCCCGAGGTCCCCCAGCCACCGCGGCGGCCCGGCCCGGCGCCGCCGCAGCCACACCACAGCGGCGAGGGCGACCAGCAGGACGAGCACCACCACGTCGATGGCGGGACCCCTGTCGACCCGGCCGGCGAAGGCACCGGCGTCGCTGGCCACACCGCCCACCAGTCGGGTGAGCAACCAACTCGCGGTCACCCCGATGGTCACCACCAACCCGCCGCCGAGTAGGAAGCCCAGCGACGCGGCCCGCGGCCGATCCGACGAGGCGAGAAAGACGGCCACGACCACCTTGGTCCCGGCGACCATCACCACGGCCAGCGGCAGCACGGTCAGGAAACTCATCGCCCGCCATCCTCCCGGCCGCCAGACGTCGGACGGTGCCGAATCTGCGGATCACCAACTCCGCTACGCGCTCGCGCGCACCACGACCCGTCCCGCCAGCAGCGTGCCGAACAGCGCCAGGCCGGCGGCGACCGCCAACGTCGATGCGTAGCTGGCCGGGCCCGGCGCGCTGCCGGCGGCCAGCACCGCACCGGTGAGCGCCAGCACTGTCGCCGCGAAGAGCGAGTCGCCCAGTTGCAACGACGAGCTGTTGCGGCCCTGCTCGCCGGGAGCGGACAGCTCGAGGGTGAGCACCGACAACGACGGGTAGAGCAGCCCCATGCCGAGACCGGCGACCGCCCAGCCCAGCACGGCGACGGCCACCGGCAGCTCGGGCCGTACGGCGAGCGCCACCGTGGCGGTGCCGACGGTGATGCAGCTCAACCCGGCGCGGGGCAGGCTGGCACGGGAGGCCGGCACCGGAATCCTGCCCTGGATCCACGAACCCACCGACCAGGCCAGCGCGCCTACCGTGAGGACCAGCCCGGCGCCGGTCGGCGACAGGCCCCGCTCCCGGGAGAGCATCAACGGGATGACCACCTCGGCGCCGACGAACGCCGCCGAGGCCAACCCTCGCAGCCCGATCACCGTGGGCAGGCCGCGGGCCGCCCGGAGGAAGCCGGCCGGCAGCAGACGTGGGGCGCAGACCAGCAGGCCGGCCACCGCCACCGCGACAAGCACCAGGGCGGTGACGCCGCGCTGCTGTCCCCCGATGTGCAGCAGTGCGGCGCTCACCGCCGCCCCGCACGCCCAACCGATCCGCGCCGCCGCGCCCGCCGGCACCCCGGTCCGCACCGACTGACCGAGCGACCGCAGGCCGGGGTGGATCAGCAGGACCGCCGGCACGGCCACCGCCGGCACCGCCAGGAAGACCCACCGCCAGTTCAGGTGCTCGACGATCAGGCCGGCCACCGCCGGCCCGACAAGCGACGGTACGACCCACGCCGCCGCGAACGCGGCGAAGATCCGCCGGTGCAGGTCCTGCGGGTACGCGTGTCCGACGATCACGTAGAGCGCCACCGCGAGGAGCCCCGAGCCGAAGCCCTGCACCACCCGGCCGACGACAAGCGCGCCCATCACCGGCGCGGTACCGGCGATCAGAAGTCCGACAACGAACCAGGCGACGCCGTGCCACATCGGTCCCCGGGGTCCTCGGGCGTCGCACCAGATGCCGGACACCACCATGGCCAGCACGTTCGTGGCGAACGGTCCACCGAACGCGATCCCGTACAGAGCCAGCCCGTCCAGGCTGCGGGCGACAGTAGGCATCGCCGTGCCGACCGCCAGCGCCTCGAACGCGAGCAGCGAGATCAACGCGACGCTGCCCACTGTCATCGCCCGCAGCCGGGGTGCGAACAGACCGGGCGCGGCCGGTACGGCGACGGCTGTGGGACTCGGCATGCACCGAGCCTGCGACCTCAACCCGGATTCATGTCAACCCGGCGGTGACCCAGCTCTCGTCAGGCCTCCTTGAACGCCTCGCCGATGCCGCCGACGAGGCCGGAGAAGTGCTGGTCGGTGAGGAGATGCCCGGCGGTGATCGCCAGGGCGAGCGGCCACTCGATGACCTGGAGCGCGACGAGCACCCCGATTCCGGCGTAGTAGGCGATCCGGTCTGGCGGTGGCACCGCCATCTCGCCGAGCATCGGCAGGTCCATCCGTCGGCTGTACATTCTGACGTTCTCGCGCGGCCCGTTCAGGTGTCGGCTGAGTGCGCTCATTCCGGCCTCCCCATGTCCGGTGACAGTCGCCGAATTCCACAGCCCATCTCGTCCATGCACTGACTACGGCGGGAACTTCCACTGCTGCGAGGGCATAACGGACGGCAGGTCGGGAAGCCAGGCCGCCGGACGTGAGGGCGGTGGGAGGGCGAGATGGCCGAGGTCAGCACCAGCAGCACCAGGGAGCCGGGCCGGCGTCCGTCCAGCCGTACGCCTCGATGACGGCGGCGGGTCGCGCAGCGGGACGCATCCTGCCGTCCATCGGTGTGCCGCACCTGGTCGGCGAGGCGTCCCGGACCGTCGGGGCGGCGGCGACCCGGGTCGCCCGGCAGGTCGGGCTGACCCGGCGTCGGGTCTGGTCACGGCCGGGCCGCCACCACATCGAGGTGCACGGCGTCTGCCAGGACGGCGGCGACCAGCTCGCCCGTCAGGTGGAGGGCGCGCTGGAGCGGATGCCCGGGGTCGCCTGGGCGCGGGTGAACGCCCCGTCCGGCCGGGTGGTGGTCGCCGTGCAGTCTCCGCAGCCCAAGTTGCGGGACCTGATCGCCACGATCAGCCGTGTCGAACGCACCTGCGACCACGAGCCGGACCCGGAGATCCCGCCGCCGCACCCGCCGGAGGAGGGGCCGCACACCCCCCGCACCCTCGGTGCGCTCGCCTCGGACGCGCTGGGCCTGGGCCTCTGGGCGACCACCCGGATCCTGCCGTTCGCACCACTGCCCGGCGAGGTGGCCGGCCTGCTGGCGGCGGTCGACCTGCAACCCAAGCTCCACGCGTTGCTCGGCAAACCGCTGCGTTCGGATCCCCGCGCGGATGTCCTCTTCCCCTTGGCCGAGGCGGTGGTGCAGGGCCTGTCCGGCCGCTGGCCCGGTCTCATCCTCGACAGCGCCCAACGGCTTGTGCAGTGGGGCGAGGACCGGGCCCAACTCAGCGCCTGGGAGAAGGCCGAGCCACGGTTGACAGGCGACCCGGAGCGGGCCGTCGCCAGGTGGCCGGTGGCCGACCGTCCCCGCCCAAAGCCGCAGGGACTGGTCGAGCGGTACATCGACCGGGCGCTCGCCGCGGGTGCGGCGGCCGGAGCTGCGGCGATACCGTTCGCGGGTCCCAAGAGGGCGGCGGCGCTGGGCCTGTCCACACTGCCCAAGGCCCCGGGCAGCGGGCGAGAGGGGTACGCGGCGCAGCTCGGTCGGATCCTCGCCCGACGCGGGGTCATCGCCATGGACCGGGAGGTGCTGCGGGAGCTGGACCGGATCGACACCCTCGTGCTGGACGCCGCGGTGCTCGGCTCGGACCGGGGCGTACTGGCCGACCTGGCCCCGGCGAGGGGGGCGGACATCGACGAGGTGGCGACGTGGGCCTTCAAGCTGTTCGACCCGGACGAGCCAGCCGGCTCACGGTCGGCAGACGGCTGGCGACTCGAACCGCTGGACGACCCGCCGGCAGGTGACGTCCCCGACGGGGAACGGCTCCTCGCCGCAGGTGGTCAACTGCTCGGCCTGTCCCACGACGACCGGCTCTCCGCGCTGCTGCGGGTCGAGCCGGAGCCCGCCCCGGGCGTTGACGGCCTACCGGCTGCCGCCCGCCAGGCCGGCCTGCGGCTTGTGGTGGCCGGGGGCGACGAGCAGCGGCACGGCTTCGCCGACGCGATCCTGCCCGGCGGTGACCGGCTGTGCGGGTCGGTTCGCGCGTTGCAGCGCGACGGCGCGGTGGTCATGCTGGTGTCCGCGGACCGCAGGGCGCTCGGCGCGTCCGACTGCGGCCTGGGGTTCGCCCCGCCGGAGGCGTTGCCGCCGTGGGGCGCGCACCTGCTTGTCGGCGCCGACCTGCGGCTGGTCGCCCTGGTGATCGAGGCGACCGGGGTGGCCCGGCGGACCGCCCAGCAGAACATCAGGCTCGCCATGGCTGGCGCCGGTCTGGGGGCGCTCGGCGCGCTCACCGCACCGCCGGCCCAACTGCCCCAACGGTCGCTCGTGGCGAGCAGCGGAGCGGCCGGGTTGGCCTTCGCGAACGGCGTCTGGCAGGCCCGCCGACTGCACGACCGGTCGGAGGCCCCCGCGCCGGTGGCGACCGCTTGGCACCTGATGCCCGTCACCACGGTGCTCGACCACCTGCGGACCAGCCACGACGGTCTGTCCAGTGCCGAGGCGCAGAGCCGGTGCCACAGGTCGGGCGGGAACGGCGATTCCACGCCCGGACATGGTGGCCTGCTGCGCGCCTTCGTGGACGAGCTGTCCAACCCGCTTACCCCGGTGCTGGCCGCCGGGGCGGTGCTCTCCGCCTCGTTCGGCTCGCTTGTCGACGCCGCGCTCGTGGGTGGTGTGGTCGGCGGATCGGCTCTGATCGGGGCGGTGCACGAACGCAACACGGAACGGTCCCTGGCGGAACTGCTGTCCCGTTCGGCGGTGACCGCCCGGGTCCGCCGGGACGGTGGCGAGCGGATGGTCGCCGCCGAGGATCTGGTCCCGGGGGACATCATCGTGCTGGAGTCGGGCGACTCGGTGCCCGCCGACTGCCGGGTGCTCGAATCGGTGGGGTTGGAGGCGGACGAGTCGTCGCTGACCGGGGAGTCGCTTCCGGTAGCCAAGACCGACCGACCGGTGGTCGCCGCCGCCGTCGCCGACCGGCACTCGATGCTGTACGAGGGCACCACAGTCGCCGCCGGTCACGGCAGTGCCGTGGTCGTGGCGACCGGCGCGGACACCGAGGCCGGGCGCAGTCTGGCGCTGGTCCGGCAGGCACCCCCAACAAGTGGCGTGGAAGCCCGGCTCGGCTCTCTGACAAGCGCAGCCATCCCGCTGGCCGCCGGTTCGGCAGTGGCGGTGGCCGGCGCGGGCCTGCTTCGGGGCGTACCCCTTGCCGAAACGGCGGCGACCGCCGCGAACCTCGCCGTGGCGTCGGTGCCGGAGGGGCTGCCGTTCCTGGTGAGCGCTGCGCAACTGGCGGCGGCCCGGCGGCTCGCCGAGCACGGCGCGTTGGTCCGCAATCCGCGCACGATCGAGGCGCTGGGCCGGGTGGACGTGCTCTGCTTCGACAAGACCGGCACCCTCACCGAGGGCACGTTGCTGCTCGCCGGGGTCGGCGACAGCGTCGGCGACCGGTACGCCCCGGTGGACCGCCTCGACGACCGGCTGCGGTTGACGCTGGCGGCCGCGCTGCGGGCCACTCCCGCGGCGGCCGACCCGGAGCAGTTGGCGTTGCAGACGGACCGTGCCGTTCGCCGGGGCGCGGCCACCGCCGGGGTGGTGGAGCAGACCGGCGCGGCCGGTTGGCGGGCCGCCGGAGGACTGCCGTTCGAGCCGTCCCGTGGCTATCACGCGAGCATCGGGGAGACCGACGGTCGCCTGCTGTTGAGCGTCAAGGGTGCCCCGGAGACGGTGTTGCCGCGGTGCACGGCCCGGCGCACCGACGGCCGCCAGGAGCCGCTGGACGACGCGGGCCGCGCGGAACTGCAACGGACACTCGCCGAGCGGGCCGGGGCGGGGCACCGGATCCTGGCCGTCGCCGAGTGCCCGGTGAACGACCCGAAGGTGACCGACGGGGACGTGCGGGGTCTGACCTTCGTGGGTTTCCTGGCGCTCGCGGACGGGGTGCGGGAGAGCGCCGCGCCCGCGGTACGGCGGATCCGGCGGGCCGGCGTGCACACCATCATGATCACCGGGGACCATCCGGCGACGGCCGAGGCGATAGCGGCCACCATCAGCGAACACGACGAGCAGCGGGTGGTGACCGCCGGCGAGTTGGACCAACTGGACGACGAGACGCTCGCCGAGCGGCTGGCGGACACCGACGTGGTGGCCCGCTGCACACCGGCCCACAAGGTACGGATCATCCAGGCGTTGCAGAAGTGCGGGCGGACCGTGGCGATGACAGGTGACGGCGCCAACGACGCACCGGCGATCCGGCTGGCCGACGTCGGCATCGCCCTCGGCCAACGGGGCACCCCTGCGGCGCGCGCCGCCGCCGACCTGGTGGTCACCGACGACCGGTTGGAGACCATCATCGCCACGCTCGTCGAGGGGCGGGCGATGTGGTCGTCGGTGCGGCACGCGCTCAGCATCCTGGTCGGCGGCAACCTCGGCGAGATCGCGTTCAGTGTGCTCACTGCCGCGACGACCGGCCGTTCCGCGCTCACCGGTCGGCAGTTGCTCCTGGTCAACCTGCTCACCGACCTGGCGCCGGCACTCGCAATCGCCGTCCGGCCACCGGCGTCGGACCGCACCGATCGCCTGCTACTGGAGGGCCCGGACGTGTCCCTGGGCGAAACCCTCACCCGGGAGATCAGCCTGCGGGCGGCAGCGACCACGCTCGGGGCGACCACGGGCTGGACGCTGGCCCGCTACACCGGCCGGCGGCGGCGGGCCGGCACCGTCGCGCTGGTCTCCCTGGTCGGCACCCAGCTCGGCCAGACCATCCTGGCCGGCGGTACCAGCCCGGCCGTACTGGCATCCACGGCGGCGTCACTCGGCGTGCTGGTCGTCGTGGTGCAGACCCCGGGGGTCAGCCAGTTCTTCGGCTGCACACCGCTCGGGCCGGTCGGTTGGACCATCGGGGCGGGATCGGCGCTCGGTGCCACCTTTGCCAACGGCGCGCTCACGAGGCTGGTGGAGCACCTCCCGCAGGCACGGCCCGCCGCCGGCCGACCCGGGAACTGACGATCGTTCCTCCGCTTGGCCGGCGGCAGCCGGGGTACCGCTGCCAGAGGAGGTGACCACGATGGTTGAGCAACCACAGGTGACGTTCATCGGCACCGCGACGACAGTGCTGCGGATCGGCGGCTTCACCCTGCTGACCGACCCGAACTTCCTGCATCGCGGCCAACGGGCGTACCTCGGAAAGGGTCTGTGGTCGCGCCGACGCACGGACCCGGCGTTGTCGATCGCCCAACTCCCCGAACTGGACGCGGTGGTCCTCTCTCACCTGCACGGCGACCACTTCGACCGGGTCGCCCGCCGGGAACTGGACCGCGACCTGCCCATCGTCACCACGCCCGCCGCCGAACGCAAGCTGCGCCGCTGGGGCTTCCGGGCCGCCGAGGGGCTGCCGACCTGGTCGTCACGGGAGCTCCACCGCGACGGTACGACGGTACGGCTGACGTCGATGCCCGGCAAACACGGCCCCGGCGTGGTGGACCGGCTCCTGCCCGACGTCATGGGCACGATGATCGACGTCGAACGCGGCGGACAACGGGAGTTCCGGCTCTACGTCACAGGCGACACGCTGAACCTGCCGCTGCTCACCGCCATCCCCGAACGCTACCCGGACATCGACGCGATGCTGATCCACCTCGGCGGCACGAAGGTCGCCGGGATCCTGGTCACCATGGACGCCCGGCAGGGCGCCGACCTGGTGGAGCTGATCCGACCGAAGCTCACCGTGCCGATCCACTACGACGACTACCGCGTGTTCCGCTCCCCGCTGGCGCACTTCGTCGACGAGGCCCGCCGGCGTGGCTGGGTGAAGCAGGTACGCACCATCGCCCGCGGCGAAACACTCCCCCTCACGCCTCCCGAATGACCGATCGCCGCCGGCCGGCGAACCGGCGGCGGCGATCGACGAGGGGAACGTCGGTCAGTGGCGCTCGGAGATGGCCTCGATGAGGTCCCCGACCGGGCGGTCGGGCAGCGAACGGGCCACATCGGCCACCGCCACGATGCCCACCAGCTCGTGACCGTCGATCACCGGCAGCCGGCGG
Organism: Micromonospora sp. NPDC000663; assembly: GCF_042898105.1. Lineage (NCBI taxonomy): Bacteria > Bacillati > Actinomycetota > Actinomycetes > Micromonosporales > Micromonosporaceae > Micromonospora > Micromonospora sp. NPDC000663. Next base: position 497,785 of record NZ_JBIAYR010000003.1, read on the forward strand.
ACCTTGTACTTGCCCATCGTGCGCAGGACCTCGGCGGCGTCGTCGTCCGCGCCGATGGTGACGGCCTCGCCCTGAGCCAGCTCGCCCGCCGTCACCTTTGCCGGGTCACGCCCCTCGGCCAGCACCTTCACCACGATGTCGCGGTCGGTGAGCATCCCCTTGAGCCGGTTGTCGTCACCGCAGATCGGCAGCGAACCAACCCCCAGCTCGGCCATCTGCCGGGCAGCTGACCTCAGGTCATCCTGCTCGCGGACACAGCTCACGTCATTCGTCATGATCTCGCGTGCGGTCGGCACTGGTCTGCACCTCACTTCCGGGGGGGGCGTCTTGCCCTGTCTCCTACCCCGGTGCCCGACGACCATGCTCAGAAGTCGTCGCGCGGTGGACCGGACTCCGCCCAGCATCGGCCGCCGCGGAACTCCACACCCGGTACGCCGTCGGCGACCCGGCTGATGTCCAGCACGCTCGCCAGCGACCCGACCAGGTCACTCCGTAACCCGGTGGTCGCCGTGTCGACGTCCTCCTCCTCAGTGGACCAGTCGATGTCCCCTGACTTCAGCGCCGCGACGGCATGCGCGATGACGGCCTCCGGATCGGTGACCAGGACGTCGATCCGGCAGTAGACGTGCAGCGTGACAGGTGTCCGGCTCTCATCCACCGGAGAAGCATGGCGAACACACGGAAGCCCAGAGGCAGCGGCCCCCGCCGCCGCTGACAGCGACAGCAGCCAGGTTGTCCTGCTCCAGCACGTCACTCAGCTTCCGAAGATGTGGCGATGCCCCTCTCGACTTGTCACCTTGAGCGTGGCAGGCGACCCGGCCGGGGCCGGCCAGATCTGCAACAGGTACTCGTCGACAACCTCGTGATAGTCCCTACTGCTCCTGGCGTCGTCCATGCCCCGGCAGTGGTAACGCATCCGGTATGAGCCGGCCCCTGCCGAAAGACGCGGCAGAGCGTCAGTCTTCTCTCCGGCCCATTGAATGAGCATCAACTCCGGCCGGGACGCCTCGAACGGCACCTCCACCACGTCTTCGAACCCCTCCAGGTCAGGCCCTGGGTCGCCGTCGTCGACGCTGACCGTGAACCCAACGGTGCCGGTATGGCGACCCGTGACGAGGAAAACCTCCCCTGGAGAGGTGGCGATGAGGCCGGTCGGGCGCCTGCCGAAGAAGACGTTAGCCCAGTCCGTCCGACCCCAGGATTGATCGTCGGCGACATCGAGGAAGCCGTAGTGCACTCCAATACGCGCGCGAAACTCGGCCACGCCGCGACGGTAATGCACGCCCTCAACGCGCTAGGGCTCCTTCGGCAGCCTCTCGCGCAGCGATCGGCTTTTGCTCGGCAGGGCGATCTCTCGGTAGAACTGGAGGTCTTCAAGGCCGTAGGTGGCTACGTCATGGCTGCTGTGCAGGCGCAGCCAGGCCGGACCGGCCTCCTGCCGACGCGGCCTCGTCAGGCTGTCTCGAATTGACCGGATTCTCGGCCAGAAGGGGACGGCACGCCCGACTTGGCTGTACTCGGGACCAAGATCAACCGGGGAAAGTGCTGGTGGAGCCCAGGGGACTCGAACCCCTAACCCCTGCCTTGCAAAGGCAGTGCTCTGCCAGTTGAGCTAGGGCCCCGTGGGGCGGCTGCGCGGCGCCGCCAACCGGTCGCGCTGAACCTCAGCGCAGGTCGGGCGCGGTGGTCGCCTCGTGCCACAGGGCGCGCTCGTCGTTCGAGGCCTTGACCTTGTTGTAGACGACGGCGGCCACGCCGACGACGCCGGCCAGAATCAGCAGCTTCTTGAACATGGGGCGACCCCTCGCGCTCGACTACCGTCGGACGACATGCGGTGGGGCTAGATGGAATCGAACCATCGACCTCAGAGTTATCAGCTCTGCGCTCTAACCGACTGAGCTATAGCCCCGCGTTGCGACGAGCAAGATTAACCCATCCGCTCGGCTGGCCCCAAATCGGGGTCCACGCCTGCGAGCCGGGCTCGTCGCCGCCTGCAAAACCTACCCGAGTACGGGACGCCGGGGCGACCGCTTTCCGCGGTGCCCCGGCGTCCCGGTCACTCAGTCCCGCTCGGCGAGGGTCAGCTCGATCCCGCCGACCAGGTCGGCGCAGACGTTGTAGACGAACGCTCCCAGCGTGGCCAGAGCGGTGAACAGCACCACGTTGACCAGGCCGATGAGGGCCGAGCTGAGGATGACGCCCTTGGCGGTGATCTGGAAGCCGCTGGTGCTCTGCCCACCGCCGGCGTTGACCAGGTCGCTCAGGCTGTCGTTGACGCTCTGGAACACGCCCATCGCGTCAAGCGCCAGGTAGAGCACCGACGTGGCTACCACCACGACGATGAACAGGACCACCGATACGGCGAACGCGAACTTCATCACGGACCAGGGGTCGATCCGCTTGAGGTTCAGCCGGGCCCGGCGCGGTCCACGGGACGCGGCGGAGCTGACCGAGGTACGCGCGGCGCGTACCGCGTCGCCGACCCTGGCCGCCCCGACGGCCGACGGGTTACCGATGCCCGGAGGCAGCCCACCGCCGCTGGCCGGCCGGCCGGCGGCGCCTGCACGACCCGAGTCGGGCTGGGTCATGCCGGGCGTGATCCGCGGCTGCGTGCCTGTGGTCCCCGGGGATGTGGCCTGACCCGGCCGGGTGGTGATCGGCTGTGTCGTTGTCGGTCGGGCCGGCGGCGCAGCCGCTGCCGGGGGCGCGGAGGCGGACGTCGGGGCCTCGGCACCGGCCGTCTCACCCTTGTCGCCCGACCCGCCGTCCTCGCCGGACTCCGGCGGAGGTGTCATGCCGGGAGCCCGGGTGAATTTCGGGGCAGGCGCGTCGGCGGGGACCGTTGCCCGGCCCACGGCCGCGCGGCCGGTCGCTGGTGTGCCGCCCTTGGCGGCCTCCTCGTCGACCGGGTTGGCCGAGGTCCCCGTGTTCCCCGACTTCGCCTGTGTCTCCGTCATTCAACTAGTCCTGTTCGTCAGGCTCGTCGGCATTGCGAGCAATCGCCACGATAGTCACGCCGTCCGGGAGGTCCATCAGCTTGACCCCCATTGTGTTCCGGTCACGCGTACGGCGTACAGGCTTCACCGGAGTCCGGATGACACCACCGTTGCTGGTGATCGCGAACAGCTCGTCGTCCGGGTCGATCACCACGGCGCCGACCAGACCACCGCGCCGTTCGGTGATCTTCGCAGTCAACACGCCCTTACCTCCCCGGCCCTGCACCGGGTATTCCTCGATCGGGGTACGTTTCGCGTATCCCCCGTTCGTCGCCACCAGAACGTCCAGGCCCTCCCGGACGACCTCCATGGCGAGCAGGACGTCGTCGTCCGTGAACCGCATACCGATCACGCCCGAGGTGGCCCGGCCCATCGGCCGCAACGCCTCGTCGGAGGCGTTGAACCGGATCGCCTGCGCCTTCTTGGAGACCAGCAGCAGGTCGTTCTCCGGTGCCACCAGGGCAGCACCGACCAGCTCGTCCTCATCGCGCAGGTTGATCGCGATGATGCCGCCGGAACGGTTGGAGTCGAACTCCTCGAGCCGCGTCTTCTTCACCAGGCCGTTCTTCGTGGCCAGTACCAGATAGTGGGCTACCTGGTAGTTCGGGATTTCGATGATCTGCGCGATCTGCTCGTCGGGTAGGAAGGCGAGCAGATTGGCCACGTGTTGGCCCTTGGCTACCCTACTGGCCTCCGGCAGCTCGTACGCCTTGGCCCGGTACACACGACCCTTGTTGGTGAAGAACAGGATCCAGTCGTGGGTCGAGCACACGAAGAAGTGGCTCACGATGTCGTCCTGCCGCAGCGTGGCGCCACTGACGCCCTTGCCGCCGCGCCGCTGCGACCGGTACAGATCGACCTTGGTCCGCTTGGCGTACCCGGTCCGGGTGATCGTGACGACCACGTCCTCGCGGGCGATGAGGTCCTCCATCGAGACCTCGCCGTCGAACGGGATGATCTGCGTACGCCGCTCGTCGCCCCACTTGGCGACGATCTCGCCCAGCTCCTCGGAGACGATCCGGCGCTGCCGCTCCGGCTTGGCGAGGATGTCCTTGAGGTCGGCGATCTCGATTTCCAGCTTGGCCAGGTCGTCGACGATCCGCTGCCGCTCCAGGGCGGCCAGGCGGCGCAGCTGCATGTCCAGGATCGCGGTCGCCTGGATCTCGTCGATCTCCAGCAGCCGGATCAGGCCCTGCCGGGCGTCGTCCACTGTCGGCGACCGCCGGATCAGGGCGATCACCTCGTCCAGCGCGTCCAGCGCCTTGGCCAGACCGCGCAGGATGTGCGCCCGCTCCTCGGCCTTGCGCAGCCGGAACGCCGTCCGCCGGCGGATCACGTCGATCTGGTGCTCGACGTAGTAGCGGATGAACTGGGCCAGGTTGAGCGTGCGCGGCACACCGTCGACCAGCGCCAGCATGTTGGCGCCGAAGGTCTCCTGGAGCTGCGTGTGCTTGTAGAGGTTGTTCAGCACCACCTTGGCGACCGCGTCGCGCTTGAGCACAAGCACGATCCGCATGCCGGTACGTCCGGAGGACTCGTCACGGATGTCGGCGATCCCGGCGAGCTTGCCCTCCTTGATCAGCTCGGCGATCCGCTCGGCGAGGTTGTCCGGGTTGACCTGGTAGGGCAGCTCGCTGACGACCAGGCAGGGCCGGCCCCGCTTGTCCTCCTCGACCTCCACCACTGCGCGCATCCGGATCGAGCCGCGACCCGTGCGGTACGCGTCCTGGATCGCGGTAGTGCCGACGATCAGGCCGTGGGTCGGGAAGTCCGGGCCCTTGACGATGCCGAGCAGGGCTTCGAGGGTGGTCGCCTCGTCCTCCTCCGGGTGCTCCAGGCACCACTGCACGGCCGCGCCGATCTCCCGCAGGTTGTGCGGCGGGATCTTGGTGGCCATGCCGACCGCGATGCCCTCGGAGCCGTTGACCAGCAGGTTGGGAATCCGCGACGGCAGGATCGTGGGCTCCTTGGCCCGGCCGTCGTAGTTGTCCTGCATATCGACGGTGTCCTCGTCGATATCCCGCATCATCTCCATGGCCAGCGGGTCGAGCTTGCACTCGGTGTAGCGCATGGCGGCAGCCGGGTCGTTACCCGGCGAGCCGAAGTTGCCGTTGCCGTCGACCAGCGGGTAGCGCAGCGACCAGGGCTGCGCCATCCGCACCAGCGCGTCGTAGATCGGCGAGTCGCCGTGCGGGTGGAACTGACCCATCACGTCGCCGACGACCCGCGAGCACTTCACGTAGCCGCGGTCCGGCCGGTAGCCGGAGTCGAACATGGCGTAGAGGATCTTGCGGTGGACCGGCTTGAGCCCGTCCCGGACGTCCGGCAGCGCGCGACCGACGATGACGCTCATCGCGTAGTCGAGGTAGGAGCGCTGCATCTCCACCTCGAGCCCGACCGGTTCGATCCGGTCGTGCGCGACCACCGCGGCGATGGCCTCGGCGGGTACCTCGGGCTCGTTCGGTGTGGATTCGGGGGAATCGGTCACTGTATACCCTTATCAGACTCAGAGTCGTTTTCGTGCTGTGGATAACGGCTGTGGATAGCCGCCAAGCTGTGGATAACTCTGTGGACCGGCGGGCCAGCCGGGGGAACCCGGGCCGGCCCGCTGACGTCCGTCAGATGTCCAGGAACCGCACGTCCTTGGCGTTGCGCTGGATGAACGACCGGCGGGCTTCGACGTCCTCACCCATCAGGACGCTGAACAACTCGTCTGCGGTTGCAGCGTCGTCGAGCGTGACCTGACGCAGGGTACGGGTGGCCGGGTTCATCGTGGTTTCCCACAGCTCGGGATAGTTCATCTCACCGAGACCCTTGAACCGCTGGATGTCGTCCGGCTTGGCGTTCGGCTTCTTCTGCTGGCGCAGCGCCACCAGCCCGTCGCGTTCCCGGTCCGAGTACGCGTACTGGGCGTCGTCGCCCTTCTTGTTCCACTTGATCTTGTAGAGCGGCGGGGCGGCCAGGTAGACGTGCCCCAGCTCGACCAGCGGACGCATGAAGCGGAACAGCAGGGTGAGCAGCAGCGTCTGGATGTGCTGGCCGTCGACGTCGGCGTCGGCCATCAACACGATCTTGTGGTACCGCAGCTTCTCGATGTCGAAGTCGTCGTGGATGCCGGTGCCGAGCGCGGTGATCAGCGCCTGCACCTCGTTGTTCTTGAGAACCCGGTCGATCCGGGCCTTCTCCACGTTGAGGATCTTGCCGCGGATGGGCAGGATCGCCTGGACGCGCGGGTCGCGACCCTGCTTCGCCGAGCCGCCGGCCGAGTCACCCTCGACGATGAAGACCTCGGACTCGCGCGGGTCGGTCGACTGGCAGTCGGCCAGCTTGCCGGGCATCGAGCCGGACTCCAGCAGCGACTTGCGCCGGGCCAGCTTGCGCGCCTGCTGTGCGGCGATCCGGGCACGGGCCGCCTGGGACGCCTTCGTGATGATCATCTTGGCTTCGGCCGGGTTGCGGTCGAACCAGTCGACCAACCACTCGTTGCAGACCCGCTGCACGAAGCTCTTCACCGGGGTGTTGCCGAGCTTGGTCTTGGTCTGGCCCTCGAACTGCGGGTTGGCCAGCTTGACCGAGATGATCGCCGCGAGCCCTTCCCGGATGTCCTCGCCGGAGAGCTTCTCGTCGCCCTTGAGCAGCTTCTTGTCGGTGCCGTACCGGTTGACCACGCTTGTCAGCGCGGACCGGAAGCCCTCCTCGTGCGTGCCGCCCTCGTGTGTGTTGATCGTGTTGGCGAAGGTGTAGACCGACTCGCCGTACGACTCGTTCCACTGCATGGCGATCTCGACCGACATGCCCTCCTCCTCGGCCCCGAACTCGACCACCGTCTTGTGGATCGGGTTCTTCGAGGCGTTGAGGTGTCGGACGAAGTCGGCGATGCCACCCTCGTAGTAGAAGGTGACCTCGCGCTGCCGGCCGTCCTCCTCCTCGGCCACCCGCTCGTCGAGCAGGTGGATGCGCAGCGCGCGGTTGAGGAAGGCCATCTCCTGGAGACGGCGGTAGATGGTCTGGAAGTCGAAGTCGACGGTCTCGAAGACGTCGGGATCGGGCCAGAAGGACACCGCCGAGCCGCTGCGGTCGGTGGTCTCACCCTTCTCCAGCGGGCTGGGCTTGGAGTTGGCGTACTGCTGCCGCCACACGAAGCCCGACTTGTGGATCTCCACGGCCATCCGGGTGGAGAGCGCGTTGACGACGGAGACGCCGACACCGTGCAGACCGCCGGAGACCGCGTACGCCTTGCCGTCGAACTTGCCGCCCGCGTGCAGCACCGTCAACGCGACCTCGACACCCGGCTTCTTGAGCTTCGGGTGCAGGTCGACGGGGAAACCACGGCCGTTGTCGGTGACCCGGACGCCGCCGTCGGCGAGCAGCACCACGTCGATGGTGTCGCAGTATCCGGCCAGCGCCTCGTCCACCGCGTTGTCGACGACCTCCCAGACGAGGTGGTGCAGACCACGCTCGCCGGTGGACCCGATGTACATACCGGGCCGCTTGCGGACCGCCTCCAGCCCTTCCAGAACGGTGATCGACTCCGCGCCGTACTCCTGCTTGTCCTGCGCTGCCACCCTCGGCCACTTTCTCGCGTCGTCCGCGCCGGATAGGGCGCGTCGGGCGCGGGTTCGGCGGACAGGACGCGACGTCGGCGCGCGGACCGGTGCCGGAGACCTCCGGACAGCGGGTCGAACGCGCCGGTCGCCGCGGTTGCCCGCGGATCGCGATCGGCTCGACCCGACGTGGAGAATTGATCCTGGGGCCACCGGCCCCGTCGCACGCTCCGCACCGGGTCTTCGTCTCACCGTCAATCCTACTGTGCGCGAAGGACAGAACCACCACTCGGCACCCTCAAAGAGGCGGCTGAGATGTCCATAGCCGGCAGAACCCCGCTGCCCACGACTCCCCCCACACGCCACGCTCCGATCGCACGCGCCGCCCCCGGACGGGTTGACCCGCGCCCGGGCGGGTCGGGGGTCGCGGCCGACCCGCCCGTGCCGTACGTTTGCGGCGCCCCGGAACCGCCCTTGATCTTTACCGGCCGGAACCGGGACGATCGACCCGATCGACCCGACACGTGCTCTCTAAGAGGTGACAGATGGGGCTGGACAACGTCGCGGTGCACTGGCCGCGGACCGGCCGCTTCTACGATCCGGTCGCGCCGGCCGAGTTCGTCGACTTCGGCGAGATCGTCGACGTACCCCGAATCTCCGCGCCGACGGCGGCGCTGGCCGAGCTGATCGCGAAGACCGGCACCGTCCGGGCGACCGCCTACACCGAGCTGGTTGATCTCCTGCTCGGGCTCGAAGGTGTGTTGTACGCCACAGATGCCGCAGCCGAGGACGAGGACCCGGTCATCGACCCGGACGGCTGCGCGTGGATCGCCGGCGGGATCGAGCGTTTCGTGGCCAGCCACCGGGAGTACGGCGACGCCGTCACCTTCGAGTCGGTGAGCGTCGTGCTGCGGGCGTTGCTCGGTGACGGCCGGTTGGCCGAACAGCAGCTGCGGTGGCTGGAGAGCCGACTGGACGCCCTGCGCGACGAGAGCGGCGATCCGCCGCAGTGGAACTTCACCTGTGCCGAGTTGGGCGTTCTGGCCGCCTTCTACCGGCGCTGCGCCGAGCGGGGCTTCGCGGTCTACGCGGACGCCTGACCGGCCCGCGGGGTGGGGTGGTCGTCGCCGGGGCGGTTGGCCGCGGCGATCACCTGGGTGAGAACGGCGTGCAGCTGTTGCAGGTCCTCGATCGGCAGCCCGAGCCGTTGGACGATCGCGGCCGGGATGCGTTCCGCCTGGGCACGGAGTGCCGCCCCGCTGGGGGTGAGGGTGACCGCGAGACTGCGTTCGTCCGCGGCGTCGCGCTCACGCCGCAGGTAGCCGGCCGCTTCGAGGCGCTTGAGCAGCGGTGACAGGGTGCCCGGGTCGAGTTGCAGGAGGCGGCTGAGGTCGCGGCCGGACAGCGGCGCGTGCTGCCACAGCGCCAGCATGACCAGGTACTGCGGATGGGTCAGCCCCATCGGCTCCAACAGCGGCCGGTAGACGGCCACGACGCTGCGCGCGGCCACCGACAGGGCGAAGCACACCTGCTGTTCCAGTGCCAGCGGGTCGGCGCCGACAGGTGGTTCGCTCATCTGTTGCCCTCCTGAAGCACGATGACTATCGTACCGATCATTGGTACACCAACTGTTGGCGTACCAATCGAGCGGCGGCAAGGGTGGAGGCCCAGATGAGCGAGGACGGCGCGGCCAAGAGTTCCCCGGGCGAGGGCGGCCGGTTCCTGCGGTGGGCGTACCGGTACCTCGCCGGGCCTGCCGAAGGCGTGCAGGGCGCGATCCAGGGCGGCTCCGCCGAGGCCCGCGAGGCCTGGAAACGCGACCTGGCCGAGCGCAAGCGCTACACCAGGGAACAGCGCGAACGCCGGCGCGCCGCCCGGCAGAACTGACCCGCCCGCTCAGCCGTAGGTGTCGCGCGGCCCACGGCCCCGAACCCGACGCGGCCCCTTCTGCCACGACGGCGCGGCCGGGCCGTGGATGTGCAGCTTGCGCACCACGTTGTGGCCGACCTCGCTGGCGATCTGCTTGAGCAGCGAACCGGCCAGCAGCCGCAGCTGCGTCGCCCAGGCGGTCGAGCGGGCCTCCACGGTCAGCTCGCCGTTCTCCAGCTTCACCGGCCGGCTGTGCTGGGCCACCTCCGCGCCCACCACCCGCTCCCACGCGCCGAACACCGTGGCCTCGGCCGCGGGCTGCTGCCAGCCGCGCGCCTTCACCAGCCGGTTCAGCACCGCGCCGAGCGGCTGCGGGTCGCGCGGGTCGGGGCCCGGGCCGGAATAGCCGCGCAGCCGCCGTCCCGAGCCGCCGGCACCGTCCCCACCGGAGCCACCGCCGGGGGTACGCCGCGCGCGGGCCGCCGCCTGCCGGCGGGACAACGCCGCGTCGAGCACCGCCCTGGCCAGCTCCGGACCGGTCGCGGCATCCGGCTGCACACCGCCGTCGGCACCCGCCGCTCCAGGCGTACCCGCCCCGGTGGTGTCGCCGGGCCGCCCGGCGTCGCCCCGGTTGGCGCGTGGTTCACTCGACACGGCGGACCGTCCCCTCGCCGACCTGGTAGCGGGTGCCGCGCAGGGCCGCCGGCACGTCGTCGTCGACCGCACACGTCACAAGCAGTTGACTCGCCCCGCCGACCAGCTCCGCCAGCCGCTCCCGACGGCCGGTGTCCAGTTCGGCGAAGACGTCGTCGAGCACCAGCACCGGCTCGATCCCGTCGGCGCGCAGCAGGTCGTAACCGGCCAGCCGCAGCGCTAGCGCGAACGACCAGGACTCGCCGTGGCTGGCGTACCCCTTGGCGGGCAGCGGACCGAGGGTAAGCGCCAACTCGTCGCGGTGCGGACCGACCAGGGTGGTGCCCCGCTCGATCTCGGCCGAACGGGACGCGGCCAGGGCCGCCGTCAGCGCCTCGGCCAACGTGGCCCGGTCGGTGGTGGGCTCGGCCAGCTCGATCGAGGGACGGTAGGCGATGCTCGCCGCGCCCCGCCCGGCGGCCACCGCGTCGTACGCCTTGGCGACGTGCGGGGTGAGCGCGGCGACCAGCTCCAACCGGCCGGCGAGCAACTCGGCGCCGTGCTGGGCCAGGTGGGTGTCCCAGACGGCGAGGGTGCCGAGGTCACCGCCGCGCGACCCGCCCGTCTTGCGGGCCAGGTACGCGGTACGCAGCAGGGCGTTGCGCTGCTTGACCACCCGCTCGTAGTCGGCCCGCACGCCCGCGTACCGGGGCTGGCGGTTGACCAGCAGGTCGTCGAGGTAGCGGCGACGCTCGGCCGGGTCCCCCCGGACCAGCTCCAGGTCCTCCGGGGCGAAGAGCACCAGCCGCAGCGCGCCGAGCACGTCCCTGGCCCGTCGCGCCGGGGAACGGCCCAGCCGGGCGCGGTTGGCCCGGCCCGGCACGATCTCCAGCTCGACCAGCAGCTCCCGGCCGTCGTGCACCACCGCGCAACGGATCACCGCCGAGGCGGCGCCCATCCGGACCAGTGGCGCGTCCGTGGCGACCCGGTGCGAGTCCAGGGTCGCCACGTAACCCAGCGCCTCGACGAGGTTCGTCTTGCCGACGCCGTTGGCGCCGATCAGGACGTTCGCACCCGGCTGGAGGTCGACGGCGACCCGCTCGTACGAGCGGAAGTCGACAAGTTCCAGCCGGTGGACGTACACAGGGTGTGGATACCGCTCAGCGCTTGTGCACGGCGTGGCCACCGAACTGCTGACGCAGCGCGGCGACGGCCTTCATGGCGGGTGAGTCGTCCTGCCGGGAAGCGAACCGGGCGAACAGCGAGGCAGTGATGACGTTCAGCGGCACGGCCAACCGGACCGCCTCGTCGACCGTCCACCGGCCCTCGCCGGTGTCCTCGGTGTAGCCGCTCAGCTCGGCCAGCTCCGGGTCCTCGTCGAGAGCCCGGTCCAGCAGGTCGAGCAGCCAGGAACGCACGACCGTGCCCTCGCGCCAGGACTTGAAGACGCCCGGCACGTTCGTCACCAGCTCGGAGGCGGTGAGCAGCTCGTAGCCCTCGGCGTAGGCGTGCATCAGGCCGTACTCGATGCCGTTGTGCACCATCTTCGAGTAGTGCCCGGCACCGACCGGCCCGGCGTGCACGAAACCGAACTCGCCCTCCGGCTTGAGCGCGTCGAAGATCGACATGAGCCTGTCGACGTGCTGCTGGGCGCCGCCGACCATCAGGCCGTAGCCGTTCTGCCGGCCCCAGACACCGCCGGAGACACCCACGTCGAGGTAGCCGATGCCGCGCTCGTTGAGCCGCTCGGCGCGAGGCGCGTCGTCGCTGAACCGCGAGTTGCCGCCGTCGATGATGATGTCGCCCTCGCCGAGCACCGCGGCGAGTTCGTCGATGGTGGCGTCGGTGACGCCGGCCGGCACCATGACCCACACCGCGCGCGGGGACTCGAGCTTGTCCGCCAGTTCCGCGAGGCTTGCCGCGTCGCTCAGCTGCGCGTTGTGGTCGAAACCGACCACCTCGTGACCGGCCGCCCGCAACCGCTCGCGCATGTTGCCGCCCATCCGGCCGAGTCCTACCAGGCCGAGCTGCATGTGTGTCTACCTCCGTGGATCTGGGTGTTGCTGGACGCGATCAGCGGGACACGCGGATCGGCATGATGAGGTACCGGTACCCCGGAATGACCTCGCCATCCTCGCCGGCAGGTGAGATCACCGCGGGCTTGAAAGCGTCGACGAACGAGAGCATCGCGGTCTGCGAGCCGAGGTTGGCCAGGCCGTCGATGAGGTACTGCGGGTTGAAGCCGATGGTCAGCGGATCCCCGGTGAAGGTCGCCTCCATCGCCTCGCTGGCCCGCGCCTCCTCGGAGCCACCGGCCTCGACGACCAGGCCGTCTGCGCTGAAGCTCAGCAGCACCGGAGTGGCCCGCTCGGCGACAAGCGCGACCCGCTTGACCACCTCGATCAGGGTGCTGACCGGCACCCGGGCCTCGGCGTTGTGGGTGGCCGGGAAGAGTGAGCGCACCGGCGGGTAGTTGGCGCCGTCCAGCAGCCGGCTGGTGGTACGCCGGGTGCCGCCGGCCAGGCCGACCATGCCCTCGCCCGCGGCGCCCTGAGCGAGCGCGAGGGTGACCTCGCCGCCCAGCGGGCCGAGCGCCTTGGCGGTGTCGTTCAGGGTGCGGGCCGGCACCAGGGCGTTGATGCTCACCTCGGGGTCGTCCGGCCGCCACTGGATCTCGCGCAGCGCCAGCCGGTAGCGGTCGGTCGCGAGCATCGACAGCGTGTCGCCGGCCAGCTCGACGCGGACCCCCGTCATCATCGGCAGCGTCTCGTCGCGGCCGGCGGCGACCGCCACCTGGGCCACGGCCGTGGCGAACGCGGCGGCGTCGACAGTGCCGGCGCTCTGCGGCATCTCGGGCAGTGCCGGGTAGTCCTCCACAGGCATCGTGGGCAGGGTGAACCGGGCGCTGCCGCAGACCAGCTCCAGGTGCGCGCCGACCGCGGCGATGTCCACCGGCTTGGCCGGCAGCGCCTTGGTGATCTCGGCGAGCAGGCGACCGGAGACCAGCGCGGCGCCGTCGGCGTCACCCTGCACCTCGACGGTGACCTGGCTGGAAACCTCGTAGTCGAACCCGGAGACCCGCAGGTTGCCGTCGGTGACCCGCAGCATCACCCCGGCGAGCACCGGTACGGATGGCCGGTTCGGCAGGCTCTTCGCGGTCCACGCCACGGCCTCGGCGAGCGCGTCTCGCTCCACTCGGAACTTCATCAATGCCTCCGCGTCGACGTCAGCGACAACTCTCTCATGCCGACCGCTGCCTACCGTCCCGCCCGACCGTGCGGGTACCCATCGCACCTTAGGGCGCGGGGGCATCGGCTGTGCGCCCGACCCCGTGGATCGTGTCGATGCCGACGTCTGCTTCCAGCAGCGTTCGGCACGATCCACAGAAAGCCCAACGGTGATGATTGGTTTTTGTTCTCTTAGAAGAGATAACCCATCGTCTTCATCGCACCTGTGCAAACTGTGGAGAACCCGCGTTCGCGCAGCTCAGACAGGTTATCTACAGGTGATTTAGCTGTGGAGAACCGGGGGTACAACCGGCTTGTGTGTCCACAGCCCGGGGTGGACGGCTGGTTGTCCACCGTTGTCCACCGGTTGTCCACCGGTAATCCACCGACTTTCTCCCCAAGCCTGTGGATCGCCGAGAAGATCACCATGACCGTCATCCCCAGAACCTTCAACAGCTCGTACACAGGGCCATGATCATCGGTGGACAACGCGACGGTTGTCCCCAGACGTCCACAGCGTCGTGCACAGGGTTTCTCCACAGCCTGTGGGTAACCGGCCACGAGCGGATCGTAGTTATCCACCGCCGGTGGACAACGAGCTGTGGACAACGAGTGGCAACCGAAGCGGACACGGCCCCGATGCTGTGGTCTGCACCATGTCGAGGGTCAAGCGGACGACCACCGGAACGGCGAAAAAGAACGCCCGGCCGGATCTCCGGCCGGGCGTGTCCCGGGACGATGGCGCCGCAGTCGCGACGAGCGCACTCCTCAGGTGTTCTGTTTGATCCGGTTGGTCAGCTCGGCGATCTGGTTGTACAGCGAGCGCCGCTCCGCCATCTGCTGCCGGATCTTGCGGTCCGCGTGCATGACAGTGGTGTGGTCCCGGCCGCCGAACGCCTGCCCGATCCGCGGCAGGGACAGCTCGGTCAGCTCCCGACACAGGTACATGGCCACCTGGCGGGCGTTGACAAGCACCCGGGAACGGGACTGGCCCCGCAGGTCCTCCAGGCTCACCCCGAAGTAGTCAGCCGTGGAGACCATGATCTGGTCCGCCGTGATCTCCGGGCCGGCGCCGTCCGGGATGAAGTCCCGTAGGACCTCCTCGGCCAGCGACAGCTCGACAGTCGACCGGGTCAGACTGGCGAACGCGGTCACCCGGATCAGCGCGCCCTCCAGCTCCCGGATCGAGTTCGACACCCGCGACGCGATGAACTCCAGCACGTCCGGCGGGGCGTAGAGCCGCTCCTGCGCCGCTTTCTTCTGCAGGATCGCGATCCGCGTCTCCAGGTCCGGCGGCTGGATGTCGGCGAGCAGCCCCCACTCGAAGCGGGTCCGCAGCCGGTCCTCCAGCGTCGCCAGTTGCTTCGGCGACCGGTCGGAGGTGATCACGATCTGCTTGTTGGCGTTGTGCAGCGTGTTGAAGGTGTGGAAGAACTCCTCCTGGGTGCGCTCGCGGTTCTCCAGGAACTGGATGTCGTCGATCAGGAGGATGTCGACGTCCCGGTAGCGCCGCTGGAACGCGCTGGTCTTGTCGTCCCGGAGCGAGTTGATGAAGTCGTTGGTGAACTCCTCGGTCGAGACGTACCGCACCGACCGGGCGTTGCCGAGCGTCGTGGCGTAGTGCCCGATCGCGTGCAGCAGGTGCGTCTTGCCCAGCCCCGAGCTGCCGTAGATGAACAGCGGGTTGTACGCCTTCGCCGGTGACTCCGCCACCGCGACGCTCGCCGCGTGCGCGAACCGGTTGGACGAGCCGATGACGAACGTCTCGAACATGTACTTCGGGTTGAGGCGGTTGCCGCCGGTGTCGGCGCCCGGCAGCCGGCGGTCGTCCCGCCCACCCGCCCGATGGTCGACGCCGCTGCGCCCCGGGCCGCTGTCCGTACCGCTGTCGCGGGGCAGTGCGCGGATCACGTGCTGATCCCGTGGCGACGCCGCCTCCTCGCGGTAGCGGGGCTCGTACGGCCGGGTGTCCGGGCCGGGCGGGTCCAGTCGGGCGGCCTGCTCGTCGTAGCCGCGCCGCTCCGGCCCGGCCCGTGGCGACCGCATCGGCTCCACGAACGACGCGCTGAACAGAGCCTCCTGACCGTCCCGGCTGGCCGGGATCAGCCCCGACCGGTGTCCCTCGGTCGTCGGCGCGGGAGGCGGACCGGCGGGCGCCGGCGGCGGGCCCGAGTCCGGGGCGTACGCGGCGCGCTGCTGGTCGGGGATTACCGCGTCCGCCGGCCGACCCGAATGCTCGTCGAGCGGGCCGGCGGGCGGACCGTCGACGTCACCCGGCTCGGGGGTGCTGCGGTAGACGGTGCCGGCCGGCCGGCCGGAGGCGTCCTCGGCCACCCGCACGGTGACCGCCACCTGGATCGGTCGGCCGAGCCGCCGGGTGAGCGCCTCGGTGATGGCCGGACGCAGTCGCGACTCGATCACGTCCCGCGTGAACGCGTCCGGAACGGAGAGCAGCGCGGTGTCCTCGACGATCGCCCGTAGTCGGGTCAGCCGGAGGTACGCACGCTGCTGGGCTGAGATGATCTCGTCGGCGAGCTCGTCGGTCGCCGCCAACCACACCGCGGCAAGGTCGGTCGTACCGGCCACCGTCGTGCCACCCCCTCGCCTCTGCTCCCGGCCGCCGCTGTCTGCAGCCGGCCATTCCGGGCCCGCCGCGTTCGCGGGTGGAACATCACCCACCCGGACGGTCGACCGGTGGTCGTCCACAGGTTATCCACAACCTGTGCGCAGACCGATGGCGGCCGTCCGTCGGACGCCTGTGGGACCTGCCCCCTGCCTGAACGGGCGCTGAAGCGGGTTCACCGTGCCGAACGATTCACTACCTTGTCCGGTCTTGCCTGCGACCGAAGCTTGAAGACGCTCACCGCAATCGGGCACGGTAACAGCGTTGTCCCTGCGCCATCAACCGGCGGCGCGGAGGCGGCCTTGTCGGCATCAGCGAAAACCGCCCCTTCGACCCCGGGCGAGTCCCGTCGTCCCGCCCGCGCTGAGGTGTTTGACGGTCATTGCCGCCCTGCGTAGGCTGGAGCGGCTGCTCTCTCGCCCTCTGCTAGGGTGATGGGTGCTTGCTGCCCGCGGTCGCATCCCCGCATCGCCGAGGTCCCGCTCCGCCGGGCAGCACCGATCGGTGGCCACCGTCGAGGTGGCCTGGACCACCCCACGACCCCGGCGATCCCGTCGCGCGGGGCGCGTACGAAAACGGAGAGCCTGACGTGAGCAAGCGCACCTACCAGCCGAACAACCGCCGGCGCGCGAAGACCCACGGCTTCCGGCTGCGCATGCGCACCCGTGCCGGCCGTGCCATCCTCTCGAGCCGCCGCGCCAAGGGTCGCACCACCCTGTCGGCCTGAGCCGACCGGGCCGGTCCGGGAAACGTGGGCAGTCGTGCTGGCCGCCGCACAGCGACTGCGGCGCAGCACTGACTTCGCCGCAGCGGTTCGCGGTGGCCGACGCGCCGGACGAGGCGCCGTCGTGGTCCATCTGACCGTGCCGGCGACCACCCACCCCAGCGCAGTGACCTCGCCGGAGCCGGCGCGGGACGCTGGCGCGGAGCAGCCCTCCGCGTCGACCCGCGCCGGCTTCGTCGTGTCCAAGGCGGTCGGCAACGCGGTGGTCCGCAACCGGGTGCGACGCCGGCTACGGGCGTTGACCCGGGAGCGGCTGGCCGCACTTCCGGCCGGCAGCACCCTCGTCGTACGGGCGCTTCCCGCAGCGGCCGAGGCGTCGTACCCCCGGCTGGCCGCCGACCTGGACGCCGCCCTCACGGTCGCGCGGTCACCCCGAGAGCGACGGTCCCGATGAGCGGCGATCCGGGCGCGCAGCCAACAGGTGCGGCCAGGGTGCTGATCGCGCCCATCATCGCGTACCGTCGGTGGATAAGTCCGGCACTGCCGGCCCGCTGTCGGTTCTACCCGTCGTGCAGTGCGTACGCGCAGGAGGCCGTCGCCCGCCACGGCGCGCTCCGGGGAGCCGCTCTGGCGGTCCGGCGACTGCTGCGCTGCCACCCCTTTCACCCTGGCGGACATGACCCGGTGCCGGAGCCGGGCGGCCGTCGTCGTGCTGATGTGACTGGAGCCCCGAATTGAGTCTGAGTCTCGACTGGATCTACTACGCGATTTCGTGGATCCTGCTGACCTGGCACTCGGCGTGGGACGCCATCGGGGTGCCCGTCGGGGCGGTGATCGGCACCAACTTCGCCTGGATCCTGTCCATCGTGTTCCTGGTGGTCACCGTCCGGGTGATCCTGTTCCCCGTCTTCGTCAAGCAGATCAAGTCGCAGCGGGCGATGCAGGCGCTCCAGCCCAAGGTCAAGGAGCTCCAGGAGAAGCACAAGGGTGACCGGGAGACGCTCCAGAAGGAGATGATGGAGCTCTATCGGAAGGAAAAGGCCAACCCGTTGATGGGCTGCCTTCCGATGTTCCTCCAGATCCCGGTCTTCCTCGGTCTCTTCCACGTGCTGCGCCGGCTCGACCCGGACAAGCAGAACAAGACCCTGTACGGCTGGACTGTCGACCAGTTCCAGAGCGCCTCGCAGGCGAAGCTCTTCACGGCCCCGATCGCCGGCAAGTTCGGCTCCACGGCCGACGAGCTCGCCAGCCTCGGCGCCAACGGCACCACCGTCAAGATCATTGCTGGTGTCCTGGTCCTCATCATGATCGGCACCACCTACCTGACCAGCCGTCAGATGATCCTCAAGACCGGCTGGGCGGAGGACCCGCAGCAGCGGATGATCCAGCGACTGATGCTCTACGGCATCCCCGCGTCGCTGCTGATCTCCGGCGCGATCTTCCCGATCGGTGTGATCATCTACTGGGTCACGAACAACCTCTTCACCCTCGGCCAGCAGCAGTGGGTGCTGCGGAAGTTCCCGCCGCCGGTCACCGCCAAGAAGGCCGCCGCCCCGGCCTCCAGCCGCAACCCGGTGCAGCCCGCCAAGTCCGCCGGTCTGTTCGGTCGCGGCAAGGCCGCCCCGCCGGCTCCGGTCAAGGCGACCGCGCCCAAGGTGGCAGGCCCGAAGCCGGGTGCCAAGCCCACCAACCCGAAGAAGAGCCGCCCCGCCAAGCGGCAGGGCTGACTCGTCCGGGCCGTCGTCGGGCAACCGGCGGCGGCCCGTTCCGCACCGCGCAGCCGCCGTACGGCCGGCGCCGGACGGA
Source organism: Micromonospora sp. NPDC000663 (assembly GCF_042898105.1). Lineage (NCBI taxonomy): Bacteria > Bacillati > Actinomycetota > Actinomycetes > Micromonosporales > Micromonosporaceae > Micromonospora > Micromonospora sp. NPDC000663. The sequence goes on from NZ_JBIAYR010000003.1 coordinate 516,207, forward strand.
ACCGACCGCGCACCGCGCGGCCACGGGCGACACTGCCCGTACAGACGTGCCCGTGGGCACCGGCGACCTCCAGCCGGCCCCGGGAAACCAGTCGGACCCGACGGTCCGGCCGAACGAGTACGGAGATGAGACCGTGACCGAGACCAGCATCCCCCGCGCCGAGCAGTCCCTGGACGAGGAGGAGACCGCACCGCTCGCGGTGGACGACGACACGGACGTCGAGTCCGACGACGACACCGAGTCGGACGACACCGGTGCCAGCGCCGGCGGCCGGGCGAAGAAGGCCACCGGCGAGGGCGACCTGTTCCGGCAGAGCGAGATCGCGGCCGACTATGTCGAAGGGCTTCTCGACATCCTCGACTACGACGGCGACATCGACGAGTTGGTGGCCGGCGGTCGCCCGGTGGTCGAGGTCGTCGGCGCGCGCCTGCAGAACCTGGTGGGCCAGCGCGGCGCCACCCTGGAGGCGCTCCAGGAGTTGACCCGGCTCGCCGTCTTCCGGCAGACCGGCACCCCGAGCCGCCTGCTGCTCGACGTCGGCGGCTACCGGGCGAACCGTCGCAAGGAACTCGCCGCGGTCGCCAAGAACGCCGTCGAGAAGGTCAAGGAGTACGGCGAGGCGGTGCGGCTGGAGCCGATGTCCGCGTTCGAGCGCAAGTGCGTGCACGACGTTGTCAACGCCATGTCCGGCGTGGAGAGCGAGTCCGAGGGTGTCGAGCCGAACCGGCGCATCGTCGTACGGCCGGCGGACTGACCGCGTTGACACACGACGACGCCACGGCCGACGCCGTGACCGGCCCGGGCGGCACGCCGCCCGGGCCGTCCGCTGTCCGGCCCGACACGACCGACACCGCTCCCTCGCCTGCCGACGCCGCGCTGCCGACCGCACTCGCCCCCGCGGCGCTGACCCTCTTCGGTGATCGGCTCGACCTGGCCGCCGCGTACGCCGAACTGCTGGCCACCGACGGCGTGGTACGCGGTCTGATCGGCCCCCGCGAGGCGCCCCGGATCTGGGACCGGCACCTGCTCAACTGCGCGGCGGTCACCGAGCGGATTCCGACCGCCGCGACCGTGCTCGACGTCGGCTCGGGCGCCGGCCTGCCGGGCCTGGTTCTCGCCATCGCGCGTCCCGACCTGACGGTCACCCTCATCGAGCCGCTCGCCCGGCGGACGTCGTTCCTCATCGAGGTCGTCGAGCGGCTGGGACTGGCCAGATCGGTACGGGTCTTCCGTGGTCGCGCCGACGAGGCGGCGAGCGGTTCCAGCGGTCGTGAGCCGATCAGCGGGGACGTGGTGACCTCCCGCGCGGTCGCACCCCTGGACCGCCTGGCGACCTGGAGCCTGCCGCTGACGGTCCGTGGCGGCCGCCTCCTGGCCCTCAAGGGGTCATCGGCTGCCGCGGAGATCGAGGAGCACGCCGACGTGGTCGCACGAGTCGGCGGCGGGGAGCCCACCGTTCACCTTTGCGGTGTCGGGGTCATCGACCCGCCCACCACCGTCGTGGAGATCGTGCGCGAGCGGATGGTCGGCCCGGCCCGCCCGGCGGCCAGCAAGCGGTCCCGGGGCGGTCGCGCCCGCCGTCGCTGACGCTTCGCGCCATCGGGCGTCCGGCCGGTCGGTTGCCTCGTTGTACCGGTACGGATGGAACGAGGGTATGAGAACCCGACGTGGACCGGCCACGCCCGTCCGCCGTAGGCTGACCGCGCGTCGATAGTGTGGAGCGGGCGGCGGACGTCGCGGGTCTCCCGACCGCTCCCGAGGAGCCGTACGCTCCGGGGTGCGGGCGTGGGTGCGGCCAAGTTGACCGGGGCGCGGACCGACCATCCGAAGCGGGCAGGGATGACAGGTGCATGACGACGGCAGGTACGACGATCCACGCGTGACCGGGTCAACCAACGACCCTGTTTCACGTGAAACCGACTACCAGGGCTGGACGCCCGGCGATTCTGGACCGTCGCCCCGACCAGCGGACAACGATCCGCCGGTGCCACGCGACGATTCACCGAGGCCGGTCCGTCCGGACGCCCCGGAACCGACGACCGCCCGGAGGCCCTCGGAGGGGCTCAGCCGGCCAGCCAACACCGTCGAGGTGCGACAGACGGTCGGTCGGCGGAACACCGCCGCGGCCGTCCGCTTCGAGCAGGCGGTGCCACACCAACCCACTGCGGCGGGCGCTCAGGACGCCGCACCGGTGACTCCCGACATACCTGTGGCATCGGCCGAGTCGCTGGCGGCAGTGGCGGCAGATCCCACGTACGTTTCACGTGAAACCCCGACGCGCGAAGAGGATGACCCACCGTTGGCTATGGAGGCGATGCGCGCCGTGCAGATCCTGAATCCCAGTGGCGAGGTGACCATGCCTCGACCGGACCGGACCCGGGTCATGTGCGTCGCCAACCAGAAGGGCGGCGTGGGCAAGACCACGACCACCGTCAACCTTGCGGTGGCACTCGCCCTGCACGGCAACCGGGTGCTCGTGGTCGACCTCGACCCTCAGGGCAACGCCTCCACCGGGCTCAACGTGCCGCACCACACCGGTATCCCGGACGTCTACGACTGCCTGATCAACAGCGTCCCGCTGTCCGAGGTCGCGCAGGCGGTCGAGGGCATCCCCAACCTCTGGTGCGTACCGGCGACCATCGACCTCGCCGGCGCGGAGATCGAGCTGGTGTCGGTGGTGGCACGGGAGTCCCGCCTCGACCGGGCCATCACCGCCTACCCCGGGCAGTTCGACTACGTCTTCATCGACTGCCCGCCCTCGCTCGGCCTGCTCACGGTCAACGCCCTGGTCGCCGCGCAGGAGGTGCTGATCCCGATCCAGTGCGAGTACTACGCACTGGAGGGGCTCAACCAGCTGATCAACAACATCAACCTGGTACGACAGCACCTCAACCCGAACCTCGACGTCTCCACGATCCTGCTGACCATGTACGACCGTCGTACCCGGCTGGCCGACGCGGTCGAGCAGGACGTCCGGAACCACTTCGGCGACAAGGTCCTCCAGGCGGTCATCCCCCGCAACGTGCGGGTCTCCGAGGCACCCAGCTACGGCCAGTCGGTGATGACCTACGATCCCGGTTCGCGGGGAGCCACGAGTTACTTCGAGGCCGCCCAGGAAATCGCCGAGCGGGGCGTCAAGGAGCCGGTGGGCCGGAATGCGTAGTGAGGAAGAGACGCTGGGAGGCGTGGCATGAAGAACCGTCCTCGGGGCGGTCTGGGTCGGGGCCTGGGGGCGCTCATCCCGACCGGGCCGGTCAACGGTGTGGGCACCGCGACGGCCGAGCCGGAGAACGAGTCCGTCGACGACGAGGGAACCCCGGCGTCAACGCCTGCGGCGGTCTTGGCACCTGCACGGCCGGAGCCGGAGGTGGCGCTCAGCCCGGTGCCCGGTGCCCGGTTCGCCGAGATCCCGGTCGACGCGATCGTGCCGAACCCCAAGCAGCCCCGCCAGGTCTTCGACGAGGATGCGCTGGAGGAGCTGAAGATCTCGATCCAGGAGGTCGGCTTCCTCCAGCCGATCGTCGTCCGGCAGCTCGACGACGAGAAGTACGAACTCGTCATGGGCGAGCGCCGCTGGCGGGCCGCTCAGGCGGTGGGGCGGGAGAACATCCCCGCGATCGTCCGGGACACCCGTGACGACGCCATGCTCCGCGACGCGCTGTTGGAGAACATCCACCGGGCCAACCTGAACCCGTTGGAAGAGGCAGCCGCCTACCAGCAACTGCTGGAGGAGTTCGGCGCCACCCACGAGGAACTCGCCCGCCGGATCGGGCGGAGCCGCCCGCAGATCTCCAACACGATTCGACTGCTCAACCTTCCGGCGCAGGTGCAGCGCCGGGTCGCCGCCGGGGTCCTCTCTGCGGGGCACGCCCGGGCCCTGCTGAGCCTCGACGAGTCCGCCGCCCAGGAACACCTGGCGATGCGGATCGTGGCCGAGGGACTCTCGGTCCGTGCGACCGAGGAGATCGTGGCCCTCACGCTCAACGACGGTCCGGCGAAGGGGGCCGCGAAGCGCCGGCCCAAGCCTCACGCGCCAGCCCTCTCCGACCTCGCCGATCGGCTGTCCGACCGGTTCGACACCCGGGTGAAGGTCGACATCGGGCGGAGCAAGGGCAAGATCACGATTGAGTTCGCCACTGTCGACGACCTGGAGCGGATCGTCGGCATCATCGGAGTTCAACAGCAGGAGCAGAGCGAGGACTGAGCCATCTCGCCAGCAGCGGCCGCGCTCCCCACGGGGGCGCGGCCGTTCTGTCTCTGACTCTCGGGGTTCCGTTTCACGTGAAACGGCGAGGCCGGCCAGGTTCCCTGGTTCGTCCGTTCGTTCGTTCGCTCCCGCTGTGGATGCCGATGAAGCGAGGCGCGGTCCCGCCATTGCCGTTTCACGTGAAACGGAGACGCGACGAGCGGTTGACCTCCAGCGACATCCGGAGAAGGGCCGCGCGCCCGCTGAGCGGCCTCCTCTGGGATTGTTGGCCACAGGAGAAGACAGCACCAGAGTGAGCCGAGTCGCGGCCTCTACGTCGCATCGTGGCCCCACGCGGGTGCTTGGGAAGCGGCGTGTGGTCCGGCGGTGCGGCGCCTGCGCGCGGCGAGCGCGGCCTTGGCCCAGATGCGGCTGAAGCTGCGGGACGCGCCGGTGACGACGGGCCGCCCTGGCCGCGATCATCGGGCTGGAGCCGTGGGCTGGGATCGCCGGGGCCGGGTACGCCGGATCGCGAGCGCCGGGTTGGGACCGGGTTCGCGAGCCCCGCACCGGGACCGCCGGGCGGATCGTTGGGGTCGCGAGGCCCGCACCGGGACCGCCGGGCGGACCGTTGGGGTCGCGAGCCCCGCACCGGGACCGGGCACGCCGGATCGCAGAACGCTGGATCGGGGCCGCCGGGCCGCAAAGCTACGAGCGCTGGGGGCGGGACTGGCGGGCGCGACTGGCGGCGGGACTGCCGGCCCGGGACTGGCGGGCCGGGACCATCGCGCAGGGAGCCGTCGGGCTGACGGTAGGGCCGCGAGCGCCGAGAGCGGGAGCGCCAGACCGACTGCAAGGGCTCTGCCGGCCTCAGACCTAACAACTCCCCCGCCTAGCGGCTTCACCGATAGGGCGAGGCGTTCTGGGTGAGACGGCCCGCAGCCGCTCCGGGACACCCCCGTACTGCTTGGCGCGGACGGGGAAACAGACGACGCCCGGCTGACCCGGCCCTCGGCTTGTGCTGCCGGGCGCCCGGCAGCGGTACCGCAGATCGCGCCAGAGCGGGTCGGTGGGGCTGGTGAGCGCACGGCCCGAGTTGCGCCTCGGCGCGACCCGGGTTGGGAGGACGCGCCGCGCTGCTGCCCCCGCGAGGCGCCTGTCCCGGGGGAGGCCCGTCGGCTGGCTGTCAGGCACCGGGAGGCAGTTCTGGCGACCCGAGCGGTGCAGGGGGCCGGCGCCCCAGCGGACACGGTCGGCTGCGGACTCTTCAGCCCCGGTTTCACCCACGACGCAGGGGGTCGAAGATCTCACCCCGACGATCGGCGCACAACGAACGAGAGCTCCAAAAGTTATCCACACCGGTTGTCCACAGGTACCCCCCGTTTCACGTGAAACCCCGCGTGAAAGCGGGTGCCAGCCTGTGGATGACGGCCCGTGTTCGGGGTCTCGGCAGCCTGTGGACATCACCGGACCGATCGACGACGAACGCTGACCTGACCGGTCGTCACCTGCCGATCGGGTAGGGACAGCCGCGCCGGACTCCGTTAGGGTCAGCGTCGTGCACCACACCCCTCCCTCAGTCCCGGACTTCACCCAGTGGCCCTCGTTTCCCTTCGAGGGGGACCTGCGCGTGAAGCAGCTCGACGACCCGGTCCCGGTCGAACCGCCACGCAAGGGCGAGGGCCTCCGGGAATGCACCGCCTGCAACGCCCCGGACGACGCCTACATCTGGGTGGGCGAGCGGTGGCGGGTCCGTGCCATGGACCGGCCCACGGGCCTGCCCATGGTGCTCATCCTCGAATCGCGCACTCATCTCGACCTGGGCGACCTGCCGAACCTGCTCGCCGCCGAGTTGGGTGTGATGACCGTACGTCTGGAACGGGCCATCCGGTCACTGGACGGCGTCGCCCGGGTGCACGTCAACCGATGGGGCGACGGCTCGGCGCACCTGCACATGTGGTTCCTGGCTCGACCGTACGGCCGGCTCCAACTGCGGGGCACGTTCCTGTCTCTGTGGGACTCGATCCTGCCGCCGATCTCCGAAGCGCAGTGGCGGGAAAATCTGGCGCTCGTCGCAGCTTGGCTGGCGGAGTTCGGCGGCCGGCCGCTGGCCGAGCCTCCCCGCATCCAGTGGCAGGCGCCGTCCAGTCTGCTGGCCCAGTCCGCCGCCGCGCACGCCGCCGCGGAGGCGGAGGCTGTCTCGGTGATCGAGGCGGCGGAGGAGATCCCGAAGCCGGAATCGGACCCGACGAGCGGCGCCGACGGCGACGGCGGCAGCAACGACGACGGTCAGGGCGCAACGACCACCGAGCCCTCAACGGCGGACGCCATCGTCCCGCCCTCCAACAAAGTCCCGCCCACCGACAAGGACGCGCTCCGCTCGCCCACCGACGGAGACGCCGCCAACTCGCCTATCGACGAAGTAACCCCCGGCAGCGCGGCGCAGGCCGGCGTCGCCGAACAGAACACGGGCCGGAACGGGAACGCCGAGGGCGTCGACGGCGGGCACGACAGCGCCGCACCGGGGGACGAGGGCACCACCCCGGCGGCCCCTACGGCGACGCCGGCATGACGGCGATCGCGGCCAAGCGGCTCGGTCGAGGCGTACCTCAGGACTGTCGCTGACGAACGAGGTTGGCGGTGGCACCTGACGGGCTGCCGCCAACCTCGACTCGCGGCGGGATGGTCAGGAAGCTGTGACGCGGGCGGCGGCGCGGGTGACGAGCGAGCCGATGAGCCGCCCGAAGTCCAGACCGGCGGCCTGCACGGCGAGGGGCAGCAGCGACGTCTCCGTCATACCCGGTGAGACGTTGACCTCCAGGACGTGCGGCTGGCCCGCGGCGTCCACGATCACGTCGACGCGGGACAGGTCGCGCAGGCCGAGCGCGGTGTGCGCGGCGAGCGCCACGTCCGCCACCGTGGCGGCGACCTCCGGGTCCAGTCGGGCCGGCGCGTGCCAGGTGGTCCGCCCGGCGGTGTAGCGGGCCGCGTAGTCGTACACGCCGTTGCGGGGAACGATCTCCACCGGCGGCAGTGCCTGCGGGCCGTCGCCGAGATCGACCACTGAGACCGCCACGTCCATTCCCTGCACGTACCGCTCGACCAGAGCTGTGGAGTCGTACGCAAAGCAGCCCACCATCGCGGCCGGCAGCGCTGCGGCGTCCCGCACCACCGCGCCACCCAGCCCCGAACCGCCCTGCGCCGGCTTGACCATCAGGGGAAGGCCGAGACGGTCGGCGATCCGATCCAGGACGGCGACCGCGCCGAGCTCGGAGAAGCGGTCGTGCGGCAGGGCCACCCAGTCGGGGGTGGGGATGCCTGCCTCGCGGAGCACCGCCTTGGCTGACGGCTTGTCCCAGGCGAGCCGCGAGGCGCGGGCGTCACAGCCGACGTACGGGATGTCGCACAGGTCCAGCACCCCGCGCAGCGAGCCGTCCTCGCCGGTGGCGCCGTGCAGGGCGATCACCACGGCGTCCGGCGGGTCCGCTGCGAGTGCCGGTAGCAACGCCACGTCGGCGTCGCGCAGTTCCGCCTCGACGCCTACGGCACGCAGCGCGTCGAGGACCCGCCGGCCGGAGCGCAGCGAGACATCCCGCTCGTAGGAGAGCCCGCCGGCGAGCACAAGCACCCGCAGGTCGGCCGAGACGGCGGGATCGGTCACGAGGAGGCGCTCGGCTGTCGTACCCATGCCGGCATCATGCCAAGTCGGGACCTGGCACGTCGGAGCCGGCCTGCCCGCGCCGACCCGCGGTGCCGCCGCCCACGGCGCCGAAGACCCGGCGCATCGCGATCTCCTGCTCCATCACGCCGGCAAGCCGGCGGACGCCCTCGCGGATCCGCTCCGGCGGCGGGAAGCTGAAGTTCAACCGCATGGTGCCGGTGCCGGTGCCGTCGGCGTAGAAGCCGGTGCCGGGCACGTACGCGACCCGGGCGGCGACCGCGCGCGGCATCATCGCCTTCGAGTCGAGCCCTTCGGGCAGGGTGGCCCAGACGAACAGGCCGCCGGCCGGTGTGGTCCAGCTGGTGCCCTCGGGCATGAGGTCGGCCATCGCGTCGAGCAGGGCGTCGCGACGTTCCCGGTAGACCTCGCGGTAGACCTTGAGCTGCTGCCGCCACGGCATCGTGCCGAGGTAGGTGGCCACCGCCGCCTGGGCGTAGCCGCTGGGGCAGAGGATCTGCGCCTCGCTGGCGATGACCAGCTTGTCGCGGACCGCGTGCGGCGCCAGGATCCAGCCGACCCGCAGACCCGGCGCGAAGGTCTTGGAGAAGGTGCTGAGGTAGAACACCCCGTCGCGGCGGCGGGCCCGCAGCGGCGCCGGCGCGTCACCCTCGAACCCCAACTGGCCGTACGGGTCGTCCTCGACGACGAGCAGGCCGGCGCGCTCGCAGATGTCGAGCACCCGTTCCCGGCGCTCCTCGCTGAGCGTCACGCCCGTCGGGTTCTGGTAGGTGGGGATCGTGTAGAGGAACTTCACCCGCCGCCCCGCGCGGGCCAGGTCGGCGATCGCCGCCTCCAGTGCCTCCGGGATCAGCCCGTCGGCGTCCATGGGTACGTGTGCGACCTGAGCCTGGGCAGCCTGGAACACCCCGAGCGCGCCGACATAGGTCGGCCCCTCGGCGAGCACCACGTCGCCCGGGTCGAGGAAGAGTCGGGCCACCAGGTCCAGAGCCTGCTGCCCACCGACGGTGACGACCACGTCCTCGGGGGAGGCGCCGCACCCGGCGTCGATCCCGGAGAGCGCCATCACCTCGCAGATCCGCTCGCGCAGCTCCAGGGTGCCCTGGCCGATGCCGTACTGGAGGGTGGTGACGCCGTGCTCGGAGCCGAGCCGGCCGAGCATCTCACCGACCGCGTCGAGCGGCAGGGCGGCGATGTACGGTGCTCCACCGGCGAGCGAGACGACCTCCGGCCTGCTGGCCACGGCGAAGAGTGCTCGGATCTCGGAGGCGGTCATCCCTCGTACCCGCCGGGCGTACCGGTCGGTGTAGTCGTCGAGTGTCGTGCCGGTCATGACCTCACCTCGATCGCTGCTCGGGTGGCTCCCGCCCCGGGTACCCCGCACGCACGTGACCATGGCGGCCGGGACACCGATTGTCGATCCTAGCCGCCTCTGGCCAGCGTGCCGGCCTGCCGAGACGGATCGTCCACATCCCGGACCCGTCCCCCGGTGCGGTGACGATGTGCGCGTCCCCTCCCGTACCGCCGATCTGCGGCGTACGATCGCTCGTCGGGGACAGGAAGGCGGCGCTGTCGTTGCGTGCCGGTCTCACCGCCGAGCCTATTGTGGGGATGCGCCATATGTCGCGACGTCTGGTCAGCCTGACCCTCGACACGCTGGAGGATCTTCCTCGCCCCTGCCGGCAGTGCGTCTACTGGGAGCTGGATCCGGTGTCCGCCGACCGGGCGTGCGCCGCTGGCGACCCGGGCCTGGAGAAGGAGGCGTGGGTTTCCCAGACCCTGCTGGAGTGGGGTTCGTGCGGCAAGCTCGCGTACGTCGACGGCATGCCGGCCGGCTTCGTGATGTACGCCCCGCCGGCCTACGTTCCCCGCTCGATGGCCTTCCCGACGTCGCCGGTCTCCGCCGACGCGGCGCTGTTGATGACCGCGAACGTGGTGGCCGCGTTCGCCGGTGGCGGGCTGGGTCGGATGCTCGTGCAGGGCGTCGCCCGGGACCTGACCAAGCGGGGGATCAAGGCGATCGAGGCGTTCGGCGACGCGAAGTTCGGGGACGCCGACGACCCGGCGGGCGGGTGCGTCGCGCCTGCCGACTTCTTCCTCTCCGTCGGCTTCAAGACCGTCCGGCCCCATCCCCGGTTCCCCCGACTGCGCCTTGAGCTGCGGACCGCCCTGAGCTGGAAGTCCGACGTCGAGTACGCGCTGGAGAAGCTCCTCGGCTCGATGAGCCCGGAGACCCTGCTCCGCCCTGTGCGGCCCGCCCCGGCGACCCGCTCCACCGGCGGCTGAGCATCCGTCGCGGCACCGCCGCTCAGCTGACCACCGTGGCGGCGTGCACCACCGCCCGCAGTTCGCTGACGTCGAGCGAGCCGGTCGGGACGTCCCGCTCGATCGGGTAGTACATGCGCTGCACCGCTGCCACGATCGCCTCCACCACCCGGTCGCGGAACCGGGGGTCGACCAGCCGGGTGCGGTCCGTCGGCGAGGTGAGGTAGCCGACCTCGACCCGGACGGCAGGCATCCGCGTCAACCGCAGCAGGTCCCAGGCCTTGGCATGGGTGCGGCAGTCCCGTAGCCCGGTCCGCGCGACGATCTCCCGCTGGACCAGCCCGGCCAGCCGTTCGCCGGTCGCCGAGGTCACGCCGTTGTCGGTGCCGTAGTGGTAGGTCGCCACGCCTTCGGCGTCCGGGTTGGCGTGCCCGTCGAGGTGCAGCGAGATGAACACGTCGGCGCCGAGCGAGTTGGCCAGCAGCGCCCGGTCGGTGTCCGGCAGGCAGCTGTCGGGCGCCGGACCCCTGGTCAGCTGCACCCGTACCCCGGACGCGGCGAGCCGCCCCTCCAGCCGGCTGGCCAGGTCGTGCACCAGGTCCGCCTCCGTCCAGCGCAGCGGCCCGTCGGGCACCACCATGCCCGGGTCGGTGCCGCCGTGCCCGGGGTCGATGACGACTGTCTTGCCGACGAGCGCCGGCCCGGACTGCCGGATGGCGTCGGACTCGCGCAGCCACTGGGGGCGGCCACCGACGACCTTGCGGCCGATGCGGCGCAGCGCGTTCATGGTGTGCGGGCCGCAGGAGCCGTCGGGGGTGAGCCCGACCTCGCGCTGGAACTGGGCCACCGCGCGGGAGGTGCGGATGCCGTAGATGGCGTCCGCGCGACCCACGTCGTACCCCATCTCCAGCAGCCGCTCCTGGAGCGACCGGACGTCCTCGCCGGTGAGCGGGTCGGGGACCGCGTGGTAGAGGGTGCGGGCGCCGAGCCTCCAGCGTGCGGCGTCCAGCGCCCCCCAGGTCTCCGACCCGACCCGGCCGTCGACGCTGAGCCCCCGGGACTGCTGAAACGCGCGGACCGCCCGTTCGGTGTCGAGGTCGAACTCGTCGGCGTTCGCACCGGCAGTGGACGCGAGCAGGTCGAGGCCGGTGAGGATGGTTCGGATCTCCGTGACCGCTGGTCCCCGGTCACCGGGTCGGATCGGACGCACGCTCGACCCCCTCTGCACAACGCTGGCTGGCCGGGCGCGGCCTCGGCTTGAGGCTATGCGTTCCGGGGCGGTGTGGGGGCTCGGGCCGAGAAAAACGGCCCCGGAAACAGCGAACCCCGCACCCCCTTGAGGGGTACGGGGTTCGGTGATGTTTCTGCTGGTCAGAGAGCCGATTCGATGAGCCGGACCAGCTCGCCCTTCGGCTTGGCACCCGCGATCGACTGCACCGGCTGGCCGTTCTTGAACACGGTGAGCGTCGGTACGGACATCACCCGGTAGGCGCGGGCGGTCTCCGGGTTCTCGTCGATGTTGAGCTTGACGATGCTGACCCGGTCGCCCATCTCGCCGGCGATCTCCTCGAGCAGCGGCGACACCTTGCGGCAGGGGCCGCACCACTCGGCCCAGAAGTCCACCAGAACCGGCTTGTCCGCCTGCAGCACGTCAGCGACGAAGCTCTTGTCCGTGACCGCCTTGGTATTTCCCACTGTGCCCCTCCTCCGGGATCTGTTCCTTGTTTCAGCTGAGCGTCGCGATGAACCGCTCGGCGTCGAGCGCGGCGGCACAGCCGGTGCCTGCCGCGGTGATCGCCTGACGGTAGGTGTGGTCGACCACGTCGCCGGCGGCGAAGACACCTGGCACGTTGGTGCGGGTGCTCGGGGCCTGGACCTTCACGTAGCCCTCGTCGTCCAGCTCGACCTGGCCCCGGAACAGCTCACTGCGCGGGTCGTGACCGATGGCCACGAAGACGCCCGTCACGTCGAAGACCTTGGTCTCGCCGGTGTGCACGTTGCGGAGCCGTACGCCGGTGACCTTGCCGTCGTCGCCCAGGATCTCCTCGACGGTGCTGTTCCACTCGACCTTGATCTTCTCGTTGCTCAGCGCCCGGTCGGCCATGATCTTGCTCGCCCGGAACGAGTCCCGCCTGTGGACGATGGTGACCGAGTCGGCGAAGCGGGTGAGGAAGCTGGCCTCCTCCATCGCCGAGTCGCCACCGCCGACGACCACGATGTGCTGGTTGCGGAAGAAGAAGCCGTCACAGGTCGCGCACGAGGAGACGCCGTGGCCCAGGTACTCCTGCTCGCCGGGCACGCCCAGCGGACGCCAGGCCGAGCCGGTGGAGAGGATGATCGAGCGGGCCCGGTACGCGGTCTCACCGACCCAGACGGTGCTGACCGCGCCGGAACCGGCGTCGCCGGTGTCCACGAGCTCGACCCGGGTCACGTCGTCGGTGAGGAACTCGGCGCCGAACCGCTCGGCCTGCTTGCGCATGTTGTCCATCAGCTCGGGGCCGAGGATGCCGTCGGCGAAGCCGGGGAAGTTTTCCACCTCGGTGGTGGTCATCAGCGCGCCACCGGACTGGACGCCCTCGATGATCAGCGGCTTCAGGTTGGCGCGTGCGGCGTAGACCGCCGCCGTGTAACCGGCCGGCCCGGAGCCGATGATGATCAGGTTGCGGACCTCGTCCACTGCCGTCTCCCGCGTTGTGTGTGTTCGGCGTCGGTGCGCACCGACGCCGATCCGAGTGCCGACGCCTGGGGGGTGCCGGCAGCTGACTTCCAGAACGTCATCGTACGAACCGGGGATTCCCGAGCCGGGCATCCGGTGGGTCAGGTCACGTAGAAGGTCATCGCACCGGTGACCGCTGATTCACCCTACCCGCGTCGAATACCGCGTGTCCGAGCCGGACCCTGGGACACCGCACTCCGGACCGCTCACCCAGGCCCAGCGGGCCCCGGTGGAGTCGGTGAACCTGATGACCAGCGCCTGCTCACCCTGGAACTCGGCGAAGTCGATCACCTCGACCACCAGCGGGGCGGAACCGTGCTCCGTCGCCACGTCGGCCAGGCAGGCGGTCAGCGCACTCTGGTCGGTGAGGCGCGCCAGCTGGTCCAGACCGTCCGGCGCGGGCCGTCGGCCTCCCTCGGCGTCCACCCCGGGCTGGTTGGCGGGGGCGTCGCCGGGAGCGCCGGACGGGGTGCGGGTGGGGATGTCGGTTGCCTGGTAGGGCGCCGGCCGGTCCGCGTCCCCGAGGGTCTGCGGGTCGTAGTCCGTACCGCTGCGCAGTGCCGGCCCGGTGGTGCGGACCGCTCCGGCCGTCGCGGCGCCCTCGGGCGCGCTGGCCGGCCGGTCCAGGGCGCTGGTGCCGGCGATGTCGGAGGCGTCCATCCACAGCTGGTTGAGGCCCAACGCGACCCCGACGACGGCGACCGCCGCGACGGCCACCGGTGCCCCACGCCGCACCCAGCGGCGCCGACGGCGGCCAGGGCCGGTGGCGGCCGTGCGATCGGGTTCGGCGGGCCGCCGACCCGCTCCACCCTGGGCCGGTACGACACCCGGGGAGACGGTGGTGTCGTCAGCGGCGGCGAGCGCCGCGAGGAGCCGGTCGGCGACCGCCGGCGGCATCTCCGGAGACGGGCCGGCCCACTCGGCCAGGTCGGCCTGCACCTGCGTCAGCGCGGAGTCCAGCCGGGCGTGCGCCTCGGCCCACGCCGGGTCCGAATCCACCAGACGGGCGACCTCCGCCTGCTGCGGCGTGCTGTCCAGCGCCCCGCCGAGGTAGTCAGCGAGCAGGTCGTCGTCGACCTCCCTGAACCCCTCGGTCGTCACGTGTCCTCCTGATTGGCGTCCCGCCGGTAACGGCCCGGCCCCGATCCGACGCCCTCCACCGGGCGGAGGTTCCCCGGGGTGACGCCCGGCACGTCCCCGGTTGCGTCCGACGGCTGCGGACGGGCCGGACGGAGGTGCCCGAGCGCCACCGCGAGCCGGGCTCTGCCCCGTGCGCAGCGGCTCTTCACCGTGCCCTCGGCGACACCGAGGATGCGAGCCACCTCGGCGACGGGGTAGCCCTGCACGTCCACCAGCACCAGGGCGGCGCGCTGTTCGACGGGCAGGGTGGCGAGTGCCTGGCGGACCACGAGCGCGGTGTCGTGGTCCTGTATCGGCGCGGCCGGCTCCACACCCCGGGTGCCGGAGCCGTCCCCGGCCGGGTCGCCGTCGGGCAGCGGCACCGTGGGATGCGCCTGGCGGCGTCGGATCCGGTCCAGGCAGGCGTTGACCACGATCCGGTGCAGCCAGGTGGTGACCGCGGAGTCACCGCGGAAACGGCCGGCCGCCCGGTGCGCGGACAGCAGCGCGTCCTGGAGGGCGTCCGCCGCCTCCTCGCGGTCGCCGAGCGTCCGCAGAGCCACCGCCCACAACCGGTCGCGGTGTCGGCGGAACAGCTCGGCGAACGCGTCCCGATCGCCTGCGACGTGGGCGCGCAGCAGCTCCAGGTCCGTCGCCGCGTCGCGCCCGTCCATCACCGCGTCCAGCGGATGCGGTGCCCGGACCGTGGTGCCCGGCTCACGACCCCTGGACCGTAATCTCCTGCACCCCCAGCTTGAACCCGCCCTCGGACGGCGGCAGCTGGGTGATCCAGAACAGCAGGTACCGGTACTTCGTGTCGGCGTCGAAGCCGTTGAACGTCATGGTTGTGCCGTCGTGATCCTCGAACGGCTGACCGATGAGGGTCTTGTAGCTCGCGACCAACTGCTTGTCACCGCTGGAGCTTGACGGCGGGCTGGTCGTACCGGCGAGGAGCTGGGCGGACGCGCCGGTGGCCGACAGCACCGCCTGGACCGACTTGACTGTGTGCGGCTCGCCGAGGTCGATCCAGACGCCCATACCCTTCTTCAGGTTGCCGAAGTTGGGTCGGTCGCGGTACGTCTCGGTCTCCCAGCCCTTGTCCTCGTCACCGTCGATGACCTTGTCGGCGCCGTCGACCTCGCTGCGGTCCTTGCTCTCCGGATCGATGATCCGGACGTTCTTCACGGTCAGCTTGCGGGCCGTGGCGGCGGCCGGGGTGGCCTCGCCGGCCGGGGCGCTGGAGGTGGGTGGGGCGACGGGGTTGGCCTGCTTGTCCTTGTCGCCGTCGCCACCGAGCGCGCTGATCCCGATCAGCAGGCCGACCAGGGCGACCGCCAGCAGGCCGGCGATGCCGATCGCGACCTTGCGGCCACCGGCAGCCGCCAGCGGGGACGGCTCCTCCTCGGTGTCGGCCGCGAACCGCAGCGGGCCACTGTTGTCGAGGTAGTGCTCATCCTCGGCCGGCACGTCCAGTCGCGCCAACTCGGCGGCGAGCACGTCCGACGAGGGCGGCGCGATCTCGGCGTCGAGCAGGTCCATCGTCAGGTCGTCCAGGTACGCGGGCACACCGGCCCGGACCTGCCGGGGTGCCGCGATGGCGCCTGTGGCGTCCCGGACACCGTCCGGAATGGCGGCGCGACCGTGGCCGGCGGTGGCGCCGTGCAGTGGCGCCTCGGCGTGCGGCCAGTGGCCGGTCAGGGCGAAGTAGAGGATGCCGCCGACAGCCCGGATGTCGTTCTCCTGGCTGTCGGCGCCGTCGGTGCGCGCGTCGGCAAGCACCACGCGGCCCTCGTCGCTGATCATGACGGTGCCGGGGTGGACGTTTCCGTGCACCATGCCTGTGGCGTGCACCGCGGCCAGCGCACTCGCGACGGCGTTGCCGATCGCGGTGGCCCGGGCCGGGTCCAGTGGGCCCTCGGTCGCCAGGTCGCGCAGGGACTGCCCGTCGACCCACTCACGGACCACGTACGCCCGCTCGGCCTCGTCGATCGCGTCGTAGACGCCGACCAGGTTGGGGTGGATGACCCGGCTGGCCGCGACAGCGGCCTGGAGCATCTCGGTGGCGGAGTCGCCACCCGGATAGCGCAGCACCACCGCGACGGGACGGCGCAGGATGACGTCGACCCCGCGCCAGACCAGCCGACCCGCGCTGTCGTTGTTGATGTGCTCGACCAGCTCGTAACGTTCGGCGAGGATTTCACCGGCCGTGGGAGCACCGAAGGTCATGACCGGCGGAGCGCTCTCGTCCGCCTCCTGACCCTCGCCGACCTGGGTCACCCGTCCTCCCTCGGTGATCGTGTCGATCGATGGACCCGAACTGCTGGGCATGTGGCTTCCCGCTCTGCCGTCGAAGGAACCGGCCGACCGGTGTCGACGCCCAGCGTCGGCGCCTGCCGTACCCGTCGAGAAGGACCTTACCCGGGTTGCCCGTCTCCCCGACATGTCATCTTCCCGCCGTACCCGGCGGGGTGCCGGGAGTCAGGGCAGTCGTCCGGTTACGACCGTTCTCAGCCACGTTGCTGGCACATGTACTAGCCAATCTACGGCTTCACCGCAAGTGACCGACGTTGGGGCTGACCCTGTCGTGGCGCCCTCGCCGACTGGCATGTTCCCACCGATCGGGCCGCCACGCTCATCCGTACGGTTGGTTGTCCACAGGCCGATCCGGTGGCTGACCGGCGAATCGCGGAGTTATCCACAGGTGCATCCCCAGCCTGGTGATCCGCGGTCACTTTCCGTACGGCCGCAACTTTTTGTGCCCGGAACCCTGCGGTCAGCGACCGAGTCGGCGTCGGACCATGCCGACCACCTCGGTGATCTCCCCGATCCGCAGCACAGTGGCCAGCCCGAGGTAGGTCCCGCCGATCACCGCCCCGCCGATCACGAGCTGGACGACCGCCTGCATCCAACTCGGCGTGTCGCCGCCGGGCAGCAGGCTCACCACGAGCAGGCCGACCAGCGCCGAACCCAACGCGGCGACCGCCACCCGGCCGAGGGTGCGCAGGATGGCGCCCATCCCGATCCGGCCGACCCGGGGTCGCAGCAGCCAGGCGGAGGCGAACGCCGCGGCCAGGTAGGACACGGCGTTGCCGATCATCATCCCGGCCGCCGCGAAGTGCGCGGCGAAGGCGACGTAGAGGACCACCTGGACGCCGATCCGCAGCGCCACCACCGGAATGTTGATGAGCGCCGGGGTGCGTGTGTCCGGCAGAGCGTAGAAGGCGAAGGTGAAGAGCTGGCTGATGGCGAACGGCACAAGCGCCAGCGCCGCCAGCAGCAGCACCAGTGACGTGTCGGCGGCGTTCTCGTCGGTGAACGCGCCGTAGCGGAACAGCGTCACCGCCAGCGGGGTCGCCAGCACCGCGTAGCAGACCGCGATCGGGGCGAGCACCGCCGAGACGGTCCGGGTGCCCCGGGACAGGTCGGCGGCGACATCGGCGTACCGCCCGTCGGCCGCCGCGGCGCTCATCCGGGGCATCAGCGCCGTGATGATCGAGACGGCGATGATGCCGTGCGCCATCATCAGCAGCAGGAACACGTTGTTGTAGATCAGTGGACCGGCGGCGTTCTCCTTACCGGCCCTGTTCAGCAGGTTGAACAGCACGATCAGCCCGACCTGGCTCACCGCGACGTAGCAGAACATCCAGCCGCCCAGGCGGCCCAGCTCGCGCAGACCCAGCGTGCGGAAGTCGAACCGCAGCTTCCAGCGGAAGCCGACCTTGCGCAACGCCGGCAGTAGTCCGGCGGCCTGGATGGCGACACCGAGCAGCGTGCCGCCACCGATCAGCAGGATCCGGCCGGTGGTCATGTCCTCCGGCTTGACGATCTTCGCGCCGAAGATCGCGATGTACAGACCCGCGGTCGCGATCACCACGATGTTGTTGAGGATCGGCGCCCACATCGGGGCGGCGAAGTGCCCCCGCGTGTTGAGCACGGCGCTGATCAGCGCGCTGAGGCCGGTGAAGAAGATCATCGGCAGCATCAGGTAGGACAGTGCCTTGACCAGGCTCCGGAAGTCGTCCCCGGTGTTGTCGCCGGCGTAGAGCTGGGTCAGCAGGCCCGCCGACAGGACGGCGAGCAGGGCCGCCCCCGCCAGCGTGAGCACCGCGAGGGTCAGGAGCCGCTGGGCGTACGCCTGACCGCCGTCGGAGTCGACCTTGCGGCGGCGGACCAGCACCGGGATCAGGACGCTGGTCAGGATGCCGCCGAGCAGGAACTCGTACACCATCCCTGGCAGGATCTGCGCGGTCGTGTACGCGTCACCGACAAGCGCGCCACCGAGCGCGGCGGTCAACGCCAACGTACGCAGGAAGCCAGTACCCCGGCTGACCAGGCTGCCGATGGCCATCACGGCGCTGTTCGTCGCCGCGCTCGCCTCACCGATCTGCTCCTGCGGCGGCGCGGTCGACTCCATGGCCGGCTGGTTCAGCGGCTCGGCGGAGATGAACGTGGCGCCGTCCCCGGGTCGCACGCCGGCTCCCGCACCGCCGTCCTGCGCGGCGTTCGCGCTGCGGTAGAGCCCGCCGCTCATCTCCAGCCTCCCAGGGGTACGTCGAGCCGGGCACCGACCCGCACGTCACAGACCATAGTCAACCCGTACCCGTTACCCGCGCCCGGCGGATCCGATCACACCCCGGCCCGATAGGCTGGCGATCCCATGTCCGAAGTCTCCGCTCCCCACGCCGCCGACCGCCGCGAACTCACCGCCGCGCAGCGCAACGCCGTCGCCGAACTGCTCAGGGTCTCCCCGGTCGCCGACGAGTTGGGCCGCCGGTTCGTGCGCGCCGGTCACGAGTTGCACCTGGTGGGTGGTTCGGTCCGGGACGCCCTGCTCGGCCGGCTCGGTGACGACCTGGACTTCTGCACCGACGCGCACCCCGACGAGACGCTGCGGATCCTCAAGGGCTGGGCCGAGTCGATCTGGGAGACCGGCCGGGAGTTCGGCACCATCGGGGCTCAGCGCGCCGGCCTCCGGCTGGAGATCACCACCTTCCGCGCCGAGTCGTACGACCAGGTGAGCCGCAACCCGGTGGTCGTGTACGGCACCAGCCTCGACGAGGACCTGAAGCGGCGCGACTTCACGATCAACGCGATGGCGGTAAGCCTGCCGGAGCACCGGTTCACCGATCCGCACGGCGGGTTGGACGACCTCTCGGCAAAGGTGATCCGTACCCCCAGCACCCCCCGCGAGTCGTTCGGCGACGACCCGCTGCGGATGCTGCGGGCGGCCCGGTTCGCCGCCCAGCTGGGCTTCACCGTCCACCCCGACGCGCACCGGGCGATGAGCGACATGTCGGCCGACCTGGACCGGATCACCGCCGAACGGATCCGCGACGAGTTCACCAAGCTGCTCTGCGGCGCGGACCCGATCACCGGGCTGCGGCTGCTCGTCGACACGGGGCTGGCCGAGCGGTTCCTGCCCGAGCTGACCGGTCTGAAGCTGGAGATCGACGAGCACGCCCAGCACAAGGACGTCTACGAGCACACGCTGACGGTCGTCGAGAACGCGGTCTCCTTCGAGGAGGAGGGCTGCGACTTCATCCTGCGGATGGCCGCCCTCATGCACGACGTGGGCAAGCCGGCGACGAAGGCGGTCGGGTCCGACGGCCGGGTCAGCTTCCACCACCACGAGGTGGTGGGCGCCAGGCTGACCAAGGCCCGGATGAAGGCGATGCGCTACCCCAAGGAGATCACCGCGAAGGTGACCGCGCTCGTCGCGCTGCACCTTCGCTTCTACGGGTACGGGCGGGGCGAGTGGACCGACTCGGCGGTGCGCCGCTACGTCGCCGACGCCGGTGACCTGCTGCCCCGGCTGCACAAGCTGACCCGCTCGGACTGCACGACCCGCAACCGTCGCAAGGCGGCGCAGCTTGCTGCGGACTACGACGCGTTGGAGGACCGGATCGCCCGGATCGCGGCCGAGGAGGACCTGGCACGGGTCCGCCCCGACCTCGACGGCAACGCGATCATGGAGTTGCTCGGCGTACCGCCGGGGCCTGTCGTCGGGCGGGCCTGGAAGCACCTCAAGGAGCAGCGCCTGGAGCAGGGGCCGCTGGACCGCGACGCCGCCGAGGCGGAACTCCTGCGCTGGGCCCGCGCCGAGGGCCTGATCAGCTAGCCCCGCCCGCCCGCCCGCCCCTCGCCCCCTCCCCGCGCCCCCGCCCCCTCCCCGCGATCTTGCAGTTGCTGCTGCGGCATAGAGGGCACTTCACCGATATCGACGACCGAAACTGCAAGATCGGCGCGAGGCGCGGGCGCGGGCGCGGGGCGCGGGCGCGGGGCGCGGGCGCGGGGCGCGGGGCAGCGTTAGCGCGCTTCTACTGCCTTTCCATCTGCGGCGCCGTTGCCGGTCGGAGCGGAGGCCGAGCCGAGCCGCGCCAGCAGACCGGGCAGGTCGATCCCGGTCAGGTCGCTGCCGAGCTGGAGGCCCTGGGCCACGTTGCCGGCCACCGACTTCGTCAGCGACGAGGCGCCGTCGGTGGAGATGACGGTCATCTTGTCGATCGCGCCGATCGGGGCGCTTGCCGCCTCGACGACCTGCGGCAGCACCTTGACCAGCAGGTCGAGGACGGCTGCCTCCCCGTACGCGGCGAACGCCTCGGCCTTGCGCGCCATCGCGTCCGCCTCGGCCTCACCCTTGGCCAGGATGGCCGCCGCCTCGGCCTGACCTTCGCGCTCCACGGCCTCGGCGATGGCGGAGCGCCGCCGCTGCTCGGCCTCACCCTCCTTGGCGCCCTCGATGGCGTTCGCCTCCGCGAGCGCGGCCCGTCGGGCGCGCTCACCCTCACCGGTGAGGCGGGCCTGTTCGGCGGAGGCCTGCGCGGCGGCGATGACCGACTGCCGCTGCGCGTCGGCGTGCAGCACCGCCGCGTTGCGGGACGCCTCGGCCTCCTGCTCCACCTTGTACCGGGCCGCGTCGGCCGGCTTGCGGACCTCGGTGTCGAGCTGGCGCTGCTTGAGTTCGGCGTTGCGTTCGGCGACCTTCTGCTGCTCGGAGAGGATCGCCTGGTCCCGTTCGGCCTGGGCGAGCGGTCCGGCCGCGGCGGACTTGGCCTTCGCCGCGTCGATCTCGGCCTGGATGCCGGCCTGCTTGAGGGCCAGGTTCCGGTTCGCCTCGGCGATGGCCTCCTCGGCGAGCAGCCGCTCCTGTTCGGCCTGCTGCCGGGCCCGCGCCTCGGCGATCGCCGCGTCCTTGAGCACCCGGGCGGCCTCGGGCCGGCCCAGGTCCTGCAGGTACGAGCCCTCGGCCAGGATGTCCTGGAGTTGGAACGTGTCAAGCACCAGGCCCTGGTTGGTCATCGAGTGCTCGGCCTCCTCGGCGACCGCGCTGGCGAACGCGGCCCGGTCCCGGATGACCTCCTCGACGGTGAGCCGGCCGACGATCGACCGCAGCGCACCGGCCAGCACCTCGCGGGTGAAGTTGTCGATCTCGTCCTGCTGGTGCAGGAACCGTTGGGCGGCGGCCCGGATCGCGTCCTCGGTGCCGCCTACCTTGACGATCGCCACGCCGTGCAGGTCGGCGCGGATGCCCTGCTTGCTCACCGCTCCCCGGATGCCGACGTCGATCCGGCGGCTGGACAGGTCGAGCGACTGGAGTTTCTGCACCACCGGCAGCACGAACACCGAGGCGCCCAGCACGACCTTCTGCCCGGAGTTGTCGGTCGACCTGGCGCCGTCGGCGGTCTGGGTGGTGCGGCCCTTGCGACCGGTGACGATGAACGCCTCGTTCGGCCCGGCCACCTTGATCCGGGAGAGCACGAACAACACCAGGATGAGTACGAGGAGGACCGCGCCGCCAGCGGCGATCAGCAGGGGCATGGATGAAGTCCCGTCTGTAGAGGAGGAGTCAGTAGGTCTCGACGTGCACGCTTGTCTCGCTGAGCGCCTGCACGACGAAGACCTGGGCGCCGATCGGGATCGGCTGGTCCGCGCGGGCGTTGAGCTTGACCGGTTGGCCGGCCACGCGTACCCGGATCTCGCCGTAGCCGTTGACCGGCACCGGCGTGACGACCAGGCCGAGCGCCCCCACCATGTCGTCGCGGGTGGGCGTGGGGTCGGTGCGCATGTTCCGGGCCGCCCGGCCGAACCGTGAGGCCAGCCAGCCGGTGGGCACGGCCGCGAGCAGGCCGCCGGCCGCCGCGCCAGCGATCATTCCCGGTGTACGCGCGCCGAGCAGTTCGTTGACGATGGCGCCGCCGAACCCGAACGCCCCGGCGAAGCCGGCGACCGTCTCGAGAGAGATCGGCCCGTCCACGTCAATGTGTCCGAAGTGGAGCAGCTCGGTGCCGAGCAACGCGAGAGCCAGCACAGCGACGCCCGCACCGCCGATGATCAGAAAGATGAGTGTCCCCGTGGCCACGACCTGCAAGGTATCGACACTCCGCAAGGTTCCGGGCCGGCCGTCGGGATGACAGAAGCACGACGACACGGGTGCGTACCGACCGAAAGGCCGAGGCGCTGGCCGATGGGATCGTCCATCATGACGGGACGCCCGGCGGCTGCGGCGTACATCGATGCGCCAGTGGGAGCGGCCGGGGCGGTTGGTCGCCCGCAGGGGGCGGTCAACGAAGACACGGGGAGATCTGTCTGTGAAACGTCGTGGCGTCATTCGCCGCTCGGCGGTGGCGGGCATCGCCATCGCCTCCGCAACCCTCATCGTCAGCGCCGGCACCGGTGGCGCCGCGCTGGCCAAACCAACTACTCCTTCGTCGGCCGAGCCCGCTCACAAGGTCGCGGGCGCGCACGGCGACTCCAAGCCCTCCAAGGGCAAGACCAGCGCCGTCGTGCCGGACAGCTACATCGTCGTCCTGAAGGGCAAGATGGCCACTCCGGGGCAGCGCAAGGCCGCCGCCACGGCGTTGACCAAGGGGAACGGCGGCACGGTCCGCCGAGTCTTCGAGAAGGCGCTCAACGGCTACTCCGCCACCATGACCCGCCAGCAGGCGGACCGGCTGGCCGCCAACTCGGACGTCGCCTACGTGGAGCCGGTCCGGACGATGTCGACGAGCGGGACGCAGACCTCGCCCCCTTCGTGGGGTCTTGATCGCGTCGACCAGGCCTCGCCCAAGTTGGACGGCTCGTACTCCTACCCGAACACCGGCGCCGGCGTCACCGCGTTCGTGATCGACACCGGCATCGACGTGGCCCACGAGGACTTCGGTGGCCGGGCCGTATCCGGGTACGACTTCGTCGACCAGGACGACGTCGCCGAGGACTGTGACGGCCACGGCACGCACGTCGCGGGCACCATCGGCGGCACCCGGTTCGGCGTGGCCAAGGACGTCAAGCTCGTGGGCCTTCGAGTCTTTCCGTGCGTGGGCGGGGCCCGCACCGACCACATCGTCGCCGCGATCGACTGGGCGACCACGCACAAGACCGGGCCCTCCGTGGTCAACATGAGCCTCGGGGGCTACGACGAGGGCAGCTACCAGGCCGTGACCAACGCGATCAACAACTCGATCGCCAACGGTCTGACCTACGCCGTCGCCGCCGGCAACGACTATGACGACGCCTGCTACTACTCGCCGGCGAACGTGTCGGCCGCGATCACCGTGGGCGCGACCGACATGGTCGACTACCGCTCCTGGTGGACCAACTACGGCAGCTGCATCGACATCTACGCGCCGGGCATGAGTATCGTCTCCGCCGCGGCCGGGACCGGCAACGGCTCGGTGTCCTTCAACGGCACGTCGATGGCCAGCCCGCACGTCGCGGGTGCCGCCGCGCTGCTGCTCGAGGCCAACCCGACCTGGAGCCCGGCGCAGGTCCGGGACACCATCGTCAGCACGGGCATCGCCGGTGCGGTGCACAACCCGTGGGGCGGCGTGGACCGGCTGCTGAACGTGGCGGCCGCGGTGTCTCCGGCACGCGACGCACACGGGTTGCGGGCTCGTTCCAACGGGAAGTTCGTCTCGGCCGACGGGGCGGGCAGCAAGCCGCTCGTCAACAACGGCCCGGCGTTCGGCGCCTGGGAAAGGTTTGACATCGTCGACGCCGGCAGCGGTCTTGTCGCGTTGCGGGCGAAGGTCAACGGGAAGTTCGTCTCGGCCGACGGGGCGGGCAGCAAGCCGCTGATCGCCAACGGGCCGGCGATCAGCACCTGGGAGAAGTTCCAGCTGATCAACAATGCGGACGGAACGGTGAGTCTCCGTGCGATTGTCAACAACAAGTTCGTGAGCGCACCGAACACCGGTGGCACGTTGATCGCCAACGCGCCGAGCGCGAGCACCTGGGAGAAGTTCTTCGTCGAGGCACCGAACCCGATCGTCACCATCAAGTCGGCCGCCAGCGGGTTGTACGTCTCCGCCGACGGTGCGGGTTCGAAGCCGCTGATCCCGCTGGCCTCCACGGCCAGCACGTGGGAGAAGTTCGAGATGGTCGACATCGGTTACGGCTACTTCGCGCTCCGCTCGCTGGCGAACGGCAAGTACGTCAGCGCCGAGGGTGCGGGCAGCAAGCCGCTCATCGCATCCGGACCGGCCGTCAGCGACTGGGAGATCTTCGACCTTCCCTGGTACCGGGGCGACGGGTCGATCTGGTTGCGGGCGGACATCGACCAGCAGGCGGTCAGCGCGGGCAGCGCCGGCACCAGTCAGCTCATTCCGAACAAGAACTTCAACGACGAGCTTGACGACTTCGGTCTGTCGGCCGGCGAGCGGTACTTCATCAACCCGGCCTGACCGGGTCTCCGCACCACCAGTTCATCCATCGGTGCCCGTCGGCGTCGCCCCTCAACGGGCGGGGTCGGCGGGCACCGCCCGTGTGGGCGGCGGCACATCGAGGGTGCCGAGCGGATCTGCCGGGCGACGGGCCGCCCGGTCCGACGACCGCGTCGGGGACAATGGCTTGATGCGCTGGACTGTGCTCGACTCGCCGATCGGCGAGTTCTCCGTGGCCAGCGACGGCGAGACCGTCTGCGGCGCGCACTTCGGTCGGGTGGAGCCGGCCGCCGACGAGCCCGCCGACACGGTGTCCCGGCAGGCCGTCGACGAACTGCGGGCGTACTTCGCCGGCGAGCTGACGGCGTTCACGGTTCCGGTGTCGGTTCCGCGCGGCTCGGATTTCGAGCGGGCCGTCTGGCGGGAGATGACTCTCATCCCGTACGGCGAGACGTTGACCTACGGCGAGGTCGCGCGCCGGGTCGGTGATCCCGGGGCGGCGCGGGCGGTCGGTGTGGCCTGCAACCGCAACCCGGTCCCGGTGCTCGTCCCGTGCCACCGGATCGTCGGTGCGGGAGGCAAGCTGGTCGGGTTCGGCGGCGGTTTGCCCCGCAAGGTGCACCTGCTGGAGCTGGAAACGCGGGTGGCCCTGCGGGACGCCTGGTACGGAGCCTGACACGGCGAGGGCCGGGTCCCAACGGACCCGGCCCTCGCCGGTGTTCGCGTGCTCAGCGGGTCAGCGCTCGACCTCACCGGCGATGAACTCCTCGACGGCCTGGTGGGCGTCGTGGTCGGCGTACTGCACCGGCGGGGACTTCATGAAGTACGACGAGGCCGACAGGATCGGGCCGCCGATCTTCCGGTCAAGCGCGATCTTCGCGGCGCGGACGGCGTCGATGATGACGCCTGCCGAGTTCGGCGAGTCCCACACCTCGAGCTTGAGCTCGGCGTTGAGCGGGGTGTCACCGAACGAGCGACCCTCCAGGCGGATGTACGCCCACTTGCGGTCGTCCAGCCACGGCACGTGGTCCGACGGGCCGATGTGCACATCGCTCTTGCTCATCTCGTGCGGGATCTGCGAGGTGACCGACTGGGTCTTCGAGATCTTCTTCGAGACGAGCCGCTTGCGCTCCAGCATGTTCATGAAGTCCATGTTGCCGCCGAAGTTGAGCTGGTACGTGCGCAGCAGTTCGACGCCGCGGTCCTCGAAGAGCTTCGCGAGGGCGCGGTGCACGATGGTGGCGCCGACCTGGCTCTTGATGTCGTCACCGACGATCGGCAGGCCAGCGTCGGTGAACTTCTGGGCCCACTCCGGGTCGGAGGCGATGAAGACCGGCAGGGCGTTGACGAACGCGCAGCCGGCGTCGATAGCGGCCTGGGCGTAGAACTTGGCGGCCTGCTCGGAGCCGACCGGGAGGTAGCAGACGACGACGTCGACCTGCGCGTCACGCAGCGCCTGCGCCACGTCGACGGGGGTGGCGTCGGACTCCTCGACGATCTCGCGGTAGTACTGGCCCAGACCGTCGAAGGTCGGACCGCGCTGCACGGACACGCCGGTCGGCGGCACGTCGCAGAGCTTGATGGTGTTGTTCTCGCTGGCGACGATCGCCTCCGCGAGGTCCATGCCCACCTTCTTGGCGTCCACGTCGAACGCCGCGACGAACTCCACGGAGTTGACGTGGTAGTCGCCGAAGGCGACGTGCATGAGACCCGGGACGCGGTCGTTCGGGTCGGCATTCCGGTAGTACTCGACGCCCTGAACCAGGGACGAGGCGCAGTTACCCACACCGACGATGGCGACGCGGACGGAGCCCATAGCGTCTGCCTCCTTCTTTTCTGTCACGGCCGCTCTTTCCTGGTCTCTCCAGGCGGAGGCGGGCTGTTGTCTTCTCGTCGGCCACCGGCCGTCCCCACCTGGGGGACCGTCGGGGCTCGGCCGGAGCGCTCGTTGGCGATGAGCTCCTCCAGCCAGCGGACCTCACGCTCACAGGCGTCAAGGCCGTGGCGCTGCAGTTCCAAGGTGTAAGCGTCGAGGCGCTCGGCTGCCCGGCCCAGCACGTCGCGAAGCCCTTCGCGACGCTCCTCGATCTTGCGGCGGCGACCCTCCAGGATGCGCAGGCGGGTCGCCTGGTCGGTCCGGGCGAAGAACGCGAAGTGCACCCCGAAGCCCGTGTCGTCGTACGTCTCGGGCCCCGCCTGTGCGATCAGCTGGGCGAAGCGTTCCTTGCCTTCCGCGGTGATTTTGTAGACCACCCGACCTCGTCGGCTGGTCAGCGCGGGAACCTCCTCGGCGGTGGCGGGCGTCTCGGCAGCTTCGGTGATCCATCCCGCCGCCTGCAACCTGCGTAGCGTCGGGTAGAGCGAGCCGTAGCTGATCGCCGCCCGGATCGCGCCGAGTTTGGCGGTCAGTTCCTTGCGCAGCTCGTAGCCGTGCATCGGAGACTCCTGGAGGAGGCCGAGGATGGCGAATTCGAGCACTGGCCACCCTCTCTTGTACCCTCCGGCGGGAGCGGTAACCGCCGCGATGTATCGGACCGATACATCGCACGTTAGCGGGTCGCGGGTGCCAGGGCAAACCCCCGTTCCGAGATGTTCCCGTCACGGATCGTGACCGTGGTCGCCTGGTCGGGCCGGACCGCGTACCCTTCTCCGCATGCGTACGCAGCGCCAGGTCGTCGACTACTCGCTTCAGAAGCGAGCAGTGCTGCGTGAGCTCCTGGCCGGCCGGGTCGGCACGTACGACGTGTGCGACGCGTCCCCGTACCTGAAGAACGCGGCTCGGTTCCACGGCGAGCCGACGGACCGGCGCTGCCCCATCTGTCGCAGCGAGAATCTGACGCTCGTCCACTACATTTACGGTGACGAACTCAAGCAGTCCGCCGGCCAGGCCCGGACACTTGCCGAGCTGCCCGTGCTGGCGATGACGCTGCGTGAGTTTCAGGTCTTCGTGGTGGAGGTGTGCCTCGGCTGTGACTGGAACCATCTCGTCGAGCAGTACCTGCTCGGCCGTGATGGTCTCACTGCCGAGGGCGACGGTGTCGCCGAGCAGGACATGGCGGGCGCCGAGGGCACGGGTCGGCGGAGGCGAGAGGCTCAACGGTGATCACAGCTGGTTCGACCGGCCCCGGGGCCGCAGACACGACCCGGGACGGCCGACCGCTCGTTGGTCTGAATAGCCCGATTGATACAGCAATGACTCTGGTGGACCGGCACCCCCGTGCCGGCGATCCGGGTGAAGCAACTCACGGCAACCCGGTGGCGGCGCAGTCGCGCCCCACCGCGACCGGCAGGGTGTGAGGAATGAACTCGTACGGCGATCCCAGTTCTGCGCGCGGACGGGCCCAGTATTCGGGCCCCGACGGTGACTCCGGGCCGGGCGCGAACGACGCGTACCGCCGACCGGGCGGTGACTCCGGCGGAGGTGGCTGGTCGGCATCGGAGGGCGCGGCGCCTCCGGGCCGTGCCTCGGTGACACCGCGGGCCGCTGGCGGCCGCGCGTCGGTCGGTGGCTCCGCCTCGGTGCCCCCGCGCGGCGGTGCGGCCGGGTCGGCCTCCGTGGGGTCGGCGTCGGTCGGGTCGGCGTCGGTCGGGTCGGCCACTCCGGGCCGCAGCGGCCGTGCCTCGGTGCCGGTGTCGGCGGCACCGGGTGTGGCCGCCGGTCGTGCCGGAGCGGGCCGTGCCTCGGTGCCCGTGTCCCCGGCACCCGGTGCGCCGGCGGGTCGAGCCACGGTCGGCACCGCCGCCGTCGGCGCCGCCTCGGCCGGTCGGGCCAGTGTGGGCTCCGCGTCGGTGGGTGGTCGTGCCGCGGTCGCCAGGGCGAGCGTCTCCCCGGTCTCCGGCGGCCCGGGTGGACCCGGCGGACCGAACGGTCCGGGGCGCGGCGGTCGTGGTGGTCGCGGCGCTGGTGACCCGGCCGGGGCGGCACGGGCCAAGAAGCGCAAGCGGATGAACCTGCTGATCGCCGGTTTCGCCGTCTTCATCATGCTCGCCGGCATCGGCGTGGTCGGGTTCACCTACTACTCGACGAACGTCGTCATGCCCAACGAGCTGCCGCTGCCGCTGTCCACAACCGTGTACGCGAAGGACGGCAAGACCCCGCTGGCGCGCCTCGGCAGCGAGAACCGCACCTTCGTCACCATCAACCAGATCCCGCAGCACGTGCAGGACGCGGTGGCGGCGGCCGAGGACCGGAACTTCTACAGGCACTCCGGCGTCGACTACAAGGGCATCGTGCGGGCCGCGTGGAACAACGTCTCCAACGGTGACAAGCAGGGCGCCTCCACGATCACCCAGCAGTACGCCCGAAACGCGTTCGAGAACCTCAAGGACGACACGTACGGCCGGAAGGTCAAGGAGGCAATCCTCGCCTCCAAGCTGAACGACACGTACAGCAAGCCGGAGATCATGCAGCACTACCTCAACGTGATCTACTTCGGGCGAGGCGCGTACGGCATCGAGGCGGCGGCGCAGACCTACTTCGCCAAGCCGGCGCTCAAGCTCACCCCCGCCGAGGGGGCCGTCCTGGCCGCGTTGATCAAGCAGCCGGTGGCGACCGGCAGCCACAAGGGATACGACCCGGCGGTCAACCCGACCGACGCGAAGACCCGGTGGGACTATGTGATCGACGGCATGAAGAAGGAGGGCTGGTTGGATTCTCCCAACCACCCGCCGGCGCCCACCGAGTACCCCAAGGTCCAGCCGCCGAAGAAGGACGGCAACGGCTTCGGTGTCGACAGCCCTCGAGGCAACGTCATCAACTACGTCCGCCAGGAGATGGACCAGATGGGTCTCTGCTCCGACAGTGGCGCGGACGGCAAGGTCAGTTGCGTCGACGCCCTGCGGGACGGCGGCTACCGGATCACCACCACCATCGACCCGAAGCTCCAGTCGGCCGCCGAGAACACGGCGATGCAGTCGAAGAAGGGCTCCGAGCTCAACGACCAGCCGAAGAACCTGATGGCGGCAGTCGTCTCGATCGACCCGAAGAAGGGTCGCGTGCTCGCCTACTACGGCGGTGACAGCGGCGCCGACTTCGACTACGCGGGCAAGAACACCGACAAGAACGGCGACCTCACCGGCGGCCACCAGCCCGGCTCGTCGATGAAGGTGTACACCCTGGCCGCCGCCATCGAGGCGGGCATCTCGGTGAAGTCGCACTGGGATCCGACACCGTACAAGCCCGAGGGCTCCAAGGTCCCGATCGGTAACGCCGGCCGCACCAACCTCAAGTGCGGCAAGTACTGCACCCTCGAAGAGTCGACGGTCCAGTCGTACAACGTGCCCTTCTACTGGGTCACCAAGGAGATCGGCGCCGAGAAGGTGGTCGACATGGCCCGCAAGGCCGGCGTGACCACCATGTGGGGCGTCGACCCGCCGCAGGCCTTCGACCTGTCGAAGAAGGGCCCGAACCCGTTCGACAACTACACCGGTTTCGGCAAGTACCCGCTCACGGTGTTCGACCACGCCAACGCCATGGCCACGTTCGCCAACGACGGCAAGTACATCAAGGCGCACTTCGTCATCAAGGTCGAGCAGCAGGACAAGGACACCGGCAAGTGGAAGGTCGTCGGCAGCGAGCGCATCAAGCCGGAGCAGCGGATCGACAAGAAGATCACCGATGAGGTCACAGGTGTCCTGAAGCAGATCCCGAAGCCCAACAACCTGACGCTCGAGGGCGGCCGCCAGGCCGCCGCCAAGACCGGCACCTGGGAGTACGACAGCAAGGACAACGCCCACGCGTGGACGGTCGGCTACACCCCGCAGATCGCCACAGCCGTCTGGGTGGGCAGCCGGGATCCGAAGAAGCCCCAGATCCGCCTCGCCAGCGGTAAGGCCATCGGCGGTTCGACGCTGCCCGGCCCGATCTGGGAGAAGTACATGAACACCGCCCTCAAGGGCCAGGACGAGATCTCCCTGCCCAGCGTCACCGGCGAGGGCGATACCACGAAGGGCAACGGCAAGGAGCCGGTCGTGCCGCCGACCGTCCCCGGTGGGCCCGGTGGGCCCGGTGGTCCGGGTGGTCCGGGCGGCGGGCAGCCCTGTGACCCGCTAACCAACCCGTTCTGCCCGCGTACCGACGGCAACAACGGCGGCAACGGTCCCGGCGGGCCAGGTGGTCCCGGCAACGGTGGAAACGGCGGGGCCGGTGGCGGACTGTTACCCGGTCTGACACCCAACACCCGGGACTGACCACCCGCACAGCCGCAACGCCGCAGCCGGCCGGACGACAGGTCCGACCGGCTGCGGCGTTTCCGTACCCCGGATCTGCGCGCCGGGACGGGACGCGCACCCCCGCCGTACGGCAGGATGCCTTTCCATGAGCACCCAGTCGACGCCCGGCATCGACGACGCCGGAACCACCGACCACCCGTCCCGCTCCGACGGGTTCGTCCGCGGCATCTCCGGGTTGATCGGCGGGCCGCTGGGCGACCACGCGACAGCCCTGGACCGGCCGGCCGGCGGGGAACGCCGCTTCTGGACGGCCGTACGGATCGTGCTGGCGCTTGCCTGCCTCACGCTCGCCCTGCACTGGGTGCAGAAGTCTCCCTGCCAGGACGGCGCCTGGCAGAACAACGTCCAGTACACGCGGTTCTGCTACACCGACGTGCTCGCCCTGTACTACGCCGAGGGGCTCAACGAGGGCAAGGTGCCCTACCGCGACCACCCGGTGGAGTACCCGGTGCTCACCGGCTACTTCATGGGGGCGCTGGGTCTGCCCGTGCACGCCCTGGGCGACGGCGACCCGAGCATCAACCAGGGGCAGTGGTTCTACAACCTCAACGCGCTGGTGCTTGGCGCCCTCGCGGTGGCCACGGTGGCGGTGATCCTGGCCCTGCGCCGCCGACGACCCTGGGACGCGGCGCTGTTCGCGCTCGCCCCTGCGCTGCTGCTCACCGCCACAGTCAACTGGGACCTGCTCGCCATCGGGTTGGCCGCGTTCGGCCTGCTGGCCTGGGCGCGCCGACGACCGGCGGTGGCCGGTGTCCTGCTCGGCCTCGCGGGCGCGGCGAAGCTGTGGCCGCTGTTCCTGCTCGGCCCGATCCTCGTCCTGGCGCTGCGCGCCGAGCGGGTCCGCGCCGCTCTCATCGCCATCGGTACGGCCATCGCGGCGGTGGTGCTCGTCAACCTGCCGGCGGCACGGGCGTACCCGGAGAACTGGGACCGGTTCTTCGAGTTGAACACCACGCGACCCATCGACTGGGGAACGCTCTGGTACATCGGGCGCTACCTGGACGGCAAGGTGGGTGATCCCTCCCGGCTCGGCCCGTTCGAGTGGCTGAACGTCAACATCAGCACGCTCAACACCATCTCGTACGCCCTGTTCGCGCTCGCCTGCCTCGGCGTGGCAGTGCTGGCGCTGCGGGCGCCGCGCCGGCCGCGGCTGGCGCAGCTCGCGTTCCTGGTGGTCGCCGCGTTCCTCATCTTCAGCAAGGTGTGGTCCCAGCAGTTCGTGCTGTGGCTGCTGCCGCTGGTGGTGCTGGCCCGGCCGAAGTGGGGTGCCTTTCTGGCGTGGCAGATCGCCGAGGTCTGCTACTTCGTCGCCTTCTACGGCGAGCTGCTCGGCGCGGCCACCAGCCGTCCGGTCTTCCCGGAGGGCGTGTTCGTGCTGGCCTCGACGTTGCGGCTGACCACTGTGGTGGTGCTCTGCGTGCTTGTCGTCCGGGAGATCCTGGACCCCGAGCGGGACGCGGTGCGGGCCAACTACCCGGACGACCCGGACGGCGGCGTCCTCGACGGCGCCCCGGACGCCCCCTGGCTCGACCGCTGGCGCCGACCGGCGACAACAAGCGAACCCCAGCCCGAGCCCGCCACCACCTGATCCCTGCAGACGGACGCGACCGGAGCACGTCAGGTTTCGGGGGAGCCCGCCCGGCGCAGGGATCAAGCCTGACCGCCCGGAGCCGGGTGGGCTCCCCCGAAACGGCCCCGGCGAGGGCAGGAGCGTCAGAGCCGATACACCACCGCGTCGCCCACGTCCTGGCGCGTGATGCCGAGCGACTCGACAGGCGCGTCGATGGTGATCTCCCATGGTGTGCCGGGCACCTGCCCACGCAGCAGCACCACCGTGCGGACACCTAGCGTCCGCAGGTAGTCCACGCTGGTCTGGTCGGGGAACGACTGGCTCACCCGGCGGACGTCGTCGAGCTGACGCGGCGTGAAACCGCTGCCGCCGTTCACCACGTCAGGGAAGCCGCTTGTCGACCAGAGCATCACGTGCTGGTCGAGGCTCTGGTTGCTGGGCAGCACCAGCAGCGGCCCCTGCGCCGAACGCAGCGCCGCCGGTTGGGTCGGCACCACCGGGTGGGGCGTGGTGTTCAGGCCCTCGACCGTAACCAGCAGCAACGGCAGCAGGGTGGCCAGCCGCAGCCACGGGCCCGGCCAGGACGGGATCCGCTGCGCGGCCAGCTCACGGACCCGGTCGGTGAGCGCGGTGACCGCACCGGCCGCGAGCAGCGCCAGCAACAGCGTGGTCCACAACATCAACCGCCCCGGGGTACGCATCGCGTTCCAACCCGGCGCGTGCTCGAACAGCGGCAGGTAGGTGAAGGTGCCGTCGAAGAAGCGGGTGCCCATCGCGAGGACCATGGTGACCAGCACGCCGGCGAGCAGCAGCAGCCGGTGCCGCAGCCGCCACACCGAGAAGAACAGCCCGCCGGCGGCCAACGCGTAGAGCACGAAGCCCGGCAGCAGCGTCATCTCCGGGTGCCAGGGCAGCGCCGCGCGGGCGCCCTCGTGCAGGTCACCCCAGATCCGTGACTCGGCGGGTGCCGTCACGAAACCGGAGGCCGGCGGCGAGAAGATGCTGATGTCGCCGATCGTCCGCTCGGCGTACGGGTGCAGCTCGGTCACCTTGAAATAGGGGTACGCCAGGAGCAGGCCCACCCCTGCGAAGAACACCCCGCCGAGCACGTCGGCGACGAGCAGCCGGCGACCGAACGGCAGCGCCTGACCTGTCCGGAGTCGGCGAACGAGGAACAGGACAGCGGCCACGAGCACCGCACCGGCGAGGAAGTACGCGAACGGCAGGCCGATGCCGAAACCGAGGCTGAGCTGCCAGGCGGCGACCAGCCAGCCGGCGTACACCCAGCCGTCGTGCCGGCGTTCGGGCCGGTAGCCGTACCGCAGCGACCAGCCGTGCCCGCGCGCCAGCATCGCCAGCGCCAGCGGGATCCCGCCGTTCGAGAGCACGTGCAGGTGACCGGCCTGGGCCAGCAGCCATGGCGCGTACGCGTACGCGACACCGGCCACGGCACCACCGATCCGGCCGGAGCCGAGCTGCCGCGCCAGCGCGTACGCCCCGAGCGTCGCGAGCGCGTGCGCCAGCACGAACATGATGTTGTAGCGCAGCACCGCGTCCTCGGGGCCGCTGCCGAGCATCCCCGCCGGGGCGTAGCCGAGCAGCGTGTCCGAGAACGCGAAGCTCCACAGCTCGGGGAAGAACGTGTTGGACTGCCACAGGCGGGCGGGATCGGACAGCAGGATGTGCCCGGACCAGGCCATCTGCCAGCTCTGCAGGCTTGGGTCCCAGTAGTCCTGCGGAAGCGTGTAGCGCGGGTAGCGCAGCGTCGGCCAGGTCATCAGCACGGCCAGCGCCAGCGCGCCGAGGCTCGCCAGCGTCCACTCGTGGATCAGGGACCGGCCGACGGCGCGTGCCCCCCGGGTGAGCCGGGAGGGCACCGGCTCGGGGGTGGAGGCCCACTTGTCCCAGCGATCGCCTCCCTCCGCCTTCGCCTGGTCGCCATCCTTTGTCGCATCGCTCCCAGGGGCGGCGTCCTTGGCCGTGGCGTCCTTGGCCGTGGCGGCGGCACCCTTGGGCGCGGCGTCCTTGGCGGCGGCGTCGTCGGCCGCGCTGTCCCCGGTGGCGGCATCCGTGGCGGCGTCGTGCTGGGCCGGGTCGCCCTTGGCGGCGTCCGTGGTGTCGTAGGCCTCGTCGTCCTTGGCCGCATCACCCATGGCGGTGCCACCACTGGTCGGCTCGTCCTTCAGGACGGCGGTCGTCGCGGACGTCGTCGTGGACGTCGGCTCGGGGCCGTCGCCCGAGGTGGCCTCCGTCGCGGGGCCGGTCGTCGTGCCGGCCGGGCGCGCGCCCGGGTCGTCGGGGGTGGGTCGGGCGTTCCCGGTCCCGGGTTGGCCGGTCGTCATGCCGCAGTGCTCCCGGTGCCGAGCTGCTGGCGCAGGAAGTCGATGTCGGCGGCCTGGCCGGAGACGCCGCCTGGGGTCTCGACGACCACAGGTGCTCCGGCTGCCCGGATCACCGCGACCACCAGCTCCGGGTCGATCGTCCCGCCGCCCAGGTTGTCGTGCCGGTCCTGGCCCGAGTTGAACGCGCCCTTGGAGTTGTTGGCGTGCACCAGGTCGATCCGTCCGGTGATCGCCTTGACCCGGTCGACCAGGCCGAGCAGCTCTTCACCGCCCGCGTACGCGTGGCAGGTGTCCAGGCAGAAGCCCACCTCGTGGTCGCCGACCGCGTCCCACAGTCGGGCGAGCGCGTCCAGGCGGCGGGCGCACGCGTTGTCGCCGCCGGCCGTGTTCTCGATGAGCACGGGGACGCCGAAGCCGCCGGAGTCCGCCGCGTACGCGAAGGTCTTGCGCCAGTTGTCGAAGCCGACGGCCAGGTCGTCCCCGGCGTTGACGTGCCCACCGTGGACGATCAGGCCCTTGGCGCCGATCGCGGCGGCGGCGGTGGCGTGCCCGAGCAGCAGTTTGCGGCTGGGGATCCGGATCCGGTTGTTGAGTGTCGCCACATTGATCACGTAGGGCGCGTGCACATACAGATCCACCTCGGCCGCGCGCAGCCGCTCGGCGTCCTCCCGAGGTTTGGGTGCCTTCCATCCCTGCGGGTCAGAGAGGAAGAACTGCACGGTGTCGGCGGACCGGGCGGCCGCCTCCGCCAGCGGGTCGGTCGAATCGACGTGAGCTCCGATACGCATGCGAGCGAGCCTACGTCGCGAGCCCGACAGGTGGGGTGACGGCCGGCGTGGCGTCGGCAGGGGGTCCGCGTCACCGGACGGACCGACGATCGTTGATGGATTTGGAGCCGGCGGCCAACGCCCGGTACCGCCGGACGGCGCGAGCGCCGGCACGGCAGCCGGCGGCCGACGGACCGACAACGAGGTCACCCCCGCCGCGCGGCCCGGCGAGGCGGGGGCGACCGACCTGGCAGACCCCAATTCCACCGAGGAACAATCTCGGAAGTTTGTGCCATTTCCCCCGAGAAGGCACAAGAGCCGTTGTATCGTCAGGTAACAACACGATAAAGCTCCGCGGGGCGTCTCCAGTCCAACCTCATCGGTGTGGTCGTTCCTCCCCAGGTCCCACCCAAGGAATGCGGACGGGACGCCCCGCGGCCTCGTTGACGGGGGTCCACCACTGACCAATGGCGGTCAGGCGGTGGACCCCCGTCGGCACGCCCCCGGGGCCCGACCCGACCACCCCGGGCATGATCGTCCGGACCGGGTATCCTGGTCAGGTTGTCCGCGTCCGGCCGGGTTCCCCCGGCACGTGCGGGCAGCGACGCACGACCTCCTGCCACGGAAGGACCGTGGCCGCTTAGCCCACAGGAGGTGAGCACGTCTTGCGTCATTACGAAGTCATGGTGATCCTCGACCCCAGCCTCGAGGAGCGCACCGTCGCCCCGTCTCTCGACACGTACCTGAACGTGATCCGGACCGCGGGTGGCTCGGTTGAGAAGACGGACGTGTGGGGCCGCAGGCGCCTCGCGTACGAGATCAACAAAAAGGCAGAGGGCATCTACGCCGTCGTCGACCTGCAGGCCACGCCTGCCGCTGTCGCCGAGCTGGACCGTCAGCTGCGACTCAACGAGTCCGTGCTGCGCACCAAGGTCATCCGACCGGAAATGCGCTAAGCCTTCAAACCCCCGGTTCGTCCGGATCAGCCTCCGCGACTCTGTCGGAGGGCTCTGCGAGCCTGTACGACGAGACGCTGAGTGCGCGAGGAGATGGTCATGGCAGGAGACACCACCATCACGGTCATCGGCAATCTGACCGATGACCCCGAGTTGCGGTTCACCCCCTCCGGGGCTGCGGTCGCCAAGTTCCGAGTCGCCTCGACGCCCCGCTTCATGGACAAGGCGTCGGGCGAGTGGAAGGACGGCGAGCCGCTGTTCCTCGCTTGCACCGTCTGGCGGCAGGCCGCCGAGCACGTCGCCGAGTCGCTGCAGCGTGGCGCCCGGGTGATCGTGTCGGGTCGGCTGCGCCAGCGGTCCTACGAGACCCGCGAGGGTGAGAAGCGCACAGTCATCGAGCTCGAGGTCGACGAGATCGGCCCGTCGCTGCGCTACGCCACGGCGAAGGTGCAGAAGATGTCCCGCTCCGGCGGCGGTGGCGGCGGCTTCGGTGGCGGCGGTGGTGGTGGCAACCAGGGTGGCGGCGGAGGCAACTTCGACGACCCCTGGGCTTCGGCCGCACCCTCTCCCGCGCGTGCCGGTTCGGGCGCCAATTTTGACGAGGAGCCACCGTTCTAATGGCGCCGAGCGCCCGCGATCGCAAACCAGGAGCACGTGCAATGGCCAAGGCTGCGGCACTTCGCAAGCCGAAGAAGAAGGTGAACCCGCTCGACAAGGACGGGATCACCTACATCGATTACAAGGACACCGCGCTGCTGCGGAAGTTCATCTCCGACCGCGGCAAGATCCGCGCTCGACGGGTGACCGGCGTGACCTCGCAGCAGCAGCGGCAGATCGCCCGCGCGGTCAAGAACGCCCGCGAGATGGCGCTCCTGCCGTACACGGCCACCACCCGCTGAGAGGAGGCACCGATATGAAGATCATCCTGACTCAGGAAGTGTCCGGCCTCGGTGCCCCGGGCGACATCGTCGAGGTCAAGGACGGCTACGGCCGTAACTACCTGCTGCCGCAGGGCTTCGCGATCGCCTGGACCAAGGGCGCGGAAAAGCAGGTCACGGTCATCAAGCGGGCCCGTTCGGCCCGTGAGATCCGCGACCTCGACCACGCGAACGAGGTCAAGGGTCAGCTCGAGGGGCTCAAGGTCAGCCTGAAGGCCCGCGCCGGTGACGGCGGTCGGCTCTTCGGCTCGGTCACCCCGGCCGAGATCGTCGACGCCGTCAAGGGCGCCGGCGGCCCGGTCCTGGACCGCCGCCGGCTGGAGGTGCCCGGTCACATCAAGTCGACAGGCAGCTACCCGGTGAAGATCAAGCTGCACCCCGAGGTGACCGCGTCGTTCAACCTGAACGTCGTTCAGGGCTGACGCCGGTAACAGCACCACGAGGGCCCGTACCGATCGCTCGGTACGGGCCCTCGTGCATGTCCGTGGGGAGCGGGCTCCGACCGGTCAACCGATCGGCTGCCCCGTCACCGCGCTGATCAGCACCGTGGAGAGGCCACCGCCCACCACAGCGGCGGCGAGAGCGATGGTCGCCGAACGCCACGTCGTACCGACCCGGCGCAGCAACGCCGCCACCACCAGACTGCTCACCAACGCCAGCCCGAATCGCGGCGAGCCGGCCAGCATCGACTCCAACGCCCGCGACCGGGGCGAGTCACACCCGCCCCCGCTGATGTCGGTGACACACCCGGCCGGCGGCAGACCGTCCAGAGTCAACAGCCAGACGAAGATCAGCACCGCCGGCACCAGATAACAGGCAGCGGTGTACAGCATCGGCCGGAAGGACCCACCCGGATCCGGGTCGAGCAGGTCGTCCTCCAGCCGCCGAGCCCAGCCGCCCGCCGCCACCGACTCCACCCGCTGGCGGACCGACGCCGTACCCACCGGAGGCTGGACCACCCGACCCCGGGTGCTCCCCTCCCGCCGCACTGGTGCGCTACGCGGACGCGGCGCGGTGTAGCCCACCACCGGCGACCTCGGCGCCGACGTCGACGGATCCATCCAGCGCGGGTCGTCACCGGCCAGCCGCGTACCCGACCAGAACCCGTCGTCGCGACTCGGCCACCCTTCCGCTGACGCCGGCCGGTCCGAGCGGGGCGGCAGCGTCCGGTCCCAACTGTCGTCCTCGACCGCCGACCGCTCCCACTGGCCGGTGCGGTCGGACCGCTCCCAACCCCCGACACCCTCCGCCTGCGCCCACTGCCCGCTCAGGTCCGTGCCGTCCGCGTCCCCGATCGGGGGCCACGCGTGCACACCCGAGGCGTCCCACGGGTCCACAGCCGGCGCGTACGACGGCTCGGGCTCGGCGGCCCGCTCCGACCCGCGCTCCCAGGGATCCACCGCCGGACGTGTCCACGACTCCTCCGCCGCGCGACGGCTGCGCCGGGTGGGCCGGCTCGCATCCCGGCGGGGTGCCGGTTCGGCAGGCGCGGCATCCAGATCACCACCGGACCAGATCACGTGAGGGCGACCCGCGGGCGCCCGACGGGGACGACGGTCCGCGACCGCGCCCGACACGGGCTCCTCCTCCGCCGCGTTGGCGCGCCGGCGGCCGGCGTACCCCTGCTCCTGCGGACGGTCGAGCGTCCACTCACGGGTGTGGTCCGACTCGGGCGCGGCACCGATCGCCGGACGCTCCCGCCAACTCGTCTCGCTGACCTGCCGCCTGGTGCTCGTCGTCTCGGTACGCCGCCAACCGGCACCGGAACTCGGGCGCTCGAACTGCGGATCGTCGTCGTCATCGGGCGCGGCGTGCCGGCCACCGCCGTCGGCGTGCCGAACACCCGACTCGAGCGCCCACCGGGGCAGGTACGCGTCGACCGGCTCGTCCTGCCCGCGATCCAACGCGCGCCGACGGCTGGAGGTGCGGTAACGCCCGTCCTCGTCGTACGGGTCGACCGGAGGGGACGGCGTGCGCTCACCCCACGAGGCTGTCGGCTGGCCCTCTCGCGGGCTGCCCTCCCCGCGTCCCCAGTCCCGGTAACTCACGGCCGGATTGTGACCCTTCTGAACCGAAAGCGTGATCCGCTGTCCAGGTGTAGCCGTTCGCTGGAGATAGTACGGGACGATCGTGTCCCAGTCCCGACCGAAATATTCCCCTCCACAGGCTGGGGACCACGAAACCGCAGGTCAGAAGCTTGTAGCCGAGAATTCCCCAACGGTTATCCACACCCTGTGCACACGCTGCGCACATGCTCGTCCACCGGCGTCCACAGGTTGTCCCGAGGCTCGTCCACCGGCCTTGTTGAGTCGCTGACCTCGGGGTCCGTATGGTTGGCCCTCGACCGCCGGCGCGATGGCCCCCGATCGACCGGCCCGGTCGGACGGAAGTGTCGTACCCCGGCGTGAAGCTGGGACTGATCCGGCGCAGTGGAGGGGGGACCCGTGTCGGTCACCGACGACATGCGGGCGGAGTCACGAGCCGGCGGAGGTCAACCACCCGCGCAGCGGGACGGCCAGTTCGACAAGACCCCACCTCAGGACGTCGCCGCCGAGCAGTGCGTCCTGGGCGGCATGCTGCTCTCCAAGGACGCCATCGCCGACGTCGTCGAGATCCTCAAGACCAACGACTTCTACCGGCCGGTGCACGCCACCATCTTCGACACCATCCTGGACATCTACGGAAGGGGCGAGCCGGCCGACCCGATCACCGTTGCCGCCGCCCTGACCGACTCGGGTGACCTGGCCCGCATCGGCGGCGCGCCCTACCTGCACACCCTCATCGCCAGCGTGCCCACGGCGGCGAACGCCGCCTACTACGCGCGGATCGTCAGCGAGCGGGCCGTGCTGCGCCGCCTCGTGGAGGCAGGCACCAAGATCGTGCAGCTGGGCTACGGCACCGCCAACGGCGGCAGCCGCGACGTCGACGACATCGTCGACCTAGCCCAGCAGGCCGTCTACGACGTCACCGAACGGCGGGTCAGCGAGGACTTCGCGGTCCTGGCCGACATGTTGCAGCCGACGCTCGACGAGATCGAGGCGGTGGGCGCGCAGGGCGGCGTCATGACAGGCGTACCCACCGGCTTCAGTGACCTGGACCGGCTGCTCAACGGCCTGCACGCCGGGCAGCTGATCATCGTGGCCGGCAGGCCTGGTCTGGGCAAGGCGCTGTCGCTCGACACCCCACTGCCGACGCCGGATGGCTGGACGACCATGGGCGCGATCCGGGTGGGCGATCAACTGTTGGCCGCGGACGGCAGGCCCACCACGGTCACGCACGCCTTCGACGTGATGCACGACCGTCCCTGTTACGAGGTCGAGTTCTCCGACGGCACCGTGATCGTGGCGGACGCGGAGCACCTGTGGAAGACGACGAGCCGGGCGAGTCGACGGCAGGGGCCGGCGCGGCAAAGGCGTCGCTGGTCCGAGTCGTCGCTGGCAAACGTACGTGCGGCACAGAAGCAGCTAGGTGCCGCACGAAACCGGCCGATCACTCTCTTCGACACGATCGAGCAGGTCGGGCCGGAGTTCCGGCATGTCCTGCACACCCTTGCCCGTGAGGTCGGGTCGATTGGCCGGATCGGCCGTCCCATTGTCCGCAACGGCAGGCCGCGGAACTGGACTGCGCCCGGGTATC
Organism: Micromonospora sp. NPDC000663; assembly: GCF_042898105.1. Taxonomy (NCBI): domain Bacteria; kingdom Bacillati; phylum Actinomycetota; class Actinomycetes; order Micromonosporales; family Micromonosporaceae; genus Micromonospora; species Micromonospora sp. NPDC000663. The sequence continues at coordinate 557,270 of NZ_JBIAYR010000003.1, forward strand.
CCGCCGGTCCCCTGCTGACCGCGCTCCTCGAACGGGCCGAGCGGGAGATCAACGCCAACAGCCGGGTCAACCACGACGGTGTCGTCACCACTGCTGAGATCGCAGCCAGCCTGCGTACGGACACCGCCGAGCGGCGGCTCAACCACGCCGTACGCAACAGTGCCCCCTTGCAGCTTCCGGATCGGGAGCTGGTGGTCCCGCCCTACACGCTGGGGGCGTGGCTCGGTGACGGTCACTCCGGCGCCAGCCGCTTCACCACCGCTGACCCGGAGATGGTCACGCAGGTCGAGGCGGACGGCTTCCTCGTTCGGCCGAGCGGACCGATGGTTTACACAATTCTGTTGCCGGCCACGCCCGTCGCCAGCGGGAACGGCGTCTGCGTGGGCTGCGGCGTATCCACCCGCGCGTTGCGCGAGAACCCGGCAACGAGGAAGTGCTCCGCCTGCCACAACCAGAACGGTTCCTTCCTCGGGCTGCTGCGTCAGATCGGGGTAGCGGGTAACAAGCACATCCCGGGTGTCTACCTGCGCGCCTCCGAGGCCCAACGCCGGGCTCTGCTGGCCGGGCTGATGGACACCGACGGCACCGTTGCCCCCGCGGGCAACCTGCAGTACACGTCGACGTCGAAGCGGTTGACGGAGGACGTGCGCGAACTCGTCGTCAGCCTGGGTTACCGCTGCACCGTCAACGCGAAGCCGGTGGGCGGTCGCACCGCTGATTCGTCCATCGCGTACACGGTGAACTTCTCCACGCCGGATGTCATTTTCCGACTCAAGCGCAAGCGGGATGCGCACGCCGAACGCCGCCGGACCGCCTCCGACGTCCGGACGACCTCGCGGTACATCGTCGACGTCCGCCCGGTGCCGAGCGTGCCGGTTCGATGCGTCACGGTGGACAATCCCGAGCATCTCTATCTGGCCAGCCGGGCGATGATTCCTACCCACAACAGCACGGCTAGCATGGACTTTGCCCGAAACGCGGCGATTCGTGCCAACCAGGCGGCGGCCATCTTCTCGCTCGAAATGAGCAAGGTCGAGATCGTCATGCGACTGCTCTCGGCCGAGGCGCGGGTGCCGCTGCACGTGCTGCGCAGCGGGCAACTCTCCGACGACGACTGGACCAAGCTGGCCCGGTGCATGGGCGAGATCAGCGAGGCGCCGCTGTTCGTCGACGACACGCCGAGCATGAACCTCATGGAGATCCGGGCCAAGGCCCGCCGGCTCAAGCAGCGACACGATCTCAAGATGATCGTCGTCGACTATCTCCAGCTGATGACGTCGCCGAAGCGCACCGAGAGCCGGCAGCAGGAGGTCGCGGACCTCTCCCGTGGCCTGAAGCTGCTGGCCAAGGAGGTCGAGTGCCCGGTGATCGCAGTCAGTCAGCTAAACCGTGGCCCCGAGCAGCGCACCGACAAGCGCCCCCAGCTGTCCGACTTGCGTGAATCAGGCTCAATTGAGCAGGATGCTGACGTCGTAATCCTTTTGCACCGCGACGACTACTACGACAAGGAGTCGCCGCGGGCGGGGGAGGCGGATTTCATAATTGCTAAGCATCGGAATGGCCCAACCGATACGGTAACGGTCGCGGCGCAATTGCATCTGTCGCGATTCGTGGACATGGCGATCGGGTGACAAGCACCGCTGCTCGGTTATCTCCGTCGCAAATAGAAGACGTTGTTCGACGCGCGGGAACGGGCGAGAGTCTTACTCGCATCGCTAGCTCGTACGGTGTCAGCAGGCAGGCAGTGCGTGGCCTGTTGCGACGGCGAGGAGTCCCGGCTCGTTCTGTTGCCAAGTTGACTGACCTAGAACGTGCGGAGGCTGTAAAGCAATATTCCGAAGGACTGTCCGTGACCGAGGTGGCGAAGAAATTCGGGCTGACCGAACCAGGCATGCGTGGCTTGCTGAGCCGCCGTGGCGTCGTTCTTCGAAGGACTATCCACACCCTTCGGCACGATGCGTTCGACCAAATGTCGCCGGAAACCTGCTACTGGATAGGGTTTCTCTTCGCTGACGGGTGTGTGACGTATCGGCCAAACCACCTGCCGCAGATCTCCGTGGGCCTCGCCCAACGGGACCGCGACCATCTCGCATCGCTACGCACGTTCCTCGGTTCGACTAGCAGCATCTCAGCACCTAGCCCCACGCACGGATCGTGCCAGTTCTCGGTACGCTCGGCACGTCTGGCAGAGCGGCTGGTCACTCTGGGGAGATACGACGGTCCGATCGGCGAAGGGCTGGACGAATCACGTGACTTTTGGCGCGGCGTCGTTGACGGAGACGGCTCAATCGGCACCTACCGCCGACCGAGTCCCAGTCAATCCACGTTCTCGCAATTCAGGTTGGTAGGCAGCAAGCGTCTACTTGAGTCGTTTGCGGCCTTCCTCCGAAGTCATAGTATCGATGGCCTCTCCGTGCGGCCGCATAAAACGATCTACACGATCGGAACGACATGCGGGCCTGCCGAGAAGATAGTGACTCTTCTGTACTCGGAAGCGACCGTCGCCTTGGCCCGCAAAGCCGAAGTTGCGAAGAAGATAATGGCGGTTGATCTTCTGAGGCAGGAGAAGGCGGCCAGCGAAGCTGACGCCAGAAATTACTCGATGTCAGCCGAGCAGCGGAAACCAGCCCGCTGACTCGCCCAGTTCCAGCCGGTCCCGGTCGGTGAGTGGCATCCGCCCGGTGGCCTTCAGCAGGAATTCGTGGTCGTCCCAGGCGGCCGGTCGGACGGTGTCGTCGCTCAACAGGCCGTCCATCGTGGCCACCGCGACGCGTACCGCGAGTGGGCCGGGTGCCGGCGCGTCGGGCAGTTCCGGCGTGAGGTCCAGGTGGTGCACGACGGCCTCGGTGGTCAGAGTGGCGAGGAAGTCGGGTACCCGCAGCACGTGCCCCTGCGTGGTCACGTACCCGGTCGGGTCGGCTGACGTGGCAGCGCGGACCGCGGCCGGCGCGGTCTCCGCCCACAGCCGGACGATCCCGGTGGGACTGTCGAACGCGGCGGCCGACCGGCGGACCCACCAGGCGTGCCGGGCCGCCTCGTCGTCGTTGCCGGGGAAGTCACGCCAGTAGCTCACGTCGTCGGTGTCGGCGGGGCCGTCGACGGGACTGGCCAGTGCCACCAGGGCGCGCTGGGCGTCACCGAGGACGTGCAGGAGCAGGTCCGCGACGAGCCACCCGTGACACCGGGTGGCGCGTTGCAGGGCGGCGTCGTCCAGGCCGTCGACAGTTGCGGTGATTCCGTCGTACGCCTGAGCCAGCGCCTGCTCCGCCCGGATCGGGGTCATGCGGTGCAGCCTCGCACGGGCGGCGGCACCCGCCAACAGTTCCCGGCCAACGAAGCGCCCGGGCCGACGCGCGGTTCGGCCCGGGCGGGGGTGGTGCCGGTCCGCTCAGCCGAACATCTCGTCGAGGAAGCCCTTGCGCTTCTTCTGCCGGTAGTGCCCGTGGTAGCCGTGGTGCTGCTGCTGGTGGCCGTACGCGGGCGCCGGCGGGTAGCCGTGGGCGGGCGGCGGGGGCGGCGGCGGGGGGACAGCACCGTAGCCGGGCTGGTGCTGGCCGGGCGGGTAACCACCGGGCTGCTGCATCGGCGCCGGTGGCGGGCCGCCGGCCTGCTGACGGCTCCAGTTGGCCTCCGCCTCGAACAGCTTCTCCAGCTCGCCGCGGTCCAGGAAGATGCCCCGGCACTCCCCGCACTGGTCGATGACGACTCCGCTGCGCTCGTACTGACGCATTTCTCCGTGGCACTTGGGACAGGTGAGACTCATCACCCGACGGTACCTGGTCCACCTATGCAGTTGCTGTGAGCGCCTCGGTGACCTCTTCGTCGGACACCTCGTGGAAGTCGTCGTAGTAGACGCTCACCGCGCCGAAGTCGGCGGGGCGTTGGGCGCAGACGACCTGGTCGGCCTCGGCGGCGAGCAGCTCGTACGCCTCCTGGGCGCCGACCGGGACGGCGACCACCACGCGGCGGGCGCCAAGCTGGCGGACGACCTCGACGGCGGCGCGTGCGGTCGCCCCGGTGGCCAGGCCGTCGTCGACGATGACCGCGATCCGTCCGGCGAGGGCCAGCGGGGGCCGCCCGGCGCGGTAGAGGCGTTCCCGGCGCTCCAACTCGGTCTGTTCGCGGTGTCTGACCTCGGCGATGTCGTCGCCGCTGAGTCGGCTGGCCACCGCGTCGTTGAGGACCTGCACGCCGCCCGGACCGAGTGCGCCGAAGGCGACCTCGCGGGCCCACGGCATGCCGAGCTTGCGGACCACGAGCACGTCGAGCGGTGCGCCGAGTCGTTCGGCGACGACACGCGCGACAGGTACGCCGCCGCGGACGAGGCCGAGGACGACGACGTCGGGGTCGCCGATGAGTGCGGTGAGTCGCTCGGCGAGCACCTGGCCCGCGTCGGCGCGGTCGCGGTACGTGGTCATGCCTTCAGGTCTACGCCCTGAGGTGGGATCGCGCCCGGCAGTTACGCCGAAGTGGCCCGACCGGACAGCTCACCGGGCGCGGGGACACCCGACGTGTCGGTGCGGCGGTGCAGGGCGGGTGCCCAGGCGAGTAGGGCGAGCGGGTACAGCAGGTAGCCGAACCGGGTCGAGGGCATCAGGGCGATGGCGGCGAGTAGTCCGTACCCGCAGATCAGCGCCGTGGCGACGGCCGTGCGGGGCGGTCGGCGGGCGAGCCGGACGGCGATGGCCAGGCCGACCGCGATCAGTAGGGCGGCGGCGATGATACGACCGGCGGGCAGCGCCGAGGCGATCAGGTGGCCGGGGAACGGGGACTGCGCCGGACTGGTCACCAGGCCGTGGCCGAGGGGGAAGCGCAGGACGTTCTCGACAAGTGCGTCGCGGTCGACAAGCAGGGCCGGGACCAGCGCGGCGACCGGCAGTCCGATCGCGCCGGCGGCGACCCGCGTGCCGGCCCGCCGGGTGAGGCCCCAGACGATCAGGACGAGGGCGACCGGCCAGGCGAACAGCTTGAGAGCGCCGGCCAGGCCGACCGCGATGCCGGCCGCGCCGGGCCGTTCGGCGGCGGCGAGCGCGAGGGCCAGCAGGCAGAGCGCGAGTACGGGGAGGTCGTCCCCGCCGGTGGCGAGGGTGAGGGCGCAGATCGGCAGGACGGTGGCGGCCTGCACGCCGCGCAGAAGCGCGGAGTCCCGGCGGTTTCCCGTGCCGGTCTTCCGGTTGGCTGCCGGTTTTCCGCGCAGGGCGAGCACCGCCAGGGCGAGCGCCAGCGCGGTACCCACCGCGAACCAGACGCGGGAGTCGGTCCACCACGTGTCGATCAGTGCTCTGGGCAGGCCGAACAGGGCCATGCCCGGTTGGTACGGGGTGTAGCCGAGCAGTTGTTCGCCGGGCGGGAGGGCGGCGATGGCGTCGGGCCCGAGGTAGGGGGTGCCGTGCTCCAGCAGGCGGGTGCCCGCGTGCTCCACGACCAGGACCTCCTCCTGGGCCCGGTCGGTGCGGCCGGCGGTGCGCTCGACGCTCTGCCAGATGACCGGCAGCAGTGCGGTGCTCACCCAGGTGAGGGCGGTGACCGTCCACCGGGCGGGGAGGCCGGCGAGCCGGGAGGTGGGGGTGCGCCGGCGTAGCAGGAGCTGGACGACCACCGCCAGTGCCGCGACCAGGTAGCCGACGGCTGCGACGGCCCCCCACGCGCGGTGCGGCAGCAGCGTCGAGGTGACGGCGGTGATCGCTGCGAAGAGGGCGGAGACGGCGTAGAGGCCGAGGTCGAGGGCGAGCCCGTCGGCGGCGGTGTCGAGTGCCCGCCAGTGCCAGCGGCGGGCGGTCGGGGCGTCGGCGGTCACGGGCGACAGTTTGGCAGACCAGGCTGCGCCCACCTCACTCCCGGAGGCCGGTGCCCGGTCAGGCGGGGAGGTGCGGGAGCCTGTTGCGCCCGGCCTGGCGGCGGGTCTGGTTCAGCCGGATCACCGCCCCGGCGTCGTGCAGCGGGGTGGCCAGGGCACCCGGTCGGCCGCCCGAGCCGCGTTGCAGGGCCGCCAGGAGAGTGCCGGCCGGCATCGGCCGCGCGAACAGGTGCCCCTGGCCGGCGACGCAGCCCAACTCCCAGAGGGCGCGGCGCTGCGGCTCGCTCTCCACCCCCTCGGCGACCACGTCCAGGTCGAGGCTGCGGCCCAGGTCGAGGGTGGAACGGATGACGGCGGCGGCCTCGGCCGAACTCTCCATGGTCGTGACGAAGCTGCGGTCGATCTTGAGCTCGTGCACGGGGATCCGGGAGAGCAGGGAGAGAGACGAGTAACCGGTGCCGAAGTCGTCCAACGCCAGCCGTACGCCCTCCTCGCGGAGCCGGCTCAGCACCCGGTCGACCACGTCGAGCTGGCTGAGCGTCAGCGTCTCGGTCAACTCCAGCACCAGCCGGTCCGGTGGAAGGTCGTGGGCGCGCAGGCGGGCCAGCACCGAACCTGGGAAACGCGCGTCGAGGAGGCTGCGCGGCGACACGTTTACCGCGACCGGTACGTCGAAGCCCGCGTCGCGCCAACTGCCCGCAGCTGTCAACGCCTGGTCGAGGATCGCCTCGGCGAACGCCGGCAGCAGCCCGGAGCGTTCCACCGCCTCCAGGAACCGCAGCGGGTCGATCATGCCGTGGGTGGGGTGGTGCCAGCGGGCCAGGGCCTCGGCGCTTGTCACCTCGCCGGTGCCCAGGTCGACGATCGGCTGGAAGTTGACGACGAACTCGTGGTCCTCGACCGCCCGCGGCAGGTCACCGCCGAGAGTGAGGCGGCCCAGGTCGGCGGTGTCCCGCGCCGGGGCGTACGTGGAGATCCGCAGCCCGGCGCGCTTCGCCTGGTACATCGCGACGTCGGCGCGGCGCAGCAGCTCGGGCATGCCGCCGCTGGTCGGCGCGACGGAGATTCCGCCGCTGGCCTCGACGCTGATCCGCATGCCGTCCAGCTCGAACGGCTCGTGCAGCGCGGCGAGCAGCGTCTCCGCGCGGTGTGCGGCCACCGCCGGGGCAGGCAGCCCGCGCAGGAGTACGGCGAACTCGTCGCCGCCGAGGCGCGCCACGAGATCGCTGGACTGGGCGGCTCCGCTCAACCGGTCGGCGACCTGCACCAGCACCTGGTCACCGGCGGCGTGCCCGAGAGTGTCGTTGACCTCCTTGAAGTGGTTGAGGTCGATCAACACCAGCGCGGTGACGCCGTCGGCGTGCCGCGCGCTCAACTGCTCGGTGCCCTGGTCGAGCAGATGCCTACGGTTCGCCAGGTCGGTGAGTGCGTCATGAGTGGCGGCGTACGCGTGCTCGTCGGCAACCCGGGCCAGTTCGGCGTACGCCTGGGCGTTGCGGACGGCGGTGCAGAGCGCGGACGCGAAGGTGCGCAGCGTGTACTGCTCCCGCTCGGAGAGCTGCACCGGTCCCCGGAAACGCAGCCGCAGCACGCCGACGTCGACGGAGCGGTCGTGGCCCTCCAGAGGGGTCGGGATGACTGTGGCGTTCACCTCGGCGGTTGCGCCGGTCGGGCCGTCGAAGGAGAGTCCGCCCGTGCCACCGCGTACGGTGCGGCCGCCGTCGTGCAGCTCGATCTCGACCTCGTCGGCGGAGAACAATTCGGCGGCCTGGGTGACGGCGGTGGTCAGGACGTCGTCCAGGTCGACCACGTTGAGCGCGTCGGTGGTGCGAGCGAGCCGTTGCCACGCCTGCTGTTCGGTGCGGCCCCGGATGCGCGCGGAGTAGGCGAGGTGCAGGCTCAGGACCAGGGGCGGGACGGCGAGGAGGAGGCGGGGCTCCGCCTGAAGGATGAGCAGGGTGATCGCGGCCACCACGAACCGGACCCCGTACCCGGCAAGCCGGAGGTCCAGGTTGCTCTTGAACTGCGATGAAATCTTGCTTCCGGACGCCAGGGCGATGACCGGGATTGCCAATGTCTCGTCCAGCAGAGCAGCCGAAAGGTACGCGAAAGCCAGGATTCCCACCAGCTGCGGGGCGTCCATCGTGGGCCAGGTCCAGTCGAGCACCGTGAACGTCAGGCCTGCACCAGCCGCGACAAGGATGTTCTTGCTGACGCCGAAGGTCAGCTTGATAGTCGGCAGGCGGACGGAGGCGAGCGTGATGCCCACGCAGGTACAGACGATCAACCAGGACATCGGCGCGATGGCAGCCGCTATGACGATTGCCGCTTCGCTCCAACTGATCAGATGCACGGTGGAGCGCACGCGGACACGTGCCTTGACGAACGCCCCGACGGTGATCATGAAAGTGAGGGTCACGAGAGTCGCGACGTCAGGTACCGCTTCCGGCCCGGAGGTCAAGATCACTCGCAGGGCGGCGAGCGTAACGACCGTGGCGGCAACGACGAGGAGACCGACGAGCGGCCGTAGCCGTCGCTCGGTCTCGCTCTCGCGCCGTCGTGAAGAGGTCACTCAACTCCCGGATGACCACGCCTATCGTGCTCGAACCATACCTCTGTGTGACGCGGAAGTCCCGCGTCGATGTCAGCCCCACTCGTTACCGCGCATTTCACCTACTCCTTTCTCTCGTTCGGCTACCCAACTTGTTGGGGAACCGGATCCATGAAGGGAGCTTAAGTGGAGTAGGCCCCGGTTAGGGCCGATAAATGTCGCTATCACCATTATTAGTCAATTCGGTGCCGATTAGTGACATTCTGTTCGCACTTCGGTGCGGAGAGCGTCCAACTGCTTTCGTAGGGCAGCTTCGCCGTCGCAGAATGTCGCTGGGTGATCGGTTGCCTGAGCCGCAACCACCAGTGTCGGTACTGGATCGTCGCACCTCATCCGCCGATTCGGTTAACCAGGCGCCGACTTCGGTCAGAGGCGCACCTCACCTCGGAGTGGGTTGGCGGTCCGCTCGCGGAAGTTCGTGGTGGTTATGGTGGGCCCGATGAGATCGCCCTCAAGGCTGGGGGGTCGATGGATGGTGGAGATTCGAGTACTTGGTGGCCTTTCGCTGCTCATCTCGGGCGAGCGGCAGGGGTTGGGGACCCCGAAGCAACGCAGTGTGCTTGCCATGTTCGCGCTGCATCCGGGTCGGCTCGTCACTCCCGACGAGCTGGTCGACGAGTTGTGGGGGACGAACCCGCCTCGATCGGCGCTCCCCAATATCCGCACCTACGCCGCCAGCCTGCGCCGTACGTTCGACGCGACTGACGAAGGGCGCGGCGCTCTGGTGAGAGAGGGCAGCGGTTATCGATTGGAGCTGCCGACCGAGACGATCGACTCTTTCCGTTTCATGGCAGATCATCACCATTCCCGGAAGCTCGTCGCGGAAGGTGAACTCGACCGGGCCGAGGCCGTTCTGGAACGTGCCATGTCGGAGTGGAGGGGATCGGTACTCGCAGGAATGACGCTCGGCCCCGTACTGGCGACTCAGCGTGTCGCGATAGAGGAGGAGCGGGCTCTCGCGGTTGAACTCCTCGCCGATCTTCAGTCGCAGCGCGGTCACGCAGGGCGGGCGGTGCCGTTACTGCGGCGGGTGATCGCCGAGCATCCGTTACGGGAATCCGCTCGGTTGCTCCTGATGCGAGTTCTTCAGCGGAACGGTGACACGGCCGGACTGGTCGAGGCGTACCACGAGGCGCGCCACGTGCTGCAAGATCAGCTCGGAGTTGAGCCTGGGGCGGAGATGCAGGCACTGTACGAGGCTGAACTGGGTCGGGTACGAAGGCCGAACCGGACTGGCGTGTCCAGCCACGACGAAGACCGTCTGCCGTCCGCGAGTGGCCCGGGGATCACTGGTGAGCGGGTCGCTGCTGACTGGCTTCCCAGAACGGTGATCGAGTTCGTCGGCCGGAAGGAGTGCGTCAGCCGTCTGCTCAGTCACGTCAGCCGGGTGGAGGGCCGTGCGTCCGCGGTACTTGTGGTTGACGGGATGGCGGGAAGCGGAAAAACGACAGTTGCTCTCCATGTGGCGCGCAAGCTCGCCCCGAAGTACCGCGACGCGCAACTCTTCATCGACCTACAGGGGCACGGGGACGAAGAGGCCATCGAGCCGTTCACGGCGCTCTTCACCCTGCTCCGACAGTTGGGTGTGCCAGGTGGCCGCATTCCTGCCGACTTGGATCATCGCGTCGAGTTGTGGCGTCGAGAACTGGCAGCCAGAAGAGTCGTCGTCGTCCTCGACAACGTTGCTGACAGCAGCCAGATACTCCCCCTGCTACCAACCGCACCGGGCGCCGCGGTCCTCGTGACGTCCCGTCGACGACTGGCTGACCTGGACGTCGGCCCGCCGGAGTCGCTGCCACTGATGACCCTCGCGGAAGGGATGGCGCTGCTGTCGCAGAGTGGCGGGATCGAGAGGGTGGCGTCGGAGCCGGATGCGGCCGCCGAGGTCGTCCGCCGTTGTGGGTATCTCCCGCTGGCGATTCGACTCGCCGGGTCCCGACTTGCGCATCGCCCCGCAAGGCGGGTCGCGGACCTCGCCGCGCTGCTGGCCGCGGAGCCACCGTCGGTCGACCAGTTCCACGTGGGCGACCGGACTCTCGCGCGAGCCTTCGCCGCGTCGTACGAGCCGATTCCGGAGCCGGCGAAGCGTGCCTTTCGTCTGTTGAGCATCCACGCGGGCCAGTACAGCGCGGAGATGGTCGCGGCTCTGCTCGATCTGCCTCGCGCCGCTGCCGTCGAACTGCTCGACGATCTGGTCGATCGGCACCTGGTCGAGGAGATCGAAGGGGGCCGGTACCGGCTGCACAACCTCCTACGTCAGTATTCGCGCGCGCAGCTGCTGGCGGCGGACGGACCAGAGGCCACCAGGACGGCTGTGCGGCGCTTACTGGACTTCGCCCTTCATGCCTCCCTCGAAGCCGCAAAGGAGCTACATCGCGCCGTCGATGTCCGTGGAGAGGTCGATCCCGGGCTGTTCTCGCGTCCGGATCTCACCAGCCCCGACATCATCGCTGGTGTCGAATGGCTCGAACGGGAGCGCCTGAACCTGGCGATGCTTGTGGGCCTCGGCGCGGCGTACGAGCTTCACCACCACGTATGGAAGCTGTCCCGGGTGCTCTGGCGCTTTTTGTACGTGCGCGGCTACTTCGACGACATCCTGTACACCCAGGAGCTGGGGCTTGCCTCGGCGAAGATCATCGGCCACCAACGGGCGATGGGCACAATGCACAACTACCTCGCATCGGCCTTGGCGAAGACCGGCTCCCACCGGTCAGCGTCCGACCACCTCCACGCGGCGATCGCGCTGTTCCAGGCGATAGACGACGTGCGGGAGTTGGCCAAGCTTCGCGCGAATCTGTGTGTCGTCAACTGGCTGAGCGGCAATCTCGAGGAGGCTGTGGCCCTGGGGCGGCAGAGCCTCGCCGGCGGACTCTACGACAACCGCGTACCACTGGCCCTGCCGAACCTGGGCCTCGCGTTGGCCTCGCTCGGTCGCTGGGACGAGGCCATGAGGGTCCACCGGCACCACCTGTTCCAGGCTCGGCTGAAACAGGACTACTACCACCTGGCGAACGCCCTGAGCCATCTCGCGGCGGTACGCGTACGGCTCGGACAGTTCAGGCGAGCTGTGATCTTGTTGAGTTCCTCGCTGGCGCTGTTTCGCCGTACCGGGCACCGGTACGGCGAAGCCGAGGCGCGGAACACACTTGGTACTGCCTATCGAGGGCTGGGACAGCTGGATCTGGCCAGGCGGCAGCACGAGGCCGCCTTCGAGTTGGCAAACGACTCCGGCGAGCGGCATGCACAGTGCGCCGCACTGAACGATCTGGGCATGACGCTGCTGGCGACGGGGGAGCTGGCCGCCGGATCGGATGCTCTCCGTGAAGGGCTTCGGCTTGCGGGGCGGATCTCCAACCCGTACGAGCAGGGCCGTGCGCTTGCCTGCCTGGCCGAGCACTTCGCCCGTACCGACCGGGCGGAGGCTCGCCGGCACTGGGAGCGGGCGCTGGCGATCTTCCGGCGGATGGGCGTGCCGGAGCGCTTCGAGGTCGAGCGTCGCCTCGCGGAGCTGGGCACGACCGCCGTGAACGCCCACTGACCTGCCCGTACGGTGCTTATCGATTTCTTATCGCCGCCCCCGGTAGCTTCTTCGGCCGTAGCGGCGAACGGGGGAGGTTCTGCCCGTGGGCAGAACCGGGTCGCCGACACGCGCCCGCAGCCGGGTCCCCCCAGCGACTTCGGCTGCGGGTGGTGAGGGAGGAGCGGTGCCTGCGTCCCTGCGCCGCAGCACCCGGCGTGGTTGGCGGTCGGGCGCCGCTCCTTTCCGAACAGGTGGACGTCGTACCGTCCCGATAGGCTCACGACCGTGACCGAACCCGCCCAGCTCAGCCACGTCGACCGCGCCGGCGCGGCCCGCATGGTCGACGTCTCCGCCAAGCCGGTGAGTGGCCGGATGGCCGTCGCGGGTGGCCGCCTGCGCACCACGCCCGAGGTCATCGACCTGCTGCACCGCGACGGGTTGCCCAAGGGTGACGCGCTGGCGGTGGGGCGGTTGGCCGGGATCATGGGCGCCAAGCGCACCCCCGATCTGATTCCGCTCTGCCATCCGATAGCCCTGCACGGCGTCACCGTCGACCTGCTGTTGACCGCCGACACCGTCGAGATCACGGCCACCGCGCGCACGGCCGACCGGACGGGCGTCGAGATGGAGGCGCTCACCGCCGTCGCCGTCGCCGGTCTCGCCCTGATCGACATGGTCAAGGCGGTCGATCCCGCGGCCTCCGTGGAGGCGGTCCGGGTGCTGCGCAAGGAGGGCGGCAAGACCGGCGAGTGGGTTCGACCGGAGGACCGGTCATGATCCGGGCCCGGGTCATCGTCGCGTCCAACCGGGCTTCGGCCGGTGTCTACGCCGACACCAGCGGGCCGCTGCTCATGGCCGGCCTGCGTGAGCTGGGGTGCGAGGTCGACGAGCCGGTGGTGGTGCCCGACGGCGAACCGGTCGGCGTGGCCCTGCGGGCGGCGGTCGCCGACGGCGTCGACGTGGTGCTGACAAGCGGCGGCACCGGCGTCACCCCGTCGGACCGGACGCCCGACGTGACCCGGGGTCTGCTCGACTACGAGATCCCCGGCATCGCCGAGGCCATCCGCGCCCACAGCCGGGACCGGGTGCCCACCTCGGTGCTGTCCCGAGGGCTGGCCGGGGTGGCCGGCCGGATGCTCGTGGTCAACCTGCCGGGCTCCACAGGTGGCGCGCGCGACGGGCTGGCCGTGCTCGGTCCGATCCTCGGGCACACGGTCGACCAGCTTCGCGGCGGCGACCACTGACGGGTCCGTGCCAGGCGCCGACGGGTGTCGGCGCGTCCCGATAGGCTCGGCCGGTGAGTACGGAAACGGCACCAACCACGGACCGGGTCGCAGCTCCCCCGCCGGCCGGCTGGGAGGAGGCGCGATCCCGGGTGTACGCCGTCGGCCTGGCCGCCGCGCTCCCCGTGGTCGCCCGACCGCTGGCCGACACCGACGGGTCGACCCTGGCAGAGCCGTTGACCACCCGCACCGACCTGCCCGCCTTCCCCACCTCGAGCGTTGACGGCTGGGCGGTGCGTGGCGCCGGCCCGTGGCGCGTCGTCGGTCGGGTGCTGGCCGGTCAGACCCCAGCGCCGCTCACCGAGGACGACACGACAGTCGAGATCGCCACCGGCGCCATGGTGCCCGAGGGCGCCACTGCGGTGCTGCGCGTGGAGGAGTCGACGGTCGTCGAGGGCCTCGTTCGCGGCACTCCCCGGTCGACGCCGGAGTGGCGGCAGCCGGGCGAGGAGGCGTACGCCGATGAGGAGCTGTTGCCGGTCGGCACGCCGATCGACCCGGCGGTGATCGGCCTGGCGGCTTCCTGCGGGCATGACGCGCTGCGGGTCCGGCGTGCGCCGCGCGCCGCGCTGCTGGTGTTCGGCGACGAGCTGCTCACGGCGGGGCCGCCCGCGGCCGGTCGGGTCCGGGACGCGCTTGGGCCGGCGGTGCCGGGGTGGCTGCGCCGGTACGGCTGCCAGGTGCGGGCGGCGGACGTGGTGGGCCCGGTGGCCGACACGCTGCCCGCGCACGTGGCGGCCCTGCGCGCCGCTCTGGCCAGCGCCGATCTGGTCTGCACCACGGGCGGCACGATGAACGGGCCGGTCGACCACCTGCACCCGACGTTGCAGGCGCTCGGCGCCGACTACGTGGTCAACACGGTGGCCGTGCGGCCGGGCTTCCCGATGCTGCTGGCCCGCCTCGTCGGTGACGACGGGCGGGTCCGGTTCGTGGCCGGGCTGCCGGGTAACCCGCAGTCCGCGATCGTCGCGTTGGTGTCGCTTGTCGCCCCGCTGCTCGCCGGCCTCCAGGGCCGCCCGATGCCGGTGCTGCCGCAGGTCACACTGGCCGAGGCGGTGCCCGGCCGCGGTGACCACACCCACCTGGCGTTGGTCCGTGTGGACCGGCTGGCCGGCACCGCGTTCCCGGTGCGGCACGTCGGCTCGGCGATGCTGCGGGGGCTGGCCGGCGCGGACGGGTTCGCCGTCATCAGACCGGGCACCAGTGCCGCCGCGGGCGACCGGGTGCCGATCGTGCCGTTGCCGCTGCTACCCGGGGAGCGTGCGTCGTGACCGCGCCGGCCATCACCTTCGGCGAGGTCACCGACCAGCCGCTCGACCTCGCCGCGCACGAGGCGGCCGTCGCCGACCGCCGGGCCGGCGCGGTCGTCTCCTTCCAGGGCGTGGTCCGCGACCACGACCACGGCCGACCCGTGGTGAGCCTGGAGTACGAGGGACATCCGAGCGCCGTGCAGGTGCTACGCGAGGTGGCCGCCGAGATCGCGGCCGACCCCGACGTCTACGCGGTGGCGGTGTCGCACCGCGTCGGGCCGCTGGCCATCGGTGACGTGGCGCTTGTCGCCGCGGTGAGCACCGCGCACCGCGCGGCGGCCTTCGCCGCGTGCGCCCGACTCGTCGACGAGGCCAAGGCCCGGCTGCCGATCTGGAAGCGGCAGGTCTTCGCCGACGGCACCGAGGAATGGGTCAACTGCCCCTGATCGTTCAGCGGCGGCCGTTGACAGTCACGGCCCGGGCCAGCCGGTCGCCGTAGAACGCCGGCTCGGCGCCCGGCCGCCACGGCAGCGCGGCGACAAGCACGATCAGCGCCAGCGCCAGCGAGTTCTCCATCAGCGCGCCGAACAGGCCGTCCTGGTAGTGCGACATCTCGGGCAGTTGGTGCTCGTACGGCCAGATCGGCGAGATCAGGAAGAGCAGGTAGAGCCCGATCGCGGCGACGCCGTGCCGCAGCCCGGTCAGTGTGGGATACCAGATCGGCGGGCGGAGCCCGTTGAGACCGGGGAACCCGCCGAACGCCGGGCCCTGACCGGAGCGCTGCGTCACCCCCCGGCTCGCCTCGCGGCGGCGTACGGCGGCGTCGGCCAGGACGATGATCGCGGGGATGACCCAGACCAGGTGGTGCGTCCAGGAGATCGGGCTGATCACGTTTGCGGTCAGGCCGACAAGCGTGAACGCGGTCAGCTCGTCACCGTCGGCGCGGGAACTGGCCGCCCGGGACAGGCCGAGCGCCAGGATCAGCACCGAGAAGGAGAACCACAGCAGCCCCGGGGTCTCGATCGAGTCGTACAGCCGGGCCAGCAGGCCGGCGAGTGACTGGTTCGGCGTCATGTCCGCCGCGCCGACCCGCTCGGTCTGCCAGAGCACGCTGCCGAAGTACGTCCGCGACTCGTCGCCGACGATCGCGACCGTGCCCAGGGTCACGCCGATCGTGGTGCCGATGGCGGTGGCCGCGACCCGCCACTGGCGGGTGATCAGCAGGTACGCGATGAACAGCGCCGGGGTGAGCTTGACGGCTGTGGCGAGACCGATGCCGGCGCCCGCCCAGGCGCCGCCGTAGACGAAGCGCAGCAGGGGGCCGTCCGTCGCGGCGTAGTGGGTGCCCCGGCGGGAACGCCAGCGGAGCCCGATCAGATCAGCCATGATCAACGCGAAGAGCAGGATGTTGACCTGGCCGTAGCCGAGGGTCTCCCGGCCCGGTTCGATGGCGACCGCGAGCGGCACCGCCAGGGCCACGGTGAACCACAGTGGCCAGGCCAGCCGGTCCACGATGGGCCGGAGAAGCCCGGCCAGCACCAGGGCCAGCGCGGCGATGCTCGCGAGGGCGTTCACCATGCCGGCGGCCTCGATCGGCAGTTGCGCCATCGGCAGCATCACCAGCCCGGCGAACGGGGGGTAGGTGAAACCGAGCGTTGTGCCGGGCGCGATGAACTCGTAGAGCTCGTGACCGCTCGCCCACCACACCACCGCGCCGTGGTAGATCTTCATATCGAAGAAGTTGTACGGACGCCCGAAGGTGCCGATGGCGAGCCATGCGGCATAGGCGACGGCAGCCACGATGGCGCCACGTACGACTTTCCTGCGATCGATCCTGCGCGTCACGCGTTGGATTGGGGCGAGGCGGTCCGCCCGTCTACCGACAGCCGTCGGCATGGCGTGGCCACCCCCGTACCAAGGTCGTCCTACCCGTCCAGGTCCTGCACGGAGCCTAGAACGGCGCCTCACGTCAGTGCCTCCCGCGTTATGCGACCGTGTCCGATCCCACACATGTTTTTGACATTTCCACCGCGTTAACGCCTACCGGGTGGTTCAGGTAATTCGCGGCCTTAGCGGGGGGTGGCGGCGGTGAGGGGGAGGATCGACGCAGGTCAGCCCGGGATGCGGCGGGCGGTGGCGGCGGATCGGACGGCGATCCGTGCCTCCCGCCTGGCCGTCCGGACGGCACGCTCCACGGAACGTCGAGAGTGGCCGATGCGGTGGCCGGTACGCCAACGCAGACCCGGCCTGCCCTCCGTGTCGGCGGCGGCGAGCAGCAGCCCACCGAGAAGCCCTATGTTCTTCAGGAAGTGGATCTTGTTTGTGTCGCGGGTCGCCTGGTCGTCTTCCTTGTTCCAGAAGGGATGCCCGGCGACGGTCGTCGGCACGATCGTGCCGGCGAGGACCAGGGCGGCCGGCCGGGTGAGCTTTCCGGTGGCGAGCATCAGCCCGGCACCGAGCTGCACCGCCGAGTTGAGTCGGATCAGCTGCTCGGTCTCGGTGGGGAAGCTGGGGTGCACCCTCCGCAGCAGCGGCGCCGCCCGGTCGGTCACCGGCGCGGCCTTCTGGGCCAGCCGCTGCGGCGCGCGCAGGTTGCGGTATCCGCTGACCACGAAGATGCCGCTCAGCATGGCGCGAGCGAGGGAGCGTACAGGCGTCATGGATCAGTCATACCCCGTCGCGGCGTTTCCTACCCCGGCAACCGCCGGATCCGAATCGGCGAGCGTGCACGCCGCCACGCCGATTCGAGCGACCATCGCTGATGGACGAGCCGTGGCGGGTAACGTCGCGCGGGTGACCACGCTGCGGCTACGCCCCGAGGACCCGGCCGACTCCGGGCCGGTACGTCGGGTGCTGGCCGCCGCCTTCGCCCGCCCCGACGTGCCGACGCCGCCCGAGGTGGTTCTCGTCGACGAGCTGCGCGGCACCGACGCCTGGGTACCGGAGCTGGCCATGGTCGCCGAGTACGGCGGCGAGGTGGTCGGGTACGCGCTGCTGAGCCGCGTCCGGGTCCGACCGGACCCGGGAGGCGCAGCGCCGGCGTTGGCGCTCGGCCCGGTGGCGGTGGCCCCGCACCGGCAGCGCGTCGGGCACGGGACGGCAGTCGTACAGGCCGCCCTGGACGCCGCCACCGAGCTGGGTGAGCGTCTCGTGGTGGTCCTCGGCGATCCGGCCTTCTACCGCCGGTTCGGCTTCGGACCGGCCGGCGACCTGGGGTTGACCAGCCCGTGGGCCGGCCTCGGTGAGCCCTGGCAGGCGTTGGTGCTGCCGCCGTCCACCAGTGAGGAGGGGGCGCCGCCCCGCGGCGAGGTGCTCTTTCCGGCCCCCTGGTCCCGGGTCTGACCGGGCCGGTCAGGCCGGCTGGGTGCGCAGGTACCGGCCGAAGTGGGGCACGGTGAACGCCACGGTGCCGCGTTCGCCGGAGTAGATCAGCCCCTTCTTGATCAGGGCGTCCCGGGCCGGTGACAGGCTCGCCGGCTTGCGGCCGAGGGCCCGTGCGATCTCCGCGGTCGGCACCGCGGCGTCCATGTCGTCGCGGACCACGCCGCCGGACTCGCCCTCCACCAGGGACAACGTCGCCATCGCCCGCATGTATTCGCGTTCGGCGGGGGTGGCCCGTTCGAACCGGGAGCCGAAGAAGCCGACAGCCAGCTCGGCCTCCGCCTCCGGCGCGGCGACCCGTACGTCGGCGGCGGTGATCGGTGAGCGGGGCGCGTGATCCCAGGTCGCCTTCCCGTACGCCTGGACGAAGTACGGGTAGCCGCCGGACTTCTCGTAGAGCAGGTCGAGAGCCTTCTGCTCGTACTCGACGTCCTCCCGATCGGCCGGCGCGCAGAGCGCCTGGTCGGCGGCGATCCGGTCGAGCCGGTCGATGCGCTGGTAGCGGAACAGCCGTTCGGAGTACGACTTGGCGGCGCTGAGCACTGCCGGCAGGTGCGGCAGGCCGGCGCCGACGACGATGAGTGGCGCGCCGAGCTGGGACAGCTCGTGGCAGGCGGCGCAGAGTGCCGACACGTCCTCCGGACCGAGGTCCTGCATCTCGTCGATGAAGATGGCGATGCCGGTGCCCACGTCGCTGGCCACGGCGGCGGCGTCGCTGAGCAGCTCGACCAGGTCGATCTCGATGTCACCGGAGTCGGCCCGGCCGCTGGCGGCGGGCACGTCGATGCCGGGCTGCCACCGGTCGCGGAGTTTGGTGGACGCGCCGGCCCGACCGGTCGGGGTGGACCGCTGGGCGAATGCCTTGAGGACGCCGAGGAAGGCGTCGATGCGGTCCGGTGCCCGGTGGCGGGGAGCCAGCTCCCGGACGGCCATGTGCAGCGCGGCGGCGACCGGCCGGCGCAGCGACTGGTCCGGTCGGGCCTCGATCTTGCCGCTGCCCCAGAGCCTGTTGATCGCCTGCGACCGGAGGGTGTTCAGCAGGACGGTCTTGCCGACGCCGCGCAGCCCGGTGAGCATCAGGCTGCGCTCGGGGCGGCCCCGGGCGATGCGCTCCAGCACGATGTCGAAGACGTCCAGCTCCCGCCCCCGCCCGGCGAGTTCGGGCGGGCGCTGACCGGCGCCAGGTGCGTACGGGTTGCGGACCGGATCCACGCATCGCAGAGTATCGGGCCATCTAGCTGGGGGGCTAGACATGGATAGATGCGGCTACCGCGTGTCGGGGATCGTCGACAACAAACTAGGGATTTCTAGCGTCCACGCTAGACAGCCCTAGTTTTGTCTACCGGTCACTGCTTCCACCCGGTCACCGCTTCTTCAGGCAGAGCACGTAGTCGAACAGGTCGATCGAGTTGTCGTGCACGTAGTTCGCTGTGGCCTGCGGCGCGAGCGTCTCGCAGCGGTCCCCGTCGGTGGTCGCCGGAATCCGCAGCAGAACCTGGTACGTGCCCGGAGCGCAGGACACCTTGCGCAGCTCCGCGTCGTCCTCGGTCCCGTCGTTCACCACGCAGTCACCCTTGGCGAACTCGTCCTCGTCCTCGCTCGGGCTCGGCGCGGCGCTGGGCAGCGCGGGCGGGACGATCGGGGCGCTCGTCCTCGTCGGCGGGGCGGACGACGTGTCGTCGCCCGCGTCGGCGGCCCTCCAGATCGCCCAGCCCGCCAGACCCAGACACGGGCACAGCAGGAGCACCACCACGAGGCCGATGATCAGGGCGATCTTCCCTCCCGACCTCTTCGCCGGTGGGCCGGGCGGCATCGGGTACCCGCCGGAAACCGGCGGACCCCACGCTCCGGGCACCGCTCCCGGCGTCGGGCCGGCCGGCGGAAACGGGCCGGGCGGCGGCGGGTAGCCCGCCCCCGACGTGGGCGGCGGGTAGCCAGGCCCCGATGTGGGCGGCGGGTAGCCAGGCCCCGACGTCGGCGGCGGGCCCCACAGGGGCGCGGTCGGCGGCTCCTCGCCGCTCGGCGGGGGACCCCACTGCTGCCGGGTCGGATCGTCGCCGGACGGTGGCGGACCCCACTGCGGCAGGGTCGGGTCGACCGGCGGCGGGCCGTCGGAGCCGGTCTGCGGGCGCTGGTACGGGTCGTCCGGCTGCCCGGAGCCCGGTGGGCCGTAGGTCGTCATGTCATCCCCAGGGTGGGTGGGCTCAGCGCTGCTTGAGGCAGAGGACGAAGTCGAGGGTGTCCAGTTCGCTGTCGAAGAAGTACCAGTTGGTGTAGCCCTCGACCTTGGCGCACTTGGCTTCGGCGTCACGCTCGCCGCTGGTCGCGCCGTCGATCCGGCTCAACACCTGGTACGACTTCGGTGCGCATTCGCTGATCAGCAGCTTGGGCTTGCCGCCTGCCGCGCCGTCGTTGCGGACACACTGGCCCACCTTGGCGAATCGCGGGTCGGCCGACGACTCCGGTGCCGCCGCGCTCGGTGCCGGCTCGGCGGCGTCCACACTCGGTGCGGTGTCCACTGCCGGAGCCGAGGCGGTCGGCGCGGCAACAGGTGCCGGGTCGTCCCGACCGCTGAAGAACCAGTACGCGCCGCCGCCGGCCACGAGTAGCAGCAGGACGACGAGCACCGCGAGCAACGGCCCGCGGCCCGAGCGATCCGGTGGCGGTTCGGGATCCCCGCCGTACTGACGGTCGTCGGGCCGGTACTGCTGCCCGCCGTACGGCGTCACGGGCTCGGCCGGCCGGTAGGACTCGCCGCCGTAGGGGGGCGCCCCACCGTAGGAGCCGTCACCGTAGGGACCGGGGCGGCCCGGTTGCGCAGGCGGGTACGGCTGGGGCACCGACGGGTACGGCTGCTGCGCCGGGCGACCGGGCGTCTCGTCGGGCCGCTGCCCACGCCATGCCCCTGGCACGCCGCCACCCGGTGGTCCGTAGCTCGTCATGCCGCCCTCCTGCACGAGTGGTGAGAGGCCGGCCACCAAAGCGGGACGCGGGCTCCGACGTCACCGTAGCGTGGTCCACCGATGAGCTCATCTCCGACGAGTGCCGCAGGCCGCCCCGGCCCCGCACCGACTCTGATCTGGACCGCGTTGATCGTGGTCTACGTCCTCTGGGGCTCCACCTATCTGGCCATCCGGATCGCCGTGGAGACGCTTCCCGCGTTGACGTCGGCGGCGATGCGGTTCGCCGCCGCCGGTCTGGTGCTCGCCGTGGTGCTACGGCTGCGTCGCGGGCCGGGCGCGCTGCGGGTGGACCGCCGGCAGCTCGCCTCCGCCGCGTTCGTCGGGGTGCTCCTGCTCGCCGGCGGCAATGGCCTGGTGGTGCTCGCCGAGTCCGGGCCGCCCGGGGTGGCGGTGCCCTCCGGCATCGCCGCGCTGCTGGTGGCGACCGTGCCGCTGCTCGTGGTGCTGCTGCGCTCCGGCACCGGGGACCGGCCACCGGCGTGGACGTTCGTCGGGGTCACCGTGGGCTTCGTCGGCCTGGTGCTGCTCGTGCTGCCGGCGGGAAGCACGAGCGTGGTGCCGCTGGTCGGGGCGTTGACAGTGGTCGCGGCGGCCGTCTCCTGGTCGGTCGGATCATTCCTGTCCGGACGTCTGCGGATGCCCGCCGACCCGTTCGTCGCAACGGTGTACGAGATGCTTGCCGGCGCGCTGGTGCTCGCCGTCATCGCCGCCGGCCGGGGCGAACTGCGCGACTTCCACCCCGCGTCGGTCAGTACCAGGTCCTGGGTCGCGCTGGTGTACCTCATGGTGGCCGGCTCGCTCGTGGCCTTCACCGCGTACGTGTGGCTGCTGCACAACGCACCCATCTCGCTGGTCTCGACGTACGCCTACGTCAATCCGGCGGTCGCGGTGGCGCTCGGCGCGCTGCTGGTGGCCGAGCCGGTCACCGCGCAGACCCTGCTCGGCGGCGCGGTGATTGTGGCCGGGGTGGCGGTGGTGGTGAGCACCGAACGGCCGCGCCGGGTCAGCGCGGAAACGCGTTCGGGGGCCGCGCCGGTGGGGGACCGCCGGTAACGTCCGGCCCATGTCGGCGGCCGCGCTGCTCGGGGTGGTGGTGCTCGGCGGGCTGGTCGGTCTTGTCGTACCCCCGTTGGCCTGGCACTTCACGGGGCCGCCCGTCCGGCGCGGCAGGTGGTTCCGGCTCGGGCCGGTGGTGGCGGCTGTGGTCTTCGGAGGGCTCGCCGTTTCCCGGGGTGACGATCCGGCGCTGCCGGTGTTCCTGGCGGTGGCGGCGGTCGGGCTGGTGCTGGCCCGGGTCGACCTGGTCTGCCTGCGGCTGCCCGACCCGCTCGTCCTCGCCGCGGGAGTGCTCGCCCTCGCCGGCCTGACCGGCGCTGCGGTGCTGGCCGACGACCCGGCGCGGCTGCTCGGCGCGCTGGCCGGCGCGACCGTCGCCGGGGCGGCCCACGTGCTGCTGGCTCTGCTCCCCGGGTCACGGCTGGGCTTCGGGGACGTGAAACTCGCAGCCGTCCTGGGCCTGCCGCTCGGTTGGCTGGGCCGCGACGCCCTGCTCACCGGCCTGCTCCTGCCGCATCTGCTGCACGGCGCCCTGGTGCTCACCCTGCTGGCCACCCGGAGAGCGAACCGGAAAACGCTGCTCCCCCTGGGCCCGGCCCTGCTAACCGGCACCTGGCTCGCGGTGCTCGTGACGTAACCCCCACCCTCCCCGGCGATCTTGCACTTTCTGTTGGGGCGAAAGGAGCGGATCAGAGCATCACGGCAACCGAGAGTGCAAGATCGCCGGGCTGGTCACGGTCAGATCAGGCGGAGCTGGCGGTCTTTGGGGCGGCGGGGCTCGGTTTCGCCGAACCGTTCGAACAGGCCAGGGTCGATCGTGTTCAGGAACGGCGACGGACTCCACTCGCGCTCCACACCGTGCCGGGTACGTCGGGCGGCGTGACTGACGTACAGGCGGTCCTGGGCCCGGGTCAGACCGACGAAGAAGAGACGGCGCTCCTCGGCGACCGCGTCCTCGTCCGGCGTCGAGCCCGGCCAGCGCAGCGGCAGCAGCCCGTCCTCGGCCCCGACCAGGAAGACCACCGGGAACTCCAGGCCCTTCGCGGCGTGCAGGGTGAGCAGGGTGACCGCCTCCGCGCGCGGGTCGAGCGCGTCCACCTCCGCGCCGGTGGCCAACTGCGACAGGAAGGCCTCCAGGTCGTCGCCGCAGCGACGGGCCAACGGGGTCAGCAGGTCCACCGCCGAGCGGACGTCCTCGGGGCGGACAGCCCCGCCGGCGCCGTCCAGGGTGGGCACCGCAAACCGCTCGGCGACCACCTGGCCGGCCAGGCGCACCCGGGCGGCCAGCGAGCCGGCCAACCCGTCGGCGTGCCGCAGCTCCCGTGCGATGGCCGCCACGCCCGGCCGGTCCCGCAGCCGGTCGTGTGAGCGCTTCTGCACCGGGATGTTGGCCCGGGCCAGGGCGTCCACGATCGGCGCGGCCTGCGCGTCGGTGCGGTACAGCACCGCGATGTCGGAGAACGACAAGGAGGTGGCCCGGCCGTCGATCCGGCCCGAGTCCAGTGAACGGTGGGACAGCCCGCCGACCAGTTCGTCGACCGTACGCACCACGAAGTCGGCCTCCTCGGCGACCGACGCCGCCGGATACCGGCCGACCAGCGGCGCCTCCGGGTCGAGGCGGGCCGGGTCCAGCCGCCGGCCCCGGACCAGCGAGGACGGGGCGATGGCCTGCACGGCGGCGGCCAGGATCGGGGCCGAGGAGCGGTAGTTGCGGTTGAGCCGGACCAGTCGGGCGTCGGTGAAGTCCTCCGAGAAGCGCAGGAAGTAGCCGACGTCGGCACCCCGGAACGAGTAGATCGCCTGGTCCGGGTCACCGATCGCGCACAGGTTGCCGTCGGCGGGGCTGAGGAGCCGCAGCAGCTCGTACTGCACCGCGTCGACGTCCTGGTACTCGTCGACGAAGATCCACCGCCAGCGGTCCCGGTACCGCTGGACCAGTTTCCGGTCGGCCCGCAGCAGCTCCACCGGCAGGCTCACCAGCTCGTCCAGGTCGACGAGGTCCTGCTTGCGCAGCAGCGCCGTGTAGGTGGCGGGGTCGTCGCCGGCCTCCGACCGGGCCGCCGCCCGCTCGGCGTCGTCGGCGATCCGGAATCCGACAGGCAGGCCCACCGCGTCGGCGTTCTCCCGCAGGATGGTCAACCCCAGCGCGTGGAACGTGCCCACTGTGACGTCCTCGGCGACCGGGCCGAGCAGACTGTCGAGGCGGTGCCGCAGCTCCTCCGCCGCGCGGCGGGTGAACGTGATGGCCAGGCAGTGCTCCGGGAAGACGTTCAGCTCGGCGCAGAGGTACGCGATCCGGTGGGTGAGCGTCCGCGTCTTGCCGGTGCCCGGACCGGCCACGATGAGCAGCGGCCCGCCGGGCGCGGACGCGGCCACCCGCTGCATCGCGTCCAGCCGGTCCAGCAGACCCGTGCCGACCTCCTCCATGCCGGAGAGCATCGGCTCGAAGGGTTCGTGTGGCGACGGTGGCGACGCGATCGGCGGGGCGGGCGGCGGCGCCGGGGCCTTGCGCTTCGGCTCCGCCCTGGGCGCCGCCTGGCGCTTGGCCGCGGCCCGGGGCGCCGGCTCCGCGGGGCGCCGCTGCGCGGGCACGGGTACGGGTACGTCGAACAGCGTCTCCTGCGTACCCAGCTCGGACGGGTCGAACAGGGTGATCACTCCGTACTCGCCGTCGTAGCCGGGCACCCGGCGGACGTCACCGCGCCGCAGCCGGCCGATGCCCTCCGCGAGTAGCTCGCCGCCGACCTGCGCGATGTCCGGCAACGGCGTCCCGGTCAGGATCTCCAGTTCGGGGCCCAGCGCGGCCAGCAGCTCGTTGAACCGCCCCTCGACCTTCTTCGAGCGGGCGCCCACCTTGTTGATCTCGCCGAGGATCTCGGCCAGCGGCACCAGGTGGGTGACCTCGCGGGCATGCGCCGGGCGGTGCCCCTCCGGACGGTCGGCCAGCTCCTCGATCCGGCTGAGCACGCCCACGGTGAGCGGCTTGCCGCACTCGGGGCAGCGTCCGCCCGCGGCCCGGGTGCGTTCCGGGGACCAGTTGACCCCGCACAGCCGGTGCCCGTCCGCGTGGTACTTGCCCTCCTCCGGGAAGAACTCGATGGTGCCGGCCAGCCCGTTGCCGGTGCGCAACGCCTCCCGGACGGCGAAGTAGTCCCGTTGGGCGGTCAGCACTGTCGCCTCCCGGCCAAGCGCGGGCGGAGAGTGCGCGTCCGAGTTGGACACCAGCTGGTAGCCGTCCAGGCTGCCGACCCGCCAGTTCATCGCCGGGTCGGAGGAGAGACCCGTCTCCACGGCGAAGATGTGCCCGGCCAGGTCGGCGTAGCAGTCCGCGATCGCGTCGAAGCCGGACTTCGAGCCCAGCGCGGAGAACCACGGCGTCCAGATGTGCGCCGGCACCAGGTACCCGTCCGGGCTCGCCTCCAGGGTGATCTCCAGCAGATCCCGCGAGTCGAGGCCGAGGATCGGCCGGCCGTCGGAGCCGAGATTGCCGATCCGCCCCAGCGCGGTGTTGAACCGGGCCACCGCCTCCAGATCGGGCAGGTAGATCAGGTGGTGCACCTTGCGGGTCCGGTCGTCCCGCTTGTAGATGGTGGAGATCTCCACGCTCAGCATGAACCGGACGGCGTCCGCGTCGGTCGTACGGGCGAGCCGGGGCGGCAGCCGGCGGGTGACGTCCCGCTCCGCCTCAGGGTCGAGCCGGTACAGTCCCGGCTCCGCCGGGCGCAGCGTCTCCACCAGGTGGTCGTACCAGGCGGGGTGGGTGAAGTCCCCCGTGCCGAGCACTGCGATTCCCTTGCGCCGCGCCCACCAGGCGAGGTTCGGCAGGGTGAGGTCCCGGCTGCACGCGCGCGAGTACTTCGAGTGGATGTGCAGGTCCGCGACGAATGGCGGAAGGCCACCGGAGGGTACGGCGCTGAACGGGGGCACGCCGCATCCTGTCACGCCCGCCGCGCGGGCCGCCCGCCGCCACGCGCGGACGTGACGTCCGCTATGCCGAGCGCAACTCGACCACACTGATCTGCGGCTCCGCGCCGACCCGCACCGGAGGGCCCCAGAAACCGGCGCCGTTGGTCACGTAGACCTTCGTGCCGTCGACCTCGCCGAGCCCGCTGACCACCGGCTGCTCCAGCCGCACGGCCAGGTTGAACGGCACCATCTGCCCGCCGTGGGTGTGCCCGGACAGTTGCAGGTCGACACCGAACTTCGCGGCGTCGACCGCGGCGATCGGTTGGTGCGCCAGCAGGATCACCGGCCGGCTCGGGTCGCGGTCGCCAAGAGCGGCGGCGAAGTCGGGCGGGGCGGCCAGCCCGGTGCCGGCGGCGGACACGTCGTTGACCCCGGCCAGGTCGAGCACGCCGCCCGGTGTCCGGATCTCCTGCCGCCGGTTCTGCAGGACCCGCAGGCCGAGCCGGTCGACCTCCTGGACCCACTCCTCGACGCCTGAGTAGTACTCGTGGTTGCCTGTGACGAAGAAGCTGCCGTACCGGGAGCGCAGGTCACGAAGCGGCGCGGCGGCCGAACCCAACTCGGCCACCGAGCCGTCGACCAGGTCACCGACGACAGCCACCAGGTCGGCGTCGAGCCGGTTGATGACGGCGACGATCCGCTCGGTGTGCGCGCGGCCGCGCAGCGGGCCGAGGTGGATGTCGGAGACGGTGGCGATGCGCAGGCCGTCCATGGATCGCGGGAGCTTGGCGAGCGGGATCTGCACCCGGTCCAGTCGCGGCGGGCCGAGAGCGGTGCGTACGCCGTACCCCGTGATGCCGGCGGCGGTGAGGCCGGCGAAGATGGCCGCCCCACGGGCGAGCAGCAGCCGACGGGCCGGGTCGTGGTCTGGCGTCGCGGTGGCGGCGGCGGCCGGCGGCTCGGCCGGCCCGGCGGCGCCGACGAGCACCGGCTCGGGCGCGGCGGTGGTGGGCTCGGCGGCCACCACCCGGCGACGCAGCACCAGCCGGGTGACGAGCATCGGCACTTCCAGCACGATGAGCACGACGAGCAGGTAGAGCATCAGCGCGAGCCACAGGTAACCGGGCCAGGCGAGCCAGTAGAGGCCGGCCTGCGTGCTGGTCAGGGTGACCGGCACGAGGAACGCCAGCACCAGCGCCGCGATCCCGCCGGCCCGCCGCCAGCGACCCGGTGTGGTGGTGTCCCGGACGAGCCGCTTCCACAGGTAGAGGTGGATGAGGCCGGTGACCAGCGCCAGGACAGTCACGAACCCCACAACCGCCAACATCTGTGCGCCTCCCTCAGCCGCCCGCGAACGGCGGCAGGACGTCGATCGTGGCCCCGCCCGGCAGGGGTGTCGCACGATCATGACAGGTGACGCCGTCCACGAGGAAACTCGCGACGCGCAGCACGGCGGCGAGACGGTCACCGTGCCGCTGGGCCAGATCGACGGTGAGGTCGTCGAGGGAACGGCCGGCCGGTACGACCTCCTCGGAGCGCCCCACTGCGGCGCGGGCACCCGCGAAGTAGCGGACGGTCATCGGTGCCTGGTCCACGGATCAGCCTCCGATCGCGGACATCGGGCGGGTCGGCTGGAGGAAGGTGGGGTCGTCGATGCCGTGCCCGGCACGTTTGCCCCACATGGCGGTGCGCCAGCGTCGGGCGAGCTCCTCGTCGTCCGCGCCGCCGCGAAGCGCGGCACGCAGGTCGGACTCCTCGGTGGCGAAGAGGCACGCGCGGACCTGGCCGTCGGCCGTCAGCCGGGTGCGGTCGCAGTCACCGCAGAAGGGACGGGTGACGCTGGCGATCACCCCCACCCGGGCCGGGCCGCCGTCGACCAGCCAGGTCTCCGCCGGGGCCGCGCCGCGTTCGGTCGGGTCGGGGCTGAGGTCGAATCGGGTACGCAACGACGCGAGGATCTCCTCGGCCGTGACCATCGTGTCGCGGTCCCAACCGTGCTGGGCGTCCAGCGGCATCTGCTCGATGATCCGCAGCTGGTAGCCGTGGTCGAGGGCGAAGCGGAGCAGCGCCGGCGCCTCGTCCTCGTTGACGCCGCGCATCAGCACCGAGTTGATCTTTACGGGGTCGAGACCGGCGGCGGCGGCCCCGGCGAGCCCGGCGAGCACCGCGTCCAGCCGGGGACGACGGGTGAGCTGGGTGAACCGGGCCGGATCGAGCGTGTCGAGGGAGACGTTCACCCGGTCCAGACCGGCCGTACGCAGCGCCGGGGCCAGCTTGTCCAGGCCGATGCCGTTGGTGGTGAGGGAGATCCGGGGGCGGGGCTCGACGGCGGCCACCGAGGCCACGATGTCCACCAGGCCGGCGCGGATCAGCGGCTCGCCACCGGTGAACCGCACCTCGGTCACGCCGAGCCGCTCGACGGCCAACCGGACCAGCCGGACGATCTCCGTGTCGGTGAGCAGCTCGGGGCCGGCCAGCCAGGGCAACCCCTCGGCAGGCATGCAGTAGGTGCAGCGCAGATTGCACTTGTCGGTCAGGGACACGCGCAGGTCCCGGGCGACGCGGCCGTACCGGTCGACGAGGACGCCGTCGGACCGCGGGGCGACGCTCACCTGTCGACCGTAGCGCGCCTGGCCCGGCCGAGGGCGGCACGGGCGTTCTCGACCACCGCATCGCGCCAGCCGCCGCCGAACAGCGCGGTGTGCACGAGCAGCAGGTGGAGCTGGTGCAGCGGAACCCGTTCGCGCCAGCCGGCCGACAGCGGCCAGCTCTCCCGATAGGCGGCCAGAACCGTGTCCAGGTGGGGGAGGCCGCCGAAGAGCGCCAGCTGGGCGAGATCGGTCTCCCGGTGCCCGCCGTGCGCCGCCGGGTCGACGAGCCAGACCCTGTCGTCCGCGCCCCACAGCACGTTGCCCGGCCACAGGTCGCCGTGGATGCGCGCCGGCGGCTCGTCGCCGCCGAACTCGCCCAATCGGCCCACCACCTGCTCGACAAGCGCGGCGTGCTCGAGCGTCAGAGAGCCCCGGTCGACCGAGCGGCGCAGGTGGGGGGCGAGTCGCCGTTCGGCGAACCACGTCGACCAGGGGCCGTCGTCGGCGGTGTTGTCCTGCTCGAGCGCCCCGATGAAGCCGGTCCAGGGAGCGCCGAAGGTGGGGGCGCCGGCCCGGTGCAGGTCGGCCAGCTCGCGGCCGAACCGCTCCGCCGCCTCCCGCGTCGGCTCGCCGGGCTCCACCCAGTCGAGCGCCAGCAGGTCGGGCAGCGCCACGAGCACCTCGGGTACGGCGACCGCGCCCGCCTCCCGCAGCCAGCGCAAGCCGGCCGCCTCGGTCTCGAAGAAACCCTCAGGCACCTGACGGTCGGCCTGTTCGGGCCAGGACTTGGCGAAGACGGAGTGCCCGTCGTCGAGGGTGAGCCGGGCCGCCGCGCAGATGTCCCCTCCGGCGACGGGTGTCTCCCGGATCCGTTGGTGGGTACGGAACGTCGGCAGGTGTGCCGGATGCGCGCGCAGGTACGCCAGGTCCATCAGCGCACGGTAACCGCTCCCCGTGACACATCTGTGTCGTGTGAGCACATCGGAACGCGTCCACCTGGACAAATACGCTCGGTAACTGTGGATAAGCCGCGTGTCGTCCACAGGGGCGGCGGGGACGGCTGGGCGGGTCGCAGGCTCCCGACATGACCTCGACCGACCGTACCCAGCTCGCCGTCCGCTCACCCGCCGACCTGATCGCCGCCGTGCCGTACCTGCTCGGCTTCCATCCCGCCGACAGCGTCGTCGCGGTGGCGCTGCGCGGCCGGCAGATCATCTTCGCCGCCCGCGCCGACCTGCCGGCCCCGTCCACCGACCCGGCCGAGCCGGCCCGGCACCTGGCCGGGGTGATCCTGCGCCAGGGCGCGGAGTCCGCCACCGTGGTCGGCTACGGGCCTCCCGAACGGGTGACACCGAGTGTGGACGCGGTGCGTCTCGCCCTCGCCGGTGTCGGGCTGGAGGTGCTCGACGCGCTGCGGGTCACCGGCGACCGCTGGTGGTCCTACCTCTGCGCCGAGGCCGACTGCTGCCCTCCCGAAGGCCGGCGCCACGACGCCTCGGCCAACCAGGTGACCGCCTCGGCGGTGTTCGCCGGCCAGGTCGCCCTGCCGGACCGGGCCGCCCTCGTGGCGCAGGTGGCACCGGTGTCCGACGACGCCTCGGCCGCGGCCCGCGCCGCCACCGCCCGCGCCCGGCTGAGGCTGACCGAGCTGGTCGGGCAGGCGCCCGCGAGCGATCTGCTCGGCGGTCGGGCCCTGCGTTCCGCAGGGGTGGCGGCGGTCCGCGAGGCGCAGCGCGCGCAGGGGCGGGGCGTACGACTCGACGACGACGAGGTGGCCTGGTTGAGCGTGCTGCTGACCCATCTGCCGATCCGTGACCACGCGTGGGAGCGCACCGATGGTCGGGATCGGGACATCGCTCTCTGGACCGACGTGCTGCGTCGGGCCGACCCGGAGTTGACCGCGGCGCCGGGCTCGTTGCTGGCGTTCGCCGCGTGGCGAGCCGGGCAGGGTGCGCTGGCGGCGGTGGCGCTGGAACGCACGCTGAGTCTGACTCCTGACTACTCGCTCGCCCTGCTCCTGGACGACCTGCTGCGGCGCGGTGTGCCCCCGTCGGAGCTGGACGGTTGGCCGTCGGTCGGCATGCCCGGGGTGGTCCGCCCGCGCAGGAGGCGTCGACGTGGCCGGGGCTGACCGGTGTCGCGCGGCCCTCGTGTGTCTGTCGCGTCACTCCGTCCGGCCTCCCGACCTACCGGTAGGTAGGGTGGCCGTCATGGCCACCGACCCCGCAATCGTCGTCAACGACCTGACGAAGTCCTACGGAGCCCGGAACGCACTGGATCAGCTCTCGCTGACGGTCGAACGTGGCAGCCGCACGGTGGTCCTCGGGCACAACGGGGCGGGAAAGTCCACCCTCCTGGAGATCATCGCGACGCTGCGCACCCCCACGTCCGGCACCGTGACCGTCGACGGACACGACACGGTCACCCAGGCTCGCGAAGCCCGACGGCTGATCGGCCTGACGCCGCAGGCCAACGCACTGGACCCGCTCGCCACCCCGACCGAGGTGCTCGACTTCCAGGGCGTCGCGCTCGGGCTCGGCCGACCGGCCGCCGCACGCCGTACCCGGGAACTTCTCGAACTCTTCGGCCTGGGGGAGCAGCGCAGGACACGGATCTCGAAGCTGTCCGGCGGAACGCGTCGGAAGGTCGACCTCGCCGTGGCCCTGGTCTCCGAACCCCCGGTCGTGATCCTCGACGAGCCGACCACCGGCCTCGATCCGCTCAGCCGCCTCGAGTTCTGGACCGAGCTGAGACGACTCAACCAGAACGACCGGACCTTCCTGATCTCCACCCAGGACCTCCACGAGGCCGATGTCCTCGCCACCGACATCGTGGTGCTGCGCGACGGCGCGGTCGCCGCGCAGGGTTCCCCCGAGTCGCTGAAACGGTGGGTCGGCGAGCGCACCCTGACCCTCGGGCTGACCGACGAGCCCACCGCACAGGAGTTCCTGTCCCGCGCGCGTGCCCTGTTCCGCGCCGAGCCCGGGGAGCCACGGACGGTGCGCCTCGCACTCTCCGGCGACCCGGACGCGCTGAGGACCGCGCTCGACGACATCGGTCGGTCCGCCGGCGGCATCGAGGAGATCCGCCTGACCGAACCCTCGCTCGACGACGTCTTCGTCGCTCTCGCCGCCCGCTGACGCGGGCCCGACCGGTAAGGACGCCACAACGTGACACTTCTCGCCGTCTCTCCCGCCCCCGCGCGCGGGGCCGCGGTCACCGTCGCCGCGACCAGGCGTTCCACCCGGGCGGTCCTGCGCTCCCCGGCCCTCCTGGTCGCCCCGGTCGCGCAGTCGCTCTTCTTCCTGCTCATCTACTCGGGGCAGCTCAGCACCGTCGGCAGCGGCTATCTCGCGGGCGGCAGCTTCATCTCGTTCCTGCTGCCGCTGATCCTGCTCACCGGTGTGGCCACCGGCGCCGGCACGGCGGGAACGCTCGTCCTGCGGGACGTCAGCAGCGGTTACCTCGACCGGCTCCGGCTGGCACACGGCACAGCCACCCCGTTCCTGGTCGGGGCCGTCGTCGCGGCGCTCGTCGCCGTCACCGTCGGGATGCTCACCACGATCGCCGGGGCGGTGCTCATCGGTTACCGGCCGCAGAGCTGGGCGGGGGTGACCGCCATGATCGTCCTGCTGCTCGCGCTCGGCCTGGGCATCGCGCTGCTCAGCGTCGCCGTCGCGATCCGGTCCGCCTCGGCGACGAGCACCAACCTCGTGACCCTCGCCGTGTTCGGGCTGTCGTTCTTCACGGGCGTGTTCGCTCCGGTGGACGAACTCGCCGGCTGGATGCGCACGGTCGCGGCCGTCAACCCGCTCAGCCACGTCGTGGACACGGCTCGCCAGCTCGAAGGGGGTGCCGTGCTCTCCGCGGCACCGGTGGCTCTCGTCGCCCTGGTTACGCTTGTGCTCGTCGGAGTCGCCGCCTGCGTTGTGGCCCTGAACCACGCTCGGAGGAGTCGATGACCGCAGTGGCGGACACCCGTTCACAGATCGTGGCCGCCTTCAGTGAGCAGTTGGCCGTCGTGGGCTACCAGGGGGTTTCGCTCGTCGGCGTCGCACGGACGGTCGGCATCCAGAAGCCGTCCATCTACCACCACTTCCCCGGTGGCAAGGAGGCGCTCTACTCGGCCGTGGCGCTGAGGTTCGTCGAGCAACTCCGTACCCGCATCGCGGCGGCGCTGGCGACCGAGGGGCCGTTGGAAGAGCGGCTGCGGGCTCTCGCAGTCGTCTCGGCGGAGCACCCCACCCGGGCCATCTCCTTCGAGCAACGTGTCTACGACGCGCTCGACCTCGTCTCCGAGGAGACGAGGACCGACGTGTCCGAGCGGTACGTGAGCGGCGTCCTCGATCCGGTCGTCGGGCTCTTCCGCGAAGCGGTCGAGGCAGGAGACGTCAGGGGCGATCCCTGGCTCCTCACGAACGCGTTCCTCCATCTCGCCCGCGCGCTCGACCTCATGAACGAACCCGAGGGCAGCGCCCAACTCGTCGCGCTCTTCCTCGACGGCGCTCGACCACGCTAGGCGGCTGCCCGGCACGCGCCGACGGCCCGTACGCCCCGGTGTGGTCCGTCGAAGGATGTAGTGGACGTTCGTCCCACGGGGCGAGTCATCAGGCGTGACGTCGCCGCAGAATCAGCAGATGCCCCCACCACGTGAACACCGCACATGAGTGTCGGACTGCTGCTGTCGCTCACCGGCCTGGCACTTGTCGACAGCACCAGCATCGGCACCCTCTTCATCCCGGTCTGGTTGCTGCTCGCGCCCGGGAGGATCAACGCCCGGCGGATCCTCGTCTACCTCGGCACGATCGTCGTCTTCTACTTCGGGCTCGGGCTGCTGCTTGTGGTGGGCGGCAGCCGGCTGGCCGACGTGCTCGGCGGGGCGCTGGACAACCGGCCGGTGCTCTGGGCGCAGCTCGCTCTCGGGGTCGGGCTGTTCGCGTTGAGCTTCCGCTACGACGGCAAACGACGTCCGCGCGGCGGCGGCGTGCTGCGGTGGCGGGACCGGGCGACCTCCGGAGACTCCTCGACGCGCTGGCTGGTGGGGCTGGCGCTGCTCGCCGCGCTCGCGGAGGTGGCGACGATGCTGCCGTACCTCGGCGCGGTCGGCCTGCTGACCACCTCCGGGCTCGGCGCGGCGCAGATCGTCGGGTTGCTCGCCGGCTACTGCCTGGTCATGGTGGTGCCGGCGGTGCTGCTGCTGGGGGCGCGGCTGGCGTGGCCGAGGCTTGTCGAGCCGGTGCTGGGCCGGCTCAACGCCTGGATCGTGCGGCACTCCGGCGGCATGCTCGGCTGGATCCTCGGCATCGCCGGGTTCCTGCTGGCCCGCGACGCCGTGCTCCGGCTGGGGCTGATGGACGAGCTGGTGATCAGACTGTGACCCGCTCGGGTCGGGCGTAGACGTTCATCGTGTTGCCACGCAGGAAGCCGACAAGCGTCATCCCGGCCTCCTCGGCCAGCTCGGCGGCGAGGGTGCTCGGCGCCGACACGGCGGCCAGCAGCGGCAGGCCTGCCATCCACGCCTTCTGGGTCAGCTCGAAGCTGGCCCGGCCGGAGACCAGCAGCAGGTGCCCGGCCAGGGGCAGCAGGCGTTCCCGCACCGCCCAGCCGATCACCTTGTCCACCGCGTTGTGCCGGCCCACGTCCTCGCGGAGCACCACGAGGTCGCCGGAGGGCGTGAACAGGCCCGCCGCGTGGAGCCCGCCGGTGCGGTCGAAGCCGCGTTGGGCGGCGCGCAGCCGGTCGGGCAGTTCGGCGAGGAGGGTGGCCGGCACGGTGAGCGGGTCCGCCGAGACCGGGAACAGCGACCGGGTACGGACCGCGTCGATGCTGGCCTTGCCGCAGACGCCGCAGGAGCTGGTCGTGTAGAAGTTCCGGGACGGGTCGGTGGTCGGTTCCGGTACGCCGGGGGCGAGCACCACGTCCACCACGTTGTACGTGTTGGGCGTCTCCGCGCCGGCACAGAGCTGGGCGGTCAGCACGTCGTCGGTCGACCGGATGAGCCCTTCGGTCAGCAGGAACCCGATGGCCAGGTCCAGGTCGTCGCCGGGCGTACGCATGGTGACGGCGAGGGGGCGGCGTCGGCCGGGGCCGGCGGCACCGACCCGGATTTCCAGCGGCTCCTCCACCGCGAGGGTGTCCGGCCGTCGGACGGCTCCGCGTCCGTCGGCCGCCGCGTCGAGGTCGATCCGGAGTACGCCCCGTCGGTCAGTCGCCCGTCCCATCCCGCCATCCTGCACCCGCAGCGGTACGTCCGCACACGCACAGGCATCGGTCACCGACCGGGGGCGGCACGGCTACCGTGACCGGATGGGGTCGTATGCCGCAGTGGTGCTCGCGGGTGGGGCCGCCCGCCGGATGGGTGGGGTGGACAAGCCCGCGCTTCCGGTCGGCGGCCGGTCGATGCGTGACCGGGTGCTGGCTGCCGTCGCCGATGCCGCGCCGCGCGTGCTGGTCGGCCCGGCCGAGGTCGTCCCGCCCGGCGTGCGGGTCACCCGGGAGGCCCCTGCCGGTGGGGGGCCGGTCGCTGCGGCGGCGGCGGGTCTGGCGCTGCTCGATCCCGACACGACGGTGGTCGCGTTGCTCGCCGCCGACCTGCCGCTGCTCACCCGGGCGGCGATCGGTGACCTGCTGACCCACCTCGACGAAGGGCGGCAGCTCGACGGGGTGTGCTTCGTGGACGCCGACGGTAGGCGGCAGTCGCTGTGCGGGGTGTGGCGGGTCGCCGCGCTGTGCGCGGGGCTGGACCGGCTGGCGGTGGAACGTCGCGGCGACCTGGCCGGGGCGTCCGTACGGGCGCTGCTGGGCGGCCTCCTCGTCGGGGAGGTGCCCTGGGCCGGTGCCGGCCCGCCGCCCTGGTTCGACTGCGACACTGACGAGGACGTACGCCGGGCGGAGGAGTGGGTGCGATGACGGTCATGGACGACTGGGTCACGGCGGCCTGCGCCGAGTTGGACCTGGACGCGACCCAGGTGCCCGTGCCGGCGGTGCTTGACGTCGCCCGCGACGTCGCCCACCAGGTGTTGCGGCCGGGTGCGCCGGTCAGCGCGTACCTGCTCGGTCTGGCGGTGGGTCGGGGCGCCGACCCGGCGGACGCCGCGGCCCGCCTCAGCGCCCTCGCGGCCACCTGGCCGGTGGAGCTGGGTGCCGACCGCCCCTCGATGTCCGATCCCGGTCCGGCCTGATTCGCCAGCCGCACGGCGTGGGTAGGGTGGCCGTGACGGACGGAGGCGATCATGACGGCTGACCACCCCTCGGCGCCGGACGGTGAGCTGCCTGGCGGAGCGGCGGATTCGATTCTGCTCGACGAACCCAGCAGCACCGACCTGCGGGCCAAGGTGACCGAGGCGTGGCAGGAGTTCGCCCGCGCCCTGGCCGTACGTCTGCCGGAGCTGCCCGCGGGCGCGCACCTTGAGCTGACCCTGGATCCGACCGCCTCCGGTACGGGGGACGCCGTCTACTCGATAAGCGTGGACGTGGACGAGGCCGGCGGCCTCTCCGCGCGGGCGGTCGGAAATGCCGCACTGCCTGCGGGCTACCGGCTGGACCGCGCCGCGGTGGCCGACATGATCGCGCTCGGCTGGTCGCCGCCGGGTGTGGTGACCGGTTCGGGCAACGCCTTCGGGCTGGACGGTACGACGGCGGAGGCACCCCGGATCGCCGCGCTGCTCGCCCGGACGTTGCGGGACGTCTACGGCGCACCGCACCCGGCGTTCCTCGTCTATCTGGTGCACGACGCCGAGGGCGAGCCGCTGGCGGTGGAGGCGTTGGGCACCGCGCGCAGCGAGTTCGGCCCGGACGCCGACGTCGAGGCCGACCTGGAGGAGGCGCTGGCCGAGGCCGCCGCCCAGGTGGAGCAGGACGACGTGCTCGACCTGGCCGAGCGGGTGCGTACGGTCGTGTCCACCATGCTCAAGTCGGACACCGACCGGTTGCAGATCGACTCGGACGGCGACATCACCATCCGCGCCGGCTCGGCGATGGTCTTCGTCCGGGTGCGCGACAACCCGCCGCTCGTGGATGTCTTCTCCCCGGTCCTGACCGAGGTGGAGCCGACCGAGCGGCTCTACGTCAAGCTCTCCGAGCTGACCAACCGGATGCCGATCGGGCGGCTGTACTGCGCCGACGACACGGTGTGGGCGTCGATCCCGGTGTTCGGCCGCAACTTCCAGGCGACGCATCTGATGCTGGCCGTGCAGGTGATGACGGGCCTCGCCGACGAGCTGGACGACCGCCTGCACGGAGAGTTCGGCGGCAAGCGGTTCTTCGGCGAGGGCGACAAGCCGGTCCGCCGCGACGAGTCGGACCACCGCACCGGCATGTACCTCTAGGAGACGTCCAACAGCGTCTTGCCGACCGTCGCGCGCGCCTCGATTGCGGCGTGCGCGTCGGCGGCGCGCTCCAGCGGGAAGCGTTGCCCGATCAGCGGTCGTAGCCGGCCGGCCGCCGCGTCGGCGAGGGCCTGCCAGGTGTACGCCCGCAGGCGCTCGGGCGGCACGTCCGGCCGGACCAGCGTGACCTGTCGTGCCGTGGCGGCCTCGGGCGGGATGGGGGACCAGGCTCCGCTGGCCAGCCCGAAGCTGACCATGCGGCCACCGGGTGCCAGCAGGTCGAACGCCGTCGCGGCGATGTCTCCACCGACGCCGTCGAACACCACGTCGACACCGCCCATCTCGTTCCGGACCCGCTCGGCCCAGCCCGGCCGGCGGTAGTCGACGGCCAGGTCGGCACCGAACGCGGGCAGCAGGTCCACCTTGCGGGGCCCGCCTGCGACGCCGATCACCCGGGCACCGGCCCGGGCGGCCAACTGCACCAGGAGACTGCCCACGCCGCCTGCCGCGGCCTCCACCAGCACCCGGTCGCCGGGGCGTACGCCGACGGCGTCGACGAGCATGGTGGCGGTACGCCCGTCGGCCAGCAGCGCCACCGCCTCGTCGAGCGGCAGGCCGGTGGGCACCTCGATCGGCGCTGCCGCGTCCACGACGGCGCGTTCGGCGTACCCGCCGGAGCCGCCGGTGGAGCTGACCACCCGCTTTCCGACAAGCGCCGGGTCGACGTCCGGCCCGACGGAGGTGATCACGCCGCCGACGCCGTTGCCGGGGATCAGCGGGGGTGTGACCCGGAACGGGCCGGGCCGGCCGGAGCGCTGCTGGGTCTCGACGAATGTGATGTTCGCGTGGGCGACGTTGATCGACACCTGGCCGGGGCCGGGCGTCGGGTCGGGTGCCGTGCTGGGCACCAGCACCTCCGGCCCACCGAACTCACGTAACCAGATCGCCCGCATGAAGTCCCCTCGCGTCGTGCCAGGCCGCCACGAGTCCAACACCTCAACGCGGCTTGAGGTCAAGCCCCGGTGGACGGGCCGACGCCCGGGGACTCGACAAGCCGGGACAGGACGATGGTGCTGCGGGTGGACGTCACGAAGGACTCCGCGCGCAGCCGCTCCAGGGCCGCCTCCAGGTGGGCGATGTCGGCGGCGCGCAGGTGCACCAGCGCGTCCGCCTCGCCGGAGACGGTGTACGCGCCCACCACCTCCGGGTGCCGACGGGCGGCCACGCCGATCTGCGCCGGGGTGGTCCGACCCGCGCAGAACAGCTCGACGAACGCCTCGGTCGTCCAGCCGACGGCGGCCGGGTCGACCACCGCCGTGAATCCCCTGATCACGCCCGTGGCCCGCAGCCGGTCGACGCGGCGCTTGACCGCTGGGGCGGAGAGTGACACCCGCGTGCCGATGTCGGCGTACGACGCACGGGCGTCGGCGACGAGCAACGCAATGATCCGCTGGTCTACCGCGTCTATCTGCAACGTTCCGCCTCTGGGAAGCAACGGTTGTGGCTGTTACCAAAGTTCCACGGTACCTACTCTTGGTGACCGTGAACCAGCAGCGAGTCTCGCGAAAGCGGACATATCTCATGTGCTCGCCCGAGCACTTCGCGGTCGATTACGCGATCAATCCGTGGATGGACGTGACCACCCCGGTGGACCGGGATCTGGCCGTCAAGCAGTGGGACCGGCTGCGCGAGACGCTTGTCGGCCTCGGCCACGACGTGCACCTGCTCACCCCCGAGCAGGGCCTGCCGGACATGGTCTACGCCGCCAACGGCGCGTTCATGGTGGACGGCAGCGTCTACGGCGCCCGCTTCAAGCACGAGCAGCGGGCCGCCGAGGCCGCCGCCCACCACGCCTTCTACGAGGCGCAGGGCCTGCGGTTCATCGCCCCGAGCGAGACCAACGAGGGCGAGGGTGACTTCGCGTACGTGCCGGAGGCGCACGGCGGCCTGATCCTGGCCGGTCACGGCTTCCGCACCGAGGCCCCGGCGCACGCCGAGGCGCAGGAGGCGCTGGGTCGGCCGGTGGTGTCGCTGCGCCTGATCGACCCGCGGTTCTACCACCTGGACGTGGCGCTCGCCGCCATCGACGACGCGAACGTCGTCTACTTCCCCGGAGCGTTCTCGGCGGCCAGCCAGCGGGTGCTGACCCAGCTCTTCCCGGACGCCGTGCTCGCGGACGACGAGGACGCCCTGGCCTTCGGGCTCAACCTGGTGAGCGACGGCGCGAACGTCGTGCTCAACAGCGAGGCCACCCGGCTGGCCGGCAAGCTCAAGGCCGCCGGCTACCACCCCGTCCCTGTCGAGTTGGGCGAGCTGAAGAAGGGCGGCGGCAGCGTGAAGTGCTGCATCGCCGAACTGCGGCACTGACCCGAACTCTGCCGCGTACTTCAGGGGCCGACCTCCCGACGGGAGGCCGGCCCCTGCTGCTGCGGGCGCGGGCGGTCAGCCCAGCGTGGCCAGCTCGTTGATCAGCACGTTCGACATGACCTGGCCGTCGCGCTGCACCTCTCGCAGGTACCACTTCTGCTGCGGGGTACGCGGCTGGTTGAACTGCCAGATCCCGCGCGGGCTGTCGATCTGGCCGATCTTGCCGAGCGCCAGGTTGACCTGCTGCGGCGTCGGCTTCCCGCCGGTCAGCTGAATGGCCTGGTCGAGCACCTGCGCCGCGTCGTACGACGCCATGGCGTAGGTGGTCGGGGTGACCTGGTACTTCTTGCGGTACGCCGACGCGAAGACCCGGTTGGACGTGTTGTTCAGGTCGGCCGAGTAGTTGAGCGCCGTCTGGATGCCCAGCGCGTTGTCCTTGAGGTTCTCCAGCACGGTGCCCTCGGTGAGGAAGCCGGGTGCGTAGACGGGGCCGGAGTACTCCTCGCGCAGCTGCTTGATGAACTCCACGGCCGCGTTGCCGGCGAAGAAGCAGAAGACCGCCGTCGGCTTCTTGGCCAGCGCCTTGTTGATGTCCACGGCGAACGCGGTCTTCCCCGGGTTGGGGTTGGCGGTGGTGTAGGTCACCGGGTCGGCGATCCGCGGGTCGGTGGCACCGAACTCCTGCCGGAAGCCGCGCACCACGTCAGGACTGCCGACGTTCTCCGGCATGATGATCGCGACGCGGCCGTTGGCCGGCAGTTGGTCGCGCAGGTAGCGGCCCAGCGCCCGGCCGGCCTCGTCCAGCACGTAGGACGTACGCCAGATGTAGAAGACGCTCTGGAGGCTGCTCGGCGAGGCGTTGGAGCCGATCAGGGGGACCCGGGCCTGCTCCACGGTGTCCCGGATGCCGACCATCACGGCCGAGTTGACGACCCCGGTGAGCGCCAGCACGCCCTGCTTGAGCAGGTCGTCGACGGCGGCCTTGCCGGTCTTGGCGCTGTCGCCCTCGTCGGCGGTCAGCAGGGTGACCGGGTGGCCGCCCAACCGCTGGTCGTGCATGTCCAGAAAGAGCTGGAAGCCGTTGGTGATGTCGTCACCGATGCTCTTGAAGCCGCCGGCCTGTGGCGTGATCAGACCGATCTTGATCGGGCTCCGGTCGGCGGCGGACTGGGCGTCGGTGTCGGAGCCGCAACCGGCGGCGAATCCGGTGGTACCGAGCGCGGCCAGGAGTTGGAGCGCCCGCCTGCGATTCATCTGCGACACCGAGTTCCTTCCAGGAGTGTTGCAGGGCAGAAGACACAGCCCCTCCGGCGTTCTACCTGCTCCGCGACGCTGCGTCAATGGCTATTGATCATCGTGCAGGGACCGCAACACGTCGACGATTCGGGGCCAGGCCGAGGACTGCGGGTCGATCAGTCCGAAATGCTCGTGTCCGGGCAGTTCAACAAGGGAAATATCGGATCCTGAGGCATGAGCCGCCGCGACGAAATCACGGCTCATCGCCACAGGAACCTGCTGATCCTCCGACCCATGAACGACTACTGTGCGTGTTCGCATCGGTACCAACATCCGTGGATCGGCCGCCGCGTACCGGTCCGGAACGTCCGCCGGGCCGCCCCCGAGCAGCGCCGCCACCGCGCCGGAGTCGAGATCCCGCCGGTACGCCTCGCCCAGATCGGCCACCGGGGCCAGGGCGAGCACTCCGGCCACCGTGCTCGGCGCGGTGGCCGCCACGTACAGCGCCAAATGGCCGCCGGCGGAGTGCCCGAGCAGGATCGGAGCCGCCCGGCTGACCCGGTCGGGCAGCACCTCGGCGGCCAGTGCGGGCAGCGCGCCGATGCCGGTGAGCGCGTCGGTCAGGGTGCCCGGCCAGCCGCCGCCTGGGTGCCCGGTGCGCCGGTACTCCAGCTGCGCCACCGGATACCCGCGTGCGGCGAGCGCGGCGGCCAGCGGACCTGTGTGCCGCCTGTCGTACTCGGCCCGCCAGAAGCCGCCGTGCACCACGACGACCAGCGGCCGCGCCGGTCCGGTGCCCGCCGGGGACCGCAGGTCGGCAACCTGGTCCGGGTGATCGCCGTACGCCACTGTGTGGTCGGGCTCCGGGGCGGGCCGGGTCAGCACGGCACGCGGGTCGGCAGGCATGGCGCGACGGTAGCGCGCCCCGCCCGGGTGGTTCGGCCCCGGGAGTCGGTCCCGGGAGGCATGGCTCGCGTCCGCTGGGTAAAGATGGACCCCATGACCGAAGCGCGCTCCGCTGGACACAACGACGAGCCCGGCCCCGACGACTCCGGCCAGTCCGGCACCGTGGTGGTGGTGGGCCCGGACGGCCGACCGATCGGCACCATGCAGACCGAGGAGGGCCAGGGTGAGGACCCGACCCGCCTGGTCGAGCAGCCGGCCAAGGTGATGCGGATCGGCAGCATGATCAAGCAGCTCCTGGAGGAGGTCAAGGCCGCCCCACTGGACGACGCCAGCCGCAACCGGATGCGGGAGATCCACGAACGGTCGATCGTCGAACTCAAGGAGGGCCTCGCGCCCGAGCTGCGCGACGAGCTGGAACGGATCTCGCTGCCGTTCACCGAGGACAAGGCCCCGAGCGAGGGTGAGCTGCGGATCGCGCACGCGCAGCTCGTCGGCTGGCTGGAGGGTCTGTTCCACGGCATCCAGGCGGCCCTGGTGGCCCAGCAGATGGCCGCCCGGGTCCAGTTGGAGCAGATGCGCGGTGGCCGGCAGGCGCTGCCCAGCGGCCCCGGCGGCGTCGTACCGGGGATGCCGGGCATCGGCCAGCCCGGTGGTGGCGAGGGTCACAACACCGGCCAGTACCTGTAGGCGCCCCGCTCAGCCCAACCCGAAGACCTTCTCCAGGTACGCCGCCACGCCGTCCTCGGTGTTCGCCGTCGTCACCTCGTCGGCGACCGCCAGGACGGCGCGGTGCGCGTTGGCCACGGCCACACCCCGCCCGGCCCAGGTCAGCATCGGTACGTCGTTGGGCATGTCGCCGAAGGCCAGCACGTCCTCGGCGGCGATCCCGAGCCGCTCGCAGTACCACGCCAGGCCGGCGGCCTTGGTCACCCCGGCGGCGGAGATCTCCACCAGGCCTGACGAGGACGAGTGCGTCGCCTCGGCCAGCCCTGCCACCGCCGCGGCGATCAGCTCGGCGAAGGCGTCCGGGTCCTGTTCGCCGGCGCGGGCCAGCAGCTTGACCGCAGGGACCGAGAGCAGTTCCTCGGGCGTCTCGACCGGTCTGATGCCGTCGGCGTCGGCGTCCCAGCGCAGCGGGTAGTGCGCCTCGTGCCGCATCTCCCGGCTGTCCAGGATCTCCACTGCGAAGCTGATCCCGGGCACCTCGGCGCGCAGCCGCCGGGCCACCTCCGCCAGGTGCTGGGGTGCGAGCGGATCGGCCCGCACCACCTCGTCGGCGAACGGGTCGTAGACCACGGCGCCGTTGGCGCAGACCGCCGGCAGTGGTTCGGCGAGCTGGTCGTACACCATCTTGAGCCAGCGGACCGGGCGGCCGGTGACCAGCACGACAGGCGTGCCCCGCGGGGAGATCCGCGCGATCAGGTCGGCGGTGCGCGGGCTGACTGTGTGGTCGTCGCGGATCAGCGTGCCGTCGATGTCGGTGGCGATCAGGCGGGGTGTCTCTCCCATCACCGGGACAGTAGCCGGTCCAGGTACACAGCCACTCCGTCGTCGTCGTTGCGAAGGGTCACCTCGTCGGCGACGGCGCGCAGGGCGGGGTGCGCGTTGGCGACAGCCACCCGGGACCACCCGGCCCACTCGAACATCGGCAGGTCGTTGGGCATGTCACCGAAGACCAGGACGTCGGCCGGGTCCACCCCGAGGCTCTGCGCCACCACTGTCAGTCCGGTCGCCTTGTCCACGTCAGGCGGGCAGATCTCCACGAAGCCGAGCCCGGCCTGGGTGAGCGTGGCCACCTGCGGCGGGATGATCCGGCGGGCCACCGCCAGCAACTCGTCCACGTGGTGGTCGGCGGTCCGGGCGAACGCCTTGATCACATCGCAGGAGAGGCACTCGTCGCGGGTGCGTGCCTCGAACCGGTCCTGGTAGGGCCAACTCTCGTGGTAGTCGCCCCAGAGCGGCGCGTCGTGCTCGTCGGACGCCTCGACCATCACCGTCAGCGGGCCGACCTGGGCCTCCAGGTCGGTGAGCAGGCGGGCCAGCACCTCGGCGGACAGCCGCTCGTCGCGCAGCACGACGGGTCCGGCCCGGTCGCTCTGGTCGACCACCCGGCCACCGCCGGCCATCACCAGGAAGTCGGCGGCCCGGATGTCGTTGCGGGTCAGTTCGGTCAACCGCGGGCCGCGTCCGGTCGCGCCGACCACCGGAATTCCGGCGGCCCGCACCCGGTCGAGCACCCCATGGGTGTACGCGGAGACTGTGTCATCGCTGCGGACAAGCGTCCCGTCGAGGTCTGTCGCGATCAGCTTGGGTAGTCCCGGGCGGGTCATCGTTCCTCCTTCGCCCGCCGCCGTCGCAGCCAGCCGTGCGGTCCTGGTGCAGAGACCCGGCGTGACGGCGGGCAGCAACCGTACCTCGCGAAACGGCCTCCAACCATGACTTCCCGGCGAATCGGACCCCAACGCCGGGTGCCTGTGGCATGTCCTCCGAACGCCCCGCGATCCTGCGGTTCTGGTTGCCGTTCGGTGGCTTTCTGCCGGCGCGGTAAGTGCAAGATCGGCGCGTACGGTCAGGGGTTCTGGGGGTTGGTGAACGGGGTCGTGGGGGTGACTGTCAGGTCGGCGGGGGCGCGCAGGCCCTCCTCGTCCTCGACCGGGTCCCGGTGGCGGCGGCGGGGCCAGAGGAGCCCTGGCCCGCCCATGGCCCGGTCGTCCTCCACGGATGCCGTCGGCGCCAGCCGCAGGGCCACCGCGAACAGGACGCACGCGACGAACGCCATCACCAGACCCCTGCCGTACTCGGCCCGGAAACCGTCCTGCGGCGAGTAGAAGAAGTTCCGCTGGCCGGGGTCGTTGAGCGTCGCCGTGGCCGCGGCGAGCAACGCCACAAGCGCGCCGGCCAGGGCGAGGCCCACCAACCGCGCGTTCGTCCGGACGGTCGCCGTGCCCCCCAGCGCCAGCGCCACGGTGCAGACCAGCAGGAGCAGCCCGACCAGATAACCGACGCCGAAGCCGCCGATCTCGTTCACGCCCGCCGGCACCTCGATCGAGCTGTTTCCCTCGGGGCCGCCGTTGGGCAGGGTCATGACCAGCCACTCACCCACCATCGACGCGACACCTGCGACCGCCCCGAGGCCGGCGGCCAGCAGCGGCAGCCGGGGATCCCTGGTGAGGCCCGCCAG
The DNA here is from genome assembly GCF_042898105.1 of Micromonospora sp. NPDC000663. Classification (NCBI taxonomy): domain Bacteria; kingdom Bacillati; phylum Actinomycetota; class Actinomycetes; order Micromonosporales; family Micromonosporaceae; genus Micromonospora; species Micromonospora sp. NPDC000663. The sequence goes on from NZ_JBIAYR010000003.1 coordinate 601,645, forward strand.
GGACCTGCCGAACCGCCGGGGTGGGGCCGGATCGTCGTCGCCGCCCCACTCGATTACGGCCGGGCCGTCGGGCGGGTCGCCCTGCCGGGGGATCGGCAGCTCCTCGGACATCGGCCATCCCTCCGCCGGTCACGGGCCTGCGTCGAATCATGGCACAGTCAGCGGTTGGTGACCGGAATCGCAGGGTGGGCGTCGGTCCCGGTCGGTCGCTCGACGGTCACCTTTCCGCTAGCGTTCTGCTCATGCCAATCCGTACCGCTTCAGCACAATGGCAGGGCAACCTCACCGAGGGCTCCGGCACCGTCCGCACCGGTAAGGGCGGCCTGTCGGGCAACTACTCCTTCAAGTCGCGCTTCGAGGAGGGCGAGGGCACCAACCCCGAGGAGCTCATCGCCGCCGCGCACTCCGGCTGCTTCTCGATGGCGTTCTCCAAGGCTCTCGCCGACGCCGGCTCGACCCCCACCTCGGTCGAGACCACCGCCAAGGTCCACCTGGACAAGACCGATGCCGGGATGACCGTGACCCGGATCGAGTTGGAGACCGTCGGCCAGGTGCCGGGGATCGACGACGCGGAGTTCCAGAAGCTCGCCGAGAGCGCCAAGGCCAACTGCCCGATCTCCCGCCTGCTCTCGCCGGGCGCAGAGATCACCCTCACCGCGCGCCTGGCTTCCTGAGCCGGACGACCCGCACACCGCGCGTTCACGGGAAGGGGAGCTTCCGCCCGGCCAAGGGCGGCCGCTCTCCTCTCTCCGTGGACGTGCGGGCCCGGTCGTCCACCAGGGCCCGGGCCGGGTGCCTCCGCGTCGGGCACAATGGGCGAGGTGCCGGTGGAGATGAGCCGTGAGCGCTTCGAGGAGTTGGTCGGCGAAGCCCTCGACGAGGTGCCCGAAGAGCTGCTCGGCCTGATGAACAACGTCGTCATCCTGGTCGAGGACGACCCGCCGCCGGGCGAGTCCGAGCTGCTCGGCCTCTACGAGGGGCACGCGCTCACCGACCGCGGCTGGGACTACTCGGGCGTGCTGCCGGACCGGATCTTCATCTACCGCCACCCGATCCTGCGGATCTGTGACAACGACGAGGACGTCATCGACGAGGTGGCGGTGACAGTCGTGCACGAGATCGCCCACCACTTCGGCATCGACGACGCGCGTCTGCACGCGCTGGGCTGGGGCTGAACCCCGGGGCCGACCCGCCGCGCCGCTCGGTTGATGGCTTGCGGTTGCCGCTGTCGCCTACCGTCGGTGCAGCGAACGCGACCCTATTCAGGAGGCCCTTTCATGCGCAGCGAGCTGTTCTCCGCGGAGAATCTGGAGAAGGAGTCCGCGCAGCCCGGCATGCGGCTGCAGAACTCCAAGATGTTGAAGATCGAGCTCAACGGCGAGGCGATGGCCCGGGTCGGGTCGATGGTCGCCTACCAGGGCAACGTCCAGTTCCAGGCGCTGGGCTCGGGTGGGCTCGGCAAGTTCCTCAAGCAGAAGCTCACCGGCGAGGGCGTGCCGCTGATGAAGGTCTCCGGTCAGGGTGACGTCTTCCTCGCCGAACTGGCCAAGGACGTGCACATCATCGACCTGGAGCCGGGCGACGCGCTCTCGATCAACGGGTCAAGCGTGCTCGCCTTCGACTCCACCCTCCAGTACGACATCAGGATGGTCGGCGGGGCCGGGATGGCGTCCTCGTCCGGTCTGTTCAACTGCGTGTTCAGCGGGTACGGCCGGATCGCCATCACCACCAAGGGCACTCCTGTGGTGCTCAACGTGGACGCGCCCACGTACGTCGACCCGCAGGCAGCGGTCTGCTGGTCGGCGAACCTCCAGACCGGCTACCACCGCGCCGAGCAGCTCGGCCTCGGCACGCTGCTGGGCCGTCGTACCGGGGAGTCGTTCACGATGAGCTTCGCCGGTCAGGGCTTCGTGGTGGTTCAGCCGTCCGAGGAGCCGCCGGTCATGGGCAGCGGTCAGCAGCAGCAGGAGGGCGGTCTGCTCGGCGGTCTGCTGAGCTGAGCGCACCGCCGCGGGCGTTCCCTGGTGACCGGGGACGCCCGCGTTTGCGCGCCGTCAGGTCAACTCGCCGGTGCGCAGCCGGGCCAGCCAGGCCGCCGCGTCGGCATAGTCGGCGTCGGACAGACCGGCCGGGGCCGGCACCGGCCGTTCGGCAGCCGCCTGCGTCCAGCGGTGCCGGGGGTACGAGCCCAGGAAACGCACGTCGGCGCAGACCCGGCGCAGACCCTGCAACGCCTCGCCCAGCCGTACGTCGGCCACGTGCCCGGTGCAGTCGAGGAAGAAGACGTACCGGCCGAGGGCCTCACCTGTCGGCCGGGACTCGATCCGGGTCATGTTGACCCCCCGCACGGCCAACTCCATGAGCACCGACAGCAGAGCGCCGACCCGGTCGTGGGCGATGTAGACGGCGAGCGAGGTGAGGTCGTCGCCTGTCGGCGGCGGGGGTGGCCCGGGGCGCGACACCAGCGCGAACCGGGTCACCGCGTCCGGATGGTCGGCGATCTTGTCGGCGAGCACGGTGAGCCGGTGCCGGGTCGCCCCGATGGGCGCGCAGATGGCCGCGTCGTACTCGCCGGAACCGGCTCCGGCGGCCGCCGCACCGTTGGAGAGCACGTCCACCACCACCGCGTCGGGCAGGTGGTCGCGCAGCCAGCCCCGGCACTGGTTGGACGCCTGCGGATGGGCCGCGACGACGCGGACCGACGTCAGCGAGGTGCCCGGCCGGGCTCCGAGCACGAACTCCACGGGCAGGATCACCTCCCGGGTGATCACCAGTGGTGCGCCCTCGGCCATCTCGTCGAGGGTGACGCCCACCGCGCCGCCTATCGAGTTTTCCAGTGGCACCAGCGCGGCGTCGGCGTCCCCGGTCCGGACCTGGTCCAACGCCTCACCGACACTGCGGGCGGGCGTACGGGTGCCGCGTTCGGCGGCGGGGACGGTGCGCAGGGCCTGCTCGGCGAAGGTGCCCTCCGGACCGAGGTAGACGAAGCGCGTCGGTGGTGTTCCCGGCATGTCGACAAGCCTACGCACCAGGCCCGACGACCGGGCCGGCGTCGCAGGCGAGCGTCCGGATCCCGGTCGGCCCGGTGGCGCGTACCTCGATGGTGCACACGTCGGTGCCGGCGGTGACCAGCTCCGGCGCGGTCGGCCGGCCCCGGGTGACGATCTGGAGTTCCTCGTGCCCGGTCACCTCCAGCACGGTGTACTGCCAGTCGGCGGCGCAGAGCGGCCCGGTGCGGACCTGGACGCGCACGCTGGGTGGGAGCACGCCGGCCCGGCCGTGCACCAGTTGCACGATCCGCTGCCCGGTAGGCCCGTTCCGGCAGGGCGTGGCGACCAGCCCGGCGTCCGGGGTGGCCGACGGGGTGCGGAGGGGCGGGACGGACGGCACGGTGCTGGGCGTGGCGGCGGGGGTACGTGTCGGCGCTGCCGTCGGGGAGCCGGTCGTGCTGGGCTGCGCGTCCGGGGTCGCCAGTCCGGGTGGGGCGCCGCAGCCGGTCGACAGAGCGAGCAGCGCGAGCACCCACGGCAGGGTACGGGTCGTCGCCCGCGACGCGCGGGGGAGCGGGGTGAACGGCACGGGCCGATCCTCGGGACATCGGAGAACTCTTCGGCCGGGGTGGCCGAGCCCATCGTAGGGGGAGCGGCCGGTCGGGTGAAGCTCAGCCGAGGACGCGGTGCCCGGCGCGCTCCAGCGCGGCCCGGCCCTCGGCCAGCCGGACGGCCGGCACCAGCACGTAGTCGGTGTCGAACGTGGAGAAGGTGACCACGCTGACCCGGGCCTCGGCGAGCGGGTCGACGAGCGCGGCAAGGGTGCCGGTGCTGGGCAGGTCCGCCGGGCCGGCGACCCGTAGGCACCGCCACGCCGTTTCCACGACGGCCTGCGCGGGCACCCGGTCGGCGGGGCAGATCACCGAGATCCCGTCGGCGGTCCAGCTCACGGTGATGACGTCGGCGCGGCCCAGCCCGCTCGACAGTTGCTCCGGCAGGGCGGCGTCGGCTGCCAGGCGGCACACGGCGTACTCCCCCGGCAGCAGAGCGATATCGAGCATGAGGGCACCCTACGGTCTCGGTGCCGACCGGCCCCAGCATTGTCGCGTGCGGCGAACGACACACTCCGCCGCAGGTCAGACCTCGGAGAAGAAGGTGAGGGAGCCTGCCACCGCGCCGTGCGCGTGCACTGGCGTGGAGATCGCGTCGACTGTCGCGTCGGAGCTGTCCGCGGAGGCGGCCTGCACCCGGAGCAGACCGCGGGCGAGACGGCCGGAGGAGAGCGCCAGCAGAGGCGGAATCTTGTCGATCTCGGCCTCGGTCAGCTCGCCCCGGTTGGCGGTGAAGTCGAGTAGGCGCAGCCCGCCGTCGAGCAGCGGCCGCCCGATCAGGCCGTCCGGCTCGCCCAGGCAGAGCAGCTCGCAGCCGGCCGTGGAGATCGCCACCACCCGTGTGTCGGCGTCGATCAGCAGGCAGGGCTCGTCGGCCCGGCACACCGTCGAGGACCACTGGCCGAAGTTGCCGAGCTCCGCCTCTGTCGAGGCCCGCGCCGCTGGCACGAACACTTCGGAGAGCGAAAGTTCGACGTGGGCCACCGAGCCTCCTATGTACACCGACGGACTGTCCACGCTAGCGGGTCACCGACAGAACCACCGAGCGCACCGGGTCGCCGACCACCCGGACTGGGCCGGGGAGGCCGGTGACGGCGCGGGAGCCGGTGGGGTGAACGGGGGGACCGGAGCCGCGTGGCGTCGCCGGTGACGTTACCGGTGGTGCGCCGGCTTGTCAGCGGCCGTTCGGCCCTCCTCGTACCACCGGTAGTCGGCCGTTGGACGGTACGTGCCGTTCAGCCAGGTCCCGGGGTGCTGTGCGACCCGGGACAGCTTCTCGGCGGTGGCCGGGCTGATCCGGCTGCCGCCGGCCACGAGGAGCCGGTCCAGCTCCCGGTGGGTGGCCATCAGGCAGTCCTTCGGAAGGCCGTAGACGCTGATCACGCCCGAGCCGACGAAGGTCAGCACGGGCGTGACCGGAACCGGGAGCCCCACGGCGTCGGACAGGGCCTTGCTGGCGCGCTTGGCATCCCGGCGGGCTTCGGCCACGTACGGCGGCCGCTTGCCGTTGATCTGCACCACGTCGCCGGCGACGAGCACGCGGGCCCGGCCGTGGTCGGCGATCGTCACCGCGAACAGGCCGCTCGGCCCGATGGCGAGGAACCCGGCGCGCTCGTCCTGGGTGCGGTCGAGCAGGATGTCCGTCGCGTCGGTGCGGGGCCACTCGATGACGTGCCAGGCTGGCCCGAGATGGTCGAGTTGGCCCAGCGCCCGTGCGCCGGCCGCCTCCAACCGCCGGGCACCCCGCTCGGCGCGACGACGACGTGCCCATTCGAGCGGTGTCGGTCGGACCGGTGCGAGAGCCCCGGGCGACTCGACGCGGGGGTGGGGCACCGCGACGGGCGGCAGTGCCCGAGCGGACGGTACGGCTCGTCGTGCGGGAAAGACAGTCATCGTCGTCGACCTCCGGCAAAAGGTCCCTCGAAGTTATGTCCTCACTACCCTACGTTGCCACTCCCGGTGTTCGGCAAGCCGGAGCGCCGGAGTGAGTACGGATGAATGCCATATTCATCCACAGTTCTTTTCTCGGATGCCGCCAAACCCTGCCCTACGCTGCTCGAGTGACCCAATACGTCGACAGTGAAGTCGGCCGGCTCGGCACCGTACTGCTGCACCGGCCCGGCCCCGAACTGGCCCGGCTCACCCCCCGCAACAACGACTCGCTCCTGTTCGACGCGATCCCCTGGGTGGGACGCGCCCAGGAGGAGCACGACGCGTTCGCCGCCGCGCTTCGCGAACGCGGCGTCGAGGTGCTCTACCTGGCGACCCTGCTGACCGAGACACTGGCCGTGGCGGACGCCCGGGCCGAACTCACCGAGCAGGTGCTGCGCTCGCGGCGGCTCGGCGACACCCTGCGCGCCCGCGTCGCCGACCACCTCTCCTATCTGGACCCGGCGGCCCTGGCCGACGTGCTCATCGCCGGGCTGGCCCACGAGGAGCTGCGGATCAGCTCGGAACGGCCGGGCGGGTTGGTCTACACCCTGATGGACCGGCACGACTTCGTCATCGACCCGCTGCCCAACCTGTTGTTCACGAGGGACTCGTCGCTGTGGATCGGCGACCGGGTCGGCGTCACCAGCCTCGCCATGCCGGCCCGCCGCCGCGAGACCACACTCACCGAGGCCATCTACCGCCACCATCCGCGCTTCGCCGGCACCGAGTTCGTCTACCGGCCGAACCTGGAGCACCTGGAGGGCGGGGACGTCCTGCTGCTCGCGCCCGGGGTGCTGGCCGTGGGCGTGGGCGAACGGACCACCCCGGCCGGAGCGGAACGCCTCGGTCGGCAGGTCTTCGCGGCCGGGCTCGCCCACACCATCCTGGTGGTGCCGATCGCCCAGGAACGCGCCACCATGCACCTGGACACCGTGTGCACGATGGTCGACGCCGACGCCGTACTGATGTATCCCAACATCGCCAGCACGCTCTCCGCGTACACGGTGATCGCCGGCGCGGACGGCGAGGACCCCCGGGTGGACGGCCCGGCGCCGTTCCTGCGGGCCGCCGCCGACGCGATGGACCTGGACCAGCTCCGGGTCATCGACACCGGACTGGACCCGGTCACCGCCGAACGCGAGCAGTGGGACGACGGCAACAACACCCTCGCCCTGGCGCCCCGGCTCTGCGTCGGCTACGAACGCAACACCGAGACGAACGCCCAACTGGAGCGGGCCGGCATCGAGGTGATCCCGATCGCCGGATCGGAGTTGGGTTCGGGGCGGGGTGGCCCCCGCTGCATGTCCTGCCCGATCTCCCGCGATCCGCTGCCGGTGGCCGGGTGAGCGCGCTCAGCGCAGGGTGAGCTGGCGGCCGAGCAGCCCCTGCCGGGCCCGCCGGCCGGCGGCGTCAAGCGGGTCGGTGGCGGCCAGCGCCTCGGCGTACCGCTTGGCGAACTGCGCGACCGGGTCCTCCCAGTCGGTCGCCGGAGTCTCCTCCGGCAGGTCCCAGACCGGCACCAGTCGACCGTGCGCGCGGAACATGCCGGCGAACTTGGTCTGCTCGCCGAGCGTCAGCGTGCCGGCCGCGCCGAGGCGGGCAAGCGCGTCCAGGGCGGCGTCCTCGTCCTCCGGCAGCACCCAGCGCACGTGCGCCTTCTCCGGCACCTGGCACCAGTACGCGGCCTTCGCCGCGCTGAGCCGCACCGTCGGGTAGATGGCGGCGTTCGCCCGCTCCAGGGACGCCTGGACGGTCGGGTCGTCCGCCGCGCCGGGGTCGAGCCAGAACTCGAACCCCTCGTGCATGCTGATCTCCAGCGGGCCGTCCACCAAGATGTCCTGGAGGCGGGGGCCGGGGCCGGGCAGCGGAGGAACGGCCACCTCGTCACCCGGCTCGGTCCGCAACGCGCACAGCAGCGCCTCGGCCAGGTCCCGCGAGACGTCGCCGGACTGCTGGTGGCGTTGCAGACCGATCAGCACCCGGCCGTCCGGCTTGGTGATCGCCGGGGCGGCCATCGGCAGCACGGTGGCCACCGTGGCCGGCCGGTCCCCGAATTCGTCGATCAGGGCGGGCGTCAGCCGCAGCGGCGCCGACGCGGCGGGCACCAGCTCGCGCAGGGCGATCCACTCGGGCTCGTCGACCAGCCCATCGAACGGTCGCGGGACGAAGATGTCCCGCACCTTGTCCCGGCGGGGGGCGGTGTCGGCGCGCTGGCTCTTTCGACGCTTGCTCACGGCGTCACAGCCTAGAGGCCCAACCGGGCCGTCGTGGGCCGGACCCGTCTGAAGCGTCGTTCAGCCCGCCGCCACGAGGTCGGACCGGGTCGTTGGCGTCGGGTCGAACTCCGCCCAGACGCGCTGGCCCATGCCGTCGCGCTCCACGCCCCAGCGGGTGGCCAGGCCGGCCACGATGTGCAGGCCGCGCCCGTCCGCCGCCTCCAGGCTGGCCGTGCGCAGCCGCGGACCGCCGGCCGCGCCGCCGTCGGTCACCCGCAACTGGATCCGCGGACCCTCGAGCGAGGGCCGCAACCGCCAGGCCACCCGGACCACGCCGCCGGGCAGCGGCCGGGCGTGCCGCACCGCGTTGCCCACCAGCTCGGCGAGGACCGCGATCAGATCCGCGAGCAGAGCCGGGGGTACGACCTCACCCAGCTCGTCGGCGAGCCGGTGCCGGGCCAGCCGCGCCCCGGCGGGGTGGTGCGGGACCACCACACACCACGCCCGTTCCCTCGCTGCCGTCGCCACCGTCGCCTCCACGTCGCGCCACCGTCGGTCAACCGCGCGGTAGCCGCACCTCTGCGACCGTACCGCCGTCGGTCCTCGGACGTAGGGATACCCATCCATTCTGCTGTTCAACGATCCGGCGGACGAGATAGAGCCCGAGTCCGGCACCCGGGTAGCCGCGCCGGTCGCCGGACTCCCCCTGCCAGAACCTGTCGAAGGCCCGCTCCACGTGGTCGGGGCGGATGCCGATGCCCCGGTCGCTGACCCGGAACGCAACCAGCTGACCGTCCACCCCCGCGGTGATCTCGATCGGTGAGTCCGGGGGCGAGTACTTGCCAGCGTTCGTCGTCAGTTCGGTAAGCACGGTGGTCAGGCTGGCGCGGTGGCCCAGCGCCTTGGGCAGGCCGGAGGGGAGACGCAGCACCAACCGGCGGCGCAGCTCGGCCGGCAGGTCGCCGACCGCGACGCGCAGCGCCTCACCGAGGTCGAACGGGGTGGGCGGGTCGTCCCCGGGGCCCGCCTCGGCGGCCGAGGAGAGCAGCCTGTCGACGAGCCGGGCCAGCTCGTTGGCCCGCTGCCCGATCACCCGCGCCGCCTGTCGTCGGTCCGCGTCGGTGAGCGACTCCCAGTGGTCGGTGAGGGTGTCCGCGTACCCCTTGATCACGGTGACCGGCGTCCGCAGCTCGTGGCTGGTCACCGCGACGAACAGGTCGCGGTCGTGGTCCCGGCGCTGCTGGTCGGTGATGTCGCGGAAGGTCACCACCCGCAGGGCGCCGGGGCCGGGCAGCTCGCCGGAGGTGATCCGCAGCCAGCGCCCGTCCGGAAGCCGGTGGTCCCGGACCTGGCCGGACGGCGGCAGCGGGAACGGAAGCGGACGGCTCAGCGCCTGTTCGGCCTCCCGACCGGTGACCTGCGCGGCGGCCGGGTTCCAGAGGCGGACGTGACCGTCCCTGTCGACAACGGCAAGCCCGTCGGCGAGCGCCGCCACGACCGGCCCGTCGCCGTGCACCGGGAGCCCGCTCTGATCGCCGTACATGTGCGCGACGCAGGAGGCGAGGTAGGCGACCACCCCCTGCCGCTCGGCGTCCTGCTCGTCGTCGTCGGGGTAGAACGCGTGCAGGCTCCCGACGGTGTGCCCGCCGATCTCCGCCCGGGACACCACCATCCGGCGCAGGCCGTTGCCGGCCAGTTCGCCGCCCAGCTTGCCGCTGAGGTTCGCCACGCGGACCTGGCGTACCCGTGCGCCGGAGAGCAGGCAGACGGTGTCCGGGTCGTCGACGGTCAGCGGCCGGCCGAGGGTCCACTCCACCGTGCCGGTCGCGGCGATCACCCGGCCGCCGGTCGGGCCGAACTCGACGAAGGCCATCCCTGTCGCGCCGAGCGCCGGCTGGGCCACCCGGAGCAGCTGGGTGAGGACCGGCAGCCCGGCGTCACCAGAATTGATCATCTCGATGACTACTGTGTGGCCGGCGATGAGAGCGGGGAAGTCGATTCGCTCCGGCATGGGCCGAGTCTGCCCGGTCGGCAGGCGTTTGGGCACCCCCGCCGGTCGGTGCCGGTCACCGGTCCAGCCGGGCCAGGGCGTGCGCCGGCCGGTCGGTGATGATCCCGTCCACCCCGGCGGCCAGCACCAGCTCCAGGTCGGCAGGCTCGTTCACCGTCCAGACGTACACCTGGTTGCCGGCGGCGCGCAGCGCGGGCAGCAACTGCGGACGGGCCCGGACCAGGCCGATGCCCGGCCCCGCGATACGGGCGCCGAACGGCAGACGACCGGGCCGCACCAGACGCGGCAGCACCTCCAGCAACAGCACCGTGGGCAGCGTCGGGGCCAGCTCGCGGATCCGCCGGATCGCCAGCGGGGAGAACGACATCACTGTCACCTGGACCGGGTCGTCAGGCGCCGGGTCGGCCAGCCCGTACCGGCGTAGCAGGCCGACCAGGCGGCGCTCCACGGCCGAGCCGTAGCGGGACGGGTGCTTCGTCTCCACCAGCAGCCGGACCGGCCGGCCGGCGGCGAGCACCGCGTCCAGCAGTCGGGCCAGGGTCAGCAGTCGGGTGTGCGAATCGTCAGGCGGCAGGTCGCCGTCCGCCGCGCTGCCCGGATGCCAGGAGCCGAAGTCCAGTGCCTCCAACTCGGCGAGGGTACGCGCGCTGACGAGACCGCGACCGTTGCTGGTGCGATCCAGCCGCCGGTCGTGGACGCAGACCAGATGCCCGTCCCGGGTCAGCCGGACGTCGCACTCCAGGCCGTCGGCACCCTCGTCGAGGGCGCGCAGGTACGCGGCGAGGGTGTGCTCCGGAAGGTCGTACGAGGCGCCGCGGTGCGCGAAGACCAGAGGTCCGCCCATTCCGGCCGCCTCAGATGACCTGGCCGGGCTGCCCGTTCGCGTCGACCACCGGGCGGCCGACGGCGGCCCACTGGCGCATCCCGCCGTCGGCGTTCCGCACCTGCTCCCAGCCGTTGTTGACCAGGTAGGCGACGACCTGGGCGGACCGCCCGCCGGAACGGCAGATGACCGCCACGTCCCGGTCGGTGGGCACCTCGGCCAGTCGGGCCGGCAACTCCATCATCGGCAGGTGGTGGGCGGTGGGGGCATGGCCGGCCGCCCACTCGTCGTCCTCCCGCACGTCCAGCAGGTAGGTGTCGTCGGCGATCTCGGTCACGGGCACGGTGGGAACCTGGGGTCCGAACACAGGAAGCAACACTAGATCCTCGCCGGCCGGATCGGCACCGACCGGGCCGTCGACACCGTCACAACCGGGACACCCAGCGCGGGTTGGCCTGTGCCCAGGCGGGCACCCGTGTCCCGCGTACGGCCTCGAAGAGGCCGTTGCCGCCGTTGTCCAGCACCACGTACGACACCTCGTCGATGGTCTGCGGCGACGACGGCACCTGGACGCCGCGCAGCCCGTCGGGCGGCAGCGCGCGCAGCGCGAGGAGCAGGTCCTCCAGGGGTACGCCGTTGGTGTCGACTGTCAACGAGCCGCCCACGGCCCGCAGCACCTGGTCCAGTTTGATCGGGTTGCTGCGCAGGTCGGCCCTACCGGCGCTGTCCAGCATCGCCCGTAGGAGCTGCTGCTGGTGGTGCTGCCTGTCGTAGTCGCCGCCGGGCAGGTCGTAGCGCTGCCGTACGTAGTCCAGCGCCTGCGCGCCGTTCATCTGCTGGCAGCCGGTGGGGAAGACCCGGTTGGTGTGGATCGAACGGACCTCGGTGTCCACGCACATCCGTACCCCGCCGAGCAGGTCGATGACCTTCCGGAAGCCGTTGAAGTCGATCAGGGCGGCACCGTCGAACCGGATGCCGGTGAGCCGGTTCAGGGTGGTGGAGAGCAGTCTCGTGCCGGCCTCCCCGCCGCCGCCGTGCTCGTACGCTGCATTGATCTTGTCCGGTCCGCCTGCGAAGCCGTTCGCCGGTGGGATGGCGACCAGCAGGTCACGCGGGATGGAGACCAGGTACGCCTCCCGCTGCCCGGCGGGTACGTGCACGATGAGGATGGTGTCGGAGCGCTGGTCGGGCCCGCTGTCACCGGGGCGGCGGTCGGAGCCGACCAGCAGGTAGTTGAGCGGCCCGTCCAGGTCGGTCCGGCTGGTGCGGGCACCGGAGTCGAGCAGTTGCTCCTTGGTGACCGTGCGGTCGTACCTGTTGCTGAGTGTCTTGAGGCCGACCAGGGCGAGCCCGGCCAGCAGGACGAGGGCCAGGCCGATGCCGAGCAGGATCCGTGGGCCGCGGGCGCGACGGGACCGGGCGGGTACGGCCGAACCGGCCGGACCTGCCGCGTTGCGTCCGGACCTGGACGTGACCGCCTCCCCGCAGCCGATACGTGAAACCTGCTCACGTCAGACTACGGACGGTGACCGACCGGTCGCGGCGTTTCCGCGACTTCGACAGTCACTTGCGCGTGGAGATCACCTCGGGGTGGGTGAAGATGAACTCGGCCAGCTTGTCCTGCTTGATCGCCTGGAACATCTCCATGGTTTCCGGGCTCAACGCCTCGGCGCCCGCGCCGTTGCTGTTGAAGGTGCCGTTGTTGGTCTTCAACATGGTCAGCTCGTTCGCGGTCACACCGCGCATGGTGAAGATCAAATCCTCGATCTTGGCGCCGCCGGTGTCCAGCACGAACGCCTTGCCCGCCGCCTTGATCAGCTGGTTCATCTTCGCCGGGTTGGTGAGCGTGCCGCCGTCGGTGGCCTTGCGGGCCATCGCCTTGATCAGCTGCTGCTGGTTCTGCTGGCGGTCGTAGTCGCCACCGGGAAGACCGTAGCGCTGCCGGGCGTAGTCGAGCGCCGCCCAGCCCTCCATCTCCTGGCAGCCCTTCTTGTGCACCACGGGGGTCATCCGTTTGCCGGTCTTCTTGGCGTCGGCGTTCCACATCGGCTTGCCGTCGACGAACGACATGTGCTTGGACTTGACCTCGTGGCTCACGCAGATCTTCACGGTGCCGAGGGTGTCGATGACGTTCTTGAACCCGCCAAAGTTGATGATCGCCGCGCCGTCGAAGCTGACGCCTGTGAGTCGCTTGATGGTCTGCGCCATCAGCTGGGCGCCGCCCTCCCAGCCGCCGCCGTTGCGGGCGCCGGCCTGGAACGCTGCGTTGATCTTGTCGGTGCCGCCGGTGAAGCCGCTCGCCTTGAACGGAGGGATCTGCGCCTGCGTGTCCCGCGGGATGGAGATCAGGTACGCCTGGTCGTGCGAGGCCGGGATGTGCAGGATGATGATGCTGTCCGAGCGGACGTCGTCGGCGGCCCAGCGCTCGCGCGCGTCCACGCCGAGCAGCAGCATGTCGATCGGGCCGTCCAGGCTCGCCCCGCCCTCGGCGTCGGACTTGCCTGCCTCACCCAGCAGGTTGCGCTGGGCGATGTCGCCTGTCGCCTGCCCGATCAGCACCTTGCCGCCGACGATCGCCATGCCGCTGCTGAGCATCAGCACGGCACCGAAGATCACGGTCAGTCGGGCCCAGAGGGGATCCTTGCGTCGGGTCCGCTTCTTCGCCGGCCCGCTGCCGCCCGACCGGCCCGCGCCACCACCGTCACCGGGCGGCCGCCCGCCCGACCCGCCGCCTGAGCGGCCCGGCTGCACGGGGATGGACGCGGCGATCCGCCCGCTGGGGGCGGCGGACCCGGTGGACGAAGGGCGACGACTGGCCTGAACCGGCATTCGTGCTCCAGCTCGTGATCAGGAGGGGGCGGCACCACTGTACGTACATCGATTCGACTTGGCGAGTTCATCACTGGTCCATCCGGACGGCATTTTGCGCGATTCGGTCTATCGTCGCTATTCGATGGACCAGGCGGTGGGCGTCTGATTACCCGCCGTCGCTGCCCTTCGGCGGGTTGGCCTTGACCCAGTCCGCCATGGTGTCCGCCGCCATGGCCCGGTACATCGCCAACGCCTTCTCCCGATCGGAGACCACCACCGACTCGCCGTTGATCGTGTCGCTGCCCGAGTTCGGGCTGGTCACGAAGGTGAGGTTCTGGCCGCGCAGATTTCGGAACTGCAGCGCCATGTCTGTAACCGAGAAACCCTGGTCAACGGTTACGGCCTTGGTCACCGACTGGAGGAAGTCGTTGAGCTTCTTCGGGTTCGCCAGCGTGCCGGTGCTCGCCGCCTTGTCCATCAGGGCGCGGAGGAACTCCTGCTGGTGCCGCATGCGGGCGAAGTCGCCGTCCGGGAACTGCTTGCGCTGCCGGATCCAGTCGAGCGCCTCCGCGCCGTCCATGTGGTTGGTGCCCTTGGTGAACGTCCGGTACGGCTTGTGGATCGAGGTGATGGTCCGCTCCACCTTCAGGTCGACCCCGCCGAGAGCGTCGGTGACCTCCTTGAAGCCGCCGAAGTCGATAGCCATCACGTGGTCGATCCGGACGTCGGTGAAGCACTCCACGGTACGTACCGCAAGCGGCAGCCCACCGAACGCGAACGCGGCGTTGATCTTCGCGCGTTGGCCGGAGCCGCAGTCCGCGCCGGCGCTCTCCGGGATCGGGACGTACAGGTCACGCGGGATGGAGACCAGGTACGCCTCCTGGTGGTCGGCCGGAATGTGCATCACGATGACCGTGTCGGCACGCCACTGGCTCTTGCTGTCGACAGGGGCGTCCGGGTCCCGGGAGTCGCTGCCGACCAGCAGGATGTTCAGCGCGCCCTCGACGGGCTTGACCGGACGATCCCCGGTGATCTCCGCGAACGGGTCGGTGCGGGCCAGGTCGCCGTCGAGGTTGCGGGCGTACAGCCACGCGCCGAGGCCGCCGAGCAGCGCCAGGACCAGCACCGTCACGCCCGCCACCAGGCCGATCCGCCCCCAGCGTGGCCGGGGCCCGCGCCTACCCGACCCACCGGAGCCGCCGGTCCTGCCGGGCCCCTTCGGCCCACCGGGACCGCCGGGACCGGGCTGCGCATCCTCGGGCGACGGGTACCAGCGCGCCTCGGCCGGGCGGGCACGCCCGGAGGCGCCCCGGTCAGGGCCGGGCACCGAGGCGCGCCCGGCGCTGCGGTGCAGGTACGGGTGCGGAACGCCGGCAGACCATGTCGCTGACATGTAACTCAGGGTACGGAGTGGGAGCCACTGCCGCCTTCAGGCGACACTCAGCGGTCGGCCGAGCGGTTACCCTAGCCGCGCCCGGAAGTACTCGATCGTGCGTCGCAGGCCGTCTTCGGGTGCCACGGTCGGCTCGTATCCGAGCAGTTCCCGGGCGAGAGTCAGGTCCGGGCGGCGCATCTCCGGGTCGTCCGCGCTGCGGGTGATGTAGGTCACCTGCGAGCTGCTGCCGGAGAGCGACACGATCAACTCGGCGAGTTGCCGCATGGTCAACTCGTGCTCGGTGCCGCAGTTGACCGGGCCGGTCTCGGTCGAGTCGAGCAGCAGCAGGATGCCGCGCACCAGATCCTCGACGAAGCAGATGGACCGGGTCTGGTTGCCGGTGCCGTGCACGGTGAGCGGCTCGCCGCGCAGTGCCTGGGAGATGAAGGTGGGGATGGCCCGACCGTCGTCCGGGCGCATCCGCGGGCCGTACGTGTTGAAGATCCGGACGATGGCGGCGTCGAGCCCGCGATAGCGGTGGTACGCCATCGTGGCCGCCTCGGAGAAGCGCTTCGCCTCGTCGTAGACGCTGCGCACCCCGATCGGGTTGACGTTGCCCCAGTAGGTCTCGCGCTGCGGGTGCTCCTTCGGGTCCCCGTACGCCTCGGAGGTGGAGGCCATCAGGAACCGGGCGCCGTCGGCGACCGCGCGGTCCAGCAGGTGCAGGGTGCCCACCGAGCCGACCCGCAGGATCTCCACCGGAAGCTGGGCGAAGTCGGTGGGGCTGGCCGGCGAGGCCATGTGCAGGATCGCGTCGAACCGCTCGGCGAGCGCCGGGTGGTGGCTCGGCAGGCCATCGGAGATGTCCGCCTCGACAAGCGTGAAGGTGGGGCGGTCGAGCAGGTGGGCGACGTTCTCCTTGGAGCCGGTGACGAAGTTGTCCAGGGCCACCACCGTGCAACCGCGGGCGATCAGGGCGTCCACCAGGTGCGACGGGACGAAACCGGCGCCGCCGGTGACGAGGACGCGGTGACCGGGACCGAAGCGCTCAGCAACCTTCATGCCGGTCAGCCTACCGATCGCCGGATACGGGAACGGGCCCCCGCTGACGCGTGGCGTCGGCGGGGGCCCGTCGGGAGTGTCAGTGGGCGCCCGAACCGGTGAGGGCGCGCACCTCCAGCTCCGCGTACTTCGCCTCGTCGTTCTCCTTCGAGATCAACGTGCCGATCCATCCGCAGAGGAAGCCGAACGGGATGGAGAGGATGCCCGGGTTGGACAGCGGGAACCACTGCCAGTCGTGGTCCGGGAACATCGAGGTCGCCGCGCCCGAGACCACAGGCGAGAAGAACACCAGCAGTACGGCCGAGAGCAGACCACCGTAGATCGCCCACACCGCGCCTGAGGTGTTGAACCGCCGCCAGAACAGGCTGTAGAGGATCGCCGGCAGGTTGCCCGAGGCGGCCACCGCGAAGGCCAGCGCCACCAGGAACGCCACGTTCAGGTTCTGCGCGTAGATCGACAGCAGGATGGAGATCGCGCCGATGACCAGGGCGGAGATCCGGGCGACGCGTACCTCCTGACGCTCCGACGCCTCGCCCCTCTTCATGACGTTCGCGTAGAAGTCGTGCGCCAGGCTGGACGAGGAGGCAAGGGTCAACCCGGCGACCACCGCCAGGATGGTGGCGAAGGCGACCGCCGCGATGACCGCCAACAGGGCGGCACCGCCCAGGTCGCCGCCGAAGAAGTCGATACCGAGCGCCTCGGCCAGCTGCGGAGCCGCCGTGTTGCCGGCCTTGTCCTGCTCGGTGATCGCCTTGCTGCCCACCAGCGCCGCCGCACCGAAGCCGAGGGCCAGGGTGAGCAGGTAGAAGGTGCCGATGATGCCGATCGCCCAGAGCACGCTCTTGCGGGCCGCCTTGGCGGTCGGCACGGTGTAGAAGCGGATCAGGATGTGCGGCAGGCCGGCGGTGCCGAGCACCAGGGCGATGCCCAGTGACAGCAGGTCGACCTTGTTGTAGAAGGTCTGTGTCGCGTTGCCTGCCACTTCGACGCCGTAGCGCAACCCCGGTTCGAGGAAGGCGCTGCCCTTGCCGGACGAGGCGGCGGCGTCGCCGAGCAGCGACGACAGGTTGAACTTGTACTTCGCCAGCACCAGCAGGGTCATCAGCAGCGCGCCGCCCATGAGCAGGAACGCCTTGACGATCTGCACGTAGGTGGTGCCCTTCATGCCACCCACGGTCACGTAGATGATCATCAGGGCGCCGACCATGATGATGGTGGCCACCTTGGCGGTCGCCGCATCCATCCCGAGGAAGGTCGTCCCCGGCCTGATGCCGAGCAGCAGCGCGACGAGCGCGCCCGCGCCCACCATCTGGGCCAGCAGGTAGAAGATCGACACGGTGATGGTGGAGACGGCGGCCGCCGTACGCACCGGACGCTGGCGCATCCGGAAGGCGAGCACGTCGGCCATCGTGTACCGGCCGGAGTTGCGCAGCAGCTCCGCCACCAGCAGCAGGGCCACCAGCCAGGCGACCAGGAAGCCGATCGAGTAGAGGAAGCCGTCGTAGCCGTAGAGCGCGATGATGCCGGCGATGCCGAGGAACGAGGCGGCCGACATGTAGTCGCCGCCGATCGCCATGCCGTTCTGGAAGCCGGAGAACGACCGGCCACCCGCGTAGAAGTCGGTGGCCGTCTTCGTCTGCCGGCTGGCCCAGATGGTGATGGCCAGGGTGACCGCCACGAACACCAGGAACAGCGTGATGGTCAGGTTGCGGGCGGTGTGGTTGCCCGCCTCGGCAGCGAGGAGCAGATCAGCCGCGTGGACCGTTTTCATGGGTCACCTCCCCGATCTCCGCACGGATCCGGTCGGCGACCGGGTCGATCTTCCGGTCCGCGAACCGGGAGTACAGCCAGGCGATCAGGAACGTGGAGACGAACTGGAGCAGGCCGAAGACGAGCGCGACGTTGATGTTGCTGCCGAACAGCTTCGTGCCCATGAAGTCCCGGGCGTACGCGGAGAGAATGACGTAGAGCGCATACCACAGGAAGAACGCGACGGTCATCGGGAAGACGAAGCCGCGCAACGCTCGCCGCAGCCCGGCGAACTCGTCCGACCGTTGTACGGCCAGGTACTTGTCCGACTGGGAAGCGGCCGGAGCGGGTGTGTCCGTGGACATTTGTGGATCACCACCTTCACAGGCGTCAGGGGAGTTTCGCGCACCGTAGAGAGCGCACTCCTCGGCGGGGAAGGCTGAGATCGACACCGGTCGCCGAGTGCGCCGAACGGTTGCCTCACTGCGCCAAGTGACCCAGATCACCCCGGTGACCGGTCGATCCTTTAGGGGACTCAGCCCGGCAGCTCGTGGTAGCGACCCCTGTAGTGCAGCAGTGGAGACGTGTCCTCGGCCAGGTCGACCGCCTCGATGGTGGCCTCCACCAGCAACGCCCACCCGTACTCCCGGGCGCTGTCCAGCCGGCAACCCACCCAGCCGCCGGCGTCCCCCGGCACCGGCCCGTACGGCGTGTCGGTCCACGTCCCGGTGGCGAAGAGGCCGCCCGGGGAGGGGAACAGCCCGGCGAACCTGTCGGCGAGCTGCCGGTGCGGCGGGCCGAGCGGCGCGACAGCGAACCGTCCCGCGTCCTCGACGGTCGCCCACAGGTCGGATTCCGCGTCGATGAGGCCGAGCAGCCGGTCCGGCTCGCCCTCGGCGACAAGCGTGGACGAGACGGTGAGCCCCGCCGGACCCGGTGCCGTCCAGAGCGTGACGGGTGCGGCGAGACGACCGCGAAGCCGGCGTACCGGGGACCGCTGCCCGGTCGGCACCGCGAACGGATCGGTGTGGTGGATCTCGGCACCCGGCTCATGATTCACGTGAAACATTGTGCCGCCCCGGCCACGTGCCCAGCTCAGGAAGCGCTCGTGCAGGTCGGCGGGTCGCCCGTTGAGCCGGGCGAGCTGGTCACCGGCCTCCGCCATCAGAGCGCCCAGGTAGACGAGCAGCCCCACACGGTCGTGCCGGTACTCGGCGAGCAACGCCAGCCGCGCCGGCTGGCACGGCCAGAGGGCACCGCAACCCCGACACCGCCACAGCGGCCGCATCGGCAGGTGCGGCCGGCTCACCAGCGACCTCCGGCGCCTCATGCCAAGATCCGATCAACTTCCCGGATGTTGCTGCCTCCGACACGTGGGAGGCAGCAACAACCCTGATGTTGCGCGGATCTTGGCGAAGAACGGTTGGCGGGGGCGCTCACCACCGACCACCGTTCGCGCGCCAGGTCTGCGCCGGCGTGGGCCAACCCGCGCGGCCCGGTCGCGGCAGGGCCACCGTCGGCCCCGTCCGCCCACCCGCGCGGCCGAGCGGGCACGCCCGGCGACCTCTCCGCGCCCGGCACGGTCGCCGGCGCCGCCGGCTTCCTTCTCCGGTACGACCACCGCGCTGCGTTCCTGCCCCGGACGAACCCGAACATGGCTGATCTCCTTCCGGTCGACGAGGGCCGCCCCGATCGGGGGATGACCGGGGCGGCCCGACGCAGGACCCGGTCGCCGGGACGTCGCCTCCACCGGCCGGGCCGCGCGTCCTCCACCCTGGACGGGAGGGCCCGAAGAAGGGAGGATTCCAGGGCTTACTACGCAACGCGGTCACGTACTTACCGGAGAGGTAAGGATGAACGTCGAAATGTGGGTACGGGCGTTGAAGGCCGCCCGAGCCGGTGCCGACATGTCCCAGGAGGCGCTGGCGACGGCCACCCGGTGGAGTCCCTCCACGGTGGCGGCAATCGAAACCGGCCGCCGCCGGCCGACAATGGAATTCGCCGTCGCCGCCGACGAAGCCCTCGCCACCGGCGGCCTCCTCGCCGAACTGTTGAGGGCCGCCGATCGCCAGCGGCTGCCGACCTGGTTCGTGCCCTGGCGCGCCTATGAGGAGCAGGCGATCCGGCTCTGCGAATTCGAGCCGTGCCTCATTCCGGGGCTCCTGCAAACCGAGGACTATGCCCGAGCGGTCATTTCCGCCGGTGGCCTGAATCCGACCACTGTGGTCGACGAGTTGGTCGCGGTTCGGATGGATCGACAGCAGGTGTGGCAGCGGGCAGAGCCGCCGCAATGCGTCTTTGTCCTGGACGAGACCGCTCTACGCCGCCCGGTCGGCGGGCCGGCGGTACTGGATGCCCAGCTCGGTCGGCTGATGGAACTCGCAGCTCTGCCGAGCGTCAGACTGCACATCGTGGCACTCGATATCGGAGCCCATGTCGGACTGACCGGCGGGTTCCTCCTCGCCGAACTGCCGGACGGTGAACGCGTCACCTATGTCGAGGACGTTGCTCGCGGACACGTCATCGACGACCCGGAAGTCGTGCGTCTGATTGGTCGCAAATGGGATAGCCTGCTCGGCGAAGCGCTGTCCACGGGCGCCTCGCTGGATCTGATCCGGAAGCTGAAGGTGACGCCATGACCGTTGCTCAACCACGCTGGCGGACGTCGACCAGGTCCGGCGACACAGGCGGCGCCTGCGTCGAGGTGGCGGACAACCTGCCTGGCGTGGTGCTGGTCCGGGACAGCAAGGACCGCTCCGGTCCGGTCCTCGCCTTCGCTCCGAACGCGTGGCGTGGCTTCCTCGCCGACGCTGCCCGTACCCCCGGCCGGCGCGCCGGCTAGCTAGCGGCGCGGGGTGACAGTGGCCAGCAGCTCCGGCTGGCGTCGGTCCAGTACGTCGCCGGCCAGGTACGCGCCGAGCAGTGCCGCGCCCAGCCCGTACACGACGCCGACCGGCAGGGCCAACCAGAGCCAGGCACCGCCGAGCAGCGCGGCTGCCACCACCATCGGCACCGCCACGACCGCAGAAGTGACCATGGCGAGCAGGGTGAGCAGCCCTTTCGCGACACCGGCGCCGCTGTTCATCGCGAACGGGTTGCTCGTCTCCGGCAGCGAGTACGCCCCGAACACCGAGACGAAGCTGTTCACCGCGAGCCCCGCGCCGTAGGTGGCGATGAGGCTGCCGAGCGTGAGCCCGATCCAGCCCGGCCGGCCGAGCACAAGTGACAGGACCACGGCGACGACCGCAAGCATCGGCAGCACGTACAGCGAGAAGGCGGTCATGCGGGCGCGCAGCTCGACCCGGCCGGGTACGCCGGCCACCACGTTCGCGGCGTACGCGCTGCCGTCGAAGCCGAACTGGTTGGCCAGGGTGACCGAGGCGAGGACGCCGACGAAGAGCATCGAGAGTGTGACGAGCACCGGTGAGGTGTCGCTGGCGCTCGTCGTCAGGCCCTCCCCGCTCGCCAGCCCGCCGCCACCAAGATTGATCATCACGGGTACGAAGATGCCCACCACGGCGATCGTGATCAGGTTCGCCCGGCGGCGGGCGTCCCGCCACCAGTAGCGGGATTCCCGGGCGACGAGCGCACCGAACCGGTCCCGGCGCACCCAACCGGCGATCCGGGGGAACAGTTGGCCGACCGCGCCGCCGGTCGCACCGCGCCGCACCGGCGCCTTGCCGGCACTCGCCGCGCCCACCATCGCCGACTCCAGCGACCGCGACCACCAGAGCAGCAGGAGACCGATCGTCACCACCGTGATCAGCAGCTTGACCGGTGCGGCCCAGATCCGACCCTGCGCCACGTCGATGCCGGCGGTCCACGGCGCCCCGAACGGCGTCCAGCCGACGACCGTCGCCAACCCGGTCAGCCGGGCCCAGTCCGCCTCGCGGAGCGCCGCGATGCCGAACACCTGCAACGGCCCGAGCAACGCGGCGGCCACCGCCAGCAGCACCGCCGCCAGGTCGCGTACCCGACGCGAGCGCAGCATGGTGGCGAAGGCGCTCGTCACCGCCCGGCTCGCGGCCACGCAGAGCAGCAACCCACAGACCACCCCGACGACTGCCACCACCGCCGCCGACCAGCCGCCCAGCGCCCCGGCGGTGAGCACCAGCCCGAGCGACGCGACGAGCACCGCGAGCACCGGCACGCTGACCAGGGCGGCGGCGAACAGGCCGCTGACAAGCGTGCGTCGGGACAGCGGCAACAGCGCGAACCGGGCCGGGTCCAACGTCTCGTCGACCCCGAAGAAGACAAGCGGCAGGAGCAGCCAACCGAGCACCAGCAGACCACCGCCGGCCGCCGCGATCAGCACCGCGTACCGGCCGTTGCCCGAGATGCCGGGGGCGGCGAAGAGGAAGAACCCGCTGACGGCGAACCAGAGCCCCACAAGCGCGCCGCCGACGAACAGGGCAATACGCCAGCCCTGGCCCCGGAAGCTGTTGCCCATCACCCGCAACTTGAGCCGTACGAAGTGCCGGGCGGACACCTGCCGCTGCGGCGCTGCGCTCACCGGGAGAGCCACGACAGCTCCTCACCCGTCGCCGTACGCCCGCCGACCACCTCGACGAAGACCTGCTCCAGCGAACGCTCACCCCGCACCTCGGAGAGGGTGCCGACCCGCTTGATCGTGCCCCCGGCCAGGATCGCCACGTGTGAGCAGAGCCGCTCCACGACCTCCATCACGTGACTGGAGAAGACAACAGTGCCGCCGCCCGCCGCGTACCTGGTCAGGATGTCGCGGATCAGCGCGGCCGAGACCGGGTCGACCGCCTCGAACGGCTCGTCCAGTACGAGCAGCCGAGGGCCGTGCAGCAGCGCGCAGGCCAGGCCGATCTTCTTCTTCATGCCCGCCGAGTAGTCCACCACGAGCGTCCGGCCGGCGTCGCCGAGGGCCAGCACGTCCAGCAGCTCGGCGGCCCGCTGGTCGACCACCGCCGGGTCCATCCCCCGCAACAACCCGTGGTACGCCAGCAGCTCCGCACCGGTCAGCCTGTCGAACAGTCGTACCCCGTCGGGCATCACGCCGAGCAGCCGCTTGGCGGTAAGCGGGTCCTGCCACACGTCGTGCCCGAGCACCCAGGCCGAGCCCGCGTCCGGCCGCAGCAAGCCGACAGCCATCGACAGGGTGGTCGTCTTGCCGGCGCCGTTCGGGCCGAGCAGGCCGTAGAAGGAGCCGGCGGGGACGTCCAGGTCGACGCCCGCCACCGCGATCGTGCCGTCGAACCGTTTGGCCAGGCCACGCAGTGCGAGCGCGGGGTGCTCAACAGTCATGAGGCGACGTTATCCGCCGATCGCCAGTTCCGCCCTCCGGCGGCAGGTGGACGGGCCGTCATCCCCGGGAGGGACCAGAGCTTGTCCGCCCGCGAATGATGCAACCGGCCGTCTGCCTCGCGGGTGACAGAGGCAGGAACGACACGGGGAGGAACGTTGGACAAGGACGATGGCTTCGAGGAGTTCTACCGAGCCACCAGACACCGGGCGGTCACCGTGCTGTACGCGCTCGGGGGGGACATCCACGAGGCACAGGACGCCGCGCAGGAGGCGTACGTGCGTGCCTGGCAGCGCTGGCAGCGCATCAGCGAGTACGACGATCCGGAAGCTTGGGTGCACACAGTCGGATACCGCCTCCTCCAGAACCGCTGGCGGAAGATTCGCAACGGAATCGCCGCTCACCGGCGCAACGGGCCGCCAACCGCGGCCGGTCCGCCATCGGAAAACACGGTGGCGCTGGTCGCGGCGTTACGGCACTTGCCGAAGGACCAGCGCGAGGCGGTCGTCCTGCACCACCTCGCTGATCTCTCCGTCGCGGATATCGCGACCCGGACGGCCGTTCCGGTCGGCACCGTGAAGGCCCGGCTCGCCCGAGGACGCAGGGCCCTCGCCCCTCTGCTCGGCACCACCCTCCCCGAGGAGGTCAGCAATGCCTGATCAGCAGTTCGTCGACCTGTTCCGCGACACCGAGCACCTGACCTGGGCCCCGACCGACCAGGTACGGGAGCGCGGCAGGCGGCGTACCCGTCGGACGAGGATCGCGGCGACGCTCGCCGGCGCGGTCGCGGTGGCCCTGGTGGCCACCGGGGCGGTGGCGCTTGCCGGCGGCCGGGAGGGAGCGCCGACGCCGGTGCTGCCGGCCACCGGATCACCCACCCCGACACCCTCGTCGTCGTCCACCCCCTCGGCGAAGCCCTCGACCCCCAGCACCCCGAGCACGCCACCGTCGAGCCCGTCGACGACAAGCAGTCAACCGACGAAGGGCCCCGCCAACCCGGCCATTCCTCTGGAGGCGCTCCTGCGCGCGGCGGACCTGCCGTCCGGCTTCCGGGCGGCCGAAGATGATCTGGAAGGTGAATGGTCGTTCGGTTATGTTGCCAGCTTCGCCTGCGCGGACACGCCGGACCTGTCGGTGAAGGAACGCGCTGAGCGGCGTGCCGAGTTCAGAAAGCCCGGGGCGTCGTCGATCATCGAGCGGGTAGAGCGATATTCGATCGAGGACGCGAAGGCCACGATCGCCTGGGCGCGGACGGTGACGCAGTGCGAGCCGGGGGATGAGCAGTACTCGTTGAAGATTGTCGACTCGGGATTCGCCGGGGACGGTTCGCTCCTGATCAGAATCGACGGCCCAGGCTCGGTCGAATACATGCTCTTTGTCCGACAGGGTGATCTGGTCGCGGAGATCCGGATGAGCGACCGGACCGACGAAGCGGAGGCCCGACGGGTGGCACAACGGGCAGCCGACCGGTTGTGCGCCGGCACGAACGCCTGCTGACCTCGTCGGATCTGCTCACATCCGGAGGGCTTCCGGGGTGTGCAGGCGGAGCATGGTGGCCGCGACGTCGGCCGGGGCTCGTCTGCGGGTGGCCATCGACACGGCGACCATCACGGTGAAGGCCAGCGGTACCGTCCAGGCGGCCGGCTGCGCGATGAGCGTGGCCGGCCAGCCGGACAGCGGTGGGCCGACCACGGTGACCAGCACCGCACCGATGGCAGCGCCGCCGCCGACCACCACGCCGGCGGCGGCGCCCACGTCAGTGAGGCCGCGCCACCAGATGCCGAGCACCAGCAGCGGGCAGAAGCTCGACGCGGCGACCGCGAAGGCCAACCCGACCACCTGCGACACGTCCAGCCCGGAGACGTGCAACGCCAGCACCGTCGGCACGGCGCCGGCGATCACCGTGGCCAGCCGGAAGCCGCGTACCGAGCCGCGACCCAGCACGTCCGTGGAGATCACCCCGGCGACGCTTGTCAGCAGCCCGGACGAGGTGGAGAGGAAAGCGGCGAACGCGCCAGCCGCGATGAGCGCGGCGAGCAGTTGCCCGATCAGCCCGTCGCCGAGGACCGCGCCGGGCAGCAGCACCACCACCGCGTCCGTCTGCCCACTGAGCAGCAGTTGCGGCGTGTAGATCCGGCCGAGCACCCCGTACAGGGTGGGCAGCAGGTAGAAGACGCCGACCAGTGCCAGCACCACAAGCGTGGTCCGGCGGGCCGCCGCGCCGTCCGGGTTGGTGTAGAAGCGCACAAGCACGTGCGGCAACCCCATGGTGCCCAGGAAGGTGGCAAGGATCAGCGAGTACGTGCCGAACAGGCCCCGGTCGTCGTCACCGGCGGCGCTGGGCAGCAGCCAGTCGCCGGCCTCGGTGGCCACCCCTGACACGTCAGGCACCGGGTCACCCGCGGCGAAGGACAGTTCGTCGCCGGGGCGTACCTCCCGAACCTCACCGTCGGGAAGCGTGAGGGTCGCGCGGTGCTCGACCACGACTGTGGTCGCGGTCCGGAACGTCGGCCCGTCGGGCGGGGTCACCGCCGGGCGGCCGTCGGCCTGCCACTGCAACGCCAGGAAGATCACCGGTACGGCGAGAGCGGTCAGCTTCAGCCAGTACTGGAACGCCTGGACGAAGGTGATGGCCCGCATCCCGCCCAGCGCCACGTTCGCGGTGACCACGGCGGCCACCAGCAGGGCGCCGACCGGGTACGGGGAGCCGGCCACGGTGGCCAGGGTGAGACCGGCGCCCTGGAGCTGCGGCACCAGGTACAACCAACCGATGAAGATCACGAAGGCGGTGGCGAGGATGCGCAGCCGACGGGACCCCAGCCGCAGTTCGCAGAAGTCCGGCAGGGTGAACGCGCCGGAGCGCCGCAGCGGCGCCGCCACGAACAGCAGCAGGGCCAGGTAGCCGGCGGCGAACCCGACCGGATACCAGAGCACGTCCACGCCGTACTTGAGGACCAGCCCGGCGACGCCTAGGAAACTAGCCGCCGACAGGTACTCCCCGCCGATGGCGGCGGCGTTCCACGTCGGGCTGATCGCCCGCGACGCCACCAGGAAGTCGGAGGTGGTCCGGGCCAGCCGCAGCCCGTAGAAGCCGATCCCGACTGTCACCAGGGTGACCGCGACGATGGCCGGCACCACGTAGTCGTTGGCCACGTCAGCGCTCCGGCCGCTGCACCAGGTCGGTGAAGTCCTGCTCGTTACGTTCGGCCAACCGCACGTACGCCCAGCCCACGCCGATCAGGAACGGGAACGACGCCACCCCGAGCAGCAGCCACGGCAGGTTGACGCCGGCGACAGTGGTCCGGCCCAGCGACGGCGCGATGGCGAACAGCCAGGGCAGCCCGCCCAGCCCGATGGCCACCACCAGGGAGAGCCGCAGCGCCAACGCGAGCTGGGCCCGGACCAGGCCGCGGACCAGCGCCTCACCGACCTGGGTCTGCTGCGCCAACTCGGCGCGGGTCCGTTCGGCGCGGCTGTCCTGCCTGGTGATGTCGGCCAACACGATCCGGGCCCGCCGGGGTGGCGGGACCGCACCGCCCGACCCCACATCAGGGAGTTGCATCGCCACCCCGGCAGTCTTGCCCGCACGGCACGATTGTCAAGCGTTGCCACTCACCAGCGGCTCAGGCCGAGACAGCTCGGCACCCAACTGGCCCCCCGGATCTCGTCGAGGACCGGCCGGGCTCGTTCCCGGCCGATGTTCGTCGCCCAGAAGCCATCCCGGGGCAGCTCGAAGGCGGCCTTCCGCAGCGCGCACGTCCGCATCGGCTCGGGCAACCGGTCCAGAGCCGGTACGGCGTCCGCCGACAGACCGGATACGTAGTCGACGTCCAACCGGCCGGTCTCCAGGTACCTGTCGACGTTCCGGTCGGCGATCAGCCGGTCCGGGTTCAGCAGCGCCAACCCGAGCAGCGCCAGCACCGCCGTGCCGATCACCAGCCGGGGCAGCCAGCTCGCCCGCAGCCGCACCACGGCGACCCCGACGAGGACGAAGAGCAGCCCGAGCCACAACTCGGTGGTCGCCACGAGGAGTCGCAGCCGGGTCGCCCCGTACGCGTCGGCGTAGACCTGCATCCGGTAGAGCGCCGAGGCGACGATCACCAGGCTGAGAGCGGTGAGCGTGCCGAGCAGCACCCGGACCAACAGCCGGTCCGCCCGGCTGGCCTTCGGTGCCCGACGGGCGGCCATGGCGATCACCAGCAGCGTGAGCCCGGTGACGGCGAGCAGTTGCCAGAACCCGCCTCGGGCGTACTCGGCGTAGGTCAGCCCGGCCGTACGCAGCACGTGCCCGGCGCCGCCGAACAGCACGGTCAACTGGACAAGCACGAACACGGCGAACAGGGCGTCGAGCAGCACCAGCGGGATCGTCCACTCCAGCCGGTGTGCCGGTCGGCCCTGTTCCGGCCGCAGGCCCTCCAGGTCGGGCGGGCGACTCACCAGGTACGCGGCACCGAGCAGGCCTCCGCCGATGAGCGCCAGGCGGAACACCCAACCGATCATCCCGGGCGGCGAGATGTCGGGCAGCAGGCCGGTGACCAGGTCGGCGAACACCGCGTCGGCGGAGGAGAAGAGCAGCCCGAACAGCACAAGCAGGCCAGCGGAGATCGCCAGGCTGCTGACGACACGTCCGACCTCGATCCCCGACCCCGCCGTACGGCGGCTGCGCAGCCCGCGTGCCGCCCACGGGAGCGCCCGTACCGTCGCGGCCGGCGGCAGCGTCGCGGCGAGCAGCATCCCGAGTGGACTCCGCCCGCCGGTCACCGCGAGCGTCCCGGTCACCACGGCGCCGAGCAGGCAGAGGGCGAAGAGCCAGCCGGCGGCCCGGACGGTGCCGACGCCGACCAACGCGACAGTCGCGGCGGCCCAGGCGGCCTGCGCCACCCGCCCCGGTGCCCCCGTGGCATCGGGACGGGTAGCGGCGGTCGTTCCCGGTGCCCCCCCGGCATCGGGACGGTCGGTGGCCGCCGTGGCTGGGGACGCCGTCCCGGAACTGACGACGCCGGCGGTCACGAGGGCGGCGACGGCGGCCAGCGCGGCCGCCAGCCAGCCGAGGCCGGGACGGACCATCGTGAGCGTCGACGCGCCGACGACCGCCGCCGCCGTCAACGCCGCCAGGACCAGCGGACGGGCGGTCCCGGGCGGCCCCGGCCAGCGCCGCTCGATCAGCGACGGTGGCCTCGGCAGAGCCGGTGCGAGCGGCCCCGGGTACGGCGGGGCGGCGGCCGGCAGGGCGGCCGGATCCGGTCGGGCAGGCGGGGTGGCCTGCGGGCCGGTCGGCCCGGTGGCCGGGACAGGATTGCTGCCAGGGCTGGTCATGCGGCCTCTCTTCGGTGTGACGAGTCACCGGGGATGGTGACCTGGATGCGGCAGCCGGGCCGGTCGCCCCGGTGCGGCCCGGCGGGATCCAGGACAGCGATCCGACCGCCGTGCAACTCGACGACCCAGCGGGCGATGGCCAGGCCCAGCCCGGTTCCGCCGCCGGCCGCCCGGTCGCCGCGGGTGAACCGCTCGAACACGCGGGAACGCTCGGCCGGCGGGATGCCCTGGCCCTCGTCGCTCACCTCGAAGCGGAGCTGGTCGCCCTGCTCGTCGGCGCTGACCCGCACGGTGCCACCGGGTGGGCTGTGCCGCGCCGCGTTGTCGAGCAGGTTCGCGAAGACCTGGTGCAGCCGCCACGGGTCCGCGCGCACCGTCAGGGGCTCCGGCAGGTCACGGAGCTCGAAGCGCACGTCCAGGCCGGCGCCGGACGCGCTGGCTGTGGCGTGCTCCACCGCCTCGTCGAGAAAGTCCCCCACGTCGATGTGTACCCGTCGCAGCGGCACCACCCCGGCGTCGAGACGGGACAGGTCGAGCAGGTCGGCGACGAGATGCCCGAGTCGTTCGGTCTGGGACAGCGCCGCGCGCAGGGCGGCGGGCTCGGGTTCGGCCACCCCGTCCACCATGTTCTCCAGGACGCCCTGCAACGCCGTGATCGGCGTCCGCAGCTCGTGCGACACGTTCGCGATCAGTTCGCGTCGGCGCTGGTCGGCGGCGTGCAGATCCTCGGCCATCTTGTTGAACGCCTGGGCCAGTTCACCGACCTCGTCCCGGGACGTCGCGCGTACCCGACGGGTGTAGTCGCCCCGGGCCATCGCCCCGGCGGCGGCCGTCATCTCCCGCAGCGGCGAGGTCATCCCGTGGGCGAGCACCTGCGAGGTGACCAGCGCGATGCAGATGACCGTGATCGACGTGCCCGGCGGGAGCCAGCCGATGCCGTACCAGAAGTAGCCGATGGCCACGGCCCACGAGGCGACCAGCAGGACGCCGAGCTTCATCTTGATCGAGCGGACCGGGTCGAGTGGGCGGGGCAGCACCCGGTCCAGCCAGTCCGCCAGTTGGTGGATCACGCGGGCACCTCCAGGGCGTACCCGACGCCGTGAACGGTCCGGATCAGGTCGGCGCCGAGCTTGCGACGCAGCGCCTTGACGTGGCTGTCGACAGTGCGGGTGCCGGTGCCCTCGGCCCAACCCCACACGTCGGCGAGCAGCCGCTCCCGGGGCAGGACCGTGCGGGGCCGCCCGGCGAGGTGGAGCAGGAGGTCGAACTCCGTCGGGGTGAGGTGCACGTCCTCGCCGGACCGGCGGACCCGCCGCTCGGCTTCGTTGATCTCGATGTCGCCGAGGCGGATGGCGGGTGGGGCGGGGGCCGCGGCCCGTTCCATCCGGCGCAGCAGCACGTGTACGCGGGCGGCCAGCTCGCGCATCGAGAACGGCTTGGTGAGGTAGTCGTCCGCGCCGACCGCGAGCCCGACCAGCAGATCGTTCTCGTCGTCGCGGGCGGTCAGCATCAGCACCGGCACCGGCCGGACCGCCTGGATCCGCCGGCACACCTCCAGGCCGTCGAAGCCGGGCAGCATGACGTCCAGGACGACGAGATCCGGCTGCCCGGTCCGGAACCGCTCGACCGCGCTGGGGCCGTCCGTGGCGATCTCCACCACGAAACCCTCGGCGCGGAGTCGGGCGGCTACCGACTCGGCGATGGTGCGCTCGTCCTCGACGACCAGGACCCGGCGTTCCTTCATGGGGCCTGACTGTATTGAGCCGCCGTGGAGATCGGTGGGTGACGTTGTGAACAACCTGTGGAGAACAGTTCAAGCCTGTGGATAACGCCGGTGGACACGGTCGGGTCTTCGGCCACCCGACGAAGCGGGGCCGGTGGCAACTCCACCGGCCCCGCTCCATCACATCGTCAGCCGATCGGTACGACCAGGTCCACGGACATGCTGCCGCTGGCCGGGACGGTGAACCGCTCCAGCTTGCGGGTGCCGTCCGGCTGGGTCACCAGGTAGCGACCGTCGACCTGCTGGGCCTCGCTCAGGTACGCGTTGTAGGTGAAGAACACCCGCTGCGGTCCCTTGAGCCGGATCTCGAACTGCCCGTCGTTGATCGAGCCGCTGCCCGCGATGTCGCCGGTGTCGACGCTGCGGGCGATCGCGTACCCGCCGACGTACGGGGTGCCGTCGGGGGTACGGAACGTGCCGGTCAGCGTGACACCCTGGTCGAGTTGGGCGTCCTGGGTGGCTGCCGCTCCGGCGGTGACGGTCACCGGGGTGGCGGTGAAGCGGCTCGTCGCGTCGCCGGACCATTCGCTGGCCCACGGCTGCCCGGTGAAGACCAGCGGCCAGGCGTACGGGCCGAGCCGGTCGATTGTGTAGACGCCGCGCTTGTCGGTGCTGGCGTCCTGCACACCGATGCCGGGGTGACCGGTCAGCACCGAGATGTCGATGCTGCTCAGCGGCTTGCCCGTCGAGTCGGTGACGGTGCCGGTGACCGTGCCGGCCGGGTCCAGCCGAACGGTCGGGCCGGCCGTCACCTGGCCCACGGTGGCGACCACGTCGACGGCCTGGCGCTCGTCGCCGGTGCCACCCTCGGCGCCCACCCACTGGCGGCCGTAGGCGCCCTCCTGGGGCAGCGCGAAGAGCTTGTAGGTGCCGCCGACCAGCGGGCCGACCTGGATCCGGCCGTTGCCGTCGCTGCACTCGCCGTAGCCGTCGCGCAGTGACGCCTGCTTGGGCAGGTACGCGTCGAGGCACACGTCCCGCACCGGCGCGCCGGTCTGCTTGTCGACGATGGTGGAGGTGATGACCGCCCCCGGCCGCATCTTCACGGTGAGGGAGGTGGTGCCGTTCGCCGTCACGCGTACCCCGGTCACGTCGCGGGGGAAGTGCAGCTTGTCCGGGGCGTACAGGAAGAGGTCGTGACGGCCCTGGGGCAGGCCGGTGACGGTGACCGTGCCGCCGCTGCTGCACGCCGAGTCGACGCAGAAGTTGGCGACGGGCGCGCCGGTGACCGAGTCCACGGCGGTGATGGCGACCGAGCCGGTGCCGAGCAGGCTGTCCGCGATCGTCGTCTGCCGTCCGCCACCGACCTGGACCACTGTGGCCTCTTCGGCGGTCAGCTTGCCGCGGTAGTACTGCTGCCGCTCACCGGAGATCACACCGACCTTGTACGAGCCCTGGAGCACCTGGACGTCGAACTCGCCGTTCGCGTCGGTCTCCGTCCACGTCCCGCCGTACATGTTGGCGGTGGTGATGTCGACCGAGGCGTTGGTCAGCGGCGCTCCGGTGGCGGTGGTGAACCGCCCGGAGAGGCCGCCCACCGGCAGTACCGTCTCGTTGACCTCGACCGCCGAGTCCGCCGCGACCTGGAAGATGGTGGCCCTCTCCTCATCGAGGCTGCCCGGCACGTACTGCGTCTGGTAGGAGCCCTCGATCGGGTTGAAGTTCACCCGGTAGCGGCCGGGCAGCGCGCTGATGGTGAACCGGCCGTCCTCGTCGGTGAGACCACCCGCCCAGTTGTACGTGTCGACCTCGTGGGCGTTGATGAGCAGGTCCCGCACCGGCTGCCCGGCGTTGTCGACGATCCGGCCGCTGAGGGTGCCGGTGCCGAAGAGTTGCTCGTCGACGGTGGTGGTGCCACCGGCGGCGACGGTCACCGGGTCGGCGTCCCACATCATCGCCTTGCGGTGGTGGTACTGCTCGGGCTGCGTCCAGGGGAAGTAGCCGACCGTGTACGAGCCGGCGGGCAGCCCGGAGACCGTGTAGTTGCCGTCGGCGTCGGTGTTGGTCTGACCGACGCTCTCGTACCCGTCGGCCGGGTAGACCTGTACGAGAACCTCGGCGGCGGCGGTGCCGGCGTTGGTGGTCAGTCGTCCGCTGACCGCGCCCGTGTCGGCGGCCTGGGCCGGGGTGGCGCCGGGCAGCACGAGTGCCGCCACGACGCCACCGGCCAGCAGGGCGCGGCGGGCTGGGGATAGCTGCATCGATGTCCCAATGTGAGGGTGGTGGGGCGGCCTGAGCAGGCTCCGCCCGCACCGACCCTGCGCCCCGTACGGGACCGGCACACGGAGGATAGGTCACCGGCGATGCGTGTGGAACCGGCCGACCATCCGCTGTGGACTGACGATCAGTCCAGGCCGACGCGTTCCGGCCGGGCCGACGCGGAGCCCAGCCAGGTGTGCGGGTTGCCGTACCAGCACCAGCCGAGCTTCGGTGCGCCCTGACTGATCCAGAGTGCCGGCACCCGCTTGTCGCCGCACCGGGAGCCGACCAGCGAGAAGCACCTGTTGCTGGCAAGCGCGGCCGGGTGCAGCGTGATGAAGGCGATCCCCTCGTCGATGGTGAGCGGCAGCCGGTCCTGCGCTGTCATGCCCTCCATGGCCGTGGCCGGCGGCAGGTTGCGGAACTCCTCGCCCCGGTCGACGTCGAACAGCAGGTACGCCGGCCCCGCAGGCACCTCCAGCTCCTTGATCGGGTCGAAGCGCGGCAGGTCGTCCGCCGGGTAGTTCCGGTCGAGGACGCCCGGCTTGCGCTTGCCGGCAAGCGTGGTCAGCCCCAGTCGTTCCTGCACCCCGACCAGGTCACGGGTGATCACCAGCAGGAACGGCACCCGCGCATCGGTGGGCGCGGGCAGGTCGGCGGCACCCTGGACCGCCCTGGCGCGCAGCGGCGCGACCAGGTTGCGGAAGGCGGTCTCGGTCAGCCCGGCGAGGGCCGGGTAGCCCAACCGCACCAGCTGATCGAGCTGGCGGTCGAACTCGGTCGCGGCGTCGAAGGGGATTTCGGACACGGTGGCCTCCCGGTTGTCGTACGGATTAGCGTACAACGTACGACAGTGGTCGTGTCATTCCCGGCTCAACGGGTCCAGTCCTGTTTCGCGGCCCTGACCAGCTTGTCCTTCAGCTCCCGGGTGTGCCGGCGACTCACCGGCAGCTCGGTCGAGTCGATCACCACCACGTATCCGGAGTTCACCAGCCGCAACTCCGCGATCAACTTCAACTGCACCAGGTACGACCTGTGCACCCGGACGAAACCGGCGTCGGCCCACCGCTCCGCGAGCGTCGCCAGGGACACCCGCACCAGGTGCGAGCCCTCGGCGGTGTGCAGGCGTGCGTAGTCGCCCTGCGCCTCCACCCAGCGCACCGCCGAACGGGGCAGCATCCGGGTGGTGCCGGCCAACTCGATGGGGATTGTCGGGTCCTCCTCGGCCCGGGCCAGCGCCGCCGGATGCGACGACACCACCCGGGAGCCGATCACCCGGCGCAGCGACTCGGCAAGTCGGTCCGCGCGGACCGGCTTGCGGACGTAGTCCGTGGCGCCCAGGTCGAAGGCGTCCACCGCGCCGTCGTCGTACGCGGTGACGAACACGATCGCCGGTGGTCGCGCGAAGCGGCGCAGCACCCGGGCCAGTTCCATGCCGTCCAGGCCGGGCATTCGGATGTCCAGGAAGACCACGTCCACGTCGCCGTCGCGCAACAGCCGCAGCGCCTCGGTGGCGTCCCCGGCCGTGTGCAGCCGGGCCACCCGAGGGTCGGCACGCAGGTGGTACGCCAACTCGTCGAGCGCGGGCGGCTCGTCGTCCACCGCCAGCACGCGGAGGAACCCCGTGGTCACGAGCCCGCCCGCACACCGGGGTGGAACTTCGGCACCCGCATGCTCACCCTCGTACCCGATCCCAGCCCCGTCTCGACGACCAGGCCGAACCGGTCACCGAAGACCGACCGCAGCCGCTCGTCGACGTTCGAGAGGCCGACGTGCTGGCCCGTGTCGTCGCCCGGGTCACCGGCGCCGCGCGCCAGCTCGGCGATGCCGGCGGTCAACGTGGTCGGGTCCATTCCCACTCCGTCGTCCTCCACGGTGATGTGGCATTCGGCGCCCGCGTCCCGGGCCTCGATGCTCACCATGCCCGTGCCCGGCTTGCGGGACAACCCGTGCCGGACGGCGTTCTCCACGAGCGGCTGGAGGCACAGGAACGGCAGCGTCACCGGCAGCACCTCCGGGGCGATCTGCAACCGCACCTGCAACCGGTCACCGAACCGCGCGCGCTCGATCGTCAGGTACCTGTCGATCGACCGCAGCTCCTCGGCGAGAGTGGTGAACTCCCCGTGCGCCCGGAACGAGTACCGCGTGAACTCCGCGAACTCCAGGATCAACTCCCGGGCCCGCTCCGGGTCGGTGCGGACGAACGAGCCGATCGCGGTAAGCGCGTTGTAGATGAAGTGCGGGCTGATCTGGGCCCGCAACGCCCGGATCTCCGCCCTGGCCAGCCGCTCCCGCGACGAGTCCAGCTCGGCGAGGGCGAGCTGGTTACCTGCCCAGTGCGCCGTCTCCAGGGTGGCCTGCACCAGCCCCGGCGCCGGAGCGCTGTCGGCGATCGCCACAAGCGCGCCGACCACCCGGCCGTCCGCACCCTGCAACGGCGCCACCACGGCCCCCCGGATCGGACAGTCGACCCGGTCGCAG
Organism: Micromonospora sp. NPDC000663; assembly: GCF_042898105.1. Lineage (NCBI taxonomy): Bacteria > Bacillati > Actinomycetota > Actinomycetes > Micromonosporales > Micromonosporaceae > Micromonospora > Micromonospora sp. NPDC000663. The sequence continues at coordinate 636,276 of NZ_JBIAYR010000003.1, forward strand.
CGCAACTCGTGCTCACCGAGCACCGTCGAACGCCCCGACGCCACCGTCCGCCCGGCCGCCGCGAGCAGTTGCTCCCCGTGGTGGGTGCCGCGCCCGTCGAGGGCGAGCAGCCGGTCGGCGTCGGTGAGCGCCAGCCCGACCGCGCCCACCAGGGCCCGCAGATGGCGTACGGCCTTCGCCGCGCCCGCCTCGCTCAACCCGGCGCGCAGCGGCTCGGCGGCCAGGCCCGCGGTGTGCAGCACCTCGTAGGTGGCCCGCTGGGTGGCGGTGGCGATGCCCCGACGGGCGCGCAACCGCAGCACCGCCCACAGGGCCGCGGCCAACGCGGTGACAAGTGAGACGACGCCTACCACTGCCGAAAGGTTGCCACCCACGCAGCGATCCTCGCCGGTGCGGGCCTTCGCGCCAACCCCTAGTACGCGCCCTTGCGGGCGAGCACCACACCGACGGTGCGCCACAGGATGCTCAGGTCGTACGCGAGCGACCAGTTGTCGACGTAGTAGAGGTCCAGTCGCACCGACTCGTCCCAGGACAGGTCGGAGCGGCCGGAGACCTGCCACAGGCCGGTCATGCCGGGGCGGACCAGCAGGCGGCGGCGTACGTCGCCGAGGAAGTCACCGTCGTCGGCAGGCAGCGGGCGCGGCCCGACCAGCGACATCTCGCCCCACAGCACGTTGATCAACTGGGGCAGCTCGTCCAGCGACGAGGCCCGCAGGAAGCGGCCGACCGGGAAGACCCGCGGGTCCTGCTTCATCTTGAACAGCATGCCGTCGGTCTCGTTCCGGTCGACCAGGCTGGCCAGCCGGTCCTCGGCGTCGACGTACATGGTCCGGAACTTCCACACCCGGAACGTGCGCCCCTCGTGCCCCACCCGGGGCTGCCGGAAGAAGACCGGCCCCGGGTCGGAGATCCGGATCGCCACGCCGATGGCCAGGAAGAGCGGAATCAGCAGCAGCAGGCCCAGACCCGCCGCGACCCGGTCCATCAGGTTCTTGGCCAGCAGCGCCGGCCCGGAGAGCGTCGGCTCCTCCACGTGCAGCAGCGGCAGACCCTCGATCGGCCGGATGTGCACCCGGGGACCGGCGATGTCGGTCAGCTGCGGTGCGACCACCAGGTCGACGCCGGAACCCTCCAACTGCCAGGCCAACCGGCGCAGCTCGCCCGGCTCCGCGCTCGCCGAGCCGCAGACCGCGATGGTGTCCCCGCCGACCTCACGGACCAGGGCCAGGACGTCACGGCCCGCGTACACAGGCACCGGCGTCGGCATGCCCCGCGCCGCCGCGTACCCGTCGGTGATGTGGATGGCGACAGGCACCAGCCCGGCGGCCGGGCTGCGGGTGACCGCCGCGTACACCTCCAGACACTCCGGCAGGGTGCCGACCAGCACCATCCGGTGCGCGGCCTGGCCGGCCCGGCGGCGGATGTAGTGCAGCGCCCAGCGGGCCACGAACCGGCCCCACAGGATCAGCACCGTGGCGCCGACCAGCGCCGTGCCGACCGTGTACCGGGAAAGCTGGGTCACGGTGGCGAACGCGAGGAAGGAGACGCTCGCCGCGACCGTCACCGACGCCCGGATCACCCGCTTGAACTCGTCCGGGCCGAGCCCCAGGTAGCGCCTGTCGTACGCCCGGTTGCTCCAGAGGATGACCACCCAGCCCAGCGGGAGCAGCAGGTAGGAGATGGTGTGGAACCACGTCGGATCCTGCTTGGTGCCGGAGAAGCCGGAGGCGGCCTGGTCGAAGAGCTGGATCGCGATCCAGCTGGCGAACGCCGCCGCGCCGAAGTCGAGCACGAGCAGGATGGCGATGTAGGGGCGGTGCCAGCGGGAGACACGGCGACGCGCCCTGGCCCACGCCGACCGGGGGACGCCGTTGTGCGTCGGCGGCGTCGGCGGCTGGATCTCGAAGCTGTCGACGTGCCGCACGAGTCTGCTCCGGCCTTCGTTGGATACCGGGCGCTGGAGGCTTGCCGTCACCTCACCCATGTCCTCCCGCATGACACGTGCCGCTCACTCGCAGTGAGGGCCCGGGTCGCCCACCGTCCCAGTCTCCCACGCGGGCTCCGACCGGTCGCCGCCCCGAAGGAGATTGGCGACTGATGGTGCCGGCGGGATCTGGCCGGCTCCGCACCATTTCAGAAGCCGGGGACCGGGCCACTATACCGATGGATACGCCTGTGGCGAGAACGGTGGACCGGAGCTTCGGCTCAGTCGGGTCGATTCCGCTCTGTAGTCGGCACGTGTTGTCACTCACCGTACGAGTCGGGACAACCGTCGGTCAGCGAGCGGCTTGCCGCCGGTCTGACACGTCGGGCAGTACTGGAGGCTGGAGTCGGCGAACGACACCTCCCGCACCGTGTCCCCGCACACCGGGCAGGGCAGCCCGGTCCGGGCGTGCACCTTCAGCCCCGAGCGCTTCTCACCCTTCAGCTCCGCCGCCCGCTGACCGACGGACCGCTCCACGGCGTCGCCGAGGATCTGCCGGGTCGCCGCGTGCAGGGCCGCGAGCTGCCCGTCGGTGAGCCGGTCGGTGATCGCGAACGGCGACAGCTTCGCGGCGTGCAGGATCTCGTCCGAGTACGCGTTGCCCACCCCGGACAGCACCGACTGGTCGGTCAACACCCCCTTGACCTGCCCCCGCCGGCTGCGCAGCCGCTCCGCGAACGTCGGCAGGTCCGCGGCGAACGCGTCAGGCCCCAGCTTGGCTACCCCGGGCACCGCCGCCACGTCGCTGACCAGGTACGCGGCCAGCTTCTTCTGCGTACCGGCCTCGGTCAGGTCGAAGCCGGACCCGTCGTCGAGTCGTACGCGCAGCGCGATCGGCCCCTTACCGGGACGAAGTGGGGTGCCGGACGGGAAGGCCTCCCGGTAGTGCAGCCAGCCGGCACGAGCCAGGTGGACCACCAGGTGCAGGTCCCCCTCGAACACCACGTCCAGGAACTTGCCGTGCCGGCGGGCGTCGACCACCGCCCGACCCGCGACCTCGGTCGGTGCCGGGTCGTACGTCTTCAGGGCGCTGATCGCGGCGACCTCCAACCGGTCGACACGCCGGCCCACCGCGCGCTGGCGCAGGTAACCCGCGAGCGCCTCAACCTCCGGTAGTTCGGGCACGACACAACGGTAGCCTTCTTTGCCGTGAGCGTGAGGAATGAGCTTGCGAGTCCTGCAATCGCGAACGAGAGGCAAGCTGCGTGAGAATCGTGGTGGCGCACAACCGGTACCGGGAAGCCCAGCCCTCCGGCGAGAACACGATCGTCGACTCGGAGATCGCTCAGCTCACCGCCGCCGGCGTCGAGGTGCTGCCGTTCATCCGCAGCTCGGACGAGATCCCGTCGATGTCGAAGGCGGCCAAGGCGCTGCTGCCGATCTCCCCGATCTGGGCACCCCGCGCCCAGCACGACCTGAGCCGGCTCCTCACCGAGCACCGACCGGACGCCCTGCACCTGCACAACCCGTACCCCCTGCTGTCGCCCTGGGTGGTGCGGACCGCACACCGGCACGGCGTGCCGGTGGTGCAGACGGTGCACAACTACCGGCAGGTCTGCTCCTCCGGGATCTACTTCCGCGACGGCGTGATCTGCCAGGACTGCAAGGGCCGGGCGCTGGGCGTGCCGGCGATCAAGCACCGCTGCTACCGCGACTCGGCCGCGCAGAGCGCGCTGATGGCCACCACCCTGGCCGTACACCGGGGAACCTGGCGGTCGGTGGACCGGTACGTCGCGCTCACCACCGCGATCGCCGACCACCTCCGCGAGTACGGCATTCCGGACGACCGGATCGTCGTGAAGCCGAACGCCGTACCCGACCCCGGCCGGCCCGCGCCGCTCGGTGACGGTTTCCTCTACATGGCCCGGCTCTCCCCCGAGAAGGGCGCCGACCTGCTGCTGGACGCCTGGCGCCGGCACCCGGTGGGCACACTGGGCACCCTGCGGATCGCCGGCGACGGGGAGCTGCGCCCGCTGGTGGAGGCCGCGGCAGCCGAGCGGCCCGACGTGGTCTACCTCGGCCAGCTCGACCGGGCCGGAGTACGCGCCGCCGTGGAGGCGAGCGCCGTCGTGATCGCCGCCTCCATGTGGCACGACGTACTGCCAACCGTGATCATCGAGGCGCTGGCCAGCGGCCGGCCGGTCCTCGGCACCGCCCTGGGCGGCATCCCGTACCTCGTCGGAGCGGATGCCCCACACGAACCCGCCGGCACCGGCCCCGCCGAGACCGCCTCGGCCGTCGCCGGGCGTGACGGGCCGGCCATGCCCGCCGGCATCGGCTCCGGTGAAGCCGGTTGGGTGGTCGCCCCCGAACCCGCCGCGCTGGCCGCCGCCCTGCCGGTGGCCCGGGCCGGCGCGTCCGGGCTGAGCCTGGCCGCCCGCGCCCGCTACGAGCGGACCTTCCACCCCGACGTGGTCACCAAGCAGCTCATCGACATCTACGCCGGCATGGCCCGCACACCCAACCCCGCCTGACCTGCCGCCGTTCCTCTGGGCGTGGCCGTGCCGCCCTGGGGGTCGCGTCCCGAAGATCGCGCGGCGTCCCCTGCCGCCCGCCGGAGCGGCCAGCCCGGGCGTCGGTCGACAAGATCCGCACAACATCAGGGATGTTGTCGCCTCCGGCACCTCGGAGGCAGCAACTTCGGAGAAGTTGTGCGGATCTTGCGCGCGGTGGGGCGGCGCGCGGTGGGGCGGCGCGCGGTGGGGCGGCGCGCGGTGGGGGAGGTCAGCGCAGGGAGGCGCGGGCGGAGAAGGCGATGCTCGCGAGCAGGAAGCCGCCGTTGACGATCGTGAACGCGACAAGCACCCAGAGGACCAGCGCGGGGGCCACCGCGAGCACCACCGCGGCAACGAAGATCACGGCGCCGTAGTCGCGGACCAGCTTCACGAGGCGTACCGGCAGCGACGTCGAGGTGACCATGCTGGCGGCGTTGGGGCCGGACTGCATCACGGAGGTGACCAGGTTGACCATCCAGGTGCCGGCGAAGGTCGCCACCAGCCAGGTCGGGGTGGACGGCTCCTGCGCCACGGCGGTGGCGGCCAGCGCCGCCACCAGGGCGATCTGCGCGGCCACGTCGCAGAGGATGTCGATCCGCGCGCCCGCCGGGCTGCCCTGGCCGGTCACCCGGGCGAGCTGCCCGTCGGCGCAGTCCAGGGAGTACGCCACCTGCCAGCCGAGCAGGGCGAGCAGACCGACCACCCAGGCCGGTACGTCGCCGGCGGCGACGGGCCCGGCGAGCGCCACGACGCTGACCGAGGTGGCCAGGCCGAGCACCAGGTTGGTGAGGGTCAGCGCGGTCGGGCGCAGCCCGAGGCGTTGCGCGACCAGCGCGAAGACCGCGCCGAGCCACTGGCTGATGGACTCGCTGAACAGGCCTCCGCCCCGGTTCACCCGGTGGAAGTCGGCGACGGTGGGACGGGGGTCAGCCAAGCTGGTCGCGGATTGCACCGGCGTAGTCTGCCAGCCGCCCCCGCGTCTCGGTAGGCGACAGGTCGAGGTGTTCGAGGATGGTGTACCGGTCCGGTCGGGTACGCGGCGCGAACTGCACAGCCTCCACGAACTGGTCGTCGGTGAGCCCCACCTCGGCGGGGAGCCGGGGCAGTCCGTGTCGGGCGAGGCAGGCCGACATCTCCCCGAAGCGGCGCGGGTCTCCGCGCAGCCAGGTGCAGAACAGCGCGCCCAGTCCGGCCAACTCGCCGTGTGAGGCGGTGCCGGGGAAGAGCGAGTCGACGGCGTGCATGATCTCGTGGCAGCCGCCGCTGGACGGTCGGCTGGTGCCGCAGACCGCCATGGCCAGGCCGCTGGAGATCAGCGCCTCGGCGAGCACCGTGACGAACGCGTCGTCCGTCATGTCGCCGGGGTGGTTGAGCACCGCTTCGGCGCCGGCCCGGGCCAGCGACGCGGCCAGCCCGTCGATCGGCTCGCCGCGTACCTGCCGGGACAGTTCCCAGTCGGCGAGCGCGCTGATGTTGCTGATCACGTCGCCGATGCCGGCCCGGTTGTGCCGGTCCGGGCCGCTCTCCACGAAGTCCAGGTCGACGATCACCGCGATGGGGATGTGCACCCCGTAGGAGCCCTTGATCCCGTCGGTGATGAGGCTGGCCACCGGTGAGCCGATCCCGTCGTTGGCGAGGCTGGTGGCCACCGACACCATGGGGAGCCCTCGGCGGGTCGCCGCGTACTTGGCCACGTCGATGGTCTTGCCGCCGCCGATTCCGACCACCGCGTCGTACGAGCGGGCGCGGAGTTTGCCGCCCAGGTCGTCGGCGGCGTCCAGGGTCGCCCCGGCGACTGTGAAGACGTCGGCCGAGCGCAGGGACGGTCGGATCAGCTCGGCGATCTGGGCGCCCTGACCGGGGCCGACAACCACCGCGACGTCACCGCCGGCGGAGATCCGCCCGTCGGCCAGGATCGCGGCCAGGTCGGCGACCGCCCCCCGCCGTACGTCGATGTGCAGCGGGGTGAGGATGCTCCGCGCTAGTAGCGGCACGCGATCTCCCGGGCGCGGGCCAGGTCGGCGTGGTTGTCGACCTCCACCCAGGGGACGTCGCCGATCGGAGCTGCCCGCACCTCGCCACCCCGGTCGGCGAACTCCTGGTAGCCGTCCTCGTAGTAGAGGTTGGGGTCCCGCCGCCAGGTCGCCTCCAGGGCGTCGGCGAGCGCGTCGGCGACCTGCGGCTCGATCAGCGTGGCGCCGATGTACTCCCCGTACGCCTCGCCCGGATCCATGATCTTGGTGATGCGGGTGAGCTGGCCGGCGGCGTCGAAGGTGGTCTTCATCTCCTCCTCGGCGAGCGGCTTGAGGGTGTCCACCGCGAGCAGGATGCCCGGGCCGCGTTCGGCGAGCAGGGTCTTCTCGACACTCACCGGGTGCACGGTGTCCCCGTTGACCAGGAGCACCCCGCGGGCGAAGTACTCGCGGGCCAGCCAGAGGGAGTAGGCGTTGTTCCACTCCTCGGCCTTGTCGTTGTGCACCAGGGTGAGCGTGACCCCGTACTTCTTCTCCAGGTCGGCCTGCCGCTCGCGGACGGCGTCCGCCGCGTAGCCGACGACGATCACGATGTCGGTGAGCCCGACCTCGGCGAGGTTGCCAAGCGCGATGTCCAGGATCGTGGTGTCCCCGTCGACAGGCACCAGCGCCTTGGGCAGGGTGTCGGTGTACGGGCGCAGCCGGCGCCCCGCCCCGGCCGCAAGGACCATTCCGATCATCGCGACATCCTCCTTGATCCGACTCCCCGTCACCGCTGGAGGATAGCCCCGGGTGCCCGGGCGGCTCTGGCCAACCGGTCAGCCGGGCAGCGCGGCCAGGTCGGCGAGCATCGTCAGCCGCTCGTCGGCGCTGAGCACGGTGTACGGCCCGGCGGCCCGGCGGTCGGTCTCGAGCTCGATGGCGAGCCGTTCGGGGCCGACCGGCAGCGCGGCGACGGTCGACGCGGTGTGCCCGGCGGCGGTCCAGGCGGCGGCGTGCGCGTCGGCCCGGTAGTGGCGCAGCGCGCCCAGGCGGTTGAGCAGCAGCACGCCCGGCCCGGTGCCGTCCGGCTCGTACGGGGGTGCCAGCGCGGTGAAGGCCGAGCCGTCCGGGGTGCCCGACTCGTCGGCAAGCACCAGGGCGTACGCCAGCACCCGGCCGAGTGACGCCACCAACCGCGCCACCCGCTCGTCGTGGCCCGCCCACAGTTCCTCGGTGACCTCGGCGTGCACCTGGTACAGCTCGGCGAGGAAGGCGGCACCCCGTTCGGTGGCGGAGAGCGCGCCGTCCGGCCGGCGGTGGATCATGCCGTGCGCCACATGTTTGTCCATCGCGCGTCGGGCGCCGACCGGGTCGCCGTACCTGGTGATCGCCGCGAAACCCGGCCCGTCGACCGTGCCGCCGGATGCGGCGAGCCGGGTGCGCAGGTCCACCAGGAAGCCGGTCGCGGTGGGCCCGCCGTACCGCTGGCTCAGTTCGGCGCCGCCGCCGTCGCGGCCGGCAAGCATGCCGGCGCGGAACGTCCGGTCCACGGCCGGCGTGAGCAGGCCGGCGAACCGGTGCGGCGTCAGCTCGACGGTGTTCACAGACCGATCGACCGCAGGACGGCGAAGCCCTCCTCCGCGATCCGCCGGATCAGGCCGTCGTTCACGTCGCGGTTCTCGTCGAGCATTGTCACCTCGTGCTCGGCGAGCCAGCGGTACTCGGTGTGCTTGCCCGCCTCCAGCCTCGGGAGGCCGAGGTCGCCGTCGACGCGTACGAGGAAGTCGTGTTCGGTCCGGGCCAGCCCGTCGTCGCCGACGTAGTGGTACTCGCCCACCTGCCCGAGGACGTGGGAGAGGACCCAGCCGGTCTCCTCGGTGATCTCCCGGGCCAGCGCGTCGTCGATCTCCTCGCCCGGCTCCAGGTGCCCGCCGACGATGTCCCAGCAGTTGGGAAAGAGGCGCCGGTGTGGTGAGCGGCGCTGGAAGAAGATGCGGCCGTCGTGGTCGACGATCAGCGCGCCGGCACAGCGCAGGGGCTCGGTGGACACCGTTTGACAGTAGCGAGCGGTACGGCGTCGCGACGATGCCCGGTCTTGTCCCGGAAACATCCACAGACCACGATGTCGGTACCGAATGCCCACCGTCCCAAAGGGGTGATGTGTGATGCAGGTACGGGAAGCCATGTCCAGCCAGGTCCTCGTCGTCGGTCCGGAGCACACGCTCCGCCAGGCGGCCCGGATGATGTCGGCCCGCGGTGTCGGGTCGGCGGTCGTGATCGACCCGGATTCCGAGGGAGTCGGGATCATGACCGAACGCGACGTGTTGAAGGCCATCGGCGCCGGCCTGGACTGCGACGTGGAACGCACAGGCGCCCACCTGACCTGGGATGTGGTCTACGCCGGGCCGGACTGGACGGTGGCCGAGGCGGCCGCCGCGATGGCCCGGGGCGGCTTCCGGCACCTGGTGGTCCTGGACGGCCGTGAGGTCGCCGGGGTGATCTCGGTGCGGGACATCATGCGGGTGTGGGCGGAGGACCAGGCGGTCGCCACCGGCTGACCGGGTGGTGTGCCGGGGCGGATCGACGGGTAGGTATCCCTCACGGGCATGGAGATGCCGTGGCCCGTGGGGGAGGGTCCGATGCGTGACGCGGAGCGCCTGGTCGAACAGCAGTACGCCATGCTCCTGCACCGGGACGTGGCCCGACTGCCGGATCTCTACGCCCCGGAGGCGTTCTACTCGATGCCGGGCGTGACGGTGCGGCCGATCGAGCTGCCCGCGCTCCTGCGTACCTGGACCGGCGCCTTCGCGGACCTGCGGGTCGATCCGCTGGGTGCGGTGCGTACGGGTGGCGGCGCGGCTGTGGAGGTGCGGTGGAGCGGCACCCACACCGGCACGCTGCACTCGCCGTTCGGCACCGTCGCGCCCACCGGCCTTCAGGTGAGCTGGGAGGTGGCCGAGGTGGTGCGGGCCCGCCGGGGGCGGATCGTCTCCTGGCGGTCCTACTTCGACTGGAGCCAGCTCCTGGACGCGCTCGGCGTGCGGTTGGACGGGCTTTCCCGGGCTTCGCAGCACGACTCGCTCGCCCTTCCGGTCTGATCTGTCGCCGTCCGGCCAAGGCGGGTCACCCGACCCGGTGGCTCAGGATGCGGACATCGCCGTGCCGTCCGCGCGCCCCCCGCCGCCGCCCGTACGCTCAACATCCATGACCGCCGAGCAGCTGATCTCCTTCGCCCGTGGGGCTCCCTCGCTGGACATCGTCGATGTCGAGGGGCTCAAGGCCGCCGCCGTCCGCGCCTTCGACGCCGACCCCGCCGGCGTCACGGCGTACGGCACCTCCGTCGGCTACGTTCCGCTGCGCAGGTGGATCGCCGAGAAGCACGGCGTCGACGTCGACCAGGTGCTGGTGACAAACGGGTCACTCCAGGCCGACGCGTTCCTCTTCGACCACCTGGTCCGGCCGGGTGACGCGGTGGTGGTGGAACGCCCGACGTACGACCGGACGCTGCTCAACCTCCAGCGGATGGGCAGCGAGCTGCACGGCATCTCGGTCCAGCCCGACGGTCTGGACACGGCCGAGCTGCGCAAGTTGCTGGAGTCCGGGGTCCGTCCCCGGCTCGCGCACGTCATCCCGAACTACCAGAACCCGGCCGGCATGACGCTGTCGTTGGAGAAGCGGCGGGAGCTGCTCGACCTGGCCGCCGAGTACGAGTTCACGATCTTCGAGGACGACCCGTACGCGGACATCCGTTTCCGTGGCGAGGCGCTGCCGTCGATGCTCTCGCTGGACACCCGCAACGTGGTGGTGCACGCGTCGAGCTTCACCAAGACGGTCTGCCCGGGTGTGCGGGTCGGTTACCTGGTCGGCCCGGCCGATCTGATCGCCGACATCGCGAAGAACGCCACGAGCCTCTACATCTCGCCGGGCATGGTGTCCCAGGCGATCGTGCACCAGTTCTGTGTCTCGGGCGACATCGACAGGTCGATCGAGACCGTCCGGGCGGCGCTGGGCGAGCGTGCCCGGGTGCTCGCCGAGTCGCTGCGCCGGCACCTGCCGCAGGCCCGGTTCGTGGAGCCCGACGGTGGCTACTTCCTCTGGGTGGAGTTCCCGGAGGACGTCCTGGTCGACCGGCTCGCCCCGGCGGCGGCGGAGCGTGGCGTCGCGGTGGTGAAGGGCAGCGACTTCGTCCTGGACGGTGGGCGGCACGCGCTGCGGCTGGCGTTCTCGGCGGTGACCGCCGACCGGATCGACGAGGGTGTCCGTCGCCTCGCGGAAGCCGTCGAGGCGGTCCGTAGCTGAACTTCTGTCGGGTTCCCGACAGAACGACGATGCCGGCCGTCCCGGGACTCCCGCCCGGGCGGCCGGCGGCTCACAATGCTGCGAGCGTCACCGTCCGGCGCAGCGGAGGTCCGTCCGACCATTCCGCGCCAGGGTGACGCGTGCAGCACAACCCCCGCCCCCACGGGCGCCGGGTGGGCCGTGTCGTCCCCGCACCCCCCGATGCGGCCCGGCCCGCCCGGCGCCGCCCCGAGCGACGCCCGTCACACGGGCCTTCGGCCGCGAGCGGCGTAGCCTGCAAGCCGCAGTCGAGCGCGGGGAGGTGACACGATGACAGATCGGACCGGGCAGGGCCGGACCACACCGTCGCACACCGGTCGGGTCCTCCGACCCAGGGCGTGGCCGTCGCCGGTACGCGCGATGACCCGCATCCTCAACGCCGACGGTTCGCCACCCGTGCCCACCCCCGCCGGCAGCGGGCGCAGTGGCGTGGTCGACTGCGCGCTCTACATCGACGGCAAGCGGCAGCCCGGCGACTGGGGGTACGCGGACGCGCTGGAGGCGGCCCGCCGGGAGGAGCACGGCTTCGTCTGGATCGGCCTGCACCAGCCGGAGCTGGCCGAGATGACAGCCATCGCGGAGACGTACGGCCTGCACGAGCTGGCCGTCGAGGACGCGGTGAAGGCCGAGCAGCGGCCCAAGCTGGAGCGCTTCGGCGAGGTGAGCTTCCTGGTGCTGCGTACCGCCCGGTACTGCGAGCACACGGAGCTGACCGAGACCTCCGAGGTCGTGGAGACCGGCCAGGTGATGCTCTTCATCGGCCCGAACTTCCTGATCAGCGTCCGGCACGGGGACGCCTGCCGGCTCTCGCCCGTGCGCGCCGACCTGGAGACCAAGCAGGAGTTGCTGCTCCAGGGCCCGTGGGCGGTGGCGTACGGGGTGACCGACCGGGTGGTCGACCTCTACCTCGAGGTGGCCGAGCAGCTTGAGGACGACCTGGACCAGCTGGAGGCCGAGGTCTTCGACCGCAACAGCCACGGGCGCATCCAGCGGATCTACCAGATGAAGCGGGAGCTTGTGGAGTTCAAGCGGGCGGTGGTCCCGTTGCAGCGGCCGTTGATGAACGTGACCTCGCAGGTCAACCGGGACGTGCCGAAGGAGATCCGCAAGTACTTCCGGGACGTGCAGGACCACCTGAGCCGCACGGTCGAGCAGGTCAACTCGTACGACGATCTGCTGAACTCGATCCTCCAGGCGCGGCTGGCCCAGGTCACCGTCGACCAGAACAACGACATGCGCAAGATCGCCGCGTGGGCGGCCATCGCCGCGTTCTGGACGGGTGTCGCCGGCATCTACGGCATGAACTTCGAGAACATGCCCGAGCTGAAGATGACGTACGGCTATCCGGTGGTGCTGGCCCTGATGCTCGGCGTCTCGCTGGCGTTGTACCGCTGGTTCCGGCGCAACGGCTGGCTCTGACACGCGAAGGCGCCGGCGAGGCGGGAATCCCGCGTCGCCGGCGCTCGATGCGCTGCCGCTGAGGTCAGCCGCGACCGTTGGTGCGGGCCGTGTCCTTGCCCAGCGCCTTGGTGAGGTCGTCGGCCGGACGGCCGGAGACGTCCGTGGCGCCCTCGGCGACGGCCGGGACCTTGTCGGTGGGACGGACACCCGTCGGCTTGGCCGTGCCGGTGGTGCTGGCGCTGTCGCCGCCGGCGACCGCCGAGCTGCCGGCACCGGTCATCCCGGAGATGGCGGAACCGTCGCTGCCCTTGGCGGTGGACGGGGTGCGGACCTCGATGGAGTCCACCTCGTCGCGCATCGGCTCCAGGGTGCGGGTCGGGTCGTACTCGGCCCACTCCTGCTGCTCCCGGCGGCGACGCAGGGCGACCGCTCCGGCCAGGCCGGCGATGGCACCGGCGGCCAGCAGGCCCGTCATCATCGAGCCGCGACGGCGCGGCTGCTTCTTCTTACCAGTGATGCGCATGGTCTTCGACTTGGCCTTCCTGGTCAGCGGCCCTGCCTGCGCGGCGCCGTCACGGGCCGCCGCGGCCAGCGGTGCCAACGTGGTGAGTGTCGTCCCCCAGCCGGTCGACGCGCGGTCACGCACCTTCATCGCGGCCGGTCCGACGTAGCCCCGGGCCACCTGGACCCGCGGGCTGACGGTCGCGCCGGCGCCCTTCGCGGCGTGGTTGGCTGCCTGCATCAGGTGGCTGATGCTCTGGTTCAGCTCGGCCTTGGCCAGCTGCCCCTGGGACTTACGCCGCCCGAATCCAAACACGGTCCTACCTCCTGGGAGTTGTTCCTTCGTCATCCTCCACCTTCGGATGCCTCCGCGATGCCAGATCGGGCACATGGGAGGATCCGCATGGAACTGACCAACGAGTGAGGAGTACCCGTGGCCGAGGCTGTCTACGCCACCCTGCACACCAACGCTGGCCCGATCCGGCTGGAGCTCTTCCCGAACCACGCTCCGAAGACGGTCCGCAACTTCATCGACCTGGCCGAGGGCAACCGGGAGTACACCGACCCGCGCACCGGTCAGCCGGGCAGTGGGCCGTACTACGACGGCACCATCTCGCACCGCGTGATCAGCGGCTTCATGATTCAGATGGGCGACCCGACCGGCACCGGCCGGGGCGGGCCGGGCTACAAGTTCGCCGACGAGTTCCACCCGGAGCTGCGCTTCGACCGGCCGTACCTGCTGGCCATGGCGAACGCCGGACCGGGCACCAACGGTTCGCAGTTCTTCATCACCGTGTCGCCGACGCCACACCTGAACAACAGGCACACGATCTTCGGGCAGGTCGCCGACGAGCAGTCGGTGAAGGTCGTCGACTCGATCGCGAGCACCCCGACCGGCCCGAGCGACCGTCCGTTGCAGGACGTCGTCATCGAGCGGGTCGAGATCGAGCGATCTGCCTCCTGACCGACAGGCGAGGTACCTTTGCTCGCATGATTGAGCGCTCCGGAGCACGGCCGGTGCCGGTGGACCGCGCGGTGGCGGGCGGAGGGTCGGCCCGGTGAGTGAGTCCCCGCCGACCACCCCGGTCTGCTACCGGCACCCCGGTCGGGAGACCTACGTCAGGTGCACCCGCTGTGACCGGCCGATCTGTCCGGACTGCATGCGGGACGCGTCCGTCGGGCACCAGTGCCCGGAGTGCGTCAACGAGGGACGTCGCAGTGTGCGGCCGGCGCGTACCGCCTTCGGTGGCGGTACCGCCGGCCGGCACGGCTACGTCACCAAGACGCTCATCGCTCTGAACGTGTTGTTCTTCCTGATCTCCATCGCCTCCGCCAGAAGCGGGAGCGCGGTGGTGGGCGGGTCCGGCTTCGGCGGGCTGGCCGGCGACGAGACGCCGCTGACCCGTTGGGGTGGCGTGCTCGGCTACGCCTCGTACGTTGCCTTCGGTCCGGTGCACGGTGTCGCGGCCGGCGAGTGGTACCGCCTGGTCACTGCCATGTTCCTGCACTACGGCGTGATCCACCTACTGCTGAACATGTGGGCGCTGTGGGTGCTCGGCCGGGAGTTGGAGGGCGCACTCGGGCGGGTGCGGTTCCTCGCCCTCTACCTGATCGCGGGGATCGGGGGCAATGTCGCCGTCTTCCTGGTCAGTGCTCCCTACCAATCTCCGACTGTCGGCGCGTCGACGGCCACCTTCGGGCTCTTCGCCGCGATCTTCGTGATCATGCGCCGTCTTGGCCAGAACACCTCGGCGATCGTGCCGATTCTCGTCATCAACCTCGTCTTCACCTTCGCGGTGCCGGGCATCTCGATCCCCGGGCACCTCGGTGGCCTGGCGGTCGGCGGGGCGATGGCGGCGGTGCTCGCGTACGCGCCACGGGAGCGGCGCACGCTGGTGCAGGTCGTCGGCGGCGCGATCATCCTGCTGATCCTGCTCGCCCTGGTGATCTTCCGAACCGTGCAACTGCTCAACTGACCGGGCGGGCGGCGCGCAGCTCGGCGGCGACCTCTTCCGGGTTGGCACCCAGGTCGTACCTGCCGAACAGGTGCAGCGAGTCGCCGGCGTCGATCTCCAGGGTCTCGCTGGTGAGGCCGAACCGGGGTCGGCGGTCCACGGTGATCGCCTCGACCGCCGACCAGGGCAGCAGCCGCCGGCCGGCGAAGCCCCGGACGACCGTGAGGCCGTCGGGGCCCACGGCCAACCGGACCGGCGCGACCAGGTCGCGTACCGCCCAGCCGGCCACCGCGGCGGCGGCCAGGGCGGCCACCGCCACCCGCACCGGGTCGCCGTCGGCGAAGAGCAGACCGAGCGCGACGAGCAGGACCGCGCCGGCCAGCTTCGCCGCCGGCAGGCCTGCCGGCACCCGCCACTGACGGACCGTGGACATCTCCTCCATGCGCCAAGCATGCCCGGGTGCGGACGACCGGTCCACCGACGACGTAGGATCGGGGCACCCAAGTTACCGAGGGGTAAACATGAGTGACGCGGTAATCGTCGGCGCGGTACGCACCCCGATTGGGCGGCGCAAGGGCAGTCTCGCAGGCGTCCACCCGGTCGACCTCTCGGCGCACGTGCTGCGCGCCCTCGCCGAACGCACCGGGCTCGACCCGGCGCAGGTCGACGACGTCTTCTGGGGCTGTGTGTCCCAGGTGGGCGAGCAGTCCTGGAACATCGCCCGCAACGCGGTGCTCGCGGCCGGCTGGCCGGAGACCGTGCCCGGCACCACCCTGGACCGGCAGTGCGGCTCCAGCCAGCAGGCGCTGCACTTCGCCGCCGCCACAGTCCTCTCCGGCCAGGCCGACCTCGTGGTCGCCGGCGGCGTGGAGTCGATGACCCGGGTGCCGATGGGTTCCAGCGTGGCCGGCGGGATGCCGTTCAGCGACCAGATCCGCGACCGCTACCGGGGTGTGGAGGGCTTCGCCGACGACGCGCCGCTGCCGTTCAACCAGGG
This sequence comes from Micromonospora sp. NPDC000663, assembly GCF_042898105.1. NCBI lineage: Bacteria > Bacillati > Actinomycetota > Actinomycetes > Micromonosporales > Micromonosporaceae > Micromonospora > Micromonospora sp. NPDC000663. The sequence continues at coordinate 651,902 of NZ_JBIAYR010000003.1, forward strand.
TGTCGGCGCCGAGCTGATCGCCCGCCGTTGGCGCTTCTCGCGTACCCAGCTGGACGAGTACGCGCTTGCCAGCCACGAGAAGGCCGCCGCCGCGCAGGACGCCGGCGCGTTCGACCCGGAGCTGGCACCGGTACCGCTCGGCGACGGCGGCAAGTTCGCCGCCGACGAGGGCATCCGTCGCGACACCTCGCTGGAGAAGCTCGGCGGGCTGGCCACCCCGTTCCGCGCCGACGGCGTGGTGACGGCCGGTTCGGCGTCCCAGATCTCCGACGGCGCCGCCGCCCTCGCGGTGACCACCTCCGAGTGGGCCAGCCGCCACGGCCTGCGCCCGCTGGCCCGCATCCACACCGCCGTGGTCGCCGCCGACGACCCGGTCACCATGCTCACCGCGCCCATCCCGGCCACCGCGAAGGCGCTGCGCCGCGCGGGGCTGGGCATCGAGGAGATCGGGGTGTACGAGGTGAACGAGGCGTTCGCCCCGGTGCCGCTGGCCTGGTTGGCGGAGACCGAGGCGGACCCGGAGCGGCTGAACCCGCGCGGCGGCGCCATCGCCCTCGGGCACCCGCTCGGCGGCTCCGGCGCCCGGATCATGACGACGATGCTCCAGCACATGCGCGACAACGAGATCCGCTACGGGCTCCAGACCATGTGCGAGGGCGGCGGCATGGCCAACGCCACGATCGTCGAGCTGGTCTGAGGAAAACGTCTCGCCGGACCCGGCCGGGCCGCCTAGGGTCCCCTGCGTGACGACGATCGATCGCGCCCCCGAGAGTTCCTGCGAGGAGTGGCGGACGCGGGCCCGGCTCTGGGTCGACGAGCAGCTGACCCGGGTCGGCCGGCGGGTGACCGGGCCTGTCGAACCCCGGGTACGCCCCTGGTCGCTGGTGTGGCGGGTGCCCACCGACGACGGCCCGGTCTGGTTCAAGGCGAACAATCCGGGGACGGTGCACGAGGCGTTCCTGATCTCGGCGCTCGCCGAGCTGACGCCCGACCGGGTGCTGACCCCGATCGCGGTGGACCCGGAGCAGGGCTGGTCACTGCTGCCCCACGGCGGGGAGTCGTTGCGTGACGTGCTGGCGCGCGACCCCGACCCGGCGCACTGGGAGCGGGTGCTGCCCGGGTACGCGGCACTGCAACTGGCCAGCGCGTCGCGCGCCGACGGACTGGTCGCCGGCGGCGTGCCGGACCACCGACCCGAGGTGTTGGCCGGGCTGTTCGCCGAACTGCTCGACGACCACGGGTCGCTGCTGATCGGAGCCGAGGGCGGGCTCACCCCCGACCAGCACGAGCGGCTGCGCGCGGAGGTGCCGTCGTACGCCGAGCGGTGCCGGCGGCTCGCCGACATCGGCATTCCGGCGACCGTGCAGCACGACGACCTGCACGACGGGAACGTCTTCGCCGGCGACGCCGGCTACCGCTTCTTCGACTGGGGTGACGCCTCGGTGGCGCACCCGTTCGGCACGCTGCTGGTGACCCTGCGTTCCATCCGGTACGCCAGCAGCCTGTCGGCCGACGGCGCCCAGTTGACGCGGCTGCGCGACGCGTACCTGGAGGCGTGGACCGACAGGTACGACCGCCGTACCCTGGTCGAGGCCGCAGACCTCGCGATCGGCCTGGCCCCGGTCAGCCGGTCGCTCTCCTGGCGGCGGGCATTGGCCACCGTGGACGAGTCCCGCACCGACTACGCCGACGCCGTGCCGGGATGGCTCGAGGAGTTGTTCGCGGACGATCCGCTCCGGTCCGACGCCTGACCATGATCTGTCCCGGTCGGAAGTCGGACAGCCAGTGCGACAGGCCGCGTGGAACTTCCAAAAAGTAGGCGTGACCCACGTCACCCCGCCGGGGGCGTCGTTGGGCAGGTCATGGACGTCTTCTCCCGAACGTTCCTCCCGGCCGCCGCCGAGGCCGGCCTGGCAGTGCAGACCCTCAGCCGGCACATGCCTGTCTTCCGCCGCTGCGTCGGCTCCGGTGACGCCACCATCCTGGTCACCAGGTGCAGCCGCCCCGACCGCCCGGTCACCGGCGACTATCTTCTGCTGCTCACCCACCGTCGGCTGGTGGTGACCCAGCAGACCCGCCTGCTGCACCGGCTGCGCCTGCACCTCAACACCGAGCTGCGCGAGCTGAGCAACGTCACCTGGAGCCCCGACCCGCGGCTGCACTCGGTCGAGCTGGCCGCCACCGCGATCGACGGGATCCGGGAACGGTTCCTGATCCGTACGGCCCACCCGAAGCGGGTGTGGCAGCTCGACGCGCTGCTGAACCACGCGTTCCGGACCCGCCTGCGGACACCCCGCGAGCGGGTCGTCGCGACGATCGGCGACACACCGGCGACCGCCCGAGCGGGCGTGTTCCGTCCCGCCGTGGCGCGCTGACGCCACACCGCGCGGGCCTTTACCAAACTCGAACACGTACCGATCGCGTCGACGCGACGGGTCGGCAATCATGGGCCGGTGACAGTCGACCCGCCGCACCGCGGGCTCGTCCTCGTGGTCGAGGACGAGCCGGCCATCGCCGACCTGGTCCGGCTGTACCTCACCAGGGACGGGTTCGGCGTACACCTGGAGCGTGACGGCGCTGCCGGCCTGTCCGCCGCCCGCCGGCTGCGCCCGGTGGCCTGCGTCCTGGACATCGCCCTGCCCGGCCTGCCCGGCACGGAGATCTGCCGGCGGCTGCGGGAGGCCGGCGACTGGACGCCTGTCATCTTCCTCACCGCCCGCGACGACGAGGTCGACCGGATCGTCGGCCTGGAGTTGGGCGCCGACGACTACGTGACCAAGCCGTTCAGCCCCCGTGAGCTGGTCGCCCGGGTGCGTGCGGTGCTGCGCCGCTCGGCCGGCGGCCCGGAGGGCGCGGACCGGCAGCGCGTCGTCGGCCCGGTGACCCTCGACCCGGCCCGCCGGACGGTCACCGCCGACGGCGCGCCGGTGCAGCTCACCTCCACCGAGTTCGACCTGCTGGCGCATCTGATGGCCCGGCCCGGGCGGGTCTTCACCCGTGAGGAACTGCTGGCCGGGGTGTGGGGTTACGCGGCGCACGCCGGCACCCGCACCGTCGACGTGCACGTCGCCCAGGTACGCGCGAAGCTCGGCCCGGCGAGTGTCATCCGGACCCATCGCGGCGTGGGGTACGCCGTCGATGCCTAACCACCAGGTACGCGTCGCCTCGCCGGCCCCTCTGCGCCGATCTTGCGCTTTCTGTCGCCCTCTCGCGAGGTTCATCCCTTTTGCACGGGCAGGAAGTGCAAGATCGGCGAGGTCTGCCGGGGCCGTGCCGCTCGGTGGGCCGGCCCCGGCTGGCCGCCGTTGCCGGTTTGGCCGGACACTTACCGCTCGCGCTGTACTTGTCACATGCGCTGTGGCGCTGGTGTCGGTGCTGGTCACCGCGACCGTGGCGGTGCCATTGGCGATCCGTGGCGCCGAGCGCCGCGACCAGGAGGCGCTCGCCGCGCAGGCCCGGCTCGCCGCCGAGGTGCTGCGGACCCGGCTCGACCGTGGTCGTACGGTCGACGAGGAGCGGCTCATCCAGCAACTCCGCAACCAGGGCATCGACGCGTACCTGATCCGGCGTGGGGCGGTCGACCGGCCGGGTCTGCCGCCCCGGCTGGTGCAGCGGATCGAGCAGGGACGCAACGTGTCGGCCCGCCGCGCGGTCAACGGCCGGCGTGCCCTGGTCGAGGGTCGGGCGCTGCCGGGCGGCAACGGAGTGGTGCTCTCCCGCTCGTCGGCGAACGGGCTGTGGGCACAGGTGCTGCGCAGCCTCTGGCTGCCGCTGCTGGCGGGACTGGCCGCCGGTGTGGTGGCCGGTCTGCTGCTGGCCCGCCGCCTGGCCCGGCCGATCCGCGTCGCGGCGACCGCCGCCGCCCGGCTGCGCGCCGGTGACCGCGCGGTGCGAGTGCCTGTCGAGCCGCCGGACGAGGTCGCCGACCTGGCCGAGGCGTTGAACGGCCTGGCCGCAGCCCTGGCCACCAGCGAGGGCCGGCAGCGGGAGTTCCTGCTCTCCGTCTCGCACGAGCTGCGGACCCCGCTGACCGCGATCCGGGGGTACGCGGAGGCGCTCTCCGACGGGGTGCTCGGCGCGGACGACACGGTCGACACCGGCCGGACGATGCTTGCCGAGGCGCAACACCTGGACCGGCTGATCGGTGACCTGCTGGCGCTGGCCCGGCTGGAGGCCGCCGACTTCCCCCTCGAACCGGTGTCGGTGGACCTGACCCGGCTGGCCGTGGACGCCGAGCCGACCTGGGCCGGTCGGTGCGCGGCGGTGGGCGTGGCGTTCCGGGTGGAGACGCCGGGTCAGCCGGTGCCCGCGTACACCGATCCGGGTCGGATCCGGCAGGTGGTGGACGGGCTGCTGGAGAACGCGCTGCGGGTCGTACCCCCTGGTGCGCCTGTGGTGCTCGCGGTCCGGCCGGCCGGTGCGGGCCCGGCCGCCGGCGGTGTGGTGGAGGTCCGCGACGGCGGACCCGGCTTCACCGACGACGACCTGGCGGTGGCGTTCGAGCGGGGCGCGCTGCACGAGCGGTACCGGGGGGTGCGCAAGGTGGGCAGCGGGCTCGGGTTGGCGCTGGCCGCCGGGTTGGTGCGTCGACTCGGCGGGGAGATCGTCGCCGGCCACGCCCCGGAGGGCGGCGCGGCCTTCACGGTCCGGCTGCCCGGTGGTCCTTACCTGGCCCGAACATCGGCCTGACGCTCCGCTCGTGGACCGAGGGAAGGCTGAGGACTCCACGGACGAGAGGAACAGTCATGCCACGTTGGGGTTTCGCCACCGGCACCACGGCCCTGCTCGCGGCGGTCGCGCTCGGCGTCAGCGGCTGCGGTGCGGCCGAGGTGGCCAGCCAGCCCGCCCGGGACGCCGCCGTCGACGTCGCCGCGGCGATGGGGGTGGAGGGTCAGGCGTTGGCCGCGATGGGTTTCGACGCCGACGAGCTTGACGTGCGGACCGTCGCCGCGCCGGCCACCCCGACGCCCGGCGCCTCCCCCACCGCGCAGGACAAGGCCAAGCAGAAGCGGGGCGAGGAGTGGCGCAAGCGCCGCCAGGCCCGCGTGCTGCTGCGCAGGAACACCCTGCACGGTGAGGCAGTGGTGAAGACGAAGGACGGCGGTACGCAGACCGTCGCCGTGCAGCGTGGTGAGGTGACCGCGATCGACGGCGACTCGATGACTGTCAAGTCCACCGACGGCTTCACCATGACCTGGACCTTCGGCGACGACCTGCGGGTCGTCGAGCATCGGGCCACCGTGCGGGCCAGCGACGTCAAGGTCGGTACGACGCTCGGCGTCGCCGGGGCGAAGGACGGCGACAAGGGCGCGGCCCGGCTCATCCTCATCCCCCGCGCCAAGTGAGAAAGGGGGGCACTGGCCGACGCCAGGGCCCCCCTTTTGGCGTCAGTAGACGCGCGAGCCGATGAAGTCGTCGTGACCGTAGCCGACCGGGTTGGCGGCGGTACGGGCCTCGAACGACCACTGCTGCCTGGTGCTGCTGGAGCATGCGGCCAACCGCAGCCGGGGACTGCCCGACGACGGGTTGTCGAACGCCACGCAGAGGGTGCTGGCGCTCACCGGCCTGAGCTGGTTGCCGGCGAAGGCGAACTGCTGGGCGGGGGTGCCGTTGCAGTCGTAGATGTTGACAGCCGTGCCTGCCGTCATCGATCCGCCGGCGACGTCGAGGCAGCGGTCGTGGGACAGTTCCGAGTGCAGTGAGCGCCTGGTCGAGTCGTACCAGAAGCCCTGGTTGCGTCCGCCGTGGCAGCCGTACGACTGTTGGGCGGTGCCGTTGCGTGAGTCGTAGCCATTACCGTCGACGCAGGTGTTGGTGGCCAGGTTGCGCACCTGCTTGAACTGCATCAGACCGGAGTAGAGCACGCCGGCGCCGGTGCTGGCCGGGTCGACGCAGGTGGCCTGCTGCTGTCCCGAGTTCCAGAACTGGGTGATGCACTGGGCGAACATGCCGTGGCCCCGGGCGTTGGGGTGGAACGACTGCCGTGCGGCGTTCTCGTTCCAGATCCCGATCTCGATGAAGAGGCCGCGGACCGAGGTGTTGTCGGTGCACACCTCGTGGCCGTGGAAGAGCCGGCTGGCGTCCAGGTAGCGGGTGCCGGTCTGGGCGGCCGCAGCGCGCAGCGCCGACTCGAACAGGGGCACCGCCTTGTTCCTGGCGAACGCGGCGTCGGCGAGGTAGAGCAGGCAGCCGCCCGAGTACCAGCCCGGGAAGTTCGGGTTGTCCTCCACGTCCGGGCTTGCCGGGCTCGGGTACGACATGAGCACCAGCTCGTAGTCGGTACGCAGGTAGCCGGCCCTGGTCATGGTCTGCCGGATGTCGGTGAGGGCGTCGGCAACCGCCCGGCGACTGCCGTCGGTGCGGATCGTCCACTGGTCGGTGTAGTCGGGGTAGCAGTTGCCCTGGAGGAAGACCCGGCTGATCGCGCAGTCGGTGGCGACCGGGCCGAACTGGATGGTGCCGTCGCCGTTCGCGCCGACGACGACCCAGATCAGCTTCACGTGCGTGTTGCGGGCCTTGATCCCCAGATAGTCGCCCTGGTTGAGTTCGTTGTGCTGGGTGGGGCCGCCGGCGATCAGGTTCCACGGTGTCGCGCCGGAGCATGCGATGTTGTAGCGCGCGTCCGACGGGATGCCGGTGCGGAACACCGCCTGGTCGTACGAACGGTCGCACCAGTTGCCGTCCTGGTGGGTGCCGGGCACGTAGTTGCCGACCCCCTCCCCGGAGATCTGGCTGTCGCCCATGGTGATCAGAGAGGTACGCCGTTGCTCGATCGGGCGGATCGCCGGGCTGCCGTAGAGGGCGGTGGCCTCGGCGGCCCGGATGGCTTCGAGGTTGGCGGGGAGTGGTTGGACGGCTGGTCGGTCGGCGGCGGCAGCGGGGGCTGCCGGTCCGGCGAGCATCGGCAGGACGAGAGCGGCGACGGCGACGGCGACGGTGATGGCCCGTCGTCTGGTCGCGCGTTCGGGCCTGGCGGGGGTAACAGGCATCGACGCACTCCTTTCGGCTCAATCGTGGGGCATCGATTGAGTTACCAGACGGTAACGTGCCAATCAACGGATGTGAATGCGCTTCGGATCCTTGCGCGCGGGATGCGGAACCGCCCGGATCAGACGATCCGGGCGGCGCGGCGGTGTCTTCCTGTCAGGTGCGGTCAGCGGCCGGGCGGCAGCGCATAGCCGACGTAGTCGCGGAACTCCAGCCGCCAGCCGGCCGGAACGAGCTTGACGCAGGCCGGCCTGCTGCCGGTGCAGACGATGGCGTCCACCGAGGCCGGGTCGGCCGGAGGTCGTTCCGGCAGCACCGACTGCAACGCCACCAGCTCCGGTGAGCCTCCGTCGGGCTGCCGCAGTAGCAGCCACCACGGGTACTCCCAGTTGTCGTTCTGCTGCACCAGCCCGATCCGGCGGGCGCCGCTGTCGCGTACCGACGCCGCGGCCCACCGGAACTCGTCGGCCCACTGTGGCCGGCGCAGGAACCGGGTGTCCCAGTCCGACGTGGTGAAGACCGAGCCGGCGCCCACGAGCCGACGCGGGAAGCCGTACGACAGGGCGAGCACCCCGGCCAGCGCCGAGGTGGCCAGCACGGTGACCGCCGCGAGCGTGGCGATCGAGCGTCGCGCCGCCACCCCGGCCGTCGCTGGGGCGTGCCGGCGAAGCAGCGCGTCCAGCCAGAGCCCGGCCAGCGGCAGGGCGAGCACGAGGGCGTAGAGGATCAGCCGGTTGCCCCACGGCTGCCACTTGATCATCGCGGTGTGCAGCAGGACCGTGGTAAGCGCCACCACCGCGTACGCGCGCAGCGGCCCGACCTGCCCGGAGTCGATCCGGCGGGGCCGGGCCAGCGCGACGGCCACGCCGATCAACGCCAGCGCCCCGGCGATCGGGAACGCCACCCGGTCCTCGTCCGGATACCAGGCGGGCTCGGGGAAGATCTCCCGACCGAAGGTGATCGCCCGGTCCTGCGGGTCGACGCCTATGGCGTCCGCGCCGCCGATGATCGCCTCCGCGGCGGCGCGGCGCAGCGGCGCCAACGGTGTGTCGAACGCCGTGTGCCCGATCCGCAGCGCGTTGACAAGCACCGACGCCGGATCGTGCCGTTCCATCGGGATGGACTCGCGCAACCGGGGCGGCCCCAGCGGGTGCCCGAACTCGGCGGTCACCCGGGCCAGGAACGGGCCGACGACCACCGCGGCGACAAGCAGGATCAGTACCGAACCGCCTACCGTACGGGCCACACCGCCGGCCCGCGCCGGTGCTCGGTCGGCCAGGACCAGGCGGAGCTGGGCCAGCCCCCAGAGGACCAGCAGCGGGCCCACCGCGATCAGGCCGCTTGTCTTCGTCACAGCTGTCAGACCGGTGGCGGCCCCGAGCGCGAGCAGCGTGCCCCAGCCGGTCCGTCGACGCAGGCCGTCAAGCACGAGGGTCGCCGCGCAGGCCACCCACGCCGCGCAGACCAGGTCGGTCTGCGTACTTGTCGCCTGGAGGGCCACCATCGGCGTGCTCGCCAGTACGAACGCGGTGAGCAGCTGGGCCCGCCGGCCACCGCCGAGCTGCGCGGTGATCCGCGCGACCACCAGCAGGCAGAGCACCCCGGCGGCCCACTGCACCAGGTTGTGCAGCGCGTCCCCACCGGTGAGCAGGCGCAGGTGCAGCAGCAGGTATTCGGCGCCCGGCGGGATGGTCACCTGCCGGTGGATGGCGGTGGGCCAGAAGTCCAGGTCACCCTGGGCGACCCAGTGCTCCACCTTCGGCAGGTGGTACGTCTGCGAGTCGAAGTTGTTCGGCTCGGCAAGCAGCGCGATAAGCAGCTCCACCAGGACCAGCCCGGCGACCGCGCCAGCGAGCAGCCGTTCGCCCCGGCCGGCCGTACGCCAGGTGTCGACCGCCACGGCGAGCAGCCCGGCGGGTGACCTGTCGGTCCGGGTCGGCGCGGGAGCGCCGTCGGCGACGACCGGGGCGGGTGCCCCGGGTCCACCGCCGGACGCCACGGCGCCGACCGGCACCGGCCGGGGTGCGGCGGCGGGTGGCGACGCGGATTCGTCAGCCCGGCGCCACCGCAATCCGGTGGCGGTCGCGGCGACCGCCAGGAAGAGCAGCCAGGCGATGGTGAACGCCGCCCTGTTCAACGCGTGCAGTGCGCCGAGCACCTCGACGACGAGCACCGCGTACGCTCCGGTGAGCAGGGCGGCGCGTACCACTGCCAGCCGCAGTGGGGCCACCGCACCGACCCCGCGCGGCCTCGTCGCGACGGTGAGCAGGAGCACCGAGGCGGCGGGAACCGCCGCGAGCAGGGAGCCGGCAGCCGACATGGCCGGAAGTAAACACCATCCGCCTGAGTCCGCCACGCCGACCGCCCGACGATGGCGGCCAGCGTCGAGCTGACCAGCCAGGCTAGGCTATGCCCGACGTGTTGTCGCCACCGTGGAGATTCCCGTGAAGCTCTCGATCCTCATGCCGGTCTACAACGAGGAAGAACGCATCGCGGATGCCCTCAAGCAGGCATTGGCGGTGGACTATCCCTGCGAGATCGAGCTGGTCGTTGTCGACGACGGCAGCCGGGACGGCACCGGTGAGATCCTCGGTCGCGCCGACGACGCTCGCCTGCGCGTCATCACCCACCAGCGCAACGCCGGCAAGGGCGCGGCCATCAAGACCGCGGTGGACAGCGCCGAGGGCGACTACATGGTCATCCTCGACGCCGACCTGGAGTACGACCCGCAGGACATCCCCAAACTGCTCGACCCGGTGCTCGACGGGCGCGCGACAGTGGTCTACGGAAATCGCACCTTCGGCAGCCACAGTGCCTACAGCTTCTGGTACGTGATGGGCAACAAGGGCGTCACGATGGCGGCCAATGTGCTGTTCAACTCGTACATCGGTGATCTGGAGACCTGCTTCAAGCTGATGCCTGTGGCGCTCTACCGGTCGCTGGGGGTGCGCTCGCGCGGCTTCGGCATGGAGGCCGAGGTGACAGGCAAGCTGCTGCGCCGCCGCATCCGCCCGTACGAGGTGCCGATCAGCTACCGGGCCCGTGGCCGCGAAGAGGGCAAGAAGATCACCTGGAAGGACGGCGTCGAGGCGATCTGGATCCTCGGTCGCGAACGCGCCCGCCGCCGTCCCGCCGTCTCATCGTCGAACTGATCCCAGGAACGCGTCGAGCGACCGCCGCAGCCCTTCGGCGTCCAGGCCGTGCCACCGGGCGTGGTCCGCGGGATCGCCGTACCGTCGCAGGTCGGTCCGGCCGACCCCGAGGGTGAGCAGCCGGTGCGGCACGTCCGCGAGCGCCCGGCCGACGACAGCGCTCGACGTCCCCGCGAGGTACGGCTCGACGAGCACCACCTCAGTCCCGGCGAGCGCGCGCAGCCCGGCCACGTCGAACGGGCGGGGTGTGTGGGTGTACGCCACTGTCACGTCGAGCCCCTCGGTCGCCGCCAGCGTGGGATCGAGCATCGGCCCGACGGCCACCACGAGCGGAGCGTCCACCCCGCCCCGCCGCAGCACCCGCAGTCGGTCGGCGTCCGGGTACGCCCGGGCGTTGCGCTGCTCGCCGAGCCGTAGGTAGACCGGGTCGTCGGTGGCCGTGGCGGCCCGGAGCAGCGGCGCCACCTCGTCCGGGTGACCGGGCACGCGTACCGTCCACGCGCCGCCGAGGGAGTCGAAGAGCGCCACGTCCCCGGGCGACTGGTGGGTCCGGCCCTCCCGCGACCCGTCGTACGACCCGCCGATGCTGACCAGCACCGCGCCGACGCCCTGGTGGTCCAGGTCCAGCTTGATCTGCTCGTACGCCCTGTCGACCAGGAACGTCGCGTACGAGTGCGCGATCGGGCGCAGCCCGGTCAGGGCGAGCCCGCCGGCCACGCCGATCATGAGTTGTTCCCGGATGCCGACGTTGAGGACCCGGTCCGGGTGCCGGGCACCGGCAGGCGCGAACTGGGTGGCCGAGATGTCCGCCAGCACGAGGGCGGTACGGGGGTCCTCGTCGAGCAGGGCTGTGGTGGTGTCGATGAAGGCGGCACGCATGGCTGTCATCCCCTGCTCTCGACGCGGGCGACCACGACGTGCGGCCGGCCGGGCCGGTGCCCGGTCAGCGCCACGTACAGGTCGGTGTGGTCCCGGCCGTCGACCGTGTCGGCGGTCCAGCCGTTCACGGTGAACCGGCTGGCGATCCCGCCCGCCCAACCGTGGGTGGTCGACGAGTTGTCGACGACTATCGCGGTGAGGTTGCCCAGGCCTGTCGCGCCGGCGTACGCGATTGCCTCGTGGTTGGAGCCCTCGTCCAGTTCGGCGTCGCCGAGCAGCACGTACACCCGGGGTTTGAGCAGGCCCTGGGCCCGCAGCCCGAGTGCGGTGCCGACGCCCAGGCCGAGACCGTGGCCCAGGGAGCCGGAGCCGATCTCGACCCCCGGCACGAGCGTCCGGTCCGGGTGGTGGCCCAGTCGGCTCCCCGGGCCGGCGAGGTCGTCGAGCCAGTCGTCCGGGATGAAGCCGTGTGCGGCGAGCACCGCGTAGTAGGCGACCGGTCCGTGGCCCTTGGAGAGCAGGAACCGGTCCCGCTCCGGATCGTCGGCGGTGTCCGGGGTGATCCGCAGAACCCGGTGGTAGAGGACCTGGAGCACGTCGACGGTCGAGTGGGCGCTTGGCGCGTGCTTCTCGTCGCCGGTCAGCCGGCGGATCAGCGCGGGGAGCGCGGCGGTGCTGTCGGTGGTGAGTGTGGTGGCCATGCCACTACTCTCTGACTTGAAGTGCGCTTCAACTCAAGGACCGGGTGATGACGGATTTGTTGACGATCGGCGAGTTGTCCGCCCGATCGGGCGTCGCGCCGTCCGCGCTGCGCTACTACGAGCGACTCGGGCTGATCCGCGCCGACCGCACCGGCGGGAACCAGCGCCGGTACGCCCGCGCCGAGCTGCGGCGGGTCGCCTTCATCCGGATCTCGCAGCAGGTCGGCGTCTCGCTCGACGAGATCCGTGCCGCGCTGGAATCACTGCCCGGGAGCCGTACGCCCAGCCCGCAGGACTGGGAACGGCTCTCGGCGAGCTGGCGGGGCCGGCTGGACGAGAGGATCCGGCTGCTCACCAAGCTCCGCGACGACCTGGACGGCTGCATCGGCTGCGGCTGCCTGTCCCTGCAACGCTGCACGCTCAACAACCCGGGGGACGCCCTGGCCGGCGAGGGGCCGGGCGCGCGCCTGATGCTGCCCCGGCCGGCGTCACCCGACGGTGAGTAGCACCTTGCCCACGTGATCGTTCGACTCGACAAGCTGGTGGGCCTGCGCCGCCTCGGCCATCGCCAGCCGCCGGTCCACCACCGGGCGGATCCTGCCGGCTTCGATCAACGGCCACACCTCGTCGCGTACGCCCCGGACGATCGCCGCCTTCTCGGCCAGCGGACGGGACCGCAACGCGGTAGCCGCGACGCACGCCCGTTTGGCCAGCAACGCGCTGAGATCCAGCTCGGCCTTGCGCCCACCCTGCATCCCGATCACCACGAGGCGGCCGCCGGTGGCCAGCGCGGCGACGTTGCGGCCCAGGTAGGAGGCACCCATGATGTCGAGGATCACGTCCGCGCCGTGGCCGTCGGTGGCCTGCCGGACCTCCTCGACGAAGTCCTGCTTGCGGTAGTCGATAGTCACCGCCGCGCCCAGCTCACGCAGCCGGGGATGCTTGGCCGCCCGCGCGGTCGCCAGGACCGTCGCGCCGAGCGCCGACCCGAACTGGATCGCGAACGTGCCGATCCCGCTGCCCCCGCCGTGCACCAGCAGCCGTTCACCCGAGCTGAGCCGGCCCACGCCCGCCACGTTCGACCAGACCGTGCAGGCCACCTCCGGCAGCGCCGCGGCGTCGGTGAGGTCGACGCCCGCAGGCACCGGCAGCAACTGCCCGACCGGCACGGCCACCTTCTCGGCGTACCCGCCACCGGCCAGCAGCGCACACACCTCCTGCCCAACTGACCATCCGGTCACGTCAGGCCCGACCGCGCTGATCACCCCGGAGCACTCCATCCCGGGATATTCCGACGCGCCGGGCGGTGGCGGGTAGTGCCCCTGCCGTTGCAGCAGGTCCGCGCGGTTGACCCCGGCCGCCCGTACGTCCACCACCACCTCGCCGGGGCCGGGCTCCGGATCGGGCACCTCCGCCCAGACCAGCGCGTCGGGACCACCGGGCTCGGGAATCGTGATGGCTCGCATGGGCTCAGTCTTACCCGATGCGGCCCTCCACCGCAGGCGCACCCCATGGCCCACTGTGGACCTGCCGGAGCGCCTGGTCGGCGCATCGGGGAGGGACGCCGGGCCGTCTGGAGCGGGCCGTGGCAGACTATGCGTGGTCGTACACCTACGGGTGGCGGCCCGGGAGGGTTCGCCTAGTGGCCGATGGCGCTGGTCTTGAAAACCGGTAAGGCAGCGATGTCTTCGTGGGTTCGAATCCCACACCCTCCGCACCTATGATCCGCGCATGATCAAGGCGATCTTCTTCGATGTCGGCGGGACGATCCTGGACGAGTCCCGCGAGTTCCAGACCTGGGCGGACTGGCTCGGAGTCCCACGGCACACGTTCTCGGCGGTCTTCGGTGCCGTGATCGCCCGGGGTCTGGACTATCGGGAGACGTTCCGGGCCTTCCGGCCCGATTTCGACCTGCCGACCGAGCTTGAGCGCCGGGCGGCCGCCGGCAAGCCGGAGTTGTTCGGCGAGGAGGACCTCTACCCGGACGCGCGGGCGTGCCTGACGGCCCTGAAGGACCAGGGTCTGTTCGTCGGCCTAGCCGGCAACCAGCCGGCCCGTGCCGAAGGCATCCTGCGCGACCTCGACCTCTCCGTGGACATGATCGGGACGTCGGACGGCTGGGGCGTGGCGAAGCCGGCACCTGCCTTCTTCGAGCGGGTCGTCCGCGAGGGCGGTGGCGACGCGTCGTCGATCCTGTACGTCGGCGACAGGCCCGACAACGACGCGCGCCCGGCCATGGAGGCCGGCATGAAGGCGTGCCTGATCCGGCGCGGTCCGTGGGGGCACATCCTCGACATGCCGGACGTGTCGCAGCGGTGCCTGTTCCGCATCGGCTCGCTCGACGAGCTGCCGGGCCTGGTCGCGACGCACAACGGGGCCGGGGGTTAGCTCAGTCCGTCTCGTCCCGCCGGTTCTCGCGGATCGTCTTGTCGGCCAGGCGTTCGACCGCGCGCCGGCGTTCCTCGGCGAGCGCCTGCTCGTCGGGCTTTCGCAGCGCGCTGAAGACGGCGACCAGGAAATCCCGCCAGACCCGTGCCAAAGAATTCCCCCCGTGGAACGTTGCAGGGTGACAACGATAGCGCTCCCGCGTGACTCCGGACACCCGGAACTTTCCGTCTCTCATCTGTCGTGAAGCGGGTATGAAGGGGCTGGTATCTCCGCACACCGGAAGGAACGAGTACCGATGACCCTGGAACGACCGATCGCCCCGGACCCGTACGAGTTGCTGCCGACGGTGCCCTCGTTCACGCTGACCAGCGACGACGTGCAGAACGGCGAGCCGATGGACGCCCGGCACGCGCACGGCAGCACCGGTGGTGAGAACGTCTCCCCGCAGTTGACCTGGTCAGACTTCCCCGCCGAGACCAGGAGCTTCACGGTCACCTGCTACGACCCCGACGCGCCGACCGGCAGCGGCTTCTGGCACTGGGTGCTGGTGAACGTGCCGGTGGACGTCACCCAGCTGCCCCGCGGCGCGGGCGGCGCGGCCGGCACCGACCTCGGTGGGGCCTTCTCGGTCCGCAACGACTACGGCGAGCAGGGGTACGGCGGCGCGGCGCCACCGCCCGGTGACCGCCCGCACCGGTACGTCTTCGCGGTGCACGCCCTGGACGTGGACCGTCTGGACCTGACCCCGGACGCGAGCCCCGCCTACGTCGGCTTCAACCTGACCTTCCACACCCTGGCGAGAGCGGTCATCCGCCCGACGTACCAGATCAAGGAGTGACAGGTACCCCGCGATCTTGCACCTCCTTCAACGAAGGCGAGTGCAAGATCGCGGGGGTGGGAGCTAGGCGGGCACTCGGGCCACGGCGAAGACGGATTGGCCGAACGGGGGGCGGACGACCTGCTCGGCGGCCTTGGTGGCGGGCAGGACGACTGTGTCGTACACCTTGACCATCGGGCCCTCCTTCGGCATCAGCCGGAAGACCTTGGTGGCCATGAAGTAGCCGATCAGGCCCAGGGCATTCGCGTAGTGGATCTTCTCCACCGTCAGGCCGGCCTCGGTCATCGCGGCCTGGAGGGTCTTCTTCGTGTATCTGCGGACGTGGCCGGTGGCGATGTCGGCAGGGCTCATCGCGAACTGGAACGCCGGCACGATGATGATCACGGCGCCGCCGGGGCGGACCAGATCGCGCATGCTGCGCAGCGCGCCCACGTGGTCCTCGATGTGCTCCAGCACGTTGTACGAGACCGCGGCGCTGTAGGTGCCCCGGGCGTCGTGCGGCAGCAGCATCTGCCGGACGTCGATGCTCGGCTGGTCGGCGAGGCGCTCCTTGAGTTGCACCAGCCGGTCCGGGTCGGCCTCGGTGGCGGTGAACCGGGGCAGCAGCTGTGACCATTCCAGCGCGTAGTCACCGAGACCGCTGCCGATCTCGATCGGGTCGTCGCCGAGGTACGGAACCGCCAGCTCGACGAACCAGCGGCGGTGGTTGACAGCTGTCGCCAGGCCCTCCAGCACCTCGGACTGGACGCGCTGATCCCCAGTGATTTCTGCCATGCGTCGATTCCTCACGATATGAACTCGACCCGTGCCTGGACCGACAGAGTGAATCATCCACTGGGACGGCAGAAGAATCGGGGCATCGGGGTAGCCGAATTGTGGTCGGGGGGTGGGCACGTGATCGGCGGTCGGCGAACCCGGCACATAGTACGGCAGTACCCCGAAACATGTCACGGCAGAGCCATACGCTGGCTACCCTACGAATTGTCATGACTACTCCTGAACCGGACGCGCCCGGCGGCGGCCCGGCCGTGCCCGGTGGGGAGTCGGCCGCGCCCGGCGACGGCGACACCTCGTTGCGCCGCAAGGGGAAGCGGACCGACGTGCTCGCGGTGCTGAGCTTCGTGGCGCTTGGCTTCTGGGTGACCGGGCGGCTGTGGTTGGACCCGGGCACCGGGGTGCGGGACAACCGCTCCGACCAGTCGCAGTTCGAATGGATGATGGCGCACGGTGCGCGGGTCGTGACGCATTTCGCCTATCCGTTCCATTCGGACCGGATGAACGTGCCGGACGGCGTGAACCTGATGGCGAATACGTCCGTATTATCCATTTCTCTGCCAATGACGCCTGTCACCCTGTTGCTCGGGCCGCGAGCGAGTTTCCTGGCCTTTCTGACAGTCGGAATGATTGCCACCGCCACCGCCTGGTACTTCCTGCTGTCCAGGGTCGTGATCGGCGCCCGAGGGCCGGCCTGGCTGGGCGCCGGCTTCTGCGCGTTCGCGCCGGCCATGGTGTCGCACGCCAACGGGCACCCGAACATCGTGTCCCAGTTCGTCGTCCCCTTGATCATTTGGCGCACGCTGCGTCTCGGCGAGCCGGGCCGCTGGCTCCGCAACGGCCTCCTGCTCGCGCTGGTGATCGTCTGGCAGGCGTTCATCAACCTGGAGATCCTGCTGATGGCCGCGATCGGTATCGGCGTGGTGGTCGGCGTCCTCGCCCTCGGTCGACCGGCGCTGCGGTCCCGGGCCCGGCCGTTCCTCGCCGGGCTGGCCGTCGCCGCCGTGGTCGCGGGCGTGCTGCTGGCGTACCCGCTGTACGTGCAGTTCTTCGGCCCGGGCGCGTACTCCGGGTTGTCCCGCCTGATCCGCGGCTACTCCAGCGACCTCGCCTCGTTCGTCGCGTACTCCCGGGAGTCCCTCGCCGGCAGCCCGCGTACGGCGGCGGGCCTGGCCAAGAACCCCACCGAGGAGAACAGCTTCTTCGGCTGGGCGCTGGTGGTGCTGGTGATCGCCCTGGTCTGGTGGATGCGCCGCTCGATCGTGGTGCTCGCGCTGGGCGCGCTCGGGCTGCTCTTCACTGTGCTGTCCCTGGGCCGGGAGGTCCGCTTCGACGGTCGGGGCACCGGAGTGCCGGCTCCCTGGGCGGTGCTGGAGAACCTGCCGATCCTGCACTCGGTGGTGCCGACCCGGTGGGCGTTGGCGATCACACCGATCGTCGGCGTGCTGCTCGCGTACGGCGCCGAGCGCGCCCGCGAACTGGCCCGCGCACATCCGGCGGCCCGGCCGCAGATCCGCTTCGCCACCGCCACGGTGCTCACGATGGCGCTGCTGCCGATCCTGCCCACCCCGCTGCCAGTGGTGGACCTGGACCCGGTCCCGGGCTTCGTGACGAGTGGGGCGTGGCGGCCGTACGTGGCGGGTGGACGCAGCGTGGTGACCCTGCCGCTGCCGGACACCAACTACGCGGAGCCGCTGCGCTGGTCAGCGGCGACCCGGCAGGACATGCCGTTGGCCCGTGGCTACTTCCTGGGCCCGGACACCCGACCGAACGCGGAGCCGGCGAAGGTCGCGCTGTTTGGTGCGCCGCCGCGCCCCACAAGCAGCTTCTTCGCCACCATCAGGCGCACCGGGGCGGTGCCACCGATCACCCCGCAGAGCAGGGTCAAGGCGGTCGACGACCTGCGCTACTGGCGGGCCGGAGTGGTCATCCTCGGGCCGCACGAGCACGAGGAGGCCTTGCGTCGGGGGATGACCGAGCTGACCGGGATCCAGCCGGTCTTCACCGGCGGCGTGTGGGTGTGGGACGTGCGGTCGTTTACCGACTGACCGACGGTCAGCCCTGACGGACGCAGCAGCCCTGGCACACCTTCGGGCTGGGCAGCGTGAACGCGAGGCAGCAGGTGCGTCGCTGCACGCTCGGCTCGCCTGTCGGCCCCGGCACCAGCTCGACCAGGTCGGCCAGGTCCAGTGCGCCGAGCAGCGTGTCGATGCTCTGCACCGTCGAGCCGGGCAGCCCGTCCGCCGCGCGCAGGATGCCGTGCGCGATGCCGGAGGCCACCGATCCGAGAAGCGTCCGGGTGCCGATCCGGACCTCCGCCTGGATCGCCGTGATCAGCGGGGCCAGGTGGGCGTCGAGCAGGGAGGCCCGCAACACGGCCAGCAGCTCGGCCTCGTCGGCGACGACGCGGACCTCGGGCAGGCCGGCGAGCGCCAGCGGGTCGCTCGGCAACACCGCGACTGTGGTGCCGCGGCGCAGGCCCAGAGTGAGCAACGGCCTGTGGTCCTCGAAGTGGATCAGCACGTCGGCCGGGTCGAGCAGGGGGACCCGGCGGGCCGAGGCCCAGCCGAGGACGACCGGGAGCGCGGTCCAGTAGCTGTACGACTTCCAGGCCAGCGCCGCACAGGCGTGCGCGGTGCCGCCCCAGCGGACGGCGGCGGCGCGCAGCAGCTCCGGCAGGCGGGTGCCGTCGATCAGGGTGGTTGCGGGCGCCCAGCCGAACTCGTCGTCGACCAGCAGGCCCCGGGCCAGCCCGGGGAGGTCGTCGGTACCGAACATCGAGCGCAGGGCCGCGGTGACGGGAGCGAGCGGCGTGGAGACCACGTCCCGCCTCGGCATCACCGCTGTCACCTGAGTCGTCCCCCGTCCGAGTGGCCGAGGGAGTGCCCCGGCGGACGACAAACTGCCGTCCTGAGCTAAGGCTAGCCTAACCATGCCCGCCGGTCTAAGGGAAGCCTCACCTCGGTCGGATCGGGAGGCGCGGGCCACGTTCCTGACCTGCCGCCACGGCGTACTACCCCTCATCGGCCCCGAAAAACTCAAGATGATCGACGTACGTAGGTGGATTGTCAAGCAGTGTGTCGACAAAGTGCCAGTTGCGTGTGCGCTTCGCCACGGAACGTGAAACTGATACTCCCGGCCACGAGGAAGCCGATGACGATCTCACCCCTCGATCGGGCTGCCGACTCCTTCGCGGCCGAACTTGCCCGACAGCGGACCGGGCGAGGGCTGTCCAAGAAGCAACTCGCCATCCTGATGGGGTTCGACCCGTCGTACGTGAGCCACGTCGAAGGACGCCGGCACCGCCCCACCGAGGACTTCGCCCGTCGCGCCGAGGCGGTCTTGGAGGCCGGCGGCGCGATCTGGCAGCGCTTCCGGGAGTACGACGACGTCAGGCACGCCCGTACCGGCCAACCGCCGCGCGAGTCGCACCTGCCCGGCCAGTGGCTGCCACCCGGCACCGGCCTCGTCGTGGAGCGGGAAACGGCCACCCTCACGCACACCGTCGACAGCTACCGGTGCGTCATCCGCCGCGAGCTGTACAACGCCGGCACCGAACCGGTCACCCGCTACCTCGTCCGCGTCGCCGTCGACAGGTACCCAAACGACCCCGGCCGCTCCAACCGGCACCACCGGGAACACCCCCTCACCTTCGCCGAGCTGCAACTACAGGCCCGGCGCGACGATGACGGCGGTGACCCGGAGCCGATGCACTGGCGGGCCAAACACGACAGGGACGCGTTCAAGGAGATCTGGCTGCTCTTCGAGAACGGTGACCGGCGTTTCCCGCTCTATCCGGGCGACCGGGCCACAATCGAGTACGCGTACAGCGTCGGGCAGGAGAAGTGGGGCCCCTGGTTCCAGCGGGCCGTCCGGCTGCCCACCCGGCACCTCGCCGTACGCCTGGACCTGCCGGCGGCGTTCGACCCGCAGGTCTGGGGCGTGGAGACCTCGCTCTCGGCGGAGGAGGGGCCGCTGCGTACCGCGCCGCAGCGACACGACGACGGCGACCGGGCGATCTTCGACTGGCAGACCGACCAGCCTCCGCTGAACGCGCGCTACCGGATGCAGTGGCGTTTCCGCGCCCGCCCCGACGCCGACCCGGACGTCGACACCGCAGGCGTACGGGTCCGGCCCAGCGACCGGATGCGCGGCATCGGCATCGTCCAGCGCGGCGCCGACCTACTCCGCCAACGGGCCCGCCCGTTCGACCTGCCCGCCGAGGAGCAGGCCGCCCGAGAGGTCGTCGACCGGCTCACCGCCGTCCTGGTCCGACTCGACGAGCTGCACCCGTTCAGCAAGGGGGTGGGTGTCGCCGCCCCGCAGCTCGGCGTCGGCCGGGCGGTGTCCGTGGTGCGGCCCCCGGACCGGTCGGCCGAGCCGGTGATACTGCTCAATCCCCGGGTCGTCGACACCGACCCGGACACCGACGAGCAGTACGAGGGCTGCCTCTCCTTCTTCGACCACAGGGGTCTGGTGCCCCGACCACTGCGCCTGGACGTGGAACACGCCCAGTGGGACGGCAGCCGGATCATCACCTCGTTCGAGTTCGGCATGGCCCGGCTCGTCGCGCACGAGATCGACCACCTGGAGGGCCGGCTCTACGTCGACCGGATGGCACCAGGCCTGCCGCTCGTGCCGGTCGAGGAATACCGGGAGACCGGGCGGCCCTGGCGGTACTGACAGACGAGGGGACCGGGGCGCGCGCCCCAGGGGGCAGGGGCACGCGCCCCGGTGTGGGGGGAGGAACGTTCAGAGGTCGCCGAAGGTGTCGTAGCGGATGTGCGGCGGCGGCACGTCGTCCGCGGCCAGCACCCGCAGCGTGGCGCGGACCATCCGGGCCGAGCCGGAGACATAGCAGTCGTGGGTGGTCCACGGGCCGTACCGGGCCACCACGTCCGGGATGTCACCCACCTCGCCGTCGAAGTCCGGGTCCTCGCTGCACGCCGCCGTCACCGACAACCACGGGTGTACGGCCACCAGCTCCTGCAACCCGGCCAGGCCGTACAGGTCCGCCGCCTGCCTGGCGCCGTAGAAGACGTGCACCCACCTGGTGCGGTTGTAGGTGGCCAACTCCTCCACCAACGCCTTGATCGGCGCGAGCCCCACCCCGCAGGCCACGCAGAGAATGTCCCGTTCCGACGACCGGTCCAGCGTCATCGACCCCATCGGCGCGGCGAGTCGCAGCAGGTCACCCGGCTGTACCCGGCGGACCAGCGCACCTGACACCCAGCCCGCGCCAGGCGTCCGCACGTGGAACTCCAGGACGTTGTCGTCGTTCGGGGCGTTCGCCACCGAGTACGTCCGCCACACCCGGGGGTGGTGCCGCGGCACCTCGACGCTCACGTACTGGCCGGCCTGCCAACGCAGCGGATGCTGCAACGCCCGGCAGGTCAGCACGGCCGTGTCCGGGCCGTACCGCTCGTGGGTCAGCACCTCGGCGTGCCAGAACGGCGGGTTGTCGTCCGCCGCCGCACCGGCCATCATCTTCGCCGAGATCGCCGCGTACGCGTCCCGCCACGCCTGGTCGTACTGCAGGTTCCAGCCGTCGCCGGCGGTGCTGCGCAGCGCGTCCAGCAGCGCGACGCCCATCGTCGCGTAGTGCCTGTCGTCGACGTGGTACTTGCGGTGGTCACGGCCCAACGCCCGGAGGAACTCGTCGAAGCTCTCCGGGTCGTCCACGGTGTGGATGGCCGTGATGATCGCTTCCAGCAGGCGGTCGCCCTGACCGGACATCTGCACCGGAAAGAGCTGACGCAGGGCGGGGTCGAGCAGGAACAGGCGGGCGTAGAAGTGCCCGCTCAGCCGGTCCCGGTCCTCCTCGACCAGGGTCCAGCTCTCCTTCAGCAGCCGCGCGACGTCATCCACGGGGTGCTCCTTCTCCAGACGGCAGCGGATCGGGCGCCCATAGAATCTCCACGGAGAGTGCCGACCGGTCGCACAGAATGTGCGATCGGTTCACGCCGGCCGGTCGGCCCTGCCAGCGGGGCACCCCGTCGGGCAGAGTGGTGCGGTGACCGTTGAGCTGACCCGCCCGGTGTCCCGCCGGCTGCTGGGGACCGAGACGCTGCTGGTCCTCGGCCTGTCCCTCGGGCAGTCCGCGGTCTACGCGGTGGTCTCGATCATCGCGAAGCTGACCGCCGAGGGGCCGCTCTCCAGGCAGACCGCCTCGTTGAACACGTCGGCGTCGGCCCGCCCGTGGCTGGACCTGACGTACCAGCTCCTGGGCATCGTGTTCGCGCTACTGCCGGTGCTGCTCGCCGTACACCTGCTCAGCCGTGACCCAGGCGACCCGGCGCGGACCCTCGGCCTGGACGCCCGGCGGCCCGGCCAGGACCTGGCCCGCGGCGCCGGCCTCGCCGCGCTCATCGGCCTGCCCGGGTTGGCGCTGTTCTTCGTCGCGGCCCAGCTCGGCCTCAACGCGACGCTGGTGCCGGCCGCGCTGCCGCAGGTCTGGTGGGCGGTGCCCGTGCTGATCCTCGCCGCCGTGCAGAACGCCGTGCTGGAGGAGGTGATCGTGGTCGGCTACCTGGTGACCCGCCTGCGTCAGCTGCACTGGCGGCTGGTCACTATCGTCGCGGCCAGCGCGCTGCTCCGCGGCTCGTACCACCTGTACCAGGGCTTCGGCGCGTTCGTCGGCAACGCCGTGATGGGCGTGGTCTTCAGCCTCTTCTACCTGCGTACCCGGCGGGTGATGCCGCTGGTCATCGCCCACACCCTGCTCGACGTGGTGGCCTTCGTCGGCTACGCGCTGCTGCCCCGCGAGTGGTTCGACTGGCTCTGACGCGGCCGGTAGGTGGCCACCGCCCGGGCCGCGAGACGGTCCGCCGCCGCCGCGTCGCCGAGAGCCGCCGCGAGCACCGCCGCGCCCGGCAGCAACCGGGCCGCCAGCCGCAACGCCACCCAGCCGCCAGCCTGCGCCGTGAGGGGCGCCGCCAGTCGCCACGCGGCCTCCGCCGCCCTCGGCCACGCCCCCTCGACCGGGTCGTCGGCCGCCCGGGCGGCGTCCAAGGCGGCACGCGCGCTCGCCGGATCCGGGTGCACCTGGGTGAGCACCAGCAGGTCGACGGCCCGGTCGGGATGCGCCGGGTCCCTGCCGTACGCCGCCGCCAGGTGCAGCACCAGGTTCGAGTGGGTCCAGAGCACCGAGGCCAACTCCGCCGCCGGCGCGAAGAACCCGGCGAGCGCCGCCGCCGCCCCTCCCGCGCCCGCCGACCGCACGAACCGCCGGCTCGCGAGCCGGGCCAGGCCGTCCGCCGAGGCGTCCGGGTAGCGGGCGCGCAGCCGCTCGGCCCAGTCGGCCGCCGCCGGGCCCAGCACCTCCACCGCCGACAACGCCAGCAGTTCCGGAGCGAAGCCCGGGTGGTCGAGCACGCGCGCGGTCACCGCGCGCAAATCAGATTCCGGGGTACGCGGCACAAGAGTCCCGCGGGCGGGGGGTGACACCGATTCCGGGCCGGGCTCCGGTGCGGGTTGCGAGGCTTGCGTCTTCGGCGCTGCGGCTCCGGATGCGGTGGCTCCGGGTGCCGTGACTTTGCGCGTGGTTGCTTTGCGCGGGCTGGTTGCTTTGCGCGGGATGGCCTTGGGAGGGGTGGCCTCGGGTGGGGTGGCGTCGGGCGTGGTGGCTTTGCGCGGGGTCGCGGTGCGCTTGCGGGGGCTCGGTGGGCTCTGGACCGGCTCCGGTGTGAGCGGCGTCGCATCCGTGGGCGGCGGCTGTGGTGTCGGTGCCGTGACGGCCACCGCCTCCGTGGTGGCTTTCCGGGCATGGGAAGCCCGTGCCCTCGCTGGCCGGGCCGCCGGTTCCGCCTCCGCGCCGGTGGGTGCCGCGCCCTCCGCGTCCGGGTCGGCTGGCGTGCTGTCCGGCTGTCGGGGCAGGACACGGTCCGGCTCCGGTGGCTGGAACAGCACAGCCGGTGCCGCCTTGGCCCGGCGCGGACGCGGGCTCGCCGGAACCGCCGGCGGGGACACCTCGTCGGCGGGCGGCTCGGCCGCCGTCGGAGGCGTGAACGTGGCCCGTGCCGAGCGCCGCCGCGCCCGGTCAGCAGGCTCTCGACGGGTCGGCTCGCTGGGCGGCTGCTCCTGCATATCGATGGAGCCTAGTCCCGATCACGTCACCGCACAGCCGCGAAACCCAGCGGCGCGCCACCCCGGTCCGCGTACCCCGGAAGTCGTTTTGCCCCCGGTGGGTGACGACCTGTATCCTCGGGCGCGGTGGTCTGCGGGCCACCAGGGAGACTTCGCCTAGTCTGGTCTATGGCGCCGCACTGCTAATGCGGTTGGGGTCTTAAAGCCCCTCCCGGGTTCGAATCCCGGAGTCTCCGCGCGAAAGCCGGGTGTGTACACTGGCTGAGCACGAGCGCCCGTAGCTCAATGGATAGAGCATCTGACTACGGATCAGAAGGTTAGGGGTTCGAGTCCCTTCGGGCGCACAGTAATAAAGGCCGCGACCTACGGAAACGTAGGTCGCGGCCTTGATCTTTCTCACGTCCGGCTCTGATTCCCAGCCGATCCAGGGCCGCCGTCATCTGGGCCGCGGACCGGTGACGAGCGGACGTGACCCGCCGCCTCAACCGGCGGGTGGTGACCAAGTCATGACGCTTGAGTAGTGTTACGCGCCATGTCTCATGCCAAAGTGATGTCTGCCGTTCTTGTCAGTGTTCTAGCGATGGGGAGCACGGCGTGCGGGGGTGGCGACACAGGGTCGGGCGATGCCGTCTGGCAGGCCCCTCCGGCTGCGCCGACGTCCGCGGCGCCGCAGGAGGGTAAGAAGGCAGGCACGGCGGCCGGCACCGACAAGGAACTCTGTGAGGCGGTGGATCGGGCTGACACCATCTTGACCGGGCAGATGGTCCAAGCCATGCAGGGCGGCGGCGAGGGTCCTTCCGCCTCCGATATCCAGCAAGGCCTCAAAGAGTTCGCCGAGGCGCTGCGCTCGGCGTCCGACGGTAGCGACTCCGAGGTGGCCAAGGCGATGCAGAAGGTGGCCGCCGATTCCCAGAAGATCGCGCAATCCGCTGACCCGGCAGTAGAGGCGGCTAAGCCGGCTTTCGAGGAGGCCAACACCATCCTGGAGAAGGCTTGCCAAGCGGCGGGAGTGAAGATCAAACTTTAAGCCCTTGCCTGTTCTGAGATCGACCACCGACTTCAGTGGGCCCACCGCAACCGGGTGGGTGCGGAAAACCGCACCCACCCGCGCGCTCCACCGGACCGGCGGTCCGCCCGCACCGCGCCAGCGCGGAAGGCGCTGAGCCGTAACGCCGTCAGCCGTTGAAGTCGGACACCGTCCTGGCCCTGTCGAACCTGCGCCCCGCCAGATCCTCGTTGTCCAGAATCCAGCCCACCATCGTGCCGTCGCGGCAGAAGCCCTCGCCCCCGAGGCGCTCGTCCACGAACAGGTAGCCCAGGAGCGTCTCCTCCTCGGGTGACTTCAGGCCGTGCTCACCTCCACCTGTGGCGCGATCGGTGTAGCCGCCGATGGTGGCCAGGGTGTCGTTGTCACCCGTCAGATACCACTTGATGTCGCTGAAGACCTCCTCGTCGTACCGACTCTCGCCGATGTCGATCGCGCTGTCCTCGCGGTCGAACGGGAGGTCCCATCCGCGTACGCCGTACAGCGGGAACCTCTCGCACTCCTTGTGGTACGAGTCCTCCTCGAGCTCCCGTTCGGTGACGGGCGTGCCCGCCGGCACGTAGATGACTTCCGCCTCGGGCGTGATGTCCGGCTCGGAGAAGAAGAGCAGGTGCCCGTCCGAGGGCAGGTTGATGTCGTGCGATCCGGCTGGGATCGCGGAGAGGTCGAGCTTGGCGAGGTACGTCATGCCCGCCGGCCAGTCAACCCCTTCGGGCAGGGCCGGCTTACCGCCGAAGTAGCCGACCACCGGACCCTCGCACCGGGTGTGCAACTCCAGGACAGGGCGGGCGAGCTGGAGCCACCACTCGATGGCGTCCTCCGGCACGGCACGTTTGCGGGCGGCCTCACGAAACTCATCACGAAGATCCACAGTGGGCATTGTGCACGGGACGACCGACAGGATCCGCAGCGGACGAGGCGGCCGCACAAGCCATCCATCGCGAGCGTCACCCGATGGGTTCCGTCGCGCCGTGCCGGCGGCGATGTCTACCGTGGTGCTCGAACCGTCAGTGGACCAGGGGAGGGGTACGTATGCAGTTCTCGTTGATGGGGATGGCTGTCGCGGCGGGCGACCCGGCCGCGAGCGCCGCGTGGTTCGCCGAGCATTTCGGGTTCAAGGTATTGATCGACCTGGGCTGGTACGTGAATACGCAGCACCCTGATCACCCGAACGTCAGCCTGGACTTCGTGCAACGGGACCACGAATCGTGGCCGCAGGCGACCCGGGGCAGGGCGGTGGCCGGCACGCTGCTGGCGTTCCTGGCCGTCGACGTCGACGCCGAGTTCGAACGCCTGCGCTCTGCCGGGTTGGACGTGGTCCTGCCGCTCGTGACCGAGCCGTGGGGGCAGCGCCGATTCCAGGTCGTCGGTCCCGACGGGCTGTTGGTGGAGGTCCTGCAGATGGTGGCACCGGACCCGCAGTGGCTCGCCGACAACGGACTGGCCGGCTGAGTGATCCATGACCGACAGGCCCGCTGGCAAGATCGACTTCAGGAGGACGCTTGACGCCTACGGGCGCGGCGGGGCCGGTTCCGGATGGTCGACGTCCCCGACATGCGGTACCTCATGGTCGACGGCCATGGTGACCCGAACACCTCGCAGGCCTTCACGGAGGCGATCGAGGCGCTCTACCCGACGGCGTACCGGCTGAAGTTCGCCAGCAAGCGCGACCTCGGACGCGACTACGTCGTCCCGCCCCTGGAGGGTCTGTGGTGGGCCGAGGACATGGCGTCCTTCACCACCGCACGGCACAAGGCGCGGTGGCACTGGACGTTGATGCTCATGGTCCCCGACTGGATCGATCAGTCGATGGTCGCTACCGCCGTCGGCCAGGCCGGCGCCAAGGGCCGACAGGCGCGTATCGACGACGTCCGTCTCGGAGCGCTGTCCGAGGGGCGGTGCGTGCAGACGCTGCACGTCGGTTCCTTCGACGACGAGGCCGACGTACTCGCAGAACTGCATCACCAGTACATCCCGGCCAACCGGCTCCGGATGGCCGGTAAACACCACGAGATCTACCTCAGCGACTTCCGCAGGGTCGCACCGGACAGGCAGCGCACCATCCTCCGGCAGCCGGTCACCCCCGCCGCCCCGCACGACGCTTCAAGTAGCTAGCGCGTGCGCGGCGGCGGTGGTGTCCGTTCGGTCCCGCGCCTTACCGGCGGCTCCACTGCTGGTTCGTCTGACCGGTGCAGGTCCAGAGGACGAGTTTCGTGCCGTTGCCGGTGCCCTGGTTGACGGGGTCCAGGCAGAGGCCGGACTGCACTCCGGTGATGGTGCCGTTCGCGTTGGCGTTCCACTGCTGGTTCGTCCCGCCGTGGCAGTCGTAGATGGTGACCTGGGTACCCGGCGAGGTGCCGTAGCCGGCGGCGTCGAGGCACTTGTTGCCGTACACGGTAAGTGTCTTAGCGGACGTGTAGGTCCACTGCTGGTTCGTGCCGCCGTGGCAGTCCCACAGCTGGACCTGGGTGGCGTTTGTGGTGGAGTAGCCGGGCACGTCGACGCACCTGCCGGAGAGGGCGCCCACGAGGGCGGTGGTCTGTCCGCCGCCGCTGGCGGGGTTGCCGATGCTGCCGGGCACCGACTGCAGGGCGCTGTACCAGCGGGCGGCCATCTTGTCGTAGCCGGTGGCGGTGGGGTGGACGCCGTCGATCAGGTCGGCGGTGGTGAGAGCGCTGTGCATGTCGACCAGGTGCACCCGTTTGCCGGCGTTGACCTTGCTCTGCACGATTCCGGGGATGGCCGCGTTGAAGGTGCGGACGGCGTTCTCCTGGTTGCTGTTGGCGAGGGGGATGAGCTGCGCCACGAAGACCTCAGCCGTGGGCACTGTGGTGGTGATGCGGTCGATGAGCGTGGAGAGCCGGTTCGGCGCACTGCTCACGTTGTAGTTCTGCAGGATGTCGTTGGTGCCGATGTGCAGCAGGACGGTCTGCGGGCGTTGGGTGTTCAGCCAGCCCACGATGTTGGCGTCGATCTGGTCGATGCGCCAGCCGGGATGTCCCTGGTGGTCGTGGTCGCCCAGGCTCGCCGGCCCGTTGAACTGCGAACCGACGAAGTCCACCGTGTACCGCCCGGCGGCGAGGCGTTGCCAGAGCCCGATGCGGTATCCGCCGGGTACCTGGGTGCCCTCGGTGATGGAGTCGCCGAGCGGCATCACGCGCACCCCGCCGTTGGACTCCGCGTTGGCCGGGCCGCTCGGTGTCATCACACCTGCGACCACGACACCGAGCGCGGCGAGCGTCGCGAGCCATCGTGCCCTCGTTCGCATGCTTTCTCCCCTTGGGTTGGTCGAGCTGGCCGAGGGCAAGGGCCGTTGTGTAGGCCGCCGGGCATCGCCCGGCACGCGCCGATCTACAGGTCGGCGCGGCGGTACTGCCTCAGCACTGGGACGAGTGTGAGCGTTAACACAGATGAGTGTAGATTCCTTGGACTGATCTGGTCTACCTCGACCGCCCCCGATGCTGGTGGCGCGGCGATCGATCGGCCGATCGTGGCGGACGGTGGTCCTCGTACTGACTTTCGACGCCGTCGGAACTGTCGAACTCCGCCGGTTGATCGATTCCTGTCATCCGCATCAGATGAACGATCGATCAAATTCGGCGGCTCATTGATCGTTGCGCGATCCCGGTCCGTAAAGGCTCACGTGGGCGCGGGTGCGCCTGCCTGAATCGGAGGAATCGCATGCCCAGCACGTCTCGCTCCCGGGTTCGGGCGCTCGCGGCCATCGGCATGGCCGGCGTCGTGGCCGCGATCGGCGCCGTGACCCACCAGGCCTCCGCCGCCGAGGTGGCCGCGCCGGCAGCCGTGGGCGCCGACGCCCGCCGGGTGGACATCCCCCGCATCGCCCCGGCAATCAAGCCACCGGCGGGTTCGCGCCCCGTCGGCGCGTACGTCGTCACCCGCGGAACGCAGACCTACACGTGCGTCGGCGGTGTGTTCACCGGCGCGTCCGTGCCGGAGGCCCAGTTGATCGGGACGGGCGGCCGGGTCCACCACTTCAAGGGCCCGAGCTGGCAGTCCCAGCGCGACAACTCGTCGATCACGGCGAAGAAGACCGCGGAGAGTTTGCGTACGGGAACGATCCCCGAGCTGCTGCTGACCGTGGACAGCCACAGCGGCACCGGCAAGCTCGGCAACGTCGCGTACATCAGCCGTCTGCTGACCTCGGGAGGTGTCGCCCCGGCCGGCGCCTGCACCGACGGCGAGACGGCGGCCGTGCCGTACGGCGCGGTGTACGTCTTCTGGGCCGCGAAGCGCTAACCGTCTCGTCCCGTCGCGCTGCTGCCCGGCACGGCAAGTGCCGGGCAGCAGCGGTGCCTCAGGCGGCGGCGAACCTGTCGAACTTCTCCCAGGTGCTGATTGTCGGCGCGCTGGCGATCAGTGGCAGGGCGCCCTTGTTGGCGGCGGTGACGTACTTGCCGTTGATGTTGGCGCGCAGGCTGACACTGCCGTCCGCGTTGTTGATCAGTGTGAACTTCTCCCACGTGCCGATCGCCGGCCCGTTGGCGATCAGCGGGAGGGTGCCCCGGCCGTCCGCCGAAACGTACTTGCCGTTGATGTTGGCGCGCAGGCTGACACTGCCGTCCGCGTTGTTGATGAGCGTGAACTTCTCCCAGGTGCCGATCGTCGGCCCGTTGGCGATCAGCGGGAGGGTGCCCCGGCCGTCCGCGGAGACGTACTTGCCGTTGGTCCACGATCGGAGGGCGAGCGGCGGCGCGGCGACCGGGGCGCCGGTGAGTCGGGTCAGGTCCTCGTACGTCCCGTTGAACACGTTCTGGCTGTAGTCACCGGGATTGCTTGAGTTACCGGCGGCGTACTGCCAGATGGTCTCCGTCGTCCAGCCCGACGGCAGGGGCGGGCGGGTGGTCGTGTAGCCGGCGATGTCCAGCGGGTTGGCGCCGAAGGACGCGTCGTTGCCGGTGCACGGGTTCCAGTAGTTCGTGTTGGTGTAGATCATCACGTCGCGGCCGATACGCGCCTTGACCTGGTCGGTGAAGGACCTGATCCAGCCCGACATCTCGGTCGGCGTGAGCCCGTAGCAGGTGGGTGCCCCTTCCCAGTAGGGCCACTCGATGTCCACCATGGGCACGAGCGTCTGGCTGTCCTTGGCGAACTGCGCGTTGTCGACGAAGTAGTTCGCCTCGGTGATCGGGTCTCGACTGTCCGGCCTGGCGAAGTGGTAGGCGCCGACGAGGAGGCCTGCCGCCTTGGCCGCCGCGTAGTCCTCGGCGAAGTAGGGGTTGAGGTACGTCCGCCCCTCGGTCGCCTTGATGTACGCGAACTTCGCGCCGTCAGCCGCCACCTGCGGCCAGTTGATCGGGCCGAGGTTGTGGTCGTGGCTGGAGACGTCGATGCCTCGGACCGTGTAGCCGACCGGGATGGTGGCGTACGGGGAGGCGGCGGTGGCGCGGGCGCCGGGGGCGACGCCGGCGTTGGCCCGGCCGCCGCCGTCGGGAGCCGGGTCCGCGGCATGTGCGGGCTGCGGCACGCCGAGCGCCGTACTGAGTGCGAGCCCGGCGGAGGCCAGCGCACAGAGCAATCTTCTTGGCATGGTGAGGTGGGTACTCCTTGCTCGGAAGGTCGAGGTGACCGTCGGCGTAGCGGTGAGAGCCGCGACGCCTGTGCCCGGCACCGGTGCGGCGAGGCGGGACGGCTCCGTCGAAGCGGGCTCGCGGAGTATCCCTTGTCGATGGAAAGTCGCGCCACCCCGTCCGATACGAGCGATAAGCGCCGAGAAGATCCCGAGCACATGCCGTTCCATGTCGAGCCTCGCCATGGTGGGTCGGCGTTCAATATCGTCTATGTACTCGCCCCCGCACCGGGTCTCTCGTCAGAGCCAGACCACGATCCCGGTCAGGTCGTTGAGGACCGCCGCCACGCCCGCCCGGATGGCGGCCGCGCAGCGATCGGCGGTGAACGACGCCGGGTCGTACGTCGAGGACGCGCCGAGCCCCTCACCGCGGAACGACGCGCCGTCCCAGTCGACAGCTGTGACGTTGTGCGTGGGCTCGGCCAACTCCGCGCCCACCACCAGGAACTTCTCGTCCAGGTGGCTCGGGGTGACCAGCGCGAGGGGGTCGATGAGGTCGTTGCCCGCGCTGACGATGAGATCGGGGCCCATCTCCATGGCCCTGGCGATGCTGGAGATGGCGTCGTGCGTGTTGCCGACGACAATCGTCCTGAGGTCGACGTGTTCGTCGTCGGCCCACTCCTTCACGGCCGTCACGAGCGCCCTGGTCGGGTTGTCGTCGCCGGCCGTCAGCAACACCACCCGGTAGTCCCTCGGTGGGTGGACGCCGGCCCATGAGCCGGGCCGAGGCGTGATCGTCGCCTCTGGAGCGGGTGTGGTGGAGGGGGCGACGAATCCCGGGCCGAGAGTCCCGATGGCGAAGGGCTCGGGGTGCGGCTGGGACCAGTCGTCGCCGGAGTCGCAGCCGGCGATCAGCGCGGCGGTCGCGGCAAGTATGGCGACGGCCCGGAGCGGGGGGCGCAAGGCGGTCGTCCTTTCGAGTGGGTGCGGGAGGGTGCGCGTACTGCCTCGTATTCCTATCTCAGTTCCGGTCGCCACATATCTGTGGATGGCCGTTCGGGGTCGTTGTTTTCCGGCGGTTCGTCGGTGGGCTGGCTGGCGTTCACCCACGCCGTGCAACGTGCACTGGCCAACAGAGGGAGTCGCATGTCAGGGCGCGTCCGCCGTTCCGTAATCGTCGCCGCTGTCGGGATTGCCGCAGCGGTTGTCCCGTTCTTGGGCGGCCAGGCGGCGTCCGCGCACGGCTTCTCGTCGACCGTGTACGCGAAAATCTCGGCCGGAGACGAGGGTCACATCCGCACGGCGGTGGAACTCGAATACGACCTTCTCGTGGTGTCTGCCGCCGATTCCGGCGACGACGATCCGCTCTTCCGGACGGGAACTGCCGCATTCGAGGCGGGCGACCCGACCGCCCAGGCGGCGGCCCTGAAGACTCACGCCCCGACCGTCCTGAGGTACGTCTCCGACCGCTTCTCGGTGACGTCGAGGGGCACTGCCTGCCGACCGACCCAGGTGGGCGACACGACGATCGGCGAGCGCGACGGCGTGCCGTACGCGAATCTGCTGCTGGAATGGGCCTGCGCCGGGCAGGCCGACGAGCACGAGGTACGCGGCGCTCTGTTCCCCGACGGGGAGGGCTACGTCAAGGGCACCAAGACGATCGCCACGTACGAGATCGACGGTCGTTCGGGCAGCGCGGCGCTCGACGCCGCCCACCCGTCCTTCTCGACCGCGCAGACCCGGTACCAGCGTTTCGGAGAGTTCTTCCTGCTTGGCGCCGAGCATCTGCTGTCCGGAATCGACCACATCCTGTTCCTGCTGGCGCTCATCGCCGGGTCACGGCGGCTGCGCGAGATCGTGCTCGCGGCCACCAGCTTCACGCTCGCGCACTCGGTGACGTTCATGCTCGCGGCTCTCGGACTGGTCGAGGTGCCGGCGGCGGTCGTGGAGCCGGTCATCGCGTTGTCGATAGCCGTCGTCGCCGGTTGGCACCTGTGGGGGATCTGGCGGCGCGGTACGCACGCGGCCGACCTCAAGGCGGCCGGCCACAGTCACGTCAGCCTGGACCGGGCCGGCTGGATCCGCCTCGCTGTGGTGTTCTGCTTCGGCCTCGTGCACGGCCTGGGATTCGCCGGCGCGCTGGGCATCGACGAGGCGTGGTCGTGGACCCTGCTGTGGTCGCTGCTGGTGTTCAACGTCGGCATCGAGGTCGTCCAGTTGTCGATTATCGCCGTCGTCTTTCCGCTGCTGCTCGTGCTCCGTCGCCGTGCGCCGAAAGCCGGCCTCTGGGCGACCGGAGCTGTTTCGGCAGCGGTGTCCACTATGGGGATCATTTGGTTCGTGCAGCGCGTTTCCGGGTCCTGAGTAGGGCTAAGTAGTTCGTGAAGTGCAGTCTTTCGCAAGATCACGTTCATGGCCGGTTCATCGGGCAGCGAAAGCGTGGATCTGCTTCCCCGGCGTCGGGCGAAGACACATCCATTTCTCTACTTGAAAAGGGAACAATGTCGATGACATTGAGCACCTCGGCACGGGCCTCCGCGCTCGTGCGGCGGCGCCTGGTCGCCGGGGTCGCAGCCGGCCTCCTGGGAGTGGGCGCAGCCCTCGGTACCGGCCTGACGGCCACCGCGAGCGCGGCCGAGCCCACCACGATCAGCAGCGTGATCCTCGGCGTCGGTGCCAACGAGACCCAGCGCATCGTGACCTGGTACTCCTCCGCCGACACCGCGCAGAAGATCCAGCTCGCTCCTACCGCCGAGATCGTCAACGGCGAGTTCCCGGCCGGCGCGGTCAGCTTCGACGCCGTCGGCGCGGCGAACACCTCCACCACCGGGTTCAACCGGCACGCCACGATCAGCAACCTGCGGGAGAACACGGCGTACTCGTACCGGGTCGGCGCCGAGGGCAGCTGGTCCCCGACGTACGCCTTCAAAACGCAGGACTTCGAGGGCGACTACGACTTCCTCTTCTTCGGTGACCCCCAGATCGGCTCCTCCGGCGACCGGCTGATGGACCAGGCCGGTTGGGAGGACACCCTGAAGGTGGCCACCGCGGCCAACCCGAACGCCGAACTGCTGGTCTCCGGCGGCGACCACGTCGAGTCCGCGAACGACGAGGGCCAGTGGACCTCGTTCATGGCGCCCGACCAGCTGCGTCAGTACCCGGTCGTCGCCACCATCGGTAACCACGACGTCGGCGGCAAGTCCTACGAGCAGCACCACTTCACCCCGAACACCGACCGCACCGCCCCGTACTACGACAACGGGAACCCGGCGGGCACCAAGTCCGGTGGTGACTACTGGTTCGTCTACAAGGACGTGCTGTTCATCGACATCAACAGCAACAGCTACAAGCTGCCGACCGACGGCAGCAACGCGGGCGACGCCGCGCACGTCGCGTACATCACCGACGTGGTCAACAAGCACGGCTCCGAGGCCAAGTGGAAGGTGCTGGTCTACCACCACTCCATCTACTCGCCGGCCAGCCACGCGACAGACACGGACAACAAGCAGCGTCGGGAGGACTTCACCACTGCGTTCTCCAACCTCGGCATCGACATGGTGCTCCAGGGTCACGACCACAGCTACTCCCGTAGCTACTCCATCAAGAACGGCCAGAAGGAGAACCCGGCCGAGAAGCCGGGGGCCGCGGACGTGTTCCCCGGCCCGGGCGGCGTCATCTACGTGACGGCCAACTCGGCCTCCGGGTCGAAGTACTACGACATCAAGAAGCCCGACAGCACCGGAACCGGCATCCGCGGCAACGGTCCGGACCCACTGGACCCGGACAAGTACTGGTACAACTCCGTGCAGAACCAGGAGCACGTCCGCAGCTACGTCAAGGTGCAGGTGCGCGGGGACAAGCTGGTCCTGGCGAACGTCCGCAGCGGCACCTGCGCGGCGCCGAACGCGGCGGTGGAGAAGGGCCTCTCCTGCGTCAACACGCCCGACGGGCAGCCGGTCGGCTCGATCGTCGACAACGTGACGGTGCACCCGTTCCACGGTGACGGCCAGTCCATCCAGGTCAACGTGCCGAACCCGGCTCCGGGCGAGTTCGGTTGGACGATCGACGGCTACAACGGCCTCGTCGACCTGGGTACCGCGCAGGAGCGTGACGGCGCCTACTTCGAGGCGACCGGCAAGATCAACCCGGTCCTCGTGACGGACAGCCGCCGCTCGCTCGCCCCGTGGTCGATCTCGGCAAGCGTCGGCGACTTCCAGGACGCCGGGAAGACGTTCTCCGGCTCCTACCTGGGCTGGACCCCGTACGTGCTCGACGGTGGCGCGGGTGCCGAGGCCGGCGCTCCGGTCCTGTCGTCCTACGACGACCAGGGCAAGGGCCTCTCGGTCTCCAGTGGTCTCGGCGCGGCCGCGCAGGGTCACCCGCGTGGCGGCGCGAAGCTCGGCGCCGACCTGGATCTGAAGATCCCGGACAGCATCGCGAAGGGCAGCTACCGCACCACCCTCACGATCACTGCTCTGAGCAGCTGACCGAACCGTTCCATCAGGCGGGGTAGGCACCTTCGGGCGCCTGCCCCGCCACCCATGTGCGACCCTCCCAAGATCACCTCAAGGAACCGACATGTATCCGTCCGTAACCCGCTGGAAGACACTCCTCCGTACCACCTCACTGTCAGTGCTCGCCGCCGTCGCTGTCGTCGGTGTCGGCGCCGGCCCCGCCTCGGCGACGGACGGCAACGTCGCCTGGACGGTCCGGACGGCCTCCAACGGCTACGGCGAAGCCCGGTCCAGCTACAGCTACAACGTCAATCCCGGTGGCGCGGTCGAGGACGCCATGGTCGTGGCCAACCGCGGCCCGGCGCCGCTGACCCTGGCCGTGTACGCCGCCGACGGTTTCACGACCAAGGCCGGCCAGCTCGACCTGTTGACCAGGGACAGGAAGTCGGTCGCGGTCGGCGCCTGGGTGAAGGCGAAGGCCGGGAGTGTCGTGGTCCAGCCCGGGAAGACGGCGCAGGTCCCGTTCACGATCAGCGTGCCGGACAACGCCACGCCCGGCGACTACGTCGGCGGCATCCTCACCACGCTGACGCAGGCCGACAAGGTCGAGGGCATCAACGTCGACAGGCGGCTCGGCATCCGGATCAAGCTGCGGGTCGGCGGCGAGCTGAAGCCGAACCTCGCCATCGAGGGCCTGCACGTGACGTACGACGGCACGTCCAACCCGTTCGGCAGGGGCGACGCCACCGTCACCTACACGATCCACAACGTCGGCAACGCCGCGCTGTCCGGGCAGCAGGCGGTCTCGGTCTCCGGTCCGTTCGGCGTGCTGCGGGTCCGGGCCGGTGACATCGCCGCCCCGCCGGAGCTGCTCCCAGGTGAGAGCTGGGACGTGACAGTGCCGGTACGCGACGTGGCTCCCGCCGTCCGGCTCGCGGCGACCGCCACCGTCACTCCCCTGCTCACCGACGCGTCGGGCTCCACCACCTCGCTCAAGCCGGTCCAGGTGACCGCGCACGGCTGGGCCCTGCCGTGGATGCTGCTCCTGGTGCTCGTCGTGCTGATCGCCGTGGTCGTCGGGGCGTACCTGTACCGCCGCCGCAGCAGGGCGCGGCGCACGGCACGCGAGGACGCCCGCGTCCGCGACGCCGTCGCGCAGGCCCTGGGCGGTCGGGAGCCGCAGACGTCCTGATCGTCGGTCGTCCTGATGGGTGAACGCCAGCTGGCACCCGGCCGGGCCGGGCCGCGAGCCGGCATGCTGCGACGGTGACGCCGGCCCGGAGAGGGAATCCACATGGTTGACGGGGACGTGCCCGAGGAGATGCAGGCTGCCGCCTTCGACGCGTTCGGCGGGCCGGAGGTGATCACCCTACGGAAGTTGCAGGTGCCGGACATCGCCGACGACGAGGTGCTGATCAAGGTCCTGAGTGCCGGCGTCGGGGTGTGGGACGTGTACGAGCGGCAGGGCATCCTGGTGCCGGAGGGCTCCGACCTCCCGATCGTGCCCGGCTCCGACGGCGCCGGGACGGTCGTCGCTGCGGGCGGGCGGGTCACCAACGTCGGGGTGGGCGACCTGGTCTACGTCTCCGCCACCGCCCGGCCCAAGGGCGGCTTCTACGCCGAGTACGCGGCGGTGCAGGCGCAGTACGCGGCGAAGGTGCCCGGCGGTGTGCCTGCCGAACACGCAGGTGCCATGTCGACCGACGCGCTGACCGCGCTCGCCGGGCTCGACGCGCTCAGCCTGTCGCCCGGCGCCTGGCTGCTGATCTTCGGCGCGAGCGGCGGTCAGGGCCACCTCGCCGTGCAGCTGGCCAAGCGGCAGGGGCTCAACGTGATCGCCGTGGCCTCCGGCGCGGACGGCGTCGCACTGGTGACCCGGCTCGGCGCCGACGTGTCCCTCGACGGACACGGCGACATGACCGACGTGCTCGCCCGGATCCGCGACGCGGCACCGGCCGGGGCGGACGCCATCCTCGCGATGGCCGCCGGTGAGACGCTGGACCGCCTCACCGAGGCACTCGTCGACGGCGGAGTGGTCGCGTACGCCCACGGCGTGCGGCCGGAACCCCAGGAGAGACCCGGTGTCGTCGTCCGGGCCTACGACGGCGAGTCGAGCCCCCGACAGTTGCAGCGTCTCAACGAGCTCATCGAGGCGGGACCGTTCGTCGTGCACGTGGCGGAGACGTTCCCGCTCGGCAAGGTGCGGGAGGCACACCAGCGTCTGGAGACCTCCTACCTGGGCAAGCTCCTGCTGACGGTGGCCTGAGCACTCAGCGGGTGCGCTGCTGCGGCACGCGTACCGAAGCCATGCCGGCCGCCGTCGCGGCCTGGATGCCCAGGTCGGTGTCCTCGAAGACCAGGCAGGACGTCGGCGGTACGCCCAGGTGCTCGGCCGCGAGCAGGAACGCCTCCGGGTCGGGCTTGGCACGCGTGTAGTCCTCCGCGCAGACCAGCACGTCGAACCGGTCCAGCAGGCCGAGCGCGTCGAGGGAGGCGGTGACCGACGCCCGGGAGCTGCCGGAGACGACGGCGAACGGCACCCGCCGGTGCGCGTCGTGGATGTGCTCCACCACCTCGGGCACCGCGGCGAGCTGCGGCAGCAACTCCTGGTAGATGCGCTCGCGGCTCTCCACCACTGTCGCCACCGGCATGGCCAGGCCGTGCCGCTCGTTCAGCTCGACGATGATGTCGGCTGTCGGACGGCCGCCCCAGGCGTAGAAGAGGTCCTCCGGGAACTCGCAGCCCCACTCCTCGAGTGCCCGCTGCCAGGCCAGGTAGTGCAGCGGCATCGAGTCGACGATCGTGCCGTCGCAGTCGAACAGGTACGCCGCGAACTCGCCTGGTGGCAGGGGAAGACTCATCGGCGAAGGGTACAGCGGCGGGTCCGGTCAGTGGCCGGTGACGGATGCCAGCCGGCGCAGCAGGTGCGCCCGCTCCGGCTCGGTCCCCACCAGCGCCAACGCGCTGCGGTACGCCGCCGCGGCCTCGTCGTGGCGGCCGAGCCGACGCAGCAGGTCCGCCCTGGTCGCCGGATAGAGGTGGTAGCCACGTAGACGTGGATCGTCGGCCAACCCGTCCAGCAGGGCGAGCCCGGCGTCCGGCCCGTCGCGCATGGCCACGGCGGCAGCCCGGTTCAGCGCCACGACAGGCGAGGGGACCATGGTGAGCAGCACGTCGTAGAGCGCCACCACCTGAGGCCAGTCGGTGCTGGCCACGTCGGCGGCCTCGTCGTGCAGCGCGGCGATGGCGGCCTGCACCCCGTACGGCCCGGGCGCCGGTCCGGTCAACGCCACGAGGACCAGCGCCCGCCCCTCGTCGATCATCGCGTGGTCCCAGCGTGCGCGGTCCTGGTCGTCGAGGAGGACCACCGCCCCGTCCGGCCCGGTACGCGCGGCACGCCGGGCGTGGACCAGCAGCAACAACCCGAGCAGACCGGCGACCTCCCGCTCCGCGGGCAGCAGCCGGCGCAGGATCCGGGCCAGCCGGATCGCCTCCTCGGCGAGGTCGGTGCGCTGGAGATCGGGGCCGGAGCTGGCGGCGTACCCCTCGGTGAAGATCGAGTAGACGGCCTGGAGCACCGTGGGCAGACGCCCCGGCAGCTCGTCGGCGCCCGGCACCCGGAACGGGATGCGGGCATCGCGGATCTTCCGCTTGGCCCGGACGAGACGCTGGGCCATCGTGGCGTGCGGCACCAGGAAGGCCCGGGCGACCTCCGCCGTGGTGAGACCGGCGAGGAAGCGCAGGGTGAGCGCCCCACGGTCCTGGGCGGGCAGAGCCGGGTGGGCACAGGTGAAGAAGAGCGCCAACCGGTCGTCGGGCAGGTCGGGGCCCGCGTCGGCGGGCGGCGCGGGGTCGGCCCGCTCGGCCTCCGCTTGGAGCACGGCCAGGCGGGTCGCCAGCACCCGGTCCCGGCGCAGCCGGTCGACGGCCCGACGGCGGGCCGTGGTCAGCAGCCAGGCGCCGGGCCGGCTCGGGACACCGTCGACGGGCCAGCGCACCAGCGCCGCCTCGATCGCCTCGGAGGCGACCTCCTCGGCCAGGTCGAGGTCGCCGAAACGGTGCACGAGCGAGGCGAGCAGCCGGCCGTGTTCCTCGCGGAACACCGCCTCCACGGACCCGGCTGCCGCCTCCGCACCCGCCACGGTCAGACCTCGACCTCGACCTCGACCTCGATCTCGGCGACCGGCCGCACCTGCACCGACGCGCCACCGGTGGCACCCGGGCTGCGGGCCGCCCACTCCAGCGCGACGTCGAGATCAGGCACGTCGATGATGTCGTACCCGCCGAGCACCTCGCGGGTCTCGGCGAACGGCCCGTCGGTGATCGTGCGCTCGCCGTCCGGGCCGACCTGCACTGTCGTGCAGGTGGTCAGGTCCTGCAGGGGGTGCCCGGACACCCAGATCCCGGCGTCCTTCATCTCCCGGTCGTAGCGGATCCAGTCCTCGAAGGTGCACCCGTTGCCGGCCTCCCCGTCGGTCGCGGGGCTCATGAACAGCAGCATGTACTTCACGTCTCGGCTCCTCTCGGCGCGGCGGCGGTCCGCCGTACAGCATGACGACGAACGGCTACCGGGGATATCGACACGGCCTCCGAAACTTTCACGGCCGCGCCGGCCGCACCGATTCGACATGTGGGTCGCGCCTGTCGACGCGCCGCTCGTACCAGGTCACAGCGATCAGAAGCAGGGTGAGCAGGGCCAGTTCGGCAAGTGCGTCCAGGGACCGCGCGACAGGCAGCAGGACGAGCGGCAGGACGGCGACCACCACCTGCCCCCAACGCACGGTACGCAGGGTCAGCCGGCGGAAGAGCAGCCGGGCGAGCAGGTAGAGGGCGGTCCCACCGTAGAGGGCGGTGGCGGCGGCCCAGCTCAACCGGGTGGGATGCGACGGCTCGTCGGCGAGGGTGCCGAGCACCTGCTCGATGCCGAGCGCCACGTAGATGACGCCGATGATCAGAGGGGCGTGCGCGAGACCGTACGCGTCGCCGGCCACGTCGGAACGCCGTTCGTCAGGCACCAGCAGTACGGAATTCCGCGCGGCGGGCGCCAGCCGGTCGAAGTACAACCACCACAGGCAGACGGTGATGACCAGGCCGAGCAGGGCTGCGACCAGGGCGGTCCCGGTCGGTGCCATCGACCTCGTCGTGGTGCCGGCGGCGATCAGCGCCTCGCCGAGCGCGATGATGAGCACCAGCCCGAACCGCTCGGTGAAGTGGTCCAGGCTGCGCAGCGGCCAGGGGCGGTAGGCGGAGGCGATGCGGGCTCCCCCGATGTCCATCAGGAGCGCCACCGTCCACAGGACGGTCTGGGCGACGCCGCCGAGCAGCGCGCCGCCGACCAGCGGGAGCCAGGCCGCCGTGACCGGCACGGCGAAGAACCGCAGGGTCGAGCGCAGCGGCGGATCGGTGACGCTCGCCCAGAACAGCACGACGAGCTGCACGGCCCTGGCGGCCAGGTAGGCCAGGGCGAGCACGAGGGGCGCGTCGAGGAGATCCGGACCCTGCCGCCAGGCCTCCGGCAACACGAGCGCCGCCACGAAGATCGCGGCCATCGCCGAAAGGGTGGCCGCGCGGGCGGGCCCGACGTCCGCGCGGACCAGGTTCCCCAACCAGAGGTACGGGCCCCAGGAGTAGATCAACAACAGCAGGAGGATCAGCCCCTGGGCGAGGGTTAGCGCCGTCGGCGGTTGTGCCATGAACGTGATGACCCGGGTGAGCGCGAACACGAATACCAGGTCGAAGAAGATCTCGAACATCGTCGTCCGGTGCCGGTCACCAGTCGGCACCGGACGAACGTCGAAGATCCCCCTCATCTCCGCATTCTGCGCCAGCTTC
This sequence comes from Micromonospora sp. NPDC000663, assembly GCF_042898105.1. NCBI lineage: Bacteria > Bacillati > Actinomycetota > Actinomycetes > Micromonosporales > Micromonosporaceae > Micromonospora > Micromonospora sp. NPDC000663. The sequence goes on from NZ_JBIAYR010000003.1 coordinate 692,567, forward strand.
GGCACTCGTCGACGGGGATCACCTGCGGCCCGCTCAGGCCGACGCCTCCGTCCGGCGCCGGCTGCGCTCGGCTCGCCGCCGCACCTGTTGGTACGCGCCGGTCAACCCCATCGCCCGTCGTACCTCCACCAGGGTCCGGCGGACCTCCAGCCGGGTCCGTTCGGTGCCCTCGACGATCAACCGGTCCACCAGCCCCCGGTCGGCCTCGATCTTCGCCCGACGTTGCCGGATCGGCGCCAGGAACGACTCCAACGCGACGACCAGCCGCTCCTTGACCTCCACGTCGCCGACCCGCCCTTCCCGGTAGCGGCGGGCCAGGTCCGCCACCTCGTCCCGGTCCGGGTTGAACACCTCGTGGTACGCGAAGACGGGGTTGCCCTCCACGGTCCCCGGTACGTCCGCCCGCACCCGGTTCGGGTCGGTGTACATGCCGAGCACCTTTCGACGCACCGTCGCCGGATCGTCGGAGAGGGCGATCGCGTTGCCCCGGCTCTTGCTCATCTTGGCCGCCCCGTCGGTGCCCACCAGGCTGGGTGTCTCCGCCGGGATCAGCTCGGGCACCGGGAAGACCGGACCGTAGAGGTGGTTGAACCGGCGTGCGATCTCGCGGGTCACCTCGACGTGCGCGGCGTTGTCCCGGCCGACCGGGACCACCTCACCCTTGACGCAGAGGATGTCCGCGGCCTGGAGCACCGGGTAACCCAACAAGCCGTACGGCATCTCCTCCTTGCCGGCGTCGCGGGCCATGTCCTTGAGCGACGGCACCCGCTCCAGCCGGGGCACCGTAACGAGGTTCTGCAGGAGGGTGTTGAGGTCGCCCACCTCCGGGATGGCCGACTGGAGGTAGAACGTGGCCCGCGCCGGGTCGACGCCGGCGGCGAGGATGTCGGTCACCATCTCGCGGGCGTTGGCGGAGACCTGGTCGATGTCCTCGCGGCGGTTCCGGGTGGTCAACATGTGCAGGTCGGCGATGATGAAGAAGCTCTCGTACCGGTGGTGCAGGCGCACCCGGTTGGCGATGCTGCCGACGTAGTGGCCAAGGTGCAGGCGACCGGTGGGCCGGTCGCCGGTGAGCATGCGTGCGACGGACATGGTGGTGTGCCTCTCGTGCGGAAGGTGGGTCACGCGTGGGCGCGCGCCGAGCGGGGCGGGTTGGCCCCCTCGGTCAGCGGGATCGACTCAGCTGGTCGCCCGCCATCGCGCGCCGGCGCGGAACCGCAGACCACCGGCACGGAGGACATCGAGGAGTTGCTCACGGCCATCACCGGAGCTGGACGCGGACCGGGGCGCCACACCGAGCGGGAGGCCGTCGACCAGATCGACCGCCTCCGGCTCGCAGCTGCTCACCCGGACCACTACCTCACATTACCCGCGGTGCCTCTCCTGGCGGGGCAGGTAGTGGTCCGTGTAGTACCTGCCGACGCGGTCCCGGTACTCCGGGTCGGCCGACTCCGGGTCGAACGGTGGCGCGTCCTTGATCTCCTGCCGGGTCAGGTCGACGTGTACGGCACGGTCCTGGTGGTCCACACGGACCACCGTGCCCGCCGGCAGCAGCACCTTGCGACCGAGGATCCACGGCCCGGTGTCCACCACGAGGTAGCCGGCATCTACCTCGTCACTCGCCTCGTCGACGGCGCCGATCCGCCCGTCGCTCGCCTGGACCTGGTAGCCGACCAGGTCGACGGGCGTACCCGGGCCGGGTGCGTCCGGGCCCTCACGCCCATCGCCCGGCTCGTCCGGTGGGCTGGCCGAGGGAGTGGTCTGCGTGTACCCACCGGCCAGAGCGGACGGGTCACGCCAGGCCCAGGGATTGAAGATCGAGGATTGCACGGGGGGCACCTCCGGGGACGGCTTTCACTGTCCCGCTACTCAGTGCCCAGCCCGGTGGCGCCGAAACGAGCCGGGTCGCCGTCCGCCCCGGTGACCAGCACCGCTGGCATACTCGGCAGCCATGGTGCTGTCGCGCGGGTGGTCTGTCTTCCTGGCCGGGGTCGGGATCTGGACCTGGGTGATCTGGCCGAGGTTCGCGGTGGCCATCTGGCAGGACCCACGGGCCTGGTCGGCCGGCACGGTCGGAGACGGCGCGCCCACCAGCTTCCTCTGGGTGCACGCGCTGTTGATCGCTGCTTCGCTGGCCATCGGTACGACGGTCGGCGTGCTCGGCATCCGCTCATGGCTGGCCGTCCGCCGCAACGCCGCATCCTGAACTGCGAAGACGTCGTTACAGCAGGAGTGTGACGCGGGACGCTACCCGTCGATTTGACGATCAAACCCGTGGACGCGTAACTTTCTCTCTGCCAGCGCGGAACGGGGCAAACGGGACGAAGGTCCTGGAGCACCGGAACGGGTTGGCAGCCGGGTCAGGCAGGGGTTCGCTCCTGCGGGACACGGTCCGGGCGGCGCTCGCCTGATCTGCCGCGAGGCGGATTTGGTGCAGCGGAACCGACCGGGTAAGGTTCACGACCGGCAGGGCACCGGGCGAGCCTGCGGGAAACCGCAAGCGGCCGGCCTGCCAAATCCGACGACCTGACGCAGCGGTTCGCTGCTGCGTGAGTGCGTCGGTGCCAACCCGTACGAAGCATGACAGACCGGTACACACGGTTTGACACGGCGAAGACGGTGAGGTAACGTAGTAAAAGTGCCCGGCGCGAGAGCGGCGGGGACACAGAGCGGAAAAGCCCCGGGCTGGTGCCACTGATTGTGGTGTTTGGTTCGGTGTGTGGTTGTTCTTTGAGAACTCAACAGGGTGCTTGTAAAGCCAGTGCCAATTATGATTTATACCCCGGACTGGCCG
>NZ_JBIAYR010000004.1:0-547658 GCF_042898105.1 Micromonospora sp. NPDC000663
GCGTCGACGCTGATGTCCTTGCCCTGCACGGACAGGGCGTTGCGGGCGGCGGCGGGGCCGCAGTAGTAGAAGTTCGGCTGGGCCTCGTAGCGCACGCCCAGCTGACGCTCACCGTTGCCCTTGCGGTCGGACTGCGCCTGCGACGCGGGCTTGCTGGTGTTCGGGGCGGCGAAGGCGGCGGTCACCGGTCCGGCGATGGCGCCACCGGTGAACGCCAGGCCAGCGGCGGTCAGAGCGGTCTTACGAATCAGATCGGTACGCATGATGGCGTGCTCCTCTGCATGTCGGGGGATACACGGCACGCCAAAGGGGGTGGGCGTGCCGCACGTGCAAGGGGGAAAAGGTCTTCGCTCCCGGCGGCCCCGGGGGGCCGGCGTCGGGAAGGGTGTAACGGTGCCGGGGGGCGGGTCAGTCCACCCGGGCTCCCGGCTTGTGGTGCTGGGAGGCGCCCCACGACCCGAGGTCGCGGCGGCATGCCAGGTATAACGACCCCGCCCGGCCCCCGATTCCGCCGCCACGGTGGCGCCGGCCACGGGACAAGGACACCCAGACCGGACAGCGCCCACCGCGCCGGATCCGTCGAACCGGACACCGCGCCCATTCGCCGCCAGACCGGATTGCGCACCCGAGCACCCTCGGAACCAGGCACTCTCACCAGATGGCGCCTCGAGGCAACGGACCGCACCCGAGGCGGCCGTGGATGACCACGGCCGGAGGTCCATCACCCACCCGACACGACCCCCAAGATCCCCACAACGTCAGGGAAACTGCTGCCTCACGACACGCTGACACAGCAACATCCCTGAAACTGCGCGGATCTTGACCGGCTGGCCCGGCCCGGCGTAGCGACACCGGACAACGCGGGTGGGGCAGCCCGACCATGTCGGACTGCCCCACCCGCGGCGCAATGGCGAGACTCAGAACCCGAGGGCGCCCCGCCCGCCGACGACAGGCAGTCGCAGCTCACTGTCGTTCGGCGCGACCCGCAGTTCGGTGCCACCCAGTGGCAGCAGGGTGTACTCCTGGTCGGTGGAGAACACGACCACGCCGATCCGGTGGCCCGCCGGGAAGATGTAGTCCTTCGGCTCCATGGTCCACCTGTAGTCGTACAGCTTGCCCTGGCGTACCGGCGATGTCCGGTCGGCGCTCTTGCGGTTCTGCGGGTCCATCCAGCCGCGCGTCACCACCGTGGGCGCGGCGGTCGACCCGGCGGGACCATAATCCACCAGGTACGCGGTGAGGTTCGCGTCCGGCTTGTTGTCGATGGCCATCCGCAGCCGCATCTCGGGGCGACCGGAGAACCGGACGTCCTGCGCCAGCGCGGGGGAGAGGTACGGGAGTCGGTTGGCGCTGGCCGTGTCCGGGTTGGCCACCAGGGTGCCCGGCGGGATGGTCCGGCCCTCGTCGACGAAACGCTGCTCGACCTTGGCCTTCGGCGGCTTGCCGGTGGTCAGCGTGCCGGGAGCGGTGGTGTCGGTGGCGGCGAACCGCAGCGCGACGTCCCGTGCGCCCGGGTCGGGCCAGTTGGCGTACGTGGTGTAGGCCCGGTTCTCACGCTGGATGACGGCGGTCGGCTCGTCCATGATGCCGTTGCGCACGTTCCACAGCCAGAAGTCGAACCAGCGGTTCTCGGTCTGCTTGTACGTCCAGGCGCGGCCGTCGGGCAGCGTGACCGACGCGCTGCTGCCGGGGCCGCCGTGCCCGCCCTGGTGCAGCCAGATCTTGCGGGGTACGTCCCGCTCGGCGAGTTGGTCCCACCAGTTGGCGAAGTGCCCGGTCTTCACGTTCCAGTCGTTGAGGCCGTGCACGACGAAGACGCTCGCCTTGACGTCGCGGGCGTCGAGGTAGTCGCGGTCGCGCCAGAACGGCGAGTAGTCACCGGTGGCCCGGTCCTGCTCCTCGGTGATCTTCGCGAGTTCGTCGGCGCAGGTGCCCTCGGCCCGTGCCTGCCCGGCCGTGTACTGGGCCAGGACGTCGAGGTCCTCACCCTGGAACGTCCCGGGTGCGACGACCAGACCGTTGGCGCGGTAGTAGTCGTACCAGCTGCTGATGGCGGAGACCGGCACGATGGTCTTCAGTCCCTTGACCCCGGTGGTGGCCACCTGGTTGGGCAGCGTCCCGTTGTAGGAGACGCCGGTCATGCCGACCGCGCCGGTGGTCCAGCCGGCGGTGACCGGGGCGCCGTTCGCGTCGTACCCCTTGGCGCGGCCGTTGAGCCAGTCGATGACGGCCTTGGTGCCGAGGGTCTCGGCCTGGTCGCCGCTGGTGGGGCAGCCGTCCGAGTCGCCGGTGCCGATGCTCTGGCCGAGCACCACCGCGTACCCGCGGGGCACGTAGTAGTCGTCGAGCGAGCCGGGCAGGTTGGCCTTCGCCTGGGCGCGCTGGGCGCCCACGTCCATCGCCCGACGTCCGGAGCCGGTCAGGCCGTTCTGCGGCAGGTCGTCGACAAGCACGCTCGGGTAGGGCACCTCGTCCCAGGTGTCCTTGCGGTACGGGCTGTGCTCGAAGATGACAGGCACCTTGAAGCCCTGGGTGGCGGTTTCCCGGGGGCGGGAGATGTCGATCGCGACGCGGTCGGGTCGGCCGTCGTGGTCGCTGTCCACAGGGGTCTGGACGAACACCCGCTCCTCGATCGCGTCGGCGAGCGAGAACACCGGTTGGGTCATGCCGTCGGCGACCACGATGCCGGTGGGCGTGGTGGCCGTGGGCGGGGCCGCCGCCGCGGTGGGGGCTGCGCTGAGCACCAGGGCGCCGGACACACCGACGCTCAGTAGGGCCAGATGGCGGGGTCGACGCATGCGCGTCTCCCTTCGGTCGGGCTGGTAGCCGGGTCTCGGCAGGACGAATCGTGAAGATCCATTCGTCCGTCATGCTAGGTGCGGGTGGGCGATCCGTCGATCCCTTCGGACGGGGATACGGCTTTCGTTCATATTGGAGACTGCCCGCCGGGCGTGGTGACAGCTATCGGGCCGCACCACCGGTCGTCACTGGCCCTCCCAGACCGCCTTCGCGCCGGAGTCGCCGGTACGGATCACGTAGTAGACGGCGACGCCCGCGGCGACCACCGACAGCACCTGCAACGCCAGGGTCAGCGGCCGACCGGGGCGTACGCCCTCGGTGGCGCGCGGCGGCACGAACCGGACCAGCGCCAACGCCACCACCGCCAACCCGATCGTGGCGTAGAGGGTGAGGTCGCCGAAGTCCTGGTGCGCCTCCAGCTTCGGCACGAACTCCGGGGTGACCCGGTTGGCGGAGCGCATCCGCTCGAAGAAGGCGTCACCTGTGAGCTTCGCCAGCAGCGCGGCGAGCGGCGCGCCCAGGGCGAGCAGACCCAGCACCCACCGCGTGTGTGGCCGGATCGGTGCGACGAGCGCGTAGCCGATCGTCAGGAGAGCCAGCAGCGGCACGAACACGACCGCTGCGTGCAGGACGAGAGGGTGGGCGGGGATGCCCATGAACTCCTCGAACATCGGCGTCTCCTCGGGTGGGGTCGAGTGGACGTCGATCGTGCAGCAATCAGCTGTCGCGGCGCAACGCGGCCAGGTAGACGGCGTCGGCGGGGATCCAGTGTCCTCAGGTCACCGCGGCCCGCACACCGAGACCGACCAGGATCATCCCGGCCAGCCGATCGAGGATGCGACGGACACCTGCCGTACGCAGCAGCCGGGCGGCGGCGCCGGCGACGACTGTCCAGCCGGCGAGCCAGCAGGTGTGCAGGGCGGCGTGGGCCGTGGCGAGCAGCACCATCGGCACGAGCACCGGTCGGCCCGGCTCGAGGAACTGTGGTGCGAGGGTGAGGTAGATGGCGGCGGCCTTGGGGTTCAGCACGTTGCCCAGCAGTCCCTGAAGGTACGGGTGGTCGACGCGCCAGGGCAGCCTCCGTGCCCGCGCCTCCGATGGCCGCCGCGACGCCGGGGGTCGGCGGGACGCGGTCCAGAGCAGCCAGACCCCGAGCCCGACCAGGTAGGCGGCACCTACGAGTTTGACGACCCAGAACGCCTGGGACGAGCGGAGCACGAGCGCGGCCAGGCCGGCGGCGGCGAGAGTGGCGTGCACGTAGAGCCCGGTGACCGTACCCAAAATCACCCACCACCCCTGCCGCCGCCCGCCGCTGGCGACCCGCGAGACGACAAGCGTCAGGCTCGTGCCCGGCGCGGTGGTGATCGGCGCGACCGCGACGAGGAAACCGAGCACGGCGACCGTCCGCACGCTCAGACCACCACCCGGTAGTGGGTGGTGAGCAGCCCGGTGTCGTCGTACACGTGGAAGGCGACGCCGGGCGGCTGGGTCTGGGTGGTCAACGGGCCCGGGCCCTCCCAGGGCATCCGGAGGGTGGAGACGACACCCGGCGCGATCCGCAGTGGACGGCCGGCGAAGGTGCTCGCCGCTGCGGTGTGGAAGTGCCCGGTGAGCACGGCGACGACCTGCGGGTGGGCACTGACCAGTTCGGCCAGCGGATCGGCCGGCACCAGCCGCATCGGGTCGATGACCGGGTGGTGCAGCACGACCGGCGGATGGTGCAGGGCGACGAACGTCGGCGTGCCCGCCGGCACCGAGCCCAACTCGTCGGTGAGCCACGTCATCGTCTCCTCGTCGAGGTGGCCGTGGTCCTCGCCGGGCACCGAGGAGTCGGCCAGGAGGAAGACCGCGCCGGCCACGTCGTAGCGGGTGTTGATCGGGCCGGTGCCACCACTGTCGTCGCCGAGCAGACCCTTGCGGTACGCGTCGCGCACGTCGTGGTTGCCCGGGCAGACCAGGACCGGCAGCGGAGAGTCGAAGAGCCTCGCGGCCGTCTCGTACTCGGTGATCTCGCCGTGGTCGGCGATGTCCCCGGTGATCAGGATGGCGTCGACAGGTCGCGGCAGGGCGTGCAGATGGTCCATCACCCGGGCGGTCCGTTCGGCCGACCGGGGATGGCTGTCGAGGTGGGTGTCACTGAGGTGTGCGACGACCAGCACGATGCCCCCTAATGGCTAGCTGCGCTTAAAGGCATTAGGGAAGGTACGCTCGCATCCGTCGCCCGCACAAGCCACCACGGAGAGGACGCGCATGTCGGCGCAGCTCGCGCTCGCCCTGGTCAGCACCATCCGGCACGACGGCAACGGTGGCGTCGCCGACGACCTCGTCGACGTCGCCGGCCTGACCGCCTGGCTCGCCGAGCAGGCCGAACCCCTGCGGGAGTACGCGGGCGTGTGCCCGATCCACGGCGACGAGCGGACCCGGCTCGACGTGGTGGCGGTACGCCGCGCCGCGCGTACCCTCTTCGCCCGGGCGGTCCGGCCCGGCCCGCCCAGCCGGGCCGACTCGTCGGCGCTGCTGCCACCGCAGGAGGCGGTCGACAGGCTCAACCTGGCCGCCGCCGCGATGCCGGTCCGGCCGGTGCTGACCTGGCCCGACGAGAGCGCGCCGTCCCTCACCTGGCAGGGCGAGGCGGCCGACGCGCGCCTGGCGCTCACCGCCGGGCTGGCCCGCGCCGTCGTCGAGTTCCTCGCCGGCCCCACCCGGGCGGAGTTGCGCGCCTGCCCCGCGCCGCGCTGCGTCCGCTACTTCGTCAAGGACCACCCGCGTCAGGAATGGTGCAAGCCGTCCTGCGGCAACCGGGCCCGCGTCGCCCGCCACTACCAGCGTCGTGCCACCGCCCGTTGACAGGTGCCCTCAGCTGCGGGAACGCGGCAGGCAGTCCTTCTTGTACTTCAGGCCCGAGCCGCACCAGCAGGCGTCGTTGCGCTCCGGCGGCCAGGGCAACCGGGCGCTGGGCCGCGCCGCCACCTCGGCCGCGTAGCCGGCCCGGATCTGCGGATCGGACGGGTCCCCGTCGCGGCGCCTGGCGAACGCGTCCAACCCGGCCACCGTCGCGACGAACACACCCAACCCCGTGCGGCCGGCGCTCGCCAACTGGACCAGCGCCTTCTCCAGCCGCGCGCGGTGCGCGTCCCAGTCCGGTCCGTACACGTCGGTCAGCTCGGCGTGCTCGGCGAGCAGACGGTCGAACTCTTCCCGGCGCCACAGGAGCAGATCCGAATCGCCGCCCTGACGCTCCGACGCCCGCCGGACGAGCTGGTTCTCCAGCCGGTCGGCCAGGTCGTCCTGCCGGTCGTGCGGCAGGTTGAGATTCCGGCGTACCCGATGGCGCTGTTGCAGGAGGAAGAAAATCACGCCGGGCGCGTCCGGCGGACCGACCTCCGGGTCGGCCGCCGTGCCGCGCTCACCGAGCAGGCCGTCGACCGCCTCGCTCAACCACGTCTCAGCGATCGACGAACGACCGCCGGCGTCCAGCGCCGCGCTCAGGTACGCCGACGCGTCGGGCTGCGTGAGCAGCAACGGACGCAGCGCCGTCAGCTCCGCCATCGCCTCGTCGTCCCGACCACCGGCCCGGAACAGGGCCCGCGCCCGCAACGCGCGCGCCACCCCGGCCCGAGGATCATCACCCGACGGGTACGCCTGCAACGCCTCGTCCGCGTACCGCAGCGCGGCATCCGGCCTGGCCCGGATCTCCGCGATCTCGGCGGCAAGCGTCAGCGCGTCACCGGCGTCGTCCGGATCCTCCAGGCGGCCCTGCTCGGCGGCCTCGGCCAGGTCGGCGGCGACACCCAGCGGATCGGCCGCCCCGAGCGCCGAGCGGCGCAGTTCAGCCAGGTCAGCCTTGGTGAGTACGTTTCTCGTCGGCACGACCTCACGGTACGTCGGGGTGCTCCCGGACGGCCCAATTATGGCCATCTGCCGTCGACAGCCGCGTCACCGCACCCGGTCGATGTCGTCACGTCCGTCGAGCACGCAACAGCGGACTCGGGCGGTCAGAACTCCTCGTACACCGCCGGGTCCTGGTCCGCGAGCCGCCCGTCGGGGCGACCCAAGGCGGTGATGGCTTCCACCTCGGCGTCGGTGAGCGTGACGCCGAAGACGTCCAGGTTCTCGACCTGCCGCTGCGGGGAGGCCGCCTTGGGCAGCGGAATCACCTGGCGCGCCACGTGCCAGGCGAGGATGGTCTGCGCCGGGCTGACGCCGTGGGCGGACGCGATCTCCACGATCGTGCGGTGCTGTTGCAGGTCGTTGCCGTGCCCGAGCGGACTCCAACCCTGCACGAGGATCCCGTGCTCCCGGTGGTAGTCGATCGCCTCCTGCTGCGGGAAGTACGGATGCACCTCGATCTGGTTGACCACCGGAGCGACCCCCGTCTCGGCCACCAACCGGTCGATGTGCTCCGGCAGGAAGTTCGACAGGCCGATGTGCCGTACCAGGCCACGCTCGCGCGCCTCGATAAGCGCCCGCCACGCCTGCACGTACCTGTCGACGTTCGGGTTCGGCCAGTGGATCAGGTAGAGGTCGACCCGGTCGAGACCGGTGCGGAACACACTCTCCTCGATGGTGGTCAACGCCTCGTCGAAACGGTGGTGCCGCCCCGGCAGCTTGGACGTCACAATCAACTCGTCGCGTACGCCGCCGGCAGCCCGTACGGCCCGACCCACCGCGCCCTCGTTCTCGTAGTTCACCGCCGAGTCGATCAGCCGGTAACCCGCCCGGATCGCGTGGCCGATCGCATCGACTCCCGCCGAGCCGTTCAGCTGGTACGTGCCGAGCCCGATCGCCGGCAAAGTGGTGCCGTCAGCGGCGGTCAGGTGGGGAATCGTCATGATCGGACCCTACCCGCGGGACGTCGGCGGAGTGCCCTGCGTCAGCTGGCTGCCACGTAGGCGGGGGTGGGCCAAAGGCGCGACGACCGGCCCGCACGGCCAGAGTGGCGAGGGCAGCGTTGGCACCCCCACCAATCACGGCGCCGATGCCGAACGGTGCCATCCGACCGAGAACGATGATTCCCTGCTTGGTCCCGTACTTCGTGATGAAGTGTCTTCCCAGGACCTTGTTGATCTGACGCAACGTCTGTAGAGGTACCTTGGCGACAATCTGACGTCCCCAGTGTTGCCCTGTCCGCTCTGCGACCTTGGTGATGGTCGCAGAGCCGGACCCGCCAAGCATGATTCCCATCACGATCGTTCGACGGCGTTCGATCTCGTCGATGCGGACGCCGTGGACTTCGGCGATCGAGAGCGCGAAGAGGGCGCTCAGCTCAAGAGATGAGAGAAACTCGCCGGCCGACAGCGCCAGTGCGACGCCCGTGCCGACGCCGGGCGCCGCCGCAGCTCCTCCAACGGCAGCACCTGTCCCGGTCAGGGCGCTGACGTACATCCGCTCCAGATTGCCGATTACCTCTGCTGGTGTCGCCTCCGGGTTCCGCTGGCGGGCTCGGGCGATGTTCTTTCGCACCAGTGGGCTCTGGAGGGCGATCGCTTTATCCAGGAGGTCGAGGACTCGCTGCCCGGGTACGGCTGCTTCTGGATCCGGTCCATCGAGGGCGTCTGTTGCCATGCCTTGAACTCCTAGCTCGTTGAATGCGCACTACCGACCGAGGTCGGCGAGCATGTCCTGGAACGCGATGGGGTGCACGACCGGAACGTCGTACTGGCGGGCCTTCTTGGCCTTGCCGGACATCGAGTCGGGGTCGGCGGCCACCAGGAGGCGGGTCTTCTTGGTGACGTTGTCGCCGACCTGAAGCCCTGCCGCCCGAGCGTTCTCTTCCCAGGACCACCGTGGTGGTTCCATCGCCCCGGTGAAGACCACCACGTCGCCGGCTTGGAGCCGCCAGACGTTGGTGTGCGGCCGGGCCGTGCCAGTATCGCGAGCGATCTTGAGGGCGTGGTCGACATCGGAGGCCTGCAGCCCGAGCAACGAGGCAACCTGGTCCAGGTCGTGGCGTTCGGCCGACGTGAGGACGTTGTCCTCGATCGCCACCGCCGCCAGACTCGCCAGATAGGTGCGGTGCAGGTGGTCGACGTCGACACGGGCGAGGCCGAGCTCCTCGGCAGTGGCGACGAGTGCGTCCGCCTCATTGGCGGAGATGTGCCGGTCAAGCAGCGCCCGGTCGAGCAGGTCCAGGTACGCGTCACCCTGCGGTTCACGGAGCCGCGGAAGCCGGTCCACCAGACGAGCCAGGAAGTGTTCCGTGTGGTGCCCCGGGCCTCGCCGGGGCACCGGCACCACTGCTTCGGCAGTCAAGGGCGGCCAAGGGGCAGCCGCAGCGGCGTCAAGGACGGACGTCCACGGCGGCGGCGTTCCCGCGTCCCGCAGATAGCGGGCCAGAAGGTGCGCGGCCGCTCGCGCGTCATGCAGGGCGGAGTGTGCCTGGTGCGGCGGCAACCCCGCGGCGCGACAGCAGTCATGCAGGCTGCGGCCGGCCGACGGGAGGAAGTGCGCGGCGAGCCGCATGGTGCACAGTCCCTCTGCCGGGCTGATTGGCGGTTCAATCCGCAGTCGCCGGTACTCGGCGAGGAGGAAGGTGGCGTCGAAGTGCAGGTTGTGAGCGACCAGCACCCTCCCGCGAAGGAGGCTGGCGAGGTGGCCGGCGAGCCGACTGAACTCCGGTGCGCGCCGTGCCTCGGCGGCCGAGATGCCATGGATGAGTTGCGGCCCGAGGTCCCGGTCGGGGTTGACCAGGCTGCACCACTCGTGCGTCACCTGCCCGGCGCCGTCGAGGTGGATGACGGCGACCTCGACCACACGGTCATGCCAACTGGTGCGCAGGCCCGTCGTCTCCAAGTCGATAACTGCGTACACGTCGGGTCGACTCCTCAGATCGTGGCCGGAGCGGAGCTGTCGGCGGCGGCACGCAACCAGGCCAGCCACCGTGGAGGCAACGGCTGTGGATCGCCAAGAGCGCGCAGATACTTTCGGCGATACCGCGCCTGTTCGGTGTCCTGCCAGAGCTGAGCGGTGATGGCGACGGCAGACGTCAGAGCCAGCGCCGTCCCGGCGACCGGCGAGGCGGCGCGGGGCTGCACGGCGAGCCGGATCGCCAGATCGTCGTGATCCGGCACCTCGGTGGGCCAGGCGAGCGGGGCGAGCTTTGACGTGGACACGGCACGCTGCCGATCCACCGCTTCGGCGTAGGCGGATCGGTGCTCAGTGATCTCCGTGAGGAGCTCAGGGTTGGTCAGCACGTACCCCCGCAGCGTGCTGACCAGTTCCTGCGGCAGTACGTGGGCGATCCTGTCCAGGATCATGGTCGACGTTTCCCGGTCCCACCCGACGAGGCAGCGCCCCTGCAGCATCCACATGATTCGAGCGAACTGGTCGTCTTGCGCGACTTCGTCGAGGCGTACCACCCACGCCCCGCCGGCACGTCCGGTGGGGCTGAGCCGCCACACAGCCACGGCCTCGGCGCCGGCCGTGTCGGGACCGACGGCGAGAACGGCGTGACCGCGTGCGCCGGGCACGTAGTCGACGGGTATGGAAAGTTCGCTCTCGGATTCCTCAGGTTCTGCCATCCCGCATCCCTCATGATCGACATCGGGGAGAATCACAGTAAGTGTCAGCGTGGACACGGCGGCTCACCCGGAGAGGTGCCTCGTCGCGCGTATTGTCCAAACGCGAGTAGCTGAACAGATCATTCGTGTGATGTGAGCGGGTCAACGCGCGTATCCCTCTTGGTTGGATGAGTCATCGGGCATCAGTTCCTGGTGCTGGCGGTCGGCTGGAGTCGCGCGAGCAGGGTGGTCACCTCGGCGTGCAGGCGTCGCAGTTCCGCCGCCGTAGGAGCCAGCTCATAGCAGTGGTGGTGCGCGGCGGCGGAGAGCGTCGCCCAGGCGAACGCCACCCGGCGGGCGGTTTCGGCACCCGGGCCGAGCCGGCCACGCAGCATCAACTGCTTCGCGCGGCCCTGCCGGCAGGCCGCGACGCTCGGCTTGACCGACCGCCAGTAGGCGTCGATCCCGCCTTCGAGGGCGAGCCGGATCAGGCAGGCGCAGGCCCGTGGCCACCAGCCGGCGGACACCGCCGCGACGCCGAGCAGACCGGCCCCGCGCAGCAGCTGGTCGGCCGCCGCCAGGCAGCGCTGTGGCGTCGGCGCGGTCACGACAGCGCCGCCGCGAGGAGGCGGGCGTCCGTAACCAGGCCGGGCAGGCCCCCCAGGTACGCCCCGTGCACGCCCTCCCGACATGCCTGGTACGCGTTGACAGCCCGTCGTCCGTGCCGGCGGCCGAGCCAGCCGAGCACGTCACCGCCCTTGTCCGCGTCGTCGAACGCCGCCAGAGCGACGGTGGTGGCGACCCGCCGGGACGCGTCCTCGATCGCGCTCTCGATGTCGGCGTGCGGTACGCCCCGCGCCACCCGGGTCCGCCAGACCGCCCGATGGCAGGCCGCCTCCAGCGCCGAGCGACACAGCTCCGCGACCACCGGCCCGCGTACCTCTGCGGGGATCTCCTCGTTGCGCGCCAGCGCGTACGCGTCGTCGAGGTAACGGGTCACCGGGTCGGAGCCGGGCCGCAACGTCACCACCGACCGTTCCGCGCGGGTCACCTCGATGACCCGTGCCCTGCCCAGGTCGAGTCGGCGCACCGCGTCCGGCAGCCGGGTGTCGTGGGTGAAGACCACCACCTGCCACTGCTCGGCCAGCTCGGCGAGCACCCGTGCGAGGCCGTCCACCTTCGACGGATCCATGCTCTGCACCGGGTCGTCGACCACGATGAACCGGAACGGGCTCTCCGAGGCGCAGCTGCGCGGCAGGAACGTCGCCAGCCCGAGCGCCTGCATCTCACCCTGACTCATCACACCCAGCGCCGTGCCGTTGTCGGCGCCGTCCACGCTGACCGGGAAGACCACCCGCCGCCGGGTGTTCGCGCCTTCCAACGTCATCGACCCCAGCTCGACGTTGCTCTCCTGCCGTAGCTGCGCCCAGATCCGCTGCGAGTGCCCGGCGAACGGCGCGACCCGCTCGTTGCGGATCGCCGTACCGGCGTCCTTCAGCCAGGCGCGCGCGGCCTTCAACCGGGCAAGGGTCGCCTCCCGCGCCGCAAGCCCGTCGGCGGCGGCCACCCACTCGCGCACGTCGGCAGCCGTCGCCCGCCAACCGGTGTCGCGCTGCCGCAGAAACCCTTCCGCGTACGCGCGGACCGCGTCCGCCGCCGTCACCACAGCCGGGTACCGCGCGGCCAGATGGTCGGCCAGGTCGGCCGGATCCCCGGGTACGCGCCGCAGCGCCACGACGGCGTCCCGCAGCGCCCCGACCGCCGCCTCCGACCCCGGCCCCTCGGGCACCGCGAGGTCGTCGATCAGGTGGTGCGTCTGCCGCAGCAGAGCCGTGAGCCGGGTCGCCGCGGTCTGGGCGGCGACACTGCGCTGCCGCAGCTCGGTGAGCGATTGCGCGGCGGCGGTACGCCAGCCACTGTCGAGGGTGCCGGTGGCGCAGACCGGGCACGACCCGTCGCCCTCGTCCTCGTGATGTTCGAGGGCGAGGCGGAGCAGTTCGGCGCTGCGCAACGCGGCCCGGGACCGGCCACCGTCGTACCGCAGGGCTTCGCCCGCCGCCTCCCGCAGCTGGCCGGCCAGCCGGGTCACCTCGTCGACCGGCGGCGGGGCGAGGTCGGCGAGTTCCCGGCAGAGCAGCACCTGCTGGTCGGTGGTCGCCTCGTCCGGCTCGTCGAGGATCGCCGTCACCGCACCGAGGTCGACAGCGCCCCGGCCGCGCAGCAGTGCGGCGGTCCGTCGGGCCCGGTCGTCGGCGATGTCAGTGAGTGCGTTGACCAGGGCGGCACGCTGTCCACGTACCTCCTTGACGATCGTGTCGTGCGGCCGGGTGGCGCGCAGCAGACGCTGGTCGGCGTCGGTGAGCGCGTCCAGACCGAGGATCGCAAAGAGCGCGTCGAAGAGCTGGCTCTGCGTGCCGGCGGCGAGCTTGCCCAGCTCGGCGGCGGTGAGGAACGGCCGGTACAGCTCCAGTGGACGGGCCAGACCCAGCTCGGACAGGCAGGTGTGCCGACCCTGGGCGCTGGTGACCGTCACCTCGGCGTCGGCCAGCTCGGCCCCGACCGGCCAGGCCCTGTGCACCCGGGTCGGCGTGGCCACACCGTCGACCCGCAGTTCCACGTCGACCCAGCACGGGTCCGGGTTGTGCAGGTTGCGCCATCCCGTACGCCAGACGCTCGTCTTGTCGGCCCACCTGGCGCTGTCACCGGTCAGGGCGAGCTCGACGGCCTCGGCGAAGCTCGACTTGCCGGAGCCGTTGCGGCCCACGACCAGAGTGAGGCCCGGGCCCGGGTCGACCTGGAGGGTCCGCTCCGGGCCGACGCCCCGGAAGCCGGCGACGGTCACGGACTTCAGCCAGATCCGTTCGGTTGGACCGTCTCCGGCGGGGGAGCGGGGGTCGAGCCGGGCGGGAGTGCCGGCGAGGGCTGCGGTCAGGTCGTCATTGCTGGTCAGCGCGGCGAGGACCAGTTCGGCGGTCTCGGTCGGTACGTCAGTGGCGGCGAGTCGGTCGAAGATCAACTCGATCAGGGGTGTGGTGGGCTGCGGAGGCTCTGTCATTGTCGTCTCCAGGCGTGTGGTGTCCGCGGACCGACGGCTGGTCGGCCCGCCCGGGGGGAGCGGTGGATGTGTGGGCTACCGCGGTTGCGCGGGTCAGACCGTCGCGTTCGCGTGCCAGTCGCGCAGGAACGCGTCGACCAGGGCGTGTGCCCGCGGGCGCAGGTCGAAGGACTCCTCCCGCCGGCGGCGGGCCATGTGCGACAGGCCGTCGGCGGCCTCGTTGAGGGCGTGGCCGCTGTGCCCCTTGACGTGCGCGAACGTCAGGTCGGGACGGCGGGCCACCTGCTCGGCGAGCCGGACCAGGGTCGGCTTGTTTGACCAGCGGCGCTGCCGCAGGCTGTAGCCGGTGGGCATCGCGTCGGTCTCGCCGGCCTGCCAGCGGTGCAGGTACCGCACAGCCGTCAGGCTGTCCAGCAGCACGGTCAATCCCGCTGGTGCCTCGTCATACCCGGCGAGGAGATAGTCGACCGCGCGGAGTTCGTTGACGAGCACACGGGATCGGCCGGTCGGGTCGAGCCGACCGGTGCCCCGACCGAGCAGCCCGTAGTGGCCATCGCTGACGACGTACCCGATGCCGCCGACGCGGCCCTTCCAGCTGGCGTCGGTCGCGGCTACCAGCGGCGCGGACGTCGTCGCCCAGCGGACCACCCGACCGCGACCGCGCTGCGGTTCGTCGCCGGACCGGCGGTGGATGTCGTGGTCGACGGCCAGCCGCTCGGCGGTGTCGAGCAGCTCGCTGGCGGAGGTCAGCTCGTCGTAGTGGGCGGCGGTGAGGGCCAGGCGGACGCGTCGCCGATGCGCTGGCAGTCGTCGCAGTGGGTGGGGCGGGTGAAGGCGCGCAGGGTGAGAGCGCGGTCGTGCAGGGGAGGAGGGAACAGGGCCAGGGTGCGGAGGAACTCATCGGGACGCACGACGCCTCCTGACGTCTCACGGGGAGAAAGAGCTTGTAGCGCGCTACAAAGCTGAGGGCGTAGATGAATCAAGCGGGTGCGATGGTCCAGCTGCCGTCTGCCGTCACCTGCACGAGCGCCGGCGCCGTCAGCGGACGGACTCCCGAGTAACCGCCGATCTCGTTGACCAGCAGGCCGCCCTCGCCGGTCTCCAGCGAGTAGGCGTGCACCACGAAGTTGGAGCTGCCCCGGGAGTGGGTGATCTTCACCGCGCTGGCCTCTCCGCCGAGGACGATGACGTTGTCGCCCTTCCCCGACGCCTTTCCTGAAGGGGCCTTGGTGGCCATCTGGTCCACCGATCCGATGCTCAGGGTCCAACTGCCCGTCGCCTCGACCTCGAACTGAGTGGTGAGCGCACCGTCCTCAAGGTTGATCCAGCGCTTGCCGCTGTACGAGCCGATCGCGTTGACCAGCAGGCCGTCGGGCCCGTCACTGCGCAAGACCGTGTTGCTGCTGCATCGACAGGTGAACTTCACGACGGCCAGGTCGGTCAGCTCGGGAATCCGCACCACGTCATCACCCCGCCCCTTGATCACCTTTGGCTTGGGCGCCGGCGGGGTCGTGGTCGGAGCCGCCGCCGTCGTCGGCGGGGCGCTGGTCGGAGCCGCCGTCGTCGGGGCCGCAGTGGTCGGCGACGCCGTCGTGGCGGCGGGGGTGGGGCTGCTGGAGCTCGCGCCGGTCGAGGGTTTCCCGTCATCGCTACTCACCGCCCCGATGACCGCACCGCCGCAGCAGAGGGCGATGACCAGGGCGAGACCACCCACCGCCCACGCCCGGACGTGGGACCTCTTGCCAGGCGTGGCCGGGACAGGGGCGCCGAGCAGCATGCCGCCCGCAGGGGTAGTGGACGTCGGATCGGCAGTGGGCGGGACCTGAGGCTGCGACGGGTCGGCGGGCTCGCCCGCCGGCATCGGGGTGGTCGGGTCGGTCACGGCAGGACTCCTCTGTGAACAAGCGGCGTGGTGTGAACAGCCGGGGACGCCGGGGCGGGCAGATCGGTGCCCGCCCCGGTGCGGAAGCGGAAAGGTCAGCCGAGGGTGACGGTGACGCCGCCGGAGAACATCGAGTCGTGCAGCTCGAGCTTGGTGATCTTGACGTTCTTCGGGATGTCGAAGACCACGACGCCGGTCACCTGGTTACCGGGGTTGATGTCGTTGAGGAACGTCTCGGCGTTCTTGTTCGCGTAGATCGCCGCGCCGGAGTCGGCGGAGTACTCGGTGCCGTCGGCCGCGTACGCCTTCTGGCTGCTGCCGTCGAACATCTGCGCTTCCTTGCCGATGTTCTTCACGTTGACCGTGACCAGGCAGAACTGGCCCTGCGCCTTCGCGCCGAGCATGTCGGTGCCGATCTTGGCGACGCCGCACTTGGACGACTTGACCGTGAACTCGAACTTCCCATCCCGGGCCGGCTGACCGATCTTGGCGGTCTTCGCCGGCTTCTCCTCGGCCTTGGCGCCGCCTTCGTCGCTGGTAGAGCCGCTCGCCTTGCCGTCGCCGCCGGAGTTGCCCGCCTTGTCGGCGGCGCCGGAGCCGCAGCCCAGGGCGATGAGGCCGGTGGCGATCAGAGCGAGAGTCGTGGTCTTGCGCATCGTTGTCCCTCCTGATGTGAACGTTGCGGCGTCAATGAGAGCATCGTCCGAGAACGGTGTCAACAGACAATCTCGTGCTTGACATACGTGCGAGACTCTCGGGGTGCAGGAGAACCCGACCATCACGGCAGCGGAGATCGCCCGGCTCGCCGGCGTCGGTCGCGCTGCAGTCAGCAACTGGCGTAAACGGCACTCCGACTTCCCCACCCCGGTGAGCGGGACGACGGCGAGCCCGGAGTTCGACCTGATCCAGGTCGAGCAGTGGCTCCGCGCCCAGGGCAAGCTCCCCGAGCTGGCCACCGCCGACCGGCTCTGGCGGCACCTCGCCGCGGCCAGCGACACCCCGGCCGCCGGCCTCGCCGCCGTCGGCGCCCTCCTGCTGGCCCGTTCACGCGGCTCCCGAACCGGCCGCCCCGACGTGCAACTCGCGCCGCTGCTGCCCGACATCGACGCCCTCGCCGACGACTTGGGCCCGCAGGGTGCGTTCGACGAGCTGTGGCAGCGGTTTTCCGCTCCAGGCCCCGGCCGCCCCTTCGCCACCCCCGACGATCTCGCCGACCTGATGATCGGGCTCGCCAACGTCGGCGGCGGCTCAGTCCTCGACCCGGCCGCCGGCTCCGGCGCCGTCCTGCGAGCCGCCGTCCGCGCCGGCAGCACCTCCGTGTACGGGCAGGAACTCGACGAGGACCTCGCCAGGCTCGCCGGCTTGTGGTTGGCCCTGCACGACGTACCCGGGGAGGTCTGCGCCGGCGACTCACTGCGCACCGACGCCTTCGCCGGCCGCGCCGTCGACGCCGTCGTCTGTCACCCACCGTTCGGCGCCACCAACTGGGGCGACGATGAACTCGGCCACGACCCCCGCTGGATTGTCGGCACCACACCCCGCACCGAACCGGAGCTGGCGTGGGCGCAACACGCCCTGGCCCATCTGCGGGTCGGCGGGCACGCCGTCCTGCTGATGCCGCCCACCGTCGCCAGCCGCCGCGCCGGCAAACGGATTCGCGGCGAACTACTGCGCCGAGGCCACCTGCGCGCCGTCATCGCGCTCCCACCGGGCGTCGCAGCGCCGCACGGCGTACCCCTGCATCTGTGGGTGCTGCGACGCGCCGCGACCGACGCGCCGCCACCGGCGCGGGCGCTGCTGATCGACGCCGCCAGTGGCGACCTGCCCGACACCGCGCCGCGCGTGCTGGCCGCGTGGCGGGCCTTCGCCGCCGCCCCCGACGGCGACGTCGAAGAGGCCGGGTTCGCCCGTGCGGTCCCGGTCATCGAACTGCTCGACGAGGAGGTCGACCTCACCCCCGCACGCCGGCAACCCGCCGTCGTGGGCGAGGCTTCAGGAGAGCATCTGGTACGAACCAGAGAGCGACTGGCCGCGATCGTCGGCGAGCTACCGGCGCTGCTGCCGCAGGTCACGCCCGCGCCCGACGGGCCGGACGGTCTCTTCCTCACCGTTGGGGAGTTGGCGAAGACCGGGGCGCTGCAACTGATCGGCCCGGTGCGCGCCGGCACCTCCACACCCGGACCAGACGGGCCGCCGGTACTCACCGTGCAGGACGTGCTCGCCGGGGTGGAGGCGTCCGGACGGGTGGACGACCGGTTCGGGCAGGAGATCGCCCTCGCGGTGGGGGACGTGGTGGTGCCGATGATCGCGCGGCAGCTCACCGCCCGGGTGGTCACCGCCGAGGGAGCGTTGTTGGGACGCAACCTGTACCTACTGCGGCCGAATCCGACGGCGTTGGATCCGTGGTTCCTGGCCGGTCAGCTCCGCACGTCGGCCAACGAGAAGCAGTCGTCGAGTCTGTCGGGCACGATGCGGTTCGACATTCGACGGGCGCAGGTGCGGAGGCTGTCGCTGGGCGAGCAGCGGGCGCACGGGGACGCGTTCCGGCGCCTTGACGCCTTCGAGTCGGCGATCCGGCAGGCCGCCTCACTGGGGGCGGAGCTGGCGCAACTCACCGCCGACGGCCTGGCGCGCGGGTCAATCCGACCGGACGACCCGCGGTGACCCCGGACCGTCGTGCCCAGTCGCCTCCAGCGCCGCCCGCGTGCCGTCAAATATCCGACGGCGGCGCAGTGCTTCGGTGACATACGCGGAAACCTGGCGGGCCGGGAGCGCATCGAGCTGCTCGGCCACGTCATCAGGGACGGAGATCGTTACACGGCGACTCATGCTCGCGAACCTAGCGAGACAGGACCACTCGGCCAGCGACGACCCGCTGACACTCGGTTGATCATCTCCACCGAGTGGGGGACCCCGACGACGCCGGCCAGCAGCAATACTCCTGACTTAAGGCAATCGAAAGGAAACTGGTGAGTACCAAGCACCAAGAGCTCGCGAACTTCATCTGGTCTGTGGCTGACCTGCTCCGCGGCGACTACAAGCAGTCCGAGTACGGCCGGGTGATCCTTCCCCTGACCGTGCTGCGTCGGCTCGACTGCGTGCTGGAACCGACAAAGGACGCGGTGCTCGCGCGCCACGCGCAGCTCAGGGACTTGGGCGTGCAGAACATGGACCCGGTGCTGCGCAAGACCGCTGGGCTGTCGTTCTACAACACCAGCGAGATGTCCTTCCGCAAGCTGCTCGGCGACCAGGACCACGTCGCGCTCAACCTGCGCGCCTACATCGGCGGCTTCTCGCCCGGTGCGGTCGACGTTCTGGAGAAGTACGGCTTCGACACCCAGATCAGCCGCCTCGCCGAGGCCGGTCTGCTCTATCAGGTGGTCGCGAAGTTCGCCGACATCGACCTGCACCCGGACGTGGTCTCCAACCACCAGATGGGCTACGTCTTCGAGGAGCTGATCCGTCGCTTCTCCGAAATCAGCAACGAGACCGCCGGTGAGCACTTCACCCCGCGCGAGGTCATCAAGCTGATGGTCAACCTGCTGCTCGCCCCCGACGAGGACGACCTGGTCACCCCGGGCATCGTTCGTAAGGTCTACGACCCGGCCTGTGGCACCGGCGGCATGCTCAGTGAGGCCCAGGACCACATTCAGGCGCACAACCCACACGCCACCGTCGAGGTGTACGGGCAGGAGCTCAACGGCGAGACGTACGCGATCTGCCGCTCCGACATGATGCTCAAGGGCGGCGACCCGACGAAGATCGCCTACGGCAACTCGTTCAGCCAGGACGGCCACGAGGACGAGCGCTTCGACTACATGCTGGCCAACCCGCCGTTCGGCGTGGAGTGGAAGAAGGTTGAGGCGTTTATCAAGGCCGAGCACGCCCGCGGCCACGCCGGCCGGTTCGGCGCCGGGCTGCCGCGGATCAACGACGGCTCGCTGCTCTTCCTTCAGCACATGATCTCGAAGATGAAGCGGCCCGAGGACGGCGGTAGCCGGCTGGCGATCGTCTTCAACGGCTCGCCGCTGTTCACCGGTGCCGCGGGGTCGGGTGAGTCGGAGATTCGCCGCTGGATCCTGGAGAACGACCTCCTGGAGGGCATCGTGGCCCTGCCCGACCAACTCTTCTACAACACCGGCATCTCCACGTACTTCTGGATCCTCACCAACCGCAAGGACCCGGCTCGCCGTCGCACGGTCGTGCTGCTCGACGGCCGCGACTGCTGGACGAAAATGCGCAAGGGTCTGGGTGAGAAGCGCAAGCAGATCACCGAGGAACAGATTGCCGACCTGACCGGGGCATACGTAGGCGCGCTGACCGTCGCCGCCGACCCCGCCCACTCGCAGCACGGTAAGGTCAGGGTTTTCGAGACCACGGACTTCGGCTATCAGCGGATTACCGTCGAGCGCCCGCTCCGACTCCGCTTTGAAGTCACCGAGGAAACGCTTGCGCTGCTCGCCGACGCTAAGGCCGTTCTTCGGTACACCGAGCGCGAAGCACTGCTGTCAACGGCGAAGACGCTGATCGGCACGCAGGCGACGAGCCGAGCCGAGTTCGCGATGAAGCTGGTCGGGCTGGGCGAGATGCCAGCGCCGGTGGAGAAGGCCGTGTGGGAGGCGTTCTCAGTCAGCGACCCGGCGGGGGAAGTGCAAACCGACCGCAAGGGAAAGCCGTTTGCGGACCCGGACTTGCGGGACTACGAAAACGTGCCGCTGAACCAGGACGTCCATGAGTACCTTGAACGGGAGGTGCTGCGGCACGTTCGAGACGCATGGATCGACGAGTCCAAGACTAAGATCGGGTACGAGATCCCGCTGACGCGCCACTTCTATATTTACACTCCACCTCGACCGCTTGCCGAAATTGACGCCGAGATCGCCTCTGTGGAGGCCGATATCAAGCGACTGCTTGGCGAGGTGGCAAAGTGAATATGAAGTGGGTCAGAGCAAAGTTCATTTTTAGGCGCCGTGATGTTCGGAGAGTGGTTGCGCCCCTGGCTTCTGCCACGAAGGACGGCGTGGAGCTGCGGGAGAACCTTGAGCAGTCGGTGTGGAACCCTACCGACGATGTTTCTAATTACAAGCTTGTGGAGCCTAACGACTTCGTCATCGGCCTGCGGTCGTTTCAGCATGGATTTTCGTCGTCGAGTGTCCGGGGCCTCGTTAGCCCGGCCTACACGGTCTTTCGGCCGGGGCTAGAAGTTGATCACCGATATTACAAGTACTATTTCCGATCGGCGCGCTTTCTGGCTCAGCTTGCGAACATTGCACAGGGTATCCGTCAAGGTAAGACCATTGATTTCGAGGACTTCGCCAATCTTCAGGTGCCATTGCCAGACCTACAAGATCAGCGGCGGATTGCTGACTTCCTCGATGGGGAGAGTTCGCGGATTGATGGTGTTGTGAAGAGTCGGCGGAAACAGATGGCTTTGCTCGAGGAGCGGGAGTATTCGAGGATTTTCCATGCGATCAGGGGAGCGGCTGAGCGTGGACACCGCCGCCATAGCGGAGTCGGGTGGCTTGGCGATGTTCCCGTTAGCTGGCCCGTTCTGTCGGTAACGAGTCAGTTCGAGGTGCTGCTTGGCAAGATGCTCAACCAGGAAAGGGCGCGCGGGGACCATCTCAAGCCCTACCTCCGAAACACTAACGTACAGTGGGATCGAATCACGACCGAAGATCTCTTAGAAATGAACTTCCCGCCGCATGAACGCCAGCGGTACCTGGTTCGTGCTGGGGATTTGTTGATTTGCGAAGGAGGTCAGCCCGGGCGGTCTGCGATTTGGGATGGATCGGTAGAGGAAATCTACTACCAGAAGGCGCTTCATCGCGCGCGCTCCCGCGGTAGAAGTTCCGTTCGCTGGCTGTTCTACTGTCTAAAGGCTGCTGCAGCGCTCGATGTCTTCTCTGCGGAAGGGAACACCACGACGATAGGACATTTAACTGGTGAGCAGTTAAGGTCTCATCGTTTCCCGTTCCCTGATCGCGTTACCCAAAATCGAATCGTTAGTGAGTTGGATGAGGTGACGGAGCATGTGCGGCAGCTTAACGAGCTGTTCGTAAGGCAGGTCCAGATGTTGACCGAGCGACGCCAGGCGCTTGTTACAGCCGCCGTGAACGGCGAGATCGATGTGGAAGCGGCTCGGGGGGCGGGCGTATGAGCGCTGTGCACCAGGAGAAGTCTTTCGAGAAGGCCATTGAGGGAGCCATGTTCGGCTCGGGCTGGCGTCCCGGAACGCCCAGCAACTACGACCGACTCCTGGGGCTCGACAGCGCCGAGCTCTTCGCGTTCATCGGCGCGACCCAGCCCGACGGTTGGACGAAGCTGTTGGCGTACCACGGGAACGATCCGGACGTAGCGCAGCGGCAGTTCGCCCAATACCTCGCCAAGCAAATCGACGAGCGTGGGCCGCTCGACGTCCTGCGCCGTGGCGTCAAGGACAAGGGCGTCCTCATCCGGCTCGCCTACTTCAAGCCCGCCCACGCCATCACCGATGACGCGCTGAAGCTCTACCGCGCCAACCGCCTCACCGTCACCCGGCAGCTCGCCTACTCGGCGAGTAACAACAACACCCTCGACCTAGTCCTCTTCGTCAACGGCATTCCGCTTGCGACGGCCGAGCTGAAGAACCCGCTCACTGGGCAGACCGTCCAGGACGCCAAGAAGCAGTACCGGGAGACCCGCGACCCGAAGGAACTGCTCTTCGCGCGGCGTACCCTAGTGCACTTCGCCGTGGATCCCGACCTGGTCTTCGTCACGACGAAGCTGGCCGCCGACAAGACCCGGTTCCTGCCCTTCAACACCGGCTCCGACGGACCGGGCGTCTCCGGCGGCGCCGGCAACCCTCCGGCGGGCGAGAGCGGCTACCGCAGCTCCTACCTCTGGGAGCAGATCTGGCACCCGGACACGTGGATGGACCTGGTCCGGCGGTTCCTGCACACCGACAAGGAATCCAAGGCGCTGATCTTCCCGCGCTACCACCAGTGGCATGCGGTCACCCAGCTCACCGACCACGCGGCCCGCAACGGCTCCGGACACAACTACCTGGTCATGCACTCGGCCGGGTCGGGGAAGTCGAACACCATCGCCTGGCTGGCGCACCGGCTGTCGAGCCTGCACACCGCGCCCGAGGTCGACGACGAACGACTGCGCCCGAACGAGCCGGTCTTCGACAAGGTCATCATCATCACCGACCGGGTGGTGCTGGACCGGCAGTTGCAGGACACCGTCTTCCAGTTCGAGCACGTCCCTGGCGTGGTGCAGCGGATCGACAAGGACTCCGCCCAGCTCGCCGCCGCCCTCCAGGGCGAGACGGCCAAGGTCGTCATCACCACCATGCAGAAGTTCCCCTACATCCTCAACCAGGTGCAGGGGCTCAAGGGCAAGCGGTTCGCCGTCATCGTCGATGAGGCGCACTCGTCGCAGTCCGGTGACTCGGCCGCCGCCCTGAAGAAGGTGCTGCTGAAGCTCGGCAGCGACGACGTGGACGAGTCGGGCGACCTGCTCACCGCGTCGGCACTGGCCCGGGGCCGACACGAGACGCTGTCGTACTTCGCGTTCACCGCCACGCCAAAGCCGAAGACCCTCGAACTCTTCGGCACGCCGCACCCGGTCACCGGCAACCCGCAGCCGTTTCACACGTATTCGATGCGGCAGGCCATCGACGAGGGCTTCATCCTCGACGTGCTGCGCAACTACCTGACCTACAAGTCGTACTGGAAGCTGGCCAACGCCAACCCCGACGACCCTGAGGTCGACCCGAAGAAGGCCGGCGCCCAACTCGCCCGCTTCGCCAGCCTGCACCCCACTATGCAGGCCCAGAAGGCCGAGATCATCGTCGAGCACTTCCGCAAGCACACCGCCCCTCGCCTGGGCAACCGCGCCAAGGCCATGGTGGTCACCAGCTCCCGCGAGGCCGCCGTCCGCCTGCACACCGCCATCAAGAAGTACGTCGAGATGCAGGGCTACGTCGGCTGCGACTCCCTGGTCGCCTTCTCCGGCGACCTGGAGGTCGACGGTGTCGAGCACACCGAAGCACGGAGCAACGGGTTCAGCGAGGGCGAGCTGCCCGAGCGGTTCGCCTATACCGCTGCCGATGACAAGCACGCCGGCACCCCGAAGGCCAAGCAGGACATCGAGTACAAGATCCTGGTCGTCGCCGAGAAGTACCAGACCGGCTTCGACCAGCCGCTGCTCACCACGATGTACGTCGACAAGCTGCTCAAGAACGTTGCCGCCGTGCAGACCCTGTCCAGGCTCAACCGCACCCATCCCCTCAAGGCCCAGGGTGACGTGTTCGTTCTGGACTTCGTCAACGAGGCCGGCGACATCGCCGAGCAGTTCAAGCCGTACTTCGAAACTGCCGCCACCACGCCAACCGACCCCAACCTGCTCTACACCGCCCAGAACGCAGTGACGGCCTACCCGGTCCTGGTCGACTCGGAGATGCAGGCATACGTCGAAGCCCTGCTCGCCGCCGAGCAGAAGGCAACCAGCGACACCGCGCTACAGCGGGCGCACGGCGCCCTCTACCGCTTCACCGAGCCGGCCGTGCAGCGCTTCAACGCGCTGGCCGCCGACGACCCCGAGGCCGCGGACACCTTCCGGTCCTCGCTGCGCGACTACACCCGGATGTACGCGTTCCTCAGCCAGGTCGTGCCGTACCACGACGAAGACCTGGAACGGCTCTACCTGTACGGGCGTGCGCTGCTCAACCGGCTGCCCCGCCGGCAGGACCCGTCCGTCGACATCGGCGAGGTGGAGTTGACCCACCTGCGGGTCAGCAAGACCGGCGAGCACGACGCGTCGCTGTCACCCGAGGGCGAGCAGATGCTGCCGGGTTTCCTCGGCGGGGCAGCGGGCGGGCAGCGCGACCTGGAAAAGGTTGTGCTCTCCGAGCTGATCGACGCGTTCAACGACCGGTTCGGCATCGGTCTGGGCGAGTCGGACAAGGTCTGGGTCGAGCAGCAGATCGTCGCCTTGGCCGAGGATGGCACCCTCGAAGCCGCCGCGATGGTCAACGACGAGAGCAACTTCGGTGTTGTCTGCGACAAGCGCATCGAGGACGTAATCCTGTCCCGCCATGACGACAACGGCAAGCTGATGCAGCGCTACCTGGACGACGAGAGCCTGCGGTCGCAGCTCAACCAGTTCGCACGCCGGCAGGCGTACCAGATGATTCGCAGCCGCAAGGGCATCGCCTGAGCGCTCAGGCTCGACGCCTATCGAGAACTGAATGACTTGTACGGTGGCAAGCACTAGCGGCATTGACAGTGGCAATTGGCCGGGACGCGCAGTGGGGGGATTGATGCGGGCGCAGGAGCGCGTCGCCGACCGGTACGAGCTGACGTACCCGCTCGGTCATGGCGGCATGGGGGAGGTGTGGGGTGGTTTCGACGAGAAGCTCGACCGGCCCGTCGCCATCAAGTTCCTTCGCAAGCTCACCATCCCTGAGAACGAGCGGGACAACGCCGTCGAACGCTTCATGCGGGAGGCGCGAGTCACCGCCCGGCTGGACCACCCCGGGGTGCCTAGCGTCCACGACGTCGGCCACCACGGCGACGACGTCTACATCGTCATGCAGCTCGTACCGGGCTTGCTCCTTTCCGAGCTGATCGCCGAGCGTGGCCGGCTCGCCGTGCCGTGGGCAGCCGCCATCGGCGCGCAGATCTGCTCGGTGCTCGCTGTCGCACACGCCGCCTCCCTGGTGCATCGCGACCTCAAGCCGCAGAACCTTATGGTCACCCCGACGGGATCGGTCAAAGTCCTCGACTTCGGGGTGGCGGCGCTGCTCGGCCCGGATGTGCCCCGGCTGACCGCCACCAGCCACACCCTCGGCACGCCCACCTACATGGCGCCCGAGCAGGCGCTCAACAGCGCCGTCGGGCCGCGGGCCGACCTCTACGCGCTGGGCTGCGTGCTGTTCGAGCTGCTGACCGGCGAGCCGCCGTACCGCGCGGACAGCGCGCTCGGCCTGCTGCACCGCCACATGAACGACCCCATCCCGTCGGTCACCGAACATCGCGCCGGTGTGCCCGACGTGCTCGTGCGGCTCGTCGCCCACTTGCTCGCCAAGGACCCGCAGGACCGGCCCGGGTCCGCCGCCGAGGTGTACGAGCTCCTGGCGCCGCTCGGAGTGGTCGAGCCCGGCGTGGCCGACGACCTGGCGGTGATGGTCGCCGATGGACAGTCTGTCGATCCGACCATGCCATACCGTTACCCGTTCGGTCCGCTACCGCCCCGCGCACCGCTGGCGCCGACCAGGGTGGACATCGTCCAGCCGCGCTCGGCGCCGGAGGCCGTCGAGCCGTTGTCCCTCGACGAGTTGACCGAGGTCGAGGAGCGCGCCTGGGAGCTCGCCGAGGAGGAGCGGTTCACCCAAGCCGCCGAACTGCTCAGAACGGCGTTGCGTCCGACCCGGAAAGGGTCCGGTGCCAAGCAGCCGAAGATCCTGGAGCTGCGGCTCCACCTTGCCAACCTGTACGTCCTTGCCGGGGCGTTCCGGCAGGCACTGCCGGAGTTCCAGCGCCTCATCCCCGACCTGGCCGCGCGCCCAGTGCCGGACCAGGAGCTGATCTGGCAATGCCGGCAGCAGGCAGCCGTCTGCCAGGCGGAGCTGGGTGAAGGGACGTCCGCGCTGGCCGAGTTGCGAGCGTTGCTGGCCGAGGAGCAGCGGGTGATGTCCCCGGGTTCACCGGAACTGTTCCTGCTGCGGCAACAGGTCGCCATGCTTGTGGCCGGCGTTGGCGAGGTGACCGAGGCGCGACGCCAACTTGGTGACCTCCTGCGCGATGTCCATCAAGCGTACGGCTCGGAGTCGCCAGCTGCCGCAGAGGTGGAGGTGCTACTGGATCACCTACGACGGCTGGATGACGACGACCGGCAACGAAGCTTCGGTCAGGGGCCAGTGCGGTGACCACCAACGACCAGCGAGCTGGACGAAACGTGCCGGCGGGCAGCGAACGCGCCAGCAGGCCTGGTTCTTCGGTCGCTCCCGAAGATCGCCTGATCTCGATCCTGCTCTCTGTGGATCGCGCGATCAGCGCTGGCGATTCTCGGGCCGCATGGGACCTGCTGAGGCAAGGCTCACGCGTCGCAAAGAGCTGCTCTGATCCGAAGGCCCGGCAGCAGATGCATCGGATCCTCGCGGTGCAACGCGGGCGCGTAAAGGCCAAGCAGGGTGTGGCCAAGGGGCAGCAGCGACAGCGCGCGTTGAAGGCCATCAGGCCTCAGGAGCGGGCCGAGTCACTGCTCGCGGCGCGATGCGTCGGCTGCGGCCTGAGCGGACGCGATGGCAGCCTGACCCGGAAGTCAGGTGCTCCCCGTTGTTCCCGGTGTCACGCAGAGTGGGCCACCGTGAAGTGCGCGCGTTGTGGGAAGACGTTTCGCCGCAGGGGCACAGATCCAGGCTCGCGCAAGTGTGACCTGTGCCGTGATGGCGAATGGTCAGCGTCGGTGCGAGCATTGCCAGCAGGCCTGCCCACTTTGGGCAGACGACGGTGAGGCGAGTAGCAGGGCTCTCCAGCCGGAACAAACATGCACGAGTGATCTTCGGCAGCTGCTGACCGCTATCGCCCATTCGTGGTCCTGGCGCTACACCTTCCTCGCGCCCCGGACGCCGCGCTCGTTCACGCCCGGCTCGACCCCCGTCACGGTGCACCTGCCGGTTGTCGGAAAGAGGCGTGCCGAGATGGCGCCGGCCGAAGGGAACTCGTCGCCGTACTCCTCGCTGCGGTGGTTCCTGATTTCGTTGATCGTCAGGAACGCGCCGGACGGCTGCGAGAAGAAGGCCGAGCCGATGTGGGCGGCGATGTCTCGTCGCCGGGACGCCGGCACGACCGAGAGGTGGCCGGTCGGCGGGCCGGCGTTGCTGTCCTCCGTCGGTTCCCGCCTTTCCGTCACGGCAGAGCTGTCCACGCCGAGCAGGCCGAGGAGGCGTTCGCGCATCAGCGTTCGCCGGCGGTCGTAGAAGCTCAGAAACTCGGGGAGCGGTGGTAGGTCGCCGAGGTCGTTACGGGTCAGATAGCCCAGCTGGGCGGCGGGGTCGGGATAGGCCCTGCGAACCCAATCGGACGGCAGAGCGGCCCGCTTGTCGACGTTCTCCGTCCCCTCCAGGAGCTGGAGGTTGCCCAGCCTGTCGACGCGATCGAGGTAGGCGGGAATGTCCTCGTCCGGGATGCCGGCCGCGCGAAGCCGGGCGGCGGTGAACCTGCTTCTCGGATACACGTGGTCGACGTGGAACGCGTTGCGTACGTCGATGCCCGGATAGAGCAGTGCCAGCAGCGCGAAGGTCTTTGTCGCGCCGTACTTCAGGTCCAGCAGCTCGTCCACCTCGAGAGGATCGAACCGGAGGGCCTTGCTCTGCCTGGCCATTTCACGTTCGAGCGAAGCGCGGGGAAAACCGTTGCGTGCTTCGGCGTCCAACACCGCCCGCAGGCCGGACAGCAACGTGTCGAGGCCACTGCCCCAGATGCCACCCTTGACCACCGCCTGCAGCAGCCACCGGCGGAGTTCGTCGCGGTCCGACGCGTCGGCCGAACGCCGCAGGTAGCCCGTCTCCAGACGGCGAAGGTGCGCGTAGTGAGCGAGCGGGATGATCACGCTGCTGGCGGGCAAGGTGGCCGACGAAAACCCGAAATCGCTGAGCAACTGAGCGGCCAGCCGCAGCGCCCGCTCGATGTCGTCCCAGCTCTCTTCCATCGCCAGCATGGTGTGCCGGTCGAAGTTGTCGACCTTGAAGCGGATGTCCCGTTTACCGAGCAGGACCAGACCGGTCTTCAAGACGCTGTTCTTGTCGAAGTTGAAGCCCTGGCCGGTGCGGTTGAGGTCGTCGACGAGAGCGTGGATCTCCTCCCGCGCGTCGCGCTCGCGCCACTGAGAGGTGGCGATGCTCAGCAGGAGGTCACTGAACGAGAGCGGGACCGCTCCGCTGTTGACCCGGATGAAAATGTTGAGCACCTTCTCCAGGCTCTGGTCTTCCTCCTCGAAGTAGTTGATCAACGTCTGCCGCTTCACCACTTCGTAGAGCTTGAAGAGCACCCGTCCGGCGGCGTTGGGCAGCTCGTGGTGAGCGGTGATGTCGAAGACCTGATCACCCTCGTTGACGCTCCGGATCTCTGAAACCGGGAACCAGAAGGTGTGCTCGTCGCGGGCCTTGGCCTCATCAGAGGTCAGGAACCGGAAGTGGTACGCCAGCTCCAGCTCGTCGTCGTCGCCGCGGGCCAACAGGTTGATGTGGAGCCGCTTCGTCGGGTACGCGAGCGGGTTGTTGTGCCTCATCCTCGGGAGCCGCTCGGCGTAGGAGCCGCGGAGACCAATGTTGAGCGCGGTCAGCCGCTGTTGCCCGTCGAGGATCGCCGTCACGTCCCTGCCGCGTTCGACGTCGAGAGTGGGGCAGTGCGGCGAGTTCTTCGCGTGATAGGTCCGCACGAAGTCGTAGAAGGTGTAGGACTTGACCTTGTCCCCGCTGACTTTCCAGAACAGGAACGAGCCGATGGGGTACCCACGCATCAGGCTGTCGAAGAGCTTGCAGATCCGGTCGGGCCCCCAGACGAACTCCCGTTGGATGGCGGGGAGGACGTAGTCGTGCCGCGCCATCCGCTCAAGTGCGGTGGCGATCGTGATGGGCGCCTGAAACGGCACGTGACCTCCCTGATCCGCCACGGGCGAGTGCGGAGAGTTGACGGGTGAACGACCAACTTCCCACGTGGATGGTCAGTGTCACCAGGCTGTATGGATCAGATCCTGTCGCTCGACGCTCGGTGCGCCGAGTTCAGTAGGAGCGCGTGATCGCTGCGTGGGTGCCGGCGACAACGCTGGCGTTGTGTCGTTCGACGCCCCCGGCCGCGAGTAGGGGGCCCAGGACCAGGTATGCGATCCAGGTCAGGGGCATCGTCACGATGCCGACGACGGCGAAGATGAGGAAGAAGTTGATCCAGAAGAGCCCCCAGAACGACAGCATCAAGAGCACTCCGGAGGCCGTTCGACCGGCATACAGGTTGCCCACACCGAAGATGCCGAAGAGGCCCAGGATCAGTTCAAGGGCTACGGCAGCACCAGCAGACTTCTGAGGTACGAGCACCGCCCGCGGTCCAACGTACAGCGGCTGCGTCGGGACCGGAGCCGGATGTTGCTGAGCAACCGGTACCGGTAGGTGTTCGGTCTGCGCCGGCTGCCACTGCTGATAGGGATCGGGATGAGTCACTGCACGAGTCTTGCGTGAGAACAGTCCGCGAGTCACCCGCCGTTTGGTCCCGTGCATCGGACTGCAAGCGCCGTCACCACGTCTGTGTGGCCACCGAGGCGTAGAACTTCAGCTAGTCAGCGTGTTGTTGCGGGCACCGCGGACCAAGCGGTCGGGCGAAAGGTGAGTGCCGGTCCGGCCGGATCCTTGGAGTCGCGTACGGCGACGATGTCGGGCAGGTTGTCGGCGACCTCGACGCAGTCGCCGCCGTTGTCGCCGCTGCGGGTGCTCTTGCGCCAGACGCGGCCAACTCGTCAGGCTTGTCGAGGTAGAGCGCCCCGGTCAACGACTCGCTGTAGACCACGGACGGCTCCGGCGCGGCACGGCCACCCTTGGTCGTCGGAAAGTCCTTCGTCTGTAGGAGCCCAGGGATCAGTGACTTGCCATAACGGCGGAGGTGGGCGGCGGCGGATTCCAGGCCGACGTACAGCTCGAACCAGCTCGGCACCGCATCGCCGTACGCGTGCCACCAGCCCTTCGACTTCGTCTCCACGGCCAGCCCGCGCATCGCCTCAGTCATCTCGGGCGACACCCCGTACAGCGCGGCACATCGCCTTGACGTCGAGCACCCGGACTGAGCCCTGGCCGCATTCGAGGCGCCAGGTCTTCTGGCGGCTGTATTCGAGGGCCTCGGCGGCGGCGTCGAGTGTCACCCTCGCCTCTCGGCGTCAGGAAGGCAGGCAGACCTGAACGCCATGAACCAGCGGCCAGGGACGGCAAGTGGTGGTGCGACCTACCGCTCTACCGCGTACACCAGTCTGCTGTCGTGGCAGGTGCGTGAGCGTCGCTTCGCGCCGACCGGGCTCGGGCGTCGCGGTCTGAACCCCGACGAGGTGTACGCCTTCCTCGACCGGGTCGCCGTCGACATGGCCGCTGTCTACGTCGCCCTCAGTGAGAGTCGCCGCGAGGCCGCACGGCTCAAGGAAACGCTGCGCCGCTGGTAGACCGATCAGGCCAGTGCCCGCAACGAGCGGGACCACACTCGATGAGCCAGCGGTTCGTCATCCACCTGCCCGTCGTTGCCACCGACCTGCCCGCCGCGCAACGCCTGGCCCGGGTCATCGGCCGGTGGATGCTGGTGCTGCCGATGGCGGACCCGGGAGAGACCAGGTGGCCTTCCGAGTCTGAACAAGCGCCGACGTTGAGCACCAGCCACGGAGACGCCGGCTCGCGCCGCGCCGCCACCATGGACCCTTCCGAGCGACGCCGGCGTCTCCGTCAACCCTCAAGCGGCCAGCGAGCTCAGGTTGACGCCGTCGAGCAGGTTGATCAGCTCGTCGTCGCGGGTCACCTCGTAGCCGCGTTCACGTAGCTCCGCAACCAGCTCGGCCTCACAGTCGACAGGAACATCGAGGTACTCGCCGTTGTGGACCGTGAGGACCAGTTTGGCGTACCGGTCCCGCAGGTCCTGCGGCAGGACGTCGAGCGCGCGCGTCGTGACCATCGGGGGCCAGTACCCTTCCACGACCACGCCCACCTCAGCGATGTGGAAGGGCTGGTCGTCGCCGTACCCGTCCTCCGGCTCGTAGCAGTCGGGGCCGGCGGGGTGCGACAGGTGGGTCATCTGAACCTGTCGCGCCTCGCCCCAGGTTCGCGCGGCGGCGAGGGCGCGGATCTCCGCGGCCTCCTCGGTCGCGGTAGCGGCGTCGATGAAGGCCAGGCAGTCGTGATTGGCGGCGTGGCCGTAGACCAGGTGCTGGTGGTGCGTCGTCATGGCGCACATCCTGCCTCAGGGGACGTCCACCAAGATCAGCCTCCCGTCCGGGTCCTCTCCACCGGTCGGGTGACCGCTAGGCTGACCGATCCCGGCCTCGCCACCCTCCTGATTCGCCCGATCGGGATGAGGCACGGTCACCCCTGGTTCGGACACGCTGCCGAAGTACCAGGGCGCTGCGCGACACCAGTTGGGGATCACGGGCGAGCTCAACGAGCGGGATCGCCAGGGAATCCTTCCTCCGCCGCCGGGAACCCACGGGCCAGCCAGTTCAAACGCGTCGTGCCGCCATCGGGCAGGACGCACCGAGCCGAAACGCGGCGCATTGAGGTCAGGGGCGCACCTAACGGGCGGTCCGACCGCGATCGGGCCGGAGAGGAGAATCAGGTGGAATACGATGATTTCATAAACGCAGTGGCCACACGGGCGAAGGTGTCGACCGATCAGGCGGCGACGCTCACCCGCGCCACATTGGAGACGTTGGCAGATCGGATCAGCGCCGGCCAGGCTGAGGACCTTGCCTATCAGCTTCCCGACGGCCTTGACGACCACCTGCGCAAGCCGCCACCGCACAGAAGGGAGGAACATGCCCAGCCGTTCGGGTTCGACGAGTTCGTGCGGCGGGTGGCGGACCACCCGGAGATCGACCGTGCGCTCGCCGGTCCCGGGGTCGGCGCGGTGCTCACCACGTTGCGTGAGGCTGTTACCCGGGTCGAGTTCGAGGACGCGCTGGCCCAGCTGCCGAAGGAGTTTCGGCAGGTGATCGAGCCGGCGGGTGCCGGTAGCCGGCAGCGCCCCGCGTAGCACGTAGGGACCCCGCGACGCAGCCAACCGGCCAGCGGCCGCCTTCGTCACGACCAGGAGGGACGCCTCACCCTGGCGGACCGGGACGCTTAGCCGGCGCCGTTGGAGCGCTGGATGAGATGCTGGACCCACCTGTCGAACTTGCTGCTGGCCCCGCCGAGCAGGCCGACGAGGTCCTGTTCGGTCACCACCCCACGGTCGGTAAGCGACATGATGAGGCCGCGCAGCCGTCGGTGGTCGTCCGCCTCGGAGGGTTCAGCGGGGGCGGTGCCGCCCATGTGCCGTTGCAGGTCCTGGAGGATGTCCATCATCTGCGGCAGCGTCTCGATGATCTGTGACAGGCCGGTCTCGTGTGGGCTCGACGAGCCGCGCAGGTCCTGCAGGGTGAGGGCGACCGACATCGGGGTGACGATGTCGGCGTCGTCGGTTATCGAGTCGATGGCGCGGCCCAGCTGCTCCTTGGCGGTGTGTACGCTGCGTAAATTTGTGTGGTCGACCAGGATCGTGCGCATGCCCTGTACGTCGAAGGGGAGCTGCTGGTCCTTCGCCATGAGCTGCACGAACGGTTTACGCAGTGCGTGCCGCACGGCCAGCTCGTAGAAGACGTTCGCGTTCTGGTCGGTGAGGTCCGCGATGACCAGGTCGTTCTGGATGATCCGGTCGAGCACCTGTGAGGTGATCAGGCCGGCGCGTTCGATCTCGTCACCCCGGATCGCCTGGAATCCGCGGGCCTCGACCACCGGACGGATGACGTATTCGAGGATCTGGTCGCTGCGCTCGCGGATCTCGGAGCCCTCCGGGCCGATCGGCGCGATGACGAAGCATTCGCGCCGGTTGGGCTGCTCGTTGGCGTCCCCCATGCCGCCCAGGGTAGAGGAGATCGGCAAACCTCGCTGTCAGGCCGGTCGCGCTGCGGCCCGCTCCCAGGCGTCGCGGTGCGCGCCGAGCAGGCGCGCGGCGTCGGCCGCCGCGTCGACATCCACCGGTTCCCGCGCCCACCTGTCGATGACGGGTGTCATGCCGTCGACGAGACGCCTGCCGACGGGGGTCAGGCGGGGCTGCGCGGCAAGCACACGCAGTGTCTCTTCGACGGCCCGGGTCCACCTGACGAACTCGACCTCGGCGTGCTGGCGGGCCGCCCGGTCGCGTTCGGCGAGCCGTTGCCGGCGCCAGAAGCCGGCCACCCCCAGGTGGGCGTACGCGCCGTGCAGGAGGCCTTCCAGGGGACGGGGGTCGGGCCGCCACGGCGCGTAGAACGACTCGTCGGGGCCGGGTTCCACGAGCGGGAACAGGTCGGTAAGCGCGGCCAGCTTCAGGTGTTGGATCTCGTGGGCGAGGGCGACCGCCGCCGTGCGGGCGTCCGGTGGCAGGGACAGCGCCACCGCGCCGAAGCCGTGGTGGAACGTGCCGCTGCGTACCCCGGCCCGGGGTGGGTTGAGCGGCACGAGCGTCCGCAGCGCCACTGACACCTCCTCGGCGACCGCCCGGTGCTCGTCGACGAGCAGGCGCCACGCCCCGCGCAGCCGGTGCTGCCAGCGGCCGGGGTCGCGGACGGAACCGGCGATCGGATGGGCGCCCACCCCGAGCGCCACCGGCACGTGCCGCCACGTGCCGGTGTCCAGCAGCAGCCGCAGCGTGAGCCCGCCGTGGGCGGCCCGCAGCTCCGGGTAGGGCCGCCAGCGGTGGTCGGGCGTGTGGTCGTACCCGATCTCGATCCGCTCCCCGGCGCAGCGCACCTCCGCGCGCCCGCCGGCGCAGCGCACGTGGGCGCGGGTCGCCGTGGGGTCGACCCGCAGGGTGCCGAGGCCGGGCAGGTCCAGCCGGCCCGGCGTGGCCGGGTCGAGCGGCACGTCCAGGTCGGCGTCCCCGCGGGCCCGCACCGCCGCGGCGGCGGCGACCGCCGCGAGCAGACCGGGGTACGCCGCGGCGCGTTCGCCCCGGCTCAGCAGCGACGCGGTGCCGAAGGCCCAGGAGGCGACCGGCGGATGGCCCCACGCCGCCTCGCGCTGGCCCCGCTCCAGGCCACCGACCAGCCGGTACGCGGCCTCGACAGCCGCCCGGTCCGGATGGTCCACGCGGTGGGTGAGGACGACGAGCGCCCGGATCAGGAGCAGGTTCTTGCTGTGCTGGGCGGAGCGCAGCAGGTCCACGGCGCCCGGCCCGCCCCCGCCCGCGGCGAGGGCGTCCAGGACGGCCCCGGGCAGCCGGTGCCCGGCCGGTGTCACCGGGACACCGCCCGCAGCGCCGCCACGTCCCGGCGCAGCGTCCGGCGGATGTGGCCGATGAGCCGGTACAGGTCGGAGCAGTACACCGACGGGTTGTCGAAGCCGCTGCCGGCGCGCCACCTGTGGGTGTAGAGGCCGCCGCCGCAGACCCGGTGCAGGTCGCACGCCTGGCACTGCGCGCAGAGCCCGGGCACACCGGCCTGCTGGGCCCGGACACCTGGTTGCTCCAGGGCGGCGTCGAAGTCGTCCCGGTCGACGTGCAGGCCGGTGCGTCCGGCGCCGGCGTGGGCGGCGCCGAGCGTGTCGTCCATCTCGATGGCCCCGTCGGTCTCCACCACCGCCACCGCGACCGGGCTGATGCCGACACCGGACAGGCGGGAGGACCCGCCGAGCAGCAGTTGGATGATCTCGTCGAACAGCCGGACGCCTGTCGACTGCCCACCGTCGGAATACCACTCGTCGAAGACCGCGCTCAGCCAGTCCGCGTACGGGGCCTGCCTCGCGTCGGCACTGCGACCGGCGGGTGGCATCGACCAGGTGCCGTGCGGCAGCAGGAAGTCCACCACCGGCGGCCGGTGGGCCAGCAGGCTGCGGTACGTGGCGACCGGATCGTTGCGCAGGTCGACGGTGCAGAGCAGACCGTTGAACAACCGGCGGTACGACCCGGTCAGCCGCAGCAGCGCGGCCTCGACCCGGTCGTGGCTGCCCCGGCCGTCCGGGCCTCGCCGGTGCCTGTCGTGTGCCGTGCGGTCCCCGTCGAGGCTGACGCTGACCCCCACGTCGAGCCTGTCGAACAGGCGCAGGAACCCGTCGTCGAGGCGGACGCCGTTGGTCTGCACGGTCACCCGCACGGGCACCGGGGCGGCGCCGCGCCGCAGCAGCTCGACGGCCCGTTCGACACCGGCCACCCCGGCCAGCAGCGGCTCACCGCCGTGCAGGACGACGCTTACCTGGCGTAGCTGGTGCCGGCGGGCGTGCTCGCCGATGCGTTCACCGGTGCGCGCGAGCGTCGTCGCGGACATCGTCCGGGGTCGGGAACGCCAGCGCTGGTCGGCCATCGTGTAGACGTAGCAGTGGTCGCAGGCCAGGTCGCAGCGGCTGTGCAGCTTCACCACGAACTGCCGGAAGGGAACCGGGGGGCCCGGCGGCGCGGGGCGGGCCACCGTGCCGAGTGTGGGCCGGTGGCTGCCAACGGGTCCGGGCATCAGACGCTCCGCCGTCCTGTCGGTCACCGGTCGGGCCACCTACCAAAGTGGAGCATACATCGACGCGTGACGTTCCGGGTGCCCGCGCTGACCGGCCGGCGTCGGGGTGGAGCCGTCCTAGCTGGTCCGGCCGCCGTCCGGATGTCCGCCGGGGCGGCGGCGCACGGTTATCATGAGCACACTCAGCGGATCTGGCGACCGGTCAATGTCTGGCCCGGCGGTGGGGCCGACCGGTGCGGTGCGACACGGAGACAGGCGGTGGTCGGGGATGGACACCGGAGAGGACGACCTCCACTCGGAGTTGATCGACCTGACCGAGCTGGATCTTGCCGAGCTGGACGCCATCCCGAACGGCGTCCTCGTCGCCGCGCTGGGGCGGCTCGACCGCCGCGCCGCCGCCGGTGACCAGTACGCAGCCTTCGAGAGTGCCCTCGATGGCAACGACTGACCCCACGGGCGCCGCGGTGACACCGGCGACCCGCACCACCGCCCGGGCCGGGGGAGACCGATGAAGATCAACAAGGATGGGCTGGCGGGGGCCGCCACGATCGTCTCGTTCGTGTCACCCGCCGACGACACCGGCCGCAGCAGCGCGGTCGCGAACGTGGCCTGGATCCTCGCCGGCAGCGGCAAGAAGGTGCTCGCCGTCGACTGGTGCCCGAAGACCCCGAGGGTGTACGACTTCCTGCGGCCGGTCCAGGTGGACGCCGTCCCGGCGGCCCGGACGCTCGGCGACGACCTCGCCGCGGTGCTCACCCCCGCATCTGACGCCCGGCCGGCGCCCCAGTCGACGGTGATCACGCCTGTGCCGCCCGAGCAGGGCACCCTCTACCGGTACGCGGTGTCCGGCTCGACCGCCACCTTCAGCATGGTCGGTCTCGACGCCACCACCGGAGGGCCGCCCACCGGGGACGCCATCGGGATCCGACACCTGCTCCAGCAGGCCGACTACGACTACGTCCTCATCGACGCCCCGGTGGACCTGAGCGCGCCGGGGATCACCCATACCGCCGTGCTCAGCGACGTCGCGGTGGTCTGCATGCCACCTCGTCGGGTGTCCGTCCAGCAGGCGGCGAGCCTGGCCAAGGAGTTGCAGCAGCAGGCCACCGGCGGAATCCGGGTGCTCGCCGCACCGACCCTGCACGAGGTTCCCGACCCCGGGCACGGAGGGTCCCGGGACTACGTCCGGCAGGCCTTCGCCTGGCTGCTGGAGGAGCCGGCCGGCGGGGCCGCGCCGACGGGGATCCTGGAGGTGCCGGCGCACAACTACGACACGTTCGAAGACGTGCTGTCCGTGCTCGCCGACGATCCGGACGACCCGAACAGCCCGCTGAGCGCGTACGAGCGGATCACGGGGTGGATCACCGGGGGTGAGGTCACCAGGGCAGCCCCGGTGCCGGCGCGGATCCGCCGGCGGTACCGGCACGCGGTCCAGTTGGAGCAGGCGGAGAACCTCGGCGACACGGTCGTGGCGTACGACCCGGTCGACCGACCGTGGGCGGACTGGATCGCCGGGCAGTTGCGCCGCACCGGCATCCGCTCCCACCTGCGGCCGGTACGCCAGGGCGAGCAGCCCGATGCGGACCCGGACACCACGGTGCTGGCGGTTCTGTCGCCGGATCTCGCCGAGACGGGCCTGTCCCGGCTGCGTCCGGACACCGCCGACGCCACGGCGGAGATGCTCGGTGTCCTGGTGGCGGGGGAGTCGTGGCGTGAGCCGTTCGCCCCCGAACAGGTCGTCGACGTGCGCGGCGCCGACGGCGTCCGGGCGCAGTCGTTGCTGCTGAGCCAACTGGGTCTGATCGCCCCCGCGCCACCCGTCGGCGACCGGCGCAACGTGCCGCGCTTCCCGGGGGACCGCGGCCGGCGGGTGCGCGTGAACGTGCCTCCCCGCAACCCCTCGTTCGTGGGCCGCGACGACTATCTGGAAAAGCTGCGCGATCACCTGACCAGCGAGGACGGTCCGGTGACCCTCACCGGCGGCGCGGGGGTCGGCAAGAGCGAGCTGGCCCGCGAGTTCGCCCACCGGTTCGCGTACGACTACGACGTGGTCTGGTGGATCCCGGCGCAGGACCGGGAGACGGTGCAGAACGGCCTCGGCGCGCTCGCCGACGAGATCAAGGCGGTGGACAGCACCGGGGCGGCCGAGGCGGCGTTGAAGGCGCTCGTCGCGCCCGACGGCGCTTTCCCGCGCTGGCTGCTGATCTACGACAACGCCGACGACGCGGACGTGTTGAGAGGCTTTCTGCCGCGCGACGGCGTGGGGCACGTCCTGATCACGTCGCGGGACGACGGCTCCTCCGGGCTGCCCTCCCCGCTGGAGGTCGCCGCCCTGACCGGCGACGAGAGCGTGGCCATGCTGCGCCGGGTCCTCGGTATCAGCACCGAGGACGCCCGCTCGATCGCCGTGGCGCTGGAGCACCTGCCGCTGGCCCTGCGCCTCGCGACGGCCTGGATGCGGCAGCGCACCCTGGCGTTGGAGCGCGGCGGGGTGCCCAGCCTGGAGGCGGTGAGCCAGAGTGTCCGCGAGCTGCTGGCCGCGCTGGAACGGCAGTCCGAGGAGGAGCTGGGGGAGAGCATCCCCGGGTCGCACACCTCGAGCGTGGCCCGGGTCCTGCGGATCACGCTGGCCGCACTGCGGGCCACCCCCTTCGGGGAGCTGGCCATCCGGTTCGCCGAGCTGAGCGCCTTCCTCTCCCCGGAGGGCATCGGGCTTCCGCTGCTGCGGTCCACCTCGATGCTGACCCAGCTCGCCGCCGCCGCCGGCAGGGACGCGGACGAGCTGCTGCTCGACGCCGGCGAGGTGGACCTCGTCCTTACCGTGGGCACGCGCTTCGCGCTCTACGACGTGGACTGGGGGCACGCGTCGGCGCTGCGGATGCACCGCGCCATCCAGGTGCTGCTGCGGGGTGCCATGCCGGAGCCGGAGCGGGGCGAGCGGCACCGGCAGGTCCTGCGGGGCCTCGCCGGCTACGCCCCGACGGACCCGGAGGCGGACGACAGCCGCTACGCGGGCGTCTTCGACGAGTTGCAGCAGCACCTCGTCCCCTGCGGCGCGCTCGAGTCCGACGACCGGCAGGTCCGGCACTGGGTCGTCAAGCAGATCCGTCACCTCTTCCTGTCCAACGACAGCGACGCCTGGCGTTCGGCGCTGCGGTTGGCCTCGGCGACCTGCAAGCGGTGGGACGGCGGCGAGGAACTCGACCAGTTGACCATGCGGCTGTTCGTCCAGACCGCGAACCTGAACCGGGCGCTCGGCGAATACCAGGAGGCGTTGCGGCTCGACGAGCTGGTCCTGAGCGAGCAGCGCCGCCGCTACGGCCTGCGCCACTTCCGTACCCTGGTCGCCGGCCGGGGTCGCGGCGGCGACCTGCGCGGCCTCGGCCGTTTCGAAGACGCCCTGGTCGAGGACCAGGCCACCTTCGAGGGTTTTCGCTCCCTGGTCGGCGACGACCACCCGAACACCCGGATGGCGGTGAACAACCTCGGCATCTCGTTCCTGCTCACCGGTGACGCCCGGGAGGCCCTGCGGCTGGCCCGTCAGGAACGCGATCGCCGGATGCTGCTCTTCGGC
Source organism: Micromonospora sp. NPDC000663 (assembly GCF_042898105.1). NCBI lineage: Bacteria > Bacillati > Actinomycetota > Actinomycetes > Micromonosporales > Micromonosporaceae > Micromonospora > Micromonospora sp. NPDC000663. The sequence goes on from NZ_JBIAYR010000004.1 coordinate 39,000, forward strand.
CCGGAGGACCCACGGACCTGGCGGGCGGCGTGCCAGGTCGGCACGTGCGAGCGGGAGGTCGGCGAGTACGACAGGTCGCTTGCCACCCTGCGCGAGGCGCTGGCGCGGATCCACGAGCTGCCCACCGGCAGCCTGCTCGACGAGTTGCGGGTCAACCGCAGCCTCGCCGTCACCGAGCGCCGCCTCGGCCTGGCCATCTCGGCGAAGAAGCGCAGCGCGGAGACGTACCGCGGCTATGTCCAGAACCTCGGCGAGGACCACCCGCTCACCCGCGGCAGCCTGCTCAGCCTCGCGGCCGACTACTACCGGGCCGGCGACGCCGGGATCGCCGTGAAGCACGCCACGCGTTGTCTGCGGGGCTACCTGCGGAAACTGGCGTCGGAGCATCCCTTCACCGCGGTCTGTTCGGTCAACCTCGGCCTGTTCCAGCGGGGCCTTGGGGAGTTCGACCAGGCCGTCTCGTCCGGCGAGAGCGGCCTGCGACCCCTGCGGGCGAAGCTCGGCGACGCGCACCCGTGGACGCTGGCGGCGACGACAGCCCAGGCCGGCCACCTGGCCGCACGCGGCGACCTGGACGCCGCGTTGACGACGCAGGAGGAGGCGCACGGGACAGCCCTGGGTTACCTCGGCCGCGCCCACCCGGCCACCCGGGACGCCGCCGCCAACCTCGCGGCGATCCGCGCGCTCCGCGAAGGCGCCCCCGGTGCCGTCGCACTGACCGACTCCGACATCGATGTGCCGCAGGGCTGAGGGAGAGATCAGGTGACGGATCCGGAGCTGCACGACGCCCTGGTCGAGGAGACGGCCGAGCAGGACGTCCCGGGCTTTCTGAAGAAACGGGACCTCTGCCGGGGGCTGCTGCTCAGCGGCTGCGGCGTCTACCACGTCGCCCACTACACGAGCGGGGTCCTCGACTTCGCACTGGACCTGCTCGACCACCCGTCGGTTCCGGTTCCGGACGAGGAGGACGCGTCGCGACGCCGCGAGGTGTACCGCCGGGTGGGTGCGCAACTCGTCTACCGGGTCAGCGAGCTGCACCGCCGGCTGGGGGAGTTGCAGACGGGAGCGCTGATCCGGACTGTCGTGCAGACCCGTACGGGCCTGGTCTTCTGCAACTCGGTGGTCGGCAACGAGCACATCGTGGGATTCGCCGCCGTCCCCGAGGCGGACACCGGGCCGGTGGCCGACCCGAGCCGGGTCAGTGTCGTCGACCGGGCCGCCGCGCATCTCGCCGGCGACCTGCGCCGGCTGCTGCGGCAGCGGTCGCAGAACCCGGGCGGCTGGGACGGCGACGACGCGGCGCCACCACCGGCCACCGTGCCGGACGAGTTCCGCCCCCACCACATCGGGGCGCCGTCGCCGGACGGGACGCTCACCGCGTTGCGACCGCAGGGCCTGCACTACCTGAGCCACCACCGGATGGGTGATCAGGAGTGGGCCGTCGACATCCTCGACCACCCCGATCTGGACCCGTTCTTCAACAGGGGCGTCACGGTGGCCGATCGGCGGGACCGCTACCAGCGCCTCGCCGGTGACCTGTCGCTGCTGGCCCTGCAGGTGGGCCGGGACCTGCGCCGGGCCGTGGTCGGGAACGTGACCCGGCTGGTGCTCGACGTGGAGATGGGCGCCGTCTACTACTACCACCTCTCCCCGGACGACTACCTGGTCGGTGTGACCCTCGACCAGGACTCGGTCGCCCGCGCCGACGAGGACGTGGCGGCGGTGGCGCGACTGTTCACGGCCTGAATTGTCGCGAGGATTCACGCGGTTCGTGATTGAGCTGGTCGGCCCGCGTCGATATCCTCACCTCGGATCAACGGGGGGTTCGACGCGTCGGTTGGGTGGCCGTGACCGTAGTGGCGAGATCAGCGGCCGTGGCCGCCGCCGCCCTGGCCGGCCTGGTCGTGGCCTGGGCCGGCGACGTGGATGGGCTCGAACGCGCCCCCGCGTACCTGCTCCTCGCCTCGGTCCTGCTGGCGGTGGGCCTGGTCGGCAGCACCCGCGACATCAGTCTCGCCGAGGTACGCGCCCACCTGGGCACCGTGCTGCTGGCTGTCACAGTCGGTGTGGTCGCCAAGGCCGCGCTCATCGCCGCGGTGATGGTGCTGGCCTTCCGCGACCCCGCGTTCCTGGTCCTCGGCGTGGCAGTCGCCCAGATCGACCCGCTCGCCGTGGCCGCCATGAGCCGACCCGACCGCACCTCCGCGCGGGCCCGGTCCATCCTGTCCATCTGGGCGTCCTTCGACGACCCCATCACGGTGCTGCTCACCGTCTACGTCTCCGCGTTCGCCCTGGACCTCAGCGGCGGCGACGGCGGCGCGCTCGCCGGCGCCATCAGCGACCGCCCCCTGGACCTGCTGCTCGACCTGCTCGCCAACGTGGGCCTCGCCGTGGGGGCCTGGCTGGTGTGGCGACTGCTGCGTGCCGCCGGCCTACGCGAGGACGCGCACCGCCCCCGGCTCCGTACGGCGCTCAACTGGCTGGCGGTGGCGCTGCTGATCGCAATGGTCCTGGTCGCCGCCTGGCAGTTCCTCATGCTCGGCCTGGCGATCGCCGGGCTCTTCTTCCGCCCCCGGCTCGGCCCCGTCGTCGGCCGGTCCACCCAGGCGGCGTACCTGGTGGCCACGTTCCTGCTGGGACTGCTGCTGGTGAACGGCGTCGACATCCTGCCCGGTGTGGTGCTCGGGCTGGCGGCGGTGGCGGCGCAACTGGTGGTGTCGGTGCCGATCACCCGTGGCCTGCCCGCGACCGACCGACGGTATCTCGCCTGGGGGCAGCAGAACGGCATCACCGCGGTGATCCTCGCCCTCGTCCTGGAACGGGACTTCCCCGGCACGGTGGGGATCGTGGCGACGGCCATCGTGGTCATCAACGTCATCCACGCCCTGGCCACGGCGGTGCTCGACAGGCGTCGACCCGGCGGCCCCGGCGACACCGCGCACCGACCGGACGCCGACCCGACGCCGCTCGGCGCTCAGCCGGCGAGCAGCAGCTGACGGACCCGGCCGCCCAGCCCGTCGAAGACCGACCGCGCCTGCGACCAGGTACGCGAGTGGTCGACCGGATCCACGCCGTCCTCGCCACCGCCACCGGCGGCGGCCAACCCGCTCAGCGTGTCCAACTGGAACAGCGGCAGGTACTCGGCTATCCCGTCGTACGTCTCGCAGAGCAGATCCAACCGCTCCGGGTCCGTCGGTTGGGGATCGGCGCGGTGGCCGGCGTACCACTGCTCCACGCCCTCGCGGAACGCCTCGATGAGGCGGCGCAGGACCACCGACGTGCCCACCGCCCGCTGCACGTCCCGCGAGCGCAGCAGCGACCGTAGGGCCTGGCCGCCGTCCGCGCCGCCGACTGTCGCCACGCGGTGCGGGGCGAACGCGTCCCGCAGGCGGCGTTCGAAACCGGTGAGCTGGTCCAGGGCGTCGATGGCCTCGACGAACACCCGCGCGACACGCCCCGGCAGCGGCGGCGTCGCCCCCGCCTCCGGCTGGTGCTGCGGTACGACCCCGAGCAGACCGGCCGGACGCAGCTCGCCCCGGATCTCGTCGAGCTGGTACGACAGGTGCTCGATGGAGCGCTGGGTGTTGCTCTGCTGGCGGTGGATCCGTTCGACGCGCTGGCGTACCGAGGTCAGCGCGTCCGCGCCGATCGCCTGCTCCAGCCGGCGCATCAGGGCCTTGACACTGCCCGACAGGTCCTCGGCGAAGGACTGCGGGTCGTGCACGATGGGCTCGACGCTGAACGTGCCCGCGAGTTCCGCGGCGAACTCCGTCGGCAGGTGGCCGACGACGACGAGGATCACCTCGCTGTCCGGGACGGCCGCCCGGATCGCGACGACCCGTCGGTGCAGGTCGTCGACCTCCTCCGCCTTGAGGATCGACTCGCTGAGCAGCACGCAGCAGCCGGCGTTGCGTTCCTCCACGGGTATCCAGAAGTCGACAGGCAGGTCACGCATCGACCCGAGCAGATGGTCCCGCTGGTACGACCAGCCGTCCTGGGTGAGCACCCGCCGTACGTCGGCGGCGACGTCCTGCCGGTTGGCCAGGTCGAACTGGACCCGCACGACCTCGCGGACCATGACGTGGGTGACGGGTGTGCCGGCCTGGGCGGCGCGCTGGAACAGGTGGTAGCAGAGCCGGATCACCCGCCGGGGCACCCCGTCGGCGAGGTTGGCCAGGTATTCGGTGGTCTCCACGGTGAACGGCGCGAGCCGGGCCTGGCCGAACGCCCGGAGCTGGGTCTGCCTGATGAACGTGCGCACGTCCTCGCCGGCGAGCGCGGACATCCGTACGATCGGCCCGATCCGCTGGCGCACCTCGGTGCTGAGCAGGTGCAGCATGTCGGGCAGCCCGGCGATCACCAGCAGGGCACCGGCGGAGGTGAACACGCCGAGCAGCCGTTGCAGGCGGGCCATCGTCTCCGGGCCGGGCCGGCCACCCGCGGTGAGGATCTTGTCGAGCTCGTCGAGGACCAGCACGAAGCGGTCGTGCCGTCGACCGTGCAGCAGGGCCAGCACACCCATCGCCTCGACGGCGGTGGCCTCCACGTCCGTACTGGGGGTGACGCCGGCGGCGACAAGCGCCGGGCCCGGCGGATGACCCGACAGCCAGTCCCATGCGGCGGCCTCGGTGCCCGGGTCGAGCAGCATCGCCAACGCGGTGCCGAACGCCGGGTCGGTGGTGACCTCCGCCAGGTCCGCGCGAAGCCGCTGGACGAGCTGATCGGCCGAGGAGTCGGGCAGGTAGCCGGTCAGCAGCTCACGGACCGCGTCCCGGGACAGTCGGGTCAGGAACCGGCGGTGCAGTGACAGGAACGTGTCGCCCGGCGCGTCCAGGTAGATGGCCTGCCCGGCCGCTCCGGTGACCCGCCGGGTGTGGGCCAGCAGCTCCACCGCGAGATGGGTCTTGCCGGTGCCGTAGTCACCGACGAGGGCGACCACGGCGCCGTCACCGGTGCGGAGGTAGTCGTCGAGTTGGTCGGTGGCGTCGCGGACGGCGGTGGTGACCACCGTGCTCCCGCCGGCGCCCTGCTCCGTCACACGGGCCACGGCCGTCGGGGAGAAGGGATTGACCGGGCCTGCCGCCGGTGGACCTTCGACTGCGTCCATCTCCGTGATCCTCCGGTAGCTCCGGCCTGGGCGCCAGGTGTCGGGGGACCCGAGGCCGACCCGTTCCTGCGCCCCCTCCGGCCCGTCTGGCAATCGTAACCCTCGGTGGCGAGTCAGGGGGACCGGTACGCATCCACCGACTGCGTCGTTCACCTGGGAAAAGAGCCGATCAGCCGGGGTGCCGATGGTCCGGTCGGATCGACTGCGTCGAATACGATACGAGGTGGCCCGGTCCCGTGGATCGCGGCGTCGCGCGGACGAGGGAGTTGGTCGATGACGGGTCCGGTCCCCGGCGCGTACCGCCCCGCCGGGAGGGCGCTGCGGATGGTCTTCGCGGTGATCGGCCTGCTCGCGCTGGTGCTCGGCTACGTGGGCTTCGACCGGATGCTGCGGGCCGAGCCGGGCAGCGGCTACGACCTGTACGACGTCGTCTACTACGACATCCAGCTCTTCGTGCTCGGCGCGGAGCCGTTGCAGGATCCCGGCCCGTACCCGTGGCAGTTGCAGGTCGCCCGGTTCGCGGCCCCGCTGTTCACCCTGCTCGCGGTGGTGGAGGCCAGCCGGTTGCTGCTGGCCGCCGAGATCCGCCGGTTGCGCGCCAGGCGGGCTCGCGGGCACGCGGTGGTCTGCGGCGACTCCCAGTTCGCCCACATGCTCGCCGACCGGCTCTTCAGCGAGGGCGAGCGGGTGATCGTCGTACGCGCCGAGCCGTTCGGGCCGCTGGAGTACCGGCGGCGCCGCTACCTGGGGGTCACCGGCGACCCGACGAGCCCCGAGGTGCTGCGCGGCGCCGGTCTGCCGCACGCCCACACGGTCTACGCCTGTACGGACGACGACGACCGCAACCACGCCATCGCCAACGCGGCGAGCCGGTTGATCCAGGACCGGCGGCAACCGGCCCGGGTCTACGTGCAGGTCCACGACCCGGAGATGTGCCTGTCGTTGCAGGCCCGGCGGTTGGGTGCGGCCGGTTCGAGCCGGCTGCGGCTGGACTACTTCCACGTCGACGACGTCGCCGCCCGGGCCCTGCACCGGCACCACCCCCTTCCCACCCCGGCGGGCCGACCGGTCCGGATCCTCATCGCCGGCCGGGGCAGCTTCCGCCGCGCCGCGCTGGTGGCCAGCGCCCGGCACTGGCAGCTGCGCCAGGCCGAGGCGCCGCCCGGTCGGCAGGTGCCGCCGCTGCGCGTCGACCTGGTGGCGCCGGACGCGACAGTCGAACTCGAGCTGGCCACCGCCCGGCACCCCTTCCTGCCGGCCGCCTGCCAGGTCCGGGCGTACGACCTGGACCTCGACGGTCTGGTCGGGTCGGGGATGCTGCGCGGTGGCTACGACCGGCTCTACGTCTGCGCGGTGGACGAACGCAACGGCCTCCAGTTGGCGCTGGACACCCCGGCGCTGTGGCAACGGGCGGAGAGCACCGTCTTCGTACCCGTGTACCGGCAGGCGGCGCTCGCGGCCGCGTTCCACGGCGACCGGCGGCACGACCTGCTCGACGAGGTGCACGGCAGGCTCCAGCTCTACCCGGTGCTGACCCGGGCCTGCGACGCCCAGCTGATCGCCGAGGACCTCACCGAACGGCTGGCCCGGCAGATCCACGACAAGTACCTCCAGTCGCAGGCCGAGGCCGGGGTGCGCCGGGGTTCGGCGCCCGCCATGGTGGACTGGGCCCGGCTCCCCGAGTCGCTGCGCCGGGCCAACCGCGCCCACGTGCAGGACATCGCCGGGAAGCTGCTGAGCCTCGGTTGCGTGGTGGCGCCCCGGCACGGCACCACAGGCGGTACGGCGGATCCGGGCGCCAGCCGGGCGATCGACGACCGGATCGACGAACTGGCCCGGATGGAGCACGAGCGGTGGTGCCGGGAACGGCGGGGGGAGGGCTGGGTGTACGGCGAGCCGCGCGACGACGCCCGCCGCCGGCATCCCACGCTGCGGCCCTGGGACGAGCTGCCGCCGGACGTCCAGGAGATGAACCGCAACGAGATCCGGGCGCTGCCGGAGGTGTTGTCCAACGCCGGCTTCGAGATGATCCGGCTGACCGCCGAGGGCGCCGAGCCCACCCCCGGCCCGCCCGCGCCGCCCCGGCAGAGCGGCGCAGCGGGCGAGTCCCCGCGTACGTCGGGCGGCGCGTCGGGGGAGATGATCGGCGGATGACGCTGGACCCTCGGCCGGTCCGGGTGGGGATCACCGGGCACATCAACCTGACCCCCGCCACCGAACGGCTCGTGTACGACGCGCTGCGTACCGAGCTGCGCCGGATCAGCGAGCGGCCGGTGCGGGGTGTCACCTGTCTGGCCGCGGGCGCCGACCAGGTCTTCGCGCGGGCGGTGCGTGCCACCGGCGGCGTGTACGAGGTGGTCCTGCCGGCACCGGACTACCGCGAGCGGGCGATCCCGGTGGCGGGCCGGGCCGCCTTCGACGAACTGCTCGGCGGGGCGGTCGAGGTCGTCCACACCGGATTCCGGCACTCCGGCACTGCCGCGTACGTGGCCGCGAACCGGGAGTTGCTGCGCCGGGTGCAGCGTCTGGTGGCCGTCTGGGACGGGGAGCGCGGCTGCCACGAGGCGGCGACCGACCGTACCGTGGGCTGGGCGCGGCAGCGCGACATCCCGACGACGGTCCTGTGGCCGCCGGGTGCGCGCCGGACCGACACGGCGGGCTGAGGACGCGGCGGGCTGGAGACGCGGCGGGCTGGAGACGCGGCCTCTCCCGGCCGGCGCGGCCGGGTCTCGCCCCGCAGGTGGCGCCACCTGATGAGGGGCGTTTGCGGCAGTTGCCGCACCTGGGCCGGTGGTCACGACCCATGCTGCACGGGGGACAGGAGGCGCGGCGGCCCGCAGCACGGGTCCGGACCCGGAAGGGACTGACCATGTCCAAGGCCAGCGACGCCGACGGCGTCCGGGCTCGGTCGCGTTCCACGTCCGGCGCGGTACGCGTCGCGTTCGCCTTCTGGATCACTCTCGTCGGGACGACGGTGCCGACCCCGCTCTACCCGCTCTACGAGAGGCAGTTCGGCTTCTCGTCGTTGACGGTGACAGTGGTCTACGCCCTCTACGCGCTGGGGGTGGTCGTGGGGCTGCTGGTGTTCGGCCGGCTCTCGGACCAGATCGGCCGTCGCCCGGTCATCCTGGCCGCGCTGATCCTCTCCGTCGCCGCCGACGCCGTCTTCCTGTTCGCCGTGGACCTCGCGATGATCATCGTGGGTCGGGTGCTCGCCGGCCTCTCGGCCGCGCTTGTCATCGGAGCGGCGACAGCCGCCCTGGCCGAGCTCATCGACCCCCGGCACCCCAAGCGTGCCGCCACCGTCTCGATCTTCGCGAATTTGGGCGGTCTCGCCGCCGGCACGCTGCTGGCCGGGGTCGTGTCGGACGTGGCACCCGAGCCGCTGCGGCTGCCCTGGGCCATCGTGCTGATTTTCGCGGTGGTCGCGATCGTCGCGCTGCGCGGGGTGCCGGAGACGGTGCGGGAGCGTTCCCCTGTGACGATCCGGGTGCAGCGGCTCTCCGTACCGGCGAACATCCGCGGTGACTTCGTCCGTTCGGCGATCACCGGCGGTGCGGGCTTCGCCGCGCTCGGAGTGCTCACGTCGGTGACCGGGTTGTTCCTCGGCATGGTCCTGCACAGGACGTCCCACACGCTTGCCGCGCTCGTGGTCTTCCTGGCGTTCATCGGCGCGGCCTTCGGTCAGCTCCTGACCCGCGTCCTGTCGTCGCGCGCCGCGCTGGCGTACGCCTGCGCCGGTCTGGTCGTGGGGGCCGGTCTGCTCGGGTTCAGCATGTGGAGGGCGGTGCTGGCGACGCTGATGGTCAGCGCGGCGCTCATCGGGATCGCCGCCGGGGTGGCCGTCGGCGACGGCGTCGCGACGATCACGATGAGGACGGCGCCGCAGCACCAGGCCGAGGTGGTGTCGACCTTCTTCGCCATCCTCTTCGCCACGCTCGGCGTCCCAGCGGTAGGGGTGGGGCTGCTGATCCAGGCGACCGGGCTGCGTCCCGCCGGTGAGATCTTCAGCGGGGTGGTGGCGGTGCTCGCGCTGGGTGTGCTGTTCAGCCTGCTGCGCGGCGGCCGGACCCGGTCCCCGGGCTGATCGCGGGTCGGGTTTGTCCGGGGCGCGGAGGTCTTGCGGCGGTCATCGTATACAACATACGCTCCCCGAATCGCCCACTCGAGGAGCTCTCCATGACGAACCTCTCCGCCAGCGAACCGAGCCGTCTACTCCGGGCCGCGGTGGCGGTCGTCGCCGTCGCCTGCACCGTCGTCGCCTGTTCACCGGTGTCGGACGACGGGGGCGGCACCGGCTCCGGCGACAGCCAGTCGGCAGGCCAGGACTCCTTCGGTACGCCTGCCGACCCCGCCGCCGTCAAGCAGGGCGGAAAGCTGGTCATCGCCCTCTCCGCGGAGCCCGACGCGCTGGACCCGACACTCTCGCGCAGCCTCTACTCCCGGTACGTCTTCCAGGCCATGTGCCAGAAGCTCTACGACGTCAACGAGCAGGCGCAGGTCGTACCCCAGCTCGCGACCGCGCTGCCCACGACGAGCGGCGACGGGCGGACGGTCACCATCCCGCTGCGTCAGGGCGTGCGTTTCGCGGACGGGACCCCGTTCGACTCCGCCGCGGTCAAGGCCACCCTGCAACGGCACCTGACCAACGCCCGGTCGGCGCGCAAGAGCGAACTCGGCCCCATCGACGGCGTCGACACCCCCGACGCGCAGACCGTCGTCCTGCGGCTGAAGCAGCCGTTCGCGCCGCTGGTCGGTGCCCTCGCCGACCGCGCCGGCATGATCATGAGCAGCAGGGCGTTGCAGAGTCTGGGCGACGACTTCGCGTCGGCGCCGGTCTGCGTGGGCCCCTTCAAGTTCGCCAAGCGGGTCCCGCAGAACTCGATCGACGTGGTGAAGGACCCGAACTACTACGAGGCCGACAAGGTCCACCTGGACGCGATCTCCTGGCGGATCCTCAGCGACGCCAGCATCCGGGCCGCCAACCTGCGCTCCGGTGATGCCCAGGTCGCCGACAGCGTCTCCACGCAGGACGTGGCGTCGCTGCGGCAGGACTCCTCGGTCACCGTCCTGCAGTCGCAGTCCCTCGGCTACCAGGGCCTCACCATCAACGTCGGCAACGTCGACGGGGTCGGCACCGCACCCAAGCCGATCAACCGGCCGCTCGCGCAGAACGCCAAGGTCCGCCAGGCCTTCGAGCACGCCATCGACCGCAAGGCCCTCGTCGGCGCCGTCTTCAACGGCGTGCACACCGCCGCCTGCTCGCCCATCTCACCCGCCAGCCCCTTCTCGTCCCCCGAAGCCCAGACCTGCCCGGCGCACGACCCCGCCAAGGCCAAGCAACTGCTGACCGAGGCGGGCGTGCAGACGCCGTACCCGGTGACGGTGCTCGCGTCGAACACACCTGACACGCTGCGCCTCGCCCAGGCACTCCAGGCGATGGTCAAGGAGGGCGGGTTCGACCTGAAGATCAACCCGGTGGAGTACTCGTCGCTCCTCGACGAACAGGACCGGGGCAACTTCGAGCTGCTGCAACTCGGGTGGAGCGGACGGATCGACCCGGACGCCAACATCACCAACTTCGTCGGCACCGGCGCGAGCCAGAACGTCTCCGGCTACAGCAACCCCCAGCTCGACACGCTGCTGACCCAGGCCCGGCAGGCCGGCGACGTCGAGGAGCGCAAGAAGCTGTACGGGCAGGCGGTCACGCTGCTCCAGCAGGACGACGCGCTCATCTACCTGTACCGGCAGCGCAACCTGACCGCCGTCGCCAAGCAGATCCAGGGTCTGCAGGTCTTCCCGGACGGCGTGATCCGGGCCGCGTTCGCCGGCTACACCAAGTAGGTCGCCGTGGCCCGATACCTGCTCACCCGCGCCTGGCAGTCGGCCCTGACCCTGCTGATGTCGACGATCGTGGTGTTCGTCGGCGTACGGGCGCTCCCCGGCGACCCGGCCCTCGCCCTGGCGGGGGAGGACCGGTCGCCGGAGGCCCTCGAGGCCATCCGCCGGCACTACGGCCTGGACCAGCCGCTGCCGGTCCAGTTCGCGCAGTACGTGGAACGCGTGGCGCAGGGCGACTTCGGTGTGTCGATCCGGACCGGAACGCCCGTCTCGTCGATGCTCACCACCGCCCTGCCGGTGACAGTCGAGCTGTCCGTCCTGGCGATCGCCATCGCCTCGCTGCTCGGGGTCGGCGCCGGGGTGCTCGCGGCGGTCCGCCGTGGCCGCCCGGCGGAGTGGTGCGCCAACGCGCTCGCCCTGATCGGGCTGTCGGTGCCGCACTTCTGGCTCGGGCTGCTCGCGATCCTCTACCTGTCGGTGGCGACCGGCCTGTTCCCCGCGTCCGGGTTCGTGCCGCTGCTGGAGGACCCGGTCGACAACCTGCACCACATCGTCCTGCCGGCGGTGATCCTCGGCACCGGCCTGGCCGCCATCATCATGCGGCAGACCCGGTCGGCGATGCTCGACTCACTCTCCTCGGACTACGTCCGCACGGCGAAGGCGAAGGGCCTGCGCCCCCGCGCCGTCGTCACCAGGCACGCGCTGCGCAACAGCCTCATCGTGGTGGTGACGGTCGTGGGCCTCCAACTCGGAGGGCTGATCTCCGGCGCGGTCGTCACCGAGCAGATCTTCGGACTGCCGGGCTTCGGCAAGATGACAATCGACGCCGTGTTCCAGCGCGACTATCCGGTGATCCAGGCGGTCGTGCTGCTCACCGCGACGGCCTACATCGTGATCAACTTCTTCGTGGACCTGCTCTACTCGGTCATCGACCCCCGCATTCGGGTGACGGGAGATCCGGCATGACCGTCCTCGCCGTACCGATGGCGGAGACCGACGCGGTGAGCATCACCCGCCGGACCCGCGTCCTGCGCCGGTTGCGTCGCAACCCGCTCGCCGTCGTGAGTTTCGTCGTCCTCGCGCTCGCGGCAGCCGTCGCGCTGCTGTCGCCGTGGCTCGCCCCCTACTCCGTCGACCAGACCGACTTCGCCCGCACCTTCGCGCCACCCGGGACCTCCGGTCACCTGCTCGGCACCGACGACCTGGGGCGCGACGTCCTGTCCCGGATCATGCTCGGTGCTCGGGCGTCGTTGCAGGTGGGGCTCCTGGCCGTGGCCACCTCGCTTGTCATAGGCGTACCCCTCGGGCTGGCCGCCGGCTACTTCCGGGCCTGGGACGCGGTGATCTCGCGCTTCACCGACCTGCTCCTCGCGTTTCCGTTCCTGATCATGGCGGTGGGCCTCGCGGCGATCCGGGGCGCCAGCCTCGGCAACGCCGCGGTGGCCATCGGCATCGCCCAGATCCCCGGCGTGATCCGGGTGGTGCGGTCGGACACGCTGCGCCTCAAGTCGCTGGACTTCGTCGCGGCGGCCGTCGTGGACGGCGCCAGTGACCTGTGGGTTCTCGCCCGGCACATCCTGCCCAACGCGACGTCGGTGATCCTCGTGCAGGCCACTGTCGCGATCCCGGCGGCGATCCTCGGCGAGGCCGTGCTCTCCTTCCTCGGCCTCGGCATCCAACCCCCGGCCCCCAGCCTCGGCACCATGCTCGCCACCGCCCAGCAGTTCGCCGCCCGCGCACCCTGGGCCGCCGTCCTGCCCGGTGTCGTGATCATGGGGTTGGCGCTGGCGTTCAACGTCTTCGGTGACGCCCTGCGCGACGCCCTCGACCCCAAGGGAGACCGGCGATGACCACGGCCCCCGCGAGCACCGCCACGGCCGTCCTGGAGATGCGCGACCTGTCGGTCTCGTTCCCGACCGAGACCGGCACCGTCTCGGCTGTCGACGGGGTCACCCTGGACCTGGCGGCCGGGGAGATCGTCGGGATGGTGGGCGAGTCGGGCTGTGGCAAGAGCGTCACAGGCATGAGCATCGCCGGTCTGCTCCCGGGCAGCGCCAGGGTCACCGGCTCGGTACGCCTCAACGGCACCGAGTTGGTAGGCGCCCGCGAATCCGCACTCCGTCGGGTACGCGGCCGGGAGATCGCGTACATCTTCCAGGAGCCGATGACGTCGCTGAACCCGGTGCTCACCGTCGGGCGGCAGATCGCCGAGGTGCTCCAGGTTCACGAGCGGATGTCGCGGCGGGCCGCCCACGCCCGCGCCGTGGAGCTGCTGACCCTCGTCGGCATCCCCTCCGCGGCGCACCGCGTCGACGCGTACCCCCACCAACTGTCCGGTGGCATGCGCCAACGCGTGATGATCGCGATGGCTGTCGCCTGTGGCCCGAAGGTGCTGGTAGCCGACGAGCCGACCACCGCGCTCGACGTCACCGTCCAGGCCGGCATCCTCCAGGTCCTACGGGACCTGCGGGACCGGCTCGGCACGAGCATCCTCATCATCACGCACGACCTCGGGGTGATCGCCGACATCGCCGACCGCGTCGTGGTTATGTACGCCGGCCGCGTGGTGGAACGGGCGCCGGTCACCGACCTGTTCGCGCGCCCGTACCACCACTACACGGCCGGACTCCTGTCGGCGTCGCCGAAGCCGGGGCGACACGCCAGCACCGCGCGGCTGGCGGAGATCCCCGGTCTGGTGCCTGTCCTGTCGACCCAGCCGGACGCCTGCACGTTCGCCGACCGCTGCCCGGCGGCCGACGCGCGGTGCCGCGAGTCCGCGCCGCCGCTGGAGGTGGCGGGGGACGGGATCGACCACCTCGCGGCGTGTTGGCACCCGTGCCCGCCGCAACCCCGGGAGGCGAACCGATGACATCCCGACCGAACGCCCTGGAGATCGAGGACCTGGTGATGCACTTCGGCCCGGTCCGCGCCGTGGACGGGGTGTCCCTCACCATCGCCGCCGGCCGGGTCACGGCCCTGGTGGGAGAGAGCGGCTCGGGCAAGTCGACAGTCGGCAGGTGCGTCGTACGCCTCGTCGAACCGACGGCGGGCGTGGTCCGGATCGCCGGCACGGACGTCACCCACCTGTCCCGCCGGCAGCTGCGTCCGCACCGCCACGCGGTGTCGATCGTCTTCCAGGACCCGGCCGCCTCCCTGGACCCGCGCATGCTGGTGGGTGAGATCGTGGCCGAGCCGCTGCGGCTGGCCGGCCGGCGCGTCCCGCGGCGCGAGCGGGAGGCCCGCGTCGCTCCGCAGCTCGAACGGGTGGGCCTGCGCGCCGAGGTGGCGCGGCGTTACCCGCACGAGCTGTCCGGCGGGCAGCGCCAGCGGGTCAGCATCGCGCGGGCACTGGTCTCCGAGCCGATGCTGCTCATCGCCGACGAACCCACGAGCGCGCTCGACGTGTCGGTGCAGGCCTCGGTGCTCAACCTCCTCGCCGACCTGCAACGCGACATCGGTTTCGCCTGCCTGTTCATCACCCACGACCTGTCCGCTGTCGAGTACCTGGCCGACGACATCGCCGTCATGTACCTGGGCCAGCTCGTCGAGAAGGGCTCCCGCGAGCGGATCTTCGCCCGACCCGCCCACCCCTACACGCAGGCGCTGCTGGCGGCCGCGCCGGTGGCCGACCCGGTACGCCAGCGCCAGCGACAGCCGGTGCTGCTCGGCGACGACCTGCCGTCCGCGCTGGACCCGCCGTCCGGTTGCCGCTTCCGGACCCGGTGCCCGCTCGCGTTCGACAGGTGCGCGACCGAGGTGCCGCCGCAGGTGCCGATCGGCGACGGCATGGCAGCCTGCCACCTGGTCCAGCCGGATGGCACCGGCCCCGACGTCCGCACCGCAGATCCGAGTGAGGTGTTGTCATGACGTTCACCACCAGACCGACGTTGCAGGGCACGTTCGGCATGGTGTCCTCGACGCACTGGCTGGCCAGCCAGTCGGCCATGGGCATCCTGGAACGCGGGGGCAACGCCTTCGACGCGGCGGTGACCGCCGGGTTCGTCCTGCACGTCGTCGAGCCCCACCTCAACGGGCCGGGCGGCGAGGTGCCGGCCATCGTGGCGACCGCCCAGGACCCGACCCCGAAGGTGCTGTGCGGGCAGGGCCCGGCGCCGGCGGGCGCCACCATCGCGCACTTCCGGTCCCTCGGCATGGACCTGATCCCGGGCGCCGGGCCGCTCGCGGCGGCCGTACCCGGCGCCGTGGACGCCTGGCTCCTGCTGCTGCGCGAGCACGGCACGCTGTCCCTCGCCGAGGTGCTGGAGCCGGCCATCGGCTACGCCGCCGCCGGCCACCCCCTGGTGGGCAGGGTCGGCGACACCGTGGCGGCGGTGCGTTCGCTGTTCCAGGAGCACTGGCCCACGTCCGCCCAGCTCTGGCTGCGCGACGGCCGGCCACCGGCCGCCGGGGAGATGGTCACCAACCCGGCGTACGCCGACACCCTGCGCCGCCTCGTCGAGGCGGGACGGGCCGCCGGTCCCGACCGGGAGGCGCAGATCGAGGCGGCGCGCAGGGCCTGGGGTACGGGCTTCGTCGCCGACGCCGTCGACAGGTTCAGCCGGCTGCCGTTCCAGGACTCCAGTGGACGCCCGCACGCCGGTCTGGTCACCGGCGACGACCTGGCCGCGTACTCGGCGACGTGGGAGGAGCCGGCCACCCTGGACTGGCACGGCTACTCGGTGGCGAAGACAGGCTTCTGGGGGCAGGGGCCGGTGCTGCTGGAGACGCTGTCGGTCCTCGACGCGCTCGACGATCCGGGCGCGTACGACCCGGCCACCGCGGCCGGCATCCACGCCCAGGTCGAGGCGCTCAAGCTCGCCTTCGCCGACCGGGAGGCCTGGTACGGCGACAGCGCCGACGTGCCCGCCAAGGCGCTGCTCTCGCGGGAGTACGCGCGGGAGCGGGCCGCCCTGATCGGTGACCGCGCCTCGGCGGAGCTGCGGCCAGGGCACCCCGACGGGGCGCGGCCACGCCTCGCGGCGCACGTCCGGCCCGGCGCCGGCCGTCGTACCGATCCGTCGGACGCGACGACAGGGGAGCCGACCGTGCAGTCCGACGGCGTGACCCGGGGCGACACGTGCCACGTGGACGTGGTCGACAGGTGGGGCAACATGATCTCGGCGACCCCGAGTGGCGGCTGGTTGCAGAGTTCGCCCACCATCCCGGAGCTCGGGTTCCCGCTCGGCAGCCGCCTGCAGATGTTCTGGCTCGAGGAGGGTCTGGCGTCGTCGCTGGCGCCCGGCCGCCGGCCGCGTACAACGCTGAGCCCGACGATGGTGCACCGCGACGGTGAGCCGATCCTGGCGTGCGGCACGCCCGGTGGCGACCAGCAGGACCAGTGGCAGCTGCCGTTCCTGCTGCGTCACCTCGTCGCGGGGCAGTCGCTCCAGGAGGCGATCGACGCGCCCGCGTGGCACACGGTCAGCCTGCCGGGGTCGTTCTATCCGCGCGACATGCAGCCCGGCGTCCTGGTGGTGGAGGAACGCCTCGACGAGGACGTGCGGGAGGCACTGCTGTCGTACGGGCACGACGTGCGGATCTCCGACGCGTGGAGTCTCGGCCGGCTCTGTGCGGTCACCAGGGATCCGGGCACCGGGGTGCTCGCCGCCGGGGCGAACCCGCGCGGTATGCAGGGGTACGCGTGCGGTCGCTAGCGGGCGCCGTACCCGCCCTCGGCGTTCTCGTACGCCGCCGCGGAGGCCGCGTCGAGGTGGGCCAGCGCGGCCCGTTCGGCGCGGTCACCGTCGCCTGACTCGATGGCGTCGACAAGTTGGATGTGCTCGGCCCACGAGTGCGGCGCGCGTTGCTCGGCCCCCAGCCGGAAGACCCACTGGACGTGGAGGTACAGCGACTTGGCGATCGACGACAGCCAGGGGTTTCCGCTGATCTGGAGGATGCGCAGGTGCAGGGCGCTGTTCAGTTCGGCGACCCGGGGCAGGTCCTGCCGTTCGGTCGCCTCGCGGCCCTGGTCGAGCAGCGCGCGCAGGGCCGCGACGTCCGCCGCGCTCGCGCGTTCGGCGGCCAGCCGGGCGGCCAGCGCCTCCAGGCGCTCGCGGACGGCGAACATGTCCCCGATGGTGCCGCTGCTCGGCGAGGCGACGACCGCGCCCCGGCGGGGGAGGATCACCACGAAGCCCTCGGCCTCGGCGACGCGCAGCGCCTCCCGGACGGGGTTGCGGGAGACGCCGAAGTCCTCCGCCAGCCGGTCTTCGGTCAGCCGCTCGCCGGGCAGGTAGTCGCCGTCGATGATGGCGGTCCGCAGCGCCGTGAGGACCTGGTCGCGTAGCGGCAGGTGCTGAGCGCCAAGCTTGTCCCGCAGGTCTTCCGCCACCTGGTCGCCTCTCCGTGATCCGTCCGGGAAAAGTGTATACGAAGAACAATTTTTGGAGGACAGCGACAGTGTCGAGCACCGCGCCCCGCGTCACCAGTCCTCGCGTCGGCCCCCGGGACGACGATCGTCTCCTGCGACGACGGCACGCCCTCGTCGTCCTGCTCACGTTCCTCACCGGAAGCGCCGACGCGGTCGGCTTCCTGTCCCTGGGCGGGGCCTTCTCCAGCGTCATGACCGGCAACATGGTCCTGCTCGGACTCTCGGCCGGCAGAGGCGACGCGGACCTCGCCCTGACCTCCGGATGCGCGATCGTCAGCTTCATCGTCGGCGTCCTGGCCGGCGCACGCGTCGTCGGCTCGCCACAACCGGACGATCCCGTCTGGCCCCGCCGGGTCACCTGGGCGCTCGTCCTGGAGCTGCTCGTGTTCGGTGTCTTCCTCGTCGTCTGGGTGGTCAACCTCCCCACCCACAGCGACCGAGTCGACCTCGCCCTGCTCCTGCTGTCGGCGACGGCGCTCGGCGTGCAGAGCAGTGCCATCCAGCGCTTCGGCGTGCCGGGACTGTCCTCGACGTACCTGACCGGCACCCTCACGAGCCTCATCGCCGGTGTCGCCGCGCGCAGCCCGTGGGGCGGCCTGCGGCCCAAGGCTCAGGTGCTGCTGGCCCTGATGACAGGCGCGGCGGTCGGCGCCCTGGTGGCCCTGCACCTGCCGCTGGCCGCGCCGGTGCTGCTGATCGTGCCGCTCGTGCTCGTCATCGCCCTGTCCACCCGGATCCGGGCCTGACCCCTCAGACGCCGCGCGCGAACAGCGCCAGGCGTACCCGGTTGGGGCTGCCGGTCTTGGTCATCAGGCTCGTGATGTGGGTCTTGACCGTGGTGACACCGATGTGCAGCCGGTCGGCGATCTCGGTGTTGGACAGGCCCTCGGCGACGAGCGCCAGCACGTCCCGCTCGCGGCCGGTGAGGCCCGGCGCCGGTCGCGGCGCCTCGGCGCGCGCGTCGACCGCACGCTGGACGAGGCGGCGCAGCACGTCGGCGCTGAACGGACTGTCACCGACCGAGGCGCGGCGGATGCCGTCGAGCAGGTCGCCCGGGGGAGCGTCCTTGAGCAGGAACCCGCACGCCCCGGCGGTCAGCGCCGGGTAGAGGTGGTCGTCGTCGCCGAACGTGGTCAGCACCAGGACGCGGGTGGCCGGACGTTCGGCGAGGATCCGGCTGGTCGCGGTGATCCCGTCGACACCTGGCATCCGCAGGTCCATGACGACGACGTCGGGGAGCAGCCGCGCGGCGAGGGTGACGGCGTCGCGACCGTTGTCCGCCTCGCCGACCACCTCGATGTCGGGCTGGGCGTCGCAGAGCATGCGCAGCCCCGCGCGGATGAGGTGCTGGTCGTCGACCAGCAGGACGCGGATCACGCCGGCTCCGGCGTGGGCGACCCGGCCGCGCGGTCCCGGGGAGCCGGCGGTGCCGACGCCCCGGCGGCGGGGGTCAGCGCCGGAAGGACGGTACGCACCCGGAACCCCGTCCGTGTCGGGCCCGCCTCCAACCGCCCGCCGAGGACCTCGACGCGCTCACGCATGCCGGTGATGCCGTGGCCACCGCCGGTCGGCACCGCCGCCGGCTCACCCGCCAGCCCGTCGTCGGACACCTCCCAGTGCACGGCCCCATCCCTGACGGCGACCACGAGACGCGCCAGCGCGGAGGTGCCCGCGTGCTTGGCCACGTTGGTCAGCGCCTCCTGGGTCAGTCGCAGCACCGCGAGGCCCCGCACCGCGTCGAGGGCGCCGACCGCCGGGTCGATGTCGACCTCGACGCTGACGCCTGTCTGCCGGGCCCGGTCGACAGTCGCGCCGAGGGCCGCCGGCAGCGCCGACGGGTCGATGGCGGTCAGCGCCGCGTCACCGCGTACCCCGTCGGGGTCGCGCAGCACCGCGACCAGCCGGCGCAGCTCGGCCAGGGCCGCGGTGCCAGTGCCGTGCACGTCGTCGAAGACCGCGCCCACCCGGGGGTCGACGTCGGTGAGCACGTGCCGGGCCACGCCGACGCGCAGCACCATCGACGCCACGTGGTGCGCGACGACGTCGTGCAGCTCGCGGGCGATGGCGCTGCGTTCGTCGGCGCGGGCCGCGCGGCTCTCCGACTCGTGCCGCCGCTGCTCGGCGGCTGCCCGTTCGACGGCCTGCCGGCCGAGTTCCCGGTTGGCGCGGATGACCAGACCGAGCAGCACCGGCACGCCGACCTCCAGGGCCAGCCCGACGACGCCGGAGGCGACCCGGCGGGCCGGGTCGCCGATCGAATCGGTCAGGTCCACCACCACCAGCAGCGCGGTGGCCAACCAGATGACGCGGGGACGGCGGGCCCGCATGGTGACCTCGAGCAGCGCCCAGCTGGCGCCGACCTGGTTGATCGTGAAGTCGTCGACCAGCTGGACCGCGACCGCCAGCAGGGCGGCCTGCGCCACCAGGTTGACCAGCGGCCGGCGGTGCGCCAGCAGCGCCACGGCGAACGCGAGCACGGCGAGGATCCACTGTGTCGCAGGCGGTGTGCGTGTGGAATGGGGACCGAAGAGCAGGTAGCCCACGCCTGTGAGGTCGAGTAGCACCATCCGCACGAGCGTGTCCCGCATGTCGAACACGCGCCGCGGCCACCCCACGGACGTCAGCCTAGGTGCTGCGGAACGGCCGTGGCGGCCGCCGGTGGCCGCCACCGGGTCCGGACCGCCAGGTACGCGGCGAGGCCGAGCGGTCCGAGCAGGATGGTCAGCACCAGCACCGGGGCCATGACCAGCGCCGGCACCCCCCGTGCCCGGCTGTCCAACCACGCCCACCGCCCGACGAACAGGTCGAACGCGATCATGTGCGCCCAACCCGCCGCCGCCCCGTCGGAGGTGCCCAGCAGGTCGCGCACTCCGGCCAGGGTCGGCGACGCCACCGCCGGCAGCACCTCACCGAACGCCGGCAGCACCAGCAGCGCGTAGATCACCACGACCGGAAGCACTATCAGTGGCGAGCCGATGATCCGGGTGGTCCACGACCAGCGGGGCAGCAGGATCATCAACGCCCAGAACGGCGCGGCCACCGCGAACGTCAGGGAGAACAGCGCGGCGGTCATGCGACCAGCTCCAGTTCCGGTCGGCGGCGGCGGGCCAGCACCAGGCCGGTCGCGGTCGCCGACGCCACGACCAGGGCCGCGACCGCGGCGAGCGTGCCGGCGTCCGGGCGCAGCAGCGGCTGGCCGCGCAGTGCCTGCCAGGTCAACAGTACGGTGAGGACGCCGTACGCGCCGCCCGCGACCACCAGCAGCCGGACGCGGGTGCGCTCGTCCAGCCGCGCCGCGAACCGGCTCAGCAGAATCGCCAGGATCGGCAGCGCCTGCAGGGCGTGCAAGCCCACGAAGTGCCCGATCCGCAGGTCGCCGCCGGTGGTGCTCCAGCCGACGACCGGCAGTCCCGGCCCACCGTCGGGCACGCCGACGCTGTGCGCCCCGGAGATCCCCTCGATCCCCGGGTCCTGCGTCGGCAGCGTCATCGGCACCGCCGCGAGCATCCCCAGCAGGGACAGGCCGAGTCCCCACCGGACGGCGGTCGCGGCGACCCGATCGGGGATCCGCCTGATCAACACGACGATCCCGAGGACGAGGTGCGCGAGGAACAACACCATGATCGCCGCGCCCATCGTCGCGAACAGCGCGGTGTTCAGGGGAGTGCTGTCGTTGAAGTGGCTGGCCTGCCCGCGTACCACCTGACCGACGATCACCGCCATCTCGACCACCGCCACCGCGACGATGACCGTGACCGCGCCCTCGGCGATCCGGCTGCGTCGCGGGAGGAGCGAGAGCATCCAGGCGAGCGTGCCGCCGTACAGGACGAAGGACACCGCGAACTTGAGCGGCTTGAGCCAGATCGGCACCCCGGTGAGGACGCGTGGATCGACGAGAACGCCAGCCGTGGCGACGACGGCGAGCACCGCCATCGCGCCGACAAGGACCATGAGTGGGCGGTTCCAGTGTGTCGCCCTGTGCAGAACGGTAGTCATGTCTGTAGATGCTCGTTGTCGTACCCGTCGGTCGCGTCCGACCCGGAGCCCCGTCCGCGACCTACGGTGGGAGGCGGCCTCCTCCCCGGGTAGGAGGCGACGAAATCTGTCGAGGCCGGGTCACGGGTGCTGGCACAATGGCCGGCCTGCCGAGCCGGACCGGGAGTGACGATGACGACCAATGAGGACCGTGTCCACCCGAACGAGACGACAGTGCCGCTGCTGCCCTGCCCGGCACCGCAGGAGACCCAGGCGTTCTGGCGTGCGCTCGGGTTCGAGGTGACCTACGAGCAGACGAGACCGTACGTGTACCTGGCGTTGCGGTGGAGTGGGTTCGACCTGCACTACGGCCCCGCGTCGAAGGACCTCGACCCGGCGAGGGAGCAGAGCGGCGGCTGCCTCGTCCTGGTGGACTCGGTCGCGCCGTACCACGCGGCGTTCACCGACGCAATGCGCAGCGCCTACGGAAAGGTGCTGGTCAAGGGACTACCCCGGATCACCCGCTACCGTGCCGGCGCGTCGCGGTTCAGCATCGTCGACCCGTCCGGCAACACCATCGTCTTCATCCGCCGCGACGAGCCGCAGGATCTGGAGTACGGCGGGTCGAAGGAACTCGACGGGCTGGCCCGGGTGCTCGACAACGCGCGGATCCTGCGCGAGTTCAAGACCGACGACCGGGCGGCCTACCGGGCGCTGGACTCGGGCATGCGCCGGCGGGCCGCTGACCCTCCGGTGGTCGAGCAGGCGATGGCGCTCGCCGGGCTCATCGAACTGTCTGTCGCGCTGGGCAAGACGGACCGGGTGCCCGAATGGGGAGCCCGGCTGCGCGCGCTCACGCTTACCGAGGCGGAGCGTACGCAGGTCAGGGACTACGTCGCCGACCCGGCCCTGCTCGAACCGTGGTGGCGGCCCTAGGAGACCTGACGCCTGGTCGCGCCGGCCCCGCTGGGCGACCCCGACTTCACCGTCGACGACGACACCCTCGTGGTGACCGAGCGCTTCCGGCTGGTGCACGACCTCTGAACAGGTGGAATCCCGGCGACAAGCAGAACACCACCGACCGCCTACACCAGGTCGTACCTGGTCTGCTCGGAAACGGCAGCAGGAGGTACGGCTCTGGTATCCGGCTGCGACCCCACCCACGCCTCGTCTAGTGTCGGACTGTTCACGTTTGACGGTATTAGTCGGGAAGGTGCTGCGATGGGGGTGCGCCGCTGGGTCCAGAGCTGGCCCCTCTACCGGCAGCTCACCGGCACCGACCCGCTCGGCCGGGGCGCTGCGGCCAAGTCCGCCGGCTCGCTGTCGCTGACCGCCCGCACCGACACCGCCGACTCGATGGCGCGCTCGGTCTGCCCGTACTGCGCCGTGGGTTGTGGCCAGCGGGTGTTCGTCAAGGACGGGCAGATCACCCAGATCGAGGGTGATCCGGACAGCCCGATCTCGCGGGGCCGGCTCTGTCCCAAGGGGGCGGCGAGCAAGAGCCTGGTGACCAGTCCGTTGCGGCAGACGACTGTCCGCTACCGCCGGCCGTACGCCACCGAGTGGGAGGACCTTGACCTCGACACGGCGATGAACATGATCGCCGACCGGGTGCTGGCGGCCCGGGACGAGACCTGGGAGGACGTCGACGACGAGGGTCGACCACTCAACCGGACGCTCGGCATCTCCAGTCTGGGTGGGGCGACGCTGGACAACGAGGAGAACTACCTCATCAAGAAGTTGTTCACCGCGATGGGCGCTCTCCAGATCGAGAACCAGGCCCGTATTTGACACTCCGCCACCGTCCCCGGTCTGGGGACCAGCTTCGGTCGCGGCGGGGCCACCCAGTTCCAGCAGGACCTCTCGAACTCCGACATGATCGTCATTCAGGGTTCGAACATGGCCGAGGCGCACCCGGTGGGCTTCCAGTGGGTGATGGAGGCCAAGCGTCGCGGCGCGAAGGTCTTCCACGTCGACCCGCGGTTCACCCGGACCAGTGCGGTGGCGGACGCATACCTGCCGATCCGGGCGGGCACCGACATCGCCCTGCTCGGCGGGGTCGTGCGCTACATCCTGGAGAACGAGCTGGACTTCCGGGAGTACGTCGTCGCCTACACGAACGCCGCGACGATCGTGACCGAGGAGTATCGCGACGCCGAGGACCTGCATGGCCTCTTCTCCGGCTTTGACGAGGACAACGCCAGCTACGACCAGAGCAGCTGGCAGTACGAGGGAACCGACGAGAACCCCTCCAGCGGCGACACCGAGACCCAGCGGGAAACGGCAGCCGGGTTGGAACACGAGTCGCACGGCGCGCCTGTGAACGGGCAGACCCAGCGCGACGAGACATTGCAGGATCCGCGCTGCGTCTACCAGATCCTCAAGCGGCACTACGCCCGCTACACGCCGGAGATGGTGGAGCGGGTCTGCGGGATCCCTCAGGAGAAGTTCCTCGAACTTGCGCAGGCCTGGACGGCGAACTCGGGCCGGGAACGGACGAGCATGCTCGTCTACTCGGTGGGGTGGACGCAGCACAGCGTGGGTGTGCAGTACATCCGGACCGGAGCGATCATCCAATTGCTGCTGGGCAACATGGGTCGTCCGGGTGGCGGTGTGATGGCGCTACGGGGACACGCCAGCATCCAGGGCTCCACCGACGTCCCGACCCTGTTCAACCTGCTGCCCGGCTACCTGCCGATGCCACACCACGCCGACCACCCCACTCTGGACGAGTGGGTGGACAGCATCCGGCACCCGGGGCAGAAGGGCTTCTGGGGCAACGCCCGCGCCTACGGGGTCAACCTGCTCAAGGCGTACTGGGGTGACGCGGCCACTTCCGAGAACGACTTCTGCTACGGCTACATGCCGCGGATGACCGGCGACCACGGCACCTACCAGCAGGTGCTCAACATGATCGACGGGAAGATCAAGGGGTACTTCCTGTTGGGGCAGAACCCGGCGGTCGGCTCCGCGCACGGTCGCGCACAGCGGCTCGGTATGGCGAACCTGGACTGGCTGGTCGTCCGGGACCTGTTCATGATCGAGAGTGCGACGTTCTGGCAGAACGCGCCGGAGATCGAGACCGGCGAGATCGTGCCCGAGGCGTGCCGGACGGAGGTGTTCTTCCTGCCCGCCGCCTCGCACGTGGAGAAGGAGGGAAGCTTCACCCAGACGCAGCGGCTGCTTCAGTGGCGGGAGAAGGCCGTCGAGCCGCCGGGCGACGCCCGCTCCGAGCTGTGGTTCTTCTACCACCTCGGCCGCATCATCCGGGAACGGCTGGCGCAGTCGACCCGTCCCCGGGACCGGGCACTGCTCGACCTGAACTGGAACTATCCGACGCACGGCCCCACCGCGGAGCCGAGCGCCGAGTCGGTGCTGTACGAGATCAACGGGTACGACGTGGCCAGCGGCCGCCCGCTGTCGAGTTACACCGAGATGAAGGACGACGGCTCCACTGCCGGCGGCTGCTGGATCTACACGGGCGTGTACGCCGACGGCGTCAACCAGGCGGCCCGGCGCAAACCCGGCGCCGAGCAGTCCCTGGTGGCGCTGGAGTGGGGCTGGGCGTGGCCGTCGAACCGCCGCATCCTCTACAACCGTGCCTCCGCCGACCCGGACGGCAACCCGTGGAGCGAGCGCAAGAAGTACGTCTGGTGGGACCCCGACAAGGGCGAGTGGACGGGCTACGACGTGCCGGACTTCGAGAAGGCCAAGCCGCCGTCGTACCGGCCGCCGCCGAACACGGTTGGCGTGGCGGGCATCGCGGGCGACGACCCGTTCATCCTTCAGGGCGACGGCAAGGGCTGGTTGTTCGCGCCGAGCGGTGTCCTGGACGGGCCGCTGCCGACGCACTACGAGCCGGTGGAGTCGCCGGTGCGCAACCCGCTGTACCGCCAGCAGGCCAACCCGACCCGGAAGGTCTACACACACCCCATCAACACGCTGAACCCGAGCCCGCCGGAGGACCACAGTGACGTCTTCCCGCTCGTGTTCACTGTCAGCCGACTCACCGAGCACCACACGGCGGGTGGGATGAGCCGTACGGTGTCGCCGCTGGCGGAGTTGCAGCCGGAGATGTTCGTCGAGGTGTCACCGGAGCTGGCCGCCGAACGCGGACTCGACCACCTCGGCTGGGCGCACCTGATCACCACCCGTGCGGCCATCGAGGCGCGGGTCCTGGTGACCGACCGCGTCACCCCACTGCGGGTCGACGGCCGGGTCATCCACCAGGTCTGGCTGCCGTACCACTTCGGCTACGAGGGCCTGGTGACCGGCGACTCGGCGAACGACCTGTTCGGCATCACCCTGGACCCGAACGTGCTGATCCAGGAGAGCAAGGTCGGCACCTGCGACATCCGGCCCGGCCGGCGCCCGAGGGGACCGGATCTGCGGGACCTCGTGTACGACTACCGGCGGCGGTCGGGAGACCTGAGCCACCGCTATCCACCGTTGGTCACGACCGACGTCGCCGACAGCAGCAGCGACCAGGAGGGCTGACCGATGCCCCACCCCAACGCCCTGTACGGGCCGCTGGACCCGGCGCCCGATGCCGGCTACGTGGACGCGCCGCCCCGGATGGGGTTCTTCACCGACACCAGCGTGTGTATCGGGTGCAAGGCGTGTGAGGTGGCGTGCAAGGAGTGGAATCTCGTCCCGGAGAGCGGCCTGGACCTGCTGGGCATGTCGTACGACAACACGGGTGCGTTGACGGCGAACTCGTGGCGGCACGTCGCGTTCGTCGAGCAACCCCGCACGACGGGCCAGGAGATCCCACCGTTCGAGGGGCAACCGGACGGGCCGCCGGTCAGCGCGGCCACGGCGGCGGTCGGCGCGCGCACCGGCAGCGACACCGGAACGGTCCCGGGTCTTTCGCCCGGCTCGCCGGCCGCGGCGGCCCGCATGTCGGCCGGCCCGCAGTTTCTGGGGATGCCGGGGGCGCAGCCGCCGGGGCGGGGTTCGGGTGTGGGGGGTCGGACGGATTTCCGGTGGTTGATGATGTCGGATGTGTGCAAGCACTGCACGCATGCGGCGTGTCTGGATGTGTGTCCGACGGGGTCGTTGTTTCGGACGGAGTTCGGCACGGTGGTGGTGCAGGAGGACATCTGTAATGGGTGTGGGTACTGCATTTCGGCGTGTCCGTACGGGGTGATCGATCAGCGTAAGGGTGACGGTCGGGCGTGGAAGTGCACGTTGTGCTACGACCGGTTGGGTGCGGGGATGACGCCTGCGTGTGCGCAGGCGTGTCCGACGGAGTCGATCCAGTACGGGCCGCTCGAGGAGTTGCGGGAGAGGGCTGCGGCCAGGGTGGCGACGCTGCATGAGCGGGGGGTGCCCGAGGCCCGGTTGTACGGGCACGACCCCAATGATGGTGTGGGTGGCGACGGGGCGTTCTTCCTGTTGTTGGACGCGCCCGAGGTGTACGGCTTGCCACCGGACCCGATCGTGACCACCCGCGACCTGCCGGCCATGTGGAAACGCGCAGGCCTCGCCGCGGTGACGATGGCCGCCGTCACTCTTGTCGCGTTCCTGGGCAGGCGGCCATGACCGACACGACATCGCCCGACGGGCACCGGCGGCGGGGACGCGCAGGCGGCGAACAGCTCGCCGTCCCGCCCGCCGACTTCAGCTCGTACTACGGCAGGCCGGTGCTCAAACCGCCGGTCTGGAAGTACGACATCGCGGGGTACCTGTTCACCGGCGGCCTCGCGGCAGGCGGCGCGCTGATCGGCGCCGGCGCCCAGGTGACCGGCCGTCCCGAACTGTGCACAGTGGGCCGTTGGACGGCCCTCGGCGGTGTCACCGCCAGCACGTACCTGCTGATTCACGACCTCGGGCGGCCGGACCGGTTCCACCACATGCTCCGGGTCGCGAAGCTGACCTCGCCCATGTCCGTCGGGACCTGGATCCTCGCCGCGTTCGGGCCGCTGGCCGGGGTTGCGGCTGTCGCCGAACTCGCGCCGCTGCTCCCACAGCACGGCGTTTTCGGCCTCGCCCGCCGGCTGGCGCCCCCGGTCGGCGCCGCCGCCGGCCTGGCCGCCGCCGCCGTCGCGCCGGCGCTGGCCACGTACACCGGGGTGCTGCTCGCCGACACGGCCGTGCCGTCCTGGCACGACGCCTACCCGTCGCTGCCGTTCGTCTTCGCCGGAAGCGCGCTCGCCGCCGCGTCCGGGGTCGGCCTGATCGCGGCGCCGGCCAGGCAGGCCGCTCCGCTGCGGCGACTCGCCCTCGCCGCCGCGACGGTCGAGATGGCCGGCGGACGCCAGCTGGAACGGCTCGGTCTGACCGGAGAGCCGTACGCGCGCGGCCGCAGCGGCCGGCTGATCACCGCGGGGCGGGTACTGCTCGCCGTGGGCACCGCCGCCGCGCTTGTCAGTCGCCGAAGCCGGCTTTTGGCGGCGATCTCCGGCGCGGCCCTCGTGGCCTCGTCGGTGGCCACCCGGTTCGGCGTCTTCGAGGCCGGCCGCGTCTCGGCGCGTGACCCCAAGTACACGGTCGTACCCCAGCGGGAGCGACTCGAGGAGAAGAACACGGCGGCGCCCCGATCCTGAGCGGCCGCGACGCGCCACCCGCAGGACGGGTCGCCGCCTCCGGACCACGTCGGCGGCGACGCCACCCGCTCAGCCCGTGAACAGCTTCGCTGCGGTGATGGCGGTCTGGACGATGCCGTAGCCGAGCAGTGCCGCGACGAGCAGCCACGATATCCAGAGCCGCCCGGTCTGACTGCCGACGTGCTGCGGTACCGGGGGGTTGCTCTGCGGGTCGAGGGCGACCGGCTCGGTGACGGTGGCCTTGGCCACGGGCGACGTCGATCCCCGGTCCGGCTCGTGGAACCGGTCGGGCACCGGACGCACGAGCAGGTTGGCGATGAAGCCGATGGCCAGGATGCCGACCATGGTGAACAGCGCGGGCCGGTACGCCGAGGCGGTGAGGGTGCCCGGCTTGCCCTGGGTGTCGAGGATCCCGTTGACGATCAGTGGGCCGGCGACACCCGCTGCCGACCAGGCGGTCAGGATCCGGCCGTGGATGGCGCCGACCTGGAAGGTGCCGAACAGGTCCCGCAGGTACGCGGGCATGGTGGCGAAGCCGCCGCCGTAGAAGGAGATGATCGCGGCGGCGATCAGCACGAAGACAGCCGTCGCGGCGTGTCCGGCGACGGCGAGCAGCACGTACAAAATCATGCCGACGCCGAGGTACACCATGTAGATGGGCTTGCGGCCGATGAGGTCCGACGTCGTCGACCAGACGAACCGTCCCGCCATGTTGAACAGCGACAGCACTCCCACGAAACCGGCAGCCGCCGACACCGAGACGGCGGTGGACCCGTTGTCCCGGAAGAAGTCCTGGATCATCGGACTGGCCTGTTCCAGGATGCCGATGCCGGCTGTGACGTTGCAGAACAGCACGATCCACAACAGCCAGAACGACCGGGTACGCACGGCGTTCGTCGCGGACACGCTCGCCCTCGTCACCAGAGGCCGACTGGCGACGGTCGCGGGGTCGAACCCGGCGGGCCGCCAGTCCGGCGCCGGAACCCGGACGTTGAACGGGCCGAACATCATGATCACGAAGTAGCCGATGCCGAACGTGACGAAGAGCGCCACGAGCGCATGGCCCGACGCGACGGCCGCCGGGTTGGCCGGGTTGTAGTCCGAGTCGTAGAGCGAGAGCAGTTGGCGTGCGAGCGGGCCGGCGACCAGGGCGCCGCCGCCGAACCCCATGATGGCGAGGCCGGTGGCGAGGCCCGGCCGGTCCGGGAACCACTTGATCAGGGTCGAGACCGGCGAGATGTAGCCGATGCCGAGCCCGATGCCGCCGATGACGCCGTACCCGAGATAGAGCAGCCACAACTGCTGGGTGGCGATGCCGAGCGCACCGACGAGGAAGCCGACGGCCCAGAAGCACGCGGAGACGAACATCGCCCGGCGCGGCCCGTTGCGTTCCACCCACCGTCCACCCACCGCCGCGGACGAACCCAGCATGACAATGGCGATGCTGAAGATGGCACCGATCGCCGTCTGGCTGGTGTCGAAATGCGCGATGAGGGAGTTCTTGTAGACGCTCGTCGCGTAGACCTGCCCGATGCACACGTGCACCGCCAGCGCCGCGGTCGGGATGAGCCAGCGGCTGTATCCCGGGGGAGCGACGGTGTGCCGAGGGTCGAATACCGACAGCATGGGCATCGTCCGCACCTCCTGCGGCTGAGCGGGCCGGCGGCGGGGCAGGGTTGCCCGTGCCGGTAGCTGACAGAGCGGTGCCGCCCTTGGTGGCGGCCCGGTGCCCGCCTGCGTCAGCCGTTGGCCGGCTGCATTCTCACGTTACGTGGCGGCCGGTTCGCACCTCGTCATAATGCGAAACACGGGCACGGGGACGCCGGCTCGCAAACCGAGGGGTCGGAATCCGCTCGTAGCCTTTGCTCTGCTGCAACCGTGGCAACACTTACGGCCCGAAACCGTTGGCGGCTTGAAGCAGAGCAAAGGCGGCAACGAATGCCCTCGCAGCCCGCCCGACCGGCCCGCTGGCGTGCCGGCACAGAAACGGGGGCGGGCCGACCGGCCCGCCCCCGACTGTGGTCGTTCGGCTCAGTGGATCGCGGCCTTCGCGGCCGCCTCCTCCTGGGCGCGTCGTTCGTCCCCGCTGACGGTGTGCAGCGGCTTCTCCTTGATGAACAGCACGACGATCAGTGCGAGCAGCGCGAACGGCGCGCCGACCAGGAAGAGGTCGGCGGTGGCGGTGCCGTAGACGTCCTGCACGATCCGGACCACCGGTTCGGGCAGGGTGGACAGGTCGGGCACCTCCGTGGAGCCGCCGCCGGCAGTCGCCGCCGGGCCGAGCCGCTCGGTCGTCAGCGAGGTCACCCGGCTGGCCAGGACCGCGCCCAGCGCACTGACCCCGATCGCGCCGCCCATGCTGCGGAAGAACGTCAGCACGGAGGTGGCGGCCCCGAGCTCCTGCGCCGGCACGTCGTTCTGCGCGGCGAGCACGAGGTTCTGCATGAGCATGCCGACGCCGACGCCCAGCACGGCCATGTAGACCGACAGGACGAGGACGCTGGTGTCGGCGTCGATGGTGCCCAGCAGCAGCATGCCGACGGTCATCACGGCGGCGCCGGCCACCAGGTAGGCCTTCCACCGTCCGTACTTCGTGATGAGCTGACCGGCCACCGTCGACGAGACCAGCAGACCGAAGATCATCGGGAGGCTCATGAGGCCCGCGACGGTGGGCGACTTGCCAAGCGAGATCTGGAAGTACTGGGACAGGAAGACAGTGCCGCCGAACATCGCCACACCCACCAGCACGCTGGCGATCGTCGCGAGCGAGACCGTGCGGTTGCGGAAGATGTCGAGCGGGACGATCGGCTCGACCGCCCGCGACTCGACCACGAGGGCCAGCGCCAGCAGGACCAGACCGCCGACGACCATCAGGGCCGTCCAGCCGGAGGCCCAGTCGAACTTGTTCCCGGCCAGGGACGACCAGATCAGCAGCGTGGAGACGCCCGAGGTGATGAGCAGGGCGCCCAGCCAGTCGATCTTCGCCTTGCGGCGGACGACCGGCAGGTGCAGGGTGCGCTGGAGCAGGGCGATGGAGATGATGCTGAAGGGGACGCCGATCAGGAAGCACCACCGCCAGCCCAGCCACGACGTGTCGACGAGCAGGCCACCGATCAGCGGGCCGGCGATGGTGCCGACCCCGAAGACCGCGCCGAAGATGCCGGCGTAGCGGCCCAGCTCACGCGGCGGGATCATCGCCGCCATCACGATCGTGGCCAGCGCCGTCATGCCGCCAGCGCCGATTCCCTGGACGATACGGCTGAGCAGCAGCACCTCGACGTTCGGCGTGAGGCCGGCGATGAGTGAGCCCACCACGAACAGGCCCAGCGAGAGCTGGATCAGCAGCTTCTTGCTGTACAGGTCGGCCATCTTGCCCCACAGCGGCACCGTCGCGGTCATGGCGAGTAGTTCGCTGGTGACGATCCAGGTGTAGACGGTCTGGCTGCCGTTCAGGTCGGCGATGATCCGCGGCAGCGCGTTCGCCACCACGGTGGAGGCGAGGATGGACACGAACAGGCCGACCATCAGGCCGGACAGGGCCTGGAGAACCTCCCGACGCGACATGCGCGTGCCGACGGCGGCGGTGTCGGCGGGCGGGACGGTTGTGGTCATTGATGCTCCCTTGTCGGGTTTGTGGCGGAGTGACTGTCCCCGTAGCCGATCTGCGGCGGGGCGGGATCCGGTGGGTCAGGAGGCGGGCGGCGGGTCCGGCAGGCCGGCGGCCAGCGCGGCGAACGCCTCGTCGACGAAGTCGCGAAGCGGGCGAGTGTCGTCGCCGGCGGCCCAGCGCAGCATCGCGGTGTGGAAGGCGGCGCTGGTGACGGCGGTGATCAGCGGCGGGAGGCCGTGGTCGGGCCCCACGCCGAGGCGGGTGGCGACGACCGAGACCATGGCCCGCTCGGTCGCGATGTTGCTGGACACCAGTCGAGGCAGCAACGTGGGGTTCTGGGTGATGACCGCGAGCCGCAGCCGCCACAACTCCCGGTCGGCCTGGATCGTGTCGATCGCCTCGTCGAGGGCCAGCCGGACGGCACGCAACGCCGGTACGTGCGCGGGGACTGCCGCCAGACGTGCCACGACCGGGGTGCCGTCGAGTGCCGGATCGTCGGTGAGTGCCTCGTCCTTGCAGGTGAAGTAGTTGAAGAAGGTACGCGAGGAGACGTCTGCGGCCTCGCTGATCTCCTCCACGGTCACGTGCTCCAGACCGCGTTCGGCCACCAGTCGCAACGCGGCGGCGGTCAGCGCGGCCCGGGTCTGTGCCTTCTTGCGGTCTCGACGCCCGATGGCAGCGTGGTCGGTGTCGGTCACGCGACCGAGGCTAGGAGCAAACTTGCATAGCCTGCAAGTTTTTAGTCTGTGAAGTGATGTACCTGACCGCGGGGCACGGCCCCGGTGGTCTCCAGGATGAGCGCGGCGACCAGGTCCGGGTCGTCGCTCATCGGCACGTGCCCGCAGCCGGCCAGCGTCACCACCCGGGCCGCCGGCAACCCGGCCCGGGCGCGCTCGGCCTGGTGAACCCCGAAGATGCGGTCGCGGTCGCCCCAGCCGATCGTCACCGGCACGGGCGCCTCGGCCAGCCGGAGGCAGTCGAAGCGGTAGTCGCGGGCGGCTCGGGCCACGGCGTTGAAGCCCACCGCTCGCCGCAGGGCCAGCGCGTCGCCCACCGCGCGGTCGACGTCCAACAGTGTCGGGCGGGCCATCAGCGGCGCGAAGCACAACGCCCGCAGGTACGCCGACCGCAGCGCGACCCGCATGATCGGGGTGGGCAGGCGCGAGTTGGCCCGCAGCATCCTGAGGATGGCAAGCGCCCGGCGCCGCTCGGCAGGTGTGAAGAAACCGGCGGGGGAGAAGGCGGTGGCCGATGCGACCGCGCCGGTAGCGGCGAGTTCCAGACCGATCGCCCCACCGAGGCTGTAACCGGCCACATGCGGGCGCTCCAGCCCCCACTCGCTCAGGACGGGCAGCATCGCGGCGACGGTGGCGGCCATGTCGGCGGGCATCCCGGTGCCGGGCGCCGGCGAGTTCCCGAAGCCGGGCAGGTCGAGCGCGATCACGTCGTGGTGGGCGGTGAGTCTGTCGAACACCGGCTCCCACGCCTGGTGGCGGTGACCGATGCCGTGGATGAGCACGAGCGGTTCACCGCTGCCCGCGCGACGGAAGTGGATGCTCATCTGCGCACCTCCACCGACGACCTGCCGAAGGACCGGCCGAGCTGGCGTACCTCGTCCTCCATCTGACCGACCATCGTGCGGCCGCCGAACCTGGTGATCAGCGCGTCCGAGAGGCTGCTGAGCACCACCGGCCGCAGCGCCTGCACCAGGGCCAACGACCGTGGCACGTACACCTTGCGTCTGCGGCGTTCGATGCCGCTCAGCAGGGCGTCGACGCACTGCTCGACGGGAACCACAGTGGACAGCGGCCACGGCAACCGGCGCAGCGTGGCGTTGAACGACGCCAGGTCGGCACGGATGTCGCGGACCAGGTCGGTGTCGATCCAGATCGGATGCGCGGTGCCGACGGTGACGCCTGCGGCGCGGGCCTCCAGGCGCAGCACGTTTGCGAACTGCTCCACGCCCGCCTTGGACGCGCAGTAGGCGGCCATGCCGGGCATCGCCGTGAAGGCGGCGGCGGAGGAGACGATCAGGACGTGACCCCGGGCAGCGGTGACGTGCGGCAGGGCCGCGCTGACCGTGCGGATCGCGCCGCAGAGGTTGACCTCGACGGTACGCACCAACGCGTCGACCGGTCCGACGGCCACGGTGCCCAGGTTCGCGATGCCCGCGTTCGCGACGACCACGTCGATGCCGCCGAAACGGTCCACCGTGGAGGCCACCGCGGCGTCCAACGCCGCCTGGTCGGTGACGTCGCACTCGTACCAGTGCGCGCCGAGCTCGTCGCCGAGCTGCCTGAGCCGTTCGCCCTCCAGTCCCGCCAGGGCGACCCGGGCACCTCTGGCGACGGCCGCGCGGGCCAGTTCGGCACCGATGCCGCGTGCCGCGCCGGTGATGAAGATGGTCCGGTCCGCCAGGTCATACCGCATCGGCGTGCTCCCGTTCCGGTTCGTTGGGGCTGTGGTCGGCAGTGATGAGCCGGTGGTCGGCGGGGCGGAACCGGCGCAGGCGCATCCGGAAGCTGGTGGCGAAGCCCGGCCAGATGGTGGTGTTGCGGCCTGTGGCATCCAGGTACCAGCTCGAACAGCCGGTCTGCCAGACGGTGCCGGCCATCTTCCTGTCGATCTGTTCGGTCCAGCGTCGTTGCGCGTCCGTGGTCGGCTCGATGGCCTGCGCGCCGGTGGCCCGCAGGTGGCGCAGTGCCGCGAGCACCAGGCGCAACTGCGCCTCGATCATCAGCACCACCGAGGTGTGCCCGAGCCCGGTGTTCGGGCCGAGCAGGAAGAACAGGTTGGGGAAGCCGGCGATGGTCGTGCCCCGGTACGCGTGCATGCTTGGCGTCCAGGCCGTACCCAGGCTGCACCCGCCGCGGCCGTGGATGCGCCGTACGACGGGGGAGTCGGTGACGTGGAAGCCGGTGCCGAGGATGATCGTGTCCGCCGGGTGGTGCACGCCGTCGGAGGTGACCAGGCCGTCCGGCACGACCCGGGCGATGCCCTCGGTGACGACGTCGACGTTCGGCCGGGTGAGCGACGGCCAGTAGTCGTTCGAGATCAGGACCCGTTTGCAGCCCATCGCGTACCGGGGGGTGAGCTTGTCCCGCAGGGTCGGGTCGGTGACCTGGCGCCGCAGCGTCCGCAGGGACAGCCGCGAGGCGAGGCGGTTGACCGTCGGGTGCAGGAAGCCCAGGCCCATGGTCTCGCGGAGCAGGTAGAGCCCGGCCCGGGCGGCCCGCTGCGCGCCGGGCACGGTGCGGAACGCGGCCTGCTCGACCCGGCTGATGCGGCGCGAGCGTCTCGGCATGATCCAGGCGGGGGAGCGCTGGAACAGCGTCAGCCTCTCGACGGCCGGCTGGATCCGCGGCACGAACTGGACAGCCGACGCGCCGGTGCCGATGACCGCGACACGGCGACCGGTCAGGTCGTGGTCGTGCCGCCAGCGGGCGGAGTGGAAGACCGTGCCGGCGAATTCGTCGATGCCTGGCAGGTCGGGCGTGGCGGGCTCGCTCAGGGGGCCGGTCGCGCAGATCAGCGCCCGGGCCGTGTGATCGCCGCCGGAGGTCCGCAGCAGCCAGCGCTGGCGCTTGTCGTCCCAGCGTGCCTCGTGCACCTCGTGGCGCAGCCGCAGCTTCGGGCCGATCCCGAAACGGTCGACGCAGCCGCGCAGGTAGTCCCTGATCTCCGGCTGGCTGGAGAAGGTGGTGGACCAGCGGGGATTGGGGGCGAAGGAGAAGGAGTAGAGGTGCGACGGGACGTCACAGGCACAGCCGGGGTAGGTGTTGTCCCGCCACGTGCCACCGACGTCGTCGCCCCTGTCGAAGACGAGATAGTCGGTGAAGCCGGCCCGTTGCAGGGCGATGGCCGCGCCCAGGCCGCCGAAACCGGCCCCGACGATGGCAACGTCTGTCTCCATCAGTCCTCCATATGCTCGGCTGCGACATCCGGTCCGGTCGGTGACGGCCAGGGCGGTTCACCGACGCCGGTGATCCGTACGCCGCCCCACGGGTCGACCTCGGCCAGTCGGGCGGGTCGGGCCCGGTCGGCGATGCGCAGCTCGACGTCGCGGCGACCGGAGCGCAGCAGTTGTGCCACGCTCGGGTCGGGCTCGATGCGCCCACCCCAGTGGAAGCGGCCGTCGACGGGTTCCCACCGTCCGCTGAGGTGCGCCCGTACCGGGGAGCCCGCGATGCTCGCCGGGCCGTGGTAGCTCACGGCACGATCCGCTCGTGGGCGCGGGTCAACTCGGGCGGCAGGTCGGCGCTTGCCCGGACGCCCTCGATCCCGCTCCAGAGCAGGGTGGTGAGGTAGTCGGTGAGGGCGCCGCGGCTGATCGGCTGCCCGTGGGTGGTCCACCAGTCGCCGACCGCCTGCACGAACCCCACCAGGCCGTACGCCCAGGGCTCGGCCGGGCCGGCGTCCAGGCCCAGCGCGCGCAGCCGGTCGCCGATCACCCGGGCCAGCCCGGCTGCCACCTGCCGGCTGGTCCCGGCGACGACCTGGTGGATGCCGGGTTGCCCGGACTGGCTCATGAGGAACCGGTACAGCGCGGGCTGTGACTCGATCACGCTGAGGTACGCGTCGATCGTCGCCTCGACCAGGGCGCGTTCCTCGCGGACCTGGTCGATCGCCGGCGCGATGGCGTCGACGACCCGTGCCGCCACCACCTCGCCCACCGCGATCCAGAGCTGCGTCTTGTCAGTGAAGTAGCGGTAGAGCACCGGTTTGCTGACGCCGGCGATGGCGGCCACCTGGTCCATGTCGACCTCTGGCCCGTGCCGCAGCAGGGCCTGTACGGCGGCACCGACGAGTGCCTGTCTGCGCTGCTCGCGATGGTCGGCCCAGCGGTCCCGGCGACCGTTGCCCTTCGCTCTCGGTGTGCCGGCGCCGGACGCGTCCGGCGGGTCCGATCCATTGACATCCTTGCGCGGCGATTGCATGCTACTACTCGTAACAGTTACCGGTCGTCACGTCAATATGGAGGAACCATGGAGACGGCGGAAACCCAGGGCGCTGCGGTCGCCGAGCGGCTGCTCACCTCGTCCCTGCGGACCAGCTACGACCCCGTGGTCGAGATCGACTGGGACGCCCCGCACACCCCGGGCGCCTACTGGCTTCCGCCGCACCGCAGCAGCCTCTACGGCACCCCGCTCTGGTCCGGGTTGAGCGAGGAGCAGCGGATCGAACTCACCAAGCACGAGGTGGCCAGCGCGGCCAGCGCCGGGCTGTGGTTCGAGACGATCCTCATGCAGATGCTGATCCGGCAGTACTACGACGACGACCCGACCAGCCCTCAAGCCCAGTACGCGCTGACCGAGGTCGCCGACGAGTGCAGGCACTCGATCATGTTCGGCCGGCTCATCGAGGCCACGGGCTGCCCCGTCTACCGCGCGAACGCCGTCGACCAATGGCTCGGCAGGTACCTCAAGGCCACCGCCAGCGGTCCCCGGATGTACGCCGCGATCCTCATCGCCGAGGAGATCCTCGACGCGTTCCAGCGCGAGATCATGGCGGACGAGTCGCTCCAGCCGCTGATCCGGATGGTCTCGCGCATCCACGTGGTCGAGGAGGCGCGGCACGTCAGGTTCGCCCGCGACGAACTGGCCCGCCAGGTCGACGCCACAGGCCCGATGGGCATGGCGTTCGCCCGGTTGCTTGTCGGTCGCGCCGCCTACACGATCGCCAACCGCCTGGTGAACCCGAAGGCGTACGCCGCGGTGGGCATCGATCCGCAGGTGGGGCGGGCGGCCGCCCGGGCCAACCCGCACTGGCGCGAGACCCTGCGCTGGTCGGCGTCGAGGGTGTACGACCACCTCGCGGGCGTCGGGCTGGTTGCCGGGCCGGGTCGGGTGCTGTGGACCCGCGCCGGGCTGATCTGACGCGCGCTGGCTGCCCACATCAGGCAGGTGTCAGGCCCGGCCGATCCGGGGTTCCTGCCGGTCGGTGAGCAGCAGGCCGACGCCGCGTACCGCCTCGATCGTGGCGTTGGTGCCCAGACCGAGCAGCTTGCGCCGCAGCCGCTTGACGAGGGACTGCACGTCCGCCTTGCGCTCGCGCCCCTCGTCGTGCCAGACCGACCGGTGCAGCTCGGCGTAGCTCCAGACCCGGACCGGTTCGGCGGTCAGGCAGGCCAGCAGGTCGTGTTCCAGCCGGGTCAGGTCGACCTCGCGTTCCCCGTACCGTGCGGTGCAGCGGGCCGAGTCGATGACCAGGGCGGGTTCGGTGGTCGCGGTGGGCACCGGTGCGGCCGGTGGCGCGGCCGTCGTTCCGGGCGGTTGCGCCGGCGCCGCGATGAGCCGGCGCAGTTCGTCGAGATCGGACACCAGCAGCAGGGGGGCGATGCCGTCGAGGCGCTCCGCGAGCCGGATGCGCTCGGCAGGTGACGGGGTCACCGCGATCAGCAGCGGGAACGGCTCGTCAGCCGGTGCCGCCTCGTGCACCGCAGCGTCCTCGTCCTCGGCCACCACACCGCCCGGGATCGAAGGGCATCCCTGCCCAGCTTTCGTCATGGTTCTGACAATGATGGGCAGGCGCCCCGCCAGCAAGGCAACCGTTAGCGACAAGTTGCTCACGGCAAGTTCTTGATCGTCCTTTCTTCTCGATCATAGTGTCCACTCGGGCAACCGGCGTGACCCGCACGGTGCATGGGGGAGGTCCACCATGGCCCATCTTCACCCTGGGTCGTTCTGAGGGAGGCAGCACCGATGTTCAGACGTCCACAATGGAGGCGCTCGGCCAGATCACTGGTGAGCGCCGGCGCGGCGATGATCCTCGCCGCCACATGTCTGGCGAGTATCGGCTCGGGCGCGCAGGCCGCGCCCGGTGCGATGGGCGTGGGTACCGCGCCGGGCGACAAGATCCGTCCGGACCTCGCCAAGCAGCTCCAGGCCAAGAGCGAAGGGGACTTCTGGATCCGGTTCAAGGACCGGCCGGACCTGGGCAAGGCCAGCGCCGTCAAGGACTGGGCGAAGCGGGGCACCGCCGTCGCGGACGCGCTGCGCAAGACGGCCGCCGAGAGCCAGGGCCGGGTCCGTGCCGAACTGGACGGTTCGGGGGCGAAGTACCAGACCTTCTGGGCTACCAACGCCATCAAGGTCAGCAGCGGCTCGCTGGCGATGGCGCAGAAGTTCGCCAACCACGCGGAGGTGGAGGGCCTCTACGCCCCGGTCGCCTACAAGGTTCCCGAAACCGTCAAGGGCACCGACGAGAAGACAGTGAACGCCCTGGAGTGGGGCGTCGCGAACATCAACGCCGACGACGTCTGGTCCCAGTACGGGGTCAGGGGCGAGGGCATTACCATCGCCAACATCGACACCGGGGTCCAGTTCGACCACCCGGCGCTTGTCAACTCCTACCGGGGCAACAACGGCGACGGCACGTTCGACCACAACTACAACTGGTTCGACGCCGCCGGAACGTGTTCTGCCGCCCCCTGTGACAACGATGGACACGGCACGCACACGATGGGCACCATGGCCGGATCGGCCGATACGAACCAGATCGGTGTCGCGCCAGGGGTCAAGTGGATCGCGGCGAACGGTTGCTGCCCCAGCGACGCCGCACTCGTCGAGTCCGGCCAGTGGATGCTGGAGCCGACCGACCTCACCGGCCAGAACCCGGACGCCAGCAAGCGCCCGAACATCATCAACAACTCGTGGGGTACGCGGGACCCGTCCAACGAGCCCTTCATGGAGGACGTGACGCTGGCCTGGGCCGCCTCGGGCATCTTCGGCGTCTGGTCCAACGGCAACAGCGGGCCGGCGTGCCAGACCAGTGGTTCGCCGGGCAGCCTGGCCAGCAACTACTCGACCGGCGCGTACGACATCAACAACAACATCGCCGGGTTCTCCAGCCGGGGCGCCGGGCAGAACGGCGAGATCAAGCCCAACATCTCGGCTCCGGGCGTGAACATCCGGTCGAGCATCCCGGGCAGTGCCTACGGCAGCATCAGCGGCACCTCGATGGCCGCGCCGCACCTGGCGGGCGCGATCGCGCTGCTGTACTCGGCGGCGCCGTCGCTTGTCGGTGACGTCACCGCGACCCGGGCGCTGCTCAACGGCGCCGCGGTCGACAAGTCCGACACCCAGTGTGGCGGCACGGCGGCCGACAACAACGTCTACGGCGAGGGCCTGCTGGACGCGCTCGCGCTGCTCAACGCCGCACCCACCGGTGACATCGGCACGCTGGCCGGCACGGTGACCGACGCGGCCACCGGCGCCCCGATCGCCGGTGCGACGCTGACGCTCACCGGCCCGACGGCCCGGGAGATCACCACCGGGGCGGACGGAAAGTTCTCGACCCAGCTCCCGACCGGCGAGTACCAGGTCGCCGTGGCGGCGTTCGGCTACGGCGGCGCGACCAGGACGGCCACGGTCACCGACGGCGCGACCACGACACTCACCGTCGCGCTCACGCCGGTGCCGAGCGTCAACGTCACAGGCGCCGTCACCGACGGTTCCGGGCACGGGTGGCCGCTGTACGCGAAGGTCACCGTGACGGGCGTCTCGGGCGTCTACGACTACACCACCCCGTCGAACGGCCGCTACAGCATCAAGCTGCCGGCCGGGCAGACGTACACCCTCACGTACGAGCCGCAGTACCCCGGCTACCAGACCGTCACCAAGCAGGTGGTGGTCGGCTCGGGCAACACCACCGCCAACGTCGCCGTGCCGGTGGACACCACCACCTGCACGACCGCGCCCGGCTACACCTTCGGGTCCGACGGTGAGTACGAGACCTTCGACGGCACGACCACGCCGGCCGGCTGGACGGTGGTGGACAACGCGGGCAGCGGGCAGGTCTGGAAGTTCACCGACGACGGCGGCCGGGGCAACCTGACCGGCGGCAGCGGCAACTTCGCCATGATCGACAGTGACGACTACGGAGCGGGCACCAGCCAGGACACCTCGCTGGTCAGCCCGGTGGTCGACCTGACCGCCGTCACGGCCCCGGTCATCCGCTTCAACCAGGACTTCAACCAGCTGGACGACGACACCGCCGACGTCGACCTGAGCATCGACGGTGGCGCCACCTGGACGAACGTGCTCCGCCAGGAGACCGACGTCCGGGGGCCGAGGGTGACCGAGATCCCGATCCCGCAGGCGGCGGGCAAGGCCCAGGTCCAGGTCCGTTTCCACTACTACGACGCCTCGTACGAGTGGTGGTGGGAGGTCGACAACGTCCTGATCGGCAGCCAGGTCACCTGTGTGCCGGTCGACGGTGGGCTGGTCGTCGGCAACGTCCGCGACAAGAACGACAGCAGCTACGTCAACGGCGCGACAGTCACCAGCAAGGACCGGCCGGCGGAGAAGGCCGTCACCGTGGCGACCCCGGACGACCCGGGGCTGCCCGACGGCTTCTACTGGATCTACTCGACGCTCACCGGCACCCACCCGTTCACCGCGTCGGCAGGCAACTACGTCAGCCAGACCAAGCAGGTGGACGTGGAGGCCGACTGGGCGACCGCCGCGAACTTCCAGCTCGCGGCCGGCCGGCTGTCGGTGACGCCCACGCAGCTCAGCGCGACGCTCCAGATGCCCAACGGCAAGGCCAGCAGGACGTTCACGGTGACCAACACCGGCGGCGCGCCTGTCGAGGTCGGGTTCGGTGAGCGCGACAACGGGTTCGAACTCCTGCGGGCGGACGGGTCCACCGTCACCAGGGCGCAGGTGCTCGGCGGCAGCGGTGCGCCGGAGCAGCGGCTCAAGGTCGCGACCTCGGTCGCCGCCAGGGCGTCCGGCAAGGCGGCCACCGCGGCGGTCGCCGCGGACGGACCGCAGGCCGCGCCGTGGACCGACATCACCGACTTCCCGGCGAACATCATGGACAACCGGGTGGTCAACCTGGACGGCAAGGTGTATTCGATCGGCGGTGGCGACGGAAACGCCTCCACCACGAAGAACTACGCCTACGACCCGGTCGCGCAGACCTGGACGGCGATCGCCGACCTTCCCGGTGCCCGCAACGCCCTGACCGTGGGCGTCATCGGTGGGACGATCATCGCGACCGGCGGCTGGGGCGACGCCGGCCCCAACGCCGCCACCTGGTCGTACGACCCGGGTGCGAACACCTGGACGGAGCTGGCCGACAACCCGGCGCCGCGCGCCGCCGCCGGGCAGGCCGTCGCCGACGGCAAGCTGTACGCCATCGGCGGCTGCACCACCGCGGAATGCCTGCCGATGTCGAACAGCGTCGTGCGGTACGACCCGGCCAGCGACAGCTGGGAGACGCTCGCCAACTACCCGAAGTCGGTGGCCTTCGCCTCCTGCGGCGGGATCGACGGCGTCGTCTACTGCACGGGTGGCAACGACGGCTCCGCGGCGCAGAAGGCCAGCTACGCGTACGACCCGGGTGCCAACACCTGGACCGCCGTCGCCGACGCTCCGGTCGACAACTGGGCCAGTTCGTACGCGGTCGCCAACGGCAAGCTCCTCGTCGTCGGTGGCTCGCAGGGTGGGGCCATCAGCAACGCGGGCTTCGCCTTCGACCCGGCCGTCGGTTCGTGGTCCAACCTGCCGAACGCCAACACGGCCCGCTACCGCGGTGCTGCGGCGTGCGGCTTCTACAAGATCGGCGGCTCGTCCGGCAGTTTCAACGCCGCGCCGGACAGCGAGGTGCTGCCGGGCTTCGAGGGCTGCGCCGAGGCGGCGGCCGACGTCAGCTGGATGACCATCGACAAGTCGACAGTCACCCTCGCTCCGGGAGCGAAGGTCACGGTCACCGTCGGGATGACGGCGAACGTCGACCAGCCGGGCACGTACTCCGGTGCGGTCACGATCAGGGAGAACACGCCCTACTCGGTGGCGCCGGTCGAGGTCACCATGACGGCGAACCCTCCGAAGACCTGGGGCAAGCTGATGGGTACGGTCACCGGCACCAGCTGTCAGGGCGCGTCCGCGCCGATCGCCGGTGCGCTGGTCCAGGTCGACTCGTGGGCCATGTCGTGGACCTTCACGACCGACGCCCAGGGCCGGTACGCCCACTGGGTGGACCGCCGCAACAACCCGCTCACGATGATCGTCGCCAAGGACGGCTGGAAGCCCCAGACCCGTCAGACGAGGATCGACACCACCACGCCCACCGTGGAGAACTTCGGGTTGGCGCCCGTGCGGTGCTGACAACTGAGCGGTAGCACACCGATCCCGGCCCGCCTGGTCGTCGACCAGGCGGGCCGGACCGTGTCGGGGATCAGACGGGGGCGAGCCGGAAGCCGACCCCGCGCACCGCGTGGATCGTCGCTGTCGCGTTCAGCCGGGCGAGCTTGCGGCGTACCCGCCGGACCACC
The DNA here is from genome assembly GCF_042898105.1 of Micromonospora sp. NPDC000663. Taxonomy (NCBI): domain Bacteria; kingdom Bacillati; phylum Actinomycetota; class Actinomycetes; order Micromonosporales; family Micromonosporaceae; genus Micromonospora; species Micromonospora sp. NPDC000663. Next base: position 81,732 of record NZ_JBIAYR010000004.1, read on the forward strand.
GAGTGCATGTCCGACCCGCGACCGAGGTGGCGGTTGCCCCAGACCTCGAGGTGCAGCCGCTCGTACGTCCACACCTGCCCGGGGGCGTGGACGAGGCAGAGCAGGACGTCGTGCTCCAACCGGGTCAGGTCGATCTCCTTGTCCCGCCACCGCACCACCCGGCGGTCGGAGTCGACGATCAGGTCGGCCGGTGGTGGCGGCTGGCTCGGCGTCGCGTCGGCGAGGACGGCCCGGGCCGGGGGAGGTGCGACGGGAGGCATCTCGACCACTCCGAGGAACTCCCGCGCCTGGTCGACGTTCGACACGATCAGGAAGGCGTCGCTCCCGCCGAGCAGTCGCGCCAGTTGTCGGCGTTCGGCCGGCGAGGACGCGATGCCGATGACCAGGGAGGCGACCGGAATTCCGGGCATGTTCTCCACCCCTTCCGGTTCCAGCTCACTCCGGATGGCGTTCCCGCATCACCGATCGCCCACATCGATCGGCGTCTTGACCCTAGTGGTGGTGCGTCTCGGCCGGGTAAAACATAGTTGCATGTAAGCATGTAAATTGACGGCCGGTCGCGACGCCGGTGCCGGCGCGGCCGGAAACTGTGACAGAACGAAGACAATCCGCGGACGGCACCGGCACCTGCCGGGACGAGCATGCTCGACATGTCCATCGGATCGTCGTACTCCGTCGGTCGGGCGACTCCCGGCCCGCCGCCGCTGCCCGACACCCGCGCAGCCGTGTCGTCGAGCCCGAGGCTGCTCGCCGCCGCCGTGTGCGTCCTGCTCGGCCTGGCGCTCACCGGCGCGTTCTTCGTCTGGACGTACCCCGGTCAGTGGCTGGACGGGGTGCTCCTGCCGCGCGCGGAGCGCGGCGGCGGGTACGCGCAGCAGAGCACCCTGCTCGACCCGGCCCGCAGCGTGCTTGCCGCGTTCGGTAGGACGACGACGCTGGCCGGCCTGCTCGGCGCGGTGCTGCTTGTGGGTCTCGTCGGCCGGCGTCTGCTGGCCGGCCTCGCGGGTGTGGGCACCGTCGTCTGCGCGGTGCTGGTCGCCGGCGCGACGAAGTCGGCGCTGCTGCGCCCGGATCTCCAGGTCGAGACCTCCACCACCCACAACAGCTTTCCCAGTGGTCACGTGGCGGCGGCGATGACCCTGCTGCTCGCGTTCCTGCTGGTCCTGCCCGCCCGGGCGCGGTGGTGGCTGGCGTTGCCGGGCGCGGCGGGTGTCACGGTGATCGCCGGTGCCACCATGGTCGCGGGCTGGCACCGGTTCAGCGACGCGCTCGGCGGCGTCCTGCTGGGGGTCGCGCTGTTCTGTCTGGCCGCGGCCGTGCTGGCAGGCCGGCCCGGCGCTGTCCGGTCCGCGCCCGGTGCTGTCCGATCCGCGCCCGCCGGCGCGGGCGCGGTCCGGCCCGGGCTCACCGAGGGGGTGGTCGGCCTGCTCGCTCTGGGGTGCTTGCTCCTGCTGGTGGTGCCCGGCCTGCGGGCGGCTCTGCCGCCCGGGGCGCTCGTCGCCGTCCTGGCGGTGGCCGTACCCGTCGTCCTGGCCGTGGGGTCGGCGGTGTACCTGCTGCGGTCGGTCGACCTCGCCCGGCCGGTGAACCGATCGACGAAAGGCTAAACCCATTCATGATGCGATACTTGGTGACATGTCCCAGGTCCTGCTGATCGAAGATCACCAGACGGTGCGTGACGGACTGCAGCTGGCGCTGACCCGCCAGGGTCACACGGTCGACGCCGTCGCCACCGGTGAGCAGGGGCTGGAACGGCTGTACGGGGGCTCGGCCGACGTCGTGGTGCTCGACCTGATGCTGCCCGGGATGGACGGGTTCGAGGTCTGCCGCCGGATCCGCCGGCTCGGCGACCTGCCGATCATCATGCTGACCGCCCGCAACGACGACATGGACGTGGTCGCGGGCCTGGAGGCGGGGGCCGACGACTACGTGGTCAAGCCGGTGCAGTCGCGCGTCCTGGAGGCACGCATCCGCGCGGTGCTGCGCCGGACCGCCGGCGAGTCGCGGCGCGGCGGTGGCGACCGGTCCGGGCCGGAGCAGCACGGCGCCCTGCGCATCGACCGTGCCGCGCTGGTGGTCAGCAAGGACGGGGTGCCGGTCAGCCTCGCCCCGACGGAACTGCGCCTGCTTCTCGAACTGTCCCACACCCCCGGGCAGGTGCTGAGCCGCCAACAGTTGCTGGAGGCCGTGTGGGAGCACGGACACCTCGGCGACTCGCGGCTCGTGGACGCCTGCGTGCAGCGGGTCCGCGCCAAGATCGAGGACGACTCGTCCGCGCCGGTGTACATCCAGACCGTCCGCGGCTTCGGGTACCGGTTCGGGCCGTTGTGACACGGCGGCGCTGGGCCGACGCGCGCGCGTTCGGTTTGCGGGTACGGCTGCTGCTGGCCTTCGTCCTGCTGGGCGTCACCACCACGGCCGTGGTGGCCAGCGGCAGCTACTTCCAGGCCCGGACGGTCATCCTCCAACAGGCGCAGGACGCCGCGGTGATGTCGTTGACCGACCAACTCGCCCAGCTCTACCCACTGCGTCAACTTCCGCCCACCCAGGACGACCTCGACACGCTGGCCCAGCGCCTGTCCGACCGGGAGGGGTACGCCGTGGTCGTGTACCGGGACATGCGGGCGCAGGGCTCCGAAGCGCCCGACCTGATCACCCCGCAGCTGCGCCAGGCGGTCCGCGACGGCGTGGTGGCCTGGCAACGCGTCTCGGTCGGTGGCGAACCGGTGCTGCTCATCGGCACCCAGCTGGAGCTGGACCGACCCGACGGCGCGTCGCTGCCGTCCGGCCTGGAGGTCTACTCGCTGCGTAGCCTCGCCCCCGAGCAGCAGAGCATCGACAGGCTCGCCACGCTGGCCTGGCTGACCGGCGGGCTCTCCCTCGTGCTCGCCGTCCTGTTGGCCCTGCTGGCGGCCCAGGGTGTGCTGCGACCGGTACGCGAACTGGGGCGCGCGGCGCGCAGTCTGGGCGAGGGCCGCCTGACGACGCGACTGTCGGTGCGGGGCGCCGACGAGCTGGCCGACGTGGCGCGGACCTTCAACGACACCGCGGCGACCCTGGAACGGCAGGTCGGCGAGCTGCGCCGGATGGAGGCCGACGCGCGCCGTTTCGTGGCGGACGTGTCGCACGAACTCCGTACGCCGTTGGCCGCGATGACGGCGGTCACCGACGTGCTGGACGAGGAGGCCGACCGGCTGCCCGGGGACGCCGGTCGGGCCGCGCGACTGGTCAGCCAGGAGACGCAGAGCCTCACCCAGCTGGTCAACGACCTCATCGAGGTCAGCAGGTTCGACTCGGGCACCGCCCGGCTCGCTCTCGACGACGTCGACGTGGCCGCCGCGGTGACCGCGACCCTGCGGCTGCGCGGCTGGACCGACCGGGTGCGCGCGGACCTGCCGCCCGGTGTCGTGGCCCGCCTCGATCCCCGCCGACTGGACGTCATCGTCGCCAACCTGGTCGGCAACGCCTTCCGGCACGGCGCCGAGCCGGTGTCCCTGCTCCTGCGCGCCGAGCCGGACTGGCTCACCATCGAGGTCGCCGACGAGGGGCCGGGTCTGCGACCGGAGGTGCTGGCGCACGTCTTCGACCGCTTCTACAAGGCCGACACCGCGCGGACCCGGTCCGAGGGCAGCGGCCTCGGCCTCGCCATCGCGTGGGAGAACGCGCGACTGCACCGCGCCCCCGGGCAGCAGGGCAGCCTCACCGCCGGCAACGCCCCGAACGGCGGCGCGGTGTTCACCCTCCGGCTGCCCCGGGTGGCGGCGGACGACACCGGGGAAACCCGGTGAGGGCGCGACGGGCGGTGGTCCGCCCGCTGCTCACCGGCGGGCTCCTGCTCACGCTGCTCGTGGCGGGCTGCGGGGTACGACCCAGCGAGGTCATCGAGGGCCGACCGGCGCAGTCCGGCGCGTCCCAGGGGATTCGGCTCTACCTGCTGTGGCGCGGGCAGGTCGCGGTTGTCGTCCGTGCGGCCAAACCGGACCGAACACCGTCGCCCGAGGCGTCGCTGGCCCTGCTCCTGGCGGGTCCGAACGAGAACGAACGACGCCACGGGTTCACCAGCGAGGTGCCGGCGGGTCTGCGCCCGGTTCCCATCGCGCCGCCGACAGGTGCCGCACCGGGCTCCCCGGCGGCGGTGTCGGGCGGACCGGACGGCCTCACGGCGACGGTGGAGGGTCCGGTGCGTCCACTGTCGACCGACGCGGCCGACCAGATCATCTGCACGGTGGCCGACGCCGCCGCGCAGGCCGGTCAGGCGGAGTACTTCGTCCCCGTCACCATCGTCGGGTCCGACGGCGCCCGACCGGCTGAGCCCTGCTCGATCAAGTGACCGGGACGACCGTCCCGGGTCGGGCCCGGCCGTGGTCGGCCAACGCGCCGTCGACCAGGATGTCGAGCAGGTCGGCGAACCCCAGTCCCGCCCGCTGCCAGATCTGCGGGTACTGGGACGCGGTGGTGAAGCCGGGGAAGGTGTTCACCTCGTTCACGATGGGCTCGCGCCACCCGTGCTCGGGCAGGAAGAAGTCGACGCGCAGCAGGCCCCGGCAGTCCAGGGCGTGGAAGGCGCGGATCGCCCGGTCCTGGAGCACCTCGGTCGTCGCCGCGTCGAGCGGGGCGGGGATCTGGAACACGGCCCCACCGTCGTACTTCGCGTCGTAGTCGAAGAAGCCCGTCCCGCTCACCCGGATCTCCAGCGGCGGGCCGGCCTGCACCCGGCCGTCGGGGTGTTGCAGGACGGCGACGTCGATCTCCCGCCCGCGCGCTCCCTGCTCGATCAGCACCTTCGGGTCGACCGCGCGGGCCCGCTCCAGCGCGGCGGGCAGGTCCGTCCAGTCGGTCACCCTCACGACGCCCAGGCTGGAACCCGCCCGCGCCGGCTTCACGAACACCGGCAGGTCGAGCCGTCCCCGGTCGGTCGCCGTCAGATCCTCCCCGGGGCGCAGGGTCACCCCGGGGCTGACCCGCAGGCCCTCCACGGCGAGCAGCCGCTTGGTGACACCCTTGTCCATGCCGGCCGCGCTGGCGAAGACCCCGTTGCCGACGTACGGCACGCCGAGCCACTCCAGCAGCGACGCGACTGTGCCGTCCTCGCCGTACGGGCCGTGCAGGGCCGGGAAGACCACGTCCTGGGCGCGCAGCACCCGCAGCGCGTGGGGCAGCGGCGTCGAGCGGCCGTCGACGTGCCAGCCGCCGTCGCGGCCGATGAGCACCTCGGTGACCTGGTACCTGTCACGGTCCAGCCCGGCGAGGATGCTCGCCGCCGACCGGCGGGACACCTCGTGCTCGCCGCTCTGCCCGCCGTACAGCAATGCCAGTCGGGTTGTCATGAACTCATTGCCCCTTCGTGGTGGTGATCGCGGGCCACCCGGGCCCCGATGCCGGTCAGGATCTCGTGCGGGTTGGTGCGGGCCCACCGGGCCCACTCGCCGACAGTCGGTGGGGTCCGGTCACCGTCGGCGGGGCCGAACACCACCACCTGATCGCCGATCGACACGGGCAGGTCCCCGGCGTCGACGACGCACTGGTCCATGGCGACGCGCCCGACGACGGGGCACCGCCGACCGCCCAGCCAGACGGAGGCACGGCCCTCGGCGGCCCTGGTCAGCCCGTCGGCGTAGCCGACCGGCAGCAGCGCCAGTGTGGTCGCGGTGCTTGTCACGTACTCCGGTCCGTAGGAGACGCCCGTGCCGGCCGGCACCCGCTTGACGTTGACCACGGTGGTCCGCAGCGTCATCGCGGCGTGCAGTCCGAACGTCCCGGGACCGGCCGCGCCGAACGGGTCCACGCCGTAGAGGGCGAGCCCGATCCGGCAGAGGTCGTACCGGGTGGCCGGCGCCGACAGCGCGGCCGCCGAGTTGGCCAGGTGTGCCAGCTCGGGGTCGAGGCCGGCGCCACGGGCGACCCGCAGCGCCTCCTCGAAGCGCGCCACCTGCCGGGCCAGGGCGGGACTGCCCGGCACGTCCGCGTCGGCCAGGTGGGACCACACGCCGCGTACCCGGACCGTGCCCTCCACCTCGTACTTGCGGGACCAGCCGACCAACTCGGGCCACTCGTCGCCGTCGGCCCCGTTGCGGGCCAGGCCGGTGTCGGCCTTGAGCTGCACGAGCGCTGGTGCGCCCAGTCGGTGGGCGGCCGCCGCGACCGCGTGCAGGTGGGTGGTCGTCGACACGCCGACGTCGACGCCGGCGGCGATCAACGACGCGAAGTCGTCGTCGGGGCGGTGCAGCCAGCTCAGCGTCGGGGCCGTGATGCCTGCGTCGCGCAGCGCCAACGCCTCGGACACCGAGGTCACGCCGAGCCAGCCGGCGCCGGCGCGCAGGGCCGCCCGGGCGACCGGGACCGCGCCGTGGCCGAATGCGTCGGCCTTCACCACCGCCATCAGGTCGGTGTCGGTGATCGCAGCGATGGTCCGCACGTTCCTGGCGATCGCGCCGAGGTCGACGGACGCCCGCGCCAACGCGCTCATCGGGCCGGCTCCACCCGACGAGTCCCGGGCAGGGCGAACAGCCAGCCCGCGCGTACCGCCAGCAGGCCCCGATGAAGAGCCAGACTCGTACCGAGCACGACACCGGTCAGCACGACGGGGTAGCCGAGCACGATCAGCCCCTGGCCGACATCCCCCAGCCCGGAGACCGGACCGTGCAGCAACCGGTGCAGCACCGCCAGGACGGGCATGTGGATGACGTAGACGGGCAGCGTGACCCGGCCGAGCGTGGCGAGCCGGCCGCTGAGGGTGGGCCACCGCTCCAGCCGCGCGGCGGCGGTGACACCGAACGCGACAGCCACCACTGAGACCAGCGGCCACACACCCCACCAGCGTTGGGCGCCGGCCACCGCCATCGCGACGAGCGCGAGACAGTAGGCGCCCGAGGTCAGGACGAGCCGGCGCCGGGTGGCGGTGGCCGCCCACCGCTCGATCTGCGGCCGCAGGTACAGGCCCGCGAGGAAGAAGACCAGATTCTGGTACAGGCCCGCCCGGTTGCCAGGCGTCTCCAGCAGGCCGGCGGCGGCGACCGCGGACAGCACCCCGGCGGGTACGACCACCAGGAGGCGAGGCGCCGTACGGGTCACCTTCGCCAGGGTGAAGTAGAGCGCCAGGGCGTACAGGTACCAGAGGTTGGAGGGCGTGACGGTGAGCTGCTCCAGCAGACCGAGGACGGACGTGGCCCGGTCGGTCGGGAAGTCCGGCGCCACGGCGAGGACCACTGTGTGGATCAGCAGCCACAGGGCGTACAGGTAGAGGAAGCCGGCGACCCGGCCGCGGGCGACGACCCGCCACGGCCGCTGGACGGCGTTCGCCGCGAAGACCCCGGAGATGGTGAAGAAGAGCGGCATCCGCAGCGGCAGGAACTGCTCGCCCAACGCCCCCCACAGGCCGGGCACCGGGACGCCGATGTGCCAGTCGACCCCCAGGTAGTCCTTCACGACGACGTGCCACAGGACGACAAGGATGATGCAGACGCCCTTCGCGGCGTCGGCCCACTGGGCCCGTTGCGGCGCTCCGGCGGCCGGCCCGGTCGCGCTGCGGCGGTGGGACCGGACTATCGCGGCGTCGGGCCGGTCGACGGTGGCAGTCGTTCCTCGGATCACCCGTCCGACGGTGTCAGCCGGATATCCGCGCGTGATCCACGAATTGTCATGAACCGGTAATGGCCGTCGCCGGCCGGGTCGGCGCAGCACCGAGGGCTGACCTCCCCAGGTGGGGGGAGGTCAGCCCTCGTGTACGTCCGACAGTGTCAGGCCACCGTGGCCGGGAACCGTTCCCACACCCGGTGCGCGGCCATCAACTGCTGTACCGCGGTCAGTGCCTCGGTGCCGGAGCCCGCCGTGACGATGCCGGGAGTGCCGGCCACGCCTGCCTGCTCCAGCACCGTGACGCCGGCGCCCCAGGCGCCGATCGCCTTGACGTGCCGCCAGCACTCCTCGACCAGGAGCAGCACGCGCGGGTCCACGGTTGCCGGGCCCGGCCGGCCCGCCTTCGCGTCGCGGGCCGGGATCGCGTCCGGCGCGGGTGCCGGCGCGCCGGCCAGCAGGAGCGCGTCGAACTCGACGGACCGGCCGGTGGCGAAGGTGCGCTGCACCGGCAGGCCGCCCACCATGCCGCCGTGCGGGGCGATCAGCAGCGGCACCATGCCGGCCTCGAAGATGGCCCGCTGGACCTGACCGAGGTCGTCCAGGTCACCGTCCGGGTCCACGAGGATGCCCACGGTACGGCCGTCGGTGGGCCACTCCCGGCCGACCTGCGACAGCGCGGGGCTGGGCGCGACGTCGGCGAGCGGCACGGTCGGCTGCGGCGCGGGCAGGCCCAGGCCGGTGGCGACCTGCGCGCACAGCACCGGGTCGATGTTGGCCAGGCTCTGCAGCTGGCGTTCCTTGATCGCCTGGTGGTAGCACTTGCCCAGCTCGAAGGTGTACGCGCGGATGATGTGCTCCTGCTCCACAGGCGACATGCTCAGCCAGAAGAGGCGGACCTGGCTGTAGTGGTCGTCGAAGGAGGCCGGGTTGGCGCGCACCTTCGGCGCCTGTGCCACGGTCACCGGCACGTCGACGAACGCGTTCTCGGCGTCGCCGGCCGGGAACGGGTTGCCGCCGTCCAGCGAGTTCGGCCGGTACGGCGCCACGCCCGCGTGCACGGCGTGCTGGTGGAACCCGTCGCGCAGCATGTCGTTGACGGCCGCGTGCGGTCGGTTGATCGGGATCTGCGCGAAGTTCGGTCCGCCGAGACGGGTGAGCTGCGTGTCGAGGTACGAGAAGAGCCGCCCCTGCAGCAGCGGGTCGTTCGTGACGTCGATGCCCGGCGGCAGGTGGCCGAGGTGGAAGGCGACCTGCTCGGTCTCGGCGAAGAAGTTCGTCGGCGTCCGGTTGAGGACCAGCCGACCGATCGGCTGCACCGGCGCCAGCTCCTCCGGCACGATCTTGGTGGGGTCCAGCAGGTCGATGTCCCCGAAGGTCTCCTCCGGGGTGTCCGGGAAGACCTGGATGCCCAGCTCCCACTCCGGGTACGCGCCGGCCTCGATGGCGTCGTAGAGGTCGCGCCTGTGGAAGTCCGGGTCCATGCCGTTGAGCATCTGCGCCTCCTCCCAGGTCAGGGAGTGCACGCCGAGCTTGGGCTTCCAGTGGAACTTGGCCAGCACCGTCTCCCCGGCCTCGTTGACGAGGCGGAAGGTGTGGACGCCGAAGCCCTCCATGGTCCGGTACGAGCGGGGGATGCCCCGGTCGGACATGTTCCACATGGTGTGGTGCTGCGCTTCGGTGTGCAGCGAGACGAAGTCCCAGAAGGTGTCGTGGGCGCTCTGCGCCTGGGGGATCTCGCGGTCCGGGTGCGGCTTGGCGGCGTGGATGATGTCCGGGAACTTGATCGCGTCCTGGATGAAGAAGACAGGCATGTTGTTGCCGACCAGGTCGAAGGTGCCCTCGTCGGTGTAGAACTTCGTGGCGAAGCCGCGGGTGTCGCGGACGGTGTCGGCCGATCCGCGCGAGCCGAGGACCGTGGAGAACCGTACGAAGACCTCGGTCTCGCGTCCCTTCTTCAAAAAGCCGGCCCGGGTGACGGCCTCGGCGGTGCCGTACGCGGTGAAGACACCGTGCGCGCCGGCGCCCCGGGCGTGCACCACACGCTCCGGGATGCGCTCGTGGTCGAAGTGGGTGATCTTCTCGCGCAGGTGGTGGTCCTGGAGCAGGACCGGGCCACGGGGACCGGCCTTGAGCGAATGGTCGGTGTCGCGCAGTCGCGCACCGTTCGCGGTGGTGAGGTAGGCGCCCTGTTGGCCCTTGGCGGTCGCCGGCGCGCCGGTCTCGGCGCCGGTCGGCGTACGCGTCTGCGGCGCACCCTGTTCCGGCTTCGGCGGCAGGGGGTCGTGCGGGGCCGTCGGCTCATCGATCGTCGGCGGCGCACTTCCGGGCGCGCCGGGTACCTCCGGCGTCAACGCGTCGGCGATCTTCTCTGAGGCGGTCTTCACGACGTTCTTGACAGCCTCGGCGGGCTTGCTGGAATCCACTTGACGAACCCCTCCATGGAGCGCTTTACGAGCGGGCGTTTGCCCTGCTACCCCTGGCCAGGGGGTCAAAACACAATCGATGCCGCAGGACTGGTGATTTCACCGATGCGCGGATGGGTGGACCGGCCAAAACTGACACACGTCGATATCCCTCGACCCTTGGGAGCGCCCGACGTGTCCTCACCAACCACCACCCGTCCCCGTTCCATCGCAGCCCGGCTCGGCGTGGCCGCCGCCCTGGTCGCCGGTGCCGTCCTGGCCGGCCCGACCGGCGTCGCCCAGGCTGCGGGCCCGTACGAGCGGGGCCCCGCCCCGACCACCGCGATCCTGGAGGCCAGCCGCGGCCCGTTCGCCACCGCGTCGCAGAGTGTGTCCTCACTCAGCGTCACCGGTTTCGGCGGCGGCGTCATCTACTACCCGACAAGCACCAGCGAGGGCACCTTCGGCGCCGTCGCCATCTCACCCGGTTACACCGCCTCCTGGTCAAGCATCAGTTGGCTCGGACCGCGGATCGCCTCGCACGGCTTCGTGGTGATCGGCATCGAGACCAACACCCGGCTCGACCAGCCGGACAGCCGTGGTCGGCAGTTGCTCGCCGCGCTGGACTACCTGACCGAGCGCAGCTCGGTGCGCAGCCGGATCGACAGCAGCCGGCTCGCCGTGGCCGGTCACTCGATGGGCGGCGGGGGCAGCCTGGAGGCGGCCTCGGCCCGGCCGTCGCTGCAGGCCGCCGTGCCGCTGGCACCCTGGAACCTGGACAAGAGCTGGTCCGAGTTGCAGGTGCCGACGCTGATCATCGGCGGGGAGAGCGACAGCGTCGCCCCGGTCGCGTCGCACTCGGTGCCGTTCTACACGAGCATCCCGTCGTCGGCCGAGAAGGCGTACCTGGAGCTGAACGGCGCGAGCCACTTCTTCCCGCAGACGGTGAACACGCCGACCGCGCGGCAGATGGTGGCCTGGCTCAAGAGGTTCGTCGACGACGACACCCGCTACGAGCAGTTCCTCTGCCCGGGGCCGAGCGGCTCGCAGATCGAGGAGTACCGCAACACCTGCCCCAGCGCCTGACTGTGGGGTTTCGGGGCGGCCGCCGGCGGGCGGCCGCCCCGTCCGCGTCCGATCATCGAAGGTCTTGACGCAATTCCCAAGAAACGTACACTGCGAGTGTAAATAACACCCGCCACGGCAGAGGGATGGGTGATGGAGCGAGGCCTCGAACTGCACAAGATCGGCGTCCGTTTCGGCGGCCTCACCGCCCTCGACGACGTCTCGCTGCGCGTGCCACCCAACCGGGTGGTGGGCGTCATCGGTCCCAACGGCGCCGGCAAGACCACGCTGTTCAACGTGATCTGCGGTTTCGTCGCGCCGCACACCGGTTCGTTGACCCTCGACGGCCTGCCGCTGCGGCCCCGGCCGCACCGGCTGACCCGGCTCGGCATCGCCCGGACCCTGCAGGGGACCGGACTGTTCGCCGGGCTCACCGTGCTGGAGAACGTGCTGACCGGCGCCTCGCACACCGCGCGTGCGGGATTCGCTGCGGCGCTGTTCGGCCTGCCGGCCAGCGACCGCGACGAGCGGCGGCTGCGCCGGGAGGCACTGGACATCCTCGACAGCCTGGGCATCGCCGAGCACGCCGACGCCGCGCCGGGCACGCTGCCCTTCGCCGTACGCCAGCGGGTGGCCCTGGCCCGCGCGCTCGCCGCGCGGCCCCGACTGCTGTTGCTGGACGAACCCGCCGGCGGTCTCGGCGCCGACGACATCGCCGAGCTGGCCGAGCTGGTCCGCCAGCTGCCCCGCCGCGACGACGACCCGTGCGCGGTGCTGCTCGTGGAACACCACATGGACCTGGTGATGGCCGTCTGCGACGAACTGGTGGTGCTCGACTTCGGTCGGGTGATCGCCGCCGGCACCCCGGACGAGATCCGCGACGACCCGGCGGTGACCGACGCCTATCTGGGCGCCCTGGTCGAGGAGGCCCTATGAGCGCGAGGAGTGAGCCGGGGTTGCGAGCCCCGCAGTCGCGAGCGGGAGGAGGTGCCGCGTGAGCGCGCCGGATCTGCTCGTGGTGCGTGGGCTGGTGGCCGGCTACGGTGCCGCGCCGGTGCTGCGGGCCGTCGACCTCACCATCCCGGCGGGCACGATCGCCGCCGTCGTCGGCGCCAACGGCGCCGGCAAGACCACCCTGCTGCGCGCGCTCTCCGGCATGATCCGCCCGAGCGCCGGTCAGGTCGTCCTGGCCGGGGAGGACCTGCGGGGTACGCCCGTGGAGCAGCTCGTCCGGCGTGGCATGGCGCACGTGCCGGAGGGGCGGGGCGTGATCAGTGAGCTGACCGTCGACGAGAACCTGCGCCTGGGCGGGCTGTGGCGGCGTGACCGGGCCGACGCGGGCCGCGCCCTCGACGAGGTGTACGAGCTGTTCGAGCCGCTCGCCCGCCGCCGGCGGCATCTCGGGCACCAGCTCTCCGGCGGCGAACGGCAGATGCTCGCGCTGGGCCGGGCGCTTGTCGGTCGGCCGAGACTGCTGCTGCTCGACGAGCCGTCGCTCGGCCTGGCGCCCCGGGTGGTCGCCCGGACGATGGCCCTGCTGCGGCAACTGCGTGACCGGACCGGCCTGACCGTGCTCCTGGTCGAGCAGAACGTCCGCAGCGCGCTCGCCGTCGCCGACCAGGGCGTCGTGATGTCCCTCGGCCGGGTCGTCGTCGCCGCCCCGGCGGCCAGGTTGCGCGACGACGTCGACCTGCGCCACGCGTACCTCGGTTTCTGACCACCACCTCGTCCCCGGAAAGGAGGACTGTTGGACCGCTTCGTCTTCCTCACCGTCGACGGCCTGTCCCGGGGCGCGGTGTACGCCGCGTTCGCGCTGGCCCTGGTGCTCATCTGGCGGGCGGCGCGGGTCGTCAACTTCGCCCAGGGCGCGATGGCGGTCGCCGCCGCGTACGTCGCCTACTCGGTGTCCGCCGCGACCGGCTCGTACTGGTTGGGCTTCGGGGTGGCGATCGTCGCCGGGCTGCTGCTGGGCGCGCTTGTGGACCGCGTCGTGATGCGGCACGTCGACCACGCGTCACCACTCAATCCGGTGATCGTCGCGCTCGGTCTGGTGCTGCTGATCCAGGCCGTGCTGGGCATGGTGTACGGCAACGAGTTCCGCCCCGCCGAGACGCCGTTCTCCCGCTCGGCCCTCACCGTGGGCGGGGTCGCGGTGCTGTCGCCGTACGACCTGTTCGTCTTCGCCACGATCGGGGTCGTGGTGAGTGGGCTGGCCTGGATGTTCGCCCGTACCCCTGTCGGTCTGCGGATGCGCGCGGCGGCCTTCGCGCCGGAGGTGTCCCGACTGCTCGGGGTCAACGTCGGTGGCATGTTGACGCTCGGCTGGGCGCTGGCGTCCGGGGTGGGCGCGCTGGCCGCCATGCTCGTCATCCCGACCGAGCTGGGGTTGCATCCGCACGCGATGGACCTGGTGTTCGTCTCGGCGTTCACCGCGGCGGTGGTCGGCGGGTTGGACAGTCCACCGGGGGCGGTGGTCGGAGGGCTGGTGGTGGGCCTGCTGCTCTCGTACGTCAGCGGGTACGCCGGCAGTGACCTCACGCCGCTGGCGGTGCTGGTCCTGCTGCTGGCGGTGCTGCTGGTCCGGCCCGGCGGGTTGTTCGCCCCGGTCGCGGCGAGGCGGGTGTGAGCGCCACCGGGGCGGTCCTGCCGCCGAGACACCGCCCGGCCGAGCCGGGGGACCGGCCGGCCGACCGGCGCCGTGGCTCCACACTGCTGCGTCACCTCGCCGTCGTGCTCGCCGTCGGGGTGCTGCTGGTGGCGGTCAGCTACACGGTCGAGCCGTTCCGCAACTTCCAGCTCGCCACGGTGGCCGCCTACCTCTGCGCGACCGCCGGCCTGACCGTCCTCACCGGGCTCAACGGTCAGCTCTCGCTCGGGCACGGGGCGTTGATGGCCGTCGGGGCGTACACCGTGGCCCTGTGCCAGAACGCGTTCGCCGACCGGGGGATGACCGGCGGCTGGCTGCTGCCGTTGTCGCTGGGAGCGGCGATCGTCAGCACCGTCGCGGTAGGCGCGGTGGTCGGCGTGGCCGCTGCCCGGCTGCGCGGCCCCTACCTGGCCGGGGTCACGCTCGCCGTGGCCGTCGTCGTGCCGGCGCTGGCCGTGACCTTCGACGGTGTCCTCAACGGCGAGCAGGGCCTGTCGGTGCCTGTGGAGCCGCCGCCGGCGTCGCTCGGCGCGTACTTCCCCTACGAGCGGTGGCAGCTCTGGCTGACCGGCGCGGCGACCCTGCTCGCGTTGCTGCTGTTGGCCAACCTGATCCGCAGCCGGTACGGGCGTACCTTCCGGGCCGTCCGCGACGACGAGGTGGCCGCGCGCCTCGCCGGCATCCACGTGGCCCGCACCCAGGTCCTCGCGTTCGTGGTCAGCGCCGCCACCGCCGGTCTCGGCGGCGCGCTGCTGGCGGTGCTCGCGCAGAGCGTGTCGCCCGGCGCGTTCTCGTTGACCCTGTCGCTGTTCCTGCTGATGGCAGTCGTGATCGGTGGTCTCGGTCGGCTGACCGGCGCCCTGTGGGGGGCCGTGCTGCTCGTGGCCCTGCCCGATCTCACCCACTCCGCGACGGAGCTGCTCACGCTCTCGCCCGCGGTGGCCCAACGGCTGGAGGGCAACCTCCCCCTGGCGATCTTCGGACTCACCCTGATCGTCGTCATGATCGCCGCCCCCGGCGGTGTGCAGGGCCTGCTGTCTCGTCCGGGCCGGGCACTGCTGGCCCGCTGGTCGGCCCGGCGTTCCTGAGCTGTTTCCGGCCCGGCCTCGGCCGGGCGCCCCACCACCACACCGTTCCCGACAGAACCGGACCGAGAAAGGTCGGTGTTCCTCATGCACCGTACGGCACAACGCGGTCTCGCGATCGCCAGCACCATAGCCCTGTTGGTCTCCGCTGCCGCTTGCAGTGACGACGGTTCCGGCCCCGGCGGGGCAGCGGTGCCGGGCGTCACCGGCACCGAGATCGTCGTCGGCACCCACATGCCGCTGACCGGGCCGGCCTCGGCCGGATACTCCAAGATCGCTCCGGCGACGAAGGCGTACTTCGACTACGTCAACGCGGCCGGCGGCGTGCACGGTCGCAAGATCACTTACAAGATCATGGACGACGGCTACAACCCGGCGAACACCCAGCAGGTGGTCCGCCAGCTCGTCCTTCAGGACAAGGTCTTCGCCATCCTCAACGGCCTCGGCACGCCGACCCACACGGGCGTGCTCGACTTCCTCAAGAGCAACCGGGTGCCCGACCTGTTCGTCGCTTCCGGGAGCCGCAGCTGGGACCAGCCGGACAAGTATCCGGGCACGTTCGGGTTCAACCCGGACTACACGGTGGAGGGCAAGATCCTCGCCAACTACGCGAAGGCGAACCTGGCCGGACAGAAGGTCTGCTTCCTCGGCCAGGACGACGACTTCGGCCGGGACAGCCTGGTCGGCGTGGAGAAGGTCCTGGGCGCCGGTGCGGTGGCGGTCAAGCAGACGTACGTCACCAGCAACACCAACGTCGCGCCGCAGATCGGCGCGTTCAAGGCGGCCGGTTGCCAGGTCGTGGTGCTCGCCACGGTTCCGGGCTTCACGGCGCTGTCCATCGGCACCGCCGCGCGGCTGGGCTTCAAGCCGCAGTGGCTGGTCTCCAACGTGGGCGCCGACCACCCCACCCTTGCCAAGCAGCTCGGCGCCGCCGCGCCGCTGCTGGAGGGCATGATCGGCACCAACTACCTGCCGATGCAGAACGACACCGCGAACCCGTGGATCCAGCTCTTCATGAAGGTGAACAAGGAGCACAACGGGGACGCGCCCTTCGACGGCAACACCGTCTACGGCATGTCGGTCGGCTACCTGTTCGTGCAGGCGCTGCTCGCCGCCGGCAAGGACCTCACCCGGGAGAAGGTGCTCGAGGCCGTGCAGAAGGGCGGCTTCCAGGGCCCCGGGCTGGTGCCGCTGCGCTTCTCCGCGAACGACCACTCCGGCTACGGCGGCCAGCGGCTGAGCCGGGTGAGTGGGGGAGTGCAGAGCTACTTCGGGCCGGCGTACGAGACCGACGAGGCGGACGGCGCGGTCAAGGAGTACACCGCGGCGCCTGTCGCGCCACCCGCGAACGGGGTGCCGACCGTCTCCTGACCACCCGTACCACCGGCCGTCGACCGGGTGTGGCCGCTCGTGACCACACCCGGTCGTACGGCTGCGCGGGCCCCGGCGCGGCGGCGGGGGGCGTTGACCGAGACAGATCAGCCCTCCTACTATCCGCACCATGGCTGCAAAATTATGTCCGCGCTCCATCGTCACCGGCCGCCACCGGCTGATCATCGCGTGGCTAGACTCGGCGACGCGGCGGGAGACGCCGTGGCGGTGAGGGGGCGAAGGCGGATGGAGACGGTCGAGGCGACGGGGCGGGTCGACGGGCGGACCGCCCGGGCGGAGCGCACCCGCGCGGCCATCGTCGAGGCGCACCTCGCGCTCATCTCCGAGGGCGACCTGCGGCCGACCGGGGAACGCATCGCCGAACGGGCAGGCATCTCGCTGCGGACGCTCTGGACCAACTTCAAGGACATGGAGACCCTGTTCGAGGCGAGCGGCGCCGAGGTGCTCCGCCAGCAGGACTCCGCCTACCGACCGATCCCACCCGGGTTGCCGCTGGCCAAGCGGGTCGACGCGTACTGCCGGCAGCGAGCCCGGCTGCTCCAGCTCGTCGCGCCGTCGGCGCGGGCCGCCCAGATGCGCGAGCCGGTCTCGGAGCAGTTGCGCCGCAACCGCCTCAAGCACGTCGACCGGGTCCGCGAGGAGGTCGAGCAGTTGTTCGCCGCCGAGCTGGCGCGGGCCGGGCGCGGGCGGGAGCAGCTACTCAACGCGTTGATGGCGGCGAGCATGTGGTCGACCTGGTCGATGCTGCGCGACGGCCTCGGGCTCGGCGTGGACGCGGCCCGCGCGGTGATGGCCCGTACGGTGGGCGCGCTGCTGGCCGAGGTGACCGCCGACTGACCCGGCCCTCGCCGACGGTCGTCCCCTCTTTCCATCCGGTTACCGATGGGTGACACTGGGACGCATGGTTACTGCATCAAGAGTGCAACTAACCGTGCTGCGTGGCCGGGACGACGAGTGCCGGACCATCCGGGGCCTGCTCGACGGCATCACCGACGGCGGCGGTTCCCTGCTGGTGCACGGTGAGCCCGGATCGGGCCGCAGCGCCCTTGTCGGTCACGCCCACCGGCACGTCGAGGGCCGCGCCACCACAGTGCTCGCCGGCACCGGGCTCGCCGAGGAGGCCGCCCTGCCGTACGCCGGGCTGCAACGCCTGCTCGACCCGCTGCTCGACCGCATCGCCGTCCTGCCCAGGGAGCAACGGCACCTGGTGCGACGGGCGTTGGGCGGGGAGGACTGCCCCGACGCCCGCCAACTCGCGCTGTCGATGGGTGTGCTCGGGTTGCTCGCCGCCGCCGCCCGGGACCGTCCGCTGCTGGTCACGATGGACGACGTCGACCTGGGTGACCCGCAGACCGGACGGGTGCTGGCCTTCGCCGCGCGCCGCCTGCGGCGCCTGCCGGTCGTCGTCCTGCTCACCGCGGACGCCGCCACCACCATCGACGGGATACCGGCGTGCCGGCTCCGGCCGCTCACCGAACGGGAGAGCGCGGCCGTCCTGGCCGACCGGTTCCGGCTGCGGCGTCAACGGCAGGGCGATGCCGCCGGCACCGACCGACTGCCCGAGCGGCCCGCCGCGCCTGTGGTCGCCGCGCTCGGCGCGATCGGCGGCGGTAACCCGCAGGCCCTGGGGGATCTCGCCGACGTGCTCACCCCGGGGCAGTGGCGGGGCGAGGAGTCGCTGCCCGCCGCGCCACCGACCGACGGCGCGCTGGGCCGTGCCTACCGGGCCCGGCTGGACCGGCTGCCGCCGTCCACCCGCCGGCTGCTGCTGCTCGCCGCGTTGGACGAGGAGAGCGGGCCGGGCGCGCCGGCGCGGGCCGCCGCCGTGGCGCTCGCCCCGGCGGAGGTCGCCGGCCTGGTCCGCGTCGACCCCGGCGGCGTCACCTTCCACCACCCGCTGGCCCGCGCGATGGTCGCGGCCAGCGCACCGCTCGCGGAGCGTCGGGCGGCGCACCGGCTGCTCGCCGACGCGCTCGATCCGCGTACGCGGCGTCTCCGGCGGGCGATGCACCTCGCCGCCGCGGCGGAGGGCGCCGACCCCGCTCTCGCCGCCGAGTTGGAGCAGGCCGCGGCCGACGGGGAGCGGGACTGGTCCGCCGCCTCCGCCGCGTTGTGCCGGGCCGCCGATCTCAGCGCCGATCCGGCGCACGCCGCTGCCCGCCTGCTGTCCGCCGCCCGCTACGCCTGGATCGCCGGCCGGCCCGATCAGGCGCGACTGCTGCTCGACCGCCTCCGTACCGCTCCCTCGGGGGTCGTCGACGGGCGCGCCGGTCTCCTGCGCGGGGAGTTGGAGCTGCGCTGCGAGCCGGCAGCGGACGCGTCGGCGACCCTGCTCGCCGCCGCCGACGCGGTCGCCGCCGCCGATCGGGCCCAGGCGTTGACCGGTTTCGTCCGCGCAGGAGAGGCCGTCTGCTTCGCCGGAGACCAGTACCGGTACGCGGAGGTCGGGCACCGGGCGGCGGCGCTGCGGCGCCCGAACGACCCGCCGGCCCTGGAGCTGATGAGCTGTCTGGTCGCCGGGGTGGCGGCGACGCTGCGGGGCGATCACGAGCGGGGCGGCCCGGCGCTGCGCCGGGCGGTGGTGCTGGGCGGCCGGTTGACCGGCCCGGCGTTGACCCCCACCGTGCTCGCCTGCGCGGCGGCCGCCGGCCTGGTGGTCGCCGTCGACGGCGCCGCGCACCGGCTCGCCGAGCGGGCCGTCGCCCTGGCCCGGGACCGGGGCGAGCTGTCCATGATGTCCCGGGCGCTGGAGCTGCGGGCGGTCGCCGAGTACTGGCTCGGACGGCACGAGACGGCGGCGGAGACGTCCCGCGAGGGGCTGCGGGTCGCCCGCGCGAGCGGTCAGACCAACGGCGCGAACGTCCACCTCGGCATGCTCGCCGTGCTGGCCGCCGTCCGGGCCGACCGCGACACGAGCCTGCGGTGGATCCGGGAGATCGGTGAGGCGCCGACACCGGGCAGCCGCCCGCACGCGCTCGCGGGGTGGGCGCTTGCGGTCCTCGACCTGGTCGACGGTCGGCACGACGAGGCGGCGACCCGACTGGCGTCGCTGGCGCGGCTGGGCACCGGACGCGGGCAGGTCCTGGTGCAGGTGATGGCCACCCCGTACCTGGTCGAGGCGGCGGCTCACCTGGCCCACCGCCCGGCGGCGACTGCCGCGCTCACCGTGTTCGACCGCTGGGCCAGCAGCACCGCCAGTCCACTGCGTCGGGCGCTGTCCGCCAGGTGTCACGCGTTGCTCGCACCCCGGGGCAGCGCGGAGGCCGACCGGGAGTTCCAGACCGCGCTGCGGCTGCACCCGACGGAGGCCGGCGCGTTCGAACGGGCGCGTACCGAGCTGCTCTTCGGCCGGGAGCTGCGCCGCAGCCGACGCCCCCGCGACGCCCGTGGGCACCTGCACCGCGCCCGCGAGACGTTCACCCTGCTCGGGGTGGGGTGCTGGGCCGAGCAGGCCACCTCGGAGTTGCGCGCGTCCGGGGAGTCGGTAGGGCCACCGGCTCTGCCTGCGGCACGGCTGCTCACCGGCCAGCAGCTGCGGATCGCCCAGCTTGTCGCCGAGGGCGCCACCAACCGGGAGATCGCCGCCCGGATGTTCCTGTCCACCCGCACGATCGACCACCACCTGCGCAACGTGTTCCACAGGCTCGGGATCCGTTCCCGCACCGAGCTGGCGCGCGCGTTCGTTTCGGTGCCTGGGCCGGGGGCCGAGCCGGACCGGTGATCATCCGCTCTGGACGCGGTAAACTATCACCGCTAGTTTATGGGCCATGGAGCTCACCCTCTCCGCCGAACAGGTGGCCGTCCGACAACTCGCCGCCGAGTTCGTCGACCGGGAGCTGGTGCCGCACGCGGCCACCTGGGACCGGCGCGAGTCGGTCGACCCGGCAGTCGTGGGCATGCTCGGCGACCTGGGCTTCCTGGGCCTGACCATCGCCGAGTCCGACGGCGGCTCCGGCGGCGACCACCTCGCGTACTGCCTCGTCCTGGAGGAGCTCGGCCGCGGCGACTCGGCCGTACGCGGCATCGTCTCGGTATCGCTCGGCCTCGTCGCGAAGTCGATCGCCGCCCACGGCTCCGCCGCGCAGCGGGCCGAGTGGCTGCCCCGGCTCTGCGCCGGCACCGCCCTCGGATGCTTCGCGTTGACCGAGCCGGACAGCGGCTCGGACGCGGCCGCGCTGCGGACCCGAGCGGTCCGCGACGGCGACGACTGGCTGCTCACCGGCACCAAGACGTTCATCACCAACGGCACCACAGCCGACGTGGCACTAGTCTTCGCCCGCACCGGCGGTCCCGGCCACCGGGGCATCACCGCCTTCCTGGTGCCCACCGGCAGCGAGGGGCTGACCCGCCGGGAGATCCACGGCAAGCTCGGCCTGCGCGGGCAGGCCACCGGCGAGCTGCGCTTCGACGAGGTACGCGTACCCGACGCGGCACGCCTCGGCACCGAGGGCGCGGGGTTCCGCCTGGCCCTGGCCACCCTGGCCAAGGGGCGGATGTCGGTCGCCGCCGGCTGCGTCGGCATCGCCCAGGGCTGCCTCGACGCCGCTGTCGGCTACGCCGGGCAGCGGACCCAGTTCGGCAAGCCGATCGCCGGCCATCAGCTCGTGCAGCAGTTGCTCTCCGCCATCGCGGTGGACACCGCCGCCGCCCGCCTGCTGGTGTGGCAGGTCGCCGACCTGATCGACCGTGACCAGCCGTTCGCCACCGAGGCGTCGATGGCCAAACTGTTCGCCAGCGAGGCCGCCGTACGCGCGGCCAACAACGCGGTCCAGGTCTTCGGGGGGTACGGCTACATCGACGAGTACCCGGTTGGCAAGTACCTGCGCGACGCCCGGGTCGCCACCCTCTACGAGGGCACCAGCCAGATCCAGCACCTCCTCATCGGACGCGCGCTCACCGGCGTCAACGCCTTCTAGCTCGAAGGAGCCCGGCATGCGAGTCTTCACCTCCCTCGACGAGCTGGCCACGGCGGTCGGCGAGACCCTCGGCCCCGGCCCGTGGCAGCGGATCGAGCAGGGCCGCGTCGACCTCTTCGCCGACGCCACCGACGACCACCAGTGGATCCACCTCGACCCGGTCCGGGCGGCTTCGGGACCGTTCGGCGGGACGATCGCCCACGGCTACCTGACCCTGTCGATGCTGCCGGCGCTGGCCGGCGGGCTGTACCGGGTCGAGGGGGTGGCGATGGGTGTCAACTACGGCCTGAACCGGGTGCGTTTCCCCGCCCCGGTCCGCGTCGGCGCCGCCGTCCGGGCCACCGTCACCTTCACCGAGGTGTCCCCGGTCAGCGGCGGGGTGCAGTTGGTCGCGACGGTCACCGTGGAGAGCGACGGCGGTGGCAAGCCGGTCTGCGTCGCCGAGACGGTCAGCCGGCTCTACCGGGGTACGGCGGGCTGAAACCCGCCGTCGCCGCCCCTTCGCCTGTTACGCGGGGCAGGGTGCGCTCGCTCAGTACGTCGGACGGAGCCTCGCGCCGAGCCAGCGCAGCTGACGACGGACGTGGACTGCCTCGCCGCCCTCGTGGCCGTTGAACGGGTAGACGTGAATCTCCCGCTCCGGCGGGACCGGTCGGCCGGCCGCGGCGCCGTACTGGTTGTAGGCGGCGAAGCCGGTCCTCGGCGGGCAGACGGTGTCGCGCAGACCGATCCCGAAGTGCGCCGGCGCCGTGGCACGACGCGCGAGGCTGACGGCGTCCACGTAGGACAGCGTCCGCCACACCGCCTCCTCGGCCTCCCGGTGCACGGCCAGGTAGTGGGCGATCTCGCCGTACGGCGGGACGTCGCTGAGCTGGACGGCCCGTCGCATGTCGCAGAGGAACGGGGCGGTGGACAGCACCGCCGCGAGGTCGTCCACCAGGCCGGAAACGGCAAGCGCGAGTCCGCCGCCCTGACTGTTGCCGACCACGGCGACCCGGCCCGCGTCGACCCCCGGCAGGGCGCGGACCGCCTGGACCGCCCGGACCGCGTCGGTGATCAGCCGGCGGTAGTGGTAGTCACGCGGATCGAGGATTCCCCAGGTGACAGGCCACGGGCCGCCGGGAGCGCCGTGCGGGTCGGGGGTGTCGCCGGCGCCGTACTGCCCCGCCTGGCCCCGGTTGTCCATCAGCAGGTGCGCGTACCCGGCCACCGGCCAGGTGAGCCGCTCGTGCGGTAGTCCACGGCCACGGCCGTACCCGGCGTACTCCACCACGGCGGGCAGTGGACCTCGCGCCCCCGCCGCACGGGTGTACCAGGCGCGGACCGGGTCGCCGCCGAAACCCGCGAACGTGACGTTCCAGCAGTCCAGCAGCGGCAGGTCGGTGGGCTCGGGGCGGACGTCGACGAGCACCGGTCGGGCGGCCGCCTCGGCGAGGGTGTCGCTCCAGAACTGCTCGAAGTCGTCCGGCTCGACAATCGTGGGCGAGTATCGCTCCAGGTCGTCGAGGTGCGGGGGTGGATGCGGCACGGGTCCTCACAGGGTCAGTGCGGCTGGGCGGGGGGCGCGGTGCTCTCCCGGACGACCAACTCGGTCACCAGGTCGATCCGGCTGGTCGCCGGCTCGTTGCCGCGGGCCAGTTCGAGAAGCATCTGGGTGGCGATGCCGGCCATGTCGCGCAGCGGCTGGTTGATGGTGGTGAGAGGCGGGTCGGTCCAGGCCGAGACGGGCAGGTTGTCGTACCCGATCACCGAAAGGTCCTCGGGCACGCGCAGGCCGCACTGCCGCGCGGCCCGGAGCACCCCCATCGCCTGGATGTCGGAGCCGGCGAAGATGGCCGTGGGCCGGTCCGCCAGCCGCAGCAGTTGCAGCCCGTGGCTGTGCCCGGCACCCGCCGAGAAGCTGCCGTAACGGGTCAACTCGCGGTCGATCGGCACCCCTGCCTCCTCGTGCGCTGACTGGAAGCCGGCGGCGCGAGCGCGGCTGCAGAGCATGTCGGGTGGGCCGGAGATGATGGCGATCCTCCGGTGTCCCAGGTCCAGCAGGTGCCGGGCGGCGAGCAGGCCGCCGTTCCAGTTGTTGGACCCGACGGTGGGCACCGACGCCGAGGTCGCGCTGTCGGTGTCGACGACGACGAACGGGATGCCGTGGCGTCGCAGGTGCTGCTGCTGGACCTCGGCCAGGTGGGAGAGGACTAACACCACCCCCAGTGGACGGTCGGCGAGCAGTGCGTCCAGCCAGCGTGGCGGCGGGCGGTGCGCGCCGTCGAGTTGGGCGACGGACAGACCGAGCCCGGCGGCGCTTGTCACCGCCTCGACGCCGCGCAGGATCTCCATCGCCCAACCGGTGTCGAACTCGTGGAACACGAGATCCACGCGTCCGCCGCCGGACGAGGACCGGCGGTTGCGGCGCTGGTACCGGTGGCGGTCCAGGCTCTCCTCGACCCGCGCTCTGGTGCCGGGCGCCACATCACCTCGGCCGTTGAGGACCTTGGAAACCGTCGCGACCGAGACTCCGACGTCATTGGCGATGGTCGCGATGGTGGTGGAGGCGGGTGGGTCGAGCGGGCGGTGCTCTGTCATCGCAGCCTCAACAGCATCCGAAAGTTTCGGAAGACCCTAACATGACGGGCCATTCACGCCAGCCGATCCGGCAGTCGATCCTCCCGTTCCCCGCGTCGGCGTCGCTCGCTCGCAACGGAGGTCAGCGATCACCTGACGGAGCGCAGACTCGACCCCACCGAGGCATCGATGAACCTCTTGACATGCCCCGGCGGGACACTTAGGTTGCCGAAAAGGTTACGCAGGTTTCCGGAAAATTTCGGATCGTGAAATGTCCGCCGCGAAGCTGGCCTCTCAGGGCGCGGATGTGGCCGGAGCTAAGGGGTCTCGGCATGAGAAGTCAGTCGCCCGTCGACAGCGGCGTCGCGCCGTGGCGCGATCCGCACCTGCCGCCTGCCGAGCGGGTCGAGGCACTCGTGTCGCTGATGTCGCTGGAGGAGAAGATCGCCCAGCTGGTCGGGGTCTGGGTCGGCGCCGAGGCGTCCGGCGAGGGCGTCGCTCCGCACCAGTCCGACATGATCGACGGCACGCCGCCCTGGGCCGAGATCATCAGGTACGGGCTCGGCCAGCTCACCCGCCCGTTCGGCACCGCGCCCGTCGACCCGGTGCTCGGCGCCCGGTCGCTTGCCGCGTCCCAGGCGCAGATCGTGGCCGCCAGCCGGTTCGGTATCCCGGCGCAGGTGCACGAGGAGTGCCTCACCGGCTTCGCCGCCTGGCGGGCCACCGTCTACCCCACCCCGCTGGGCTGGGGCGCGGCCTTCGATCCCGAACTGGTCGAGGAGATGGCCGGCCGGATCGGGCGGTCGATGCGCGCAGCGGGCGTCCACCAGGGGTTGGCGCCCGTCCTCGACGTGACCCGGGACTACCGCTGGGGCCGCACCGAGGAGACGATCGGCGAGGACCCGTACCTGGTGGGGACGACCGGGGCGGCGTACGTGCGCGGTCTGGAACGCGCAGGTGTCGTGGCCACCCTGAAACACTTCGCCGGCTACTCCGCCTCCCGGGGCGGGCGCAACCTGGCCCCCGTGCCGATGGGTCCCCGCGAGCTGGCCGACGTGATCCTGCCGCCGTTCGAGATGGCCCTGCGGCTCGGGGGCGCCCGCTCGGTGATGAACTCCTACGCCGAGATCGACGGCCTGCCGGTCGCCGCCGACGAGGAGCTGCTGACCGGTCTGCTGCGCGACGAGTGGGGCTTCACCGGGACTGTGGTCGCCGACTACTTCGCCGTGCGCTTCCTGCAGACCCTGCACGGCGTCGCCGCCGACGCCGCCGACGCGGCCCGGCTCGCCCTGCGCGCCGGGATCGACGTCGAACTGCCCACAGTTGACGCCTTCGGCCCCCCGCTGGTGGCGGCGGTCCGCCGAGGCGAGGTCGACGAGGCGCTGATCGACCGCGCGCTCCGCTGGGTGCTCACCCAGAAGATCGAGGTCGGCCTGCTCGACGAGGACTGGCGGGAACTGCCCGACGACGTGGCGGACCTGCGCCTCGACGACGAGACCAGCCAGGACGTCGCCGTACGCCTGGCCCGGGAATCAGTCGTCCTGCTGCGCAACACGGGCGTGCTGCCGCTGCCCGCCGGCCGGCGGGTCGCCCTGGTGGGTCCGCTCGCCGACGACCCGATGGCCCTGCTCGGCTGCTACACCTTCCCCAACCACGTCGGCGTGCACCACAGCGGGTACGGGCTCGGGCTGGACATCCCCTCGCTGCGCGACGAGTTGGCCCGCCGGGTCCCGCAGCTCACCCACGAGCCGGGTTGCGCAGTCACCGGCGAGGACACCTCGGGCATCCCGGCGGCGGTCGCCGCGGCCGCCGACGCCGACGTCTGCGTGCTCGCCGTCGGCGACCGGGCGGGCATGTTCGGCCGGGGCACCTCCGGCGAGGGCTGCGACGCCGTAGACCTGCGACTGCCGGGCGTCCAGGCCGACCTGGTCCGGGCGGTCCTTGCCACCGGCACCCCAGTCGTCCTGGTGCTGATGACCGGGAGGCCGTACGCGCTCGGTCCCGAGGTCGACGCGGCGGCCGCCGTGGTGCAGGCGTTCTTCCTCGGCCAGCGGGGCGGGCAGGCCCTCGCCGAGGTGCTCACCGGCGAGGTGAATCCGTCCGGGCACCTGCCGGTGAGCGTTCCCCGCGACGCGGGCGGACTGCCCGGCACCTACCTGATGCCGCCGCTGGGTCGCCGCAACGAGGTCTCGTCGGTCGATCCGACGCCGGCGTACCCGTTCGGCCACGGGCTGAGCTACACCACATTCGACTGGTCCGACGCCACGGTGCTGGGGCCGGCGGACGAGCAGGTCCCCGCCGACCCGGCGGCCTGGCCGGTCGACGGTACGGCCCGGGTGCGGATCACCATCCGCAACACCGGCGCGCGGGCCGGCGTCGAGGTCGTGCAGCTCTACCTGCACGACCCGGTCGCGCAGACCACCCGACCGGTGGTCCGGCTGGTCGGCTTCACCCGGGTGCCGCTGGAGGCCGGCGAGGCGGCGCACGTGACCTTCGGCGTACCGGCCGACGTCGCGTCGTTCGTCGGGCTGTCCGGGCGACGCATCGTCGAACCCGGCGACGTCGAGCTGCGGTTCGGCAGGTCCAGTGGCGACGTGGTGGCCACCCTGGCGCTGCGGCTGACAGGCGTCGAGCGCCAGGTCGGTCACCAACGGGAACTGCTCACGTCGGTGCGGGTCCAGCCCCTCGTGGCCGTCCCGCACTCCGACTAGGAGACCGAGGATGACATCGACGTTACGGCCTCCGCCGCCGGCCGCTCCCCGAGCTGCGGCGGGGTCCGCGCAGCCCGCGTCCCACCCGCGGCGGCGCCGGAGCTGGCGCCAGGCCCTCCGTCGGGACTGGCAGCTCTACTCGCTGGCCGTCCTGCCGCTGCTGTTCTTCCTGATCTTCCGGTACCTGCCGATGGTCGGGAACATCATCGCGTTCCGGCGCTTCAAGCCCGGCGGCAGCATCTTCGGTGAGTACTGGGTCGGGCTGCGGTACTTCCGGATGTTCTTCACCGACCCGACGTTCTGGGAGGTCTTCACCAACACGCTGGTGCTCGGGGCGCTGACGCTGCTCTTCTGCTTCCCGCTGCCGATCGTGCTGGCGCTGCTGCTCAACGAGGTGCGCGCCCGCCGGTTCAAACGGTTCGTGCAGTCGGTGTCGTACCTGCCGCACTTCCTGTCGATCGTCATCGTGGCGGCGATGGTCATGCAGCTGACCTCCATCGACGGCGCGGCCAACCAACTGGTCCGGATGGTCGGGGGAGACCCGGTGGCGTTCCTGCAACAGCCGCAGTGGTTCCGCACCATCTACGTCTCGTCGGAGGTCTGGCAGACCGTCGGCTGGGGCACGATCCTCTACCTCGCCGCGCTCACCACGATCGACGAGGACCTCTACGAGGCGGCCCGGATCGACGGCGCAAGCCGGCTGCGGCAGACCTGGCACGTCACGCTTCCGGGGATCCGGCCGACGATGGTGACGCTGCTGATCCTCAACATCGGCAGTTTCATGGCTGTCGGGTTCGAGAAGGTCCTGCTGCTCTACAACCCGTTGACATACCCGACCGCGGATGTGGTCTCCACCTACCTGTTCCGGATGGGCTTCCAGTCCAGCAACTTCAGCTATGCGGCCGCGATCGGTCTCTTCGAGGCGGTGATCGGGCTGGTCCTGGTCCTGTCGGCGAACCTCATCTCCCGTCGCACGGTGGGGACGAGCCTGTGGTGATCCTCGGCCGGAAGGCGGACGCCCCGACGACGCGCGGGCCGGCAGACAGCCGCGGTTACCGGATCTTCCGGGTGGTCAACACGATCGTCCTGATCGGCGTCGTGATCGTGACGCTGTTCCCGTTCCTCAACATCGTGGCCCGCTCGCTCAGCGACGAGGCGTACCTCCTCGCGGGGAAGGTGAGCCTGGTCCCGCGCGGGTTCGACCTGACCGCGTACAAGCTGGTGATGTCCGACGCGATGTTCTGGACGAACTACCGCAACACGGTGGTGTACACGGTTGTCGCCACGCTCATCTCGATAGTGCTGACCACGTGCTACGCGTACGTGCTGTCCAAGCCGCAGCTCAAGGGCCGTGGCCTGCTCGTCGGCGTCGCGCTGTTCACCATGTTCTTCTCCGGCGGCCTGATCCCCAACTACGTGCTGGTCACCAGCCTGGGAATGAAGAACACCATCTGGGCGGTGGTGATCCCCAACGCGATAAGCGTGTTCAACCTGCTGGTCATGAAGGCGTTCTTCGAGAGCCTGCCGACCGAGTTGGAGGAGGCCGCCGCCGTCGACGGGCTGAACACGTACGGCATCCTGTTGCGCATCGTGCTGCCGCTGTCCAAGGCGATCATCGCGACGATGGTCCTCTTCTACGCGGTCTCCTTCTGGAACTCCTGGTTCAGCGCGTTCCTCTACTTCGACCGGCAGGAGCTGCTCCCGGTCACCGTCTACCTGCGCAACCTGATCGTCGGCGCCACCAGCGCCGAGTCGGCCGCCGCCGACGCCGACAAGGTCCAGGCGGCTGCCACGTTCCAGGCCGTGACCGTCGTGCTCACCACCCTGCCCATCCTGGCGGTCTACCCCTTCGTCCAGCGGTACTTCGTCCGCGGCGTGATGCTCGGGGCGGTCAAGGGCTGAGCGGCGCATCACCTTCCACCCCACCACCGAAAGGACGAGCCATGCTCTTCAAGCCGTGGCGTCGCGTGGCGACAGCCACCGCGGGTCTGCTCGCGCTCACAGTCATCGCCGCCTGTTCCGAGGATCCCGGCGAGTCGTCGGACCTCTCGGAGAACAAGGTAGGCGCGATGGCCAGCTACGGCGTCGGCGACCAGTTCAAGGCCACCGAGGCGCTGTCCTTCCCCACCCTCTACAACAACCACACCTTCTACCCGCTCAAGCAGGACTGGCTGTTCTGGTCCGAGCTGACCAAGCGGACGAACGTCACGATCGAGCCGGTCGCCGTCCCGTTGAGCGACTACGAGCAGAAGCGCAGCCTGCTGATCGGCGCCGGGGACGCCCCGCTGATCATCCCGAA
The DNA here is from genome assembly GCF_042898105.1 of Micromonospora sp. NPDC000663. NCBI lineage: Bacteria > Bacillati > Actinomycetota > Actinomycetes > Micromonosporales > Micromonosporaceae > Micromonospora > Micromonospora sp. NPDC000663. Next base: position 110,383 of record NZ_JBIAYR010000004.1, read on the forward strand.
GACGTACCACCCGCAGGAGAACGCGTTCGTGTCCTCCGGGGCGATCCTGCCGGTGAGTGACTACATCGATCTGATGCCCAACTTCAAGGACAAGATCGCCAAGTGGAACCTCAAGCCGGAGATCGACAACCTGCGGCAGTCCGACGGTAAGTTCTACCTGCTGCCCGGGATGCACGAGAAGCCCACGCAGGACTACACGGTCCTGATGCGCATGGACATCCTCCAGGAACTCAACCTGGCGGTGCCGAAGACCTGGGACGACCTGTACACGGTGCTCAAGGCCATGAAGGCGAAGTACCCGAACGTCTACCCGTACTCCGACCTGTTCAGCAAGCCCAACCCGACAGGCGCCCTGCTGAACATCCTCGGCTCGGCCCACGGCACCCAGGCGGGCTGGGACTACCAGCACGCCACGTGGGACCCGGCGGCGAAGAAGTTCAGCTACACCGGCGCGTCCGAGCAGTACAAGCAGATGGTCACGTACCTGCACAAGCTCGTCGCCGAGGGCCTGCTCGACCCGGAGAGCTTCACCCAGACCGACGACCAGGCCCGGCAGAAGCTCGCCAACGGCAAGTCCTTCGTGGTCACAGGCAACGCGCAGACCCTTGTCAACAACCACCGGCCCGACCTGGCCAAGACCCTGCCGAACGCGAAGATGGCGAAGATCCCGCTGCCGATCGGCCCGGCTGGCGAGATCAACCCGTTCCCCCGCCTGGAGAACGGCATCATGATCTCCACGAAGGCCCGGGAGAGCAAGAACTTCGTGGCCATGATGCAGTTCATCGACTGGTTGTGGTATTCCGACGCAGGCCTGGAGTTCGCCCGCTGGGGCGTCGAGGGCACCACCTTCACCAAGGACGCGTCCGGCAAGCGCACTCTCGACCCCGGCATCGACTTCCTGGGGCTCCACCCGAAGGCGCCCAAGCACCTGCAGAAGGACTTCGGGTTCCACAACGGCGTCTTCGCCTACGGCGGCACCCCCGACCTGGTCCGAGGGTTCTTCTCACCCGAGGAGTTGGAGTTCCAGAAGGTGATGGACGCCCGCAAGCCGAGGGAGGTGCCCCCGCCCGCCCCGTTGAGCGACGAGGAGCGCGAGCAGGTGTCGCTCTGGGAGACCCCACTGAAGGACTACGTCACCCAGAACACGCTGAAGTTCGCCCTCGGCCAGCGTCCGCTCAGCGAGTGGGACGCGTACGTGGCCGAGTTGAAGGCGAAGAACTCCGACCAGTACATCGACCTGGTCAACAAGGCGTACGAGCGGTTCCAGAAGAACAACGGTTGACCTGTGGGGTCCGGTCGGGCGGCGCCCCGTCGCCCGACCAAACCCCGACGACCACGAGGACAGCGATGCGCATCACCGTTTCCGACGAGCGCGCCGACGGCCGCACCGACGCCTGGCGGCGCCGCGTCGAGCGCCCGCTTCGGGCCGACCCGGGAGGCCGGCCGTGAGCGGCGCCGGGCACGCCTGGCGGCAGTTCGGCGACGGGCCGCTGTCCCGGGCCGCCTCCCGGGTCTACATTCTGCTCGTGGTCGAGCTGCTGCTCCTGCTCACCACACTGCCCGGCCTGCTCCCACTGATCCTGCTCGGCCGTGACGCCAGCAACCTGCCGCTGGCGGCGCTCCTGCTGGTGCCGGTCGGCCCGGCGGTCGCCGCCGCCCTGTACGCGCTGCGCCACCAGCGTCCCGACCTGGCCGAGCTACGCCCCGCCGCCGTGTTCTGGCGCGGGTACCGGGCCAACCTGGCCGGCGCGCTGCGGATCTGGGTGCCGACGCTGCTGTGGCTGACAGTGCTCGCCGTGAACCTCGCCTACCGGGACGCCGTCGATCTGCCGGGCTGGTGGACCGTGCCGCTGGTCCTGATCGTGGTGGGTGTGACGCTCTGCGCGGCGAACGCCCTGCTGATCACCGCGCTGTTCGACTTCCGTACCCGCGACGTGCTCCGCCTGGCCGTGCACTTCGTCGTCCGTACCCCCGGTGTCACGGTGGGCAACGCCCTGCTGCTGGCCGCGGCGGCCGGCGTCACGGCGGTGTTCTCCGAGGCGGTCCTCGCGATGCTCGCCTCGGTGGCGGTCCTGGCGTTCCTGCGCGTCGGCGACCCGATGCTCCACCTGATCCGCAAGGAGTTCACCGCATGAGCCTGCCCGTCACCGCCGAGGTGCCCTTCGGGGGCGACCACGACCCCGAGGCCGGGCCGCACCCGGCGTACAGCGTCGTCGGGCGGGAGGACGTGTGAAGGCCGACAAGTCCGCCGATGTGGAGCACCTCGTGTTCGTCGACGAGCCACTGGAAACCCACGAGCCGCGCGTGCACGCCGCCTGGCTGCCCCCTGAGGCGTTCCGGTCGCTGGGCGCGCGCCGCGTCCTCGTACACGGCGAGGGCCTGCTCGTCGACACCGTCCTCGACGAGGTCGCGCGTGCCTGCGCGCGCTACGGCGGACGGGTGTGGCACTCCCCGTCGTGGGACGTCGACGTGGACCTGGTGCTCGCCCTGCGGGGTGCCGGTGAGCTGCCCAATCCGGCGGTGGAGGCGGCACGGTCGGCGGGGGAGGCGGCGCTCGCCGACATCGGCCACGGCGAACCGCTCGGCGAGGAGGGATTCCTGCTGGCCCGCGAGGGCGAGGTGACTGTGGTGCTCGCCGACGCGCCCGCCGGCCTGCTGTACGGGCTGTTCCACGTGGTCCGGCTCTGCGCGGCGGCCTTCGACCCGGCCCGCCCGCCGGAGCGACACCGGCCGGCGCTGCGCCGGCGCATGCTGAACCACTGGGACAACGTGGCCGTGCACCCGGTGATGGGCCAGGTCGAACGGGGGTACGCGGGCGGCTCGATCTTCTGGCGCGACGGCCGTCCGCGCGGCGACCTGGCCCGGGTGCGCGCGTACGGGCGGCTGCTCGCGGCCAGCGGCGTCAACGCGATCTCGGTGAACAACGTCAACGTCGCCCGGACCGAGGCGCTGCTGCTCACCGACCGGCTCGGCGACGTGGCCGAGATCGCCGACGCGCTGCGCCCGTACGGCATCCGGGTGCACCTGTCGGTCAGCTTCGCCGCGCCTGTGCTCCTCGGCGGGCTGTCGACCGCCGACCCGCTCGACGAGGCCGTGCGCGACTGGTGGGCCGCCACCACCCGCCGGGTGTACGACCGCATCCCGGACTTCGGCGGCTACCTGGTCAAGGCCGACTCGGAGGGGCAGCCCGGCCCGTTCACGTACGGGCGCGACCACGCCGACGGGGCGAACCTGCTCGCCGAGGCCCTCGCCCCGCACGGGGGAGTGGTGCACTGGCGGGCGTTCGTCTACAACCACCACCAGGACTGGCGGGACAGGTCCACCGACCGGGCGCGGGCCGCGTACGACCATTTCACACCGCTGGACGGGCGGTTCCGCACCAACGTGGTCCTGCAGGTGAAGTACGGCCCGGTGGACTTCCAGACGCGCGAGCCTGTCTCACCGGTCCTCGCCGCGATGCCGGCGACCCGGCTGGCGCTGGAGTTGCAGGTCACCCAGGAGTACACGGGCCAGCAGCGGCACATCTGCCATCTGGGCCCCTGGTGGGGTGAGGTGCTGCGGTTCGCCCCCTGGGGACCGGGTGGACGGACGATCGCCGACGTCGCCGTCGGGGAGGCGGGGGCCGGCGGTGGCCTGGTCGCCGTCGCCAACACCGGCGACGATCCGTCCTGGACCGGACACCCGTTGGCGCAGGCCAACCTGTACACCTTCGGGCGCCTCGCCTGGGACCCGTGGCGCGACCCGACGGAGATCCTCGACGAGTGGATGACGCTCACCTTCCCGCCGTCGGCGACAGCCGACCCGGAACTGGTCCGGCGGACCCTGCACGAGATCATGGACGACTCGTGGCGTACCTACGAGCGGTACACCGCCCCGCTGGGCGTCGGCTTCATGGTTCACCCGGGTGACCACTACGGCCCCGACGTCGACGGGTACGAGTACTCACGGTGGGGCACCTACCACTTCGCCGACCGGGACGGCGTCGGCGTGGACCGCAGTCGCGCGTCGGGCACCGGCTTCGCCGGGCAGTACCCGCCGTACTGGGCGCAGGTGTACGAGTCGCCCCGGACCTGCCCCGACGAGGTGCTGCTCTTCTTCCACCACGTCCCGTACTCGCACGTCCTGCACAGCGGCTCGACAGTCATCCAGCACATCTACGACACGCACTTCGCGGGCGTCGAGGAGGTGGAGACGATGCGGCGCCGGTGGCGGACGCTCAACGGAATGATCGACCCGGCGGTGTACGAGCGGGTGTCCGAACGCCTCGACGAGCAGGTGCGCTGCGCCACCGAGTGGCGCGACCAGATCAACACGTACTTCTTCCGCAAGTCGGGTGTGCCGGACGCGCGGGGGCGACGCATCTACTGATCCTCCGGTCACCAGGGGTGGACGGTGCCGTCCTCCAACCTGTTCACCGGAAGGTACGCGGGCGCGTACGGATACCGTGCCGCCGCCTCCTCGTCGATGTCCACACCGAGACCGGGGGCCTCGGCGGGGTGCAGGTAGCCGTCGGCGTAGTGGTAGCCGTGTGGGAACACCTCGTCGGTCTGCGCGGTGTGCCGCATGTACTCCTGCAACCCGAAGTTGGGGATCGAGATGTCGAGTTGCAGCGCAGCGGCCATGCAGACGGGGGAGAGGTCGGTGGCGCCGTGCGAGCCGCTGCGGACGTGGTGCAGCGCCGCCAGGTCGAAGATCCGGCGCAGGTGGGTGATGCCACCGGCGTGCACCACTGTCGTGCGGATGTAGTCGATGAGCTGCTCCCGGATGAGCTGGGCGGCGTCGAAGATGCTGTTGAAGACCTCGCCGACCGCCACCGGGGTGGTCGTGTGCTGCCGGATCAACCGGAAGCCCTCCTGAAGGTCGGCGGGGACCGGATCCTCCATCCAGGTCAGCGCGTACGGCTCCAGGCTGCGCCCGAGCCGGGCGGCCTCGATGGGCGTGAGCCGGTGGTGCACGTCGTGCAGCAGCCGCAGGGTGGGGCCGAACTCGTCGCGGACCCGGGCGAACACCGTCGGCACGTGTGACAGGTAGCGCTGCGTCGACCAGGTGGCCTCGCTGGGCAGCGCCGCGTCGGCCGGCTCGTAGAAGAGCTTGTCGGCGCTGACCCCGTACGTCTTCGGCAGCCCCGGGACCCCGCACTGCACCCGCACGGCCCGGTAGCCGAGGTCGACGTATCGGGCGACCTCGACCAGCACCTCCTCGACGGTCTCGCCGTTGGCGTGGCCGTACACGGTGACGCCCTCGCGGGAACGGCCGCCGAGCAACTGGTAGACGGGTAGGCCGGCGACCTTGCCCTTGATGTCCCACAGCGCGGTGTCCACGGCGGCGATCGCGCTCATCGTGACCGGCCCGCGCCGCCAGTACGCCCCCTGGTACAGATACTGCCAGGTGTCCTCGATGCGGGCCGGGTCCCGGCCGATCAGCAGCGGCGCCACGTGGTCGCGCAGGTACGACGCGACGGCCAGCTCCCGGCCGTTGAGGGTGGCGTCTCCGACGCCTGTGACGCCCTCGTCCGTGACGATCTTGAGGGTGACGAAGTTGCGGCCCGGACAGGTCACGATGATCCGGGCGTCGACGATCTTCACTCGATCTCCTTCGTGCCGGCGGGTCCTGTGTGGACGCGCGCAGGGGGGTGACGCGAGGGATGTGGGAAGCCCGACACGTTTCGAGAACGCCCCGATGATAGCCCGGTCATCGATGTCCGGTCATGGCTCCTCATGGCCAGCTCGCGCGCGATCTCACGTTCCGAAAAGATTCCGGAAGTCTTGACAATCGAGTGTGCTCGATCGAAGCTGACGTGGTCACGCGAGCCGCGGTCAGGGTCGGGCGAAGGGCAGTCCTCGACTTACTCCCCTTCCATGCGCCAATTCCCCGAGGAATCGCGAACGATGACATTCAAGACAAGGCTGTTCGGCGCCCTCCTGGCGGTCCTCACGCTGGCCGCCGCCGCGCTGACGTTCGCCGCGCCGGCATCGGCGGCGACGCTGACACAGGTGACCGGCTTCGGCACCAACCCCACGAACCTCCAGATGCACCTGTACGTCCCAGACCGGGTGGCCACCCGGCCGGCCGTCCTCCTCGCCCTGCACTACTGCACCGGATCGGGCCCCGCGTTCCACTCCGGCACCCAGTACGCGTCCCTCGCCGACAGGTACGGGTTCATCGTGATCTACCCGTCGGTGACCCGCAGCAGCAAGTGCTGGGACGTCGCCTCACCGCAGGCCCTGCGCCGAGGTGGGGGCAGCGACCCGGTCGGTCTCATGTCGATGGTCGACTACGTGAAGCAGCGGTACTCCGCCGACCCGGCCCGGATCTTCGCCACCGGCACCTCGTCCGGGGCGATGATGACGAACGTCATGCTCGGCGACTACCCGGACGTGTTCTCGGCGGGCGCGTCCTTCGCCGGAGTGCCGTTCGCCTGCTTCGCCACCGGGGGCACCTCGGAATGGAACAGCGAATGCGCGAACGGGCAGCTCATCAAGACCGCACAGCAGTGGGGTGACCTGGTCCGCGGGGCGTACCCGGGTTACACAGGCCAGCGGCCACGAATGCAGATCTGGCACGGCACCAACGACGAGACCCTGCGTTACCCGAACTTCGGCGAGCAGGTCAAGCAGTGGACCAACGTGCACGGGTTGAGCCAGACCCCGACGTACACCGACTCGCCGCAGTCCGGCTACACCCGCACCCGGTACGGCAGCAGCGGCCCGATGGCGCCGGTCGAGGCGATCAGCATGCAGGGCGTCACGCACAACCTGCCTGTCGACGCCGCGCAGGTGATCCGCTTCTTCGGGCTGGACGGCACCACGCCCCCGCCGACCACCCCGCCGCCCACGACCCCGCCGCCGACGACCCCGCCGCCGACCACCCCGCCCCCGACCACCCCGCCCCCGACGACTCCGCCCCCCACCACTCCGCCGCCCAGCAGTGGCGCCTGCCGGGTCGGATACACGGTCAACGCCTGGAACAACGGTCTCACCGCGAGCGTGACCATCACCAACACCGGTACCGCCGCCGTGAACGGGTGGTCGCTGACCTTCACCCTGCCCAATGGGCAGCGCATCACCGGCGGCTGGAACGCGCAGTACTCCCCGACCAGCGGCGCGGTGACGGCCCGCAACGTCTCCTACAACGCCGCCATCGCCCCGAACACGTCTGTCGACATCGGGTTCCAGGCCACCCACGAGGGCGACACCGCGAAGCCCTCGTCGTTCGCCCTCAACGGTGCCACGTGTTCGGTCGCCTGAACCCCCTCTCCACACCACCATCACGAAGGAGTCGCACGATGAGAAACGCGAGATGGAAAGCGGTGACGAGAGCCGCCATCGCGCTGACCGGCGCCGGCACGCTCGCCGCCGGGATGGCGCTGGTGCTGACGGCACCCGCGTCCGCGGGCACCACGCTCGGCGCGTCCGCCGCGGAGAAGGGACGCTACTTCGGCACGGCGGTGGCGGCGTTCAAGCTGTCGGACAGCGCGTACACCACCATCCTGAACCGTGAGTTCAACATGGTGACGCCCGAGAACGAGATGAAGATCGACGCGACGGAGCCGCAGCAGGGCCGGTTCAGCTACAGCTCCGCCGAGCAGATCGTCAACCACGCCCGCAGCCGGGGAATGCAGGTACGCGGACACACCCTGGCCTGGCACCAGCAGCAGCCCAGCTGGATGCAGGGCATGAGCGGGAGCGCGTTGCGTCAGGCGATGCTCAACCACGTCACGCAGGTCGCGACCCACTTCCGGGGCCAGATCTACGCCTGGGACGTGGTGAACGAGGCCTTCGACGACGGCAACTCGGGCGCGCGTCGTGACTCGAACCTCCAGCGCACCGGCAACGACTGGATCGAGGCGGCGTTCCGGGCGGCGCGGGCGGCCGACCCCGGCGCGAAGCTCTGCTACAACGACTACAACACCGACAACTGGACCTGGGCCAAGACCCAGGCCGTGTACAACATGGTGCGGGACTTCAAGTCCCGTGGCGTCCCGATCGACTGCGTCGGGTTCCAGTCGCACTTCAACAACGAGTCGCCCTACGTGAGCAACTACCGCACCACGCTGTCCAGCTTCGCCGCCCTCGGGGTGGACGTGCAGATCACCGAGCTGGACATCCAGGGCGCCTCGGCGACGACGTACCGCAGCGTGGTGGAGGACTGCCTCGCGGTCGCCCGCTGCAACGGCATCACGGTGTGGGGGATCCGGGACAGCGACTCGTGGCGCTCCTCGCAGACCCCGTTGCTGTTCGACAGCAGCGGTGCGAAGAAGCCCGCGTACGACGCCGTGCTCGCGGCGCTGAACAACGGCACCACCCCGCCGACCACCGAACCGCCCACGACCCCACCGCCGACCGACCCGCCCACCGACCCGCCGACGACCCCGCCTCCGGGCACGGGTGGCTGCACCGCGACGGTGACCGTGAACCAGTGGACCGGCGGCTTCGTGGCGAACGTCCGGGTGACGGCCGGCTCGTCGGCCCTCAACGGCTGGACGGTGACGGTCGCCCTGCCCTCGGGCGCGACTGTCACCAACGCCTGGAGCGCCGACCGCAGCGGCAACACAGGCACGACCAACTTCCGGAACGTGTCCTACAACGGCCAGGTCGGCGCCGGACAGTCCACGGAGTTCGGCTTCCAGGCCAACGGCACCGCAGGCACGCTGACCCCGACCTGCGCGGCGGGCTGACGTAGACACCGGCCGGTGTGGAGGGTGCCCGGAACCTCCGCACCGGCCGGCCCGCGCCCGGGGACGCCCTGAGCGACCAACGACAGGCGGAAAGACAGCCGCTAGCCGTCGATGCGGCTGATGTTGCGGATCTTGTTGGACGCGTCCAGGGCGGCCACCTTGTACGCCTCGGCGAGCGTCGGGTAGTTGAACACCGCGTCGATGAGGTAGTCGATCGTGCCCCCGCAGCCGATCACCGCCTGGCCGATGTGGACGATCTCGGTGGCGGCGGTGCCGAACACGTGCACCCCGAGCAGTCGGCCGTCGTCGGGGGAGACGAGCAGCTTCAACATGCCGTACGAGTCACCCACGATCTGGCCCCGGGCCAGCTCCCGATAGCGCGCGATGCCCACCTCGAACGGTGTCGAGCTGTCGGTCAACTGCGCCTCGGTCTGCCCGACGAAACTGATCTCCGGGATCGTGTAGATGCCGATGGGTTGCAGGCCGTGCATCTCGCGGACCGGTTCGCCGCAGGCGTGCTGGGCGGCCAACCGACCCTGCTCCATCGAGGTGGACGCGAGCGCCGGAAATCCGATCACGTCACCGACGGCGTAGATGTTGTCGACCGAGGTGCGGTAGTTGGCGTCGACGCTGATCCGGCCCCGCCGGTCCGCCTCCAACCCGGCGGCGTCCAGCGCCAGGTCGTCGGTCTGGCCCTGCCGGCCCGCCGAGTACATCACCGTGTCGGCGACGATCTTCTTGCCGCTCTTGAGGATGCACAGCGCGGCCGTGTGGTGCTTCTCCACCGCGGCGACCTCCTCGCCGAAGCGGAACGCCACGGACAGGTCGCGCAGGTGGTACTTGAGCGATTCGACGACCTCGTCGTCGCAGAAGTCGAGCATCCGGTCGCGGCGTTCCACAACCGTCACCTTCGTGCCGAGTGCGGCGAACATGGACGCGTACTCCATGCCGATCACGCCGGCACCGACCACCACCATGCTGCGGGGCACGGCCTGGAGGTTGATGACGCCGTCGGAGTCGACGATGGTGCGGTCGTCGAAGTCGACGCTGTCCGGTCGGGCCGGACGGGTGCCGGCCGCGATGATGATTTTGTCGAAGGTCACTCTGGACTCGCGGCCGGAGCCGCCGTCGACCCAGATCGAGTGCGCGTCCGCGAAGCGTCCCGTTCCGGTGATCATCGCGACCCGGTTGCGGGCGAGCTGGTTGCGGATGACGTCGGTCTGGCGGGCGATCACGTGCTGGGTGCGGGCGGCCAGGTCGCTGACCGTGATCTCCTCCTTGACCCGGTAGCTGCTGCCGTACAGGTCGCGCTGGCTCAGGCCGGTCAGGTAGAGCACGGCCTCGCGAAGCGTCTTGGACGGGACCGTGCCGGTGTTGATGCACACCCCGCCGATCATGTCGCGGCGGTCCACGATGCCGACCCGCCTGCCGAGCTTGGCGGCGGCGATCGCGGCCTTCTGCCCGCCGGGCCCGGAGCCCAGCACCACCAGGTCGTAGTCATACACGAGGGTCAGCGTCGCAAGATGTCGGGGCGCGCGCCAGAGCTGGGCCGTGAGCGTTACTCTTCCGCCACCGCGCGGACGCCGCAGTTCAACGTGACTCCTGCGGCAGTTGCGGCCGAGCGGGGATATGCCGCGCGACGAGGCGTCGGCCGGTCCGCCAGGTCGGGCGCGACCTAGCCGACGAGGCGGCGCTCCCAGGCCCAGGCGGCGATCTCGACCCGGTTACGGGCCGGCAGCTTCGTCTGCACGCTCGCCAGATGGGTCTTGACGGTGCCGACGGCGATGAAGAGCCGGGCGGCGATCTCGGCGTTGGTCAGGCCCCGGGCCACGAGCTTGACGACGTCGAGTTCCCGAGGCGACAGTCCGGCGTCGTCGTACGCCGGAGCGGGCGAGCTGAGATGCTCCAGCAGTCGTACCGTGATGGACGGACTGATCAGCGCGTCACCCGACACGGCCGCGCGGACCGCCTCCACCAGCAGCGCCGGGCCGGAGTCCTTGAGCAGGAAACCGCAGGCGCCGTTGGCGAGCGCGGTGTGCACGTACTCGTCGAGGTCGAAGGTCGTCACCACGACGACCCGGATGGGCTCGGCGACACCCGGCCCGGCGAGCAGCCGCAGCGCCTCGAGGCCGTCGAGGCGCGGCATCCGGATGTCCAGCAGCACGACGTCCGGCCGCAGCCGCCGGGCCAGCTCGACGGCGGCGACGCCGTCGGCCGCCTCGCCGACCACCGCCATGTCCGGCTGCGCGCCGATGATCATGCCGAAGCCGGTACGGACCATCGCCTGGTCGTCGGCGACCAGCACCCGGATCACCGGGCCACCGCCGAGCGCAGCGGGAACGCGGCATCGAGAACCCAACCACCGGCGACGCCCGGTCCGGCGGTGATCGTTCCGCCGAGGGCGCGTACCCGCTCGGTGAGGCCGATCAGGCCGAAGCCGTGCCCGCGGGCCGGCGCGGTACGCGGGGTCGCGCCGTCGTCGGCGACGCGGACCAGCAGCCAGTCCGGGGTACGACGCACGGACACGTCCACCGCCCGCGCGTCCGGAGCGTGCTGCCGGGTGTTGGTCAGCCCCTCCATCACCACCCGGTACGCCGACGTCGACACCTCGACCGGCAGCCCGTCCAGGTCGCCGTCGACGTGCAGCCGAGCCGGCGCGTTCGCCGTCCCGTTGAACCCGGTCAACAGCGGCACCAGGTCGGTCACTCCGGCCAGCGGGGCCAGCGGCGCGTCCGGCGGGGCATCCGGGTTGCGCAGGATCCCGACCATCCGCCGCATCGAGGCCATCGTCTCGGCACCGGCCCGCTCGATCTGCTCCAGGGCGACGATCACCCGCCGTGGGTCCTGCTCGGCGACGAACCGGGCGCCCTGCGCCTGCACCACGATGCCCGTCACGTGGTGGGCGATGAAGTCGTGCAGGTCCCTGGCGAACTCCGCGCGCTGCTCGGCTCTGACCAGCGCGATCGCCCGCTCCCGACCGGCGGCGACGACCCGCAGGTAGAGCCCCACCCCGGCGGCGCCGGCCGCCGCGAGCGCCTGGAGCAGACCGAAGATCACGAGCAGGCTGTCGGTGCCGAGACGCAGCGGCATCGCCGCGACGGCGAGCCCGGCGGCCACCGCGGCCCCCAGAGCGGGCCGGGGTGCGCCCCAGCGCGTCACCACGAACACCACACCGATCAGCCCGGCCGACTCGGCGAGGCCCCAGGTGCGGGCGAGCAGGACGCCGCCCCCGGAGAGGAACACCATCGCCGCGGTCACGGCCAGTGAGGCCGTGGCGAGTAGCAGCGCGGCCAGCGGCAGCCGGCGGGAACCCAGCCGGTGGACCGGCAGCCAGAGCGGCACCGTCGCCACCGCCAGGCCCATCGGCACCGGCAGGAACAGGAGAGCGGTGACTCTGGGGATGTCCTGCGTGCTGGACGCGAAGTCGAAGAGGGCGAGCAAACCAAAGGCCACCAGGCCGGCGGCCTGGGCCAGGCGTACCCACCAACGTCGAAGATCCCGCGCGCTCATGATGACCCAGCGTAGCCAGCGGCGTGTCGACGGCAGATCAGCCGAAAGACAGACCCGGCGTCGGCGATACCCGGCCCCGGACCGATGCGCCCACCCGCCGGTGGCGGCGAGGCTTCCCCTGTCACATCGCAGCCACTGGAGGAACAATGACACCCCACGCCCCGCCGCGGACCACGCATGCTGCGGTCGCCGCCGTCGACCTGGTAAAGGTGTACGGCAGCGGCGACACGGCGGTCCGCGCGCTCGACGGGGTCTCGGTCGGCTTCGGCCGCGCCGAGTTCACCGCGATCATGGGCTCGTCCGGGTCCGGCAAGTCGACACTCATGCACTGCCTCGCCGGCCTGGACACGGCGACCTCCGGCCGCGTCCTGCTCGGCGGCACGGAACTCACAGGTCAGTCCGACCGGACGCTGACCCGGGTGCGCCGCGACCGGATCGGGTTCGTCTTCCAGGCGTTCAACCTGCTGCCGCAGCTCACCGCCGCGCAGAACATCACCCTGCCGCTGGACCTCGCCGGCCGGGAGCCCGACCGGCAACTGCTGGAGCACCTGGTGCGGGTGCTGGGCCTGGGCGACCGGCTGGGCCACCGGCCCAGCGAGCTGTCCGGCGGCCAGCAGCAGCGGGTGGCGCTCGCGCGGGCGCTGGTGTCGCGGCCCGAGGTGGTCTTCGCCGACGAGCCGACCGGCAACCTCGACTCCCGATCCGGGGCGGAGGTGCTCACCATCCTGCGCGAATCGGTACGCGACCTCGGCCAGACAGTCGTCATGGTCACCCACGACCCGATCGCCGCCGCGTACGCCGACCGGGTCGTCCTGCTCGCCGACGGACGGGTCGCCGGGGAGATCGACAAGCCGGACCAGGGCTCCGTTACCGACGCGCTTCGTGAACTGGCGGCCCGCGCATGAGGGCGACAGTGCTGCGCACCCAGGTGAGCGCCGCCGCCCGCCGCCCCGGCCGGCTGATCCTGACCGGCCTGGCCATCCTGGTCGCCGCCTTCGTCGTCTTCGGCACCGTGCTGGTACAGGAGATCACCGAACGGACCGTGCGGGACAACCTCAGCGGCACGCCGGCCGCCACCGACCTGGTGATCGGTGACAACGAGCAGCCGCCACCCACCGCGGCCCAGTTGCAGCGGGTCCGGGCCGTGCCCGGTGTGGCCGAGGCGGTGGGCCGGCCGTCGGTAGGTGTCGCCTTCGGCGAGGGGTACCTCAATCTCCAGGGCGACCCCGGTGCCGGCCCGCTGGCCACCGTGCACGTGATCGAGGGCAGCTACCCGGACCAGCCAGGCGAGATCGCGATCACCCCGCGTACCGCCGAGCGGCTCGGGCTCGCGGTGGGCACCTCGACCAGCGGCACCGGCGGCGAACTCACCACGCCCGCCCGGCTGACCGTCACCGGCCTGGTCGACACCCCCGACGACGCCGGCCTGGACGCGTACGCGCCGGACAGCGCCGTGACCGCCTGGGCGCGCCTGGGCACCGTGCAGCGCATCGACGTGCGGGTGGCCCCCGGCGAGTCCGCCGAGTCCGTCCGCCAACGGGTGAGCGCCGTGGTCGGTGCCGAGCAGCAGGTCCGCTCCGGGGCCGAGGTGCGCGACGCCGAGGCCAACGAGGCCGCCGAGCAGGTCGGGAGGCTCTTCGTGCTGGTCGGCGTGTTCGTCGCGATCGCTGTCATCGCCGCCGCGCTGGTGGTCACCTCGACCTTCCGCATCGTCTTCGCCCAGCGGATGCGGCACCTCGCGCTGCTGCGCGCGGTCGGTGCCGGGCGCGCGACCCTGGTGGGCGCGTTGACCGCCGAGGGAGCCCTGACCGGGCTCGTCGCCGGAGCCGTCGGCGTCGGCGGCGCGCTCGCCCTCGGGTACGCCCTGCCGGCGGTGTTGCGCGCGGCGGGCATGGCTGTCTCGTCGCCCGGCCTGCCGCTGGCGGCGGCGGTCGCGGTGATCGTCGGCGCCGTCGTGATCACCGTCCTGGCCGTGCTGGCGCCGGCGCTCTCCGCCTCCCGGGTCTCCCCGCTGGAGGCGCTGCGCACGGCGAGCACCACCGCCGGCCAGCGCGGCATCGCACCGCTGCGCCTCGGCGCGGGCCTGCTGCTGGCCGTGGGCGCGGTCCTGGCCGCCGTCGGGACGTGGCACCGGTTGCCCACGCCGGAGCAGGAGTCGTACGACCCGACGATGCCTCTGCTCCTGCTGGTCGGCTCCGGCGCGCTGGCGTTCTTCGCGCTGGTGGCCCTCGGTCCGCTGCTGGTGCGGCCGGTGCTGGCCGTGGTGGGCTGGCCGCTGCGTCAGCTCGGCCCGCACGGCAGGCTGGCGGTCGGCGGGATCGGCGGTACGCCGCGCCGTGCCGCCGCGGTCTCCGTCGTGGTGGCGCTCGGAGTGACCCTGATCTCCGGGGTGGTCATCGGGGGCGCGTCGATGGGAGTGCTCGCCGAACGGGAGATGGCGCTCTCGGCGCCCACCGACTTCGAGGTCACCACGAACGGCGGAACGCTGCCGGCCTCGGTCGTGACCCGGGCCGAGACGGCACGGGGGGCGCTGGCCCGGGTGATGCCGTACCGGCGGGTTGCCGACGTCACGCTGACGGGCGGTGCCGACCGCCTCGGCGATGTCGAGTCCGGCTACCCGACGAGTGACCTGGACATGGCCGCGTTGCCGACGACCCGGAGCCTGGACGTGGCGCAGGGCTCCCTTGCCGACCGTGGGCCGGGCCGCGTCGTGCTCGGCAGCTGGGTGGCCCGTGACACCGGCCTGCGCGCCGGCGACACGGCCGCGCTCGCCCTCGGCGGCAGGACCGTCGACGTACGCGTCGCAGCGGTCCTGCCCGACCACGGCCCGCTGCACGCCGGCATCCTGGCCGACCGCGGCGACCTCGACCGGCTCGGTGTGCCCACGGCGTACACCGGTCTGCTTGCCGACGCGGCGGGGTCCGGCGAGGAGGGCCGCACGGCAGGGGTACGGGCGCTGCGGCAGGCGATCCAGGGCAGCGAGGGGGTGGGGCTCTCGGTGCTCGCCGACGAGCGGGACCGCAACGACGAGGTGCTGGGCACCCTGGTCTGGATCGCGGTCGGCCTGGTCAGCCTCACCGTGTTGATCGCGGTCGTCGGCGTGGGATCCACCACCGCGCTCTCGGTGGTGGAGCGCATCCGCGAGTCCGGTCTGCTCCGCGCGATCGGTCTGTCCCGGGTGGGCCTGCGCACCATGCTGACCGCCGAAGCGGGCCTCTACGGGGTGATCGGCGCGACGATCGGTCTGCTCCTCGGCGTCCCGTACGCGTGGCTGGCGGTGCGGACGCTCGGGATCAACGCACCCCTGACCGTACCGGTGCTGTCGCTGGTCGCGCTGTTCCTGGTGCTCGTCGCGTTGACCGCGTTGGCCGGGGTGCTGCCGGCGCGGCGGGCGGCGCGGGTCAGCCCGGTGGTGGCGCTCGGGGTGGACGGCTGAGCACGACTGTGGGTCGGCGCGCGGCGGCGCCGACCCACAGTCGTCCGGTCAGTTCGGGTTGTCGGCGTGGGTGAGCGTCTCCCAGGCGACGAAGAGGTTGTTGGTGCTGGCCGGCCGCTGCTGCAGCGTGAGGGCCTGCGTGTTGGTCATGACGTTGCCCAGCCTGTTGCTCATCGCGTTGAAGCCGACCTCGGTGATCGGGCCGAGGCCACGGGTGAGGCTGCCGCCGCAGAGCCAGGAGGGCGGCGCCTCGCCGAGCTGGTAGCGGGAGTGGAAGCCGAGCGCCTGTCGCAGTCGTTCACCGACCTGGGGGTAGAGATCCCGTCCCTGGATCCGGGAGGTCTCGGCGACGTGCGAGATGGCGGAGATCCCGTACCCGGTGTGCACGAAGTCCCGGCAGGTCTCCTGCGCGAGGCCGGCGACGAACGTGGACTGGCCCTGCCAGTAGCTGATGATCTCGGAGCTGGTGTCCAGGCCGCTGCCGGGCACCGTGTACGGCAGCGCGCCGTCGCTGGGCAGGTAGACGAAGGCCCGCGCGCGGTTGAGGAAGCGGGTGACGGCCGCGTCGTAGGCGTCACGGTCCTCCAGGAAGACGGCGATACCGATCGCTGCCTCCATCATCGTCAGTTCCCAGTTGCCGTTGCTGTTCGACCCGTTGCGCACGACAGGCAGGTAGACGGTGCGCAGCATGGTGGCGAACCGGTTGGCGTTGGGCCAGCCCGTGTACGTGTATCTGATGATCTCGGCGGCCCGGGGCCAGACCGAGGCGGCCCAGCCGGTCTGCAACGGCGCGTTGCTGCCGGTGTGCGAGGTGATCGTCGAGGACCAGGCGTCCATGATCTGGATGGACTTCTGCGCGTACCGGGCGTCGCCTGTGACGTACCAGGCGAGCGCGTCGGTGTACGCGGCGATGGCGTCCTCGCGTTCGTCGGTGCAGCCGTTGTTCGGATTGGAGTACGACCCGCACTCGACGACCGCGCGGGGTGCCGGGGTACGCGCCAGCGAGGCGTACCGGCTGCTCATCATCTGGTTGTACGCCGCCGCCCACGGCTGCGCGCCGGCCTGCACCCGCCCCCTGACGAAGTCGAGCTGACCCCGGCTGACCAGGACGCCGGGGTGGGCGAAGCCGCCCGAGGACGGCGGTGGGGTGTCGCCGCCGGTGGGCAGTGTCCAGGTCTGGTTCGCGGTGCCGGTGCAGCTCCAGATCTGGAGCGGTGTCCCGTCGGCGGAGCTGGGGCCTGTCGCGTCGAGGCACTTGCCGGAGGTGGGGTTGATCAGCTGCCCGGCGCTGGCCGACCACTGTTGCGCGCCGGTGCCGTTGCAGTCGTAGATCTGCACGCGGGCACCGTTGGCGGTGCTGGCGGCGGCGATGTCGAGGCACTTGCCCAGCGCCCTGATGGTGCCGTCGTCGCCGACCGTCCACTGTTGCGCGGTCGACCCGTTGCAGGTGTAGAGCTGCACAGGCGTGCCGTTGGCCGGGTTGGCGGCGGCCACGTCGACGCACTTGCCGCCGTACCCGGTGATCGCGCCCGTCCCGGCGGCCATCGCTGCGGGGGCGCCGACGGTCAGGCCGGTCGGTACGGCGAGCAGGGCCGCGGCGAGGGCGGCGGTCAACCTGATGCGGGCAGGGCGTGGTGTGGGCCCGGCCATTCGTCGCGCCATGTCGGGGTCCTTCCGGGCGGCGAAACAACTGTAAAGTCTGTTAATTATTACAGTCATGCGCATCGATATCAATGTCTTCGCCGCAATTGCCGCCGTCAGGGATGCATTGTCGCTCCCTTGAGGACCTTGTCCACGACCGTGCGCCCCGCGTGCAGGGCCAACCCCACCAGGTCGAGCTTCTCCCGGCCGACCGCCTGCACGGCGGCCCGGTTGTCCCGGTCGTTGCCTGTGGCGAACAGCTCGGACGTGAACACGGCGAGCCGCAGCCCGCGGGCGAGGGCCCGCGAGTGCGCGTTGGTCAGGGTCGCCCGGTCGCCGGCGAAGACCAGCACCGGCTGGCCGAACATCGGCAGGTACGCCGTACCGTCCGCGTCGCGGTACTTCTCGCCGAGCAGCTCCGGCTCGGCGTGCGCGATGCCACTTACCAGAAAGGCGGTGACGTTGAGTCGCTGCCAGCCGACCAGGTCGTTGCGGAGCAGCACGGCGATCTTGGTGGGAAAGCGGATCGGTTCGGTCATGGCGCCGAGCCTGCCGGTGCCGGCACCCACCGGTCTTGTACGTTCTTAGCGTGGCCACCCGCCCGGCCGGCTCGCAGGTCAGCGCGTGGCGACCCGCCGTCGCCGGGGTCGCCGAGGTCTTCCACGCCCATTTCGTGGACCACGCGTACCCACGGCACGTCCACGACGTGTGGACGTTGCTGATCGTGGACGACGGCGCGGTCCGCTTCGACCTCGACCGGCACCGGCACGGCGCGCTGCGCACATCGGTCACCCTGCTGCCGCCGTACGTGCCGCACGACGGCCGCTCCGCCACCCCTGGCGGCTTTCGCAAACGGGTCCTGTACCTCGACACCTCGGCCCTCGCCCCCGACCTGGTCGGCCGGGCGGTGGACGAGCCGGACCTGGCCGATCCGCGCCTGCGGGACCGGATCCACCACCTGCACCACGTGCTCGCCACGCCTGGCGAGGAGTTCGAGGCCGAGAGCCGGCTCGCGCTCATCCTGGACCGGCTGCGCGCGCAACTGTTCCGACGGACGCCGGTCGGCACCGTGCCGGCCGTGCCCGGCCTCGCCGACCGGCTCCGTGAGCTGCTGGACGCCCGGACCGTCGACGGTGTCACGCTTCGCGAGGCCGCCGACCTGCTGCACGCCCACCCGACCCACCTGGTCCGGACCTTCACACGCGCGCACGGGCTGCCACCACACTCGTACCTGACCGGTCGCCGGGTCGAGCTGGCGCGTCGCCTGCTCCTCGCGGGTCAGCGCCCCGCCGAGGCCGCCACGGCCGCCGGGTTCTTCGACCAGGCGCACCTGAGCCGTCACTTCCGGCGCTTTCTGGGCGTCAGCCCGGCCCGCTACCCGGCCGCGCCCCAGGGTCGGACGAGCTGACTATTCAAAGGACGGCGTCAGGGGGTTCCGGACCGGGGCCGCGTTGACCCTCGACACGGGCACTGCTCTGCCGACTCGTCGCCGGTGGACCTCGGGCGACCCGCAGGCTGATCGCCACACCGACGATTGGTCGTCATCGCACGGCCGTTCGGATGCGGCAGCGGGCGGTCACGAAATCCGGCGGCGAACCGTCACAACTGGCGGTTACTCTGCCTCCGCGCGTCGTTGCCCCGGCACGCCGCGCCCCGCGCCTGGTCGGCGCGGCGTCGCCGCCACCGCCCACCACTGGCCGGCTCATACGACCTCAGGAGAGTTTGTGACACAGCAATCCGTCGCGACATCGGACAAACTCGACGCCGCGGTGCTCAAGGTGGCAGGCGTCGTGGTCCTCGGCGCGATCATGTCGATCCTCGACGTGACTGTGGTCAGCGTCGCGCTGCCCACGTTCCAGACCGAGTTCGACGCGTCCTACGCCCGCGTCGCGTGGACGATGACCGCCTACACCCTCGCCCTGGCCACCGTGATCCCGCTCAGCGGGTGGGCGGCCGACCGGTTCGGCACCAAACGCCTCTACATGGTGGCGTTGGCGCTCTTCACCATCGGGTCCGGGCTCTGCGCCACCGCCGACACGATCGGCGAGCTGATCGGCTACCGCGTGTTGCAGGGCCTCGGCGGCGGCATGCTCATGCCGCTGGGCATGACCATCATGACCCGCGCGGCCGGGCCGCACCGGATCGGCCGGCTGATGGCCGTCCTCGGCATCCCGATGCTGCTCGGGCCGATCGGCGGCCCGATCCTCGGCGGCTGGCTGATCGACACCGCGAGCTGGCACTGGATCTTCCTGATCAACCTGCCGATCGGTGTCGTGGCGCTCGTCTACGCGCAGCTCGCGCTGCCCAAGGACGCTCCCGAGCCGTCCGAGTCGTTCGACTTCGTCGGCATGCTCATGCTCTCGCCGGGCCTCGCCCTGTTCCTGTACGGGGTCTCGTCACTGCCCGAGGCGGGCACCTTCACCGAGGCCAAGGTGTGGGCCCCGATGCTGGTGGGCGGCGCGCTGGTGGTGGCGTTCGTGCTCTACTCGTTCAAGCCCCGGCACCCGCTGCTCGACCTGCGGCTGTTCCGCAACCGCAACCTCACCATCGCCTCGGTGACGCTGTTCGTGTTCATCATCGCGTTCATGGGCGCCGGCCTGCTGTTCCCGAGCTACTTCCTGCAGGTGCGCGGCGAGTCCACGTTGGCCGCCGGCCTGCTGATGGCCCCCCAGGGCATCGGCGCGATGATCACCATGCCGATCGCCGGCACGCTTGCCGATCGGGTGCCGATCGGGCGTACCGTCCCGTTCGCGCTGGCCCTCATCGTGGCCGGGTTCTTCAGCTTCACCCAGGTCGACCCGCAGACCTCGTACTGGCTGCTCGGCGGGTCGCTGTTCGTGATGGGCCTCGGCATGGGTGGCACCATGATGCCGATCATGACCTCGGCGCTGCGGACGTTGCAGGCCCAGGAGGTGGCCCGCGGCTCGACGCTCGTCAACATCCTCCAGCAGATCGGCGGCTCGGTCGGCGCCGCCGTCATGTCGGTGATCCTCACCAACGAGCTGAACGGTTCCCGGCCGATCCCCGGCGCGGTGGACCCGAGCGGCGAGCCGATCACCGAGGCCGGGCTGGCCATCGCCGCCCAGCAGCGACCGGAACTGCTCCAGCAGACGCCAGTGGATCCGTCGCTCATCGAACGCGGGCTCGACTTCGCCGCCACGGCGTTCGCCCACACGTTCTGGGTCGCGTTCGCGCTCGTCGTGCTCACGTTCATCCCGGCCGCCCTGCTGCCGCGTCGGCGTCCCCCAGCACAGCTCGACGACCAGCAGGTCGAGCAGCTCAAGACGCCCATCGCCATGCACTGAGCGTCCCGCCGCGCTCAGCTCCCCGTGCGCGCTGAGCGCGGCGGCCCGACGTCAGCGAAGCGGGCCGTCGCCGGGTCCGTTCGGGTCGTCGACCAGGTGGATCGCCGCTTCCTCGGCGCTGGCGGCGCCCGCGTCGATCCCGGCGTCCCAGGCCACCGACTCGGCCTCGTCGTCCTCGCGGACACCCTCGTCGTAGGCGACGAGACGCCCCGCGCGGCCCTCGGCCTCGTACCCGCGTCGGGTCAGCTCGTCCTCGTCGTCGCCGCCCTCGGCGTACGGGTCGACGTCCGGCTCCTCCTGGGCCAGGTACTGCTCCAGGGACTCCCCGGCCCGCTCCTCGGCAGGCGTGGTGCCGAACCGGTTCGCCGCCGTCCAGTGGTCCTCGGCCACGATGCCGGTGTCGAGCGGGTCGCCGACCCGGTCGTCGTCAAGCGTGTCGGAGGCGTCCAGGACGCCGTCGTCCTCGGCCACGTTCCACTCGTCGACGGAATCCATCCGCTCGGTCTGGCTCACGGCGGTCTCTCCTTCGTCACGGCGCAGCGAAGTGCCAAGCCTATGACCGTGCAACGCCGCCGCCTCCCGAGGCCTGCCCGCTGTGACGAACGGACCTCGGGCGCGGCGTACGCGTCAGCGCCGCAGCAGCTCCGCCACGGCCTCGGTGAACTCGGCGGGCTGCTCGATGTGCGCGAAGTGCCCGCTGCGCTCCAGCACCACCAGGCGCGAGTCCTTGACGCCCGCGTGCAGCTCCTCCGCGAAGCGGGGCCCGCAGATGAAGTCGTACGCCCCCACGATCACCACGACCGGCACGGTGATCTCGCCGAGGTCGCCGCGCACGTCGAAGGGCGTGGGGTCCTGCGCGCCCGCCGGGGCGGACCAGACGCGCACCGCGGCCTGGAAGGGCGCGAACTCGTCCCGCCGACCCCAGAAGTCCGCGAAGTACACCGGGAGGGCCGCGCGTAGCGTGGCCGACAACGACTCGTCGTCGGTGGCGGCGCCGATCTGCGCGAAGGCGGTCGGGACCGCCGCCGCCTCCGGCCGGTCGGGGTGCCGTTGCGGGTACGCGGCGAGATTGGCCATCGCCTCGGCCCAGAACTCGGCACCGGTGACGGGCGAGGTGTCGTACAGGGCGAGACCGGCGACCCGGTCCGGGTGCGCCAGCGCGTACCGCTGCACGACGAAGCCGCCGTGCGAGTGGCCGAGGAGATACACCCGGGGCTCGCCGAGGTGGCCGACAACGGCGTCCAGGAACCGGACATACGTGTCGAGACGGTAGTCGTCTCGGTTGTCGAGGCGTCCGGAGGCGCCGGTCCCGACCGGCTCGACGTACACCATCGTGAAGTGCTCCTCCAGGCCCGGCGCCCGCAGGTACGACCACTCGATGCCGGGGCCGCCGGAGTGCGCCACACACACCGGTCCGGTGCCGGCGACGTGGTACACCTGCCGGACCCCGTCGACGGTGAGGGTGTGGCTGCCCGGCGCGAGCGCGCCGACGTCGTGGCGGGTGGAACCCATGAACTATCTCCCGATCCGTGACCCGTGCGGCTGGTGCCGCGACGGCGACTGGTGACTGACACGGACCAGATGCGCGGACCGGGGGAAAAGTTCGCTCGGCTCGGAACCTTTTCTCAGACCCGCGCCGGGAGGGGGTGGAAGAGGGTGAACCGCCACACCCGGCCCTGGTACAGCTGCTGCAACCAGAGCGCCGCGGGCGGGCAGTGCTCCGGATCATCCGGCGGGCTGAGCAGGTCGGTCTCCCAGATCAGCACGTTCCCGCTGGACACCACGTTGCGCAGCCGCTGGCGTACCCCGGCCTCCAGGTCGCCGTTCATGCCGCGGACCGCCAGATCACGACCGCCGCGCCGGCCACCCGGCACGATCATCTCGGCGTCCGGCCACCAGTGCTCCCGCACGACCCGGTCGAAGTCGCCCCGCATCGCCGTGTCGATCATGTCGCGGCCCTCGCGCCAGCGGGCGTCGTCGGCCGCCGTGGAGTCGGCGTACGCGGACGCCGAGGAGGTGCGCAGGCCGCCGGCGAGCGCGCGACGGGCGTGGCTGAGGCGGCTGCGGACGGTGCCGACCGGCACGCCGCAGACGGCCGCGATCTGCTCGTACGAGGAGGCGTCGCTGAAGTACCGCAGCAGGGTGACGAGCCGGTCGGACTCGGACAACTGCCCGACGGCGTGCCACACCCAGTCCCGCAGGGCGGTGCGGTCCAGCGCCTCCTCGGGGGTGGGGGTGGTGGAGGGAGGCGTGAACCATTCCGGCTCGGCGACGGGGACCGGCCGTGGGCCGCGCAGCGTCATGCGGGCGTTGTTGCGCACGATCGTGCGCAGCCACGGGGCGACAGCGGCGGGGTCGCGGACCTCCCCGATGCGCCGAACCGCCACCACCATCGCGTCCTGCACGGCGTCCTCGGCGTCCGGCCCGTAGCCGAGGAGGCTCAGCGCGACGGCCCGCATCCCGGCCTCGTGGCGGGCCAGCAGCACACCGAGCGCCCCCGCGTCCCCGGCCTGCGCGAGCACTACCAGATCGGCGTCACTGTGCGTCATGTGTACGTCCTCCCGCGCGTCCCGCTTCACCCTTTATGCGGGTTTACAGACGATTTCCGGGTGCCCAACCACGCGTGCCAGCCTACGACCTGTGACTGCGCCGCCCGACGGGCCGGTATCGTCGACCATCGGCACGGTCGGTGTTGGCCCGCCCGTCTGCGCCGGGCACGATGAGGCGGTGCACATCGAACCGGTCGACCACTCGCCCCGACAGGCGTTCTCCTGGGCGGTCCTGCGTCAACGCTGGGAGGACCTCACGTTCCTGCACTGGGCCGTCGATCCGGCCCTCGTCGCACCGCTGCTGCCGCCCGGGACCCGGCCGGACACCCTGGACGGTGTCAGCTACGTCGGGCTCATCGGTTTCCGGATGGTCGGGTTGGGCCTCGGTCGCGGCCCGGGCATCCCGTACCTGGGCACGTTCTGGGAGACGAACGTGCGGCTCTACTCGGTCGACGACACCGGCCGCCGGGCCGTCGTGTTCCGCTCGCTCGACGCGTCCCGCCTCGTGCCGGTGCTCGTGGCGAGGGTGACGCTGGGTCTGCCGTACCTCTGGTCGTCGATGCGGTTGGACCGCGACGGCGACCTGCGCACCTACCGGTGCCGGCGTCGCTGGCCGGGCCCGGCGGGTACGACGAGCCGGATGGTGGTGCGGGTGGGGGAGCGGATCGACGAGCCGACGTCCCTTGAGCATTTCGTCACCGCCCGCTGGGGGCTGCACACCCGGGCGTACGGGCGCACGCTGCACCTGCCGAACTGGCATCCGCGCTGGCCGCTGCACCGGGCCGAGCTGCTGGGTCTGGACGACGAGCTGGTCGCCGCCGCCGGGCTGCCGGCGCCGGTCGGGCCGCCGGTAAGCGTGCTGTACTCGCCTGGTGTGCCTGTGGCGTTCGGTGCGCCCGTGGCCGCCCGGCCGGACGGGGCCGGGCCGCCTGGCCCTCAGTAGCGACCGCCCTCGGGCGCGGGGAGCGCGTCCAGGTCGGCCAGGTCCTCGGCGCTGAGCCGCACGTCGCCTGCCGCGCAGTTGTCCACCAGGTACGTCGGCGTCTTGGTGCCGGGGATCGGGATGACGAGGCGGCCCTGGGCGACGACCCACGCGAGGGCGACCTGCGCGGAGCTGAACCCGGCCCGGTCGGCGATCTCGCGGACCCGCGCGACGATGGCGAGGTTGGCCCGCAACGCGTCCTGCTGGAAGCGCGGCAGGCCGCGGCGGAAGTCGTCGGCGGGCAGGTCGTCGAACGAGGTGAACCGGCCGGTGAGGAACCCCCGACCCAGCGGCGAGAACGGCAGGAAGGCGATGCCCTGCTCGGCGCAGTACGGCAAGACCTCGGTCAGCGGGTCGCGGGTCCACAGCGACAGCTCCGACTGCACCGACGCCACCGGGTGGACCGCCTGGGCCCGCACGATCTGGGTCACGCTCACCTCGGACAGACCGATCTGTCGCGCCTTGCCGGCCGCCACGACCTCCGCCATCGCGCCCCAGGACTCCTCGATGGGCACCTCCGGGTCGACCCGGTGCAGCTGGTAGAGCTCGACGTGGTCGGTGCCGAGTCGGCGCAGGCTGGCGTCGATCGCCGCGCGGATGTGCTCGGGACGGCCGTTGTTGCCGATCTTCGGCGAGTTGCCGGGGCCGCCGGTCGGGGACGTCGCCACCAGCCCGACCTTCGTCGCCAGGACGGCCCGTTCCCGGTGCCCGCCGGCCAGCGCCCGGCCGACCAGCTCCTCGTTGGTGTACGGCCCGTACACGTCTGAGGTGTCGATCAGGGTGGCGCCCAGGTCGAGAGCCTGGTGGATGACCGAGATAGAGGTGTCGTCGTCTCGGGGGCCACTGATGTCGTAGCCGTGGCTCATGCCCATGCACCCGAGACCTATGACGCCGACCTCGGGCCCCGCACTGCCCAGTGTGGTGGTTCGCATGCGCCCTACGCTACGACCGTTCCGCCCGCCGCGCGGTGCCGGTCGGTATCGTCGGACGGTGCGCGTCCGCGAGTTCGCCTGGCCCGACTACGACGACGTGGCGGCACTGTGGACCGGGTCGGGACGGGACGTGCTGTCCCGCGCGGAGTTGACCGCGAAGCTGGTTCGGGATCCGCAGTTGTTCCTGGTCGCCGAGGTGGCCGACGCTGTCGTGGGAGTGGTGCTCGGCACCTACGACGGGCGCCGGGGGATGATCCTGCGGCTGGCCGTGGCTCCGGCGTACCGTCGCCGGGGCGTCGCCACCGCGCTCGTCGCCGAGGTGGAGAGGCGGTTCGCGGCGCTGGGGTGCCCCCGGGTGAACCTGCTGGTCCTGCCGGAGGACACCGCCGCGCTCCGGTTCTGGCAGGCACTGGGGTACGTGCCCCAGCCCGACGTTCTCTGCTCCAAGCCGCTCAGCCGGTAGTGTCGAGCCGCGTTCGTCGCCGGGGACGCCCGGTGCACGCCCTTAGAATCGATAGCCTTGACTGTCTGCGGTGTGGTGTCGTAGGTGGTCGGCGCGAAGGGGGTGCGGGAATTGGGACCTGACGAGCGGGGCAGGCTGTTCGAGCAGGCGCGGGAGCTGTCGCAGCGGCAGGACGCCTGGGCGGAGGCCGACCGCCTGTGGGTGCGGGTGATCGACGCCTACCGGCAGGCGGTGCGCGACCCGGGTCGGGCCGACCGCCGCGACCACCAGCAGTTGGCGCGGGCGCTGTGGCGGCGCGGGATGCTGCTGTCCGCCCGTGGCCGGTCCGCCGAGGCGATGGCCCCAGGCGGTGAGGCGGTAGCCATCTTCGAGCGGGTGTACGACGCGGTGGCGGCCGAGGGTGGGAGCGTGACGGTCGCGCCCCGGGACGACGCGCTCGCGGAACTGGTCACCGCGCTCGTGGATCTCGCCGAGATCGCTTTCTCCGCAGGTCAGCCCGCCACCCGTCGGGACCTGCTGGAACGGGCGGTGGCGGTGGGTCTGGCCTCGGCCGGGGACCCGCCGTCCGCCGGGCCGCGCACCCGGGAGGCGATGGGTACGGCCTACCACAACCAGGCGACGGCGCTGCTGCACCGGCACCTCACCCGGCCGTCGTCGGCGGACGGCGCCCAGGAGGCGGCGCTCGCGGCGTCGCGAGCGTGCGAACTGCGGCAGGGGCTGCTCGACCTGGCCCGCCCGCTGACCTTCTGGGAGATGGCCAACACCTACGGGGTGTACGCGCAGTGCCTGGTCCTGATCGGCGACCTCGACCGGGCGGCGATGGTGCTGGCGATGGGCAACCGGTTCGTGGAGACGCTGGGCCCGGCCGCCGAGGTGCCCGCCCAGAAGTTGCGGACCGCGACCGAGATGCTGGCCCGGGAGAGGGGCGGGACCCCACGTCGCTGGGGCTGGCGGCGGCGCTGACCCGCGCTTGCAAGACATAGCAGTCGATCGATACTGTGCGCGAAGGCGCCGCCCCGCCTCAGACCGTCACCGTCGATCCGAAGCGGGTTCCGCATGCGCACACTGAGACTTGTCACATCGCTGGCCGTCGCCGGCCTGCTCGCCGGCGCGATGGCGATGTCCGCCACGCCGGCCAGCGCGGCGACAGCCGCCTTCTCCGTGACGAACAACTGGGGCAGCGGCTATCAGGGCCAGGTCACCGTCACCAACGACACCTCCGCACCGATGAGCGGTTGGCGGGTCGAGTTCGACCTGCCGGCCGGTACGACGATCAGCCAGTCGTGGAACGCGCAGCAGACGACCTCCGGCAACCACCACACCTTCGCCAACGTGTCCTGGAACGGCACCCTCGGGGCCGGCGCCTCGACGTCGTTCGGCTTCCTCGTCAACGGCTCCGGCACGCCTGTGAACTGCACCGTCGACGGCGCCTCCTGCGCCGGCGGCCCGCCGCCGACGACCCCGCCGCCCACCACACCGCCGCCGACGACTCCGCCGCCCACCACACCGCCGCCGACGACTCCGCCGCCGACCACCGGCACGCCCGTCGAGCGGTACGGACAGTTGCGCGTCTGCGGCACGACGATGTGCGACAAGAACGGGTCACGGGTGCGGCTGCGCGGCATCAGCAGCATGTGGCTCAACTGGGAGACCGCCCCGTACGCCGAGAACCTCTCCGCGCTGACCTGGATGCGGGACAACTGGAACCTCCAGGTGATCCGCGCGGCGATGGGCGTCGAGCCCGCCGGGGCGTACCTGAGTGACCCGGGCAGGGCGCGGGCGCAGGTGGAGACCATCATCAACAACGCGGTCACCGCCGGCGTGTACGTGATCGTCGACTGGCACGCCCACGAGGCGCAGAACAACCAGTCCCAGGCGGTGGCGTTCTTCGGCGACCTGGCCCGCCGCTACGGGCACCTGCCAAACGTGATCTGGGAGCCGTGGAACGAGCCGCTGCAGTTCAGCTGGACCGGCGTCATCAAGCCGTACCACCAGGCGGTGGTGTCCGCGATCCGCGCCGCCGACCCGGACAACATCGTCGTGCTCGGCACGCCCACGTGGTCGCAGGACGTGGACGCGGCGGCGGCCAGCCCGGTCGCCGGCACCAACCTCATGTACACACTGCACTTCTACTCGTGCACGCACGGCGCGTCGCTGCGCGCCAAGGGTGACGCGGCGATCCGCGCCGGGCTGGCGCTGTTCGTCACCGAGTGGGGCGCCAGCAACGCCGACGGCGGACTCGACGGCCGGGCCTGCCTGCCGGAGGCGCAGTCCTGGATCGACTGGATGACGTCGAACGGCATCTCCTGGACGGCCTGGAAGCTCGACGTCGGCACGGACACCACAAACCTGCTGAGCCCCGGCGCGCCGGTGACCGGAGGATGGACCAACTACCTGCACGGCCACGCGCCGTTCGTGGTCGCCAACATGAGGTGACACGGCCCCGCGCCTGATCGCCTTCAGGTCGCCGATGTCGGGGTATCCGGGTCAGTGGGATGCCCCAACATCGCCGCTCCACCGGCACTGTTTCGCGTCGACGCCCGCGGGTCAACCAACCGGGGGTCTCTCGACGCCTACCGACGCGACGAACGCCCGCCAGGCCGCGGGTGGGAAGAGCAGCACCGGACCCCGCCGGTCCTTCGAGTCCCGCACGGGCACCACGCCTGGGAGATTGGTGGCGACCTCGACGCAGTTACCGCCGTTGTCGCCGCTGCGGGTGCTCGTGCGCCAGATGGCGTTGCTCAGATCAGTCATGTCGCATCTCCCCGATGATGGTCTTGATCATGTCGCTCGATTCTGCCTCGGGCAGCGCCAGCCTCTCCAGACCCCGCCAGGCGTCCTCGTAGGCGCGTAGCTCGTCCGGCTTGTCGAGGTACAGCGCTCCCGTGAGGGATTCGCTGTAGACCACCGACGGCTCGGGAACCGCCCGGCCGCCGTCGCCTGCGGGAAAGTCGAGGATGACGAAGGAACCGGCTGTCGCCCCCGGGTGCGGCCCGGCGGCGAGCGGGACCACCCGCACCGACGCGTTCGGGAGTGCGGACACCTCGAGCAGGTGGGTGAGCTGCGCGGTCATCACGCTGCGACCGGAGACGACACGGCGGAGGGCTGCCTCCGAGAGCACCGCCTCCAGGTGGGGAGGCTGGGGCAGGCGACGCCTCAGCAACGCCTGCCGTTGCAGCCTCACCTCGACCGCCCGTTCGCGGTCCTGGGCGCTGATCCGGCTACCCGTCTGGTAGAGCGCGACGGCGTAGCTGCGGTGCTGGAGCAGTCCGGGGATCAGCGTCTCGCCGTACTCGCGCAGGCGGGAGGCGGCGGATTCCAGGCCGACGTACAGCTCGAACCAGCTCGGCACCGCGTCACCGTACGCGTGCCACCAGCCCTTGGACTTCGTCTCGACGGCTAGGCCGCGCATCGCGGCGGTCATCTCCGGCGGCACCCCGTACAGCTCGCACATCGCCTTGACGTCGAGCACCCGGACGGACCCGGTGCCGCACTCGATGCGCCAGATCTTCTGCCTGCTGTACTCCAGTGCCTCGGCGGCGGCGTCGAGTGTCACCCCTGCCTCGTTGCGGTACTGCCGCAGCAGCCGGCCGAGTTGCCGGCGCGGCACGGTCGATCCAACATCCTCGGCCATTTGCACACTCCCCGATTTCATGCCGCAACGCTGCGTCACGCCGCCCTGCAACACCTACGTGGTGCAGCGGCGAATGTCAATGCACAACAAGGGCTTCGTGGTTCCGGATGTTGCATGTGCGCTGCTGACCGTCACCGGACGACCACACGGCGACAGCGCTGGTCAACCGCGACGAGGTCGACCCGACGAGGCCGCTGTGTCCGAAGACGATCAGTCGGCAGAACGGCGCGTCACCTTAACGCGCCGGAAACACCCCCGGCACCAAGCCTGGGAACGCTCGTCGGACAGTCGAGACACCGACACGCGAACCGGGGTGACCATGGCCGACAACACCACGAACGCGGCGACATTCGACGGGCCGGTGGGCCGATCCGGCAACGGCCGGGCCGTGCCCAGGCCCCGCCCCGCCCCGGCCGCGCCGGTGCACGACGACGACCCGGCGGACCTCGCCACCATCGGTGTGGAGGAGGAGTTCCACGTCGTCGACCTGCACACCCGGGAACTGGTGCCCCGGGCCGGGGAGCTGCTCGACCGGCTGCCGGCCACGTCGTTCACCGCCGAGCTGCACCGCAGCGTGGTGGAGACCAACACCGAGGTCTGCCGCACCCTCGACGAGATCCGCGCCGAACTGACCCGGCTGCGCCGGTCGGCGGTCCAGGTCGCCGACCGGGCCGGGCTGGGCATCGTCGCGGCCGGCACGGTGCCGCTGCGCGCCAACGGCGACCCGAGCGTCACCCCCACCTCGCGGTACCGACGGATGCTCGACGAGTACCAGATGCTCGCCCGCGAGCAGTTGATCTGCGGCGCGCAGGTGCACGTCGGAGTGTCCGACCGGGACCTGGCGGTGGCGGTCACCCGACGCGTCCAGCCGTGGCTGCCGGTGCTGCTCGCCCTGTCCACCAGCTCGCCGTACTGGATGGGTCAGGACAGCGGCTATGCAAGCGTCCGCTCGCTGGTCTGGCAGCGGTGGCCCACGGCCGGCGACCCGGGCGAGGTGACAAGTGCGGCCGACCACGAGGCGCTTGTCGCCGAGCTGATCTCCTCGGAGACCATCACCGACCCGGCCATGATCTACTTCGATGTCCGGCCGTCGGCGCACGTGCCCACCGTGGAGCTGCGGATCACCGACGCGAACGCCGACGTGGAGACGATCGTCCTGCTCACCGGGTTGTTCCGGGCGCTCGTACGGCGGGAGGTCGCCGCCCTGCGCGCCGGGGTCGAGCGCACGGCCGTCCGGCCGCCGGTGCTGCGCGCCGCCGTGTGGCGGGCCGCCCGCTCCGGGCTGGAGGGTGACCTGCTGGACCTGCCCCGCTCGGCCCGGCCGGTGCCGGCCGCCGAGGCGGTCCGCCGCCTCGTGGCCGACCTGCGCCCACAGTTGGAGGCGACCGGCGACGCCGAGCAGGTCCGCGAGCTGACCCGGTACGCGCTGGAACGCGGCAGCTCGGCCGCCCGGCAGCGGCGGGCGTACGAGCGGCGCGGCCGGCTCGCCGACGTGGTCGACCTGCTGCTCGACGAGACCCGGGGCCTGGCGCGCGCACCCCTGCCGGGTACGCCGCCGGCACCCGCGCTGTCCACCTACGCCGATGCCGGCGACGAGGTCTTCGGGCCGGGCGGGCCGGCGCCCGCGTACCGTCCGCTGCTCGCGGCGCTGCGCACGCTCGGCGCCGCCGGCCTGCGTCGACGCGAGCACGACCGGGACGAGGAACAGCGCGCCCGGGGCGTGACGTTCAGCGTGGCCGGCGAGGCGAGCACCAGGCTCTTCCCGGTCGACCTGGTGCCCCGGGTGGTGCCCGCCGACGACTGGCGGGTGCTGCGCACCGGCCTGGTGCAGCGCGCCCGCGCGCTCGACGCGTTCCTGCGCGACGTGTACGCCGACCGGGCCGTGGTGGCCGACGGGGTCGTGCCGGCCTGGGTGGTGGAGTCCTCCCCGGGGCTGCGCCCGACCGGGGCGCTGATGGGCCGGCGTGGTACGCGCGCCCAGGTGTCCGGAACCGATCTCGTCCGCGACCCGGACGGCGGCTGGTACGTGCTGGAGGACAACCTGCGGGTGCCCTCGGGTATCGGGTACGCCGTGCAGAACCGCCGGCTCACCCGGGCGGTGCTGCCCGAGCTGCCGGTGCCCGACGACCTGCTGCCCGCCGACGAGACACCGGCGATGCTGCGCCGGGCGCTTCTCGCCGCCGCTCCCGCCGCCGCCGGCGACCCCGCCGTCGTGGTGCTCAGCAGCGGGCCGGGCGATCCGGCCTGGTTCGAGCACCGGCTGCTCGCCGACGAGATGGGCGTGCCGCTGACCGAGAGCAGCGACCTGCTCGTGCAGGACGGCCGTGTCCACCTGGTCCGGGAGGGCCGCCGCAGCCAGGTCGACGTGATCTACCTGCGGATGGACGAGGAGGCGCTGCTGCACGCCCCGGGCGCCGACGGCGTTCCGCTGGGCTGGCCGCTGCTCGCGGCGGTGCACGCCGGGCGGCTCACGTTGGCCAACGCGCTGGGCAACGGAGTCGGCGACGACAAGGCGCTGTACGCGTACGTGCCCCGGCTCATCGAGTACTACCTGGGGGAGAAGGCGCTGCTCGGCGACGTG
This sequence comes from Micromonospora sp. NPDC000663, assembly GCF_042898105.1. NCBI lineage: Bacteria > Bacillati > Actinomycetota > Actinomycetes > Micromonosporales > Micromonosporaceae > Micromonospora > Micromonospora sp. NPDC000663. The sequence continues at coordinate 142,093 of NZ_JBIAYR010000004.1, forward strand.
CCCACGTACCTGTGCGGGCTGCCCGAGCAGCGCGCCGAGGTGCTGGGCCGACTCGACGAGCTGGTGCTCAAGCCGGTCGACGGGTACGGCGGCGACCGGGTGGTGATCGGCCCGCGCGCCGAGGCCGAGGAGCTGGACGCCGTCCGCGAGCAGATCCTCGCCGCCCCGCACCGGTGGATCGCCCAGGAGGTGGTCGCGCTCACCACGCACCCGGTCTTCGACGGCACGGCCCTCGCGCCGCGCCACGTCGACCTGCGGGCCTTCGTCTTCCTCGGCGAGACGGCCGAGGTGGCACCCGTGGCGCTGACCCGGGTCGCGCCGGCCGGCAGCATGATCGTCAACTCGTCGCGGGGCGGCGGGTCGAAGGACACCTGGCTGCTCGGCGGAACCGATCAGCCCACGGCGTAACTCACGCTTGACCCGGATGTCATCGGGGCGCAACCCGGTCCGCCAAGCCTGGACCGGTCAGCGGTCCGAGCCGATGAGAGGTGCGTGCCATGTGCGGTATCGGCGGCGAGTTCCGCCTCGACGGGGCGCCACCGGACATGGCGGCGCTGGAGCGGATGCTCCCCGTCCTGTCCTCCCGGGGCCCGGACGGCGAGGGGCGGTGGCAGCACGGAAACGCGGCGCTTGTGCACCGCCGGCTGCGCATCATCGACCTGTCCGACACCGGCGCCCAGCCGATGGTCGACACCGAGCTGGGCCTCGCCCTGGTCTTCAACGGCTGCATCTACAACTACCGGGAGCTGCGCGACGAGCTGACGACCGCCGGCTACTCCTTCCGGTCCACCTCGGACACCGAGGTGATCCTCAAGGCGTACCACAGGTGGGGGACGGCCTGCGTCGAGCGGTTCTACGGGATGTTCGCGTTCGCGCTTGTCGAGCTGGCCACGCACACCCTGGTGCTGGCCCGCGACCGGCTCGGCATCAAGCCGCTCTACCTGGCCGGGACACCGGGCCGGATCCGCTTCGCGTCGACCCTGCCGGCGCTGCTCGCCGCCGGTGACGTCGACACCGACCTCGACCCGGTGGCGCTGCACCACTACATGAGCTTCCACTCGGTGGTGCCGCCACCGCGCACCATCCTGGCCGGCGTCCGGAAGCTGCCCCCGGCCACCGTGCGCGTGATCACCGCGGACGGCCGCAGCACCGACACCGTCTACTGGCGGCCGGAGTTCACCCGCGCCTCCGCGCCAGCCATGTCCGCCCAGGAGTGGCAGGAACGGATCATGGGGGCGCTGCGCACCGCCGTACGCCGCCGGATGGTCGCCGACGTGCCGGTGGGTGTGCTGCTCTCCGGCGGCCTGGACTCCAGCCTGATCGTCGCCCTGCTGGCCGAGCAGGGCCAGACCGGGCTGGCCACGTTCAGCATCGGCTTCGAGGCGGCGGCGGGGGAGAGCGGCGACGAGTTCCACTACTCCGACCTGGTGGCCCGCGAGTACGGCACCGACCACCACCAGATCCGCATCGGCGCGGCCCGGTTCGTGTCCGCCGTGCACGAGGCCATCGCGGCGATGAGCGAGCCGATGGTCAGCCACGACTGCGTGGCCTTCCACCTGCTCTCCGAGGAGGTCTCGCAGCGGATCACGGTGGTGCAGTCCGGCCAGGGCGCCGACGAGATCTTCGCCGGCTACGACTGGTACCCGCCGATGGCGAACGTGGCCCGCGCGGACGCCGTCGAGGCGTACGCCCGGGTGTTCTTCGACAGGCGGCACGACGCGCTCGCCGGGCACCTGGCGCCCGAGTGGATGCTCGACCACGACGCCAGCCTGGAGTTCGTCACCGACCATTTCGGAGCGCCCGGCGCGGACACCGCGCTGGACGCGGCGCTGCGTCAGGACAGCCTGGTGATGCTCGTCGACGACCCGGTCAAGCGGGTCGACAACATGACGATGGCGTGGGGGCTGGAGGCCCGGGTGCCGTTCCTCGACCACGAGGTGGTCGAGCTGGCCGCCGCCTGCCCACCGGGGCTCAAGCTGGCCCAGGGCGGCAAGGGCGTGCTGAAGACCGCGAGTCGGGGCATCGTGCCCGACGAGGTGATCGACAGGCCGAAGGGCTACTTCCCGGTGCCCGCCATCCGGCACCTGTCCGGCCCGCTGCTGAACGACGTCCGCGAGGCGTTGACCGCGGCACCGGCGCGCGAGCGCGGCCTGTTCCGCAAGGACTACCTGGAGGAGTTGCTGGAGGCGCCGAACGCCCGACGGACCACGTTGGGTTCCAACGCGCTCTGGCAGCTCGGGCTGCTGGAGCTCTGGTTGCAGCAGATCGGGGTTTAGATGAGCGTACGGATCGAGGTGCCACGCCGGGTCCGACCCGTGCGTCACCGGCCGTCGGTGACCCTGCCCCCGGGCGAGGACTTCGCGCCCGCGCCGTCGCCGGACGGCCGGCGGGTGGCGTACGTGTCCGACCGGGCCGGAACCCCTGCCGTGTGGGTCCGCGACGTCGACGCCGCCGAGGCCGTCGCGCTGCCCTGCGGCGACGAACCGGTCCTGGCGGTGAGCTGGTCCCCCGACGGGCAGTGGCTGGCCTGCGTCGTCGCGCCCGGTGGCGCGCCCCGCACCGAGCTGTGGGTGCTGCGCCCGGACGGTACGCGGCGCCGCCAGGTCGCCGGGTTCGGCCGCCGCAGCGCGGCCCTTGCCTGTTGGCTGCCCGGCGGCGCGTTGATGGCCGTCACCGAGACCGCCGAGCGGGGTGCCGCCGTGCTTGTCGACACGGGCACCGGGCACCGGCGGGTGCTCGCCGAGGACGACCTCCTCACCCTCCTGGACGTCACCCCGGACGGCGGGACCGCCCTGCTGCGCCGCGGCCCCCGCAACGCCCGCTGGCTGGAACTGCTCGACGTGGCCACCGGCGACCGGGTACGACTGTTGCCGGACACCGGCCGGGGCAGCACCGACCAGGGCTGGTTCGGCCCCGACGGGACGAGCGTGCTGGCGCGTACCGACGCGTTCTCGGAGCTGGCCGCGCTGGTGCGCGTCGATCCGACGCGACAGGCGCTGCCCCCGGCGCGACTCGCCGCGCGGCCGGACGCCGAGCTGGAGCACGTGACGCTCAGCGCCGACCGGGGGAGCGCCGCGCTGCTGTGGAACACCTACGGCGGGCGCAGCGAGCTGAGCCTGCTCGACCTCGCCGACGGGGTGCAGCGGGCGGTGGCCGCCCCCGGGGAGGTGCTCGACGGCGCCGTCTTCGCCGCGGGCGGGGACCTGCTCTGCGTCACCGCGCAGGGGCCGGTGCAGCCCCGCGAGGTCTGGCTTGTCGATCCCGCGACAGGTACGCCACGCCCGCTGCGGCCGGACACCGGCGCCGCGCGTACGGGCGACGGCGGTGTCGCTCCGCAACTGGTCGACCTGCGTGCCCGCGACGGGCTGCCGCTGTCCGGCTGGCTGTACCGCCCGGCCGGTCCGGGCCCCTGGCCGACGGCGATCAGCCTGCACGGCGGTCCCGAGGCGCAGGAGCGTCCCGGCTACAACCCGCTGTTCCAGGCCCTCGTCGCGCAGGGCGTCGCGGTGTTCGCGCCGAACGTGCGCGGCTCGTCCGGCTTCGGCCGCTCCTTCGTCGCCGCCGACAACCTCGCCGGCCGGTACGGGGCCATCGCCGACGTGGCGGCGTGCGCCGAGCACCTGCTCGACAGCGGTGTCGCCCGGCCCGGCCAGCTCGGCTGCCTGGGTCGCTCGTACGGCGGCTACCTGGTGCTCGCGGTGCTGGTGAACTTCCCCGGCCTGTTCGCCGCCGGGGTTGCCGAGTGCGGCATCTCCGACTTCCACACGTTCTACGCCGGCACCGAGCCGTGGATCGCCGCCGCGGCCGTCAGCAAGTACGGCGATCCGGTGCGCGACGCGGAGCTGCTGCGGGACCTGTCGCCGATGACCCACATCGACCGGCTCGACGTGCCGGTGCTGCTCATCCACGGCGCGAACGACACGAACGTGCCGGCCGGGGAGTCGGCGCAGGTGGCGGGTTCCCTCGCCGCCCGGGACGTGCCGCACGGGCACCTCGTGCTCACCGGCGAGGGGCACGACTTCCTCGCCCGCGACAACGCCGCGACGGCGCGTACGGCCACCACCGCCTGGCTCACCCGGCACCTCGCCGCGCCGGCTGTCATCCGCGGCTGAGGCGTTATCCTGCGCCGGTGGACGTCACGGCGCAGGGCGAGCGGCTGGCCGCCGACCTGGGCCGGTGGCTGGCCGACCTGACGTTCGTCGACCTGGACACCGACGAGGTCACCGCGCGGGTCATCGACGCGGTGGAGCGGTGGGCGCAGGCGCAGGGCTGGCGGGTGTACCGGCGCGCGCCCAGCGTGTTGCCGCTGCCGCCGCCCCTCGAACAGCGGCACTCGGTCCTCGACGTGGCGTGCGCCCGCCCGGACGGTCCGCCCGTGGTGGTGGAGGTCGACCACACCGACCGGGCCCGTACGGTGCGGAAGCTCACCGCGGAGGCGGACGCCGGCCGGATCCCGATCTGGGTGCGCTGGGGCGTCGGGCGGTTCTCCGCGCCCCCGCCGCCGGTGCGGATGGTGACCGTAGAGGTGACCAGGCGCGCTGGCCCGGCGGGGCGTGGACGGCTGCACAGCCGTACCGGCGACCGCCCCGCGCCCGCGCACTCGGCGGGCGGCGGAACGGTGGCCCCGCAGGCGCTGCCGATTCCCCTGACCGACCTTTCGGACCCTCGCAAGCGCACCTGAAGCGAATCGTAAGCGCGGCTCGGCAGAGTTCTGGGTGTCACCGGAGCACACGACGAACACCCAGGAGATTCCGATGCGCAAGCTCATCAACTCGACCTACATCACCCTCGACGGCGTCATCGAGAACCCGATGTGGACCGGGCCGTACTTCGACGAGGAGGCCATGGGCCTCGCCGGCGAGCAGACCGACGAGGCGGACGCGATGCTGATGGGCCGGGCCACCTACGACGGGATGTCAGTCGCCTGGCCGCAGCAGGACGAGAGCGACCCGACCACCGGCGCGGCGTACTTCAACAACGTCAAGAAGTACGTCGCCTCGACCACCCTCACCAACCCCACCTGGAACAACACGGAGGTGCTCCAGGGCGACCTGGTCGAGGCGGTCACCGCGCTCAAGGCCCGGGAGGGCAGGAACATCATCCAGTACGGCTTCGGCTCGGTCACCGCGCAGTTGATCGCCGCGGGCCTGGTGGACGAGGTCCGGTTCTGGATCCACCCCGTGCTGGAGGGCACGGCCAGCCTGACGGTGCCGCTGACGGACTTCAAGGCGTCGTTCGACCTGGTCGACACCCGGGTGCACAAGAGCGGCGTCATCGTCGCCTCGTACCGGCCGAAGACGGCCGCCTGACCCGTCGATCAGAGCTGGGCCCGGGCCTCGCCCGGGCTCAGTTTCGTGCCCTCGCCGACAAGCGCGTCGAACCGGTCCCGTCCGAGGGTGGCCCGCACGCGTTCGGTCACCCGGTCGGTCTCGTCGCGTTCGGCCGGGGAGCAGGGCGCGCGCGCGGCGAGCCGGGCGGCGGCCGCCGCGCCGAGCAGCCGGGCCGCGACCTCCGGTACGCGCACCGCGGACGCCATCCCCTCCAGGGCGTAGATCGCGTCGCGGGGCGCGGCCATCGCCTCGGCGACCTCGAACGCCTCGACGTGCAGGGCCAGTGCGGCGTCCTCGTCACCGCCCTGCTCGACCGCGTGGCCCAGCTCGACCAGGACCGGCGGCAGGTAGAGCGCCGGCTGGGCCTCGGCACGTCCCCGTTCGGCGAGGCGGGTCAGGTGGGTGACGGCCAGGTCGAGTTTGCCGTCGCGGCGGGCGGCCAGCCCGAGGCTCATCTCGGCGAAGACCAGAGCGCTGGGGGAGCCCTGCTCCGTGGCCAACCGGTACGCGCGTTCGGCCAGTTCCCGGGCCTGCGGGTAGTCACGGGTCTGCACCGCCAGCCACGCCAGCCAGGACAGCTCGGTGCCGACCTGCGGCCACAGCCCCAGCTCCTCGGCCCAGCGCAGCCCCTCGGAGTGCAGGCCGGCGGCGCGTTCGTGCTCGCCGCGCATCTCGGCCAGCGCACCCGTCCACTCGGCGGCCTGGAGCCTGCCCCACCGGTCGCCGACCTGGGCGAACAGCGCGGCGCTGCGGGTCGCGGCGCGTTCCAGCGTCGCCTGGTCACCCGCCACGTGTGCGATCTTGGCGCGGGAGGCGAGCACCGCGGCCTCGGTCCACGGATCGGTGGCGGCCGGCAGCAGCTCCGCCGAGAGGGTCAGGTCGCTGTGGTCGATGAGCGCGTTCGCCGCGAACCAGGCGCCGCGGCCGTCCGGGTCGGCGGCCACCGCCGCGCGTACGTCGGCCGGCGCCACCGCCTCGCCCTGCACCAGCGCGAAACCGGCCCGCCACGCCCCGGCGCGAGCCTCCTGCGCCGCGTCACCGGGCAGGGCGAGGGCACGCCGCGCCTCGGTGAGCCGGCCGCGCAGGTACCAGTACCAGCTGAGCGCCACGGCCAACCGCAGCCCGCCGCCGTGGACCAGCGCGGCGCGCAGGTTCGCCGCCTCCGCGTCCAGCAGCGCCAGCCACCGCTGCTGGTCGGCGCCGCGCAGCTCCGGGTCGGCCTGCTCGGCCAACCCGGTGTAGTAGGCGGCGTGCCGCGCCCGCACGTCGTCCGCGTCGGTCAGCTGGTCCTGGCAGAACGCGGCGACCGATTCGAGCAGCCGGTAGCGCGGGGCCGCCCCGGAGTCGTCGAGCACCACAAGTGACCTGTCCACCAGCCGGGCGAGGGTGTCCAGGTCGGTGCGGCAGACCCGCTCGGCGGCCTGGAGGGTGCAGCCGTCGGGGAACACCGCCAGCCGGGCGAGCACCGCCCGGTCGGGCTCGTCCAGCAGGTCCCAGCTCCAGGCGATGACCGCGGTCAACGTCCGCTGGCGCTGCGGCACGTCCCGCTGGGAGGTGGTGAGCAGCCGGAACCTGTCGTCAAGCCGATCCACCACGCCCCGCACGCCAAGCGCGCGGATCCGGGTCGCGGCCAGCTCCAGCGCCAGCGGGAGACCGTCCAGGCGACGGCAGAGCTGCGCCACGGCCGGCGCGGTCCGCTCGTCCAGCCGGAAGCCGCGCTGCTGCGCGGCGGCGCGGGCGGCGAACAGGCGCGCCGCCGCCGAGCGCCGGACCGCGTCCAGGTCACCGTCCTCGGGCAGCGACAGCGGGGGTACCTCCCAGAGCAGCTCTCCGGTCAGGCCGAGCGGTTCGCGGCTGGTGGCCAGGACGCTCACCTCGGGCGCGTCGCGCAGCAGTCGGGAGACGAGCGCGGCCACCGGCTCGACGACGTGTTCGCAGTTGTCGAGCACGAGCAGCAGCTGCCGGTGCCGCAGGGCAGCCACGAGGTGGTCGGCCGCGGACAGGGCCGTGCCGGCGGCCTCGCGGACGTCAAGCACGCCGAGGATCTGCTCGGCGACACGCGGGTCGCCGGCCGGCAGGGGAGCCAACTCCACCAGGTGGACGCCGTCGGGGCAGGACCGGGTACGGGCCGCCTCGGTGGCCAGCCGGGTCTTGCCGACACCGCCCGGCCCGACAAGCGTCACCAGTCGTTGCCGGGGCAGCAGTCCGCGCAGCTCGGTAAGCGTCTCGGCCCGCCCGACCAGCTCGTCGAGCTGGGCCGGCAGGCTGTTGCGGATGATCGCTGCCTTCGGCGGCGCGTTCAGGCCCGCGTCCTGTTCGAGGATCCTGCGGTGCAACGCGACCAGCTCGGGGCTGGGATCGAGGCCCAACTCGTCCGCGAGCCGGTCGCGCAGGTCGGCGTAGCTGTCCAGCGCCTCGGACTGTCGGCCGGCCGCGTACAGCGCGCGCAGCTGCACCGCCCGCAGGCCCTCCCGCAGCGGGTGCCGGGCGACCAGCTCGGCCAGGTCGGCGGCGATCAGGTCGTGCTCACCCCGAGCCAGCCGGGCCTCGGCCAGTCGCTCGTGCGCCGCGAGGCGCTGCTCGGTCAGGCGGGTCGCCTCGGCGCGGACGAACTCGGCGTCTGCCACATCGGCGTACGCGTCGCCGCGCCACAGCGCGAGAGCCGCGGTCAGCCGGTCGACGTCGGTGCTGCGGGTCAGCTCGACGAAGCGGTCGGCGTCGACGCTGTCGGCCCGCAGCAGGTACCCGGGGGGCCGTGACTCGACAAGCTCGCGGGCGCCCGGCTCGGCGTCGTTGAGCGCCTTGCGCAGCTGGGACACCCGCACCTGGAGAGCACCGGCCGGGTTGGCGGGGGAGTCGTCGCCCCACAGGTCGTCGATCAGGCGGTCCGCCGAGACGACCTGGTTGCGGTTGGTCAGCAGGTCGGCCAGCAGCGCGCGTACCTTGGTGCCGGGCACCACCACCGGCTCGCCGGCGTCCGTGGTCACGGCGAGCGGCCCGAGCACCCCGAACTGCACGGCGGACATCCTAGCGCCGGTAAGCCGACCTGAAGCGGACCGTAAGCGCGCTGGCGCACCGTGTGGGCATGGACATCTACCACGAGACGCACGGCGCGGGCGAGGGCCGGCCGCTGCTGCTGATCCACGGCGCGCTCTCCGGCATCGGTACGTCGTTCGGCACGATCCTGCCGTTGCTGGCGAAGAACCGGCGGGTGATCGCCGTGGAGTTGCAGGCCCACGGGCGCACCCCCGACGTGGACCGCCCGCTGACCGTGGAGCACTTCGCCGCCGATGTGGTGGAGGTGCTCGACCGGCTGGGCGTGGCGCGGGCGGACGTGTACGGCTGGAGCATGGGCGCGGCGGTAGCGCTGCGCCTGGGCACCCACCACGGTGAGCGGGTGGGCCGGCTCGTGCTCGCCTCGGTGAGCTTCGACGACGACGGTCTGCACCCCGGACTGCTCGACGGCATCCAGGACCTGCGACCGGAGCATCTGCACGGTTCGGAGTTCCACGAGGAGTACCTGCGGACCGCGCCCGACCCGGCGGGCTGGGCCACCCTGGTCACCAAGATGAAGGTCCTCGACGCGAACCTGCCGCGCTGGACGCCCGAGCAGATCCGCGCGCTTGCCGCACCCACCATGATCGTGCTGGCCGACGCGGACATCGTCCAACCCGAACACGCGGTACGGATGTTCCGGCTGCTCGGCGGCGCGGTGCCCGGCGACCTGACCGGCCTGCCGGCCTGTCGGCTGGCCGTCCTGCCCGGCACCACCCACACCACGATCCCGCAGCGCGCCGACTGGCTGGCCCCGATGATCGACGAGTTCCTGGGCGACTGCGGGCCGGAGGCCTAGTGGTACCTGGGTGTTTCGTGGCTAGTTGCTTGGGGCAATTAACCGTCGACGACATCCCCTCTGGAAGGACGGCTCCCCGTGGAGGTTTCCGGCTTCTTCGCCGCCATCATCATCGGTCTGGTCATCGGCGCGCTGGGCCGGCTGGTGGTGCCCGGCAAGCAGAACATTCCGATCTGGCTGACCCTGCTCATCGGTGTGATCGCGGCGATCCTCGGCACGCTCGTCGCAGGCGTCTTCGGCGTCGACGACACCAGCGGGATCGACTGGATCGAGCTGATCATCCAGGTCGCTTTCGCCGCTGTCGGCGTGGCGATCGCCGCCGGTGCCTACGGCCGCCGCCGGGTGCGCTGACCCCTCACACGACCGTGCCGGCCCGCCCTCCCCAGGAGGGCGGGCCGCGACGTGTCCGGACTCCGGACGGACGACCGATGCTGCGACTATCATCCATCGATGACTGCGCCCCGGCCTGACCCAGCCCTGGTGGAGTTCGCGGTCGGCCTGTCTGAACGCGCGGGCAACCTGGCTGCCCAACGGTTCTTCGCGGCGGACTTCGCGACCGCGATCAAGGCTGATGGGACCGAGGTCACCGAGGCTGATCTCGCCGTCGAGGCGCTGATCCGCGGTGAGCTGGCCGATCGCTTCCCCGCTGACGGGATATACGGCGAGGAGACGGGCGCCACGGCCGGTACGTCGGGCAGACGATGGGTCATCGACCCGATCGACGGCACGACGTATTTCGCCCACCGCATCCCCATCTTCGGCACGAACCTCGCTCTTGAAGATCAGCATGGCGTGGCTCTCGCCGTGATCAATCAGCCGGTGGCTCGGCAGATCATCTACGCGGGCCGGGGCCGGGGCTGCCGCATCCGTACCGACGGCACCGATGCGGCCCCGGTGTTGCGGGACACAGCCGAACTGGCCGCGGCCCGGGTGGAACTCGTCAACCCCGCTGGCTGGCCTGCTGATGTCCTGCTCACGCTGCATCGCCACACCCGGATCACCGGCCATCTGGGTGGCCTCGGTGGCCTGTTGACCGGATTGGTGGACGCCATGGTCATCGCCGGCTCCGAGATGGGTTACGAGGACCTGGCGCCCCTTCCCGTGATCCTTGAGGAAGCCGGCGGGAGAGCGACAGACCTTCACGGCGGCCCACTCCTGGGCGGGAACGGAACCGCGCTGCTCAGCACCGGACGCCACCACCAGGCCCTGGTGGACATGCTGGCGCCGGTGCTGCCGGACTGAGTGCCGTCGGATCAGGAGCTTCGCGCCCGGCCGATGCGAAGTTCGCCGTCTCCGGCATGGCGCGTGGCCGGTTCACCGGGTAGAAACATGTCGACCCCTTCGGCTCGACCCCACCTTTGTCCGCAGGGATCAGAGAGCGCTCTCACGCCGCCCCCAGCTGGCCTGACGAAACGGTCCGGCCAGCGGAGAGGACGAACCACATGACAAGCCCGTCCCGACGTACCCTCACCCTTGCCCTGCTGGTGACAGCCGCCGTCACCATGACCAGCACCGCCGCCACCGCCGGGCGCCCCACGCCTGACACTCCCGACTTCGGCCCGAACGTGACGATCTTCGACCCGTCCATGCCGGTGGGCGAGATCCAGCGGACCCTCGACGCCGCGCACGCCCGCCAGGTCGACAACGAGATGGGCACCGAGCGGCACGCGTACCTGTTCAAGCCGGGCACGTACGGCACGGCCGAGCAGCCGTTGCAGGCAAAGGTCGGCTACTACACCGAGGTCTCCGGCCTGGGCGCCTCGCCCACCGACGTCGCCGTCAACGGCAAGCTCGAGGTGTACAACCGCTGCCTGGCCGACAGCGGCACCGGCAACTGCCTCGCCCTTGTGAACTTCTGGCGCACCCTGTCCAACCTCTCGCTCACCGTCAACGCCGCCGGCCAGGACGACTGCCGGTCGACGGCGAACTTCTGGGCGGTGTCCCAGGCGGTGTCGATGCGCCGGCTCAACATCACCGGCGGCGGTCTGTCGCTGATGGACTACTGCACGGCCGGCCCGCAGTTCGCCAGCGGCGGGTTCATCGCCGACTCGCGACTGCCGGCCACCACCAACGGCTCGCAGCAGCAGTGGCTGACCCGTAACAGTGAGGTCGCGAGCTGGTCCAACGCCGTGTGGAACCAGGTCTTCGCCGGGGTCGAGGGCGCCCCTGACGACGCCACGTTCCCCGACCCGCCGTACACCACCCTGGAGACCACTCCGGTGAGCCGGGAGAAGCCGTACCTGTTCGTCGACGGCAAGGGTCGGTACAACGTGCGGGTGCCCGCCGCGCGCCGCGACACCAGGGGCATCTCCTGGGCGGACGGCATGACGCCGGGACGGACCATCGGAATCCACGACTTCTTCGTCGCCAAGCCGTCCGACTCCGTGCGGGTCATCAACAGTCAGCTGGCCCGGGGCAAGCACCTGCTGCTGACCCCCGGGACGTACGACATCGCCCGCAGCATCGAGGTGCGACGCCCCGACACGGTGGTGCTCGGGATCGGGCACGCCACCCTCACGGCGGTCAACGGCGCCATCCCGCTGGACGTCGCAGGTGTCCCCGGCGTGATCGTCGCCGGGGTCACGATCGACGCCGGCACCGTCGAGTCGCCAGTCCTGCTGCGGGTGGGTCGCCAGCACGGCCGCAACGCCAGCAGCCCGAGCAACCCGACCACGCTGTCCGACGTGTACTTCCGGGTCGGCGGCCCGCACATCGGCCGGACCGACACCGCGCTGGAGGTCAACAGCGACAACGTGCTCATCGACCACACCTGGGTGTGGCGGGGTGACCACGGCGTCGAGGGCTTCACCGAGGGCGTCAACGGGGACACCGACCGCTGGCGTACCAACACCGGTCGGTACGGCGCCGTCATCAACGGCGACCACGTGACCGCCACCGGCCTGTTCGTCGAGCACTTCCAGCGCTACAACACGGTCTGGAACGGCGAGCACGGCACCACGATCCTGTACCAGAACGAGCTGCCGTACGACCCGCCGACGCAGGCCGACTGGATGAACGGCCTGGTCGAGGGCTTCGCCGGGTACAAGGTAGGCGACCGGGTGCGGCACCACACCCTGTACGGCGGCGGCGTCTACGTCTTCAACCAGAACAACCCGTCGATCCACACCGAGAACGGCTTCGAGGTGCCGAACCGGCCGGGCGTGCGGCTGCACCACATCATGACCGTCAACCTCAGTGCCGGCACTATCGACCACGTGGTCAACGGCGTTGGTGAACCGGCCGACATGACCAAGGTGGGCGTACCGGTCTACCTCGCGCAGTACCCCACTCCGTAACCTCTCGGGGCGTCCCAGGCGGGGGTTGGAGCCGGTGCGGCTCCAACCCCCGCTGTCCTGTCCCGCTGCGCGAGAACCCACGCCCTCGCACTTGAATTCCTACTGTGTCAGTAGGAAAATCGGAGAATGCCTGTCGGTCCGTTCCTCACCTCGCGTCGGGTCGTGGACCTGATGCGGGTGGCCTCCGAGCTCTGTCCGGGCCCCCCAGCGACCGACTGAGCACCCTCCACACCGCATGCCGCGCGGCCTTGTCCGGTCACCCGGCGCCACCGTGCGCGCCCCCACGTCACTCTCCACCGATCCGGCCTGGCCGGATCGGTTCACCCCCATTGGAGGTACGTCATGACCACCGATCAGCCACCGGCCACCACACCAACGGCCGGGGAGTCCCGGCTCGCGTTCAACGAGGACTGGGTGGCGACCATCCTCGGCCTGGCCCTGCTGGCCCTTGTCCTGCTCGGTGCCATCCCCGCCGGGCTGGTGCCCTGATGACCGCCGACGCGACCCGGGCCGACGACACGACCCGCGCCACCGACGCTGTCGAGACGTCCCCCGACAGTGGGCCACCGGCCACCGACGACCCCGCCGCTGCGGTGGTGGTGCGCGACGGCAGGTTCTGGGCCTGGACGGCCGTGGGCCTGGTGATCGTTGTCGGTCTCGCCGCGCTCACCCGCTACCTGGAGCAGAACGTCCCCGCCTGGGCCGACGGCACCGCCGTCGAGGACATCGGGGCCGCGATCGAGTATCCGGTCTACGCCATCCTGCTGGGCCTGCTCGGCAACGTCGCCGTCACGCTGCTCGGCTGGCGGGACCGGATCGCCGCCGCGTTCCGGACCGAGTTCTTCATCAAGACCGGTCTGGTGCTGCTCGGGGCGTCGATCAACCTGGCCGTCATCGCCAGCGCCGCGGGCCCGGCCATCGCCCAGGCGGTCCTGCTGATCAGCGGGGTCTTCCTGTTCACCTGGTGGCTGGCCGGCCGCTTCGGGCTCGATGACAAGCTGCGCGCGTTGCTCGCTTCGGCGGTGTCGATCTGCGGGGTGAGCGCCGCGATCGCCGCCGCCGGCGCGGTCCGGGCCCGCCGGGAGCAGTTGGCCTACACGGCGAGTCTGGTCATCGTCTTCGCGTTGCCGTCCATCTTCATCCTGCCCTGGCTGGCCGACGTGCTCGGGCTCTCCGACGCGGTGGCGGGCGCCTGGATCGGCGGCAACATCGACACCACAGCCGCGGTCACCGCCGCCGGGGCGCTCGCCGGCGAGGAGGCCCTCCAGATCGCCAGCATCGTCAAGGTCACCCAGAACGCCCTGATGGGTGTGGTGGCGGTGGCGCTCACCGCGTACTTCACGCTGCGGGTGGAGCGGCGGCCCGGCGCCGCCCGACCGGGCCTCGGCGAGCTGTGGCGGCGTTTCCCCAAGTTCGTCCTGGGCTTCATCGCGGCCTCGGTCATCGCCACCTGGTACCTCGACACGGCGGGCGCGGACGGCAAGGCCACCATCGCCATCGTCAACGACCTGCGTGTCTGGTTCCTCATCCTGGCCTTCGTCAGCATCGGCCTGGAGGTCCGGGTGGCGTCCCTGCGGGAGGCCGGCTGGCGTCCGGTCGCGGTGTTCGCCAGCGCCACCGTGTTCAACCTGGCGTTGGCGCTCGCCCTGGCGTCAGTGCTGTTCCGCGGCTTCTCGACGTGATCGGGTGCCCCGCCCCGCGACACCGAAGGGCGGGGCGCTCGACTACTTCCGAGTGTATGGCGGATAATTTCATCGATCAGTCTCACTCTTGCGGGGCGGTGGTCGCTGCTGCCACGATGGCCGTCAATGCCTTCCGTCCCGAAGGAGTGGTAGTCATGGCGGTCTCCCGCCGCAGGTTCGTCACGTCGGTGCTGGCGGGGTCCGCCCTGGCCGCCGCCTCCACCACCGATCTCCTCGCCCGCCCCGCGCACGCGGCCAGCCCTCCCGGGGACGTGGTCGGCAAGGTGACCGTCGGATACCAGGGCTGGTTCAGCTGCCCCGGTGACTCGGCACCGATCGGCGGCTGGTGGCACTGGAGCCGCGACCGGTTCCAGCCGCCCTCGCCTGCCAACACCACGATCGTGTCCTGGCCGGACATGCGGGAGTACACGCGCAGCTATCCCACCGCGTACCCCAACCTCGGCAACGGCTCGCCGGCCACCCTCTTCTCGTCCTACGACCAGCAGACGGTGGACACGCACTTCCGCTGGATGCAGGAGTACGGCTGCGACACCGCCGCCCTGCAACGGTTCAACCCGACGGGCGACGAGGGCCCGACGCGCGACGCCATGACGCAGAAGGTCCGCGCGGCAGCCGAGCGCTACGGCCGCAAGTTCTACATCATGTACGACGTCACCGACTGGCTGAGCTTCCAGACGGACATCAAGACCGACTGGACGACGAAGATGTCCGCGCACACCGCCTCTGGCGCGTACGCCCGGCAGAACGGCAAGCCGGTCGTCTGCATCTGGGGGTTCGGCTTCAGCGAGCCCAGCCGTCCCTTCACCCCGGGGCCGTGCCTGGAGGTCATCAACTGGTTCAAGGCGCAGGGCTGCTACGTCATCGGCGGAGTGCCCACCTGCTGGCGGCAGGGCATCGAGGACTCCCGCCCCGGCTTCCTCGACGTCTACCACGCGTTCCACGCGATCTCCCCGTGGATGGTCTACCGGGCCAGGACCGTGGAGGAACTGGACTCGTACTACAACAACGTCAACGTCGGCGACATGGCCGACTGTGCGGCGCGCGGCATCGACTACCTGCCCTGCGTGATGCCCGGTGACCTCGCCGGCGGGCACCGCAAACACGGCGACTTCTACTGGCGGCACATCTACAACATGGTCCGGCTCGGCTCCCAGGGCCTGTACGTGTCCATGTTCGACGAGTTCAACGAGGGCAACCAGATCGCCAAGACGTCCGAGACCCAGGCCACCACCCCGGCCGGCGCGAACATCCGGGCCCTGGACGAGGACGGGGTGGCCTGCTCCTCGGACTACTACCTGCGGATCACCGCCGACGGCGGGCGGATGCTCAAGGGGCAGCTCGCGCTCACCGCCGTACGCCCGACGTCGCCGACGCTCGGCACCCCGCCGCCGGCCACCGGGAACCTGGCCGCCGGCCGATCCACCTCGGCGAGCAGCCAGAACGGCCCGTTCCCGGCGTCGAACGCGGTGGACTCCGACGCCGGCACCTACTGGGAGAGCGGCGGCGGCTCGTTCCCGCACTGGTGGCAGGTCGACCTCGGCGCCAGCCACCAGGTCAACAAACTCGTGGTGCGGCTGCCCGCCGGCTGGGGAGCCCGTACCCAGACCATCACCGTGCAGGGCAGCGTCGACGGCAGCTCCTTCTCGACAATCGCCGCGGCCTCCGCCTTCGCCTTCGACCCGGCGACCGGCAACACCGTCACCCGCACGCTGACGACCACCACGGCCCGCCACATCCGGCTGAGCATCGCCGGCAACACCGGCTGGGCGGCGGGCCAGCTCTCCCAGGTCGAGGTGTACGCCGCCAGCGGCACCACGGACAACCCGCCGACCGCCCCGAGCGGCCTCACGGTGACCGGCCGGACGGCGAGCACCGTGTCCCTGGCCTGGGCGGCGTCGACCGACGACAACGGCGTGACCGGCTACCAGGTACGCCAGGGCGGCACAGCGGTCAGCACTGTCACGGGCACCACGGCGACCGTGAGCGGACTCAGCCCGTCCACCGCGTACACCTTCACCGTCACCGCGCGCGACGCCGCCGGCAACACCTCGGCGGCCTCGAACGCTGTCACCGCCACCACCGACGCCCCGGCCAACGCCGACCTGGCCCGAGGGCGGTCCACCAGCGAGAGCAGCCATGTCCAGAGCTACGGCTCGGGCAACGTGGCGACGGCGACGCGAACAGCTACTGGGAGAGCGCCAACAACGCGTTTCCCCAGTGGGTGCAGGTCGACCTGGGCGCGACCCGCACTGTCGGACGGGTGGTGCTCAAACTGCCACCGTCATCGGCGTGGGGTGCTCGGACGCAGACGGTCGCCGTCACGGGCAGCACGGACGGTTCGAGCTTCGGGACGCTCATTGGCGCGGCGGGGCGGACGTTCGACCCGTCCACGGGTAACTCGGTGTCGTTGACGTTCGGTGCTGCGCAGGCTCGCTATGTGCGGATCACCGTTACCAGTAACACCGGCTGGCCGGCCGGGCAACTGGCGGCACTGGAGGTGTACGCCAGCTGACCGGGCGTGGGGCGGCCGCCGGACGCCGACCGGCGGCCGCTTCACCCGTCAAGCCCTGGGAGTCGAGGCTGGCCAGGTACCCTCCGGGCGCTCCGCGCCTCTACCGGCGCAGTGTCACGACAAGAGGTCGCGAATTGCTTGGGAGAGCGAGGGTGTGTCGGTGCCATCCGACCACTTGACGATACGCAGCAACGGGTATGATTCTTTTGCATGCTCTTGTAGGGATGGCTCTATCTCGGCGTTAGTGACCACAAGCATCGGTAGAATATTTCGATTGCCGTTTCGGGCAAGAAATCGTTCCATTCCCGCTAGGCGCAATGGGCCACTATCGCGATACTTTACACTTATAGCCACCGAAGACTCGTTATCTGCTGGACCAGTGAACGCTATGAAGTCGTAAATGTACTGGTCTCGTGTCGTCCGGGCTACGCCGAGCCCCAATGCTTTGACTGCTACCTCTAGGCGGGATAAATATAGATCCGCTCTGAAATGCGGGTGCTGGAGCAGGGTAGGCTCAATTATAGAGGCAGCTTCAGTGACGGCTGCCGCCACGTCCGGATCCTCTTCCTGCTGTGCCCGCTCGACCACCATTTGAGCACGAGCCCGCCGTTTCCGGAGCTCGATGCTGTTTGAGCCATTGCTGAATCGGGCGAGTGGCGTTCCTTGAACGGCTATCAACAGGAAAGCAGCACCGATGACAACCAGGGATGCAGATCCAACTTGGTTCTCTGTATTTAAGACTGCCCACCCTCCTGCGCCGCCAGCAAGGAGGCCGACCGCGAGAGCTGCCATCCGCTCCAGTTTCTTAAGCGGCTCGCCTTCAAGGTCGATGTCGGGAAATTCGCTCCCGGGCGGTGCTTCCTCGCTAACGTCCTCTGGAGGCATGTCGGACTCCTTGGCTGGGCTACCTGGCAGGCTCTGCCACTATAGTGACGAAGACCCTTACACGAGTGCCCGGAAGCCTCTGGCCGGCGGAGTGCAGCACGTCGTCCCAGCGAGCGAGCACGCAGCCGAGCTGCTGTTGCAGATGATTGTGCAGCGCTGCCGTCCTCACCCGACGCTCTCTTCGGCCGCCAGCGGACGCATGTCTCCAGGGAGATTCGCAGGCTGGACAGCGACGGTACCGGCAAGCCGTCGGGGGAGGGGGGGTGAGTTCAGCCAGTTGACAAAGCATCGCGACCATGACCCGAGGGCTGGTCCAAGCTTTGCTCGCGCTTACGTTGCTCTGATTTTAGTCGCTCAGCTTCCTCAACAAACGCTGCTAGCGACTCGCTCTCGGTCAAATTCTTGTAGCGGAAGATCGAGAGCTCAGAGGCCAGGTACTCCTGTTCAATGGCATCGGCGGTTTGCTGAAGATAGAAGCCCCTCTCTCGATACTTGAAGTATCCAGTGAAACCCGCCGCGAGTCCGACCGAGAAACTGCTTCCAACGACCACCCATTGGAGAGGGCTGCTATCGAGCGCGATCCCAGAAACCGTCGTTGTTGCGAGAGAGCCGACAATGATCACCGATTGCATTCCGTTGTGAATTCGACGGTAGCGTCTGCTTTCCCTCCGGAACGATTCGACGTCGCCGGTAATCTCGTCCTTGTAGCTGCTCCTCGCATAGCGTGAGTCGAGTGTCATTTCGGCGGCGCGAAGCCGTCTTTGTTCGCGAAGTAGTGACAGTTCCAGCCTCAGTTCTCCCACTGAGGGGAGTCTTGTATTATCCTGATAGATTGTGGCCGCTATGGTTCCAGCGGTGGCGACGATCATCACCGGAATCAGGGGGCGAAAGATCTCACCCATGTCGAATTCGCCGTAGGTAGCAATTATCGGAATAAGGAGGCTAAGGAACAGGCCGGGGCCCAGCGCAAGTCCGACTGTGGTCAGGGACTTCACCAGTCGAGCTTCCCGGAGCCTACTCTCGGTGGACATAATTTTCCGTGTCAGCGCGAGTAGCTGCTCTACGCGGCCTGCTGATCCGCGTTGCTGCTCACTGGCCGACTGTGGCACCGGCAGGTCCTTCCGCTCGATCGCCGTTCACGTCAGGGCTTTATACCAGTCCCTAATCCGCATGTGATCATCCTGTCCGCCATCCGACACCGCTCCATGCTGTCGCTTGCTGGGTCGGACGCTTGCTGGCAGCGAGGCGAGAGACGGGGCTTCCCTTGCGGCTTGAATCGACCAACTTAGTGAATGCAGTACGGACTCGAAATGGAGAGCCGATAAATCTAGAGAACGAGGAGATCCCGCAGCATCTTCTTGGCTACCGGCGTGACGCAAAGTGGCGCCTTAACCTCCCCTAACCCTAACGGGGCGCAAGACCAGCGTGCTGGGCCCTTGAGGAGTCTAGGTCAGAGCGATGCCGAGATGGTTGATCTTTAATATTCAGGGTCGCCCGACCGGCATCGAGGTCAGGGTGTGCCAGGGCGTCAGCGCCCCAACAGGGCTTCAACAGCGACCAAAACGACGGCCAGCACCCGTAGGTGCCAAGACATACGCCGAGGTCGCAGCTTTGATTAGGTGGCGACCTGGCGGGTGACGGGCGGGGGCGCAGGGCTCGTGTGGGTACTCGCCCCCATCCACCCAGCCGCCGGGGGAAGGCCTAATGGTCGGGATATTGAAGAGCAGGTTGTCGCTCGGGCCGGTTATTGGGCCGTGGCGGCGGCGTAGGACGCCATGTTGGCGTACAAGGTGGCGATTCCGTCCAGGTCAGCCCTGTCAGGCTAGCGGGCAGGTTGAGGTGGGCTTGGGCTCTAGACTTCTGGTGTGGGTTCCTCCTCCCAATTAGCCGAGACAACGTCTCAGCGTCATCTCCAAGATGCCCTACCCCGTCGCTGGCTTCATGTCCAGGCAGTGGTGGCGAAGGCGGAAGGGCTTGCGCGCCTGGTGGGAGACGATGCGGAGCTGCTGACGGCGGCGGCCTGGCTGCACGACATCGGGTACGCCCCAGACGTCGCCGATACGGGGTTCCATGCGCTGGACGGGGCCCGATGGGTTCGGCAGCAGGGTTTTCCAGATCGGATCGCGGCTCTGGTCGCCCATCACTCCTGCGCTGTCCACGAAGCAGATGAGCGCGGTTTGGGACACGCTCTGGCCAGCGAGTTCCCGCGTGAAGAGACGGCTGTCTCAGATGCCCTCTGGTACGCGGACATGACGACCGGCCCGGATGGCCAGGACCTCACCGTGGACGAGAGGCTGGCGGAGATCCGGCAGCGCTACGGGCCGGACGACGTCGTGACGCGGTTTTGGCAGAGAGCTGAGCCGATGCTACGAGAGGCCGTACGCAGGACCGAACGTCGCTTGTCAGCTCAGCCAATGTAGGGGACCGGACGTCGCTGGAATCCGTGGTCGACCCTGAGCCGCATTGACGTGTGCATCGGCAGCCGGTTCAGTTCGTCACGGGCTATCCACACCACCGACGAGGACTCATCGCTGGTCGTCGGATCGCCGGAGAGGTACTGGGCGCGAAAGCAGATCGAGAACTGCTGCCGTACCTCGCCGTCGCTGTACTCCACGAGGTGCCTGGGGTCGGAGTAGATCCCGACGATCTCGGCCACTTCAACCTCGATACCGGTCTCCTCGCGCGTCTCCCGCACGGCCGTGTCGGTGATGGCCTCGCCGAAGTCCTGAGCACCGCCCGGCAACGCCCAGAGGTCATTATCGGTTCGCTGGATGAGCAGCACCTGGCCCTGGCGGTCTTGGACGAAGACAGTCACCGCTACGACGATCCTGTTCGGCTTCGGAGCGTGCGGGTTGTTGAAGTGTTCGATCCGCGCCATGCCTTCAGCCCGTCAGTGTTCAGGCCACACAGCCCGCTTCTGCCCGAGTACCCGGTTGAAGCTGGCTACGTAGCTGTCGAAGAGGTCCCCGCCGCCGATGCGCCGCAGGTGCAGCACCGGCGAGTATGCGGCCGGGGTGCCGTAGAGATGCGTGTTGACCAGCATCTCGTCGTCGAAGCGGTAGATAGAGTTGTAGAGGATGGTGTCGTGGAAGTAGATCCCCACGTTGTCCAGATCCCGAAGCTCCTTGTAGAAGGCCAACGCGTTCAGGATCTTGTTGGACATGGCCGGGCCGATGCCCTCGGCGTCTCCGCGTTCGGCGATGTGCACGCCCTCCGGATCGCCGAACAGCAACTCCACCTGCGCTCCTGCCGACGCCTTCTCGCGGAGGGTCGCGATCCAGCGGTGGTTGAACTCGGGCAGGAACAGCCCTCCGTAGACCAGGACACCAACCTGCCGGATGGCCTGCTCCAGAAGCCGCTGCCAGAGATCGGTAGGAACGGCTCCGCGACGCGGGTAGATGTGGACCAGTTCTGACTGGCTGATCTGCGCGGCCCGCTGCGTCGGTAGCGCGTCCGGCCAGAGGTACGACTCGCTCTCATTCAGCAGCTCGGCGATGGAGTGGCGATAGCGCGGGTACGGGGTACGAGCCTGGGTCACCCACCGCTCGACAGTCTTGGGGTCGACACCGACCGTCTCGGCCAACGCCGTCGCAGTCAGGCCATTCTTGAGCATCCCGTTGCGAAGACGGTCGTTCGGCATCGCGTCTCCTGCTCACTGTGGCTTGGGGACGGTATCGGGGACGACTCACCCTAGCAAGGACGTCCCCACCCGTCCGTCACTCGCGGTGAAGTCGTCATCACGAATTCGCAGAGCCTGAATTCATACACGTGCCATCCAGATAGGACGCGACGAGCCAACGTGAACGCCGCGCCGGTGGCCTGATGGAGGTGGCTATGCGCGGTGACGAGACGGCGAGCAAGGGTGGGCAGGCTGAGGCGGCCGAGCGGGAGGCTGCCAAGCAGCGCATTCTGGCTCAGGCCGAGGCGGAGCGCGTACCCGTGGACGACATGACCCGTGCGGTCCCGGACCGGCGGTGGCGGCGTGAGCAGCGATGACCTCCCGATCGGCCGTCGGGTGGCCGGCTGGCGGGTGCGGCGGTCGATGACGCAGCAGATGTTGGCCGATCGCCTACGCAGGTCGAAGAGCTGGGTGGACAAGATCGAGCGCGGCGTCCGGCCTCTGGACCGGTACTCGGTGATCCAGGAACTGTCCCGCGTCCTGCGGGTCGATCCGGAGGTGCTGCTCGGCCAGCCGCCCAGCACCCCGGCGAGCGCGCCGGCTGGCGTGGACGACATCCGGGCCGCGCTCGCCCGCTACGACACCCCGCCGACGTCGCCACACATGCACGAGCTGAGGCGGCAGGTCGGGCATGCCTGGTTGGCCTACCAGCACGCGCACTACCCGCAGTTGGTGCGGGCGGTGCCGAACCTGCTCGACGCCGCCCAGGGCGCGGGGTCGCCGGAGGTGCTGACGCAGGCGTACCGCATCACCGCTCTGCTGCTGGTCAAGCTCGACGAGGCCGGCCTCGCCTGGCTGGCCGCCGACCGCGCCATGGCTGCTGCCCAAGACGATCCAGTCTTCGCGGCGACAGCGACTGTCGCAGTGGCTCAGGCGCTGCGCGCGTCGGGCCGGGACCGCCTGGCCCTGTCGGCGACCCTCACAGCGGCTGACCGAACTCTTCCACCGGCACTCCACTTAAGTGATCAAGAGGTTTGCGGGACTTTTGGAGATCAAAGTCGACGCGAACCTCTTGATCACCGGGGCGGGGGAGAGCGCCGGGGGGACCGTCGAGCGTGGGCGGTCGGTGGGACGTTGCTGGTCCAGGCCGCGCTGGCCGCCGCGGGCTGCGGCGAGCACCGCCGCGCAACCGAGCTGATCGACCGGGCCGCGGGCGTCGCCGTCGACCTGCGGGGGTACGACGACTCGTGCGGCACCAGCTTCGGGCCGGTCGCCGTCGACATGGCTCGGGTGCTGGTGGCGGCGCAGCGGGGTGACGCCGACAGCGCACTGGCACGGCACACGACGATCGTTCGGCGGGAGGTGTGGCGGCGGTTGTCGGCCGAGTGTCGGGGCGCCTACCTGCTCGACGCCGCGCGGATTTACCTGCACGCCGGTGATCTGCGCGGGGCGGCGCGAGCGCTCGTCGACGCGGACAGTGTCGCCCCGGCTGAGGTTCGGTGGCGGCCGTTGGCGCGTACTCTCATCGCCGATGTCGCTAGGGCGCAGCCGGCGCCGGCCGGCGTGGCGCGACTGGCGACGTTGGTCGGGCTTACCCGGTGACGGACGTGCGTCGGCTTCCGTCCGCCACGCCGTCTCGACCTTCGCCAGGAGGCGGGCTCCTGCGGGTCGCCCTCAGTTGTGCGGGCTGAGGAAGTCGGTGATGAGAGTGGCGAGCTCCTGTGGGCGTTCGGCGACCATCGCGTGGCTGGCGCCGGCGAGGTGCCGCACCCGCAGAGACGGGTTGTCCACAGTGGCAAGCCGTTCGGCGGTGGCCTTGCGGTACGCCTCGTACAGGCCGTGGAACGGCTGTTGTTCGGGCAGGTCCTCGGTGGCGAGGACGAGCAGCAGCGGGCAGCGGGCGTCACGGTAGGCGGGCATCAGGTCGAGGGAGTCCATGGCGTCCCGGAGCTGCCGGGTGAGGTCCGGGGCGGGCCGCAGCCGGCTGCTGCCGTCGTCGCCGGGCACGAGGTTGCGCTCGAAGGCCGCCACCCAGTCTTCGGGGGCGGCGCCGTAGCGCTGGGCCATGGCCCGCTGCCCCGCAAGCATGGCGGCCACCTGTTCGGCGGTCAGCGGTTCGGCAAGCATCGCGGCCATCCCGTCGAAGACGGCCCGCAGCTTGGCCAGCTCGGTCTCGGCCTGCTCCGGGGCCAGCCCGGCGAGCTGGTCCAGACGGTTCAGCGGCGGATTGCCGTCGAAGCTGACGGCACCGGGGCACTCCGGGTGACGCTGCGCCCAGAGGGTGGCGAGCATGCCGCCGAGGGAGACGCCGACCACCGCTGGGGAGGTGAGGCCGAGGTGATCGGTGACGGTGGCCAGGTCGGCCAGTACGTCGTCCCAGCGCCACGGGCCGTCCCCGGACCGGCCGTGACCACGCAGATCGACGGTGACCACCCGGTGGGCCGAGCGCAGGTGCTCGGCGAGGGTGGCCATCTGGGCGAGGTTGCCGCCGGCGCCGTGAAGGAGCAGCAGCGGTTGTCCGGGTCCGCCGAAGTCGCGGATCGCGATGGGCACGGACCCGGAGTCGACAATGGTCTCAGGCACGTCGGGTTCCTTCGTTGAGCAGTCGGTCGCGTACGGAGGCGGAGCGCACGCCGCCTTCGGGGTGGCGGGCGAGCTTGTCGCGGGAGACCAGGTCGTGGACGCCCTGGCGGGTGATGCCGAGCATGGCCCCGGCTACCGCGTACGACACGGATTCGGCGGTCGGGTGGCCGACCCGTCGCGCGACGGCCTGGCCGAGAGGGCTGCGCCACCAGTCGATGGGTGGGTCGAACGGTCCGTCCCCCGGGTAGAGGGTGGAAATCGCGCGCATGACCACGCCGACGGCGGCCCGGTCGTCGCCGCTGACGATCGTGGTGGCCCAGGATCGGGCCCGCTCCCGGATGACGGCGCGCAGCGGGTCAATGGCGTCGTGGCCGTCGACCAGGATTTCGAGGGGGTCGAGCAGGCGGATGTCGATCAATCGGATGAGATGCTCGGTCAGTTCCTCGTCGGTTGGCGCCATGCTGCCTCCTCCGCTACTTGACGCCCATCGTCAAGTACTTGACGTCGAGTGTCAAGCGCGATGGCGTGAGCACGGTGGGCGGTACTGTCGACAGGCGCCCGGGCAACAGATTTACTCACCCCAACACTGGAGGTTCCATGCCCAAGGGCTACTGGGTCAGCGCCTACCGCACCATTTCAGACCCGGAGAAGCTGGCTGCCTACAACGCGCTGGCCGGTCCGGCCGTTGCGGCCGGGGGCGGTCGGGTCCTGGTCCGTGGCGGTCGGGTCGTGGCACATGACGCCGGCATCGCCGAGCGGACCATCCTGATCGAGTTCGACAGTTTCGAGCAGGCCGTCGCGGCGTACGAGAGTGCGGCCTACCAGGAGGCGCTTGCCGCCCTCTCCGACGGCGTCGAGCGCGACTTCCGCATCGTCGAGGGCACCGACTGACCGACCGTGATGTCGGCGCGGGCGCCCAGCCTGCCTGGCCCAAATCGGTTGTTCACTCGGGCATGGGCCCGGTCGAGACCGGCCGCATCGAGGCGGGCCGAGGTCCGGTGGCGGCCGTTGGCGCGTACCCTCATCGCGGTGTCGCCCGCGCGTCGCAGGGGCCGGCCGGCGTGGCGCGACAGGCGACGCTCGTCGACCTCAGCCGCTGACGGACGAGCGCCGCCGCAGGTCGTCCGCCGGGTCGATCACCCTTACCGCGCGCGGCACCGGCCCCCGCTGCTGCCACTCCCGCGGGTAGCCCAGCGAGACCTCCTCGAAGCGCACCCCGTCGTGAAACGTGGTGCGGGGGATGTGCAGGTGCCCGTAGACAACTGTGGACGCCCCGAACCGCAGGTGCCAGTCGCTGGTGCGCACCGTGCCGCACCACTGCGCGAACAGCGGGTACCGCAGCACGTCGGTGGGCTCGCGCACCAGCGGATAGTGGTTGACAAGCACGGTCGGCAGCTCCGGGTCACGCTCGGCGAGCCGCCGTTCGGTCTGGGTGACCCGGGCGGCGCACCACGCCTCGCGGCTTGGGTACGGGTCGGGGTGCAGCAGCACCTCGTCGGTGCACACCACCCCTGCCTCGTACGCCAGCTCCAGCGACTCCTGCTGGGTGCGCGCCTCGGGCACCCGGAACGTGTAGTCGTACAGCACGAAGAGCGGGGCGATCGTGGCCGGGCCGCCCACGCCGTCCCACACCGGATAGGGATCCTCCGGGGTGACGACGCCCAACCGCCTGCACATCGCCACCAGTTCGCGGTAGCGGGCCTCGCCGCGCAGCGCCACCGGGTCGCCCGGGGGTGTCCACAACTCGTGGTTGCCAGGTGCCCAGACGACCTTCGCGAACCGGCTGCTCAGCACCGCCAGCGCCCACTCGATGTCGGCGAACCGCTCGCCCACGTCGCCGGGCACCAGCAGCCAGTCGTCGTCGTGGCCCGGGCGGAGTTCCTGGACGAACGCCCGGTTCTCCGGATGGCCGACGTGCAGGTCGCTGACGGCCCGGAGCCGGGGCGGATCACTCACGACCCCGAGAGTAGGCGGTCCGGGCGCGATCGGCACACCTCCGTCCTGCCGTGACCACAGTCGCAGGGCCGATGCGAGAAGGGGCGCCCGGTCGTCAGGCGACAGGGGTGGGTGGCGTCCATGACCGGCATATCCGCCGACCCGGCGGGAAAGCGGCAGGCGTCCGACAGCCCGAACCGGAGCAGGAGACGAACATGCCTTTCATCACCGTGGGTACGGAAAACTCCGCGCCCATCGACCTGTACTACGAGGACCACGGATCCGGTAAGCCGGTGGTGCTGATCCATGGTTTCCCGTTCAACGGGGCGACCTGGGAGAAGGAGACCACGGCGCTGCTCAACGCCGGATACCGGACGATCACCTACGATCGGCGCGGTTTCGGCAACTCCGCCCAGCCGACGTTCGGGTACGACTACAACACGTTCGCCGCGGACCTGGACGTGCTGATGACCGAGCTGGACCTCAACGACGTGACCCTGATCGGTCACTCGATGGGCACCGGTGAGGTCGTCCGCTACCTGGGCAACTACGGCTCCCAGCGGGTCAGCCGGGCGGTGCTGCTCAGCCCGTTGCAGCCCATGCTGGCCAAGGCCAAGGACAACCCGGAGGGTGTCGAAAGGAGCCTGTTCAAGGGCTTCCAGGACGCCATCATCAAGGACCGCTTCGCGTACCTGACGTCGTTCTGTGACGCGTTCTTCAACCCGGATCAGAACAAGGGCAAGCGGGTCAGCGAGGAGGCGTACCGGGCGCACTGGCAGATCGGCGCCATGGCCTCCGCCAAGGGCACCCACGACAGCGTGGACGCCTGGCAGGAGGACTTCCGCCAGGACCTGCCGAAGATCAACATTCCGGTGCTGATCGTGCAGGGTGACCAGGACCGGGTGCTGCCCTACCCGGTGACCGGTCAGCGGCTCGGACCGATGATGCCGACCGGCCAGCTCATCACGCTCCAGGGCGCGCCGCACGGCATCCCGTGGACCCACGCCGACGACGTCAACAAGGCGATCATGGACTTCATGAAGCAGCCGGCCAAGGCTCGCGCCTGACCCGTACGGGTAGCCGATCGGACGCCGGCGCCGTCACGGCGCCGCGACACCCGGCCCCCGGTTCGCACCGGGGCCGGGTGTCGTCCGCATTCAGGGCCTGCGGGCGACCACCGCGCCGTTGGCGCCGGGCGCGTCGAACGGCACCGTACGCACGTCGACGAAGCCGGCGTCGGTGAGCCAGGCGGTGTACTCGGCGCCCGAATAGTTCCGGCCGCCCTCGGTCTCGACGAGCATGTTCATCCCCATCAGGGCGGCCTCCGGTGGGCCGGTGCGTTCGTCGTTGAGCAGCAGTTCGCAGACGACAATCGCCCCGCCCGGCGGCAGTGCCGCATGGCACCGGGCCAGCAGCGCCCGGTTCGTCGGCTCGTCCCAGTCGTGCAGGATCATGCTGAGCAGGATGACGTCGTGCCCGTCGGGCAGCGCCGGGTCGGCAAGGAAGTCCCCGGCCACCGCGTCGATCCGTCCGCTCAGGTTGGCCTCCGCGATGCGCTCGCGCGCCCGTACGCACACGTGCGGCAGGTCCAGGACGGTCGCCCGCAACTCCGGCAGGCGGCGGCAGAACTCGATCGGGAACGCGCCGGCCCCGCCGCCCACGTCGAGCAGCCGCCGGTGCGCGGAGAAGTCGTACGCGTCGGCCAACGCGCTGGCGGTGAAGCTCGACGTGGAGAACATCGCGTCCCAGAACTGCGCGAGCATCTCCGGGTCGGCGGTGTCGAACATCGACTGTTGGGCCTTCGGGTCCCAGGTCAGCGGCCGGTCCGTGCGCAGCGCCTCACCGATCCGGTGCCAGGGCAGGTAGGTGCGCAGGTCCGAGTAGCGGACCTGCGCGCCGAAGTAGTACGGGCGACCCTCCACCAGGAACTGCTCGGCCAACTCGGTGTTGCGGTAGCCGTCGCCGGACTTCTCCAGCAGCCCCAGCGAGGCGCTGGCGGCCAGCAGCAGGTCCGCCGGCCGGTCCGGCAGCCCGAACTCGGCGGAGGCCTGCTCGACTGTCATCGTCCGGCCGCCGGCGAGCCGGGTGAACAGACCGAGTTCGACGCCGACCGCGAGGGTCTTGAAACCCCCACACACCGGCCACCAGGCGCATGAGGGGAGTGGGAGTGATCATGCCGACATGAAAGCACAGTCCGGACGCTTCCACGATGGACTGTCACGCCCGGATCAGCGTCACCAACCCCGCTGCCACCAGCACCCCGGCCCAGAGCCGGTCCACGTTGAACCAGGCCCGACGCAGCACACCGACCCCGAACACCTGATAGACCAGCATCGCGATGACCAGGGCCGTGCCGAGCATGGCCACGGTGTGCACCCCGGCCGCCGCGAGACCGGACAGCGCACCCACCGGCGCGGCGGCCAGGTGCCCGGAGTGACCCCCGGGCACCGGCTCGGCCACCAGCACCGGCAGGAGCATCAGCCCGGCGCCGTGCGCCGACGACATGAGGAACGACCAGCCGGCGAGCTGCGCCGCGGACAGCCGCATCCCGGCCCACCGGAAGTGGCGCTCGGAGAGCAGCCGCCACAGCCCGAACGCGACAAGCAGCACGCCGCCGGCCACCGCCAGGGCGGTGCTCGCCGTCACCGACCGGGTCGCCGTCACCAGCGCGGCGACGATCCCCACCGACGCGAGGTGCCCCGCCGCGATCGGCGGCAGCGAGCGCAGCAGGGCCGACCTGCTGCGCTCCTGCAATCCCCGGGCGACCGCGAACAGCCAACCCATCGCCGGGTTCAGGCCGTGGAACGCGCCGAGCGCCGCGAGCGTCGCCACTGTCGCGACGGTCACGGAAAGCAGTACGAGTCGGAGGACGCGTCCCCGCCCTGCAACCGGGTCTGGTGCACCCGCAGACCCCGGAACTCCTCGCCGTGCGGGAAGAACCGCGCATCGGGGGTGAGCCCTCCGGCGTCGACGTCCACGTCGAGTTTCGCCAGCCAGGCACCCACCCCGTCGGGGTAGAACTGGTCGTCCCACGAGCCGTAGAGGGAGTTGCTGACGTAGACCCGTCGCCCGTCCCTGCTCACCTCGACCATCTGCGGTCCACCGGCGAGGGCCTCGTCGGGCGCGGACGAGTGCGCCGTACGGCGGACGATCCCACCGAGGCGCACCGAGCCGGTCTGCACCGGGTGCAGCGGGTCGCTGACGTCGTACTGGCGCAGCTCGCCGGTGCCCCAGCAGGAGACGTAAAGGAACCTGTCGTCCACCGACAGGTCGATGTCGGTCACCAGTGGTGGCACCGCGCCGAACGGCTTGAGCAGGTCGGGGAGGTTCGCCGGGTCGGCCGGCTCGGCCGGGATGTCGATCACCTTGGTGACCGCCCAGGCGTCGCCGTCGCGGTGCCACAGCCAGACCGAGGCGGACAGGTCCTCGACACTGATCACCACCCCCACGAAGCCGTACGACCTCGACGGGTCGTGCGCCGGGCGCAGCTCCAGCGGCATCTGGTACTGGTCGCCGAGATCGACCCGCTGCACGTGTCGGCGTTTCGCGAGGTCCCAGAAGTGGATGGCGTGCCCGTACCGCCGGCCCAGCAGCAGCTCGCCGATGATGCCGTCCTCGATCATCGACGGCGTGCCCCACTCGCTTGTGACAAGCACGTCCTGGGTGAGATGCCACCACACGTCGTACGCCAGGAACTGCGGGCCCCGGTCGGCCTCCCACGCCCCGCGTACCTCGAATGTGGTGTGGTCGAGGATCGCGATGCCGCCGGGCCCCTCCTCGCCGTCGGCGCCGCCGAGGGCGGAGAGGTAGATGCCGTCCGGGCCACAGTGCACGGTGTGCGGCCGGGAGTAACCGGCCCGCTTCGCCAGTTCCTCCGGGCCGATCACCTTGACGACCTGCGGCTGGCGCGGGTCGGGCTGGGTGTCGAGCACGTGGATCCGCGACGACCGCAGGCCTGGCACGATCAGGTAGCGCCGCTCGACGTGCGGGTGCGGGGCGGTCGGGCACAGCGCGCTGCTGCACGCGTTCCAACCGAAGTGGTGCAGCTCGTCACCGACGTACGGCAGGTCGGTCCAGCCGACGACACGGCCGTAGTCGGGGGAGTCGGGGTCGGTGTCCAGCACCACGATGGCGTCCGGGCGGCTGGCGGTGCGGTCGAAGGCCGCCACGTAGGCGAGCTTCTCCGCCGGGGCGGCCACCGCCTCGCGGGCGGACGGGTAGAAGGTGGGGTCGGGGGTCCAGCGGGTCATCGCGTCTCCGCTCGTCAGGTGGTGGGAACGCCGAGCCGGTCGAGCAGGTGGCGGCGCAGCGCGCCGAAGGCCGGGTCGTCAGGAGTGCGGGTGGGGGCCAGTTCGACGGGCAGGTCGGCGGCGATGCGGCAGTCGTCCAGCAGCAGGATCCGGTCGGCGAGCAGCAGTGCCTCCTCCACGTCGTGGGTGACCAGCAGCGCGGCGAAGCCGTGCTCGGCGCGCAGGCGGCGCAGCAGGATCTGCATCCGCAGCCTGGTGAGCGCGTCGAGGGCGCCGAACGGTTCGTCGAGCAGCAGCAGGTCCGGTTCGCGGACCAGCGCCCGCGCCACGGCCACGCGTTGCGCCTGCCCGCCGGACAGTTCGGCAGGCCGGGCGCGGTGCCGGTCGGCGAGCCCGACCTCGGCCAGCGCCCGGTGGATCCGCCCGGTGGCGTCCGCACCGGACAGCCCCAGCCCGACGTTGTCCGCCACCCGTTTCCACGGCAGCAGCCGGTGTTCCTGGAAGACCACTGCGGCGGTGCCGTGCACCACGACCGTCCCGCTGGCCTCGCCATCCAGCCCGGCGAGGATCCGCAGGAGGGTGCTCTTGCCCGACCCGCTGCCGCCCAGCAGGGCGACGACCTCGCCGCGGGCGATGCTCAGGTCGACACCGGCGAGCACGACCGTCGGCCCGAACGCCCGGCGCACCGCGTGGGCGGTGAGCACCGGCGCGGTGCCGTTCAGGTGGCCCGCAGTCCGCGACGCCATGTCAACATCCTCCTCTCCAGGACACGCAGCGCACTGTCGGATATCAGCCCGAGCAGCGCGTAGACGAGCAGGCCGAGCACCACCACATCGGTCTGGCTGAACTCCCGTGCCTCCATCATCAGAAAGCCGATCCCCGTCTGGGCGTTCACCTGCTCGCCGACGACGAGGCTGAGCCAGGCCGCCCCGATCGCCAGCCGCAGCCCGAGGAAGAGGGACGGCAGCGCGCCGGGCAGCACCACGTGGCGCAGACGGGCGGCCTGCCCGAGGCCGCAGGTGCGGGCCGCCTCCACCAGCCGCTCGTCGATGTCCCGGATGCCGGCGTACGTGTTGAAGTAGATGGGGAAGAACGCGCCAAGGGCCACCAGGCTGATCTTGAGTGATTCGCCGATGCCGACCCAGATGATCAGCAGCGGGACGAGGCCGAGGTGCGGCAGCATCCGGGCCATCTGCACAGGCGGGTCGACCAGGTCGTCGCCGAGCCGCAGCAGCCCCGCCACGGTGCCCAGGATCAGCGCCAGGACACCGCCGACAAGCAGTCCCGCGCCGGCGCGGGTGAGGGAGTCCAGCAGATGCACGGCGAGGGTGCCGTCGCGGGTCAGCCGCCAGCCGGTGGTCAGGACGGCGCTGGGCGCCGGCAGCTTCTCGGGCGCCAGCAGCCCGGTCCGCGCGGCCACCTCCCAGCCCAGGATCAGCGCCACCGGGCTGACGAGCCGCCACCACCTGCGGGTCGGGCGCTGGCGGACGGAGACCACCGGGAGGACCGGGGCGACCTCGCCGGGCGGCTCGGCGAGCGTCGTACGGGTCACTGGAAGACCTCGCTGAACCGGCTGTCCACCCGGGACCGGAGGTCGACCGGGCCGGGGATGAGCCCCAGTGCGATGAAGCTGTCGGTGATCGCCTGGAGTTCGTCGCCGATGGCCGGGGTGACCGGGGCCAGCGGCCTGGCACTGCGGTCCAGGGCGCGAGCGGTGACGTCCTGCGCGATCTTCAACTCCGGCGCGAGGGTGGCGGCCCGCTCCTCGGGGTGGGCGATGCCCCAGTCGGCCACCTCGCGGTAGCTCTTGAGGAAGGACCGGATCTCGTCCGAGCGCTTCGCGACGGCGTCGGGGCTGGCCAGCACGTACTCGCGGTTGCTGGCCAGGCCCGTGGCGTCGGCGAGCACCTGGACCCCCGGCTGCTCGGCGAGGGCGAAGTACGGGTCCCAGATGACCCAGGCGTCGACCTGGCCGCTGTCGAAGGCGGGCCGGCCCTCGGCGGGCTTGAGGTACTTGACCTGGATGTCCTTGAGGGTCATGTGGTTCGCCTCCAGCAGCCGGACCAGCAGCCAGTGCACATTGGAGCCCTTGTTCAGGGCGACCGTCCGGCCCTTGAGGTCGGCGAAGCTGCGAAAGCCCCGGTCGGACTTGACCAGCACGGCCTCGCCCTGCGGGATCGGCGCCGAGGTGCCGATGACGGAGAACGGGATCTTCCCGGCGGCGGCGAAGACCGGTGGCGCCTCACCGACCTGCCCGATGTCGATGGAGCCGGCCTTGAGCGCCTCGGTGAGCGCCGGGCCGCTCTCGAACAGCGACCACTCGACGTCCGGCGTGGCGCCGCGCGCCTTGACCAGGCTCAGCCCGCCGAAGCGCTGGTACCCGATCCGGAGCTTTCCCGTGTCGCCGGCGGCGTCGGCGGACCCGCCGCAGGCGCTCACGGCGGCCGTGGCGAGCAGAGCGACTGCCGTCAGCGCGGCAGTGGCCAGTCGACTGCGGTACGGGGGAGGGCTGATCGAGGGGGTGCGCATGGCGGCTCCTTGGTCGAACGGTGGGCCGGGCCGCGTTGACCGGCGTGACTGCGTGGGCGGTAGCCTACTAACCCGATAGGTTTTATGGGTAGGCTGTCGGCGGCATCGTCCCACCCCTCAGGAGGCGCCCGCCTCGCCGCGCGCCGACCGCCCCGCCGACGGAAAGAGCCCCCGATGACCCTCACCTTCCACTGGTTCCTGCCCACCAACGGCGACAGCCGGGACATCGTCAGCGGCGGCCACGGCGTACCCACCGGGGCCGCCGGAGGCGCCCGCCCGGCCAGCGTGGCGTACCTCGGGCAGATCGCCCGCACCGCCGAGCAGCTCGGCTTCGTCGGCGCGCTCACCCCGACCGGCGCCTGGTGCGAGGACGCCTGGCTGAGCACGGCGATGCTCACCGAGGTCACCGAGCGCCTCAAGTTCCTGGTCGCGTTCCGGCCCGGCCTGCTGGCGCCCACCCTCGCCGCCCAGATGGCCTCCACCTTCCAGCGGCTGTCCCGGGGCCGACTGCTGCTCAACGTGGTCACCGGCGGCGAGTCGCAGGAGCAGCGGGCGTACGGCGACTTCCTGGACAAGGACGCCCGGTACGCGCGGGCCGACGAGTTCCTGCACGTGGTGCGCGCGCTGTGGCGGGGCGAGACGGTCGACCACGCGGGCGCCCACGTGCGCGTCGAGCAGGCGCGACTGCACCGGCTACCCGAGCCGGTGCCGCCCGTCTACTTCGGTGGCTCGTCCACCGCCGCCCTGCCGGTGGCGGTGCGCCACAGCGACGTCTACCTCACCTGGGGCGAGCCGCCGGCCCAGGTCGCCGACAAGGTCAACCGGGTCCGCGCGTTGGCGGCCGACGCCGGACGCGAGCTGCGCTTCGGCATCCGCCTGCACGTCATCGCCCGGGACACCGCCGAGCAGGCGTGGACGCAGGCCCGCCGCCTGCTCGACGGCATCGCCGAGGCCGACATCCAGGCCGTGCAGGACGGGCTGCGCCGCAGCGAGTCCGAGGGGCAGCGCCGGATGCTCGACCTGCACGGCGGCTCCCGCGACCGTCTGGAGGTCGCGCCCAACCTGTGGGCCGGCGTCGGGCTGGTCCGCGGTGGGGCCGGCACCGCCCTGGTCGGCAGCCACAGCGAGATCGCCGACCGGATCGCCGAGTACCACGCGCTCGGGATCGACGAGTTCATCCTCTCCGGCTATCCCCATTTGGAGGAGGCGTACTGGTTCGGCGAGGGTGTGCTGCCGATCCTGCGTGACCGTGGCCTGTGGCGGCACCCCGACGGCCGGTCGGGGTCCACGGGGCAGGTCGACATCCCCTTCGCCGGGGTGCCGACGCGGGAGCCCGCAGCGGCCCGCTGACCGGGCCGCCCGCCACGACTCAGCCGGGCCGGCCGGCCAACCTCCGCCGGCTCACCCGGCGGGTGGCGACGCTGACAAGCGTGCTGCCGGCCGCCATCGCGACAAGCACCAGACCCGCGCCGACCGGCCACAGCCCACTGTCGTCGGTCGACGCGGCCTGCCACGACCAGGCCGCCGTGAAGGCCACAGTCATCACCGGCGCCACCAGCCACGGGCTGAGCCGGGTACCGGCGAGCGCGGCCAGCAGCACGAGCGTCAGCACACAGCCGACCACCTGCCACGGCGCGTACGGGCCACTTGTCGCGTCGGCCTGCGCGTCGGCCGTGTACCCGGTGTCCCAGCTCAGCCAGAGCAGCCACACCCCGACCGTGGCCGCCGCCAGGAACAGAACACCGAGCAGTGCCCGCGTACCCCTCGTCGCCGTCATCCGGCGATCATGCCTCGCGTTGCGGCGTACCGGAATGGGGGCCGGCCTGTTGCCCGGCCGGTGACGATCCTCTACGGTCGGCTCAAGCGGTGGGCGGTGCGGTCCGCATCCGACCGGACACCGCCGGATGCCCGTCGCGCGGGCCGGGATGGTGGAGTCCCGGAACGCCCCGCCAGCGGCGAGCCCGGCGGTCGTGTGACTCCAGCTCGTCTTCCGGGTGTTGCCGCCCGGCGCGCTCCGTGCGGAGCCGACGGCGAGCCGGGCACGCCGATCCCCACCGGGAGAGCCCGTGTTCCTCAGCCCGCACGAGCAGGACCGCCTGCTCGTCCACGTCGCGGCAGATGTCGCCCGCGCCCGCCGCGAACGCGGCCTGCGCCTCAACTATCCCGAAGCCGTCGCGGTGATCACCGCGTTCCTGCTCGAAGGGGCCCGCGACGGCCGGTCGGTCGTCGACCTGATGTCGGCCGGTCGGACCGTGCTCGGCCGTGACGACGTCCAGGACGGCATCCCCGAGCTGCTGAGGGAGGTGCAGGTGGAGGCGACCTTCCCGGACGGCACCAAGTTGGTGACTGTGCACCACCCCATCCCGTGATCCCGGGGGAGATCCTGCCGGCCGCCGGCCCGGTCGAGATCAACGCGGGCCGGCCGGTGACGACGCTCGTCGTGGTCAACACCGCCGACCGGCCGGTGCAGGTGGGCTCGCACTATCACTTCGCCGAGACCAATCCGGGCCTGTCGTTCGATCGGGACGCCGCGTGGGGACAGCGTCTCGCGGTACCGGCCGGCACCTCGGTCCGGTTCGAGCCGGGAGTCAGCCGCACCGTCGACCTCGTCCCGCTCGGTGGCGCGCGCGTCGTGCCGGGCCTGCGCGCGGAGTGCGCCGGGCCACTGGACACCCCGACGACCGACGGGCCGGCGCGGTGAGCGCCGTGCGGCGCGACCGCTACATCGACCTGTACGGACCCACCGTCGGTGACCGGATCCGGCTGGCCGACACGAACCTGCTGATCGAGGTGGAGACCGACCACTGCGTGGGCGGCGACGAGGTGGTCTTCGGCGGCGGGAAGGTGATCCGCGAGTCGATGGGGCAGTCCCGCGTCACCCGCGCCGAGGGCGCGTTGGACACCGTCATCACCGGCGCCGTGGTGCTCGACCACTGGGGCGTGGTCAAGGCCGACGTGGGGCTGCGCGACGGACGCGTCGTCGCGCTGGGCCGCGCGGGCAACCCGGACACCATGCCCGGCGTCCATCCCGACCTGGTCATCGGCCCGGCCACCGAGGTGATCGCCGGCAACGGCCGGATCCTCACCGCCGGGGCTGTCGACACCCACGTGCACTTCATCTGCCCGCAGATCGTCACCGAGGCGCTGGCCAGTGGCATCACCACCCTCGTCGGCGGCGGCACCGGGCCGGCCGAGGGGACGCGGGCCACCACCGTCACCCCGAACGCCTGGCATTTGGCCCGCATGCACGAGGCCCTGGACACGCTGCCGGTGAACGTGCTGCTGCTCGGCAAGGGCAACACGGTGTCCAGCGAGGCGCTGTGGGAGCAGCTGCGCGCCGGTGCGGGCGGCTTCAAGCTGCACGAGGACTGGGGCACCACACCTGCGGCGATCGACGCCTGCCTGCGGGTGGCCGACGCGTCAGGGGTGCAGGTCTCCATCCACACCGACACGCTCAACGAGGCCGGTTTCGTGGCCGACACCCTGCGCGCGATCGGCGGGCGGGCCATCCACTCGTACCACACCGAGGGCGCGGGAGGCGGGCACGCGCCGGACATCATCACCGTGGCCGGTGAGCCGAACGTGCTGCCGTCGTCGACGAACCCGACCCGGCCGTACACCGCCAACACCCTCGCCGAGCACCTGGACATGCTGATGGTCTGCCACCATCTCAACCCGTCCGTGCCGGAGGACCTGGCGTTCGCCGAGAGCCGGATCCGACCGTCCACGATGGCCGCCGAGGACCTGCTGCACGACCTCGGCGCCATCTCCATCATCGGCTCCGACGCGCAGGCGATGGGCCGGGTCGGCGAGGTGATCCTGCGGACCTGGCAGAGCGCGCACGTGATGAAGGACCGGGTGGGCGCCCTGCCGGGCGACGGCCCCGCCGACAACCACCGGGCCCGGCGGTACGTGGCCAAGTACACGATCTGCGCGGCGATGGCCAACGGGCTGGAACGGGAGATCGGCTCGGTCGAACCGGGCAAGCTCGCCGACCTGGTGCTCTGGGACCCGGCGTTCTTCGGCGTACGACCGCACCTGGTGCTCAAGGGCGGCATGATCGCCTACGCCCAGATGGGTGACGCGAACGCCTCGATCCCGACCCCGCAGCCGACGCTGCCGCGGCCGATGTTCGGCGCGTACGGCGTCGCGGCGGCGGCCACCAGCCTGGCCTTCGTGGCGCCGGCTGCCCTGGACGCCGGGCTGCGCCTGGACGTGCAACGTCGCGTGGTGCCGGTGACGGACGTGCGGTCGCGGGGCAAGGCCGACCTGCCGGAGAACAACGCCATGCCGCGGATCGAGGTGGACCCGGACACGTTCACCGTCCGGATCGACGGCCAGGTGGTGGAGCCGGACCCGGTGACCAGGCTGCCGATGGCCCAGCGGTACTTCCTGTTCTGATGACGACGTCCAGCCTGATGCTGCTGCTGGCCGACGGGCGCTTCCCGGCCGGGGCGCACGCGCACTCCGGCGGTCTGGAGGCGGCAGTCGCGGCCGGCCGGGTCACCGATCTGGCCTCGCTGGAGGCGTTCCTGGCCGGACGGCTGGCCACCGCCGGTCTGGTCGGTGCGGCGTTCGCGGCGGCGGCGCACCGGGCGGCGGTGGCCGTCGACGCGGCCGGACCGGGCCCGTCCCGACCGGCCGCGCTGGCCCGGCTCGACGCCGAGCTGGACGCCCGGACCGCCGCGCCCGCGCTGCGGGCGGTCTCCCGCCGGCAGGGTCGTGCCCTGCTGCGCGCGGGACGGGAGATCTGGCCGGACACGCCGTTCGACGACCTGCCCACCGAACCCGGGGGAGCGCACCAGCCGCTGGTGCTCGGGCTGCTCTGCGCCGCCGCCGGACTGAGCCGCTCCGACACCGCCACGGTCGCCGCGTACGCCACGCTGACCGGGGCCGCCAGTGCCGGCGTACGCCTGCTCGGCCTCGACCCGTACCGGGTCCAGGCCCTGCTTGTCGGCCTGGCCGACGCCTGCGACGGCACCGCCGCCGACGCGGCCCGCGCCGCCGACGACCCACCGGAGCGGCTGCCTGCCGCCGCCGCCCCGCTCGCCGACATCCACGCCGAAGTCCATGCCACCTGGGAGGTGCGTCTCTTTGCGTCCTGACACCGTCGTGCCCACGACCGACCCGACCCCACCGCCATCGCCCGCCGCGCCGCACGACGAGACCGTCCCCCACACCCATCCCGAGCCGGGGGTGGACCCGCATCCGCCGTTGGCTCGCGCCGGCCGGGCCCTGCGGGTCGGCATCGGCGGGCCGGTCGGGTCGGGCAAGACCGCCCTGGTGGCGGCGCTGTGCCGGGCCTTCGCCGACGAGCTGCGGCTCGGGGTGGTGACCAACGACATCTACACGACCGAGGACGCCGACTTCCTGAGGCGGGCCGGCGTGCTGGACCCCGCCCGGATCCGCGCGGTGGAGACCGGCTGCTGCCCACACACGGCGATCCGGGACGACATCGGCGCGAACCTGGACGCCGTGGACGAGCTGGCCGAGGCGGTCGGTCCGCTGGACCTGGTGCTTGTGGAGAGCGGCGGGGACAACCTGACCGCCACCTTCAGTCGCGGACTGGTCGACAGGCAGATCTTCGTGGTCGACGTGGCTGGCGGGGACAAGGTGCCGCGCAAGGGCGGGCCGGGAGTCACCGCCGCCGACCTCCTGGTGATCAACAAGACGGACCTGGCACCCATGGTCGGCGCGGATCTGGGGGTGATGGACCGGGACGCGCGGGCCCGGCGTGGTGACCTCCCGACCATCTTCCTGTCCATCGTGGGAGACCCCACGGCGACGTCGGTCGCGGACTGGATCCGGCACGAGCTGGCTCACCACGCCACCCTGCACCCTCTGGCCGCCCCGGTCGGCCCAACCTGATGCGGGCGCTCGCCCGGCTCGTCGCCCGGGCCGACGGTCGGGGCGGCACCACCCTTGTCGAGCTGCGCGGCGAGACGCCCTTGCTGCTGCGCCAGACCCCGGCCGACGGTGGTGTCGCCACTGTGCACATCGTCGGCGGGGCGGCCGGCCCGATCGCCGGGGACGATCTGCGTCTGGAGATCGAGGTGGGTCCGGGCGCGGCGGTCCGGGTGCACAGCGTCGCCGCGTCGATAGCCCTGCCGGGTCGCGTGGGCGCCGTGTCCCGGATGGCGGTGCGGGCGGTGGTGCACGAGGCCGCCACGCTGCACTGGCTTCCGGAACAGGTGGTCGCGGCGGCCGGCTGCGCGCACCTCGCCGAGTCGCGCGTCGAGCTGGCCGCCGGCGCGCGCCTGCGCTGGCGCGACGAGCTGATCTGCGGCAGGTACGGCGAGACGCCCGGCGGGGCCGTCATGCACACCCACGTCGACTACGCGGGCCGACCACTGCTGCGCCAGTCCCTTGCCGTCGGGCCGCACGCGCCCGGCTGGGCCGGCCCCGCCGTGCTCGGCGGCGCGCCGGCCACCGGCTCGCTGCTGCTGGTGGACCCGTCACGACCGGCCGAACCCGCGATTGCCGACGGCAGCGTCGCCCGGCTGCCGCTGGCCGGCGGTCCGGCGACGCTGTGGACCGCCACCGCCCCCGACGCGCACACCCTGCGCGCCCACCTCACCGTGCCTGGAGGTGCCGCAGCCGTTGTTGGCGGTCTTCGTCCCTGACGGGCCGGCGGGCCCCTATTCTCGAGAGACACCCGCCCACCGCAGCGATTCGCCGTTCGCATGACGGCTCACAGGAGGCCGTGATGAGTGGCGACGACCGGCCTGAGGGCATCAGCCCGACAGCGGTGCAGGGCGCACCGGGGCTGTGGCGTGTCGACCTCCAGCGACACGACCTCAGCATCCCGGGACGCGAGGTCGTCCAGAGTCGGGTGGAGTTCACTCCGGACTCGCCGCCGTTCAAGCACTTCCACCCCGGCGAAGAGATCATCTGCGTCCTGCAGGGCTCCCTGGAGTACACGCTCGAAGGTCAGCCGCCCGTGGTGTGCAACGCCGGTGACGCGCTGACCGTGCCGTACGGCGTCCACCACCAGGCACGCAACGTCGGCAGCGGCATCGCCGTCGAGTTGGCCACGTACGTCGTGGAGAAGGGTAAGCCGCTGCTCACCAAGGTGGAGTGAACCAGCTCGGGGAACGCTGGTCAGCGGCGTGGACCTGTCGCGCCGGCACTGTCGCGGTGGCGGGCCGGGGCGAGGCGGGCCACCAGGTCGTCGAGCTGGTCGACCAGGTCGGGCGGGACGCCCAGCTCGGCGAGGCTTTCCCGGACCCGCGCGTCGACCCGCTGGTGCTCGCTGCGGCCCCGGATCGTGAGGTACGCGCGGATCCGACGGCGGTCGAACGGGTCGACCCGACGGAAGACGAGGTTGCTGTCCACGAGCTGGTCGACCAGTTTGGTGAGCGTGCCCGGCGGCAACGACGCCTCGGCGGACACCTCGCTCATCGGATGGCCCTGGCCGTCGGCGAGCAGGCAGAGCACCCGCCACGCCTCGACGGTCAACCCGGCCTCGGCCAGTACGACGCCCAGCCGGCGGGAGAGCAGCCGTTCGGCGCGGGTGAGCGAGCGCAGCAGGTCCGCTGGCGCCCCGGGCACGTCTGACATGGAACTCCCTGGTCCGGTGGCGCTGCCATCGTAGCGAGTCGTCCCGGTCCGTGGTGAGCTCTGGTCTTCCGTGGTGGGCCGGGCAATCATGTGCTCATGTCCGAGCCGGCGCCTGCGTGGCTCACCGTCGACCGGGGCGTGGTCAGCATCGCGCTCGTCTATCCGATGCGCGGCCCGGCGGGGATGTTCGGTCCCACCTGTGAGCTGTGCGCCCAGCTCGCGACCGAGGAGATCAACAGGTGCGGCGGGGTGCTCGGCCGGGAGGTGCGGCTGGTGCCGGTCGACGGCGGTGCCCCGCCCGCCGAGGTGGCCGCCGAGGTCGAGGCGCTTGTCTCGCTCGGGGCCGTGCAGGGGGTGACCGGCTGGCACATCTCCTCGGTACGGCAGGCGTTGGCGCCCCGGGTCGCGCACCGCGTGCCGTACGTCTACACGGCCCTGTACGAGGGCGGTGAGCGGACCGAGGGGGTGTACCTGACGAGCGAGACGCCGGACGCCCAGTTGTGGCCGGCCATGCGGCTGCTCGCCGGGGAGCAGGGGGTGCGCCGCTGGTTCCTGGTCGGCAACGACTACGTGTGGCCCCGCCGCACCGCCCGGGCAGCCCACAGGTACGCGTTGCGCGCGGGCGGGCGGGTGGTGGGTCAGGCGTTCCTGTCGTTGGAGGCGCACGACTTCGACGAGGTGCTGCGGCGCATCGAGCGCAGCGAGGCGGACGCGGTGGTGATGCTGCTGGTGGGCGCGGACGCGGTGCGGTTCAACAGGGCGTTCTCCCGGGCCGGTCTGGACCAGCGCTGTCTGCGGTTGAGCACGCTCATGGACGAGAACATGCTGCTGGCCAGCGGCGCCGGCGCGACCCGCCGGCTGTACAGCACGGCGGGCTTCTTCGCCGGCCTGGTGACACAGGAGAACCTGGACTTCCACGGCGAGTTCGCCAGTCGGTTCGGGGTGGAGGCGCCGCCGCTGGGCAGCCTGGGGGAGTCCTGTTACGAGGGCGTCATGCTGCTCGCGGCGCTGATCGGGCAGGCTCGCACGCTCGACGTACGGGCCATCGAGACGGCTGCGGACACGGTGGCGTACCACGGGCCGCGGGGGCGGTTGCGGCTGCGACGCCGGCACGTGCGTCAGCGCATCTATCTCGCCGAGGCGGACGGTCTCGACTTCCGGGTGCTCGCGCAGCTCTGACCGGCGGCCCGCCCGGCCGACCCTTGACAGTCGCACCGGCGGCGACCCTAAGATGCTTCCTGCGTGAAGTATCTGCCCCGGGGGCGGATGCTCATCAATCCGCGTCCGTGGTCGGCGAATCGCGCGCCGACCATTGCGACGGCAATTCTCTCCGACGATTCCACAACGGTCGGCACCGTCTTTCCTCGACGGTGCCGACCGTTTCCTCGTGGGTGTGCGGGGACGCGGTGGGAAACAGTCAATTAAGGGCCGGGAAACACGAACGCAACGATGCCGGTCGACGCTTTGCCTGCCCGTACCCGATGCGGTGCCGTGGTGGCGTCCACCCGTCGACCTCGGCATCGCCGACAGTTCCAACGGACCGCACCGACCGTCCATTCGCCACTTGAGCGCACCGCAGGGAGAATAGATGTCACTGTTCCGGGGCCGCCGCATCCTGGCGGGTGCCATGACCCTCATCGCCGCGGCCGCGATGACCGCGTGCGGCAGCAAGACCACCGACGAGGGCGGCGCGGCGGGCGTCAGCGCGGACGTCTCCAGCGACACCGTCAAGGTGGGCCTGCTCAACTCGCTCTCGGGGACCATGGCGATCAGCGAGGTCACCGTCCGCGACTCCATCATGCTGGCCGTCGAGGAGATCAACGCGGCGGGTGGCGTCCTCGGCAGGAAGATCCAGCCGGTAGGTGAGGACGGGGCCTCGGACTGGCCCACCTTCGCCGAGAAGGCCGAGAAGCTCATCTCCGAGGACCGGGTCGCCGCCGTCTTCGGCTGCTGGACCTCGGCCAGCCGCAAGGCCGTCAAGCCGGTGTTCGAGAAGAACAAGGCGCTGCTGTTCTATCCGGTGCAGTACGAGGGTCTGGAACAGTCGCCCTACATCTTCTACACCGGAGCGACGACGAACCAGCAGATCGTTCCCGGGCTCGACTACCTCAAGTCGCAGGGGGTGAAGTCGGTCTATCTGGTCGGCAGTGACTACGTCTTTCCCCGTACGGCCAACAAAATCATCAAGGCGTACGCGACGGCGAACGGGATGACCGTGCGGGGCGAGGATTACGCGCCGCTCGGGTCGACCGAGTTCGGCACGATCGTCAACAAGGTCAAATCATCAGGCGCGGACGCCGTCTTCAACACCCTCAACGGGGACAGCAACGTGGCGTTCTTCAAGGAGTACAAGTCGGCCGGGCTGAGCGCCACCGCGATGCCTGTGGTGTCCGTGTCGATCGCCGAGGAGGAGGTCAAGAGCATCGGCACCCAGTACCTCCAGGGCCAGTTGACCGCCTGGAACTACTACCAGACCACGCCGGGCGCGGCGAACTCGAAGTTCGTGGCCGCATACAAGGCGAAGTACGGCGCCGACAAGCCGACGAGCGACCCGATGGAGGCCGCCTACGTCGGTGTGTACCTGTGGAAGGCGATGGTGGAGAAGGCCGGCGCCTTCGACGTGGAGAAGGTCCGCGCCGCCTCGGACGGGATCACGTTCGACGCGCCGGAGGGCCTGGTCACCGTCGACGGGGAGACGCAGCACATCGCCAAGACCGCCCGGATTGGCAGGATCGGCGCGGACGGGCTGATCACCGAGGTGTGGAACTCCGGCAAGCCGGTCCAGCCCGACCCGTACCTGAAGACCTATCCGTGGGCGAGCGGCCTGAGCTGACGACGCCGGCCCGGGCGGGGCGTGTTGCCGCACGGCCCGCCCGGGCCACCCGACCAGCAGTACGGAGTACCCACCGTGACAGTCCTCTTCGGTCAACTCTTCACAGGCATCAGCATCGGCGCGGTGCTGCTGCTCATCGCGCTCGGGCTGGCGCTGACGTTCGGCCAGATGAACGTGATCAACATGGCGCACGGTGAGTTCATCATGGCCGGGGCGTACACCACCTACGTCCTGCAACAGAGCATCACCGGGGCCGGGTTGTCGCTGCTGGTGGCGCTGCCGGTGGCGTTCGTGGTCGCCGGCGCGATGGGCGTGCTGTTGGAGGTCCTGCTCATCCGCCGGCTCTACGCCCGACCACTGGACACCCTGCTGGTCACCTGGGGTGTGTCGCTGATGCTGCAACAACTGGCCCGGGACGTGTTCGGCAGCCCGAACGTGCAGACCCGCGCACCGGAGGTGCTCACCGGCAACGTGGAGCTGCCCGGCGGGCTGACCATCGCCACCAACCGGCTGTTCATCCTGGCCCTGGCGCTGGCCGCCGTCGCGGCGCTCACCCTGGCGCTGCGGCTCACCCCACTCGGGCGGCGCATCCGCGCGGTGGTGCAGAACCGTGACCTCG
The DNA here is from genome assembly GCF_042898105.1 of Micromonospora sp. NPDC000663. Lineage (NCBI taxonomy): Bacteria > Bacillati > Actinomycetota > Actinomycetes > Micromonosporales > Micromonosporaceae > Micromonospora > Micromonospora sp. NPDC000663. The sequence goes on from NZ_JBIAYR010000004.1 coordinate 185,600, forward strand.
CCGCCGTGTCCGGCATCGCCACCTCCCGGATCGACCGGACGACCTTCTTCGTCGGCTCCGGCCTGGCCGGGCTCGCCGGGGTGGCGCTCACCCTGCTCGGCCCGATCGGCCCGACCATGGGCACCAACCTGATCATCGACGCCTTCCTGGTCGTCGTGGTCGGTGGGATTGGGCAACTCAAGGGCAGCGTGCTCGTCGCCTTCGCCCTCGGGGTGCTCCAGGCCACCGGGGAGTACCTCACCACCCTCAGCGTCGCCAAGGTGATCGTCTTCGTGGCGATCGTCGCGTTCCTCCAGTGGCGACCTCAGGGCCTGTTCACCCTGCGGACCAGGAGCCTCGCATGACCGCCGTGACACCCGCGCCGCCCGGCACCACCGCCCGTGCCGCGTCACCCGGCGACCCACCCCCGGGTCGGCCCGCGGCCCGTTCGCGGCTGCGGACGGCGGCCGGGTTCGCGTTCGGCGCGGCGCTGCTGTTCGCCGTCGCCCCGCTGGTGCTGTCGGACTTCCGGCTGGCCCTGCTCGCCAAGTACCTCTGCGTCGCCATGGTGGCGGTCGGCATCGGGATCGCCTGGGGTCGGGGCGGCATGCTCACCCTCGGCCAGGGCGTCTTCTTCGGCCTCGGTGGCTACGCGATGGCCATGCACCTCAAGCTCGCCGACGCGGGTCCCGGTGGGATGCCCGACTTCATGCAGCTGTACGGGCAACTCGACGAACTGCCGCTGTGGTGGCGGCCGTTCGCCAGCCCGTGGTTCGCGCTGCCCGCCACGGTGCTGCTGCCGATGGCGGTCGCCTTCGGGCTCGGCTCGCTGGTGTTCCGTCGCCGGGTCCGGGGGGCGTACTTCGCCATTCTCAGCCAGGCCCTCGCCGCCGCGATGGTGATCCTGCTGATCGGGCAGCAGGGCACCACGGGCGGCACCAACGGGCTCACCGACATCAAGGGCTTCTTCGGGTACGACCTGGACGACCCGGTCAACAAGCGGATGGTCTACCTCATCATCGCCGGCACACTGCTGGCCCTGCTCGCGTTGGCCCGCCAACTCATCCACAGCCGCTACGGCGAACTGCTGGTGGCGGTCCGCGACGGCGAGGAGCGGGTCCGGTTCCTCGGCTACGACCCGGCGTCGGTCAAGCTCGTCGCGTACGTCGTGGCGGCAGGTATGGCGGGGTTGGCAGGGGCGCTGTTCGTGCCGGCGGTGGGCATCATCTCGCCCGCGCTGATCGGCATCGTCCCGTCGATCGAGTTCGTCATCGGCGTCGCGGTGGGTGGCCGGGCGACACTGCTCGGGCCGGTACTCGGCGCGGTCGCGGTGGCCTGGGCGCGTACCGCTCTGTCGGAGCGTTTCCCGGGCACCTGGACGTACCTTCAGGGGTTGCTCTTCGTGGTGGTCGTCGCGTTCCTGCCCGGCGGCCTGGCGTCGCTGTGGGCGCTGGCCCGGCGACGCGCCGGGCGGACGGAGGTGCCGGCGGCATGAGCGAACGCACCGAGCGCAGCGAGGGCCGTGAGCGCATGCCCAGCCAGCACGGCATGAGCGAACGCACCGAGCGCAGCGAGGGCCGTGAGCGCATGCCCAGCCAGCACGGCATGAGCGACGGGCGGCTGGACGGGTTGTCCGTCCGCGACGTGCGGGTCAGCTTCGACGGCTTCACCGCCGTCGACGGCGTCTCGTTGGAGGTGCCCGCCGGTGACATCCGGTTCCTGATCGGGCCGAACGGCGCCGGCAAGACGACACTCGTCGACGCGATCACCGGGCTGGTCCGGGCCACCGGTTCGGTCCGCTTCGGGGACCACGAGCTGCTGGGTCGCCCGGTGCACCGGATCAGCAGGCTCGGCGTCGGACGCACGTTCCAGACGTCGTCGGTCTTCGAGGAGCTGTCGGTGGTGCAGAACCTCGACATCGCGGCGGGCGCCCGGCGCGGCTGGGCGACCCTGGCCCGTCGCCGACGGGGTGTGCCCGCCGAGGTGGCCGCCGCGCTGGAGACCATCGGGCTGACCGCGCGCGCCGAGCAGCTCGCCGGCACGCTCGCGCACGGCCAGAAGCAGTGGCTCGAGATCGGCATGCTGCTGGTGCAGGACGCGCGGCTGCTGCTGCTCGACGAGCCGGTCGCCGGGATGAGCCACGAGGAGCGCGACGCGACAGGCGCCCTGCTGGAGACGGTGAGCCGGGACCGCACGGTGGTGGTGATCGAGCACGACATGGACTTCCTGCGCCGGTTCGCGCGCAGCGTGACTGTGCTGCACGCCGGTCGGGTGCTCAGCGAGGGCACCGTGGCGCAGGTCCAGGCGGACCCGCGCGTGCAGGAGGTCTACCTTGGCCACCCGGTCGACGCCGGGTCGGCCCCCACGGCTCTGGAGGCATGATGCTGACGCTGCGCGGGGTGCACGCCGGGTACGGGCGCTCCCGGGTGCTGCACGAGGTCGACCTCGCCGTCCCGCCCGACGGGGTGGCCGCGGTGCTGGGGCACAACGGCGCCGGCAAGAGCACCCTGTTGCGGGTCGCCGCCGGGCTGCTGCGCCCGAGCGCCGGCGTCGTCGAGCTGGACGGCGAGGACGTCACCCGCCTCGGGCCGCACGAACGGGTGGCGCGCGGGATGGCGTACGTCCCGCAGGGGCAGCAGTGCTTCCCGCACCTGACCGCCGCAGAGAACCTGCGGCTGGTCGCCGACGGCAGGCGCGACGGCGCGGTGGCCACGGCGGAGGCGCTTGATCTGTTCCCGGCGCTGCGCCCGCTGCTGCGGCGCCGGGCCGGTCTGCTCTCCGGCGGTCAGCGCCAGCAGTTGGCCATCGCCCGCGCCCTGATCACCCGCCCGCGGCTGCTGATGCTCGACGAGCCGACCGAGGGCATCCAGCCGTCGGTGGTCACCGAGATCCAGGAGCGGATCGTCGAGCTGACCCGGCAGCCCGGCTTCAGCGTCCTGCTCGTCGAGCAGCACCTGGGTTTCGCGTTGCGGGTGGCCGGTCGCTACCACGTGCTGGAGTCCGGTCGGGTCACCTCGCGCGGCGACGGCGGTGTCACGGCCGAACGCGAGGTCCGGGCGGCCCTGGCGGTCTGAGCCGCGACCCGGTGGACGTCTCGACCGTGCCCGGCGCCGGTGTCCGCCGACCGGCCCCGGAAGAACCGGTCCGGTTCGTAGAATCCCTGCCATGCCGGAGATCGTCGAGTTACTGGCCTCGCCCGTGCACCGCTTCCTGGGCCGGCCCGCCGACGGCCCGGCCCCGGCCCCGCCCGGCGAACTGGTCGACGTGGTCCGCATCCGGTCCGGCCTCGGCATCGTCGGCGACCGCTACTTCGGCCAGCCGGCGCACCGCGACGCGAGCGTGACAGTCATCGCCCAGGAGTCCCTGCCGGCGGGTGTCGGTCTCGCGGAGGTCCGCCGCAACATCCTGACCAGCGGCATCGCGGTGGACGAGCTGATCGGCAGGGTGCTGGTGCTGGATTCCGGAGACGGCCCGGTCAGCCTGCGGGTCAACCGCGCCGCGCGGCCGTGCGCCTGGATGGACGTCACGGTCGGCCCGGGGGCGTGGAAGGCGCTACGCACCACAGGCGGCATCAGATGTACGCCCCTGGACGACGGCACCCTGCGCCTCGGCCCGGTCGACATCACCGTCGGGCCGGTGCGCGCGTGAGCCGACCGGGGACAGCGCAGGATCATTCGGAGGTGGTGGAATGACTCCCGAGCTGCGTCAGCTCATCGGGGAACTGCGGGCCGACCTGGTCGAGGACGAGCCGGCGAGCCTGGAGTACGCCCACTTCGGCGAGGGTGCCGCTATCGACTCGGTGCCCGCGGGCCTCCCGGCCGACCTGCGGGACCTGCTGCTGGTGGCCGACGGCCTGCGGGCCGGCCGGGTCGAGCTGGCGTCAACGTCGGCCCTCGCCGGCATCCAGTACCACCTCGACTACGCGCCGGACTTCTCGGCCATCCCCGACGACCGGGCGGGTTGGTTGGTGATCGGCACCTGCGGTGACGACCCGATTTTCCTGGACCGCGGCACCGGCGCCGTCTGGTACTTCCCGCCGACCGGCACCGAGTGGTTCATGTCGGACGCGTTCGAGGAACTGGCCCCCGACCTCGGCTCCTTCGTGGATTATCACGTGCTCGGCCCGGGCTACGCCGAGCTGACCCCGGCCGACGACAGGTGGTTCGCGTTCCTCGACGAGCAGGGCCTGCTCGACGACGAGGAGGACGAGACCCCGTGACGGCGGTCAGACCGGACTGATGTGCGCGGCGAGGACCCGCCAGCCGTGCGGGTCGTCGTGGACCCAGGTCCGGGTGTAGCGCAGGCGTGCCGACATCCGCACCCCGTCGAACACGCCTGCCACCCGGCCCTGGAAGAACGTCGCCCCGGTCGAGCCGACCACGAGCAGGTCCAACTCCTCCTCCACCAACTCCTCGATCACCGAGGTGCGGTTCCGGTACGCGGCCAGGTCGTCCTCCTTGCGGTACACGCGGCCGTCCGGACCGATGGCGATCAACTGGTCGACGAGCAACTGGTCGAGGGCTGCGACGTCACCGGCCCGTTGGGCGGCCTGAAGGGTGCGCTCGGCATCGAGCAGCTCCGCCTCGCGTTCACTGTCCGGCATGGGCCGTCCTCCCGATCGGGTCCACCCGGCGCCATCGTCCGACCGGGCTGTCCGCATTGTGGCAGCAGGACGGCCCGCCCACGTGCGGATCGCGGGCGCGTCGCCGCCGGACGCCCGCCCTCACCGAACCGGTGGACGTTCCCGGTCGGAGCACTAGGCTGCTGGCGTGACTGACCGAGGCGCGCGAGCCGCCGACCCGGCGCCCCGCGTCGAGGACGTCGTCCGGGAGGTCCTCGCGGTCGTCCCGGCCGGGTGCACCTGGCTGCGGCCGGTGCGTGACGCCGGGGTCGTCGCCGACTTCCGGATCGAGGCCACCAGCGGGCAGGACATCTACGGCCGCGGGGTCGGCCGGGTCGGCCATCTGCTCAGCGAGCTGTACCCGAGCATGGTCGACGGTCCACTCTGGCAGCTGTACCAGGAGGTGCTCGCCACCGGAACGCCCGGCCGGCTTGCCGACTTCCGGTACGCGGAGGAGAGCGCGGGCGTCGTCGCCGAGTCGCTGTTCGACGTGCGGGTGGACCGGGTGCTCGCTGGGCTGCTGGTCGCCTGGCGCCGGCTGGACGAGGACCAGCGGCGGGTGGCGCGTACCGAGCTGTTGGGCAGCCTCGGCTGGGCCGAGTACGACCTGGCCAGCGGGGTCAGCGAGTGGTCACCGGGGATGTACCGGATCTTCGAGCGGGACCCGTCGCTCGGTCCGCTGTCCCGGGCCGAGCAGGCGGCGGCCATGCTCCCCGACGACCAGATGTTGGGCGAGGTGGCCTGGCAGACGCTGGACAGCGGGGCGTCCTCCGATGTCACTGTCCGGTTCCAGGCGCCGAGTTCGGTGAAGTACCTGCGGATCCTCTCCGACGCCTCCCGGGACGCGTCCGGCGCACCGTTGAAGATCCACGCCGTGGTGCAGGACGTGACCGCGCGGGTGGATTCACGGACCGCCATCGAGCAGCTCAGCGACCAGCTCCGGACCCGGGAGACCACTGCGCTTGCCGAGCACCGGCTGGCCGGACAGTTGCAGAACCTGATCCAGCCGGTGCCCCGCGACGTGTTCGGGCTGGCCGGCCTGGAGGCGATGGTCACCTACCTGCCGGCGGAGAGCGCGGCCCGCGTGGGCGGGGACTGGTACCACGCCCAGACCCTGCCGGACGGCACCGTCGTGCTCGCCGTCGGCGACGTCGCCGGTCACGGGCTCGACGCGGCAAGCGGGATGGCGCACCTGCGCTTCGCCCTGGTGGCCTGGCTGTCCATCGGCATCCACGACCCGGCGGAGCTGGTCGGTCACCTCGACCGTCTGTGCGGGCAGCTCGCGATCACCGCGACCGCGGTCGTCGCCGTCTACGACCCGGCGACCCGGGAGCTGTGCTGGGCACGCGCCGGGCACCTGGCGCCGCTGCTGTCCCGCGCCGGCGAAACCGGCCCGCTCGACCTCCCGCCGGGTCTGCTGCTGGGCGCCGACGCCGGCGCCGCCTCCGCGTACGGGGTGCGTGCGGCACGCCTGCGCCCCGGTGACCTGGTGCTGTTCTACACCGACGGGCTGGTGGAGCGGCGGGTGCCCGCCGACGCCCCGCTGGAGCAGGTGGTGGTGACGCTGTCCGCGTTCACCGCCGGGCCGGGGGAGCCGGCCCTCGGCCGCCTGCGGGAGCTGCTGCACCACCCCAACCCGGACGACGACACCTGCACCCTGGCCGTGCGCGTGCTGCCCTGACCCGACCAGCCGGGCCGGGTCACAGCTCCAAGCGGATCCGTACGACAGTGCCCTCCGGCGCGCCGAACAACGCCACCTCGTCGCAGACCTGCTCCACGATGGCGAGGCCGCGGCCCCGTACCGCCTCGGCGGCCGGCATGGGCCGACCGAGCGCGCGCGCCGGTCCCTGGTCGATGACGTCGCAGACCAGGTGGCCCGCCTCGGTCCAGAGCCGGACCTGGCCGCCGCCGGTCGTGTGCTGCAACGTGTTGGTCGCCAGCTCACTCACGGCCAGCGCCAGCAGCTCCGTTCGGTGCGGTGCCAGACCCCGGGCCGAGGCGCCGGCGCAGACGAACGCGCGCAACGCCCGCAGATCCGTCGCCACCTGGTACGACATGGTTTCCGTTGCAGGGGCGGACGCGTCCTGCTCGGTCACGATCTCCCGCCGGTCGGCCGGCATCAGTCGGCCACCTGCTCGTCGGCGGGTGGGCTCAGCAGCTCGCCCACGCCTGTGATGTCCAGCACCTCGGCGACCGCGCCGTCGGCGTTGACCACGTAGAGCCGCCTACCGTCGCCGCGCGCGGACTGGTGGGCGGTCACCAGGGTGTGCAGGCCTGTGGAGTCCAGGAACCGCAACCCGCCCACGTCGACCACGACGACCGGCGCGCCGCGCACCGCCGAGGCCAGCACGGCGGTCAGCTCGTCCCGGGCGGCCAGGTCGCACTCGCCGGTCAGGGTGACCACGATCCGCCCGGGTGCGGTGGACGTCCGGGCCTCGAAGTGGGGCATCGGGCAGCAACACCCTTCCTGGTTGCGACGGCCGTTGTCGGCACATCATGCCACCCCCCACCCGCCGGACCGTGTCGTCCGTTCGGCGGTGATCAACAACGGTCCGTTCCTGACCGTCCGGCCGGCCGGCGGCGGGTCGGGGCGCGGCCTCAAAGGCGATCGACTCGCTCAGGTCGCGGCCACCTGGAACAGCCGGTGACCATCCAGACCCGCGACAACGCCGTCTCCTCTGGTGGGGTGCACGAACCTACGGGCGGATGTCCAGCGCGCCGATCAGACCGTCGCGCAGCGTGAACCGGTACCGCAGCTCGACCGGGCTGCCGGGAAAGGTGCCGCTCACCCGGACGAGGACCTGGTACGAGTCGCCCGCCTGCGGCGTCACCCGCAACGGCTCGGCCGTGTACGAGTACGCGTCCATCGACTTCTGCCGCCACGCGCGGATCGAGGCCCGCCCCTCGTACAGCCGGTCCTCGTCGGCCACGCTCGCCGTGTCGGCAAAGCACGCCACGAAGGCGTCCAGGTCGGCGTCGTCGACGGCTCGGAAGTACCTGTCGAGCACCTCGGGCAGGTCGACCGCCATCTGCTCCTCCTGCGCCGCGGGCCACTCTCGGGCGGCCGCTGTTTCCCGGTCCTCCCCACCGTACGAGACCGGTCGGAGCGGTGCGGAGCAACGAACAGAACGCGCCTGGTTTGCCGCTGGTCGACCCGGGTAGCCACGCGTTTCCGGAACGAGAGGCGGGGGCATGGCCGAGCTGACGTTCGTCGACAAGGTTGCCGCACGGGCGGGTGTGTCGCCGCAGCAGGCGCGCCCGCTGACCGAGGCGATCCTTCGCACCCTCACCGAGCGGCTCAGCGGCGGAGAGGCCGCCGCGCTCGCCCCCCACCTGGCCCCCGAGCTGAGCCCGCTGCTGGTCAAGGCCGCCGAGGCGCCCGAGGCGTTCGGGTTCGACGAGTTCCTGCGCCGGGTGGCCGACCGCGCCGACGTCGACCGGTCCGCCGCCGAGCGCGGCACCCGGGCCGTGCTCCAGACCATGCACCGGGTGGTCGGGCACCGGGAGTTCGAGGACGCGTTGTCCCAACTCCCGGCGGACCTGCGGGCGTTGGCCCAGCCGCTGCCGCACGGCCCCTGACCACGCGTCGGGTCGACCGCCGTGGGCGGGGCCCGGCCGTCGACCGGCCGGACCCCACCGTCGGCTCTAGCTGGCGTTGACCACCCACTTCTGGTGCGCGCCACCGGAGTTGGTGCCGATCTGGATCTGGGTGCCGTCGGCGGTGCCCGCGCCAGCGGCCTCCAGGACCTTGCCCGACTGCGGGTTGCGGATCGACCCGTCGGCCTGCGGTTGCCACACCTGCGCGCCGGTGCCGTTGCACGTCCACAACTGCACCTTGGTGCCGTCGGCGGTGCCCGCGTTGTCGATGTCCAGGCACTTGCCGAGGACCCGGTAGGTGTCCCCGACGCGGCTCCACGACTGGGCGCCGGTGCCGTTGCACGTCCAGAGCTGGATCTTCGTACCGTCGGCGGTGCCGGCGTTGTCGACGTCCAGGCACTTGCCACCGATACCCGTGATGCTGCCCGCGGCGCCGCTGGCGCTCGCGTACACCTCCAGTTCGTAGATCCGGGCCGCCGGGTCGGTGGTGCTGGTCGGCGCGGTGATGGCCAGCCGGACGTGGCGGGTGCCCGCAGCGACGACGTCGTGCGTTGTGGTGCTCGCCGTGTTGCCGGTCACCGTGGCCCGGGTGGTCCAGGTCGTGCCGTCGGGGCTGGACGCGATCGTGAAGTCCCGGGTGTTCCAGGCGGTGTTCTCACCGCCCGCGCCGGCGTGTTTGACCACCACCCGGTTCACCGCGTACGGGGCGCCCAGGTCGACCTGGAGGTACTTCGCGGTGCCCTTGGAGCACCACTTGTCGCCGTTGCCGCCGGAGACGCTGCCGTTGACGGCCTTGGCCGGGCTCTCCGTCGTCGAGCAGGAGCTGTCCGCGGTGGCCGCCTTGTTGAGCGCCAGGTTGGTCCCGCCACCGGGCGGCGGGGTGACACCCGGGATGGCGTTGAGCGTGTACCACGCCTCGGTGCTCCACAGTGACTGGCCGCTGGTGGAGGTGAACGGGCGCGGCGAGCGCAGGTGGACCACCCGGCCGGCCTTGCGGCCGTCGACCGCGAGGGTGACCTTCCTGCCGTCGGCCGAGAGCGTGGCCGACGTGACGGTCAACGTCTCCTCGTCGATCTTCGGGCCGCCGTAGCTCGACGTCGCCACGTACCGCCATTGCTTGATCTTGTAGTGCGCGGCCAGGTCGGCTGCCGTCTCCGCCGACACGGGCTGGGTGTACTCCACCTCGAACCCGGCGGTGGTGGCCCGCATGGCGAGCATCTCGAACGCCGTGGTGCTGTTCGGGGTGAGCTTCTGCAGGCCGTACGACAGTTTGCCGGTCTGGCCCCAGTTGCCGCCCGCGCCGAGCCCGCCGACGTAGATCGCGCCGTCCGGACCGACGTTGACCTCGGAGACGCCCGCCTCCAGACCCTGGGTGAGCCGGAACAGGGCGCCCTGGTACTCGCCGTTGACCTTCTCCACGTACGCCCGCTGGAGACCGCCGTAGGTCACGTCGCCGATGACGAACTGGCCGGCGTAGCGGCCGCTGGTCAGGTACATCGGAGTGCTCGGCGAGTTGGCGATCTCGTTCTGCGGCATCCAGAGCACCGGCGCGGTGACCGGGTTGGCGTCGAACGGGCCCGCCGGGTTGGTGTAGTGGTTGAAGAAGCGGCCCTGCTTGACGTGCAGCAGCTTCGACGACGGCAGCCAGCCGCCCTGGTTGTCGGTGACGAAGAGGCCACCCTCGGGACCCCATCCGATGCCGTGCGGGGTGCGCAGGCCGCCGGCGACGTAGCTGACCGCGCCGGTGTCCTTGTTGACCTTGAGGGTGGTGCCCCGGTTGACGGCGGGCTGCGGGTTGGTGGTCGCGCCACCGGAGTTGATCGACACCGACAGGTTCAGGTAGAAGAACCCGTCCTGGTAGAGCAGGCCGAACGCGAACTCGTGGAAGTTCCCGCCGTACGGCCAGGTGGCCACCGTGTCCAGACGTTCGGCCACCTCGTCACCTGTGGTGCTCACCAGCCGGGTCAACCGCTGCTTCTCCGAGACGTAGACCACCCCGTCGACGACCTTGAGCCCCATCGGCTCCTTGAGGCCACCGGCGATCTTCTTGGTGGTCACCGCGCCCGGGGTCGTCGCCCCGCCGGTGTTGCCGAGGATCCACACCTCGCCGTCCTGGGATGTGCCGGACTGGTCGCTGCCGCCCCAGGTCGAGATGACCAGCCGGCCGTCGGGCAGCCAGTCCATGCCGGTGACCTTCGGCTGGAAGCCGCTGGGCCGCAGGTTGGTCAGCGTGTAGCCGGGGTGCACGCCGGTCAGCGGCAGGCCGTCGCCGGGGGAGTCGGTGACGCCCTCGCACTCCTTGCGACCCGGCGCGGTCACCCGCACCACGCCCGCGTCGGTGCTCAGCACCGAGTTCGGTACGACCACGAAGGACGACGAGCCGGGCGTGCGCCACTCCAGGGTGATCTGCTGCCCACCGTCGCGCTCGAAGTGGTCGATGCGCAGCGGGTGCAGACCGGCGGCGAGGGTGACGGTGCCCTCCCTGGGCGGGGTGGCGCCGTGCAGGCCGTCGTGGTTGATCACCACGCTGTTGTCGATCGCCAGCTTGGACCCGTCGTCGCTGCTGAGGCGGAACGTGTAGCTGCCGGTCTGGGTGATGGTGATGTTGCCGAGCACCTGCGAGACGAAGTAGTTGTCGAAGCCGAAGTCGGCGGTCGACGTCCAGTTGATCGTGGACATCAGCTTGTCCACGTTCGGGGTCTGCGCGGGCTTGAGCGTGCAGATCTCGGAGAGCGGCACCTGTACGTCGAAGACGCGCAGGGTGACGCCCGGTTCCTGTTCGGGGGCGGCGCTGGCCGGGGCGGCCCAGAGGCCGCCGGCGAGGACGAGTGCCAGCGCACCCAGGAGGGGACTGCGGAGTCGGCGTAGCAGCCGTGTGCCCATCGTTCCTCCAGGAGGGATCGGAGTGTCCGACGGCCGGCGTGCGAAGCAGTGGTGTGAGGCGGTGGCCGCCGGCCCGGCTCCGAAACGTCCTCGACGCCGACGAGTGACGATCCGGAAACACCGGGGTTGATGGGTCGAGACATTAAGGGGTTTCGATTGCGCTGTCCATGGCTTCGCGTCGATGCATCAAAAGTTCCACATGTTCGTACGAAAGTCGGGGCCGGACGCGCCGAACCGTCAGGTGTGTCGCGTGGGCTGTCGGGCGGTCCTAGCGCCGGCCCCGGCGAACCGACTTACGGCTCGCGCCGCCCTTGCGAATTGCGGCGTCGCCGGGCCGGCGGGCGGCGTCTCCGGGCCGGCGGGCGGTGCCGGCGGGCCGGCGGGCGGTGCCGGCGGGCCGGCGGGCGGCGCCGGTCGACCGGGCGGAGGCGGGCTTGCGCCGGGCGGCCACCACGACGATCGCGCCGACGACGAGCACGACGCCGGCGGGGAGCAGCCAGGGCGGCAGGCCACCGTCCGCCGGGGGAGCGGTAGGCCCGGCCACCGGCGCGCCGCTCGTCGCCGGTGCGGCTGTCGCGGCCGAATGGTCGCCCTCGGCCAGCGCCAGCAGAGCCGGCTCCGGCCCGTTCGTGGGCGCCGACCAACCGGCCGGCGCGGCCGTGCCCGGGCCCTGGTAGTCGAACGTGACCTCGCCCCGCACGGCCTCACCGTCGGAGGCGACGGAGAGGTAGCTGGCGGTGTAGCGGCCCTTCGCCGGCCAGTGCGCCACGGTCACCATGGCCGGGAAGCCTGTGTGGTACAGCCTCGGCTCGAACACGCCGTTGACCATGAAGTACTCGGTGACCGGCTTGTCCAGCCGCTTCGGCTCACCGAACGACCAGCCGCTGTCCACACGCGACCCGTTCGGGCCGGTGATGGTGAAGTGCGCGTTCGGGGCCGGCTTCTCGGTGAAATACAACGCCAGCTGGGTCAGCGGCTCGCGTACCACGGTGCCGGTCAGCGGGGTGGACGTCGCCAGCTGGCCGTGCGCGGACGCCGGAGCGGCGGGCAGTGCCAACGACACCACGGCCGTCGCGGCCACCGCGGCCGCGACCCGGCTCAGGACCCTACGCACAGTGGCCAGCCTCGATCGCATTCGTTCATCATGGTCATTTCCCAGTCGCCGAACAAGACGTAGAGTTCTCATCCCCGACGATCGGTTCCACCCCCGTCCCCTCGCGTCGTTCGGAGTCCGCCCGTGCCCGTCCGTACCCCCGCTCTCCGCACCTCCGCCGCCCTCGCCGCCGGCCTGCTCGCCACCCTGCTCGCCGCCGGTTGCGGGGAGAGCGACGACCCGTCGGTGGCGACCTCCTCGACGCCGACGACGGCCTCCGCGTCGCCGAGCGCCAGCACGGGGTCGCCGAGCCCGACGCCAGCCGCCAGCGTCAGCACCCCGAGCGCGGACGTTGAGATCATCTTGCGGATCACCAAGCGGCGGGTCGATCCGCCGACCGGCCGGGTCACCGTCGCCAAGGGCGAGCTGGTCCGGATCACCGTCACCTCCGACGTGCCTGACGAGCTGCACGTGCACGGGTACGACCTGGGCGCCCGACTGCCGGCCGGCACCCCCGGCTCGGTCGAGTTCCGCGCCGACAAGACCGGGCTGTTCGAGGTGGAGACGCACGAGACCGAGCTGGTGCTGGTCCAGCTCGTCGTCCGCTGAGCGGAATGACCGCCGATCCCGCGCTGCTGGCGCACGGCGTCGGCGGCCGGCAGGACCTGCCGATCACGCTGCCGCAACTCGTCGTCGCCGCCGCGCTCACCCTCGTCGTCACGTTCCTCGCGCTCGGTCTGCTCTGGCGTGAGCCGCGACTGGACCGGGACGCGACAGGTGGCCGCCCGGTGCCCCGGTGGCTGGCCGGCCTCGTCGACGCGCCCGCCTTCCGGTGGGTGCTGCGCGGCCTCGGCCTGCTCGCCGCCGCCTGGTTCTGCGTGGGTCTGCTGGCCGGACCGGACACCGCCGAAAACCCGACGGCCGGGGCGCTCTACGTGCTGCTCTGGGTCGGGCTGGCACCCGTGTCGCTGCTGCTCGGCCCGGTCTGGCGGGCCGTCAACCCGCTGCGGACCCTGCACCTACTCGCCACACTCGCGGCACGACGCGATGCACGGCGCGGCATCCGGGAGCTGCCGGCCGGCGTCGGGATCTGGCCGGCCGCCGGCACCCTGTTCGGGTTCGTCTGGCTGGAGCTTGTCGCGCCCGACAGGGCCACCCTGCCGGTCATCACCGTCTGGCTGGCCGCGTACGCGACGGTCATGCTGGTCGGGGCCACGCTGTACGGCGCCGGATGGTTCGACCGGGCCGACCCGTTCGAGACGTACAGCACGCTCATCGGTCAGCTCGCGCCGATCGGCCGCGCCGACGACGGCGTGCTGGTATGGCGCAACCCCCTCGACGGCATCGCCGGGATGCGACCCCGTCCCGGGCTGGTCGCCGTGGTGGTCGTGCTGCTCGGCTCCACGATGTACGACAGCCTCTCCAACGCGCCCGGTTGGCTGCGCTTCAGTCAGGAGAACGGGCTGCCCCCGGTGGTCACCGGCAGCACCGGGCTGGTCCTGGTCATCGGTGCCGTCGCCGTCGCGTACCTCGCCGCCACCGGGGCCGCGGCCCGGATCGGCCGCGCCGGACCCGCCGAGGCCCGTGCCGTACCCGGCGAGATCGCCCACTCCATCGTGCCGATCGCGGTCGGGTACGTGGTGGCGCACTACTACTCGCTGCTGATCCTGGAGGGCCAGCGCACAGTCGCGCTGCTGTCCGATCCCCTCGGCACTGGCGCGAACTGGCTCGGCACGGCCGGTTGGCAGCCGCACACCGGACTGGTCACGCCCTCCGGGGTCGCCACCCTCCAGATCACCGTGATCATCCTTGGGCACCTGCTCGGCACCCTGCTCGCCCACGATCGCGCCCTGTACCTGTTCCCCAGGGCCCGGGCGGTCGCCGGCCAGCTGCCGCTGCTGGCGTTGATGGTCGCCTACACCGTCGCCGGACTGCTGCTGCTCTACGCGGGGTGACCCGACCCGGTCCCGAGCCGTGCGTCAGGATGGTTCGTGGACTCCGATCTTCAGCAGTATCTCGACGACCTGGTCGCCGCCGCCCGGGACGTGCTCGGCGCCGACCTGGTCGGCGCGTACGCGGCCGGTTCGGTGGGGCTCGGCGCGTACCAGGCCGGGCGCAGCGACGTCGACGTGGCGCTTGTCAGCGCCGGTCCGCTGACCGAGGTGGCGAAGCGTGCGCTGGTGGCGCGGCTGCGGCACGAGTCGCTGCCCTGCCCGGCGCGCGGGCTGGAACTTGTCGTCTACCGCCGCGCGGTGGCTGCGTCGGGCACCCCGGAGCCGGGCTTCGAGGTCGAACTGAACACCGGGGCGACGATGCCGTTCCGGTGCACGCTGGACCCCGCCGACCGGCCCGCCGCCGACGGCCGCTTCTGGTACGGACTGGACCGCAGCATCCTGCACCAGAGCGGCCTGCCGCTGCTCGGGCCACCGGCGGGGGAGGTCTTCGCCGACCCGGCTCCGGCCGACCTGCGTCGACTGCTCATCGAGGCGCTGTCCTGGTGGCTCGCGTTGCCGACCCCGCCGGACGACAGGCCCGCGCCGGGCGCCGAGGACGCCGTGCTCGGCGCCTGCCGATCGCTGGTGCGCCACCGCGACGGTGTCTGGCTGGCGAAGGTGGCGGCGGGGCAGCGACTCATCGACGGCGGCGACACGTCCGAGGTGGTCCGCCAGGCGATCGCGGCGCGACACGGTGGACCACCGCCGACCGGAGGTCAGGCTCGCGCCTTCCAGCGGCGGGTCCGCGACGAGATCGCCGGTACGTGAGGCAGGCGTCCGTCACCGCACCGGGCCGGCGGGTCGCCGCCGGCGCGCGACGACCCGCCCAGCCTGCCAGCTCCGCCGACCCGTCGAGCCGGTTCCGCACGGAATCCGCCCTGCTCACCGCCGACGCGGCAGGCAGTCAGTGCCGGGCCGTGCCGTTCTCGCTGACCGGCTGGCCGAACGCCAGGAACGGCACCGGCGTCGGTACGTCGGCGCCGATGTGCCGCGGGTAGGTCGGCCGGGCGTCGGCGGGTGGCGCGGAGGCCTCCGGCTCGTCGGCGGCGTCCGAACCACCGGGCTCGGCAGTGACGTGACCCTCGACCGGATGCTCGACGGGCGCCCGCTCGGCCACGGGTTGCGCGGCGCGCTCGTGCTCGTCGACCTGCTGCTCGGCGCGGGCCTGGTCGGGCATGGACTGCTCGGCGCGAGCCTGGTCGGGCGTGGGTTGCTCGGCGCGGGCCTGGTCGGCCGGGGGCTGCTCGACGGCGGGGCGGTCGAGGCTGATCAGGTTGGCGCCCTGCCGGTCCGGCGCGGACCGGTCGGAGGTGGCACGGTCGGCGTGGGAACGCGTGCCCACCATCGGGTACTCGGCGGTCTCCGTCCCGCCGGCCGCCGCGGCCATCACCGCGGCGGCGGCCAGGTCGGCCACCCGCTTGGCCTCCCGCTGCACGCGGGCGCGTACCTCCTTGGCGTGCCGCTCGGCGGAGTCGCCGGCACGTCGGGCCTCCTCCAGCCGGGCGCTCTCGGCGGTGAGGTCCCGGCGGACCTCGTTGAGCCGCTGCTGCATCCGGGACAGCTCGTTCTCCAGCGTCTCGCCCTCCTCGCGGATCTCGGCGAGCTGCTGACCGGCGGTGTCCAGTTCGGCGTTCAGCGCCGCGGCCTCCTGCCGACGCTCCGCGATCTCCTGCTGCAACGCGGCGAGCTGCTCCTGGTGGCTGGCGGCCTGCTCGTCGGCCCGGTTGCGTAGCTCGGTCACGTGCTGCTGCGCCTCAGCAAGCAACTCGGCGATCTGCTGCTCGGTGGCGCTGCGCTGCTCGGCCAGCTCCTGCTCGGCGGCGGCCCGCTGCTCGGCGATCTCCTGCTCGGCGGCGGTCCGCCGTTCGTTGACCTCCCGCTCCACGCCGGCCTGCCACTGCGCCATCTCCTGCTGGTTCTTGGCCCGGGCCGCCTGGAGCTCCTGCTGGATCTGCGTACGGGCCGACTTCATCAACGCGTCGGCGGCCACCCGGGTCTGGTTGAGCTGCTGCGCGCTCTGCTCGGTGATCCGCTTCGCCTCGTGCTGCGCGCGCTCGTGCGCGGTCTCACCGTCGACGCGCAGCTGCTCCGCGTGCTCGCGGATCGCTGTCAACTCGGCCTCGGCCAGGGTGCGCCGCTCCTCGTGGGCCTGCTCCTGCTCGGCGCGTCGGTTCGCCAGTTCCTCGGCGAGGTCCTGGCGCGCCTGGGCGGCGCGTTCGCGGGTGTCGACCAGGATCCGCTCCGACTCGGTACGCAGCTCGTTGGCCCGGTCGGTGGCCGTTTCGATGATCATCGCGGCCTGCTTCTCGGCGAGAGCCATTATCTCGCCGACCATCGGGCCCAGATCCTGGAACGAGGCCCGGTCCACCTGCACCGGCTGCTCCTGGAGCTCGGCCAGCTCGGCGCGCAGGCGCTGCACCTCGGCGGTCAGTTCGCGGACCCGCACGGCCGAGCGCCCGTGTTCCTTGCTGAGCATGGTGAGCTGGCCGTCGAGCTGCTCCAGGTGCCTGTCCACCTGGCGTTTGTCGTAGCCGCGCAGGGCGAGCTCGAAGGTTGGCCGAGAGGCCGCATCGTCGCGTACTGCGAGCGGCTCAGCGCCGATGGACATGCACCATCCTCCGTACGATCGGGCGCCAGGGGGCCGGCGGTCCGTGAGTGTGGCGCAACGCTACCGCCGCGCCCACCCCCGTGCGAAGCCCCGCCCCCGACTCCCGCGCGACCCGGGCCCCCGCCTTCGTCGATCGTGGACGGGTGGTGCCCGGAAGATCGCGGTCCGCCGGCTTTGTCACCCGACCCCACCTGACGGTCGACGCACGTGGCGGTGGGAATCAGCGGCGTCGGGCCACCAGAACCGCGTCGTGCAGGGTGACCGGGTTGCCGTCCGGGTCGGTGGCGGCGCGCGGGCGGGCCTCGGCGGTCACGATCTCCCAACGGGACGGGGACAGGGAGGCGGCGACGTCCTCCGCGGTGTACATCATGTCCGGCAGGTGCATCCGCCGCGCCGACGTCCACAGGTCCGACGGGTGGTGCCCGACGATGAGCAGGGTGCCTCCCGGGGCCACCGCGGCGGCCAGCCGATCGAACAGCTCCCGCCGCTGCTCCGGAGGCAGGTGCATGAACTGCGCCGACACCAGGTCGTACGCGTCTTCGGCCGGCGGCTTGTCGCGCAGGTCGGCGTGCGTGAACTCGATCCGGTCGCCGACCCCGACGGTGTCGGCGTGCTCGGCCGCGCGGGCCAGCGCCGTGGTCGAGATATCCACGGCGGTGACCCGCCAGCCCCGCTCGGCCAGCCACACCGCGTCGGCGCCCTCGCCGCTGCCGACGTCGAGCGCGCGTCCGGGGCTCAGGTCGGCGGCCTCGGCGACCAGTTGCGGGTTCGGCCGGCCGCTCCACACCGCCGGCTTGGACAGGTAGCGCTCCTCCCAGGCCGGCTCCTCGAACGCCGTGGCCACCATCTGCCGGTAGGCGGTCACCGCCGCGCGGGTGTCCTCGGCGATCAGGTCCGCGTTGATCGCCGCCCCGGCGGTGAGGCCGGCCGCGGCGGACGCGATGACCTGGCCACGGATGTCGGCCACGTTGCCCGCCACCCAGACTCCCGCGACGGTCGTCGCGCCTGTGGCGTCGGCCGGGATCTGGGTGCCGACGACGTGCCCGCCCATCGTCACCTCCTCCGGCGCCAGGCCCAGAGGGACCAGCAGGTCGGCGCGGGGAACCGTCCGGCTCGCGACCACTACCGCGTCGAGCGCCACCACCCGGCCGTCCGCGAGGCGTACGCCGGACAGCGCGTCCCCGGTCACCTCAAGCCCGGCGACCGGTCCCGGCACCACGGCGATGCTCCGCGCGGCGAGCCGCTCGGCGGTCTCCTCGTCCGGTGTGGGGGCGTCGTGCAGCAGGAGCAGCACGTGTGAGCTCCACTGTCGCCACATCTCGGCCTGGTGCACACCCATGGGCCCGGTCGCCAGCACGCCGATCCGCCGGTCCTGCACCTCCCAGCCGTGGCAGTACGGGCAGTGCAGCACGTCGCGGCCCCACCGCTGGGCCAGTCCGGGGACGTCGGGCAGTTCGTCGGTCAGTCCGGTCGCCACAAGCAGCCGGCGGGCCCGTACGCCGCTCCCGTCGTCGAGGGTGAGCAGGAACCCGTCGTCGTCGCGGGTGGCGGTCCGCACCTCGCCGGTGCGGAACCGTCCGCCGTACCCGGCCACCTCGCCCCGCCCGACGGCGAGCAGCTCGCCCGGTGGGGTGCCCTCGCGTCCGAGGTAGTTGTGCACGTGGCCGGCCGGCGCGTTGCGCGGCTCGCCGGAGTCGATCACCAGCACCGATCTGCGGGCCCGGCTCAGGGCCAGCGCCCCGCTGAGCCCGGCGGCGCCGCCGCCCACCACCACCACGTCATATGTCTCGTCCACGGGTTTCTCCCTCTGTCGGTCGGTTCCGCCCCACCATCCGTCGCCGCCGACCGCATGGCAACTATCCTTGCCGTTATGGCAAACGACGACTCCGCCGCGCTGGCCGCCGTCGGCCCCCGGCTGCGGGCCCTGCGCCACCGGCGCGGGACCACGCTTACCCAGCTCGCCGAGCTGACCGGCATCTCGGTGAGCACCCTGTCCCGGCTGGAGTCCGGCAGCCGTCGACCCACCCTGGAGCTGCTGCTCCCGCTGGCCCGGGCCTACCAGGTGGCGCTCGACGAGTTGGTGGACGCCCCGGCCACCGGCGACCCCCGCGTACGCCCCAAACCGATCGTCCGGCACGGCATCACGTTCCTGCCGCTGACCCGCCAACCGGGCGGCCTCCAGGCGTTCAAGGCGATCTTCCCGCCGGACGCACCCACCGGCGACCGGACCCAGCAGACACACGAGGGCTACGAGTGGCTCTACGTGCTCTCCGGCCGGCTCCGGCTGCTGCTCGGCGACCGCGACCTGACGCTCGACCCGGGCGAGGTGGCCGAGTTCGACACCCGCGTCCCGCACCGCATCCTCAATCCCGGACCCGGCGCCGCCGAGGCCCTCGTCCTCTTCGGCCCGCAGGGCGAACGGCTGCACGTGCGCGCCCGCCCCGCGAACGCCGAGCAGCGGTAGGCGCGCCGGAGGGCGTCACCGGCGTCGTGGTGTGACAAGTCCCGACTCGTACGCCCACACGACCAGCTGGGCGCGGTCGCGGCAGTGCAGCTTCGCCATCGCCCGGTTGACGTGTGTCTTGGCGGTCAACGGGCTGATCACCATCCGCTTGGCGATCTCGTCATTGGTCAGCCCTCGGGCGACGAGTTCGACGATCTCCTGTTCGCGGGCGGTCAGCACCTCGCGTCCGGCCGCCGGCTCGGCAGGCGGCGGGCCGGTCACGAACTCGCTGATGAGCGTCCGGGTGACGGCCGGGGCGAGCAGCGCGTCGCCGCGGGCCACGACGGCGACGGCCCGCAGCAGGTCGGCGGGATCGGCGTCCTTGAGCAGGAACCCGCTGGCGCCCGCGCGCAGCGCGGCGAACACGTAGGAGTCGAGCCCGTAGTTGGTGAGGATGAGGACGCGGACCGCGGCGAGGTCGGGATCGGCGGCGATGCGCCGGGTGGCGTCGATGCCGTCGAGCCCCGGCATCTGCACGTCCATGAGCACGACGTCCGGGCGCAGGCGTCGTGACAGGTGAACCGCCGAGGTGCCGTCGGTGGCTTCGCCGACGACCTCCAGGTCTTCCTCGGCGTCCAGGAGCGCCCGGAATCCGGCCCGCATCAGCGCCTGGTCGTCGGCGAGCAGGACCCGGATCACGCGGGCCCGTCCACCGGGAACGTCGCCCGTACCGCGAATCCTCTGTCGTCGCGGACGGCGGCCCGCAGGGTGCCACCCAGCCCGGTCACCCGTTCCCGCATCCCCCGCAGGCCGACGCCCGGCGTGGGGGTCCGGTCCGGCGACGCCCGGCCGTCGTCGGTGACCGAGACGGTCAGCTCCGCCGGTGCGTACTCGACGTGGATCTGCGCGGTGGCGGGGCCGGCGTGGCGGGCGACGTTCGTCAGGGCCTCCTGGACGACGCGGTACGCGGCCTGGTCGACCTCGGCGGGCAGCTCGCGTGGCTGACCGGTGACTGTCACCCGCACCGGTACGCCGGCCGCCCGGGTCCGCTCGGCGAGTTCGTCCACCCGGCCCAGTCCCACGCCGTCCCCGTCGGTGGGGGAGCGCAGGACGTCGAGAGTGGTACGCAGCTCCCGCATGGCGGCGCTGCTGGCCTCCTGGATCGCCAGCAGCGTGGCCGACGGTTCCTCGCCGTGCTTGCGGGCCAGGTGCACGGCGATCCCGGCCTGCACCTTGATTACGGAGATGCTGTGGGTCAGCGAGTCGTGCAGGTCCCGGGCGATGCGCAGGCGCTCCTCGCCGGCGCGACGCAACGCCATCTCCTCGCGGGTGCGCTCGGCCTCGACGGCCCGCTGCTCGACCTGCTCCAGGTACGCCCGGCGCTGCCGCGCGACGAGCCCTGCGACGTTCGCCGCCACGAACCAGCCCAGCAGGAGAGCGGTCCGCTCGACGATCAGCTGACCGGGCCGGTCGGCGGGCGCGACCGAGATGTCGCGGGCCAGGAAACCGCCGAGGAAGACGACGCTGGCGACCGCGGCGGCCGACCGGTGCCCCCGCCAGGCGGCGATGTAGACCGCGCCGAGGACGGGGAACGCGGCGGACACTCCCGGGTGGACCCGGACGTGCAGGGCCAGCATGGCCGCGGTCACCACGCCCAGCGCCAGCACCGGGTGCCGCCGGCACACCGCCAGGGCCGCCGCCATGGCCAGGACCAGGACGACGTCGAGCGCCCGGATCGTCGCCGCGTCCGGCGCGAGCGCGGCGTTGCCGAGCAGGAGGCCGCCGAGGGCGAGGCCGCTGAGGGCGTACGGCAGGTCGCGGCGCATGTGTCGAACTGTAGAACGGGCAGTCGCCGGGGAGCATCCACCGCCCGTGGTAGGAGGACGTACCGCGGGCGCGGTACCGGCGACCTCGCAGGTGTCTGCGGCGGCACGACGTTTTCCCGGCCCGTCGCGGCGAGCATCGAGCCCATGACATACCGCTTCTTCACCCCCGCTCCGGCGAAGGCCGCGACAGGTCTGACCGCTGATGTCTACCGGCAGTTGTCTGACGACTTCCTCGGGCCGGCGCCGACGTTCCAGGCACTCGCGGCCGTACCGGAGGTGCTGGCGGCCACCTGGGCGCTGATGCGCGAGGCCCTGCTCGCCGGGGCCGTGTCCCGGGTCGACCGCGAGCTCGTCGCGTCGGCGGTGTCCCGGGCCAACCGCTGCCCGTTCTGCGTGGACGCCCACGTGATGCTGCTGCACGCGCTGGGCGAGCACGAACTGGCCGAGACCGTCGCCCGGGGTGGGACGCCACCCGAGCCGAGGCACGCCGAGCTGGTGGCCTGGGCCGAGGCCAGCCGCAGCCCGACAGCCACCGGCTGGACCAGCAGGTACGCCCCCGAGGTCACCGGCACCCTGCTCGCCTTCCACTTCATCAACCGGGTCGTCTCGGCGCTGCTCGACGCCGATCTGCTGCCCGGCGGGCTGCAACGCTCCCCGCTGGTGCGGTCGGTGGGGGGCCGGCTCTACGCCCGCACGGCCCGGGGGTCGAAGGAGCCCGGCCGCAGCCTCCCGCTGCTCGACACCGGCACGACGGCGCCAGCGGCCTGGGCGGGGGAGAGCCCGGTCGGCGTCGCGTACGCGGCGCTGCGGAACGCCGCCACCGGGTGCGGGGACCTGCTGGGCGACGTGGCGCGCCAGACCGTCGCGGCCACCGTGCGCTGGGAGGACGGGCGGTACCCGGCCCGGCCGTCGGACTGGGCGGTCGACCTGGTCCGGGACGTACCCGGCACGGACCGCGTGGGGACCCGCATCGCGTTGCTCGCGGCGTTCGCGCCCAGCGCGATCAGTGTGGGCGACGTCGCGCTCTGGCGGCTCTCCCATCCGCAGGACGCCGACCTCGTGCGGCTCGTCGCGTACGGGGCGATCACCGCCACCGACCATGTCGCCCGGACCCTGACCTCGGCGCACCTCTAGGAGGTCAGCATGCGCAAGGCATTCGTCATCGTCAGCATCCTGTTGCTCGTCTCGTTCGCCCTGCAGTTCGTGTTCGCCGCCGTCGGCGGGTTCACGAAACCCGGTGGCGACGGCGCGTACGCCCTGCACAGCGTCAACGGCATGGCGGTGATCCCCGTCCTCACGGTGTTCACCGCCCTGTTCGCCGCGTTGGCGAGGGCACCGGGCCGGATCATCGGACTGGCGGTCCTGCCGATCGGGCTCGTCGTCGTGCAGGCGCTCATCGCCATGCTCGCGAACGCGTCCACCGACGCCGCCGGCGCCAGCACGCCGCTCGGCCTGACGATCGGCGGGCTGCACGCGGTCAACGGAATCGTCGCGGTGCACGTCGTGGTCGGCGTGCTGAGGGCGGCGCGACAGCTGGACCGACCGGAGCGGGTGGAGGCCACCCCGGTGCCCCTGCGCGAGGGAGAGCCGGCATGACCACCGGTTCGCTGCTCGCGGCAGATCTCGTGATCGTGGTTCTGGCGGCCGCCGGATTCCTGGGCGGTGGCGCGGCGTCCGCCGCGCGGCGCCGCCCGCTCGCGCTGGGGCTGGCGGTCTTCGCGCTGCTCGCCACACTCGCCCGGGCGGTCACGATCACCGCGCTCGCCCGCGCCGGTTGGTGGTTCGCGGCGGAGAAGGTGCTCATCGCCGGCCCCCTGACGCTCGCGGCGGTCGCCGTCGCCGGGCCGCGGCTGCCGCGGGCCACCGCCGGCGACATCAGGTCCGTCGCGGTTCCGCTCCTGTTCGCCGGGTACGCCCAGAGCAGCGCCCTGCTCGTGACGCTCCTGCACGGCTTTCCCGCGTCGGCGGGGGTGGGACTGCTGGCCCTCGCCGGTGTGCTGGCGGCAACGGCGCTCTCCCGGCTCGCCCTGGGCGCGCGCCCGTCCCGGACGGTGTCCCGGGTGGGCCTCGGGATGGCGGTCGCGGCGCTGGTCACCGGAACCGGTCTGGTGGTCGCCCCGGCCGCCGCGCCAGGCGTACCCCACGATCACGGATATGGGGATGCGCGGACCGTCGGCGAACCGACCAGGCGGTTCACCCTGACGGCCGGGACAGCCACCGTGCGGGCCGACGGCCGGGACGTCGCGGCGTGGGCGTTCAACGCGCAGGTCCCCGGTCCGGAGCTGACGGCCACCGTCGGCGACGTCATCGAGGTGACCCTGCGCAACCGGGACATCGCCCGGGGCGTCACGCTGCACTGGCACGGGTACGACGTGCCGAACAGCCAGGACGGGGTGCCCGGCGTGACCCAGCCGGCGGTCCGGCCCGGGCAGGAGTTCGTCTACCGGTTCCGTGCCGATCAGGTCGGCACGTACTGGTACCACACGCACTCGGCCTCCGACGTCGGCGTGCGGATGGGCCTCTACGGTGTCCTGGTGGTACGCCAGGCGCCTGTGACAGGCGTCGACGTCACGGTGCCGGTGCACACCCTTGCCGGTGTGGCGCTACCCGAGCCGAGAACCGAGCCGGTCGAGGCGGGCGTGCCCGTGCGGCTGCGACTGGTCAACACCGACAGCAGGACCCACAAGTACGCCCTGGCCGGGACCCCGTTCCGGGTCGCCGCGATCGACGGATCCGACCTGCGGGGCCCGACCCCGCTCGTGGACACCGCCGTGCTGATCCCGGCCGGGGGTCGCTACGACCTGGTGTTCACCGCGCCCGCCACGCCCGTGGCGTTGTTCGTCGACGGACGGGCCGTCCACTCGACCGGGCCGGTGTCGGCGACGACCGCCGCCTGGCCGGTGCTGGACCCGCTCACCTACGGCGGCGCTTCCGCGCAGCCGTGGTCCCGGTTCGACAGACGGTTCACCCTCGTCCTCGACCGCGGCCTGGACCTGCACGGGTTGCTTCCGCGCTACGCCCACACCGTCAACGGCGCGGCCGACCCGGACATCCCGCCCCAGGTCGTACGCCTCGGTGAGGCCGTGACGTTCACTATCGTCAACCGGTCCCAGACCGTGCACCCGTGGCACCTGCACGGCCATCACGTCCTCGTGCTGTCCCGCAACGGCAGGCCGGCGACCGGCAGTCCGTTGTGGTGGGACTCCTTCGACGTACGGCCCGGCGACGTGTGGCAGGTGGCGTTCCGGGCGGACAACCCCGGAGTGTGGGCCAACCACTGCCACAACCTTGCGCACGCCGAAGCCGGGATGACCCTGCACCTGATGTACTCGTGATCTCCTTCCACGGGTACGCGGGGAGCCTCCGGCGCGATGCCGGAGGCTCCCCGTTGTGCCCGGTCAGTTGAGGGCGTAGATCTCCGCGGCGGTGGTCCACGGGTTGCCGTTGACCTCGCTCAGGGCGCGCAGCCGCAGGTACTGCCCGGCCTTCGCGGTGAACCGGACCTCCTTCTGGCTGGCGTTGTTGGCGAAGGTGCCGGTGGCCACCGCCGTTCCCCAGTTGACGCCGTCGGTGCTGACGTAGACCTCGTACTGGCCGATGCGTCCGTTGGCCGCGCCGGAGCCGCCGTCCTGCCGGGGCAGGTAGCGAATTCCGGAGACGGAGTAGCTGGCACCGAGATTGATCTGGATCTCGTGGGGCATCGGGGCGTTGCCGCCTGTGTACTTCGTGTGCCAGATGGTGCTGAGGTTGCCGTCGAAGGCGTTGGTCGCGGCCCCGTTCTCGGCGGCCGTCTCCTGGCTGTCCACGTACTTCAGGGACCATGCGGTACGCGGAATGACGCCGGCGCTGGGCACGCAGACGGTGCTCAGCTGGTGTGCGCCCCGGTCGGGACGGCACCCCTGGGTGACGGCGCCGCCGAAGTAGTCCCGGCTGCCCGGGTTGGTCATGACCTGGCCACTGGCCAGTGCCGGGGAGCCGGTGCGGAGCCGGTAGCCGCCGGCGTCACTGATCGAGGTGGCGGTGCCCGGCGCGACGAACAGCGGATCGGCCGTGATCTTGTTCGGGTCGGTGGGCTCACCGGCCGGGTGCTGGCCGTAGAACACGTTGGAGTCGAACAACAACCCGCCGGCGTTGTAGGTGGCCTGGGTCGTGCTCACGTAGAAGATGTTGTTGTAGAACTCCGCGTTGGCGCCGGTCGAGCCGTTGCTGTTGTTGATGATCTGGGCTGCCTGGCCGACGTAGAAGACGTTGTTGTAGATCTTCGTGTTGGTGAGCTTGCCGCACACGAGGTCGAAGATCTGGCCGCGGTCGTTCTGGCTGATGTTGTAGCGCACGATGTTGTCTTTGGTGGTGGAACCCCCGCCGTTGCACAGCAGGATGAAGCCGCCCTCGTTGTCGTGGCTGTAGTTGTACTGGTAGATGGTGCGGATGTTGCCCTCGTCCAGGTCGAAGCCCTGCCCGTCGCAGGTGCTCCGGCCGCCGCTGACCTCGTTGAACTGGAACAGGGCGTCGTTGATGTTCCAGCCCCAGATGCCTGCGGCGCACTGCGCGGGCTCGCGGACCCGGAAGCCGTCGACCCGGTTGTTCTCGGCAAGGGCGCTCTGCGTGTGGTGCACGTCGATGGCGTCGCCGCCGATGTCGGTGACCGTGTTGCCGCGTACGACGACGCGGGTCTGCGGCAGCCAGTTGCCGCAGGTCGAGCCGCAGTTGGGGTTGGCCAGCTCGGGCCGGACCATCCAGCGGGTCCAGAAGTGGATGCCGTAGCGGTCGACGGTGGCGATCGTGTTGTTGTTGATCAGCACGTCGTCGAACTTCGTCTGCGTGGTGTAGCCCAGAACCTCGAAGAAGATGCCGGCGCTGGCGTCGTCATCCTTCTTGGTCTGGTTGCCGTTGACGTCGTGCACGCTCAGGCCGGTGACCCGGTAGTAGGTGCCGGTGCCGGAGTTCTCGCGGATGATGTGCACGCCGCGGCGGGTGGCAATCGCCGACCCCTTGTTGGAGATGTCCAGGTTGCGGATCTCCCAGTACTGCTGGTTGTAGAGCTTCACGACGTCGACGACCGCGCCGTTGCCGGCCAGCGCCGGCTTGGCGCCGCTGCCGTAGGCGTCGATGACGATCGGTGCGCCGGAAGCGCCCGAGCCCTTGGGGAAGAGCTGCTGGTTGGCGCACGTCGTACCCCGCCGGATCAGGATCTGATCTCCGGCGGCGAACGTCCTGGCGTTCACCGGCGTGAAGCTGTTCCAGGGGCTGGCCTGGGTGCCGCTGCCCGACGTGCTCGCGGAGCAGTCGACGTAGTAGTTCGTCGCGGCTGCCGCGGCGGGGGGCGCGGCGACCAGTATGGCGGTGGCTAGCGTGGTCAGAGCCACAAACGAGGACCTGAACAAGCGCATCGAGAGTCCTAACCGTGGGGGTGGTCGGGGGAGCGGTTCACGTGCGTGTAGCTGTCCTGCGCGTACGACCGGGAGGTGTCGCCAGCGACGGACCCGGGGGACCGCGGGCTCGTCGGCCGGCGCCGGCCCGGTTCACCGGAACTTTCGGTTGTAGTCCGCGAGAAGACCGATCAGGACGGCGAGCGCCACGAGCATGATCGCGAGGCTTCCCCAGCCGACCGTGGGCCGGACGACCACCACCGTGACGACGCAGGCGAGCGCGACCAGAATCCGGGCGACGACGAGCACTACGACACGCGTCGGTTCCTTCATGACATCCCTTTCTCGGGCCTCAGCCCTTGACGCCGCCGGCGGCCATGCCCTGGATCAGGCGGCGCTGGATCAGCGCGTACAGGAGCAGCACCGGCACGATGACGATGACCATGCCGGCGTAGAGCCGCCCGGGGTCCGCGGCCGCCTTCTGCGCGGCCATCAGGTTGAGCAGGCCGACCTGCAACGTCTTGCCCTCACCGGGCAGCAGCGTCAGCGCGATGATGAAGTCGTTCCAGTACGCCAGGAAGTTGAACAGGATCACCGTGGTGACCGCCGGGCGGGCCATCGGCAGCATCACCCGCGTCATGATCCGGAAGCGGGACGCCCCGTCCAGCAGCGCCGCCTCCTCGAAGTCCCCCGGGATCGACCTGAAGTACGCGCTCAACAGGTAGATCGTGAACGGGATCGAGGTCGCCGCGTAGACAAGCGAGAGCATCGCCGGGTTGTCGAGGAAGAACCCGTCCGGGAACACGTCGACAAGCGCGCGGTCCCAGTCGACGAGCATCAGGAAGATCGGCACCACGATGTAGTTCACGTTGACGAAGAGCCCGGCAAGCAACGCCAGCTCGACGATGCTCTTGCCACGGAACTCGTACCTGGCGACGACGTACGCCGCCGGCACCGAGACGGCCAGCACGAAGACCAGGCCGAGGACTGTGACAAGCACCGACGTGGCGAAGTAGCGGCCCATGTTCGCGCCGCCGAACGCGTCGACGTAGTTCTGCAGGTGCAGGCCGTCGGGCAGGGTCCAGGGGCTGCCGAAGAACTCGCTCTTGCGCTTCAGCGAGGCCACCAGCACCCAGGCGACGGGGATCACGATGAGCACTGTGATCCCGCCGACGAGCAGGTGGGTGAGGCCCCGGCCGGGCCGCGGACCGGATTTGTTGATCGTGGTCATGGGAGTGTCCTCTAGAACTGGAGGGGCTCACGCCGGGTCGCGCGGCTCACCAGGAGCGACACGAGGAACGAGAAAGCGAAGATCACCACGCCGATGGCCATGCCGTAGCCGTAGGCCGAGTTCGTGTAGGCCTGCTTGTACATGTAGCTGAGCAGCACCTCGGAGGCGCCGTCCGGACCGCCACCTGTCATCGCCCGGACCAGCACGAAACTGAGATTGACCGCGCTGAGGATGAAGAACGTCAGCGTCGTGCGCAGGTTCTGCCAGATCAGCGGCAGTGTGACGGCGAAGAACTGCCGAATGGCCGACGCGCCGTCGAGGGCCGAGGCCTCGTACAGCTCCTCCGGGATGCTCGCCATGCTCGACATGTAGATGACCATGTAGTAGCCCAACGACTGCCACAGCATCGCGATCGCGACCGAGTAGAGCACCAGCTTCTGGTCCCCCAGCCACACCCGTTGCAGGCCGTCCAGCGACAGCAGCCGGAGTGTGCCGTTGAGCAGGCCGTTCTCCTGGTCGTAGACGGCTGAGAAGATGGCCACGATGACCACTACCGAGAGCACGTTCGGGACGTAGAGCACGAACCGGTAGAGGGTGTGGCCGCGCAGCTTCTGCCGGGTCATGACGGCCGCGAGGAACAGGCCCATCCCCATCGTCACCACTGTCACGACCACGAGCAGCGCGACGGTGTTCTGGAACGCGCGCAGGAACTGCTCGTCGTCGAGCAGCTTGCTGAAGTTGTCCAGGCCGACGAACCGCATCTGCGTGGAGAAGCCGCTCCAGGTGTAGAGCGACATCCGGAACACGTTCACCGTCGGCCAGATCATGAACAGGGCGAACAGCGCCAGCGCCGGTAGCAGACAGACGGCGACGAACCGGCCGTCGCCGCGCCGGCCGCGCGCGGCGGTACCGCGCGTCGACGCCGGGGATCGACCGGACGCCCGCTTGCTGGCGCCCGGGGTTGGTGGAGTGAGGGTCGTCGTCACCGTGACCAGTCCTTGGCTCTCGCAGGGGGAGGGAACGGCGGCAGCCCGGTTCCCGGGCTGCCGCCGGGCGTCACTTGCCCGCCTGCCGCAACTTCTCGCTGGCGTCGTTCAGCGCGGTCTGCCACTGGTCGACGGTCTTGTCGCCGCTGATGATGCTGTTCGCGGTGTCGAAGAGCGTGCCCTTGATGTTCACGCCCTCGACCGGCGCGGTGCTGGCGAAGCCACCGACCAGGGCGGTGATGCTCGGGTCCTCGTAGAGCTGGTAGAACGGGGCGATCTCGGCGGGCAGCGTCGCGGCGATGCCCTTGATCGGCTGGATCGCGTTGGCCTTGGCGAAGATGCCGGCGGCCTCGTCGGAGTAGAGGTAGGCGACGAAGTCCTTCGCGGCGTCCTTGTTCTTCGCGTCGCTCGGCACCCAGACCGACTCGACGATTGTGGTCAGGTAGCGCTTGCCACCGGCGGAGACCGCCGGCAGCGGGGCCATCGCCCACTCGAAGCCCGTGGCGCGCGGCGCGTCCTTCATCTCGCCGACGACCCACGTGCCGTTCGGCATGAAGAGGGTCTTGTTGTCGAGCAGAGACTGCTGGTTCTTGGTGAAGTCCTGCTCGTTCGCGTACCCGACTGTGGTCTTCGCCGCGTAGCTCAGCAGCTTGGCGGTGATGTCCAGGACCTGGCGCGCCTGGGCGGTCTTCCAGACACCCTCGGAGTACGTCATGGCGTCCTTGTAGAACTGCTCACCGCCGACGTCCGCGAGCAGCGCGAAGAAGAACGAGTCCAGGTAGCCCGCGGTCGGGTACGTGAACAGCGCGATGCCCTCGGCCTTGGCGGTGTCGCCGAGCTTGAACATGTCGTCCCAGCTGGTCGGGACCTGCCAACCCTTCTGCGCGAAGAGGCCCTTGTTGTAGACCAGGCCGGTCGGCGCGTAGTACATCGGCATCAGGTAGGTCTTGTCGTCGTTGTACGGGTTGGTGCTCAGGTTGCCGACGATCCCGTCGGCGAGCTTGGACCGCACTGTGGACTGTTCGCCCGGGACGGTCATGTCCAGGACGCCTGTGAGGTCCTCCAGCGCCCTGTCCTTGACCAGCGTCTCGGCGAGCGCGGCCTTGCGGCCCTGGGGCAGCACCACGACGTCGGGGAACTTGCCGGCCTTCATGTTGGGGCTGATCTCGTCCTCGAGGGTCTTCGAGAGCTGCAGCTGCACATCCACGTCGGGGTGCTTCGCCTTGTAGGCGTCGACGACCTGGACGTACATGTCTCGGCCGTAACCACCCTCGAAGGCCGCGATCTTCAGCGTCTTCTTGCCGTCGGCGTCGTCGCCGCCTCCGGAACAGCCGGCGAGCAGGCTCAGCGCTGTCGCCGCGGCGACCGCTAGGACGATTGGTCTTCTCAACATGGGGGGTCCTCCATGGGCGGTACGCACGGCGGTGCGGGATTGAGCGGCTGGACGGGGGCATGGCATAGGCCCACAAGATCGCGGGCGGGGCCAATGCGTTGTTACTGTGGCACCCGTAACATGAGCCGTCAAGAACGATGTGCCGACAGCGCCGACAGCGCCGAGGGGTCGGGGGGTCAGCGGGACCGCGGCGCGGCGGTCGACTCCCGGACGATGAGGCTCGGCTGCGCCACCGATTCCCCGGCGTCCTCGGTGCCCAGCAGGAGCGCGACGGCGGCGGCCCCGGAGCTGTAGAAGTCCTGGCGGACGGTGGTGAGCGGCGGGTGGCAGTACGCCGCCAGCTCGATGTCGTCCACGCTCACGATCGACACGTCCGCGGGCACCGACCGCCCACGCTCCCGCAGCGCCCTGATCAGCCCGAACGCCATCTCGTCGCTGGCCACGAAGATGGCCGTGACCTCGGGAATCATCGCGAGGATCTGCCCCTGACGGTAACCGGACTCGGGCGACCAGTCGCCCTCCAGCGGCGGCGGCGCGTCGATCCCGGCGGCGGTCAGGCACTCCTGCCAGCCCTGCCGGCGCTGACGGGCCTCGATCCACTCGTCCGGCCCGGCCACGTGCCACACCTGGCGGTGCCCGGAGTCGAGCAGGTGCTGGGTGGCCATGCGCCCGGCCTCGTGCTGGTCGATGCCCAGCACCCGGGCGCCTGTCGTGCGTGAGCCGTCCACCGTGACCGTGGGGATGTCCCTGGTGATGTCCTCCATCCGCTGGGTCACGGAGATCAGCGGGACCGCGATGATGATGCCGTCGACGCCCTGGTCGGACAGCTTGAGCAGGGACTTCTCCAT
Source organism: Micromonospora sp. NPDC000663 (assembly GCF_042898105.1). Classification (NCBI taxonomy): domain Bacteria; kingdom Bacillati; phylum Actinomycetota; class Actinomycetes; order Micromonosporales; family Micromonosporaceae; genus Micromonospora; species Micromonospora sp. NPDC000663. Next base: position 216,471 of record NZ_JBIAYR010000004.1, read on the forward strand.
CATGGCGGTGTCCAGCTCGGCGATCGTCGCGATGCTCACCGAGTACCCCGCCTGCCCGGCCGCCGCCTCCACCCCGGCGGTCACCGCCGAGCGCGAGTAGTAGCCGCCGGACTGGAGCAGGACCAGGCCGAGCGTGAAGCTGCGGCCGGACGACAGCAGTCGGGGGGCGCCGTTGTACCGGTACCGGAGCTGCTCGACGGCGGTCAGCACGCGCCGGCGGGTCTCGGCATTGACGTTCGGCGAGTCGCGCAGGGTGCGGGACACCGTCTGCGCCGACACGCCGGCGGCGCGTGCCACGTCAGCCATGCTCGGCTGCTTGCCACGCATTGTCGCCTCGGTCATCCGTGCCGCCCTCCTGGAAACCTGTACTGGCGCATCCTATCGGCATTGTTAGGAATGGCACGGGTAACATAAGCTGCCGCCATGATCGAGACGACCCGGCGGGGCAGCGCGACAGCGCCGCCGACGAGACCCTCTCCCGCGCTCGGCTGGCACGACCGCCAGCTCTACCGACACGGGGTTCCGCACCGCATCCTGTCCGGCGCCCTGCACTACTTCCGGGTCCACCCCGAGTTGTGGCGCGACCGGATCCGGCGGCTGGCCGACCTGGGTCTGAACACCCTCGACACGTACGTGCCCTGGAACTTCCACCAGCCGCACGCGGACCGCGCACCCCGCTTCGACGGGTGGCGGGATCTGGAGGCGTTCGTCGCGCTCGCCGGCGAGGAGGGCCTCGACGTCGTCCTGCGGCCCGGTCCGTACATCTGCGCGGAATGGTCGAATGGTGGACTGCCGGCCTGGCTCACCGCCCGCGACGTGGCCCTGCGCACCTCCGACCCGGCGTTCACCGAGCCGGTCGAGCGGTGGTTCGACCACCTCATCCCCCGCATCGCGCGCCAGCAGACCCACGCCGGCGGACCGGTCGTGGCGGTGCAGGTCGAGAACGAGTACGGCAGCTACGGCGACGACGAGGCGTACCTGCGCTGGAACCGCGCCGCCCTGCTCGACCGCGGCATCACCGAGCTGCTGTTCACCGCCGACGGCCCCACCGAGCTGATGCACGACGCGGGTACGGTGCCCGGAACGCTCGCCGCCGCCACCCTCGGCTCGAAGCCCGAGGCCGCCCGTGCCCTGTTCACCCAGCGCCGGCCCGACGAACCGTTCGTGGTCGCCGAGTACTGGAACGGCTGGTTCGACCACTGGGGCGAGCGGCACCACGTCCGCGCCGTGGACAGCGCCGTCCGCACTCTCGACGCCATCATCGCAGAGAGCGGAAGCGTCAGCCTCTACATGGCGCACGGCGGCACCAACTTCGGGCTGTGGGCCGGCGCGAACGCCGAAGGAGGCCTGCTGCAACCCACAATCACCAGCTACGACTCCGACGCGCCGATCGCCGAGGACGGGACACTCACCGCGAAGTTCCACGCCATGCGCCGGGCGCTTGGCGCCACCGGGCCACTGCGGGTGCCCGAGCGGATGCCTGTCCTCGCGCCGGCGCGGGTGCCGTTGACCCACCACGCCGACCTGATCGCCGGCCTGCGCGCCGTACCGGCACCGGAGTCGACAGGGCCGCGGCCGGCCACCTTCGAACAGCTCGGCCTGGACGCCGGGATGGTGCTGCTCACCGCCCACCCGAAGATCCCGCCGGGCGCGCACACGATCGTCCTGACCGACGTCCGCGACCGGGCCGTCGTCCTCGCCGACGGTGTACCGATCGGAGTGGCAGACGGTGCGCATCCGGAGCTACCGATCCACGGCACCGGGGCGACGGTGCGCCTGGAGATCCTGGTGGAGAACCTGGGCCGCATCAACTACGGCCCCCTTGTCGGACAGCACAAGGGCCTGCTCGGTCCGGTGCTCGTCGATCGCCGGATAGTGCACGGTTGGACCAGCTCGCCGATCGCCCTGACCGAGTGGACACCTGACGACCTGCGCCGTGCGACAGGCGCCGGACCGGCCAGCACCGGCGCCGGTTTCGCCGTCGCGACGGTGCGCCTCGACGAGCCCGCCGACACCTTCCTGGCCCTGCCCGGCTCCGCGCACGGCCTGGTCTGGGTCAACGGGTTCCTGCTCGGCCGCTACTGGGACATCGGTCCGCAGGTCACCCTGTACTGCCCGGCGCCACTGCTGCGCAGCGGCGAGAACACGGTGGTCGTCCTGGAGACCGACCGACTCGGCTCCGTCCTGGAGCTGCGCGACCGGCCCGAGTTGGGCCCCACCGAGGAGTACGTCGAGGAGTTCGACTGACGCACAGGCGGGCGTACGGTGCCGCGCGTTCAGCCCGGTCGCGGCACCGGATCCGCCCGCCGTGCCTCGGGGCGTGGTCATTCCCCGGCCCCCTTCTCGGCGGCCGGGGCGTCCCGGATCGCGAGCGCGGCCTGGATCAGCGCGGCGTGGGTAAGCGTCTGGGGGTAGTTGCCGAGGAACGCCCCGGTCTCCGGGTTCACCTCTTCGCCGTAGAGGCCGAGCGGGTTGGCGCGTCCGAGCAGTTCCCGGAACAACTCGACAGCCTCGGCGCGTCGTCCGGTGTGCGCGAGGGCCTGCACGAGCCAGAACGAGCAGGGCAGGAACGCGCCCTCGGAGCCGGGGAGGCCGTCGCGCCCCGGCGGATAGCGGTAGAGCAGCGGGCCACCGGCGGAGAGCCGGTCGCGAATGGCGTCGACAGTGCCGCGTACCCGATCCGACCCGATGTCGTCGACGCCCAGCAACGGCAGGACGAGCAGAGCCGCGTCCAGCTCTGGCGAGCCGTAGCTGCGCACGTAGCTCGCCTGCGACGGGTCGAACGCCCGGAGCCGGACATCGGCGACGATGGCATCGCGGGCCCGCTGCCACCGGCGGCGCCGCCGCTCGGAGAGCCGGTGGGTGTCGGCGATGCGCAGGGCACGGTCGACGGCAAGCCAGCCCATGAGCTTGGAGTGCACATGCTGAACGGGTTCGCGCACCTCCCAGATGCCGGCATCGGGCTCCGGCCACCGTCGGGCGACCAGATCGGCGAAGCCGCGTACCGCCCGCCACGTCTCCGAGTTCAGTCGGTGTCCCGCCTGCACGAGCACCCACGCGGCATCGACCACCCAGCCGTAGCCGTCGAGTTGGTGCTGCTCGGCGGCGCCGTTGCCGACGCGCACCGGCACGCTGTCGAGGTAACCGCGCCAGCCGGGCAGCTCCCGCTCCCGCGGCACGTGGCGGCCGTCAAGTGTGAACAGCGCCGGCAGGCGTGGTCGCTGTAGCCGGCTGGCATGCAGCAACCAGGCGAGGAAACCGTTGGCCTCGTCGAGTTTGCCGACGCCGAGGAACGCGTTGACACCGATGCTGGCGTCCCGCGGCCAGACGTAGCGGTAGTCCCAGTTGCGCGCCCCGCCGGGATCCTCCGGCAATGAGGTCGTCGGCGCGGCCACAGGTGCCTGCGACGGCGAGTAGGTCAACAGCCGCAGGGTCAGCAGGCTGCGCACGACGCTCTCCCGGAACGGCAGTGAGGCGTCGATGCCCGCCGCCCAGCGTCGCCACCTGTCCTCGTCGGCGACGAGAAGCTCCCAGGCCGCGGCCGGCTCGACGTGGACCAGCGGTTCCCGATGGGCGATGGCCAGCACCAGGGTGACCGGGTTGCCCGGCGTGACGGTGAGTCCGGTGGGCGTACCCGGCTCGATGGTGATGTCGGGCGCGCAGCCCAGGGACACCGCGAGGGACCCCCACTCACACACGAGATCCCGGCCCCGGTGCTGGACCCGGGGTCGGCGATGCCGGTCGCCGAGCCGGGGATCGAAATCCACGACGGCGTCGACCGGGCCTCCCTCGGCCGTCAGGCGTCGCACGAGCACAGTCGTGGGCAGCAGCCGTCCGGCGAGTTCGGCCACCATGCCCTCGGTGAGGGTGAGGCGGGTGCCGCCCACCGCCCACGTCGTCTCCAGCGTGGCGCTGTGCCGCCGGTAGCGCCGTTCGACGACCGGGGTGGGCGCGGCGGGGCCGACCCGGAAGGTCCCCGCCTCCGGGCCCCCGACCAGCCGGCCGAACAGGGGGTCGCCGTCGAAACGGGGTACGCAGAGCCAGTCGATCCCGCCGTCACTGGCGACGAGGGCAGCGGTACGGGTGTCACTCAGCAGTCCGTAGTCGGCGATCGGCGTCGGAGGCCGCTGCGGGGTCTCCGGGACGGTGGTCATCGCGAACCTCGGCCGCCGCGGGTCAACGAGCCTGGAGAAGCAGCCCGAGGACCACCCCGTAGATGACGTGGACGACAACCGTGACAGCCGGAGTCTGCACGCCGTAGTTGAGCGCGAACAGGCCGGGCGGCTCCAGTGTGGCCGTGCTGGCGGGCCCGGCCCGGTGCGACGCCATGCGCGGATGGACACCTGGCAGCAGGGGCAGGAGCACGGTCAGCGCTATCGCCACGTGCAGCGCGCCGAGCAGCCCACCGATCCACCAGTCGGCGCGACGCAACAAGGCGAACACGGCGGCGTACCCGAGAGCGAAGCCCTGACCGGCGGTGAGGTGGATGAAGAACCCGACGACCCGAGCCCGGTCGGGATCCTCGGTGATGATGGTCCCGAGCACCAGGGGAAGATCGAGACGGGTGAGCCCGGCCATCTGAGCGCTGATCATCGTCGCGGTCAGCGCCGCGGTGGCGACGATCCCGAACAGCGCCCATCCCGCCCAGTCCATCTCAGCGGGAGTCGGCGTCGTCGGCCGGCCGCGTGTGACAGGCGCGTGCAGGTGAGCCTGCCGGCACCTGTCGAACGAGCGTGGCGCCGCCCGCCCGTACGCGGCAAGGCCAACTGACCCCGGACATCGCACGCCTTCCGGCTAGCACGGGAGAGGCTGGTACGGCGCCGTCCGTGGCGCGATTGCTCGCTCGGCTCTGCGCCACGGTGTCGCCGGGACCTACCTTAGGCGCACGACACCCGCCGGACTGAGGGTTCGCCGGACAGGGGTGGCGAACGACGATGACCGGGCCCCGGTCGCCCCGCCGTGGGGGCGGTGCGTCCGGGGCCCGACAGGTCGGTCAGGTGCGCCTGCGGCGACGCTTCAGCAGGAGGAATCCCACGCCGGCCGCCAGGAGGGCGGCACCGCCCCCGGCGGCGAGCGGCAGGGTGGTCGAGCGTCCGTCGACGGCGGCGAGGTCCCCGGAGTCGACAGCGGAGACCGGCGTGGATTCGTCGGTCACGGCTTCGGTGTCGGCGCTGGCGCTCGCGCTGGGCGTGGGGGTGGCGGCGCTGGGGGTGGGGGTCGCGGACTTCGAGGGGGCCGCGTCGATGGCGGAGAGCGAATCGCCGTTGAGCGCGACCTTGACCTTGGCCTGGCCGCCGCCGGAGGAGACGACGGCGACGGCCACCTTGCTCGCCTTGTCCGTCAGTTTCGTGATGGCGTCCGCGTTGGCCGCTGCGTTGTTCGAGGCTGTCTTGTTCTCCACCGTGGTGTCGATGAGCGACGAGGCGCCGTAGGAGCCCTTGGGAACGCGGTAGGCGTGTACGCCCTCGATCTTCGCGTCGAAGTTGCCGGCCGCGTGGCGGTACTCGATGACGAGCCGGTCGCCGCCCAGCGCGATGTCCAGGGCGCGGGTTCCGCTGCCCTTGCCGTGCAGGGAGCGCAGCGTGTAGGTGCCTGACTTGGTGACCTTGAGAGACGCCCCGCCGGAGAGCCATCCGGCGCGGATCAGTTCGGGCGCGGAGAAGCCGGATGCCCGGTAGCCGGCGCCCATGATGCTCTTGTAGCTGGAGCCTTCCGACTTGCAGGCGCCCAGGTTGCCGCCGGTGCACAGGAGGCGACCCTGGTGTCCGAAGCCCAGGTTGTGCCCCAGTTCGTGGCCGACGACGTCGATGCCACTGGCGGTGCCGTACAGGTTGATCCAGGTGGTGGGGCCGGGCAGGGTGGCGAGGCCGGCCCAGGGGCAGTTCGTCTTCTGCGCCGGGAAGACGATGGAGAGGCTCTCGTAGTCCTTGCCCGCGACCAGACCCCGCTTGGTGAGCTCCTCCCTGGTCAACTGGTTGATCTTGCTCTGCGGGCAGCCGGCGGCGCTCAGGTTCAGCTTGATCGGGCCGAGGAACTGCTCCTTGACGGCGGGCACGAGCGTGTACTGCCCGCGCGACACCTCCGACAGGAACGACGCGGCCGAGTCGCTCTTCGCCCCGAAGTAGGTGTCCGGCGTGGACGCCTTCACCTTCTCCGGGAACTGGAAGGACGCGTCGCTGAACTCCACCAGGACGGGGAGGATCTTCCTCGTCACCGGTGCGGCGACCGCCGGGGTGCCGGGGAGCGTGGCGGTGGCCAGCACGGCGATGCCTGTGGCCAGAGCGATGCGGCCGAGGGCAGACAGCTTCATGGGGTCCTGTTCCTTCAAGGGGGATGTCGGCGGTCAGGGACGCCGGTGTCCGTGACAGTGCCGTTTCGCCTGGATGTCCATCGTGGAGTGGCAGGGGAGGTCAGCCAGATCAGGTGCCAGCTATCCGGACATCCAATGTCTGATGTCGTATGACCGTAGGGGGCGTCAATATCTGCGTCAAGTGCTCGCCGAGAGCGGCGGCGGCTATCGTGCACGGCGTGACACACGAACGTGAGCTGGTCTCACCTGTCGACCTGTGCCAACCGGACGGGCGGCTCAACCCGGCAGCGGTGGGCTGGAGCCGCCGCCCGCTGCACACCGCGAACCTGCGCGGCTGGGGCCGGACCAAGCGGTGGGAGTACTGGGGCATCGTGACCCCACGGCACATCGTCGGGCTGGTCGCCTCGTCGCTCGACTACGCAGGTGTGCACAGCGTCTACGTGCTCGACCGGGACAGCGGCACCGAGACCAAGGCCGAGGCGGTGGTGCCGCTGGCACGCGCAGCGGTGCTACCGCCACGGTGCGGCGTGGGCGAGGCGGGCGCGCGGGGCGGTGACCTGGCGATCCGGATCACCCAACGGCCGGACGGCACCGCCATCTCGGCGAGCGCCCCCGGCGTACGACTGGAGGTGGACGTGCCGCTGCCGGCCGGCCACGAGTCGCTCGGCGTGGTCGTGCCGTGGAGCCCCACGCGATTCCAGTACACGGTGAAGGACCTCGGCCGTCCGGTCCTCGGCACGCTGGAGCTGCACGGCCAGACGTACGAGATCGGTGGACCTCACGCGTTCGCCGTGCTGGACCACGGTCGCGGCAGGTGGCCGTACACGATCACATGGAACTGGGCCGCCGGCGCGGCGCCGGGACGGGCGATCCAGCTCGGCGGCAAGTGGACCGACGGCACCGGCGTCACCGAGAACGGCCTGTTCGTCGACGGCCGCCTGCACAAGATCGGTGAGGAGCTGCGCTGGACCTACGACCGGTCGGACTGGCTGCGCCCCTGGCGGATCAGCGGGGAACGGGTCCAGGTCGAGTTCCAGCCGTTCCACGAGAAGGTGGCCCGCACCCACCTGGGTGTGGTGGCGAACGAGACGCACCAGTGTTTCGGGCACTTCTCCGGCTGGGCGACGACCGACGACGGGACGACTGTGAGCCTCGACGGGCTCGTCGGCTGGGCCGAGGAGGCCCGCAACCGCTGGTAGTGGCGCCTGTCGGGGTCAGCGAGGGGCGGCGATCGGTGGCGTCGACGGTCCGAAGGTGGTCAGGAACCGGTCCCGGAAGGTGTCCATCGGCCACACCGGGGCGTCCGGTCCCGGGCGCAACCCGGGCTGCCAGCCCCAGCCCGACACCCGGTCCAGCACTGCCGGGTCGCGCGCGACGATGGTGATCGGCACGTCCCGGCTGGCCCCCTCGCCGGTGACCACAGGCGCGGGCTGGTGGTCACCGAGGAAGACGAGCACCAGGTCGTCGTCCCCGTAGGTCCGCACGTAGGAGATCAACGTCTCCAGGGAGTACGCGATGGCCTGGCGGTAGCCGGCCCGTGCCCGGCCGGTGTCGTCGGCGTCGCCGCCGTCCTGGGCCGCCTGGTCGCGGTACACCGAGCCGTCACCCACCTGGTCCCAGCCGATCATCCGGGGCACCGCCGTCCACGGCGAGTGGCTGGAGATCAGCGGGATCTCCGCCATGACCGGTCGGTCCGCCTGGGCGCGTACCGTCCGCTGGAAGAACGACAACGTGTACTGGTCGGGCATCGGCGCGTAGCTGAACTTCGGCCCGCGGTAGCCCATCGCCTCGGCGTCGTAGTAGCGGTCGTACGAGAAGAAGCCCTGCTCCGGCCAGGGCTGGGTGGCGGCCGGCAGCACCCCGACGGTCTGCCAGCCGGCCCGGCGGAACGCGCCGTTGAGGGTGAGCCGGTCGCTGGCCAGCAGGCTGCGGTGCCGTTGCTCGTTGTCCGTCCACAACCCCGACAGCAGCGTGTCGTGCGCCAGCCAACTGCCGCCGCCGAAGGTGGGCGAGGTGAGAAAGCCGCTGCGGGCCTGGTATCCGGCGGCGCGCAGCCGCTCGGTCCCACCGTCGAGCACCGGGTTGACCTGCGGTGCCAGCTCCGGATCCTCGATCGCGTCGCGGCCGTAGCTCTCCACGAACGCCAGGACGACGTCCTTGCCGCGCAGCCCGGTGAGCAGGCGGTCACCGGGGACGTCCTGGAACGGGTCGGCGGCGATCTGGGCGGTGAACCGTTCGCGGTCCCGCAGTCGCGCGTCCACCTGCTCGGCGTGCGCGCCGACAAGCGCGGTGACCCCGGTGTCGGCCACCGGCACGCCCGGAACGATCCGCACGCCCACCAGGGCGCAGACCACCCAGCCGACGGTAAGCGCCGCCACCACCCGGGTCGCGGCCCGCTCGTGCTGGACCAGCAGGGCCGCCACCCGCCGCAGCGCCACTGTCGTCACCAGCAGCAGCACGCCGATCAGCAACAACGCGCCGACGGCAGCGCCCACCGCGCCGGCCCGGCCGGCCGAGTCCCTGACGAAGCCGAACGCGTCGTCCAGCAGCAGCCAGTCCAGCACCAGGTCGAACGGCCGGTCCAGGGCCGTGCGGAAGCCCAGGTCGGCGAGCTTGACGATGGCCAGCAGGCCCAGCAGCGGCCCGACCACGGCCACCACCACCCGCCGGGGTCGCGCCGGCAGCGCCAGCAGCAGCGCGGCGACCAGCAACCCCTCCAGGGGGATGCGCAGCAACGCGCCGGGCGTCAGCTCGCCGAGCCGGTCCGGACCGGCAAGCACGGCGTACACCAACCCCACCGCCAGCACCGCGCCCACCGCGCGCCGCGCACGGCCGCGCCCCACCTGCGACACCCCTGGGGTACGCGGGGACGCGTCGCCGACCACGGCGGAGCGCAGCCGGCCGGCCATCCGGCGCAGCCGGGCGGGAAGGGTCATCACGGCCTCCAGTCGGAGTGGACCGTACCGCCCGAGCGGACCGCCATCGCGCGCACCGGCAGCAGCGGCGGCACGACGACAGGCGTGTGCCCACCCGAGGGCAGCAGCGGCAACGCCACCGGAGCAATGGCCAGCGGCGCGACGACGGTCGTGGGGGCCGCGACGGAGACCGACGCCTGGCGAAGCCGCCGGGCCGCCGGACGGTGCCGCCACCGCCACGCCACGTCCCGGCCGAACGACTCGACGAGCAGCGCCAACGCCACCACCAGCACCAGCGTCGTCCACGGCTCCGGCAGCACCCGGGCCGCCGCCACGGTCAGCAGGACGCCCTGCGCGGCGGCCACCACCTTGCGCCAGAAACGCGGCGGCAGCGGACCGTCCAACCACTGCAGCACAGGCATCGCGGCGACGAACGCGTACCGCATCGCGCCGATGGCCAGCACCCACCCGCCCTGCGAGGACGCGACGTACCCGCTGAGCACCAGGATGAGGAACGCGTCGACCTCCATGTCGAAGCGGGCGCCGAGCGCGCTCACCGTGCCCGTGCGCCTGGCCACCCGGCCGTCGACCGCGTCCAGGAGCAGCGCCACGGCGCTCACCGCCACCAGCAGCGGCACCGGCGTGGGTCGACCGAACGAGTCCGCCACCAGGGCGGTGACCGCGCCCACCAGGATGCCCCGGGTCAGCGTGACCCGGTCGGCGGGGCCGAGTCGCGACGCGCCGGCGCGGCCCAGCCCCCGACTCAACGCGAGGCAGGTGACCACCGCGTAGGCCGACCCGACCAGCCAGCCGGCACCACCCAGCCCCACCGTGGCGGCCAGCGCCGCCAGCACGGCCAGTTGAGCGCTCAGCCCGATCACCGGACCACTTCGAACTGTGGGCACCGTACCTCCGTGTTTATGATCGACGACCCCGACAGGGAACACGGAAACCAGGTCCGTTCGGTTCGACAGGGACAAAAAGGTGAGGTGCGCGACGGTGATCCGCGAGGCGTACGCCTGCTGGGTGCGCGAACCCGGCGTGGCCGAGATCCGGCAGGTGTCGCTGCCCACGCCGGGCCCCGACGAGGTGCTGGTACGGGCGCGCTACTCAGGCGTCAGCAGGGGCACCGAGACGCTCGTCTTCGCCGGTCGGGTGCCCCCCGACCAGTACGCGGCGATGCGCGCGCCCTTCCAGGAGGGCGACTTTCCCGGGCCGGTGAAGTACGGCTACCTCAGCGTCGGCGTGGTCGAGCAGGGGCCGGCGGAGCTGCTCGGGCGCACGGTCTTCTGCCTGCACCCGCACCAGAGCGCGTACGTCGTGCCGGCAAGCGCCGTGGTGCCGGTGCCGGACGACGTGCCGCCCGCCCGGGCCGTACTCGCCGGCACCGTGGAGACCGCAGTGAACGCGCTGTGGGACGCCGCGCCGCTGGTCGGCGACCGGGTCAGCGTCGTCGGCGCCGGCATGGTGGGCTGCTGCGTGGCGGCGCTGCTCGCCCGGTTCCCCGGCGTGCAGGTCGAGCTGGTCGACACCGACGTGCGCCGCGCCGGGGTCGCCGGGGCGTTGGGTGTCGGCTTCGCCAGGCCCACCGACGCGACAGGCGACCGGGACCTCGTCGTACACGCCAGCGCCACCGCCGCCGGGCTGCAACAGTCACTGGACCTGCTCGCGCCCGAGGGCACGGTGATCGAGCTGAGCTGGTACGGCGACCGCCAGGTGCAGGTGTCGCTGGGCGGGTCGTTCCACTCCGGACGACTCACCGTACGCAGCAGTCAGGTCGGCATGGTGGCGCCCGCGCGACGGGGGCGGCGCAGCTACTCCGACCGGCTTGCGCTCGCCCTGGACCTGCTCGACGATCCGGCCTTCGACGCGCTGATCACCGGCGCGTCGCGGTTCGCGGACCTGCCCGGCGTCCTCGCCGACCTCAGTACGGGCGACCTGCCCGCCCTCTGCCACCTCATCACCTACGACGACGGGGAGTGACAGTGTTCAGCGTGACCGTTCGGGATCACATGATGATCGCCCACAGTTTCCGGGGCGAGGTGTTCGGCCCGGCCCAGCGCCTGCACGGCGCGACGTTCGTGGTCGACGCCACGTTCCGCAGGCCCGACCTGGACGCCGACGGCATCGTGGTCGACATCGGCCTGGCCACCGAGCAGCTGCGGGCGGTGCTCGGCGAGCTGACGTACCGCAACCTCGACGACGAGGAGGCGTTCGCCGGGGTGAACACCACCACCGAGGTGCTGGCCCGCACCATCGCCGACCGGCTGGCCGAGCGGGCGCACGCCGGCCAGCTGGGCGTGGGCGCGCGCGAGCTGACCGGCATCACCGTCACCCTGCACGAGTCACACATCGCCTGGGCCAGCTACGAGCGGTCCCTGTGATCGTCGCGGGCCGGACGGCGCCCGCCGACGGGCCGGGCACCACCGGCCGTACGGTGCACGTCGTCCTGCCCGGCGACATCGACGATCCGGCCACGCCCAGCGGCGGCAACGCGTACGACAGGCGGGTCTGCGCGGGGCTCGACGAGCGGGGCTGGCCGGTGCGCGAACACCCGGTCCCGGGGGCGTGGCCGCACCCAGGTCCGGCCGACCTGGCGCGGCTGGCCGGGCTGCTGGCCGCCCTGCCGGACGACGCAGTCGTGCTGCTCGACGGTCTGATCGCCTCCACCGTGCCGGACCTGCTCACCCCGCACGCCCGGCGGTTGCGCCTCGTCGTCCTCGTGCACCTGCCGCTCGACGACGAGGCAGAGGCCCGCGCGCTGGCCACCGCACGGGCCGTGGTCACCACGAGCGAGTGGACCCGCCGGGCGCTGGTGGCCCGCCACCCGTTGCTGGCCGACCGGATCACGGCCGCGCCACCGGGCGTGACACCGGCGCCGCCCGCGCCCGGCTCCGCCGCCGGTGACCGGCTGCTGTGCGTCGCGGCGGTCTGCAGGCACAAGGGACACGACGTACTTGTCGACGCGCTGTCCACCCTCGCCGGGTCGCCCTGGACGCTTGTCTGCGCGGGCACCCTGGACCGGGAGCCGGATCTCGTGCACCGGCTGCGCGCGCGGCTGGCCGGCGCGGGCCTCACCGAGCGGGTCCGGCTGGCCGGACCGCTGACCGGTGCGGCGCTGGACGCGGCGTACGCCGCCGCCGACCTGCTGGTGCTGCCGTCGCGCGGCGAGACGTACGGCATGGTCGTCACCGAAGCGCTGGCCCGGGGTCTGCCGGTGCTCGGCACCGACGTCGGTGGCCTGCCGGAGGCGCTCGGTCACGCCCCCGACGGCGACCTGCCGGGACTATTGGTTGCCCCCGACGACCCGGCGGCGCTGGCCGGCGCGCTGGCCCGGTGGCTGGCCGACGACGCCCTGCGCGCCCGGCTGCGGCGAGCCGCCCTGGGCCGACGCGACACCCTTACCGACTGGCCGGTGACGATCGCGTCGCTGGCCGCCGTGCTGGAGGAGGTGGCGGCATGACCGTCCAGGAGACCATGCCGTTCGCCGACTGGCTGCGGCTGCGCGAGCCCGCCGACGCGGCGGCCCGCGCCGAGGACCTGCTGGATGCCGTCCGGGCGCGGCTCGCCGGCGACCGCCCGACTGTGGTCCACGACCTGGGCAGCGGCACCGGCTCGATGAGCCGCTGGCTGGCCGCCCGGCTACCCGGCCCGCAGCACTGGATCCTGCACGACCGCGACGCCGACCTGCTGGCCCGAGCCGCCGAGGGGATGACCGGCGTGACCGCCGCCGACGGCGCCCCGGTCACCGTCAGCACCCGCTGCGGGGACCTCACCCGGTTGACCGCCGCCGACCTGGCCGACGGCTCGCTGGTCACCGCGTCCGCGCTGCTGGACATGCTCACCGCCGAGGAGGTCGACCGGGTGGTGGCCGCCTGCGTCGGCCGGCCCACCCTGTTCGCGGTCTCGGTGACCGGGCGGGTCCGGCTCACCCCGGCCGACCCGCTGGACGAGGCGGTGCAGGACGCGTTCAACGACCACCAGCGTCGTACCGTCGACGGCCGCCGGCTGCTCGGACCGGACGCCGCCGCCGTCACCGCCGCCGCGTTCGCGCGCCGGGGTGTCCAGGTGCGGGAACGCCCCAGCCCGTGGCGGCTCGGCCCCGAACACGCCGACCTGGCCGCCGAATGGTTCCGTGGCTGGCTCGGTGCGGCCCGCGCCCAGCGCCCCGACCTCACCGGCCCGACCCTGGCGTACGCCGAGCGCCGGCTGGCCGACGCGGCAGCGGGCCGGCTCACCGTCCTGGTCGAGCACCTCGACCTGCTCGCGGACGGATGAACTGATCTCGCCCTGGGTACGTGGACTAGGGCAAGTGGACGATCTTCATAGGGAGGCCGGCGCCGATGGTCTGGGCCTGGGCACGAGTGGTCGGCGGGGTGGGTCTGCTCGCCGTCCTGCTGTGGCAGGTGGGTGGCGGCCCGTTCCTCGCCGGGGTACGCCTGATCGACGCGCCCGCGCTGGCCGCGGCGCTGGTCATCGGCGTGCTCACCACGGTCTGCGCGGCCTGGCGGTGGAGCCTCGTCGCCGGTGGCCTGGGCGTACGGCTGCCGTTGGCGACAGCGGTCGCGCACTGCTACCGGGCAGTCTTCCTCAACGCCACCCTGCCCGGCGGGGTGCTCGGCGACGTGCACCGGGCGGTGCGCCACGGCCGCGACGCGGGCGACGTCAGCAGGTGCATCCGCGCGGTCGTCTGGGAGCGGACCGCCGGCCAGGTCGTCCTCGTGGGCGTGGCGCTCGTGGTGCTCGCCGCGTTCCCGTCGCCGGTGCGGTCGTACCTGCCGGTCGCCGCCGCGCTGCTTGTCGTCGCGGGACTGGCCGCCGTGCTTGCGGCGCGGGCCCTGCCGGACGGCGGCCGGTCGCGGTGGGTACGGCCGCTGCGGACTGCCGTGAACGACGTACGGGCCGGGCTGCTGGCCCGGCGTACCTGGTTCGGGGTGGTGGTCGCCTCCGCCGTGATGGTGGCCGGTCACCTGGCCACCTTCCTGGTGGCGGCACGGACCGCGGGCGCGGACGCCCCGCTGTCCCGGCTGCTGCCGTTGACTCTGCTCGCCCTGCTGGCCATGGGGCTGCCACTGAACATCGCCGGGTTCGGGCCACGTGAGGGGGTTGCCGCGTGGGCGTTCGGGGCGGCGGGCCTCAGCGCCGCCCAGGGTGTCGCCACCGCCACCGTCTACGGGGCGCTGGTGCTGGTCGCGAGCCTTCCCGGCGCAGCCGTGCTGCTGACACGGCGGACCCGGATTCCCCACACCCGGGAAGTCACGTCCGGCGATGACTGTTGAGCCGGTTGTGAGACGGTACGCGTCACCGTGGGACGGTGACGCCGGACAAAGGAGTCCCATGCCCGAAGCACTGCCCGTCGCCACGATCCGTACGCAGGTCACGGTGCCGCTGATGTTCCCGGACGGCTACGCCACGACCGTGCGGGTGTTCACCTTCAAGGGCCTTGTGGACGGTCGGGAGCACCTCGCTCTCGGCCTCGGCGACTGGGCGGGCGCGCTGGACCGCCTCGCCGCCGGCGGCGAAGCCCCCCTGGTCCGCCCGCACAGCGAATGCCTGACCGGCGACGTGTTCGGCAGCCAGCGCTGCGACTGCGGTCCGCAGTTGCGCGAGGCGGTGCAGCGGATCACCGAGACCGGCGGGTTCCTGCTCTACCTGCGCCAGGAGGGCCGGGGCATCGGCCTGTACGCCAAACTCGACGCGTACGCCCTGCAGGACGCCGGCCTGGACACCTACCAGGCGAACGTCGCGCTGGGCCGGGGCGAGGACGAGCGGGACTACAGCGCCGCCGCGCAGATGCTTGTCACCCTGGGCGTACCCCGGATCCGGCTGCTCAGCAGCAACCCGGACAAGGCCGAGCAGTTGACCCGCCTCGGTGTGGACGTCGCCGAGCGCGTGCCCACCAGCGTCTTCCTCTCCCCGGCCAACGCCGGCTACCTGGCGGCCAAGGCGGCCAAGGCGGCGCAGACGGAGGCGGCCGAGGCCCTCGCGGGCCTGACGTCCGAGCGGTCCGACGTCCCGTGAGCGGCCGGCCGGCGCGGCCGTACGTGCTGCTGAGTTGCGCCACCTCGATCGACGGGTACATCGACGACTCGTCCGAGCAGCGGCTGCTGCTGTCCAACGAGGACGACCTGGACCGTGTCGACGCGGTCCGGGCCAGCTGCGACGCGATCCTGGTCGGTGCCGGCACGGTCCGGCGGGACGATCCCCGCTTGCTGGTGCGCTCCGCCGTACGCCGGGCGGAGCGGGTGGCCGGTGGCCGGCCGGCCTCACCCGTGAAGGTCACGTTGACCGCGCGGGGTGACCTCGACCCGACCGCCCGGTTCTTCACTGCCGGGGACGCGACCCGGCTCGTCTACTGCGCCACGTCGGCGCTGGACAAGACCAGGGAACGGCTGGAGCGGGCGGCAACCATCGTCGACGCCGGTGAGCCGATCGATCCGGCCTGGCTGGTGGCCGACCTCGCGGCGCGTGGCGTACGGCGGCTCATGGTGGAGGGCGGCGGGACGGTGCACGCCCAGTTCCTCACCGCCGGCCTCGCCGACGAGCTGCACCTGGTGGTGGCCCCGTTCTTCGTCGGCGACGGCCGAGCGCCCCGCTTCGTCGGCGAGGGGAGCTTCCCCTGGCACGCGGGCCACCGCGCCCGGCTGGCCGAGGTCCGGCAGATCGGCGACGTGGTCCTGCTGCGCTACGCGCTGTCGGACCGCTTCGGCGAGGCCTGACGACGCCGCAGGAGGTACGTGACCGCGCTGAGTCCGAACAGCGCCGCGCTGAGCAGGATCCACCGCATCAGGTACGGCCGCTGGTCCTGACCGGTGGCCGCCAGGTGGGTGGTCTCGCCCAGGCGCAGGATGCCCGGGGAGTAGACGAGGAACAGCAGGGCGCTGCCGAGCGCCGGCGCCCGGAGGTGGTTGAGCAGTGTGACCCGGCCGCGTGCCACCGCGCGTAGCAGGCGGTCGACTGCCGCGTACACCGGGAAGAGCACCAGGTCGTGGGCGATGACCGCGCCGAGGAACCACAGCAGCATCCGGCCTGCGGTCGCCTCGTGGGCCACCCGCAGCGCCACCCAGCCGGCCAGCACGAGGGCCGCGGTCACCACGACGAGGTGCCAGGGCGCGGCGCCGTAGCGGGCGCGCATCCGGTCAGCCATCGGCCCGGCCCTGGAAGTCGATCTCGGCGACCCACTTCGTGCAGTGCACTCCGGGCAGGGCCGGCACGATGACGCGGGCCGGGTAGCCGTGGTCGGGGGAGAGGTCGACGCCGTTGACCCGCAGGGCGAGCAGCGCGTCCGGGTCGAGGACCTGGTTGGACGCGAGTACCGCCGTGCGGAACAGTCCGGCCTGCTCCAGCGACGACACCCGCGCCGAGGCCGGGTCGGGGACGCCGGCCCGGGCGGCCAGGTCCCGCAGCCGTACGCCGGTCCAGGTCTGCCGGGTCGACCAACCCTCCACGCAGGAGATCGGCAGCGCGGCGGTGTGCTGCGCCATGGCCAGCAGCGCCGACCGGTCCAGGGTCACCGTCCGGCCGCCACCGCGCAGGGTGAGCCGCCACCCGGCGCCGGTCTGCTCCGGGCGTACGCCTGCGGCGGCGACTGTGCGGTTGACCGGGAAGCCGTTGGGTCCCGGGCCGGGCTGCCGGCCCCGGGGCAGCAGCAGCGCGGTGCGGCGCAGCGGACCGTCCAGGCTCTGTCCGATGGTGAGGACGGCCAGCAGCAGCGCCCCGCCGCCGACCAGGCCGACCGCGCCGCGTCTGCTGACGGTTGCCGGTCCGGGTTCGGTGGCGACCAGCCCGTCCGGGTCGGGTGGCTCGGGTCGGGTCGCGGCACGTGCGGTCCGCAGCTGCGCGCCGAACGGTCGGGACCGCAGCGCGGTCACCAGCCGGGGGAACTTGATGACCACGTGCGCCACGAACGCCCCGGTGAAGATCCAGGCGCCGAAGTAGTGGGCGGTGTAGAAGTCGAAGCCGTACACGTACGAGTACTGGATGTTGAGCAGTCCGGTGGCGATCTGGAAGAGGATGCCGCCGACCAGCAGCAGCAGCGTGAGTCGTTCCAGCGCCTGGGCCAGCGAGCGGACCGGCGGCCAGTCGAACAGCTTCGGCAGCACCGACCACAGCTTTCCCAGCACCACAGGGATGAGCACGATCCCGAGCGTCACGTGCAGACCCTGGGTGACCCGGAACAGCCAGGACGGCCGCGTCGGCCAGTCGAAGGCGGGCAGCCGCAGCCAGCCCACGTCGGTGGGGAACGCCTGGTCGAACTGGGGGCCGTAGGCGGCGTAGTCGAGCAGCCCCGTGATGATCACCAGGGGCAGCGCGACGAGGAGCGCCGTGCCGTACACAGCGGTGAGCCAGGGGCCGCGCAACGGACTGCGCCAGCTCCGCTCGATCGTGTCCACCCCTGGTGGTCTCGGAGGCACCGCCGCTCCTTCCTGACCGCCGTGGTCGGCGGTGGGACGCACTGCGGGCAGGCTAAACCGCGCGGGTACGGCCCGGTCGGGTTTGCCGCATTACCGAACGCTTACCGCACCGGCAGCTGTTGTGAACTCCTTACGGGTCGGGCGAACGGGCCCGCCGGGCGTCCCTCCCGCCCTACCGTGACCTGAATGCGGGTACTGGTCACCGGCGCGGCCGGGTTCATCGGATCGCAGGTCGTCGACCTGCTCGTCGAGCGGGGCCACGAGGTGGTGGCGCTGGACGCGCTGCTGCCCCAGGCGCACGGCGGGGAGCTGCCCGTCTGGTCACGCGGGCATGACGTGGTGCGCGGCGACGTGCGCGACGGCCCTCTGCTGGACCGGCTGCTCCCCGGGGTGGACGCGGTCTGCCACCAGGCGGCGATGGTCGGGCACGGCCTGGACCCGTCGGACGCCCCCGACTACGTCACGCACAACGACTACGGCACGGCGGTGCTGCTGGCGGCGATGCACCGCGCCGGGATCGGCCGGCTGGTGCTGGCCAGCTCGATGGTGGTGTACGGCGAGGGGCGTTACATGTGCGCCGCCCACGGCCCGGTACGCCCCGCGCCCCGGCGGCCCGAGGACGTGGCGGCCGGCCGGTACGACCCGACCTGCCCGCACTGCGACAGCGGCCTCGACCCGGCGCTGGTGCCCGAGGACGCTCCCCTGGAACCACGCAGCACGTACGCCGCGAGCAAACTCGCCCAGGAGCACCTGGCGGCGGCGTGGGCGCGGCAGACCGGCGGCGGGGTGTGGGCGTTGCGCTACCACAACGTCTACGGTCCCCGGATGCCGCGCGACACCCCGTACGCGGGGGTGGCCTCGATCTTCCGGTCGGCGCTGGCCGCCGGTGAGGCGCCCCGGGTGTTGGAGGACGGCCGGCAGCGGCGCGACTTCGTGCACGTCACCGACGTGGCGCGGGCTAACCTGCTGGCCCTGACGACCACCGCGCCGCCGGCCACGCTCACACCTGTGAACGTCTGCTCGGGCGAACCCCACACAGTCGGCGAGCTGGCGGTGACCCTCGCCGAGGCGATGGGCGGCCCGGCCCCGCAGGTGGTCGGCGGCGCCCGGGCGGCCGACGTGCGGCACGTGGTGGCCGACCCGACCCGCGCCGCCGGCCTGCTCGGCTACACGGCCCGGGTCGGTTTCGCCGAGGGGGTGGCCGGCTTCGCCACCGACCCACTGCGCGAACCCGCCGCCGTCGCCCCGGTCTGATGCCGTTCGCCGTGGCGGTACCGGGATGCGCGCGGAGCTAGGACACCGTCCAGATCAGGTGGTTGACGGCCAGCGCGGTGGCCGCCTGCGCGGCCAGCCACCAGCGCCGTGACCCCGCAGGAAGGTGGGCGGTGGCTACCAGCAGCCACACGACGAACGGTAGCCAGATCCGCTCCACCTCGGCCTTGCTGAGCCCGGACAGGTCCGCCCCGAGCATCGCGACCACGGCCGCCAGCGGCAGCAGCACCGTCGGACCGGCGGCGCGCGCGGCCGCGACCACGCGCGCCGGCAGCCGTCCGGATGCCCCGGCCCACCGCGACCGGGCGGCCAGCAGCACCCGGCGCAGCGCCGGCCCGAGCACCGGACCTGCGCTGAGCAGCAGCGCCGCCAGGTTGGCCCACGCCCAGTAGGCGTACGGGCGGTCGGCCGCCCAGCCCTGGTAGTACCGCTCGACGACCAGGTCGTAGCCGACCCACCACTGGAAGCCCGCCGCGACGAAGACGGCAGTCACGGCGGCCACGCCGGCGCCGGCGGCGAGCAGGGCACCCCGCCGGTGGGTACGACGCAGCGCCAGCACGGTGAGCGCCAGCACCCCGACCAGCAGAAACCCGTACGAGAGGTGCAGCGCGAAGCCGAGCGCGACGCCACCTGCCGCGGCGGTGACCCGGCCGCGTACCGCCAGCAGGGCCAGCCCGGCGGCGACGACGGCGGCGAAGATCCCGTCGGCGGAGGCGCCCACCCAGACCGCGCCGGGCAGCAGCACCAGGAACGGGACGACCGCGCGTGCGGCGTCGGGTGCGCCGAGAGCCCGCAGCGTCACCGGCACCGACACCGCCACCGTGGCGCCGAGCAGCACGCACGCCAGCGCGGCGGCGGTGCCCCCGCCGAGGCCGACCCGGTCCAGCCCGACGAAGATCAGCAGCGCGCCCGGGGGATGGCCGGCGGTGTGGGTGGACCAGGAATCCGGTTGGAAGTCCACGATCCGGTTGGTGAATCCGGCAAGCATCGCCGGGACGTCGGTGACCCGTGGAACCTCGTGCAAGTACTCGGCCTGCGGCGTCAGCCGCTGCGCCAGGCCCGCCGACCAGCCGTCCACCAGGGCCAGCGACAGCGTCCACGCCACAGCCGTCAGCCACGCGACGATTAGCAGGAGACCCCAGCGGGCCGTGCGGGCCCACCGCGCGCCCCAGCCCACCACCCCGACCGCGATCAGCAGCGCGACCGGGCTGCCCCAGCCGACGTGCGGACGCCACGTTCCGTACAGCGGGGCGGCGTCGGCGTGCAGGCCGGCGCCGCGCGCGTTCAGCACCGCGCCCACCACCACGGCCGTGGCGAGCAGCGCCGCCTCCACGCCCAGCACCAGCAGGTCCCCCGGACGGCGGCGGGTAGGCGTCCGCCCGGGGGCGGTGGGGGAGGCGGTGGTCGAGGTCATGACCACCGGACGGTACGGCGACAGCCGACAGGCGCGCCGCGGAACCGCCGGCCCGTCACCGGACGGTAAGAAATGTCCAGGTGGTAAGGGTTCGGTAAGCACATTCCGGCCTCCGCCCACCGGGTGCCGTCCTAGCGTCGGCGGTATGGCGACTCAGATCGACGTGGTGCTGCCCTGCCTGGACGAGGCGGCCGCGCTGCCGGGCGTGCTCACCGCGCTGCCGGCCGGTTACCGGGCCATCGTTGTGGACAACGGATCCCGCGACGGCTCGCCCGAGGTGGCGGCCCGGCACGGCGCGCGGGTGGTCCACGAGCCCCGCCGTGGCTACGGCGCGGCGGTGCACGCCGGCCTGGAGGCCGCCGACGGCGACCTGGTGTGCGTCCTGGACGCCGACGGCTCGTTCGACCCGGCCGAGCTGCCCGCCCTGGTGGCGCCCGTCGCGGCCGGTGTCGCGGACCTCAGCGTCGGCCGGCGGCGACCGGTGGGCGCCGGGGTGTGGCCGTGGCACGCCCGCGTCGGCACCGCGCTCGTCGCCGCGCTGCTGCGCCGCCGGGGCGTACCCCTGCGGGACCTCAGCCCGATCCGGGTGGCCCGCCGCGACGCGCTGCTCTCCCTCGGGGTCACCGACCGGGCCTTCGGCTACCCCCTCGAACTGCTGATCCGGGCCGCCGCCGCCGGCTGGCGGATCCACGAACTGGACGTCACCTACGCGCCCCGGGCCGCCGGCACCCGCTCCAAGGTGTCCGGTTCGGTGCGCGGCACCCTGCGCGCCACCCGCGACTTCGCCGGCGTGCTGCGGACGGTGGACGGCTCCCGGTGACAGTCCTGCTGGTGGTCGCGAAGGCGCCGCTGCCCGGTGCGGTGAAGACCCGGCTCTGCCCGCCGGCCACGGCCGAGCAGGCGGCCCGGATCGCCGCCGCCGCGCTGCGCGACACCCTGGACGCCGTCCGCGCCACGCCCGGCGTCACTCCGGTGCTGGCGTGCGCGGGCCGGCTGACCCAGGCCCAGGACGCCGCCGCGTTGACCGCGGCGCTGATCGGCTGGGACGTGCTGGACCAGCGGGGCACCGGACTCGGTGACCGGCTCGCCAACGCGTACGCCGAGGTGGCCGTGGCGTACCCGGGTCGGCCGGTGCTCCAGATCGGGATGGACACCCCGCAGCTGACCCCGGCCCGCCTGACCGCTGCCGTACGCCGGTTGCGTACCGCCGACGCGGTCCTCGGTCGGGCCGCCGACGGCGGCTGGTGGTCGCTGGGGCTGCGCGACCCGCGACACGCGGGCGTGCTGCGCGACGTGCCGATGTCGACACCGCACACCGGCCGGGACACCTGGGCCGCGTTGGGCGGGCGAGGACTGCGCACCGCGCCGCTGCCGGTGCTGCGCGACGTCGACGAGTGGCCCGACGCCCTCGCCGTGGCGGTGCAGGCGCCCGGGGGTCGGTTCGCCAGGCAGGTCGCGGCGGTCCGACTCGCCCTGGTGCCGGGCGGCCGGCGGTGAACCCGGTCGACACGGCCGCGCGGGTCGCCGAATCGACGGGAAACGCCGGCGCGGACGGGTTCGCCGCCGTCCTCGCCGACGGGGCGGCCGACGGGCGGTGGCTGGTGGACGGCGACGGCGTGCGCAGACCGCTGCCGGTGGCCCGCTGGCACGGCGACGCCGAGCCGGCTGTCGCCGCGCTTGTCGGCCGCTGCGCCGGGCCGACGCTGGACCTCGGCTGCGGGCCGGGTCGGCTCACCGTCGCGCTGACCCGGGCGGGCCGCACGACTGTCGGCGTGGACGTGTCGGCCACTGCCGTGCGGCTCACCCGCGCCCGTGGCGCGGTGGCGCTGCACCGTGACCTGTTCGACCCGCTGCCCGGCGAGGGCCGGTGGGCGCACGCGGTGCTGATCGACGGCAACATCGGCATCGGCGGTGATCCGGTCGCGCTGCTGCGCCGGTGCCGGGAACTGCTCGCATCCGGGGGCACGGTCCTGGTCGAGCTGGAGCCGCCCGGGACCGGGATGTGGCAGGGTCAGGCCCGGGTGGCCGCCGCGCACGGGACCGGCCGGCTGCTGCTGGGCCCGGCGTTCCGGTGGGCCCGCCTCGACGTACGCGCCGTCCACCCGGTCGCCGAAGCGGCGGGGCTCGCGGTGCGGCAGGTGTTCCGGTGGGGGCGGCGCTGGTTCGGCGAGCTGACGCCCGGCCGCTGACGACAGGTCAGGCGACCGGAAGGTGCACCACGAAACGGCAGCCACCGACCACGTTCTGCACGTCCACCCGGCCGCCGTGCGCCTCGACCAGCCCCCGGACGATCGCCAGCCCCAGCCCGCCGGAGCCCTCCCCGCCCGGGTCGGGCGTGCGGGCTGGCTCGCCCCGGAACGCCACGTCGAACAGCAGGGGCAGGTCGTCCTCCGGGATGCCGCCGCAGGTGTCGGCTACCGCCAACCAGGCGGCGTCGCGTTCGCGCCCGGCGTCCACCCGGACGGTGCCGTCACTCGGGGTGTAGCGCACCGCGTTGAGCAGCAGATTGCCCACCACCCGGGCCAGTTCGGGCTCGCTGGCCCGTACGGTGGGCCACCCCGACTCGGCGGCCACCAGGCGGATGCGCCTGGCCTCGGCCAGCGGCGCGGTGCCGGACAACGCGTCGGAGACCACCTCACCCAACGGCACCGCCGACATCGTCAGCCGCAACGCCCCGGCGTTGATCCGGGACAGCTCGAACAGGTCGTCGACGAGACGTGTCATCCGGTCGGTCTGTGTGCGGATGCGCCTGTGGTACTCGGCGACCGTCGCCGGGTCGTCGACCACCCGGTCCTCCAGCGCCTCGGCCATCGCCCGCAGCCCGGCCAGCGGCGTGCGCAGGTCGTGCGACACCCAGGCCACCAGGTCCCGGCGGCCCTTCTCGACCCGCCGCTCCCGTTCCCGGGCCTGGTCGGCCCAGACCGCGGCCGTGGCCAGCCGCCGCCCGAAGTACCAGCCGACGGCGAGACTCACCGACGCCGCGGCGGCCACGGTGAGCAGGACGACCTGGAGGTCGTGCGGGGACAGGAACATCGCCCGGGCGACCACCACGACACCGGCCACCACTGCGCCGACGGTGGTCGTGAGCAGGACGCAGACGTGCACGGTGATCGACCGGTCGCGCAGCAACCGCAGTGTCAACGCCCCGAGCAGACCCACGCCGAGAGCCGCCGCGAGCGCCGCCGCGAAGATCAGCGCCAGGTCACGCATCGGCCGGCTCGTACCGGTAGCCCACGCCCCAGACCGTGACGATCCGGCGCGGCTCGGCCGGGTCGTCCTCGATCTTCTCCCGCAGCCGCCGCACGTGGACGGTCACCGTGGACTCGTCCCCGAACGTCCAGCCCCACACCCGTTGCAGCAACTCGGTGCGGCGAAACGCCCGCCTCGGGTGCCGCATCAGGTGCGCCAGCAGGTCGAACTCCCGGACCGTCAGGGCCAGCTCGCGGCCGTGCAGCCTGGCGATCCGCGGCCCCGTCGCGACCTCCAACCCCGCGTCGGCGAACAGTTCGGCAGCCGGCCCGGCCGGCTCGCCGGCCCGGCGCAGCACCGAACCGACGCGCAACACCAGCTCCCGCGGGGAGAACGGCTTGCCCAGGTAGTCGTCAGCGCCCAGTTGCAGGCCGAGCACCCGGTCGGCCTCGTCGCCGCGCGCGGTCAACATGATGATGGGTACGCCGTCGGGCCGCTCGCGCAGCCGCCGGCACACCTGCAACCCGTCCAGCCCGGGCAGCATCAGATCCAGCACCACGAGGTGCGGCGGCTCGTCCCGGACGGCCTCCAGGGCGGCCAGCCCGTCCCCGACGTGGCTCACGTCGTACCCGGCGTGCTCCAGATACCGGCAGACCACGTCGCTGACGGTCCGGTCGTCGTCGACCACGAGCACCCGCTGCGCCACCGGCCACCTCCCCGGCCAGCCTAGCCAGCACCGGCGGGGGCGAGGACAGCACAGATCTTGCGAACCTCTTACGTCCCGCCGCTCGATAGGGTGGCCGTCGTGCCGGAACTCGTGACCATCACAGCGGACAATGTCGAGGCCGCGTGCCAGCTGGCCGTCCGACCGGACCAGGAGAGGTTCGTGTCCCCGGTCGCCTGGTCCCTCGCGGAGGCGTACGCGCAGCCGGAGGTCGCCTGGCCCCGCCTGATCGTCGAGGGCGACGAGATCGTCGGCTTCCTGATGGGGTTCTTCGACATCGTCTGGGACCCGGCCCGCCCGGACGACAGGCGCTCGGGTCTGTGGCGGCTGAACATCGCCGCGGACCACCAGGGTCGAGGGTACGGGCGCTTCGCGGTGCGGGCCGTCGACGCCGAGGCGCGGGCACGGGGACACGACCGCGTGTACACGACGTGGGAACCGGGGCCGGACGGTCCTGAGGGTTTCTACCTGAAGCTCGGGTTCCGCCCGACCGGGGAGACCAGCGGCGGCCAGACCGTGGGAGTGCGGCGACTGACCGAGTGATCAGCCGGGCGGCGCGGCCTGCGTACGATGCGGGGTCGAGTTTTCCTCGTCGCGGCGGAGGTAGCGGTAGATGGCAGCGCAGCACGAGGGTTTCGCCCTTGGCGTCGACCTCGGCACGTCCAACACGGTCGCGGTGCTGCGCTGGCCGGACGGGCGGACCCGTCCGCTGCTGATGGACGGTCAGCCGGTCAGTCCGTCCGCCGTGTACGCCGACCCGGACGGCACCCTGCACGTCGGGTGGGACGCGCGACGGTTGGCGCTCACCGATCCGGCCCGGCTCGAACCGAACCCGAAACGTCGGGTCGACGAGCCGACCGTGCCGCTGGGTGACCGCTCGTACCCGCCGGCGGATCTTCTCGCCGCGGTGCTCGCGGCGGTGGCGCGGGCCGCCGTGGGAGCCGTGGGTTTCCTGCCGCCGGCCGTGCTGACCTGCCCGGCGGCGTGGGACGAGACGCGCCGGCAGGTGCTCGCCGACGCGTTGCTGCGGGCGGGCTGGCCGCAGATCGCCGAGCACACCATGGCCGGGCCGACTCCGCCGGGCACCCGGTTGCTGCGCGAGCCGGTGGCCGCGGCCCGCTACTACACGCAGGTGCTGCACCGGCCGGTGCCGGTCGGCGCCGCCATCGCGGTGTTCGACTTCGGCGGCGGGACGCTCGACGTCGCGGTGCTGCGCAACGAGGGCGCCGACCCGTGGGGTGACTCCGGGTTCAGCGTGGTCGCCGACGGCGGGCTGCCCGATCTGGGCGGCCTGGATCTCGACGCCGCGCTGGTGCGGCGGGTCGGGGAACTGGTCGGTGAGCGGCACGCCGCGCAGTGGGCCCGGCTGGTCGGGCCGGCGGACGCGGCGCAGCGCCGCGACCAGGTCCGGCTGTGGGACGAGGTACGCGGTGCGAAGGAGACGCTGTCCCGTTCGACGCAGGCGCCGGTCGCGGTGCCGGGGGTGCCCGACGCGGTGCAGCTGACCCGGGCCGACGTGGAGCGCGTCGCCACACCGTTGCTGCGCCGGGCGGTGGACCGCGCCCGGGAGGTGATCGCCGCCGCCGGGCTGCGTCCGGACCAGCTCGCCGGGTTGTTCCTGGTCGGTGGTTCGTCGCGGATCCCGCTCGTGGCCCGGATGCTGCACACCGAGCTGGGGGTGGCGCCGACGGTGCTGGACCAGCCGGAGCTGCCGGTGGCCGAGGGCGCGCTCACCGATCTACCCCTGCCTCCGGCGCAGCCCGCGTACGCCGGACCGCCCCTCGCGCCGCCGCCGGTCGGGGGGCCGCCGCCGGTCGCGGGGTCGCCGGCTGTCGCGCCGCCAGCCGTCGCGGGGGCATCGCCCGTCGCGGTGCCCGCCGGAGTGCCGCAGCCGTGGCCGGGCAAGCCCACGCCCGCAGGGGTACGGGCGGGCGGCGCGTCGCGTTGGCGGCGCGCGCGGTGGATGGTGCCCGTGGCGGTGCTCGCCCTCGCCGGTGTGGTGACCGCGACGACGCTGTACCTCACCCGGGACCGCTATCCGGACCTGGAGTTCCGGCCGCTGCGCGAGCTGTCCCGTCCGGCCGCCGGCGGCGAGCGGCCGGACGGCATGTGGACGGCGGTGCTCGGCGACCGTGTTTACCTCGGCCACCCGCTGCCGGACGACCGGCTGGAGGTGGTGGCCGTCGACGCCGGCACCGGCGACGAGCTGTGGCGCAGGGCGACCGACGTCACCGCCGGCGACTGGAAGGCACTTGTCGCTCTGCCCGGCGCGGTCGCGGTCCTCGCCGACGCCCCGGGCGACAGCACGCCCCGGCCGCTTGCCGTCCTCGACGGCCGCTCGGGCGCCCAGCGCTGGCAGCGGTCGGTCCGGGGCGACGACGACGTCTTCTTCTCCGACGACACGGCGGTGCTTGTCGACCGGGCCGCCAACCGGCTGGTCGGTCTGGGTCTGCGCGACGGCGACGAGGCGTGGACGACGCCCAGTCCCACCGACCAGTACGGCGGCGTCCGTACCGTCGTGCGACAGGTCGGCACCGACGAGGCGGCCGGCGGCCCGGCGTTCCTCGACGGCACACCCCGCGACCCGTGGGCGGGCAAGGGACGCCGACTCGTGCAGGTCGGCGCGGACCGTTCGGTGCGGCTGCTCGACATGGCCTCCGGTGCCGTCCTGCGCCAGTGGGGCAACGTCGCCGACCTCGACGACCTGGTGGTGGCCCACGAGGACCGCCTGTACGTGGCCGCGAACGACACCGGGTACCAGTTGCTGTCGTACGACCTGGGCTCCGACGCCGAGCCGGTGGTCCTCTTCCGGTCCGGGGACGACGAGTACCGCCCGAAGGAGTTGGTGGCCTGCGGCGAGCGGCGGGTGTGCCTGGTGCAGGTGCCGGGCGGTCAGGCCGAACGGGCCGAAGTGGTGGCGGCGACCGAGGGTGAGCGTGCGATCCGCTGGTCCGCCCCGGGCGTGACAGGCGTGATCCCGCTGGGTGAGCGGCTGCTCGCCCAACGGGAGTACCCGAAGCCCGCGGTGACCCTCTTCGACGCCGCCGGCAAGCCCGTGCTGCGCGACAGGGGTGGCGTGGCGGCGCGACTCGACGCCGGCAACCTGCTGGTGTTCGCCACGGCCCCCAGCACGGTCGCGGACAACCGGGTGCTGGCCGGCGTGTGGGCCGGGTCCGGCGAGGTCGACGAGCTGGGTGAACTCCAGGACGTCCGCAGCGCGTCGTGCTCGTGGAACACCCGGGTCATCGCCTGCGGCGCGGACAAGGACTTCGTGCTGTACCGCTTCGCCGACGAGTGACCGGGCGGGGTCAGGCTCGGACGATCGACGTGCCGTCGACAGTGATCGGGATCTCGGTGAGCCCCCGGGTCGCGGGGCCGCCGAGGCGGGCGCCGTCGGCTACCGCGAAGGTGGAGTTGTGCGCCGGGCAGGTGATCACCCCGTCGCTTGGCGCGCCGACCCGTACGCCCTGGTGGGGGCAGGTCGTGTCGTACGCCCTGAACGTGCCGGCCTCCGGTTGCACGACCAGGACGCCGCTGCTCACCGTGCCTCCGCCCACCGGCACGTCGGCGGTGCGGGCCAGCACGGTTCCGGGAGTGGCGGCCGCCTGACCGGTCGGGCCGTCACCGGCGCCGCAGGCGCTGAGCAGCCCGGCGGCGCCGACCGCGCCGGCCCCGGTGAGCAGGGCCCGCCGGCTCAGGCGCCAGCGGTTGTCGCGG
Organism: Micromonospora sp. NPDC000663; assembly: GCF_042898105.1. Taxonomy (NCBI): domain Bacteria; kingdom Bacillati; phylum Actinomycetota; class Actinomycetes; order Micromonosporales; family Micromonosporaceae; genus Micromonospora; species Micromonospora sp. NPDC000663. Next base: position 244,426 of record NZ_JBIAYR010000004.1, read on the forward strand.
AGGAAGTCCTGCCCGTCGTACACAGTCGTCGCCTCTCTCGTCGCGGCCCGGGCCGCCGTCGCCCGGTGGCTCGCCGGACCAGCCTGCCCCACCGCCCTGAACGGGCGATGCGAGCGGGCTGGACGGTGCCTGGGTACGCGCGGCGGGCGGGCCCGTACGATGCTCCGGTGATTCTTCGGGGTACGGTCCGCGCCGATCGTCCGCTGGTGGTGCTCGCCGTGGGGGAGGAGGCCCGCTACCTCCCGCCGGATCTGCCGGTGCTGCTCACCGGCATGGGCAAGGTCAACGCCGCCAGCGCGGCGTCGGCGGTGCTGGCCGCCGGGCCGCGCCCCAGCCTGCTGCTCAACCTGGGTACGGCCGGTGCGCTGCGCCCCGGGTGGGTGGGCATCCACGAGGTCGCCACCGTGCTCCAGCACGACCTGGACACGGCCCTGCTGCGCACGCTCACCGGCGAGACGTACGGGGCGCCGCTGACGCTGGCCGCCGAGGGGGCGGTGCTGGCCACCGGTGACACGTTCGTGGCCGACGACGACGCGCGGGACCGGTTGGCCCAGCGGGCCGACCTGGTCGACATGGAGGGGTACGCGGTGGCGTGGGCCGCCGCGCAGGCCGGTGTGCCCTGCCGGCTGGTCAAGCAGGTGAGTGACGAGGCGGGCGACGGCGCGGCCCGGACCTGGAAGGAGTCGGTGGACGCGTGCGCCCGGGACCTCGCCGACTGGGCCGTTGGACACGTCGCCTGACCGTCGCGGTCAGCCGGCGGGCCGGGGTCCGAGGCCTCGCCTGGTCTCCCGACTGTCGCTGCGGGGGACCAGGACGTGCGCGGCCAGGGCGAAAGCGACGATCGCGGTGACGAGTACCGGTGGCCAGCCACCGGCCCAGGGCAGCAGCAGCAGGGGCAACAGTTGCCAGGCCATTCGTCCCCACGGCACGCGGCCGGACAGCAGGTAGGCGAACAGCGCCCGACCGAGCACGAACACCAGCGGCCCGCCGATGATCAACATCAGCCACCGTGCCGGGGTCGACCCGGTCGGACGGTCGACGACCAGGTCGAAGGAGGCCGCCGTGACGGCCACGCCGACCAGCAGCACCAGATGGGTGTACGGGGCGATCCGCGTGGACCGGCCGGGCACCGACGCGGCGGCGGTCTCCAGCAGCTCGCCGGCGCGGTAGACGTAGATCTGCCAGAGCAGCAGCATGATGACGAACGCGCAGAGCAGGGCGGTGATCCGGAGACTGTCGAATTCGCTGCGGCTGAGTTCCAGGGTGGGCACCAGGATGATGTCGCCGAGGGCCAGGATGACGAACTGCTGGTACCGCTCGCCGAGGTGTGCGGTGGTCCGGTCGTACTGGTCCAGGGGCACCCGGCCCAGCCACGGCGTGGGGTAGCGCGCCGCCGCGGAGACGAGGTCGATAGCGATCGCGATGGTCCAGATCCACCAACGGTCGGCGTCGGTAGCCGCGCCGATGATCCAGAGGACGCCGGACACCAGGAACCAGAACAGGAACCGGGCGGCCCGTGCCATGGCCGAGCGGTGGTGCTGCCGGTACAACGTGCTGACCAGGACGACGCCGCGCACCACGTGGGTGCCGACGTAGGCGAGCGCGAAGGTCGCCGCCTGCCCTGGGGTGATCATCGGCAGTGCGGCGGCCATCCCGACCGATCCGACCATGGCGACCATGAGGATCAGCTGGATGGGGCGCTGCTGCGGGTCGTAGAACTCGGTGGTGGTGGAGGTGACCGACCAGGTCCACCAGATGGCGACGAGCATCAGCGCCACCGACCCGCTGCGGGGCCACGACATGTCGTCGGCGAGGAGCTTGGAGGTCTGCGCGAGGGCGGCCACGAACACCACGTCGAAGAGCAGCTCCAGCAGCGTCGCCCGGGTCGAGCCGTCCAGGCGGCGTACCAGCGCCGGGGTACCTCTGGTGGTCATGCCCGGCCTCCCGCCGCGTCCTCCGGAATTATCGGCGGCGTCGGCGGCACCCGTCCGAGGATCGGCGATTCCCGCGGGTGCGACGCCGGCGCGAGGTTGCCACGGCGCCGGCCTCGGAGCGATGCTTGCTGCATCCACATATCTCGATCTCTGCGGAGGTTCGGATGCGCCGCTCCCCGCTCGTCGCCCTCGCCCTGACCGTCCTCGTCCTCGTCGCGCCCGGCACCGCCCAGGCCGGCGTCCCCGACCGGTCCACCGCCGAGCCCGGCCGCGTGCTGGCCGCGGTCCGTACGACGGGCACCGCCTGGGGCCTCGACCCGGCCACCGGCCGGATGACCCTCACCGTCGACGACACCGTCGCCCCCGCCGACCGGGCGGCCCTGCGGGCGGCGGCCGACCGGGCCGGCGCGCTGCTGCGCCACGAACCCGGAACGCTGCGAACCCTGATCGCCGCCGGCCAGGGCATCTACGGCAGCGGCAGGCGTTGCTCGCTCGGCGCGAACGTGCGCAGCGGCAGCACCTACTACGTGATCACCGCCGGGCACTGCACCGCCGCCGTCAGCGCCTGGTACGCCGACAGCGCACAGACCACCGTGCTCGGCACCCGCACCGGCGCCAGCTTCCCGAGCAACGACTACGGGCTGATCCGCTACACGGGCCGCATCGCCCATCCCAGCGCCGTCTACACCTATCCCGGACTGCTCACGATCTACGGCGCCGGCAACGCGTACGTGGGTCAGGCGGTGTGCCGCAGCGGTGCCACGACCGGGGTGCGCTGCGGCAGCGTCACCGGGCTCAATCAGACGGTCAACTACGCCGAGGGCGCGGTCTACGGCCTGATCCGCACCAACATCTGCGCCGAACCGGGAGACAGCGGCGGCCCGCTGTACGTGGCGTCCACCGGCACCATCATCGGCATCCTCTCCGGTGGCAGCGGCAACTGCACCTCCGGCGGCACCAGCTACTACCAGCCGATAACGGAGGTGCTCGCCGCGTACGGGCTGACCCTGCCCTGATCCCCGCGGGACGGCTTGCCCGCCGCGCGCGGCACGTCCTAGGCTCGGTGGCGCCCCCGGCCCCCTGCCCGTGAGGACGTGCGCTCCCATGCCATCGGACCTTCGGCCCGACCGTCCGAGTGGCCCGACCGGCCCGGTGTCGGTCGAGGTGGCGGCGGTGGGGGAGACCATGGTGGTGCTCTGCCCCGCCCCCGGTGTGCCACTTCAGGACGCCGAACGGGTCGCCGTCTCGGTCGGCGGCGCGGAGTCCAACGTGGCCGGTTACCTGGCCCGGCTCGGGCACCTGGCGACCTGGGTGAGCCGGGTCGGCGACGACCCGTTCGGCAGGGCCGTCGTCCGGCACGTCGCCGCCGCCGGCGTACGCGTGGACTCCGTACGGGTCGACCCGGGTGCTCCCACCGGCCTGTACGTGAAGGACCCGGGCCCGGCCGGCACCGCCGTGCACTACTACCGGGCCGGTTCGGCGGCCTCCCGGATGGACACTGGCACGCTCGCCGACCCCCTGCTGACCGGCGCCCGGGTGCTGCACCTGTCCGGGATCACCCCGGCGCTCTCGGCCACCTGCCGGGCACTGACCGAGCATGCGGTGACCGACCGCCCGCTGCCGGGCGCGCTTGTCAGCTTCGACGTCAACCACCGGGCCCGGCTCTGGCCGGTCGACGAGGCCGCGCCGGTGCTGCGTGACCTCGCCGACCGCAGCGACCTCGTCTTCGTCGGCCAGGACGAGGCGTACGCCCTGTGGGACACCGCCGACCCGATGGCCGTACGCCGGCTGCTGCCCGGCCCGGGGACAGTGGTGGTCAAGGACGGCGCGGTGGGCGCCACCGCGCTGTGCCGTGACGCCGAGCCGGTCTTCGTGCCGGCACCCCGGGTGAACGTGGTGGAGCCGGTCGGGGCCGGGGACGCGTTCGCCGGTGGCTACCTGGCCGGGCTGCTGCGCGGCCTCGACCTGACGGGGCGGCTGCGCCTCGGTCATCTCGTCGCCGCGCAGGCGTTGGGCAGCATCGGCGACAACGCCCCGCTGCCGCAGTGGTCGTGGTTCGAGCGCCTGCTCGACGCCCCCGACGACGCCTGGTCACCTCTGGACCTGACCTCGGATGGAGTGGACCATGACCACAACGGACTTTGAGCAGATCTTCGGCGGCGCCCGGGTGATGGCGATCCTGCGCGGCCTGCCGGTGGCCGAGACCGTCCGGCTCGCCGTACGCGCCTGGGATCTCGGCATCGACGTGGTGGAGGTCCCGGTGGCCACTCCCGACGCGGTGCCGGCGCTGCGCGCCGCCGTCGAGGCCGGTGCCGAGCGTGGCCGGATCGTCGGGGCCGGCACGGTCCTCGACGGTGGGCAGGTCGCGGCGGCGGCCGACGCGGGGGCCGCGTTCACCGTGGCGCCCGGGCTCGACCTCGCCGTCGCGGACGCCGCCGCCGCACGCGGCCTGCCGCACCTTCCCGGTGTGGCCACCCCGACCGAGGCGCAGCAGGCGCTGCGGCACGGCCTCACCTGGCTCAAGGCGTTCCCGGCGATCTCCCTCGGGCCGGCCTGGTTCCGGGCGATCGCCGGCCCCCTGCCGCAGGTGCGCTTCGTCGCCACCGGCGGCCTCGACGCGGGCAACGCCGCCGCGTTCCTCGACGCTGGCGTACGGGTGGCGGCCGTGGGCTCGGCCCTGTCCGACCCCACCCAGCTCGACGCGCTGGCCAAGCTGGCGACGCACCCGCGCTGAGGCGCCGACCGCGCCCGTTCCGGCCGGCGGCGGTCCGGTGCGGTCAGCCGGTGGTCGCCGGCCGGTCGAGGAAGAGCAGCCGGGCGCGTTTCTCCGGCAGGTCGATCAGCGGTCCGGTCCGGAACCCGGCGCGCAGGAACCGGCTGACGGCGCGGTCGTTGCGGGCGTCGGGTTCCATCACGACCCGCAGCCGGTCCGGGTCGGCGAGGACGAAGTCGAGGATCGCGCCGAACAGCGTGCCGGTGAAGCCGCGCTCGACCGCCACCGGCGGCCCGACGAGCAGGTGCACGCCGATGTCGCCGGGGCGTACGTCGTAGCAGTCGCCGACCGGGTCTGCCTCGGGCTGGTAGGTCTGCGCCAGCGCGACCGGCACGCCGTCGCGGTGCACCAGGTACGCGTGGTGGGTGTCGAGCGAGTCGAGGTACGCGTAGATCTCCCGCACCCGCTCGCGGCTGGCGTCCCGCATCCCCCAGAATCGGGCCCGCTCCTGGGTGACCCAGGCGTGCAGCAGGTCGACGTCCTCGTCCGGCCGCACAGGGCGGATGGTGACCACACCGAATCCGTCGACGTCGCGCCGGTAGTGGTGTCGATCAATGGTCATGCGTCTCCTCCACTAGGTGATCCCAGTCGGTGACCACCGGCAGCAGTTCGCCGGCCAGCCAGGCGGCGCTCTGGTCGTCGTGGTGCGGGTCGCCGGGCACCCCGCAGGCGCCCAGCGGGACCACCCAGCGGCTGTCCTCGCGCCGCGCCAGGTCCCAGACGAACCGGGCGGCCGGCCCCCGGAAGCACCTGTGGGTGACACCGGGCACGCTCGAGGTGGCGAGCACGCAGTCGTGGTCGCCGTCGAGCTCGGGCCCCGGGCCGGCCTGCGGGTCGGGCAGCGCCCGCCACGGCGCCAGCCGGTGCAGGTCCCCCCAGCGCGTGGACCCGTCCGCCGTGCCGGCGACCTCCGCGAGAGCCGCGCCGACAAGCGCGGCGATGTCCACGTCGGGCAGCCGGGTGCCGTCGAGCAGCTGCTCCAGCGCGTAGCCGACCCGCGGCGTCAGCGCCAGCCACGGCGCGAACACCTTCGGGTACGCGGGCGGCTCCGCCACCGCCGCGAGGGCCGGGTGGGCGGCGATCCGGCGTACGACAGCCGCGCGCAGCGTGGCGAAGTCGGCGGCGTCGGTGCTGTCGGCGGCCATCCGGCGGTCCCAGCGCAGCAGCCGGTCGCGCAGGGCTACGGCGTCCGGGTCGAGCCCGGTCAGTCCGGCGAGCACCGCCAGCAGTGGGCCGGCCGAGGCCAGGTGCGTGTCGGTGTGCACGGTTGCCATCCGGTCGGCCGTCCAGTCCCCGTCGGCGGCGAGCAGCTCGGCGATCCGGCGCGCGCGGTGCGGCGGCGCGAACTCGACGCCGAGCGGCGCCGACAGGCCACGTTCGTTCGCCATCACCGCCTGCCCGGTCACCTCGGCGCGGGGCATCGGCGCGTACCAGCCCTGCCAGGCGTGCCGCTCCTTCCAGGCGGGGACAACCCGGCGGCCGTTGTCCGGATGCCGTACCGGCACCGCTCCCGCCACCCGGTGCAGCAGCCCACCGGCGGTGTCCGCCGCCTGCACCACGTTGACCGGCTCGACCCAGTGCCGCAGCGCCCGGTCCACATCGGCCACCGTACGGGCGCGCAGCAGCTCCGGCAGTGCGGCGAAGCCCAGTTCGGCGCGGACCCGTGGCGGGTAGCGCAGGCTCAGCGCGGTGGGCTCGTCCGGCCCGCCGGCGATCACCGGACCCCTGTCGGTCTCCAGCACCTCCACCTCGACCGGCGATGCCCCGGCCACCTCGACCGTCTCGACGTGCCGGTGCGCCGGCTGCCAGCCGTCCGGGCCGAGCGCCCGCACGCCGGGGCCGTCGCGGCGCAGCCTCTCGGCGTACACGTCCTGGTAGTCGGCCATCGCGTTGGTGATCGCCCACGCCACCGCGCCGGTGTGGCCGAAGTGCGCGACGCCCGGCACTCCCGGCACCGCCAGGCCGACCACGTCGTACTCCGGGCAGGCCAGCCGGATCTGCTGGTAGACGCCCGGGTCCTCGATGAACCGGTGTGGGTCGCCGGCGAGAAGCGCCGCGCCGGTGCCGGTGCGTCCGGCGGCGAGCAGCCAGCCGTTGCTGCCGGCCACGGCCGGCCCGTCGGTGGCGAACATCCCCGTCGCGTCCGGGCCGAGCCGCTGCGCCACGTACGTCCGCCAGAGCTTGCCCGGGAACCCGGCGAACAGGATGTGGTGGCCCAGCCAGACCGCGAGCGGCGTCCACGGCTCCCACCGGCCCGGTGCCAACCTGGTGGCGGCGAACTCCGGCGCCCGGGCGGCCCCGGCGGCCAGGCCGGCGTTCACCCCTGCCACGTACGCGCCCACCCACTCGGCGGTCGCCGCGTCCAGGGCGGCGTGGCAGCGGCGGGCGGTGTCGTCGAGGCGTACCCGACGGGCGAACAGGTCCCAGGCGAGCGCGTCGGGGCCGAGGAAGGCGGCGCTGGTGCCCTGGGACCTGTGCCGTTCCACCTCGATCTGCCACGCCCGGTCGTACGCGGTCACCCGGCCCTGCTCGGCCGCCAGGGTCAGCGCGTCGTCGGCGCGCAGGTGCGGCACGCCCCACCGGTCGCGGAACCGGCGCGTGCTCACGCCGGCTCGGTGGCTCGGCGGCGGGCGGCGGGGACGACGAGCGGTGTGCCGGTCTCCGGGTCGTCGATCACCCGGCAGGGCAGCCCGAACACCTCGTTGACCAGGTCGGCGGTGACCACCGTCGCCGGGTCGCCGGCGGCCACCACCCGACCGTCGCGCATGGCGATGAGGTGGGTGGCGTAGCGGGCCGCGTGGTTGAGGTCGTGCAGCACCGCGACGAGGGTGCGGCCCTGCTCCTCGTGCAGGCGGGCGCAGAGGTCCAGGATCTCGATCTGGTGGGCGATGTCCAGGTAGGTGGTCGGCTCGTCGAGGAGCAGCAGCGGGGTCTGCTGGGCCAGCGCCATGGCCAGCCACACCCGCTGCCGCTGCCCACCGGACAGCTCGTCGACGAGCCGGTCGGCGAGGTCGTCGACCCCTGTCGCGGCCATCGACTCCTGGACCACCCGCTCGTCCTCGCGGGACCACTGCCGCAGCAGCCCCTGGTGCGGGTAGCGGCCCCGGGCGACCAGCTCGGCGACGCTGATGCCGTCCGGCGCGATCGACGACTGCGGCAGCAGGCCGAGGGTACGGGCCACGGCGCGGGCGGACTGGTCGTGGATGTCCCGCCCGTCCAGCAGTACCGCGCCGGCGTTCGGGCGCAGCATCCGCGACAGCGCGCGCAGCAGTGTCGACTTGCCGCACGCGTTCGGACCGATGATCACCGTGAACGACTGGTCCGGAATGGCAACTGTCAGTTTCTCGGCGATGACGCGCCTGTCGTAGGCGAGCGTCAGCGCGGTGCCGCCGAGCCGGGTGCTGCCGGGGTGCATCTGTGCTCCTTCGAGGGGATCGCGGGTGGTCACAGTCGACCCGCCCGCCGTTCGACGGCCAGCAGCCAGACCAGGTAGCCGCCGCCGATCACTCCGGTCACCACGCCGACCGGGAGTTGGTGCCCGGTGAACGCGCGTTGGGCCAGCAGGTCGGCGCCGACCAGCAGCGCCGCGCCGACCGCCATCGACGGCAGCAGGTTGGGGCCGGGTGCCCGGGTCAGCCGTCGGGTGACGTGCGGCGCGACGAGCGCCACGAACGACACCGGCCCGGCGGCGGCCGCCGCGAACGACACGAGCAGCACCGCCGAGGCGAGCAGCACCAGACGCAGCCGGACGACCGGCACGCCGAGGGCGCTCGCGGTGTCGTCACCCAGTTCCATCATCCGCAGCGCCGCCGCGCAGCCGACCAGGACAACAGGCGCCAGCACGGCCGTGACGGCGAGCAGCGGGCCGGCGTTGGCCCAGCCGCGCCCGTCCAGGCTGCCGGTGAGCCAGAGCACGGCGCGGGCGGCGTCCATCAGCGGCGCCCGGGTCAGCAGGTAGCCGTTGACGCCGGTGAGGATCGCGGCGACGCCGATGCCGACCAGGATGAGCCGGTAGCCGTGCACGCCGCGTCGCCAGGCGAGCGCGTAGATGACCAGGCCGGTGGCCATCCCACCGACGACCGCCGCGCCCGCGAGGGCCAGGCTGCTGCCGCCGAGGACGACCACCACCAGCGCGCCTGTCGACGCGCCCTGGGTGAAGCCGAGGATGTCGGGGCTGCCCAGCGGGTTGCGGACCAGGGACTGGAAGATCGTGCCGGCCAACGCCAGCGCCGCGCCGACGAGCAGGGCGGTGACCAGCCGGGGTAGCCGCAGCTCGGTGACGATGAACTGCTCCGCCGGGGTGCCGCCGCCGGTCAGGGTGCGCAGCACGTCGGCCGGGCCCATCGGGTAGTCGCCGCTGCCGATGGCGACCAGGCCGAGCCCGGCCGCGAGCAGGGTTGCGCCCGCGCCGACGGCCAGCGCCCGGGGGCGGAACCGCACGGACAAACCGCCTGGGGTACGCAGGACGCTCACGGGTGCGCCACCCGCGATCGGCTGACCAGCCAGAGGAAGAGCGGGCCGCCGAGCACGGCTGTCACCATGCCGACCTGGAGCTCACCGGGGCGGCCCAGCAGCCGGCCGAGCACGTCCGCGCCGAGCAGCAGCACCGGCGCGAGCACCGCGCAGTAGGGCAGCAGCCAGCGCAGGTCGGGACCGGTCAGGGCGCGTACGAGGTGCGGCACCAGCAGTCCGACGAACACGATCGGGCCGCAGGCGGCGGTGGCCGCGCCGCAGAGCAGGGTGACCGCGACGATCACGGCGGCGCGGATCAGCGCCGGCCGGGCGCCCAGGGCGCGGGCCGTGTCGTCGCCGAGCGCGAGGGCGTTAAGCGGTCGCGCGGCGGCCAGTGCCACCAGCAGGCCGGCCAGGATGAAGGGCGCGACCCGGGTCACTGTCGCCGCGTCGGCGCTGGCCAGCGAGCCGACAGTCCAGAACCGCAGCCGGTCCAGCGAGGCCGCGTCGAGCAGCATGACCGCGCTCACGAACGAGTAGAGGGTGGCGTTCAGCGCCGCCCCGGCCAACGCCAGGCGGGCCGGCGTGGCGCCGCGTCCGCCGCCCACGGCGTAGACGAGCGCGGTGACCACGGCCGCGCCGAGCAACGCGAACCAGACGTACCCGCCGATGGCGGTGACGCCCAGGAAGGCGGCGGCGGTGGCGACGGCGGCGGACGCGCCGGCGTTGATGCCGAGCAGCCCGGGGTCGGCCAGGGGGTTGCGGGTGAGGGCCTGCATCACCGCGCCGGCCACGCCGAGCGCCGTGCCGGCGAGGAGCCCGAGCAGGGTACGCGGCAGGCGCATCCGGTGCACCACCGCGTACTCGGTGGCGTCGCGGTCCAGCAGACCGGACCAGACGTCGGCGAGCGGTAGCGACTTCGCGCCGACCGCGATGCTGAGCAGCAGGATCACGCCGAGCAGCGCCACGGCGCCGAGGAGCCCGGCGGCGCGGGCCGCCCGGCGCCGCACCGGGGGAGGGGCCGTGGTCCGCGCCGGCACGGGTGGTGCCCTTCGGGTGACGGTGGGTGTGGCGTCCAGTGTGGGCTCCGGGGGTGTGGCGACACGGCGTACCGCTGTTGACAATGACCGAGGTTAGGCTAACCTAACCCCGCTGTCCTGGTCGACCCCGACCCTCCCTTGATCGAAAGACGACACCATGCCCGATGCCCTGTCCTCCCGTCGCCTCTCTCGTCGTGGCCTGCTGGCCGCCGGCGGCGCCGCCACGCTTGCCGCCCTGCTCGCCGGCTGCGGCAAGGACGATGCCGCCAAGCCCGCCACCAGCAACGGCGGTGGCCCCTGGTCGTTCACCGACGACCGTGGCAAGAAGATCGAGGCAGCGGCCCGCCCGGCCCGGGTGGTGGCCTTCACCGGCGTGGCGGCGGCTCTTGTCGATTTCGGTCTCGACAAGCAGCTCGTCGGCGTGTTCGGCGAGACCAAGCGCACCGATGGGACCGTCGACCCGCAGGCGGGGGACCTGAACGTCGAGTCTGTGGAGATCATCGGCAACGTGTGGGGCGAGTTCAGCGTGGAGAAGTACGCGGCGCTGCGCCCCGAGCTGCTGGTCACCCACATGTACGACCCGGACGCCCTCTGGTACGTGCCGGACGAGAGCAAGGACAAGATCCTGCCGCTCGCGCCGAGCGTGGCCGTCACCACCGCCCGGGTGCCGATGACCAAGCCGATCGAGCGGTACGCCGCGCTCGCCGAGTCGCTCGGCGCGGACCTCTCGGCGAAGAAGGTCACCGACGCGAAGACCCGCTTCGACGCCGCCGCCGAGGCGGTCCGCCAGGCGGTCAAGGCCAACCCCGGCATCAAGGTGATGGCCTGCTCCGGCAGCCCCGACCTGTTCTACGTCTCCAACCCGAAGGTCAGCACCGACCTCATGTACTTCGCCGAGCTGGGCGTGGACATCGTCGTTCCGACCAAGCTCGAATCCGGCGACTACTTCGAGGCGCTGAGCTGGGAGAACACCGGCAAGTTCCCGGCCGACCTGATCCTGCTGGACAACCGCAGCACGGCGCTTCAGCCCAAGGACCTCGCCGCCAAGCCGACCTGGCAGCAACTGCCGGCGGTCAAGGCCAACCAGGTCACCCCGTGGGACGCGGTGCCCCGCTTCTCGTACGCCGGTGCCGCGCCGTTGCTGGAGAACCTCGCCACCGCCATCCGGAACGCGAAGAAGGTCAGCTGACGCCCGGAGTGAACTCCGCCGCCGGTCACCGGCGGCACGGAGTCGCTGCGGTGGCCGCCTGAGCAGCGACCCCATCGACGGCAGCACGGCCCCCGGCGCGACAACGCGCCGGGGGTGGGTTCCGGCTGCCCATCGCCGAGAACGTGGAGGACATCCGTGACCGTGCCGACGTACCCCGTCGAGACCACCGCGCCGCCACCGGCGCCGGCGACCGCCCCGGCCGCGCAGCTGCTGAACCAGGGCTCCGTCGAGCAGTACCGGCAGGCGATCGCCGCCGGCGTCGAAAGGGTCGCCCGCCGGGTGGCCGACGTGGACCGTCCCGGCACCGGTGTGACACCCGCCGACCTGGCACCGCTTGTCGACAGTGTCGACCTGGACCGACCGCTCGGTGAGGCCGGCGCCGCCCTGGACGAGCTGGAGGACGTGTACCTGCGCGACGCCGTCTGGTTCCACCACCCCCGTTACCTCGCCCACCTCAACTGCCCGGTGGTCATCCCGGCGCTGCTCGGCGAGGCCGTCCTCACCGCGGTCAACTCCTCCCTGGACACCTGGGACCAGAGCGCCGGAGCCACCCTCATCGAGCGCCGGCTGATCGACTGGACCGCCCGGCGGATCGGCCTCGGCCCGGACGCCGACGGGGTGTTCACAAGCGGGGGCAGCCAGTCCAACCTCCAGGCGCTGCTGCTGGCCCGGGAGGAGGCGTGCGTCGACGCGCTCGCCCCGGCGGCCCGCGCCGAGCTGCTGCCCCGGCTGCGGGTGCTCACCTCGGCGGCCGGTCACTTCAGCGTGCAGAAGTCCGCCAAGCTGCTCGGGCTCTCCCCGGACGCGGTGATCGCCGTCCCCACCGACGCGGGGCGGCGGATCCGCCCCAGCGCGGTCCGCGAGGAGATCGCCAGGTGCCGGCAGGTCGGGCTGGTGGTGATGGCCGTCGTCGGCACCGCCGGCACCACCGACTTCGGCTCCATCGACCCGCTCGCCGAGCTGGCCGGGATCTGCGCGGCGGCCGGCGTGTGGCTGCACGTGGACGCCGCGTACGGCTGCGGTCTGCTCGTCTCGCCGACGCGCCGGCACCTGCTCGACGGCATCGAGCGGGCCGACTCGGTGACCGTCGACTACCACAAGTCGTTCTTCCAGCCGGTCAGCTCGAGCGCGCTGCTGGTCCGCGACCGGCGGGTGCTGCGGCACGCCACCTACCACGCCGACTACCTCAACCCGGCGCGGATGGCGGAGCAGCGCATCCCCAACCAGGTCGACAAGAGCCTGCAGACCACCCGCCGCTTCGACGCGCTCAAGCTCTGGCTGACGCTGCGGGTGATGGGCCCGGACGCGCTCGGCGCGCTCTTCGACGAGGTGGTCGACCGGGCCGCCGACGCGTGGCGGCTGGTCGACGAGGACCCCCGCTTCGAGGTGGTCACCCGCTCGCAGTTGAGCACGGTGGTGTTCCGCTACCTGCCCACCGGCCCGGGCCGCGACCTGGCCGACGCCGCGAACCTGCACGCCCGCGAGGCCCTGGCGGCGTCCGGCCTCGCCGTCGTCGCCGGCACCCGTGTGGACGGCCGGCACTTTCTCAAGTTCACCCTGCTCAACCCCGCCACGACAGTCGACGACATCGGCCACGTGCTGGACCTGATCGCCGGCCACGCCGGGCGGTACGTGCGCGACCACGTCGCGGCCGACCTGACCTGCCCCGTCGGCTGACCCGAACCCGCGCCTGGAGAAGAAGATGTCCACCCACGACTTCGTCGCCATCGGCCTCGGCCCGTACAACCTGGGTCTGGCCTGCCTCACCGCACCGATCGACGAGCTTGACGGCGTGTTCCTGGAGGCCCGCCCGAGCCTGGCCTGGCACCCCGGCATGCTGCTGGAGTCGGCCCGGTTGCAGACCCCGTTCATCGCCGACCTGGTCAGCCTCGCCGACCCGACCTCGCCGTACTCCTTCCTCAACTACCTCAAGGAGATCGGCCGGCTCTACCCGTTCTACATCCGGGAGAGCTTCTACCCGCTGCGCAGCGAGTACGACGCGTACTGCCGGTGGGCGGCGGCGACGCTGCCGAACCTGCGCTTCGGTCAGACCGTGACCACAGTGGAGTTCGACGCGGCCGACGACAGGTACGTGGTGCGGGCCAGCACCGGCGAGTCCGGGAGCGTCGAGTACCGGGCCCGGCACCTGGTGCTCGGCACCGGCACCCCGCCGCACCTGCCCGACGGCGTCGCCGGCCTGCCCGGCGACGCCGTGCACAACTCGCGCTACCTGGAACACCGGGACGCGCTGCGCACCAGGCGGAGCATCACGGTGGTCGGCAGCGGGCAGAGCGCCGCCGAGATCTACCACGACCTGCTCGGGGACATCGACAGGTACGGCTACCAGCTGAACTGGGTGACACGCTCGCCGCGGTTCTTCCCGCTCGAATACACGAAGCTGACGCTGGAGATGACCTCACCGGACTACGTGGACTACTTCCACGCGCTGCCCGAGGTGACCCGTTACCGGCTGGAGGCCGAACAGAAGGGCCTGTTCAAGGGGATCAACGCGGACCTGATCAACGACATCTTCGACCAGCTCTACGCGCACAGCGTCAACGGGCCGGTGAACACGCGGCTGCTCACCAACACCGAGCTGGTCGGCGCCGAGCACCGGGACGGCGCGTACGCGCTGCGCCTGCGTCAGGTGGAGCAGGAGCGCGACTTCGCCCTGCGGACCGAGGGACTGGTGCTGGCCACCGGCTACCGCTACCGGGTGCCGGAGTTCCTCGCACCGGTGGCCGACCGGATCCGCTGGGACTCCCACGGCCGCTTCGACGTGGCCCGCAACTACAGCATCGACCACACCGGGCGGGGGATCTTCCTGCAGAACGGGGGCACCCACACGCACAGCATCACCTCGCCGGACCTGGGCATGGGCGCGTACCGCAACTCGTGGATCATCCGTGAGCTGCTCGGCCGGGAGCACTACCCGATCGAGAAGAGCATCACCTTCCAGGAGTTCGGGGTGACGTCGTGACGGGCGTCTTCACCCGCGTCGACGACCGGCTCGGCGAGTTCGCGCTGCGGACGCTCGACCCGGACGCCGACGCCGCGCTGCTGCACGGCTGGGTGACCCACCCGAAGGCGTCGTTCTGGCTCATGCAGGACGCCGACGAGGCCGAGGTGGCGAAGGAGTACCGGCGGCTCGCCGCGCACCCGCACCATGACGCGTACCTCGGCCTGTGGCGGGGCGGGCCGGCCTTCCTGGCCGAGCGCTACGACCCGGCGTACGTCGAGCTGGTCGGCCGGTACGACCACCAGCCCGGCGACGTGGGCATGCACTTCCTCTGCGCGCCCGTCGACGCTCCGGTGCACGGCTTCACCCGCGCGGTGCTCACCACTGTCATGGCGTGGCTCTTCGCCGACCCCGCCACGGCGCGGGTGGTGGTGGAGCCCGACGTGCGCAACACCGCCGTGCACGCGTTGAACGCCGCCGTCGGCTTCGAGGTCGTCGGCCCGATCGCCAAGCCGGAGAAGGACGCCCTGCTCAGCGTCTGCACCCGCGCCCAGTTCCACGCTGCCCTCACCGACCTCGAAGGAGCCCAGGCGTGACCGCCACCGCCGTCCCGACCCCCGCCGTCGCCGGCCCGGTCGGGCATCTCACCCCGCGGCGCTGGGCCCGGGCGAACCGGCTGCTGGTCCGCAAGGCGCTCGCCGAGTTCACCCACGAACGGCTGCTCACCCCGGATCCTGTCCCGGGCGACGACGACCGGCAGTGGTACGAGGTCCGCAGCGACGACGGCGCGGTCACCTACCGGTTCGCGGCCCGGGTGCTGGCGCTGGCGCACTGGCAGATCGACGCGGACAGCATCACCAGGCACCGCGACGGAGTGTCGCTGCCGCCGGACGCGGTGGACCTGATCGTCGAGCTGCGCGGCTCCCTCGGGCTCTCCGCGCGGGTGCTGCCGGTCTACCTGGAGGAGATCACCTCCACCCTCGCCGGCACCGCGTACAAGCTCGCGCGGTCCGCGCCCAGCGCCGCCGAGCTGGCCGGGGCGGACTTCCAGACCATCGAGACGTCGATGACCGAGGGGCATCCCTGCTTCGTGGCCAACAACGGCCGGCTCGGCTTCGGCGTCGACGAGTACCACAGGTACGCCCCGGAGGCCGCCGAGGCGGTCCGGCTGGAGTGGCTGGCCGCGCACCGGGACCACTCGACGTTCAGCAGTGCCGCCGACCTGGACTACGACGCGCTCATCGAGGGCGAGCTGGACGCGGAGACCAGGGCCCGGTTCGCGGCCACGATGGCAGGCCTCGGCCTGGATCTGGCCGACTATCACCTGATCCCGGCGCACCCGTGGCAGTGGTGGAACAAGCTGGCCGTCACCTTCGCCGGTGAGCTGGCCGAGCGTCGGCTCGTGCACCTCGGCCCCGGCCCGGACGCGTACCTCGCGCAGCAGTCCATCCGCACCTTCTTCAACATCACCCAGCCGCGCCGGCACTACGTGAAGACCGCACTTTCGGTGCTGAACATGGGCTTCATGCGCGGACTGTCCGCCGCGTACATGGCCGCCACGCCTGCCATCAACGACTGGCTGGCCGACCTGATCGCCGGTGACGAGGTGCTGACCGGCACCGGGTTGACGGTCATCCGGGAGCGGGCGGCGGTCGGCTACCGGCACCGGCAGTACGAGGCGGCCACCGAGCGCACCTCCCCGTACCGCAAGATGCTTGCCGCCCTGTGGCGCGAGAGCCCGGTGCCCGACCTGGCGCCGGGGGAGCGGCTGTCCACAATGGCCGCGCTGCTGCACGTGGACCACGACGGCGGTTCGCTGGCGGCGGCCCTGATCGACAGGTCTGGGCTGCCGGCCGAGGTGTGGCTGCGCCGTTACCTGGACGCGTACCTGACCCCGCTGCTGCACAGCTTCTACGCCCATGACCTGGCCTTCATGCCGCACGGCGAGAACGTCATCCTGGTCCTCGACGAGCGGGACACGGTCGTACGGGTGATCTTCAAGGACATCGCCGAGGAGATCGCGGTGATGAGCGCCGACGTCGAGCTGCCCGAGGCCGTGGAGCGGATCCGGGTCGACGTGCCCGACGACACGAAGCTGTTGAGCATCCTCACCGACGTGGTGGACTGCTTCCTGCGCCACCTCAACGCGGTGCTTGTCGAGGCCGGCGCCATCACCGAGGACGACTTCTGGCGTACGGTCGCCGCCTGCGCGGCCGACTACTTCGAGCGGGTGCCGCACCTGGCGGACCGGGTCCGGCACTACGACCTGTTCGCGCCGGAGTTCACGCTGTCCTGCCTGAACCGGCTCCAGTTGCGCGACAACCAGCAGATGGTCGACCTGGCCGATCCGTCGGCCTCGCTCCAGTTCGTCGGCACCCTGTCCAATCCGCTCGCCGCCCACGCCCCGACCGTCAGGTGACAGGGCCGGCGGCAGCGGGTGCAATGGGGGTATGGGTTTCCTCCGTACCGCGAGTCTGTTCGCCGCCACCCTGACCACCGGCCTGACCGCCGGTCTGTTCACCGCGTTCGCCTATGCGGTGATGCCGGGTCTCGCCCGCACCGACGACCGGACGCTGGTGCTGGCCATGCGGCGGATAAACGAGTCCATCCTGAACGGATGGTTCGCGTTCTGTTTCGGGGGCGCGCTGGTGTTCACGCTGCTGGCGGCGGGGCTGCACCTGGGTGACGGGCAGCGGGCGGCGCTGCCGTGGATCGTGGCCGGGCTGGTGTCGTACCTCGTGGTCCTCGGCCTCACGGCGGTCGTCAACGTGCCGCTGAACAACGCGTTGGCCCGGGCCGGCGACGCCGACCCGGCCGCGGCGCGGGCCGGCTTCGAACGACGGTGGGTACGCGCCAACGTCGTGCGCGCCGTCGCCTCGACCGCGGCGTTCGGGCTGCTCGCCTGGGCGTTTGTGGAGGCCGGCCGACAGTCGCACTGAGGTCCGCTGTTATCGATAACATCGATCCGGCAAAATCACCACCTTGAATGCCTGGGGTCTCTGGCCGTAACATGCCGGACACGATGTGAACGCTAACGTTCCCGTCGAACCGTCCCGCCGAGCCCGCCTCGCCCGGCTGTGCTGCCCGTGGAGGTTCCATGTCCCCCCTGCCCATCAGCCGGCGCCGTGTGCTGCAAGCCGCCGGCGCCACAGCAGTCATGTCCGCCACCGGAGCGACGGTGCTCGGCCCGAGCCCGGCCTCGGCGGCCGTGGTCCCGCCGGCCCGCGCGGACATCGGCGTCTCGGCGTACCCCTTCGACCCGGGTGAGGTGCGGCTCACCACCGGCCGGTGGATGGACAACCAGAACCGGACCCTCAGCTACCTGCGCTTCGTCGACGTCGACCGGCTGCTCTACAACTTCCGGGCCAACCACCGGCTGTCCACGAACGGCGCCGCCACCAACGGAGGCTGGGACGCGCCGAACTTTCCGTTCCGGACCCACATGCAGGGGCACTTCCTGAGCGCCTGGGCGTACGCGTACGCGGTGCTGGGTGACACCACCTGCCGGGACAAGGCGAACTACATGGTGGCCGAGCTGGCCAAGTGCCAGGCCAACAACGCAGCGGCCGGGTTCGGCACCGGCTACCTCTCCGGCTTCCCGGAGTCCGACTTCACCGCGCTCGAGGCGCGGACGCTGTCAAACGGCAACGTGCCGTACTACTGCATCCACAAGACCCTCGCCGGACTGCTCGACGTCTGGCGTCACACCGGCAGCACGCAGGCTCGCGACGTGCTCCTGCGGCTCGCCGGCTGGGTGGACACCCGCACGTCCCGACTGAGTTCCAGCCAGATGCAGTCCATGCTGGGCACCGAGTTCGGTGGCATGAACGACGTGCTGACCGACATCTACCAGCAGACCGGTGACGCCCGGTGGCTCGCCACCGCGCAGCGGTTCGACCACGCCGCCGTGTTCAATCCCCTGGCGGCCAACCAGGATCAGCTCTCCGGCCTGCACGCCAACACCCAGGTGCCCAAGTGGATCGGCGCCGCCCGCGAGTTCAAGGCCACCGGGACCACCCGCTACCGGGACATCGCCAGCAACGCGTGGAACATCACCGTGGGCGCGCACACCTACGTCATCGGCGGCAACAGTCAGGCCGAGCACTTCCGGGCGCCCAACGCCATCGCCGGGTACCTCAGCAACGACACCTGCGAGCAGTGCAACACCTTCAACATGCTCAAGCTGACCCGGGAGCTGTGGCTGCTCGACCCGAACCGGACCGACTACTTCGACTTCTACGAGCGCGCACTGATCAACCATCTGATCGGCGGTCAGAACCCGGCCGACAGCCACGGTCACATCACCTACTTCACCCCGCTGCGCCCGGGTGGGCGGCGGGGCGTGGGTCCGGCCTGGGGCGGCGGCACCTGGAGTACGGACTACAACTCGTTCTGGTGCTGTCAGGGCACCGGCCTGGAGATCAACACGAGGTTGATGGACTCCATCTACTTCCGCAACGGCACCACGCTGACCGTGAACCTGTTCGCGCCGTCGGTGCTGACCTGGTCGGAGCGCGGCATCACTGTCACGCAGAGCACCAGCTACCCGGTCAGCGACACCAGCACCCTCACCCTGTCCGGCACGATGAGCGGCTCGTGGAGTGTCCGGGTCCGCATCCCGGCGTGGACGAGTGGCGCGACGGTGAGCGTCAACGGTGTCGTGCAGAGCGTCGCCACGACCCCGGGCAGCTACGCCACGATCACCCGGGCCTGGGCGTCCGGCGACACCATCACCGTGCGCCTGCCGATGCGCGTCGTCGCGCGGGCCGCCAACGACAACCCCGGCGTCGCCGCCGTCACGTACGGCCCGACGGTGCTCTGCGGCAACTACGGCAACACGTCGCTCAGCGCGCTCCCGTCGCTGAACGTCTCGTCGGTCGCCCGGACCAGCACCAGCACGTTGGCGTTCACCGCCACGGCGAACGGATCCACGGTGAACCTCGCGCCGTTCTACGACGCCCACGGCTACAACTACACCGTCTACTGGAGTGTCAGCGGCAGCAGCGGTGGCGCCAGCCACCGACTGGTCAACGTCGGCACCGGCCTGGTGCTCGGCATCCAGAACATGTCCACCGCCGACGGCGGGCTGGCCGTGCAGTGGGGTGACAGTGGCACCGCCGACCACAACTGGGTAGTGGTGACCGACGGCGCCGCGGTCAGGTTCCGCAACGTCAACAGCGGCAAGGTCCTCGGGGTGGAGAACATGTCCACCGCCGACAACGCCCGCGTCCTGCAGTGGGCGGACAACGGCACCGCCGACCACAGGTGGACGCTTGTCGACAACGGCGACGGCACCTACCGGATCCGCAACGTCAACAGCGGCAAGCTGCTCGGCATCCTGAACGGCTCCACCGCGTGGGGCGCGCAGGCCGTCCAGGACCCGGACAACGGCAGCGCGGACAACAGGTGGAGGCTCGTGCCGAACGCCTAGGGCACAGCGGCTCCGGCCTGGCTCAGCTCACCGTTCCCGCGCTGCGGAAGGCACGGGCCAGCTGAGCCAGGTCGAAGCCCTCGAAGTGCGCGAGGAACCGCCTGCGGATGGCGGCCAGGTGGCTGGGCCAGGACTCCTCGAGGCGGGCGAAGCCGGCGTCGGTGAGGACGGCGTTCCAGCCTCGGGCGTCCTGCTCGCACTGCTCCCGCTTCACCAGGCCCTGCTTCTCCAGCCGGATGATCGTGCGGGTCATGCCGCTGAGCGAGAGGTGGCAGAGCGCGGCCAGCTCGTGCATGCGCATCCGCCGGTCCGGCGCCTCGGAGAGGTTCATCAGGGCGATGTACTCGGTGAGCGGCAGTTGCCGGTCACCGATCATGTCGCCGTCGATCGTGCGGGGCAGCACGTGCATCACCTGGCCGAGGGCGCGTACCAGTGCCTCTTCGTCAGGTGTGAGCGGTTTCGGACGCTCTGGGGGAGTGCTGGCCATGCGCCCCAGCGTAGTTGCTTGATCTGTCAAATGCCCACTCTCGGTGTGGGGGCAGTCATACCAGAGCTATTTGCTTGACCAAGCAATGACCCGCTAGCGTCGGCGTGTCCACCAGAACCACTCCTGAAAGGCGCCACCATGACCAGGATCGGGATCATCCTCGGCAGCACCCGCCCCGGGCGCAACGGCGAGGCTGTCGCCCGCTGGGTCCTCGAGGTCGCCAAGCAGCGCTCCGACGCGGAGTACGAGCTGATCGACCTGCTGGACTACAAGCTGCCGCACCTCGACGAGGCGTACCCGCCGTCGATGGGCCAGTACACCAAGCCGCACACGCTCAAGTGGGCCGAGACGATCGCCTCGTACGACGGGTTCGTCATGGTGACCCCCGAGTACAACCACTCCACCTCGGGCGCCCTGAAGAACGCCATCGACTTCCTCTACGGCGAGTGGAACAACAAGGCTGTCGGGTTCGTCAGCTACGGCTCGGTGGGCGGGGCGCGTGCCGTCGAGCACCTGCGCCTGATCGCCGGGGAACTCCAGATGGCCGACGTGCGGTCCCAGGTCGCGCTGTCGCTCTTCACCGACTTCGAGAACTTCAGCGTCTTCAAGCCCAACACGTTCCACGAGGACGCGCTGAACACCACACTCGACCAGGTGGTCGCCTGGAGCGGCGCGCTCGCTCCGCTGCGCAAGCGCTGACCCGAGCGGATCCGGAGCCGGTCGCGGGAATCCCTCCCGTGGCCGGCTCGGCCCGTCGGGGGCCGTGCGGTGGGGGACGGCGTACTAACCTCGGCGCCATGAGCCGACCTGCCGGCACCGGCCGACCGTCGCTGTGGCGGGACCGCACCTTCGGCACGTACTGGGTCGCGCAGTCGCTCTCGGCGGCCGGTGACGCGTTCGCCTACCTGGCGGTGCCGCTGCTGGTGCTCCAGGCGACCGGGTCGGTGGCGCGGATGGGTCTGCTCACCGCCGTCGCGGGCGCCGCGTCCGTCGTGGCCGGCATCTTCGGCGGGGTGCTCGTCGACAGGTACGACCGCCGCACCCTGATGATCGCGGCGGACCTGGCCCGGCTGGTGCTGTACGCCCTGGTGCCGCTGGCGTGGCTCGCCGGCCCGCAGGTGTGGCTGCTCTTCGTCGTGCTGCCGATCTGCGAGGCGGCGGGCATGGTGTTCCAGGTCGCCGCGGTGACGGCGGTGCGCAACCTCGTCGACTCCGACCGGATCACCGAGGCCAACGGCCGGTTGCAGGCGACGTACGCGGCGATGGCCGTGCTGGGGCCGCTGCTCGCCGGTGTGGTGTCGGCCCGCTTCGGCCCGGCGACAGCCATCGCCGTCAACGCGGGAAGCTTCGCGCTGTCCGCGGCCGGCCTGTGGCTGATCCGCCTGCGGCCCGTCGAGGTCGGCGACGACGTCACGGCCGTGCGTCAGCGCCCGCTTGCCGAGTTCCTGGCGGGGGCGCGGTTCCTGTGGCGACAGCCCGTGCTCCGGGCGCTGACAGTGCTGCTGTCGGTGTTCATCTTCCTCACCTACGGCTTCACCGACGTGTTGATCTATCACGTCACACACGACCTCGGCGGCTCCGAAGGCACCGTCGGCACGGTGCTCGGGGTGGCGGCCCTGGGAACGGTGGCCGGAGCGTTGCTGGTGGCCCCACTGCGTCGCCGGCGCGGCTTCGGCGTCACCTGGATCAGCGCGCACACGATATGCGGGTGCGCGGTGGCAGGCGTGGGCGTCGCGACGAGCGTCCCGACGGTCACCGCGCTGACCGCGGTGTACCTGTGCTGCCTCAGCATCGGCGGGATCTGCTCGATGTCGCTGCGCCAGGAGATCACCCCTGACCACCTGCTCGGTCGGGTCACCTCGGCGTTCTGGAGCACGCACTACTCGCTGGGGCCGGCAGGCGCGGCGGTGCTGACCTGGTCCGCCGGCAGGTACGGCGTCCAGGCCGTGACGCTCGCGGCGGGCGCCGGGTGCCTGCTGGTCGCCGTCGGTGGGTTGTTCACACCGATCCGCCGCGCCGGTGCGGAGCCGGCCAGCGGCCAGCGGGTGCTCCGTCCCGCGCCGGCCGGCGGCTCGAGTTGAGACGAACCCCGCTCAGAACTCCAGATACATGACGTGCAGGCCGACCCGGCCGAGGGTGGGGTGGCGGAACGCGCCGGGCACCGTACCGACCACCTCGAAGCCCTCCCGCCGGTAGATGTCGACCGCCGACCGGTTGCTCTGCGCCACGGCGTTGAACTGCATGCCGGCGTACCCCCGGGCACGGGCCCACGCCAGCGCGTCACGGCACAGCGCGGTTCCCACGCCCCGCCCGCGCGCGTCGGCGGCCACCATGAAACTCGCGGTGGACACGTGCGCGCCGGGCCCGGGGCGGTTGGTACCCATCTTCGCGGTGCCCAGGACCCGCCCGCCGTCGACCGCGACGACCGTCCGACCCGGCGGGGACTCCACCCACATGGCGTACGACTGCTCGGCGGTCATCGCGGGATCGTAGGTGAACGTCTCCTGTGCCCGGATCACCTCGTGGATGACCGGCCACACCTGCGACCAGTCCTGGTCGACGAACTCCCGAATCAGCACCGGGCGAGGTTAGGGCTCCGCACGAGGCTCGGACAATCCGTTTACGGCAGGTGCATCCGTGGGGCGTACCCGGTGCGAAGCATGGGTCGTGACGAGACGTCACGGATCCGTCGCTTCGACGAAAGGCCCGCTGATGAAGATCGCACGACTCGCCGCCAGGATGGCGGTGGGCGCCATGGCCACCGCGCTGGCCACCACGGCCGTCGCCGTGCCGGCCGCCTCGGCCACCGGTAAGGCCAAGCCGCTCGGCACGACGTCCCTCGCCCAGGTGCTCACGAAGGACACCAGCGGCTTCGACCGCAACTCGCGTGACTTCGACGTGCTGACCGCGGCCGTGCTGGCCGTGCTGGAGGCCAAGCCGAACTCGCCGGTCAAGGTTCTGACCGACGGCACCGTCGCGCTCACCGCGTTCATCCCCACCGACGCGGCCTTCCAGCAGTTGGTACGCGAGATCACCGATTCCACGAAGCTGCCGAGTGAGAGCGCCGCGTTCGCGGCGGTCGCCGGTCTGGGCATCGACACCGTGGAGAACGTCCTGCTCTACCACGTGGTGCCGGGCGCCACGATCGACCGCAACACGGCGGTCCGCGCCGACGGCACGGACCTGACCACCGCGCTCGGCTCGACCGTCGAGGTCGACGTGCGCACGTACCTGTTCTTCTTCCGGCAGGTGCGGCTGGTCGACGCGGACACCAACGACCGCAACGCCCGCGTCGTCAGCTTCGACGTCAACAAGGGCAACCGGCAGATCGCGCACGCCGTGGACCGGGTGCTGCGCCCGATCGACCTGCCCTGAGCAGGGACGGGCGGCGTCCGGCCTCGCGCCGGGCGCCGCCCGCGTCGATCGTCAGACCGGCCCGAGCGCGGCGACCTCCTCGCTGAGCAGGGCAGCCAGCCCGGCGTGCCGCCCGGGATGGCTGCCCGGGGTCATGCCACGGCTCGGCATCTCCACGATCATCAGCAGGTACAGGTGTAGCCGGTACAGCGCGAGACGGCGACGCGCGGAGTCGTCCAGAACCAGCGGTTCGGCGCTGGCGGCCCGGTAGCCGTCCAGCAGGGGATGGTCCGGCTCGTCCTCGACGCGGCGGAACAGCCGCGGCGAGACCAGGTCCAGCAACGGATCGCCGTAGAGGTACCGTTCGCCGTCGACCAGGCCGCTGAGCCGCAACCGACCGTGCGTTTCGGGAGCGGCAAGCACGTTGCCGTCCCAGCAGTCGAAATGCAGCAGAGCAGGACGGCGCACCTCGTCCAGCACGTCGGCGTGCCGCCGCACCACGGCGCGCAGGTCGCCCCCGGTGATCGGCAGCGGGACGTTCCAGTCGCCCGCGTCGGCGAGCAGCGCGTCGACCATCGCGCCGAACGCCTCCCGCCACGTCGCCCCGGCGGCCCGCTCGCCGTCGTAGCCGAACCGGTCGCCGGTGATCCGGTGCAGCGCGGCGAGGGCCACCCCGAGGTCGTACCGCACCGCAGAGTCGTCGACGTCGTGTTCGGACAACTCGTGCAGGGACCGCCCGGGCAGCATCGAGGTGACCAGCCACTCGCCGTACGCCGGGTCGGTGCCGTGGTGCAGCACCACGGGGACCGGCACCTGCGGCACCTCCTCGGCGACCAGCCGGAAATACCGGGCCTCGGCGGCGCAGAGCCCCTGTTCGTAGCGCAGCAGTGGCGTCCCGGCCGGCGGGGCCACCTTCAGCACCACCCGGCGGTCGTCGTCGAGGGCCGCCCACCACACCGTCGCGTACCCGCCGCCGGTGAGCGGCTGCGCCTCGCGCACCCGGGACCGTGGGCCGAACGACGCGCGGACCAGGTACGCCACGTCGTCAGTCGTGAGGGGACGCTGGGTCGGACTGACCACTGTCATGACGCCGCGTCGGCCCGCCGCGCCCGGGGCGCCGGCCGGTTCGTCGCTGGAGCGGCGGGGCCTGTGGTGTCCCGGCGGACCAGCTCGGCGGGCAGCACCTCGACCCGGGGGGACAGCGTCTCCGCGCCGAGAACCAGCGACATCGCCCGTACCCCCATGTGGACAAGGGGCAGCCGCACGGTGGTCAACGGCGGGGTGACGTCCCGGGCGATCGGCATGTCGTCGAAGCCGATCACGGAGACCCGCTGCGGCACGGGCAGCGACCGGGCCCGCAGGGTGGCGAGCGCGCCGATGGCCATCGAGTCGTTGAGCGCCACGATCGCGGTCAGCTCCGGGTCGGCGTCCAGGAGACGGGCGGTGGCCTCCGCGCCGCCGTCGCGGTCGAACTCGGCGTACCGGATCCGCCGCTCGGGCAGGTCCCGGCCCTGTTCGCCGAGGGCCTGGCGGAGCCCCGCCAGCCGGTCGGTAGTGGTGGTGAGGATGCGTGGGCCGGCGACCACGCCGATCGCCAGGTGCCCCAGCTCGCACAGCTCCCGGCCGGCCAGGTAGCCGCCGGTCCGGTTGTCGGGCATCACCGCGTCGCCGGAGTGCTCGTGCCGGCCGATCACCGCGACCCGCCCACCTGTCGCCTCGTACGCGGCGAGCTTCTCGTTGAGCTGCCTCGTGAACGCCTCGTCGTGGTAGCCGGAGCCGGCGAGGATCAGCGCCGCCACCTGGTGGCCGCGCAGCAGCTCCACGTACTCCAGTTCGCGGTCGGGGTCGCGGTAGCTGTTGCAGATCATCAGCAACCGGCCCTGGTCGGTGGCGACGCGTTGCAGGCCACGGGTGATCTCGGCGAAGTACGGGTCGGAGACGTCGTGCACGATCACGCCGACGGCGCTGCGGTGCGAGCGGGCCAGCAGTTGGGCGTGCGCGTTGGGCACGTACTGCAACTCGGCGACGGCCGCCAACACCCGTTCGCGCAGCTCGTCGGTGACCGGTTTGCTGCTGCCGTTGATCACACGGG
The DNA here is from genome assembly GCF_042898105.1 of Micromonospora sp. NPDC000663. Taxonomy (NCBI): domain Bacteria; kingdom Bacillati; phylum Actinomycetota; class Actinomycetes; order Micromonosporales; family Micromonosporaceae; genus Micromonospora; species Micromonospora sp. NPDC000663. Next base: position 270,158 of record NZ_JBIAYR010000004.1, read on the forward strand.
AGGCGGTGGCGGGTGAGACACCCGCGCGTCGCGCCACGTCGGACAGGGTCGCCATGGCCGCCCCCTCGTTCTGTTGACGGCTTTTCGCCGTGCCGGCTAGCGTCACGGTACCGCAGTGAAAGCCCTTTCCCGCAGGGAGGCCCGGCCGTGTCCGATCGCTTCGCGGTACGCCAGCCGGATCCCCTCGCCGCGCTGCCCGGCGGCATCGGGGTGTCCCGGCTGCGGGTCTACGACACGGTAGCGCCGGACGGCGTGGTCGGTGGCACCCCGCACGTGCACCTGTGCTGCACCGAGGGGTACGTGGTGACCGACGGCGTGGGCGCGGTGCAGACGTTGACCGCCGACGGCTACCGGGAGACGCCGTTGCGGCAGGGCGCGGTGGTCTGGTTCCGGCCGGGCACCGTGCACCGCCTGGTCAACGGCGGCGGGCTGACCATAGTGGTGCTCATGCAGAACAGCGGCCTGCCCGAGGCCGGCGACGCCGTGCTCACCTTCCCTCCCGAGGTGCTGGCCGACCCCGACGCGTACGCCGCCGCTGTGGCGCTGCCCGACGGGGGAGCGCCGGGGGCCGACGTGCGGGCCGCGTACCGCCGGCGGGATCTGGCCGTGACCGGCTTCCAGGCGCTGCGGGCCGGTGGTCCGGCGGCGCTCGCCGCGTTCCACGACGCCGCGCTGGCGTTGCGCCGACCGCTGGTGGCCGACTGGCGGCGGCGGTGGGCGGCCGGCGCCGGCCGGGCCGCCGCCGGCACCGGCGAACAGCTCGACGCGCTGGAGCGGGGCGACGCCTGCCATCTGGGCGACGCCCGGGTGTACGCGGTGGGGGAGCCGGTCGAGCGGGGCCGGCTGGGCATGTGCGGTCTGCTGGACACGTACCCAGCGACCGGCTGACCGTCCCGCAGGGACTGTCGCGCCGGCGTCGCAAACACATCGAGGAAAGGCCTTGCCTGCTTTTCGGGCGCCGCCTACGCTCCAGGAAAGCGTTTGCCTGATCGCCGATCGGCCCGGCCCACGGGTGTGCCCGAACTCCGAGGAGGTTCCGTGTGACCGAGAACGCTCTGCACACGGCGGACCCGCGGGCCACCGCCACGGCGGCCACCGGCGACGCTGCGTCGTCCACGGTGGCAGGTCCCGCCCCAGGAGGTGGAGGCCGCCCACCGCGACCCACGTTGGGCCGTCGCGCGGCGGCCGTGGCCGACTCCCTCTGGCGCCCGGCGCTTGTGCTCGTCGCGCTGTTCGCCGCGTGGTGGTTCGTCGCCGCCCGGGAGTACGTGCCCAACTACCTGGTGCCCACCCCCGGCCAGGTCTGGACCACGATGACCGGGCAGTGGTCCGAGCTGGCCCGCCACACCCTCGTCACCCTCTACGAGACGGTGCTCGGCTTCGTCCTGGCCGCCGCGCTGGGGCTGGCCGCCGCGGTCGGCATCGCCTACTCACGCACCCTGGACAAGGCGCTCTACCCGATCGTCCTGTTCGCACAGGTCATTCCGAAGATCGCCATCGCCCCGCTGCTCGTGGTCTGGTTCGGCCTCGGCCTCACCCCGAAGGTCATCCTGGCGGTCCTCATCGCGTTCTTCCCGGTGGTCATCTCCGGCGTGGCTGGCCTGCGCTCCACCGACCCGGAGCTGCTCGACCTCGCCGCCACGATGGGGGCCGGTCGCTGGCGGACGTTCCGCAAGATCCGATTCCCGAACGCGCTGCCGCACCTGATGGCCGGCCTCAAGGTGGCAGTCACCCTCGCGGTGGTGGGCGCGGTCGTCGGCGAGTTCGTCGGCGCCAGCGAAGGGCTCGGCTACGTCCTGCTGCTGGCCAACGGCAACCTCGACGCCGCGCTGCTGTTCGCCGACCTGATCCTGATGTCCGCCATCGGCATCGTCCTGTTCGTCCTCGTCGAGGTCGCCGAGGCCCTGCTCATCCCGTGGCACGCCAGCCGTCGCGCCGGCGTACCGCTCACCACCTCCTGACCGACCCCATCACGGAGGCACTGATGAAACGCACCGCCACCACCATCCTGGCCACCGCCGCCCTGCTCCTCGCCGCCACCGGCTGCGGCGGGGGCGACTCCGCCGGCGACACCAACGCCGACGGCAGCAGGCAGGTCACCCTCACCCTCAACTGGGTGCCGTACGGCGAGCACGCGCCCTTCTACTACGGCCTGCAGAAGGGCTACTACTCCGCCGAGGGCATCGACCTGAAGATCCTGCCCGGCAACGGCTCGGGCAACACGGTCAAGCAGGTCGCCCAGAAACAGACCGACTTCGGCTGGGCGGACAGCCCGGTGCTGCTCAAGTCGGTGGCCAGCGGCATGCCGGTGCGCAGCCTCGGCGCGTACCTGGAAAAGGGTCCGTCCTCTGTGGAGTTCTTCACCGAGGAGACCATCACCACCCCGGCCGACCTCAAGGGCAAGACCGTCGGCGGCACGCCGGGCGACGCCCTCTACGCGACCTTCCCGGCGTGGTTGGAGAAGAACGGCCTCAAGAAGGACGACGTCAAGGTCGTCAACGTGGACGCCGCCGGCAAGATCGCCGCACTGGCCGAGGGCAGGGTCGACGCGATCATGGGCTTCTTCCACGACCAGGCGCCGACGATCGAGAGCAAGACCGGCAAGAAGGTCGACGTGCTGCTCTTCGCCGACTACGGGATGAACCTGCTCGGCACCGGCCTCATCGCCAACACCCAGACCCTTCAAAAGGATCCGGAGCTGGCCCGCAAGTTCGTCCGGGCCACCCAGAAGTCGTGGGCCGAGGCCGCCCGCGACCCGGCCGGCGCGGTGAGCGCGATGACGGCGCTGGCCGAGAACGAGCCCGCCCCCGAGGTGCTGACCAAGCAGCTCGCCCTCAACCTGCCGCTGATCGGCGCGGACGGCCCGCCCGGGGTGAACACCGAAGCCCAGTGGAGCGAGACCATCGACCTGATGTCCCGCTACGCCGAGCTGAAGAACCCGGGGGCGCCCGACGCGTACTGGGACGCCTCCTACGCGGCGCAGGGGTGACCCGGTGACCGCCGCGCCGGCGCGCGCCGGCACCGCCATCGGGATGGCCGGAGTGACCGTCCGCTTCAGCTCCCGACGGTCCCAGACCACAGCCCTGGACGACGTGTCGCTCGACATCGAGCCGGGAGAGTTCGTCACCATCGTCGGTCCGTCCGGCTGCGGGAAGTCCACCCTGCTGAAGATCGTCGCCGGTCTCGTCACGCCGACCAGCGGCGAGGTGTCGTTGCTGGAGCGCCCGGTACGCGGCCCGCAGAAGGACATCGGCTTCGTCTTTCAGAAGGCGGCGCTACTGGAGTGGCGCGGCGCGCGGGCCAACATCCTGCTCCAGGCCGAGATGCGCGGCATGGACCGGACGCAGGCGGCCCGCCGGGCGGACGAGCTGATCGAGATGACCGGCCTGACCGGGTTCGAGAAGGCGTTGCCGCACGAGCTGTCCGGTGGCATGCAGCAGCGCGTGGCCCTCTGCCGCGCCCTGCTGCACGCCCCGCCGGTGCTGCTCATGGACGAGCCGTTCGGCGCCCTGGACGCGCTGACCCGGGAGCAGATGAACGCCGAGCTGCACCGGATCTGGCGGGAGACCGGCACCACAGTGGTGCTGGTGACCCATTCCATCGCCGAGGCGGTCTTCCTCGGCACCCGGGTCGTGGTCATGAGCGCCCGGCCCGGCCGGATCATCCGCACCTTTGCGGTCGAGCTGCCGACGCACCGCGACTACGCGCAGGTGATGTCGGATTCCCGCTTCGACCGACTCGCCACCGACCTGCGCGGGTTGCTCGGCAGCGCGGCCGCCAACCACTGAGGACGCGGGATCGGCACGACCAGCACGACGGAAGGAACACCATGACCCGCAGGTCGATCGGCATCATCGTCAACGGCGTGACCGGAAGGATGGGTTACCGGCAGCACCTCGTACGCTCGCTGCTGGCCATCCGCGAATCCGGCGGCGTGACGCTGGCCGACGGCACCACCATCTGGCCGGAACCGGTCCTGGTCGGGCGCAACGAGACGAAGCTCCGCGAGATCGCCGAGCGGCACGGCCTGACCGACTGGACCACCGACCTGACCTCGGCGCTGGCCCGCGACGACGTCGAGATCTACTTCGACTCCCAGGTCACCCAGCAGCGGGAGAAGGCCATCCGGCAGGCCATCGAGGCCGGCAAGCACATCTACACGGAGAAGCCCCTCGCCGAGGACACGGCCGCCGCGCTCGACCTCGCCCGGGCAGCCGACGCGGCAGGCGTCCGCACCGGGGTCGTGCAGGACAAGCTCTTCCTGCCGGGACTGCGCAAGCTCAAGCGGCTCGTCGACGGGGGCTTCTTCGGCCAGATCCTGTCGGTGCGCGGCGAGTTCGGGTACTGGGTGTTCGAGGGCGACTGGCAGCCGGCGCAGCGCCCGTCGTGGAACTACCGGGCCGAGGACGGCGGCGGGATCGTGGTGGACATGTTCCCGCACTGGCACTACGTGCTGGAGGAGCTGTTCGGCCGGGTCAACGCCGTGTCCTGTGTCATCGCCACGCACGTGCCCGAGCGGGTGGACGAGGCCGGCAGCACGTACGCGGCCACCGCCGACGACGCCGCGTACGCCGTCTTCGAACTCGACGGCGGGGTGATCGCGCAGATCAACTCGTCCTGGACCGTGCGGGTGTACCGCGACGAGCTTGTGGAGTTCCAGGTCGACGGCACCGAGGGCAGCGCGGTGGCCGGCCTGCGCACCTGCCGGGTGCAGCACCGGGCGGTCACGCCGAAGCCAGTGTGGAACCCGGACCTGCCGGTCACCGAGGACTTCCGCACCCAGTGGACCGAGGTGCCCGACAACGAGGAGTTCGACAACGGCTTCAAGGTGCAGTGGGAGGCGTTCCTGCGGCACGTCGTGGCCGGCGAGCCCTTCCGGTGGGACTTCCTGGCCGGCGCGCGCGGCGTGCAGCTCGCCGAACTGGGGCTGCGCGCGGCCCGCGACGGCGTCCGCGTCGAGGTGCCGGAGCTGCGGGCGTGAGCGCCGCCGAGGTCGTACTGCCCGGAGGGCGGCGTCACCTGCTGACCGGGGGCGGTGGGTTCGCCAGGCCGTCGACGCCCGCGACCAGTCGCGTGGCGTACGCCGCCGCGCACGTGGTCGCCGACCCGGACGCCGAGAACGTGCCGGGCGCCCCGGCGGCCGTGGACTGGGACACCACGCTCGCGTTCCGCCGGCACCTGTGGTCGTACGGGCTGGGGGTCGCCGAGGCGATGGACACCGCCCAGCGGGGGATGGGGCTGGACTACCCGGGGACCAGGGAGCTGATCAGGCGCAGCGCCGCCGAGGCCCACGCGGTGGGCGGCCGGATCGTCGCCGGCGTCGGCACCGACCAGCTGCCGGCCGGCCCGGCAACCCTTGCCGCGGTGACCGCGGCGTACGCCGAACAGCTCGAGGACGTGGGCGCGGCAGGCGCCCGGCCGGTGCTCATGTGCAGCAGGCACCTGGCCGCCGCGGCGCGTGGCCCCGAGGACTACCTACGGGTGTACGACGAGCTGCTGAGCGCCGCCGACGAACCTGTGGTGCTGCACTGGCTGGGTCCGATGTTCGACCCGGCGCTCACCGGCTACTGGGGCGCGGTCGACCTGGACCTGGCCGCCGACACGGTGGTCGAGCTGATCAAGGCGCACCAGTCACGGGTCGACGGCATCAAGGTGTCGCTGCTGGACGCCGACCGGGAGGTCGCGTTGCGCCGTCGCCTGCCGGCCGGGGTGCGGCTCTACACAGGCGACGACTTCCACTACCCGGAGCTGATCCGGGGCGACGAGGTGGGCCACTCCGACGCGCTGCTCGGGGTGTTCGCGGCCATCGCGCCGGCCGCCGCCGCCGCGCTGGCCGCCCTGGACCGGGCAGACGTGGCGGCGTACGACGAGATATTCGCGCCCACCGTGCCGCTGGCCCGGCACCTGTTCGCGGCACCGACCTGGCACTACAAGACGGGGATCGTGTTCCTGGCCTGGCTGGCCGGGCACCAGGACCACTTCACCATGGTCGGCGGCGCGCAGTCCGGCCGGTCTCCGGCGCACCTCGCCACCCTGCTCACCCTTGCCGACGCGGCCGGGTTGCTGCCCGACGCCGAGCTGGCCGCCGCCCGCGCCCGAGCCTTGTTCACGGTGGCGGGGGTGGAGCAGTGAGCCTCGCGCGGTTCTCGTTCAACCAGGCCACCGCCCAGCGCTGGCCGCTGCCCGAGGTGGTGGCCGGCTGCGTGGCGGCAGGTGTGCCGGGAATCGGCCTGTGGCGGGAGCCGGTGGCCGGGTATGGGCTGGCCCGCTCGGCGAAACTGGTCCGCGACGCCGGCCTCACCGTCACCTCGCTGTGCCGGGGCGGCTTCTTCTCCGCCGACGACTGGCGTGCGGAGAACCTGCGGGCCGTCGAGGAGGCGGCCACCCTGGGCGCCCCGGAGCTGGTGCTGGTTTCCGGTGGGCTACCGGCCGGCAGCCGGGACATCGACGGCGCCCGGCGTCGGGTCGCCGACGCGATAGGCGAGCTGGCCCCCCACGCGGCGGCGGCCGGCGTACGACTGGCCATCGAGCCCCTGCACCCGATGTTCGCCGCCGACCGCTGCGTCATCGCGACCCTCGGCCAGGCGTTGGAGATCGCCGAGCGGTTCGACCCGGCGGTGGTCGGCGTGGTCGTCGACGCGTACCACGTCTGGTGGGACGACACGGTGTACGCGCAGATCGCACGGGCCGGCGCGCGCATCGCCGCGTTCCAGGTCTGCGACTGGGTGACCCCGCTGCCGGAGGGGGCGCTGCTCGGTCGGGCGCTGCCCGGCGAGGGGTGCATCGAGTTGCGCCGGCTGCGCGAGGCGGTGGACGCGGCCGGTTACGCCGGGCCGATCGAGGTGGAGGTGTTCTCCGCCGAGGTGTGGGCGCGTCCCGGCGCGGAGGTGCTGGACGCGGCGATCGCCGGCTACCTGCGCCACGTCGTCTGAGCGACAGTCCGACGGCGGGGCCGCGCCGCGCGGACCGTGCCCGCCTGGTGCCGGGTGCCGCCGGCGTTGCTCGCGGTGACCTGTGCGCTCGCCGGGGTGGATTCCGCCCCGCTGCGGGGTTGCTGCTCGCGGGGGCGTGCACGGCGCTCTGGCGGCGCCGCCCCACCCGGCCTGCGGAATCGCCTACGACCATCGCCCAAACCTGAAAACACTTTCGGATCAGGTCGGGCGACCGTCCGGTCACACGTGAATGTCGAGGTGGCTCGAGCCTGGACCGGCCGGTCACCGCCGCCGTCTCTCCCGCCCGCGCCACCGGCCCGCGCCGCGCCGCCTCCATCGAGAAACCCGCGTCGATATCTCCGATCACGAACCCCGAGGTGGGACCACGTCGTGCCCGGCGATCAGTCACGCCGTGCCGCCGTGCCGCCTCCGTTCACCCGATGACCTGCGCCGACAGGGGCTTCGAACCTGTCGCGCCGACGGCCGTGCCGGGCACGCCAGACACCGGAAAGCGGGGTAGCGCGGCCCAGAACGATCATGCAATGCTGGCCGCCCTTCCAGACCCGGATCGGGCACCGCCACCTGCGGCGGTGCCCTGATTCGCCGTGCGCTAGCCCGGAAAGGAGCAGAGAGATCGCCATGCCAAGTCTGATCATGCAGGTTGTCGCGCACGAGGACGACGACCTGCTGTTCATGAATCCCGACGTGAGCGCGAGCATCGCGGCCGGCGTTCCCAGCGTCACCGTGTACCTGAGCGCCGGCAACCTCACCGGCACCGGCACCACCGACGCGCAGCGGACCCGCAACCGGCAGCGGGGGGTCCAGGACGCCTACGCACGCATGGCCGGAGTGACGACCATCGCCCCGGGTCAGGCCGACTGGCGGGCGGATCTGCTCACGATCGCGGGTAGGCAGGTGGAGCGCTACCGGTTGACCGCCCGACCCGACGTGGCGCTGGTGTTTCTCAACCTGCACGACGGCCAGTTGGCCAACATCTACAGCGGGACGACAGACACGTCCGTCATTCCGGAGACCGGGGTGGTGACCACGTCGTTCTCCTACAAGCGCGCCGACGTCACAGCCGTGCTCAGTGGCCTGCTCGCGACGTACCAGCCGACGGTGCTGCGGTTCCAGGACCTCGACCCGGATGTCCGGTACGGCCCGCAGGAACACCCCGACCACCGCGCGACGGTCCGCTTCACCACCGATGCGGCCACGTCGTCGTCGAGTAAGGCGATCCAGGTCAGCTACCGGGACTACGAGATCAGCCAGTCCGTGGCCAACCTGTCGGCCGCCGCGGTCGCCGACAAGACCGCCACGCTCAGCCTGTACGCGAACTACGACGTGAAGTACGCGCCGAACAACTGGCCGGCCCGGGCGTACCGCAGGTGGGCTCGGGGGACCGCCTGGGTCGGTCGCAACGCGGACGGACGGCTCCAGACGTTCGTCGTCCGCAACGGGGTCGTCCACACCCAGTGGCAGACCGTGACCGGCGGCTGGTCGGCGCCACTCGCCATGAATGGGGCCGGCGGTCCGCTCGCGCCGACCCTCGCCGTGGGCAGCAACGCCGACGGCCGCCTCGAGATCTTCGCCCGCCGCCTCTCGGACCACCACATCGTCACCACCTTCCAGACCCAGCCGAACGGCGGCTGGCTCGCGTCGTGGGTGGATTTCGGCAGCCCCAACGCGGGATTGAGCAACGCCGACCAGATCGGCGTCCCGACGGTCAGTCGGAACGCGGACGGCCGGATGCAGATCTTCCTGAAGAACGGCGGCGGAGGGCTCAGCGCCAAGGCCCAGACCAGCGCCAACGGCAGCTGGGGCGGCTGGACCGACCTGCGGGGCACGGACGCGCAGGACGCCATCGCCGCGGTTCTCAACCCGAACGGCCGGATCGAGGTGTTCGCCGCCACCAGGACCGGAGTCCTGCACTGGGCACAGACCCAGCCGAACGGAGCGTTCGCCCTCAACACCCTTGCGACCCCCGCTCCCGCGAGCTCACCGCAGGTGGCCATCGGAGCGGACAGCCTCCTGCGGCTGGCCTACCGGCAGGAGAGCAGCGCGGAGGTGGCGATCTTCCGGCAGGTGTCGTCAGGCGGCACGTTCGACGCGACGCCGACGATCGTGACCGGCCCGACGGGAACGGGTGAGGTGGCGATCGTCAGCAACCCGTCCGACCGCAACGTGCCTGTCACCCTCTTCGCGCTGGGCTCGGACACGGCGGTGAGCGTGAACATGGAGTCGACATCGAGCGGCTCGTACGACGACGCCTGGACCCCGCTGGACGGTCCGACCATCGACTTCGCCGCCGCGGTGGACGCCGCCGGCCTGATCAACGTCTTCCGCATCGGTGTGGACGGTCTGGTCAGCGCCAGCCGCCAGGACAGCGTCGGCGGGCGCACGTTCGATCCCTGGCAACCGCTTCCCGCGTAGCTCCCCGGCATCCGGCCAGTCGGGCCGGCGTCGGGACCGACGTACCGAAAGAACTCTGGAGCGCCCGCTCCGGGGATGCCACCGACTGCCCGGGCACGGGCACGATTCGCACGGGGGAACGCACAATGCGCCGTCGCAGCTTCGTTCTGACGTCTGCCATGACCGGTGTCGGATGGAAGATCCCACTGCGGGAGCCGACGCCTTCGCAGCCCGCCGGGCCGGCCTCCGCGACGGCCGCCCCGGAGTCCGCCTCGACACCCGGCGCCTTCGGTCGGGCCGGGGTCTTCGTCCGTCGCGCCGAGATCCGGCACCCGACCCCTGACACGCAGCGGCAGGCGGCCCAGCCGATGCCGCGCCTGCAGGGCATCCGTCTGGCGGACAACCGTGGCGCCGGCTACGTCCGGTCGGTCCTTGACTTCGCCCTGCCCGGTCCGGCGACGGCCGCCCCTGCCGCGCTGGCGTCGCTGCGCTTCTACACGGTGCTGGCCGACCCTGACCCGCAGCTGCGGCGCCCGATCGTCGACGCGCCGTACACGGTGCACCTGGAGGTCGGGCGCAGCGACACCATCCTTGGGCAGCGGCCTGCGCCGCAGCGGGACCCGTTGGTGCTCAACACCGCGGTCTGGCACGCCGAGGGCATGTGCTTCGTCCAGTTCGGACTGGCCCGGCCGGTGAAGTTCCGGGTGACCGAGAAGGGTGATCAGCTGCTCGTCGACTTCCAGGCCTGACGAGCCCTCGCCGGGGCGTACGCCCTGCTCCGGCCGCGTTGGAAGAAAGTGATCTAGGCGCGGCTGACACATCGTGATCTTATGTGCACCAGCGATCCGTAACACCGCGCAAATCGTCGATTAACCATCGACGGCTTAGGTGGGGGAGCGCTCCCACTGGCGGATCGCGATCGATGAGGGCAGCTCCACAGGGAGCAGGCGGAAGGAGCCTCGTGGCTAACGGCACGAGCGGGAACAGGCTGCGAAGACTGGCGCTACCGGCGCTGGTCGTCGCCATGATCACCGGCACAACCGGTGTAGCGGGACCGGCGTCGGCGGCCCCCGGAGACGGGCCGCCCCACAACGGCGTGGGCTACTTCTCCGGCGGGTCCGACCGGAAGGTCACCCTGACCGACGGGGCGGACCGTCGCCCCGACAGCGAGCGCGCGGACAACCCCAAGGCCGCCGTCGACGCGACCGGAACGGGCGTGTACGTCGTCCAACTGGCCGAGGAACCACTCACCACGTACGTCGGCGGGACCTCGGGGCTGACGCGGACCCGGCCGACGCCCGGCAACCGTCTGGACGTCACGTCGGGGCCGTCGCAGGCGTACCGCCGACACCTCGACGCCCAGCGGACCGCCGTCGCCGGCTCGGCAGGTGTCCAGGTCAAGGCCGCGTACACCACCGCCTTCAACGGGTTCTCGGCGAAGCTGACAGCCCAGCAGGCGACCGCGTTGCGGGCGGACAAGCGTGTCCGCGCCGTCACCGCCGCGCAGGCCCTCGGCACCCGCTCGAAGGCGCCCCTCGCGCCTGCCCCCGCCGCCACGGCCCCCGCCGCCACGGCCCCCGCCGCCACGGCCCCCGCGACCACGGCCGGGGCAGACCCGACGACGGCCAAGCCGGCCAAGCCCGGCCCCGCCACCGGTGCGGGCATGGTGATCGGCGTCCTGGACACCGGCATCTGGCCGGAGAGCGCGTCGTTCGCCAGGAAGATGCCCGCCCCCGCCGGCTGGCGCGGCACCTGCCAGACCGGAGTCGCGTTCGTGGCCGAGCACTGCAACGGCAAGATCGTCGGTGCCCGGTACTTCGCCGACACGTGGCTCGCCGGCGGCGGCTCCGTACCCGAGGGCGAGGTGCTGTCCGCCCGCGACATGGCCGGGCACGGTACGCACACCGCGTCCACGGCTGCCGGTCTGCCGATCTCGGACGTCACCATCGACGGCCGGCGCTTCGACCCGATCTCCGGGGTGGCACCGGACGCCCAGATCGCCGTCTACAAGGTGCTCTGGGGCGGTATGGGCTACGACGCCGACATCATCGCCGGCATCGACGCCGCCGTCGCCGACGGGGTGCAGGTCCTGAACTTCTCGATCGGCTCGGAGCTCGGCGACTGGGAGGCGAACACCCCCATCGGCATCGCCTTCCTCAACGCCACCCTGTCCGGGGTCTTCGTGGCGGCGTCGGCCGGGAACACAGGCATCGTGAGCGGTGCCATCAGCAACGCGGCGCCCTGGGTGACCACTGTCGGCGCAGCGGTGACGCACCTCGACGAGGCGACGGTCAGGCTGGGTGACGGCACGAAGCTGGTCGGTGGCTCACTCGACGCGTTGCCCGGTGGCGCCTCGAGCGCGATGGTCTTCGGCGAGCGGGCCGGATCACTGGATCTGGGCGCGGTGTACTGCGAACCGGGCAGCCTCGACCCCGCCAAGATCAAGGGCAAGGTGGTCGCCTGCGCGCTGTCCGACACGTTCGGCTCCGCCGCCGAGGTCAAGGAGAAGGGCGGCGCCGCGATGGTGCTGTTCGACCCGGTCGGCAACTACCGGGTCAACTCGATCTACAACTTCCCGGTGGTGTACCTGCCGACCGAGAAGCAGGCTGGCATCCTCTTCAACTACCTGATGCGCCACCCCGCCGACGCGACGGTGTCCCTGCGCAACGGCGGTGACGGCTCCAGCGTCCCCGGCGTGCCGAGCGTCGCGGACTTCTCCTCCACCGGACCGGACAAGGTGACCTTCGGCGTCTTCAAGCCGGACCTGGTCGCGCCGGGGTCGGACATCATCGCCGCGGTGTCACCGGCGGGCAACTTCGGGCGGCAGTACGACGCGTACTCGGGCACCTCGATGGCCTCGCCGTACGTGGCCGGCGCGGCGGCGATCCTGCGCGCCGCGCACCCGGAGTGGTCGCCGGGCGCGGTCGCCTCCGCGCTGCGGACCACCGCCACCGACACCGTCGGCACCAGCAGCCCTCTGGACCAGGGCAGCGGCTTCATCAACCTCGCCCGGGCCAAGGACCCCGGACTGGTCATCGAGCCGACGGCGGCGGAGCTGACCGAGTTCAGCGAGACGGCCGCACCCGACGGCAAGGAACTCAACCTGCCGGCCATCTCGCTGCGCGAGTACGACGGGACCCGTCCGGTGACCGTCACCCGCACCCTGACCAACGTGGGCAGGGAGCGGGAGACGTACCGGTCGTCGGTGTCCGGCCTGGCCGGCATGAAGGTCACCGTCACGCCCGCGTCGGTGACGCTGGCGCCGGGCAGGTCCGCCACGGTGACGATCACGCTGCGCCGGGGAAGCGCGCCCTTCGACCGGTACGTGACCGGGTCGATCACCTGGAAGGGAAGGGCGCACAACGCCCGGATCCCGGTCGCCGCCCGCCCATGGGGGATCAGCCCCCGGCCGTACGGGGACGACGGCGAGGAGTTCGGCCGGATGACAAGCGGGTCCTTCGGCATGATCCAGCCGGGCTTCACCGGGCCGCTCGCGGGTCGCAGCACCGGCTACACACCGGTGCGGCGCACGTCGTACTCGATGCCGGCAGGCGTCTACGGCGGCGTGTTCGACCCGAGCGCCTCCGGCGTGAAGAAGGTCGACTTCACCGTGCCGGCGAACACCGCAGGCATCATCGTCGAGGCCGACACCGAAGACCCGAACACGAACCTCGACCTGTACCTCTACAAGGGCGACACCCTGGTCTACAGCAGTGACAGGTACTGGACCAGCCTGGAGCAGGCGTACAAGTTCCTGCCCGAGCCGGGGCGCTACACCGCGTACGTGTTCGCGCAGGTGCCCGGTGGCCCGGTCGTCGACTTCGAACTGCGGCACACCATCATCGGTCGCAACGCCACGTATTCGCCCGCCACGTTGACGCTACCGCCGACGACGGAGCGCGGTCAGAGCGTCAACTTCACGTTGAAGCCGAACGGGCCACTGGCCGAGGGCGACTTCTGGGCGTACACCGAGTGGCGCACCAACGGCACGGTCATTCCCGGCAACCTCGTCTCCACCCAGCAGAGTGCCTGGCAGTAGTACATGAGAAAGCGCGGGGCGGTGCCGTCGGGCACCGCCCCGCGTTCGTCAGCGCTGCCAGGCGTCGATGCTCTTCACACCGTCGCGCAGGGTGCGGTCCAGGATGGCGGGGTTGCCGCTGCTGCCTTCCCAGCCCTGGTCGTCGAACACGGTGACGACTCCGTCGACCCGGGCCACGGCGATCTGGCTGGAGGCGTCGCCGCCGGTCCGCTCGCCGTTGAGGCTCGTCTCCGCCCACGCGCGGGACACCAGCAACGCGTCGTCACCGACACCCGGCAACACCTGGCTCTTGACCGCTACCGGGTTCCCGCCCTGGTCGTACGAGGGGCACGCCTTCACCGCGTCGCGGAGGCGTTGCAGGTAGGCCACGGCGCCGTCACCGTCGAAGGTGAAGATGGTCTGGTGGATGATGCCCTGCGGCACGTTGGTGTCCGGCTCGCCGGCCTTCTTGTAGGTGACGGTCATCGCCGCGCTCGCGGTGACCTGCCGGCCACCGGTGCCGAACTCGTTGCCGCACAGCTTCGGTAGGGCCTCGGCGACCGGCGTCGTGCGCCGGGGCGACTTGCGCAGCTCGGCGGGCAGCTCGACGAAGGCCGACGTCGGGATGGTCGTCGGCGCGCCGGCGCTCGCGGATGGCTGGTCCGTCTGGCTCGGGGTGGTCGTCGCTGTCGTCGCTGTCGTCGGCGACGAGGTCGACGACACGACGTCGGTTCCCGCGTCGCCCGCCGTGCACGCACTGCCCAGCGTGACGGTGCCGAGCAACGGCAGGACGATGGCGAGCACCCGCGGCGCTCGGATGGTCGGTGGCGGTGTGTGCCGGCTCATCATTTCCCCCTCGCCTCTGCCCGACCAGTGCCCCCCGCCCGCCCAACGGAAACGCGTATACGACGGTGACGGACGCCCGCCCGCCCGTCACCAACCCGTGATCAGGTGACAGTGACGGTCAGGTTGATCGAGCGGGTCTCTCCGCTGGTGTAGGTGGTCGTGACCCGGGCGGTGTAGGTGCCCTTGCGGGGATAGCTGTGACTCGTCGACCGCAGCGTCGCGCCGTGGGTGATCGCGCTGTTGTCGCCGAAGTCCCACGCGTAGTCGGTGATGCTCTGCCCGGACGGCGCTGCCGCGGTGGCGGTGAGCGTGGTGGTCAGTGGCGCGGTGCCGCTGGCCGGGTTGGCGGCGAGGGACAGCATCCCGCCGGGCTCGTGTTTGACTCCGGCGCCGTTGAAGCGCAGCCAGTCCAGTGAGAGCAGGTCCGGTGTGCCGCCGACCTGGGCGGTGTTGACGAACGTGGCGTACAGGGTGGTCGTGCCTGCGGGTTTGTTGGTGAGCGTCACAGTCGGCGAGACCAGGTTGTCCCACCCGCCGGTCGAGCCGACGGCGGCCGAGCCGATGAGCGTGCCGGTGGGCGAGCCGGTCCGCAGCTCGACGGTGCCGCCGAGCCCGCCGTTGGTCAGCCCGAGCGTCACCGAGCCGATGTTGCGCAGGTCCACCGGCCCGTACGACACCCAGTCGTTGTGGTCGACGTCGCCGAGCCGCTTGCCGGCGCGGGCGGTGGCCCTGTCGTTCACGACCAGGCCGGACTGGCCGCTGAAGTGCTCGGCCTCCCTGCTCTTGGGCTGCAACCGCACGCGGGTCGAGCCGGTCAGAGCCGGTACGCCGCCGGGCGCGCCACCGTCGGTGTACTGCGCGGTGATCAGGGTGTAGAGGTTCTGTCCCGGCCCGTGCCCGTCGCCGGCGTCCGCCTCGGTGGCGAGCAGGCCCGAGCAGCCCGTGTAGACGTCCAGCGGGTGGGCGTGCGAGTCATGGCCGAGCTGCGTCTGCACCGTCACCCTGGAGCAGTCGATTGTGGTCTCCTCCGGGTCGGTGACAGTCACCGTGTACGGGATCGTGTCGCCGAAGTCGAAGAAGCCGCCGTCCGGCACGGTGATGGTCACCGTGGGCCGGGTGTTGCCGACCACCACGTCGGTGACAGTGGTGGCGGTCAACCCGTTGCCGCTGTTGCGCACGGTCAGTCGGGCGGTGTGCCGTCCGGCGGTCGGGTAGGTGTGGCTCGGGTTGGCCGCCGTGGAGTCGGTGGCGCCGTCGTTCGTGAAGTCCCAGGCGTAGCTGAGCGTCGATCCGTCGCCGGCGGACGACCCGGCCGAGGAGAAGGCCACGGTCAGCGGCGTGCGTCCGCTGTCCGGGGTGGCGACCATCTCGACGCTCGGCGGCCTGCCGTTGGCCACGTAGTCGATGCGGTAGATGCCCGCACCGGCGTTGCTGCCGCCGCGACCGCTGCCGGTGCCCTCACCGAAGTCGATGACGTAGAGCGACCCGTCCGGCCCGAACTCGGCCTCGAAAGGCTGGATCCAGCTCATGGTGTCGAAGATCCCGTTGATCGACTGGAGATCGCCGACGGCGGTGGGACCGAAGCGCGCGTTACCGAAGGTCTGCGCCGTCCTGTGGATCGAGAGTGTCTTGAACCACCCGCGGGTCAGCTCGTACGTGATCCACTTGCCCTCGAAGTACTCGGGGAACTTGGTGGTGCGGGTGTTCGCCGGGTCGTAGTCGTAGACCGGGCCGCTCATCGGACCACCGCCGCCCGTTCCCACCTCGGGGAACTGGGTGGAGGCGGAGTACGCGTACCAGACCAGTGCCGACTTCGACGCCGGCAGGTTCGTCAGACCCGTGTTGTTGGGGGAGTTGTTGACCGGTGCCGCGCAGGTGAACTTCGGCCCCGAGGTGCTGGTGGCGAAGTTGTAGTCGTTGAACGGGATGTTGTTGCCCACGCAGTACGGCCAGCCGTAGTTGCCGGCGGCGGTGATCCGGTTGAACTCGACGGTCCCCTCCGGACCACGGTTGGGGTCGGCGGCGCGGGCGTCCGGCCCGTAGTCGGCGACCAGCACGGCGTTGGACTGCGGCTCGATGGTGATCCGGAACGGGTTGCGCATGCCCATCGCGTAGATCTCCGGGCGGGTCCTCGCGGTGCCGACGGGGAAGAGGTTGCCGCTCGGGATGGTGTACGTACCGTCGGCCTGCGGGGTGATCCGTAGGATCTTGCCGCGCAGGTCGTTGGTGTTGCCGGCGGTGCCCTGGGCGTCCCAGGCGGCCCGGCCGGCGCGCTCGTCGACAGGTGTGTAACCGCTGGAGGCGAACGGGTCGGTGTTGTCGCCGATCGCGGCGTAGAGCCGACCGGCCGCGTCCATGGCCACTGACCCGCCCATGTGCGAGTTGGCCCGTCCCTCGCCCCGGTAGGTGGGGATGGTCAGCAGGCGCTTCTCCGAGGAGAGCGCGACGCTGTTGTTGGCGACGGTGAACCGGGACAGGTTGAGCTGCTTGAGGGTCTTGTCCGACCAGAGCAGGTAGATCCAGCCGTTGCTGGCGAAGTTGCGGTCCAGGGTCATGCCGAGCAGTCCGTCGGACTGGTCGGTCATCGCCGAGGTGTATGCGAGGTCCAGCAGCGTGGTGACGTGGAGGGTGTCGGAGTTGACGACCTTCAGCGCACCGGTGCGCTGGATGTAGTAGACCTTCCGGTCCGGGGCGACGGCCAGCTCGAACGGGTCGGCCAGGTTCTCGGTGACCAGTCCCACCCGCTCGAAGTTGCCGGTCTCGGTGGCCGAGCAGTCGCCGGCGACCGCGCCGGCGGCCCACTCGATGCCGTAGCGCAGGTGCTCCAGGAAGGGTGCGGAGGTGAACTGGGAGCTGGCGTGACCGCCGGCCGTGAACCAGGACCGGCCGCCGTCGTAGCGCTGACACCAGGAGTACGCGTGGTCGACGCCCTCGTCCAGGCCGTTGATCCCGTCGCGCACCTTGATCTGTGCGAGGGTGTGCACGTTGCCTGTCGGGTTGGTCCGCCAGTTGTACCACTCCTCGCTCTGCTCCCAGAGTTCCGGCAGGTTACGGGTGGAGGGGTGCGCCCGGTCGAGCACCTTGACCCGGCCGGGGAAGGTGCCGCCGGTGGCGGAGAAGTCGGGGTGGTAGTCGAAGATCGTGCCGACCAGGCCCTCGTACCACTGCCAGTCGCGTTCGCTCGCCGAGGCGGCGTGCAGGCCGGCCCAGCCACCGCCGTTGCGGATGAACGTCTGCAACGCCGCGCGCTGGCTGGCGTTGAGCAGGTCGCCGGAGGCGGGGGTGGAGTTGGTGTTGTTGAAGACCAGGGCGTCGAAGGTGGCGAGGTTGGCGTCCGTGAACGCACCCGCGTCGGTGGTGGCGACCACCTCGAAGTTGTTCGTGGCGCCGAGTTGCTGAATCGCGGCCACGCCGGCCGGGATCGAGTCGTGGTAGTAGTTTGTGATCTTGGAGAAGACCAGCACCCGGAAGCGCGGGGCGGCCTCGGCGGGCAGGGCGGTGGTGGTGCTCACCACGGCGGCGATGGCGAGCAGGATGAGGCCGGACGCGCGGAGGTGTCGGGGCATGGGGGCGCTCCCTGTCGGACGGTGAGGGTCGGAAAGCGCTTTCTCGCTGCCCACATCACGGTACTGATAGCCAGTGAAGACCGTCAATAGCGCCGTGGTAAGCGTTTTCCTGCCGCGACAACGGCTGCTGGCCGCCAATTCCTGCCCGGGGCCTCCGCCTGCCTCGGGTTCTACGGCTGCTCCTACCGTGTCGCCTCCCGACGCCAGGTCTCGGCGAGGAGGCCGTAGGTGTAACCGTCCACCCAGCCCCGCTCGGCGTGCCAGGAATCGCCGACGCCGTGCTGCTCACGACGCATCCCGACTTTCTCGAGGATGCGCACCGAGGCGAGATTGTCCGCGAAGCAGCCGGCGGTGATCCTCCGGACGCCCAGTTGCCCGAACGCGTGCGCCACCATCGCGGTGACCGCCTCTGTCGCGTAGCCGTGGCCGCCGTAGGCGGGATCGAAGACGTAGCCGAGCCGGGCCTCGGTCCGCGGTGGCATGCCGGGTTGGCCCATGCCGTCGACGACGTCGAGCGAGACGGTTCCGATCACCACACCCTCGAGCGTGACCGCCATGCTGTGGTCGTCGGGGTCCGCCGCCGCGCGTTGCCACGCCGCGCGAAAGGAATCCGGGTCGACCCGCGTACTGAGTAGCCAGCGCGTGACCTGCGGCAGATTGCGGTACTCCAGGATCCGGTCGACGTCCTCGTCCCGCACCGGACGGAGCTCCAGGCGTTCGGTGCGTACGGCGGTGTTCTCCATGAGGCGGCACGCTAGCCGACGCGCCCCGGCGGGACGCCCGATTATCGGGCCGTCAGGAGTCTGCTCGGATCTCCCAGGCAGGCCGTTGGGGCTCGTCGTTGTGCACGACGATGTCGGCGTGATCGGTCGGGCGGGCCGTGGCGAAGTAGAGCTGTTGGGAGGGGATGTAGCGCTCGCGCCAGCGCCGTTCGACGTCGGGCCGGCGCTCCCGGACCAGCGCGCGCTCAACTGTCCTGTCGAGCGTGGTCGACACGAAGACGCGCAGGTCCCACCTGTCGATCAGTTCCGGGCGCAGGAGGAAGACGCCGTCGAAGAGCAGCACGGCGTCGGCGGGGGCGGTCGTGACCGGCGGGGACAGGACGCCGTCCGTCGTGTGGTCGTAGACAGCGGGTTGGAAGCGCCGATCTCCGCCGGGGCCGAGCGGGTCGAGCAGGACCCGGTTCAGCGCGTCGTGGTCGTGGGTGTCGTGGTAGCAGCCCTCGGCCGAGTACTCGCCGCGCGGATAGCGCTGCGCCCTGGGGAAGAGGAAATCGTCGACGGTCGCCCGGATGACGTCGCGGCCCCGTTCCCGCAGGACGACTGCCAGTTCGTCGGCGAGGGTGGTCTTGCCTGTCGCTGGCGGTCCGTCGACGGCGACCCGCGTCGGGTGGGCGACCGCGACGCCTGCGACCGCGTCGGCGAGGCGGCGCAGCATCTCGTCGCGGGTGCCGTGCTCCATGTCCTGCCCCGTTCTTGCCTGGCGAAGGGACGCCGTGTCCGGCACGGCGCCTCAGGTGGTGGACGCCGGTTCGGCGGGCCGGGGCGTGAAGAAGCGGACGATGTCGTCCGCCGCGGTGGGGGACAGCATCATCGCCTGCACCCGTGCGGACATCTCGGCGATCGGGTGGATCCGCGCGAACATCGCGTCCTCGTACGTCCGGATCGCCGCGTCCGGGTTGGCGGGGTTCGCGGCGAGGTGGCCGGCGAGTTCGGCGGCGTCGAGCATGGCCTGGTTGGCGCCCTCGCCGACCGGCGCCATGAGGTGCGCGGCGTCGCCGATGAGCGTGACACCCGGCCGGCTGGACCAGCGCGTGTCGGTGGGCGTCGCCTCGATCAGGCGCGGCGTCGGCGCGCTGTCGGCGGCCTCGATGAGCGCGGTGAGGCGGGGGTCCCAGCCGGCGAAGATGTCCAGCAGCGCGGACTTGTCACGGAGGGCGTCGAGGGGGTGGTCGCCCGCGCGCAGGGAGATCCCGACGCGGAGGCTGCCGTCGCCGAGGCGCTGCGCGGAGAGTATCTGGTTCACGCCGACGGCCCACAGGTTTCCGGGGCCGACCAGGTCGGCGAGGTGGGGGTGCCGGCGGTCGACGTCGCCGACGGCCAGCTCCACCACAGTGGACACCGGGGAGAGTAGGACGTCGACGAGCAGCGGTCGGACGATCGAGCGTGCGCCGTCCGCGCCGACGAGGATGTCGCAGTCGCTCCGGTGGCCGCCCTCGAAGGCCAGTTCCCAGCCTCCGGACGGTCGCGGGGGTCGCCGCGACGAGCCGGCGCCGCCAGACGACCGTGTCGCCCGGGAGGGAGTCGAGCAGGAGGTCCCGCAGCGCGCTGCGGTCGATCTCGGGACGCCCGGAGAACGAGCCAGGTTGCGGCTCGTGGTGCACCAGGGTGCGGCCGTTCGGGTCGAGGATGCGATGCTCCTCGCCCTCGGGCCGCGCCTGCGACCGGAAACTGTCGGCGAGGCCCGCCTCGGCCAGGGCCCGTTGCCCGGACTCCGGGTGCAGGTCGAGCGTGCCGCCCTGCGACCGGGCGGACCGGCCCGCGTCGCGCTCGTACACCACCGAGCCGATGCCGTGGAGGTGCAGGACCCGCGCCAACGTCAGCCCGCCAACTCCGCCACCGGCGATCGCGATTCGCATGTTCATCCCCTTGCCGTACACTGTATTGATGTATACACCGTACGGTAGCGCGGCGTTGCCCGTCTGGGAACGGCCCGAGCCCCAGCCGCGGGCGGTGCCGGTGCCGTTGAGCCGCGAGAAGATCGCCGCGGCGGCCATCCGGCTCGCCGACGCGCGCGGCCTCGACGGGCTGTCGATCCGCAAGATCGCCAAAGAGCTCGGGGTCGGCCCGATGCGGCTGTACGACTATGTGCTCAACAGGTCCGAACTGCTCGATCTCATGGTCGACGTCGTCTACGCCCGGATCGCCGAGGTCGACCAGCACCAGGAGTGGCGGGCCACGGTGCTGGCCATCGCCCACGCGACCCGCCGCGCCGCCCTCGACCACGAGTGGTTCTCCGACCTGCTCGGGGCGAGACCCCACCTGGGTCCTCACGCGCTCGCCGTGGGCGAGGCGACTGCTGCGGCACTGAGCCGGTCACCCCGGGTGCGCGACGTCGGCGATCTTCAGCGGGCACTGGGCGCCCTCAACGGCTTCCTCGTCGGGGCGATCCGCAGGGAGGTCACCGAGCGTCGCACCGCCCGCTCCACAGGCACCGACGAGGCCGCCTGGCAGGCCAGCCTCGGCCCCTACCTCACCCGCATGCTGGAGACCGGCAGGTACCCAACCATCGCCCGGCTCGTCATCGACGGCTCGCACCTCGACGCCGAGGAGACCTTCAGCCACAACCTGACAACCGTCCTGGACGGCATCACCGGCGCGTGACGGGCGGGCGTCCGTCGGCACCCGGATCGGCCGTCGCCGCCCAGGTCGGACGCCAGGTGTCCAGCGGCAGCGGTGGCAGGCCCCGCAGGTGTGCGATGACCGCCCGCAGACCGGGGTGCGGATCCGCTCGCGGCAGAAGGAGCGAGAGCGGGTAGGCGAGCGTCGGGTTCACGATGGGGATGCGGCGCAGGTCGTGGCTCGCCGGCCAGAGGTACCTGTCGCGCGAGCCGACGAGGGTCGCCACGTCGGCGGAGTCCGCGAGGACGTCCAGCAGCACCTCGTCGCCGAAGTGCGGCCCGGCCGCGTCGACACGGAGGTCGAAGACGGTGACGAGCTGATCGTAGAAGTCCGCCCACTCGCTTCGCGGCGCGATACCCGGCACCCAGATCCGGTGCCGGCGCAGCTGGCCGGGTGTCAGCGTCCGTGCGGAGGAGAGCGGGTGTCGCGGGCCGACGAGGAGTTCCAGCGGGGAGTCAAACGCGTGGATCATCCGTACGTCGCGCGGCAGCGTGGCCCTGTCGGTCACCGAGCGGAACGACGCGTCGACCTCGCCGGCCTGGACCGCGGCGACCGCCGCGCGCGGGTCGTCGACGCGCAGGGTCACCACGTCGAGGGCGGTTTCCGAATGCGCGCGCCAGAAGTCGTGCAGGACCACGGCCTGCGCGGACCGCAGGCCGAGAACGTCGATCCGCAGGGCCCGCGAGCCCGGCCGGATCGCGGCGACGGCACGGTCGGCCCCCGCCACGACGGCCCGGGCGTGCGCGAGGAAAGCCTGGCCGTCGAGCGTCAGCTCGACCCCTCGGGCGGTACGCGTGAACAACCGCACGCCGAGTTCGCGTTCGAGAGCGGCGATCCGCTTCGACACGGCCTGCTGCGTCACGCCCAGCTCGTCGGCGGCGTGCCGCAGTTGCCCGAGTTCCGCCGCGCGGACGAACGACCGCACCCCCTCGGTATCCACCTGCCCATTATGCGAACGCACAACCGATGGTTGTGGCTCGCCCGCCTGGCGGTTGTTTGACCTGTGGCGGGTGCGCCAGGTGTGCTGCGCAGGCCCGGACATCGGTTGTGGCGAGGGGGTCGCATGCGCGTACGGTTGGGCCCCGACTTCGGGTGGATGTGGTCGGCGTACGCGGTCAGCACCTACGGCACGTGGATCGCCTTCGGGGCGTTCCCGCTGATCGCGGTGAACGTGCTGGGCTCGCCGGCGTTCGCCGTGTCGCTCCTGGACGCGGCCGGACTCGCCGTCTCGGCGACTGTCGCCGTCGCGCTCGGGCCGTGGGTCGAGCACCGGGCCAAACGGCCGGTGATGATCGCGATGGACCTGATCCGGTTCGCCGCGATGGCGAGCGTGCCTGTCGCGTACGCCCTGGGTCTGCTCTCCTACGGCCACCTGCTTGTCGTCTCGGTCGTCTCCGGGACGGCGGGCATCGCCTTCAGCGCGGCGTCCGGCGCGTACCTGAAACACCTCGTCCGCCGCCACCACCTCCTGGTGGCGAACGGTCGGTTCGAGGGCACGAGCTGGGTGGCGACCGCTGCCGGTCCGCCCCTCGGTGGTGCGCTCGTCGGGCTGCTCGGACCGGTCGTCACCGTCCTGGCCGACGCCGTCAGCTACCTGCTGTCCGCGATCGCGGTCGGACGCGTCGGCGGAGGTGACGTCGCGGCGCCCCGGGACCGGGTCACCCGGCTGCGCGCCGTCGACCTCCTGCGGGGCTGGCGGTTCATCCTCGGCGACCGCGTGCTGCGGGGCCTGTTCCTCAACTCGATAGTGGTCGGTGGCCTCATCATGGCCACCGCGCCGCTGCTGGCCGTCCTCCTGCTGGGCGAGTACCACCTCCCGGCCTGGCAGTACGGTCTCGCCTTCGGCGTTCCGGCGCTCGGCGGCTTCGTGGGCGCGCGGCTGTCCGCGCGTCTCGTGGCCCGCCACGGTAGGCACCGGGTCATGATCGTCTCCGGTTGGCTGCGGTCGCTCTTCCCACTCGGTCTGGCGTTCGTCGGTCCCGGCATCCCCGGGCTCGTCACGGTGATCGTGGTGGAGGGCCTGCTGATCACCTGCATGGGCGTCTTCAACCCGATCTGCGCCACCGAACGCCTGCAACGCATTCCCGCCGACCACACCGCCCGGATCCTCAGCACGTGGAGCGCCACCGGCAAGCTCCTGCAGGCCGTGCTCATGGTGATCTGGGGTGTTCTGGCCACCCTCACCAGCCCGCTCGCCGCCATCACCATGTCCGGCGTCCTCCTGCTCGCCACCCCGCTCCTGCTGCCCGGACGGACACACTGGTCCGCCCCCGAGCCGGCCTCGCCCGCCCAGGACGTCCGGGTCGCCTGACCCACGGCGACGCCCCGGGTGCCGCAGACTGTGCAGATGCCGGACGTGACAACCCCTCGGGTCGTGGCGGGGAGGACCTCGCCGCGTTCACCAGCGCTGTGGAGTCGGCACACGTCGCCGCTCGCGGCGCCGACCTCCCTGCCCCTCCGAACCGAGGAGCCCACGGGTGCGCGTCAGCCTGGCGACGAGCGCCGGTAGGGCCGGCCGGCCGAACGAGGACTTCGTCGGTGCTGTTCCGGGCGCTGTCGTGCTGCTGGACGGCGCCGGCATCCCGGGCGCCGAAGCGCTCTGCTCTCACGGCGTCGTCTGGTACACGCGTCGCCTCGGCGGCACGCTGCTCGGCCACCTGTCCCGCGACGACGGACGGGACCTCGGGGCCATCCTCGCCGCCGCCATCGGCGAGACCGCCGCCGAGCACGCCGACACCTGCGACATCGCGGACCCCGCCAGCCCGCAGTCCACGGTCGCGCTGGTCCGCGTCCGCCGGGGACGTCTGGACCATCTCCTGCTCGCGGACTCCTTCCTCGTCCTCGACCACTCCCGCGCCGGCCCGCTGGTGATCACCGACGAGCGCGAGGTGAGCGCCAGGCGCGACTGCGCGGCACCGCTGGACGGCCTCGCGCCGGGAACACCTGAGTACGACCGCGTCCACGCCTCCTGCGTCGCCGCGCTGCGGGCGCGGCGCAACAGGCCAGGTGGTTACTGGATCGCGAAGGACGACAGGCGTGCCGCGCGGGAGGCGGTGACCGGCAGCAACTCCCTCTCCGACCTGAACGCTGTGGCGTTGGTCAGCAACGGCGCAAGCCGCGTCGTCGACCCGTACGGCCTCACCGACTGGCCCGGCCTCCTGGAACTGCTGCGCGCCGACGGGCCGGCCGGCGTCATCGCCCGCCTCCGGCAGGCCGAAGCCCGGGATCCCGGCGCTCAGGGAGCGGACGACGCCACAGTCGCCCACTGCACACACCTGCGTCACGAGGACTGGCCGATGGACGGCCCCGGGCCCGGCTGACCTGTCACTCCAGCGCGGCCACCTTGCGCAACAGCACCGAGCGTTCGCGCTGGTTGGCGCAGAGCCGGGCCGCCTGCTCCAGTTCGGCGCGCGCCTCCGGTCGCCGCCCGAGCCGGACCAGCAGTTCCCCCCGTACCGTCGGAACCAGATGCGAACCGGGGAGCCGGTCCGCAGCGATCAACTCGTCCACGATGGCCAGGGCGGACGCCGGATGGGAGGCCATCGCCACGGCCACCGCCCGCCGCGGATCGACGCGACGCCCCGAAACCTCCCGCCGTGAGGCGGCCGCTCCTCGGGACCACGGCCCGGGCGGTCCGGGCGTACCCTCGGAGTTGGCGTTGAACGTGTTCAAATTGCGTCTCCAATGAGGAGGGACCGTGAAGATCGTCATTCCCGGTGGCACCGGTCAGGTCGGCACGATCCTCGATCGGGCGTTGACCGAGGCGGGGCACGATGTGGTGCTGTTGACCCGTTCACCGACGGGTGGGCGTCAGGTTCGGTGGGACGGCTCCACGCTCGGCGGATGGGCCCGGCAGATCGACGGCAGCGATGTGGTCATCAACCTGGCCGGGCGCAGTGTGAGCTGCCGGTACACGCCGGCGAACCTCGACGCCATGATGCGCTCGCGGGTCGAGTCGACACGGGTGGTGGGCGAGGCCGTCGCCGCGGCGGCCCGGCCACCCCGGGTGTGGTTGCAGATGAGCACCGCGACGATCTACGCCCACCGCTTCGACGCGGCAAACGACGAGTACGACGGTCTGATCGGCGGTGGTGAGGACGGGGTGCCCGGTTACTGGAGCTACAGCGTCGAGATCGCCCAGAACTGGGAGGCCGCTCAGGAGCGGGCGGCGACCCCCGACACCCGAAAGGTCGCGTTGCGCTCGGCCATGGTGATGAGCCCCGGCCGGGGTGGGGTGTTCGACGTGCTGAGCTGGCTCGCCCGACTCGGACTCGGCGGACCGGTGGCGGGCGGCCGGCAGTACGTCTCGTGGATCCACGACCGCGACTTCGTCCGGGCCGTGGAGTTCCTGATCGACCGCGACGACCTGAGCGGCGCGGTGAACCTCGCCGCCCCCGGCGCGTTGCCGCAGGGCGAGTTCATGCGGGAGCTGCGCTCGGCGTGGCGGGTGCCGGTCGGCCTGCCGGCCACCAGGTGGATGGCCGAGGTGGGCGCGTTCGTGCTCCGGTCGGACACCGAACTGCTGTTCAAGAGCCGGCGGGTCGCCCCGGCTCGGCTCTCCGACGCCGGGTTCGCCTTCGATCACCCGCGGTGGCCGGCTGCGGCGACGGACCTGGCGACACGGCGCCGGCGAGGCTGACCGCGAGTCGATCGGCCGAGGCCCCGGTCACGCCAGCGGCACCTGCGCCGACCGGCCACCGTCGCCGGCGGGGCGCACACCCTCGGGGGCGGTGATCGGGGCGGCGACGATCCGGCTGGGCAGCACCGGCGCGTCCCGGCCCGTGCCGCGCCGGCCGTCGCCGCCGGACGACTGCTCGTGGTAGTCCTGCTCCACATTCACCGACCAGACGTCGTGCGTACTGCCGGTGGCGATGTTCTCCGCCGCGAGCATCGCGGTCAGCATCGAGTGGTCCTGGTTGTTGTAGCGGTGCATGCCGTTGCGGCCCACCGGGTGCACGTTCGGCACCGCCTCGGCCAGCCACGCGCGGATCACGTCCACGTTGTGCTGGTAGCTCTCGTCGTACACCGGGTAGGCCTTCGGCATGCGCACGACGTAGCCGGCCTCCACCACGCCGGGCCGGACCAGACCCAACCGCTCCAGCTCCGCGGTGGCCAGCGCCACGAGGTCGGCGTCCGGGGTACGCCACATCTCGTCGTCCTCGAACACGAAGTACTCCAGGCCCAGGCAGGTGCGACCGTCCTTGACGAGGTACGGCGACCAGGAGCCGAAGTTCTGGATCCGTCCCACCCGTACCCCCGGGTCGTGCACGTAGATCCAGTTGTCCGGGAAGGAGAACTCCGCGGGCACCACGAGCGCGACGGTCAGGAAGTCGCGGTAGCGCAGGTCGGCGGCGCAGGCCAGCACCTCCGGCGGCGCCGGCGGGCGCAGCGCGGTCACCAGCTCCGAGATCGGCATGGACGAGATCACGTGGTCGGCCGGTTCGGTGCGCTGCCCGCCCGCCCCGTCGACAGTCACGCTTATCGCCCGCCGCCGCTCCGGGTCGCGGTGCACGGCGGTCACCCAGGTGCCTGTCGACAGCTGCCCGCCGCGCTTGCGGACCTGTTCGGCGCAGCGTTCCCACATCATCCCGGGCCCGTACTTCGGGTACTGAAACTCCTCGATCAGGCTTGTCACGTCGGTGCGGCGGCCACCGGGCAGCAGCGCGTTGCGGATCGCCGTGGCAAGCGACAGGTTCTTGATCCGCTGCGCGGCCCAGTCGGCCTGCAACCGGTCCGCCGGCATCCCCCAGACCTTCTCCGTGTACGTCTTGAAGAAGATCGAGTACAGCCGCCACCCGAACCGGGCCGACACCCAACCCTCGAAGTGCGACTGGTCCTTCGGTGGGCGCAGCCGGGCCCGCGCGTACGAGCCGAGGCAGCGGACCGCCTCCGGCAGTCCCAGGTTGCGCAGCGCGTTCATCGCGCTGAGCGGGTAGTTGAACAGCGCGCCCCGGTAGAAGATCCGGCTCATCCGGGGCCGGGTCAGGAAGTCCTCGTCCGGCAGGATCTCGTGCCAGAACGCCTCGACCCGGGGCACCTTCGTGAAGAACCGGTGCCCGCCGATGTCGAAGCGCCACCCGTCGCGCTCCACGGTCCGGCTGATGCCGCCGACCACCTCGTCCGCCTCGAACACCTGGACCGACCGGCCGTGCCGCAGCAGCTCGTACGCCGCCGTGAGCCCCGCCGGCCCCGCACCGATGACCACCGTGCCGTGCTGCTCGCTCATGCCGCCGTACTCCCTGATCACCTGCAATGGTTGAGGCGCGGCGCGTACCCGTTCTGCCCGGAATGTCACCTCCGAGTCGTGGTGTTTCCGCTCCGGCGGGGTGCGCGGCGGCGTACAACGAAAAGGGCGGCACCCCCACGCGGCGGGTGGGTCGGGGAAGCGGGGCGGATGCGCGGGTGGCGACGTGGCGCGGCGACGGTGGCCTCCCGGCTGGCCGGCGCCGGGCGGGCCGGGGCGCGGCTCGCCCGCCGCGTCCCGCAGCCCTGGCCGTACGTGATCGCACTGTTCGTCGGCGCGAAGGTGCTGCTCACGCTGCTCGGGCTGCTGGTGCTGCACGCCTGGGACGGCATTCCCGGCGCACCGCCCGCCGACGAGGCGCTGATGTGGGCACAGCAGCGGGAGGTCTCCGGGCACCGGTGGATCTCCTTCTGGTTCGCCTGGGACGCGCTGCTCTACCTGCGGCTGAGCGAGCTGCCACTGAGCGGACCGTGGCGGGATTTCGGCTTCCCGCTGCTGTACCCGTTCCTGGCCCGGCCGGTAGGCGCGCTGCTCGGCGGCGACAACGCCCTGGCCCTGCTGGTGATCAGCAACGTCGCGTTCCTGCTGGCCCTCGCCTACGGCTACCGGCTGGCCGAGCTGCTGCTCGGCGACGTGGCCGCGGCCCGCCGGTTCACCAGGTACCTGGTGCTGCTGCCCACCGCGTTCCTGTTCCAGGCCGCGCTCACCGAGTCGCTGTTCGTCTGCCTCGCGCTGGCCGCCTTCTACCACGCCGAACGGCGACAGTGGCTGCTCGTCGGTGTGCTCGGCTACTTCCTGGCGATGAGCCGGTCGGTCGGCCTGCTCGTCGCGCTGCCGCTGGCCCTGGTGCTGCTGCGCCAGCACGACTGGCGGCTCGGCCCGCGCGCCCTGCTCGGCTATCTGCGGACCGGCTGGCCGTTGCTGCTGCTGCCCGCCGGATGGTTCACCTTCATGGCGTACTGCCGGTGGCGGGGCGGGGACTGGTTCGCCTACCAGCACGCCCAGCAGACCGGGTGGGGGATCGAGGTGCAGAACCCGGTGCCGGTGCTGCTCGACGGCCTGGCCGGGGAGCCACGCGACGCCGCGCGGGTGTGGTTCGCCGTGGCCGTGCTGGCCGTGCTGGCCGCCGGCTTCCGCCGCCGGGAGCTGGCCTACCTGGTGTACGGCGTCCTCATGGTGCTGGTGCCGCTGTCGATGGGTCCGGCGGTCTACAAGAGCCTGCTGCGGTACCTGCTGGCAGCCTTTCCGGTGGCCCTGGTGCTGGCCCGCTGGTCCCGCCGCGCCGGCGTCGACGTGTGGCTGACCGCGGCGCTCGCCGTCACACAGGGCGCGCTGTTCGTTCTCTGGCTCAGCTACTGGACCCACATGATCATCTGATTGGGACCGCCGCCGGGCGGGCAGGATGAGCGGATGACCGAGCCACGGGTGCGCCTCGACGACCTGGGTGCCTGGCTGATCAAGGGCAACGCCGACCTGTTCGACCTCACCGGCCGGTTCGCCCGCGATCCCCTGGTGACAAGCTGGTGCGTACGCCCCGGCTACCGCGCCCGCCTGATGCGCGCCGGGCAGCCGGTGGTCTTCTGGGCCAGCGGCAGCCGCGGCCGCCTGCCGTACGGGGTGTGGGGCGTCGGCCGGCTCACCGGGGAGGCCGAGTCGGGCCCGCCGGGGCAGCAGTGGTCGGTGCCACTGGAGCTGCCCATCCTCGCCGAACGGGACCGGGTGCCCCGGGCGCTGCTGCGCGCCGACGACCGGCTCGCCGCCCTGGAGGTGTTCCGTCAGCCGCAGGCCGCCAACCCGTCGTACCTGACAGTTGCCCAGTTCGCCGCCCTGCGTACCCACCTGCCGGCCTGAGACCGCCCCGGCTGGCACCCGACCTCCGCCCCTGTGCGAGCCTGCTACCCGTCGTCGCACACGCACCTTCGGGGGAGGCCCGATGTTCGCCCTGCCGCTGACCGAGGACGTCGAACTGCGCCCGCTGGACCCGTGGCGGGCCGAGGAGTTCCTCGCCAACCTGGACCGGGCCCGCGAGCACATCAGCCCGTGGGTCGCGTCCTCCTTCGTCGCCACCGACCTGCCGTCGGCCCGTGCGGTGCTGCAGCGGTACGCCGAGCGCTGGGCCAACGACAGCGGCGGCATCTGGGGCCTGTGGTGGCGCGGCACACTTGTCGGCGGCGTCATGTTCGTCTCGTTCGACGCGACCCTGGGGGTCTGCGAGGTCGGCTGCTGGGTGGAGCCGGCGGCGCAGGGCAGGGGCATCGTCGCGCCGGCGGTCCGCCGGATCGTCGACTGGGCGGTCCGCGAGCGCGGCATCCAGCGCGTGGAGTGGCGTACCAACGCCGACAACACCCGCAGCAAGGCCCTCGCCAGTCGGCTCGGCCTGCGCCTGGACGGCACGCTGCGCCAGCTCTACCCGGGCCCGCGGGGACGCATCGACCTGGAGGTCTGGTCGGTGCTGGCGGACGAATGGCTGGCCGCGCCCACCGCCCCGTCACCCACCGTCCACTGACGACAGCGAGTTTCTGTCGTACCCGCGCGGCACCATGCATCCATGGCCGTCCCCGCGCTCACCCCACACCCCGACCCGCCGCGTTCCGTGCCGCTGCGTGAGGCGCGCACCCGGTTCAGTCAGCTCGTCGCGCTGGCCGAGCTGACCGACGCGGTAACCGTCGTCACCCGCGACGGCGATCCCCGCCCGGTCGCCGCGATCGTTCCCGCCGCAGCCGCCCGCAGCGGCGCACAGGCCCGCGCCGACGCCGACCGCCTCGCCGCGGTCACCGCCGGTTGGGCCCGCCGCCTCGACGAGCAGCACCGCCGCAGCAGCCAGCGGCACGCCGCCGAGCTGGGCGCGGTCCGCACCGCGCTCGCCGAGGTGTGGGCCGAGCTGGACCGTCGGGTCGTCCCCGGCAGCGACCCGGCGCTGGCCCGGCTGCGCGCCGCGCACAACGACCTGCTCGCCGACTGACGGGCGTCCGTCCCGCCGTCACGCGGTGGCCGGGTAGGCGTGCGTCTCGGTCGCCTTGAGCGTCACCCAGACCCGCTGGCCGGGGGTCAGCCGTAGCTGGGCGGCGGCCGCCGGCGTCACGTCCGCGGCCACCCCGACCGGCCCGTCCAGCTGCACCCGCACGTTGTCGCCGTGCCGCTGCACGCCGACGACGGTGCCTGCCCAGGTGTTGCGAGGGCTGCCCTCGGGCCGGGCCCGATGCAGGGCCACCGACGCCGGACGGAACGCCACGAACGCCTCGCCCGCCAACCGGTCCGCGACGGCGAGCGTCAGATCCGGCGCGACGCGTACCTCGTGCCCGTCGGCAAGCCCTCGGTAGAGGTTCAACCCGACGAGTCGGGCGACGTAGTCGGTACGCGGACGGGCCGTGACGCTCGGCCCGTCACCCTCCTGCACCACCCGTCCCCCCTCCACGATGACCAGCCGGTCGGCCAGCGCGAGCGCGTCGAGCGGATCGTGGGTGACCAGCACCGTCGCACCCGGGTGCGCGGCCAGGTGCCCGTGCAGTTCCGCGCGGGTGTCCAACCGGGTGCGGGCGTCCAGCGCCGCGAGCGGTTCGTCCAGCAGCAGCAACGCCGGCGCCACAGCCAGCGCGCGGGCCAACGCCACCCGCTGCGCCTGACCGCCGGACAGCTGCCGGGGCCGACGCGACGCCTGATCGGCAAGCCCCACCCGATCCAGCCAGTCCCGGGCCGTGGCCCGCGCGGCGCGTCTGTCGACGCCGTGCCGGCGCGGCCCGAAGGCCACGTTGTCGAGTGCGCTCAGGTGCGGAAACAGCAAATAGTCCTGGAAGACCACGCCCACCGACCGTCGTTCGGTGGGCACCCAGCCGCCGGTGGTCGGCCGGTCCAGGTCGGTGCCGTCGAGCGTGACGTGCCCGGCCGAGAGGGGGTGCAGCCCGGCCAGCGCGCGAAGCGCTGTGGTCTTGCCTGCGCCGTTCGGGCCGAGCAGCGCGACCACCTCGCCGGGCGCGACCCGCAGCGGGACGTCGAGCCGGAAGGCGCCCCGGTCGACGATGATCCGGGCGTCCAGCAGCGGACTGCTCATGCGCTTGTCATCCAGCGGTCCCGCAGGGCCACCAGGATGCCCACCGACACGACGAGCAGCACCAGACTGAGCACGATCGCGGACTCCAGGTCGGTCTCCAACGCCAGGTACACGGCGAGCGGCATGGTCTGCGTCCGACCGGGATAGTTGCCGGCGAACGTGATGGTGGCGCCGAACTCGCCGAGCGCCCGCGCCCAGCAGAGCACCGCCCCGGCGGCCAGCCCCGGCGCCACAAGCGGCAGCGTGACATGGGTGAAGGTGGTCCACCGGCCGGCGCCCAGCGCGGCCGCCGCCTCCTCGTAGCGGTGGTCCGCCGCCCGGAGCGCGCCCTCCACCGCGATGACGAGGAACGGCATGGCGACGAACGACTCGGCAAGCACCACACCGGCGGTGGTGAACGGCAGCGTGACGCCGAACGTGGCGTCCAGCCAGCCACCGAGCAGCCCGCGCCTGCCGAAGACCAGCAGCAGCGCCACGCCACCCACCACGGGCGGCAGCACCAGCGGCACGGTGACCAGGGCGCGGACCAGACGCCGGCCGGGGAACTCGACACGCGCCAGCAGCCACGCCAGTGGCACCCCGAGCAGCAGACAGAACGCGGTGGCCAGCGTCGCGGTCTGCACCGACAACCGCAGCGCGGTCAGGGCGCCCGGCTCGGTGAGCCGCTGCGGCAGCGTCGTCCACGGCGCCCGGAGCAGCAGCCCGGTCAGCGGCAGGACGAGAAAGAGCAACCCCAACCCGGCCGGGATCAGCAACGCCGCCGGAACGCGTCCCCGCCGCCGGGGCACGACGGTGCCGAGGGCCCGACTCACGGCGCCTGGAAGCCGGCCTCGGCGAGGACCGCCTGGGCCGGCGCCGAGCGGACGTACGCGACGAAGGCGTTGGCGCCGGCCCGGTTCGGCGCGTCCTTCAGAGCGACGATCGGATAGTCGTTCACCGCCCGCGCCGACTCGGGAAACTCGACACCCGTCACGTCGGCACTCGCCGCCCGCGCGTCCGTGCGGTAGACCAGTGCCGCGTCGACCTCACCGAGCTTCACCTTGGCCAGCGCGCCCCTGACGTCCTGCTCCAGGGTCACCGGGGTCAGCGTGACGCCTGCCGCGTCGAGGGCCGACCGCGCCGCCGCGCCGCAGGGCACCTGGTCGGCGCAGAGCGCCACCTTCACCCCCGGGCGGGTCAGGTCGGCCAGCCCGGTGACCCCGGCCGGGTTGCCCCGGGGCACCGCGATCACCAGTTGGTTGCGCGCGAAGACGCTCGCAGTGCCGTCGGCGTTGCCGGCCTCGGTCACCGTCGACATGTTCTTCGGCGCTGCCGAGGCGAAGACGTCCGCCGGCGCGCCCTGGTTGATCTGATTGGCCAGGGCGGAACTGCCGGCCAGGTTGAGGGTGACCGTGGTGCCCGGGTTGGCGGCCTCGAAGTCCCTGCCGATCCGGGTGAACGACTCCGTCAGCGACGCGGCGGCGAACACCGTCACCGTGCCGGTGACCCGACCGTCCGCGACCGCGCCGTCAGCTCCCCGATCGTCGCCACCGCCGCAGCCGGCCGCCGCCAGCACGGCGAACGCCGCCACGGCGGCCAGGCGCGTCCGCCCACTCGGCCCGGTCATTCCCCGGCCCCCGGCCTGGCCGGGGCGGCCCGCTCTACAAGCACCGTGGTGGACTTGATGACCGCGACCGCCACCGAACCCACCCGCAGGTCCAGGTCGTCGACGGCCTCCCGGCTCATCAACGACACCACCCGGAACGGGCCGGCCTGGATGTCGACCTGGGCCATCACCGTGTCCTTACGGACGTCCACGACGATGCCGCGCAGCCGGTTGCGGGCGGAGGAGAAGCCGGCGCCCGCGTCCGGGTCGGCGGCCTGGGCGCGGGCGAAGGCGGCCAGGTCGACGCCCTCGATGATCCGATGACCGTGGCCGTCGCGGCCGGCGGGCAGCCGCCCCGCGTCCACCCAGCGGCGGATCGTGTCGGCGCTGACGCCGAGCACCTCGGCCGCCGCGCCGATCCGGAAGCTCGTCACCGGCTCACCCTAACCTTGCATCCGCAAGGGCGGCAGACCCAACAGGCCAGCATCCACACAGGTAACCGCGTGATTATCCTGGCACCTGCGTCCACTCGCATGATCGTGCTCGATCCAGGATCCAGTGGTGACGGCGTGTCGCTGAGGCCGCCGGCAGCGCTCCCCGTCGACAGCCGGCGGATCAGGGGCGGCGGGGGTGACCCTTGAGGTGTCGACCCAGCTCGCGGGCGATCTCGCGGTTGGCGTCCCGCTCGGCCAGGGTCTGCCGCTTGTCGTAGGAGCGCTTGCCCTTGGCCAGGGCCAGCTCGACCTTGGCGTACCCGTTCTCGAAGTACATCGACAGCGGCACCAGCGTCACGCCACCCTCGCGGACCTTGTCCAGGATCCGGTCGATCTCCGCGCGGTGCAGCAGCAGCTTGCGGTTGCGCCGGGGAGCGTGGTTCGTCCACGTGCCGTACGCGTACTCGGCGATGTGCAGGCCGTACAGCACGATCTCACCGTCGCGTTCGTGCGCGAACGCGTCCACCAGCGAGGCCCGCCCCTCGCGCAGCGACTTCACCTCGGTGCCGACAAGCACGATGCCCGCCTCGTAGGTGCGCAGCACCGTGTACTCGTGCCGGGCCTTCTTGTTCGAGGCGATCAACCGGCGCTCGGGCTGCTTGGACGGGCTCACCCGGCGACGATATCCGCCCCGGCGTCAGCCGGTCACCGGGTGGTCGTCCGCAGCCGCGCCGACAACTCCCGTACCGCGTCGGCGAACGCCTGCTGCGACTCGCACGGCCAGTGCCCCATGATCGGCGGCGGCACACTGTCGCTTGGCGGCGCCACCACATCTTCCGGGTCGACCAACCGGCGGTCGACGCTCGCCGCCGGCCCGGTCAGGTCCTCGACCTCGCCCGGCCGGTGCGACGCGAAGATCCAGCCGCCGATCGGGTCGGTGTCCCGCCACAGGTTGAGCCACCGCCAGCCGACCCGCTCACCGATCGCCCGCAACGCCGCGTCGTCGGCGTACGCGGGGAACAGCCGCGAGTACAGCCGACCCAGGGGAGATCCGTAGGTCAGCAACGCGACCCGGTCGGTGATCCGGGGCGGCAGTTGCAGCACCGCCGCCGCGAGCAGCACCGAGCCGTGACTGTGCCCGGCGAGCAGGACCCGTTCGCCCCGGCCCACCAGGTAGGAGATCCGTTTGGCCAGCTCCGGCACGGCCCGCTCGGCGTAACAGGGCGGCGCGAAGGGGTGCGCGCCCCGAGGCCAGAAGGTGCCCAGGTCCCACAGCACGCCCACGTACCGACGGAACCCCGCCGTCCGGTAGGCGAAGAGACCGCCGACGACCAGCCAGAGGAGAAGCCCGGCGATCAGGTAGCTGCCCGAGTCGATCAAGAAGTCGACCATCTTCTCGGGCACCCCGACGGAGCGCTGCGCCGCCTCCCCGGGGTAGATCTGGACCAGACCGAGCACGCTCGTGGCCAGACCGAGCGCGGCCAACGCGGCGTACACCACAGCGAGGGGTTCCAGCCGTTCGGTGAACCGGGCGCGGGCCACCGCCTGCTCCACCCGCCGCAGCCGGTCCGCCGCCTCCGGCGGCGCGTGCGGGAAGTCGGCGGCCACGATCGCCCGGGCCGCCCGCCGTCGCCCCGGCGCCGTCAGCACGGTCAGCACGGCGGCTACCACCAGGGCGCTCAGCACGGCGAGGAAGAAACCGAAGATCGCCCACGTGTACGGCAGGGGAGGGCTGGTGGCCATCCGGTCCGCGGTCGTCCCCTCGCGGTCGAGCAGGTCCGCGACCCGGTAGACCAGTTCCGCGGCGAAGGCCACGGCGAGGCCTGCGGCGATGGTGACGAAGACAGGTGCACCCAGCGCCCGTATCGCCGCCTTGCGCTGCCCGTCGCCGCGCCGCCAGAGCACCTCCACGGCCAGGGCGGCGACAAGCACGGTCTGGCTCACGAACAGCCAGGCCACGAGCGCGCCGTAACCGGGCAGCGCACCGCGCTGCGGCCACGGAGCCGGACCGATGACGACGTGCACGATCACCAGGATGGTGAGGCCGCAGGCGAACGTGCGCAGCCCCCGGGTGGCGCCGTCCACGGCCGGCGCCGGCCCCGGGCGGTCGATGCTCGGCACCACGCTCAGCAGGAGCACACAGGCCACCAGTACCGCCCCGGTGGCCACCACCAGCACCACCATCACCCGCGAGGCGTGCTGGCTGGCCCGCGCCGTCAGCAGGCTGGCGTCGAGTGTGGCGAACGCCGCCGCCACGTGCACCGACCGCAGCCGTCCCACCAGGGGTGCGCCGTCCCACTGACCGACCGCGCTCAGCCGGTGCTTCGAGGCCCGCGGCGGGGCGTTGGTCCGGAACGCGTCGAACTGGTGGCTGGGTCGGGCGCCCAGCCACCAGACGAGCCCGATGGCGGCGACCGGCACCAGCGCCAGCACGCCCAGGCGCTGGCCGACCGGACGCCCGCCGAGCCAGGACAGCGAACTCCTGCCGGCGAGGCAGGACGGCATGCCCATGCAGCGCCAGGCGATCAGGTCCAGCGCCACCCCGACGATGGAGAGCACGTAGAGCATGGTGAGGGTGAGGGCGAGCACGCGGCACAGCGCCATGAAGCCGTACTTCGCCGACGGGTTCGCCGGGCGCATCCAGAGCGCCACGTTGCACAGCATGAACGGCAGCAGGAACACCAGCGACAGCGTTCGCGCGGCCGTGCCGGACGGCAGCTCGCTCCAGCGGTACGCCTCGAGCGTCACACCGTCGGTCCCGGTCGAGTCGGGGTAACCCGGACGCGGCCGGTAGAACCCGCCGCTGCGGTCACCGGCGACCTGGTGCACGTACGGCCGGTTCAACACCCGGTCCGCACCGGCCCCGGAGACACCGTGCACGCGCAGCTCCACGATCCCGTCCGACGACGTCGCCGGTCCGGTCGGCGCCGAGTCCGCCATGGGCCCCCCGAGGTGTGCGGCAACCGGACGGCCGTCAGCCGCCCGCACGGCTCCGCCGCTTACCCGGGTTGTCGCTGATCAACCGTGCGTCGCGCGCCACGCGATGGTGCGGCGCACACGCCGCAGGTGGTTTCATGGGCGCCATGGCGAACCCGGTGATCCTTACCGTCGACGACGACCCCGTGGTGTCCCGGGCCGTGGCTCGGGACATCAGGCGCCGCTACGGCGACCGCTACCGGGTGCTGCGCGCCTCCTCCGGGCCGGAGGCGTTGGACGCGCTGCGGGAGGTGAAGCTGCGCGGCGAACAGGTGGCGCTGCTGCTGGCCGACCACCGGATGCCGGA
Source organism: Micromonospora sp. NPDC000663 (assembly GCF_042898105.1). Lineage (NCBI taxonomy): Bacteria > Bacillati > Actinomycetota > Actinomycetes > Micromonosporales > Micromonosporaceae > Micromonospora > Micromonospora sp. NPDC000663. Next base: position 306,927 of record NZ_JBIAYR010000004.1, read on the forward strand.
GATGACAGGCGTCGAGTTCCTGGAGGCGGCGATGGACATCTTCCCGGCCGCCCGCCGGGTGCTGCTGACGGCGTACACGGACACCGACGCCGCGATCGAGGCGATCAACGTGGTGGACCTGGACCACTACCTGCTCAAGCCCTGGCACCCGCCGGAGGAGAAGCTGTACCCGGTGGTGGACACCCTGCTGGAGGCGTGGTCGGTCACCCCGGACGCGGCGAGCGCCGAGATCCGGGTCGTCGGGCACCGCTGGTCCGCCCCGTCGTTCAAGGTCCGTGACTTCCTGGCCCGCAACCTGGTGCCGTACCGGTGGCTGCTGGCCGATGATCCGGAGGGCGCCCGGTTGCTCGACGCCGCCGGTGCCACCGAGGCGGACGTGCCGCTTGTGGTGACCGCCGAGGGCAAAGCGCTCGTCGCCCCCAGCGAGGCCGAACTGGCCACCCTTGCCGGGTTGACCGTGGTGCCGGCGTCGGACTTCTACGACCTCGTGGTGATCGGCGGCGGCCCGGCCGGCCTGGGCTCGGCGGTGTACGGCGCCTCGGAGGGGCTGCGTACGGTGCTCGTCGAGCGCCGCGCCACCGGAGGGCAGGCCGGTCAGAGCAGCCGGATCGAGAACTACCTGGGTTTCCCCGACGGCGTCTCCGGCGCGCAGCTGACCGACCGGGCCCGGCGGCAGGCGGTGAAGTTCGGCGCCGAGCTGCTCAGCGCCCGGGAGGTGATCGGGCTCAGCGAGGCGGGCGGCGCCCGGCTGCTCCGCTTCGGCGACGGCACCGAGATCGCCGCGCACACGGTGGTGCTGGCCACCGGCGTCTCGTACCGGGTGCTCGACGCGCCCGGGTTGGCCGACTTCACCGGCCGGGGCGTCTTCTACGGCGCCGCCGCGACGGAGGCGCCGAGCTGCGTCGACCAGGACGTCTACATCGTGGGCGGGGCCAACTCGGCGGGCCAAGCCGCGGTGCACTTCTCCAGGTACGCGGCCCGGGTGCACCTGCTGATCCGCGGCGCGGACCTGACCGCGTCGATGTCGCGGTACCTGATCGACCAGCTGGAGCGGATCGACCGGATCACCGTGCACCCGCACACGGCGGTGACCGGCGCGGCGGGGGAGGGGCACCTGCAACAGCTCACCCTCTGCGACACCCGTACCGGTCAGTCCCGCTCGGTGGACACGTCCTGGCTGTTCATCTTCATCGGGGCGGAGCCCCGCACCGACTGGCTCGACGGTGTGCTGGTCCGCGACGGGCGCGGGTTCATCGTCACCGGCCCGGATCTGCTGGCCGGGGGGAGGCGGCCGCCCGGCTGGTCGCTGTCGCGTGACCCGTACCACCTGGAGACGAGCGTGCCTGGGGTGTTCGCCGCCGGCGACGTGCGGGCCGAGTCGGTCAAGCGGGTCGCCTCGGCCGTCGGCGAGGGCGCGATGGCCGTCTCTCTCGTGCACCGCTACTTGGAGGCTCAGTGAGTGCGAGGAGTGAGCCGGGTTTGCGAGCCCCGCAGTCGCGAACGGAGGAGGCTCGGTGAGTGCGAGGAGTGAGCCGGGTTTCCGAGCCCCGCAGTCGCGAACGGAGGAGGCTCGGTGAGTGCGAGGAGTGAGCCGGGTTTGCGAGCCCCGCAGTCGCGAACGAAGGAGGTCCAGTGAGCGGTCAGTCGGACCGGTTGACGCCGGCGCAGCTGCGTTCCCTGTTCCTGTTCGAAGCTTTGGACGACGGTCAGCTCGACTGGCTGGCCGAGCGTGGCCGCGTCGAGCAGCGTGCCGGCGGCACCCTCGTGTACGGCGAGGGTGAGCCGGCGACGTGCTTCTTCGTGCTGGTGCGCGGTGCGGTGGCGCTGAGTCGGCAGGTGCGCGGAGACGATGTGGAGGTCTCCCGGACCGACCAGCGTGGCGTGTACGGCGGGGCCACCCAGGCGTACCTGGGCGACCAGGTCGATCAGACCTACCGCAACAGCCTGCGGGCGGTGACCGACGCGGATTTCTTCGTGTTGCCGGCTGAGGACTTCGCCTATGCCCTGCGGACCTGGTTCCCGATGCCCATGCACCTGTTGGAGGGGCTGTTCTTCGGCATGCGGGACTCGCAGACCATCGTGGGGGAGCGGGAGCGGCTGCTGGCTCTCGGTTCCCTGTCGGCGGGGTTGACGCACGAGCTTAACAATCCGGCGGCGGCGGCGGTGCGGGCCACGTCGGTGCTGCGTGACAGGGTCGCCGGTATGCGGCACAAACTCGCCATGATCGCTGACGGTCGGCTCGACGGCAGTGCCCTGCACGGCCTGGTCGCGTTCCAGGAGGAGGCTGTCGCCCGGGTCGGCGCCGCGCCGACGTTGACTCCGATGGCCACCGCCGACGCCGAGGACGCGCTCACCGACTGGCTGGAGGAGCGCGGCGTAACGGACGCCTGGGACCTGGCGCCGATCCTGGTCGGGGGTGGCATCGACGCGGCCTTCCTGGCGCGGATGAAGGCGGCGGTCGGTCCGGCCGACCTGGAGGCGGCGGTGCGGTGGCTCACCTACACGGTCGACACCGAGCTGCTGATGCGCGAGATCGGCGACGCGGTCACCCGGATCTCCGGCCTGGTGGGGGCCGCCAAGCAGTACTCGCAGTTGGACCGCGCGCCGCACCGGGTGGTGGACGTGCACGATCTGCTCGACGCCACCCTTGTGATGTTCAAGGGCAAGATTCCCGCCGAGGTCAAGCTGGTCCGGGAGTACGACCGGAGCCTGCCGCAGGTGCCGGCGTACGCGGCCGAGCTGAACCAGGTGTGGACCAACCTGATCGACAACGCGCTGGGTGCGATGGGGGAGAAGGGCGTGTTGACCGTCCGCACCGGACGCGTCGACGACCTGCTGACTGTGGAGGTCACCGACACCGGGCCGGGCATTCCGCCGGAGGTGCGTCCGCGCATCTTCGAACCGTTCTTCACCACCAAGCCGGTCGGCTCGGGCACGGGGCTGGGGCTGGACATCTCGTACCGGATCGTGGTGCACAAGCATCACGGCGACATCCGGGTGGAGACCGAGCCCGGGCGCACGACGTTCCGGGTGCTGCTCCCGGTCGCCGGGGGCGCACCGGACGCGCCGCACGACGCGCCGATCACCTAGAGACAGCGCCTGGTTGCTGGCAGTAGTCTCGGCGCGATCGTGATGCCCGCCCCCGAGGAGGGTCCGTGGAGTCGATGGCCCGCCAGCGCACCCCCGTCGAGGACGACGCCAACCCGGACGATCCACCGGACACGATGCTCCCGGAGCTGGAGGATCGCGAGTGGCTGCACCACGCCCAGGAGTTCGCGCACACCAGCTTCTGGGCGGTGGCCCGCCGGCTGCCCCGGCTGGTCCGCGAGGCGGTGGGGCTGGCCTGGTCCACCAACCGCCGCGACACGGTGGCCTCGATCGGCCTGAACATCGCGGCCGGGGTGATGACCACGTTCGGCCTGCTCGCCACGACGAGCGTGCTGCGGGAGCTGTTCGCCGCCGGTCCCACCCCGGACCGCGTCCGATCGGCCCTGCCGGCGCTGATCGTGGCCGCGTCGGCGGTGTCGGCGCGGGGCGGCCTCACCATCGCGGCGGGCTGGGCGCAGGCACGGCTGACCCCGCAGATCAACTACCAGGTGGAGCTGCGGCTGTTCGAGGCCACCACGGCGGTGGACCTCGCCGCGTTCGACGACGCCGGTTTCGCCGAGGAGATGGACCGCGCCCGTGACCGGGGGATGGCCGAGGCCGCGTGGATCGTCGACCACACGGTCAACCTGGTCACCGGCGTGGTCGGGATGCTCGCCACCGCCGTCGCGGTGACAGTCATCCAGCCGCTGCTGCTGCCGTGCCTGCTGCTCGCGGCGGTGCCCCAGGCGGCCACCGCGGTACGGATGGCCCGCCGGGAGTACCTGGCGATGCTGGCCCGGATCACCAGGCGCCGCCGGATGTGGATGCTGGCCCACCTGATGGCGAACAGGCGTACCGCGGCCGAGGTGCGCGCGTACCAGATGCGTGACTTCCTGCTCGCGGAGTACCGCGGGGTGATGGCCGTCGAGACCCGGGCCGAACTGCGGCTGGTCCGTTCGCAGACCGGCACCCGGGTCGTCGGCGCGACGATGGCGGGGCTCGCCACCTTCGGGGTGTACGCAGTCCTCGGCGGGCTGCTGCTGGCCGGGATGGTCGCCCTGGCCGCCGCCGCGACCGCCCTGCTCGCCCTGCAGTCCGCGCGCACCAGCATGGGCGTCGCGGTGGTCGCCACCAACTCGCTGTACGAGGACGCCCTCTACTACCAGGACTACCGGGACTTCCTGGCTCGTGCCCACGCCCGGGTGCCGGTCGGCGGCGACCTGTCGACGGACGGTGTCGACGTGATCGAGTTGGACGAGGTGAGCCTGCGCTACCCGGACACCGACACCCCGGCGGTGGACCGGGTCAGCCTCACCATCCGGCGGGGCGAGGTGGTGGCGCTGGTCGGCGAGAACGGCTCGGGCAAGACCACCCTGGCCAAACTGATCGCGGGGTTGTACCAGCCGACCGGCGGGGTGATCCGGTGGGACGGCGTGGACGCCGTAGAACTGGACCCGCGTGCCCTCGGCGCCCAGGTGGCCGTGATGACCCAGGAGTGGTGGAAGTTCCCGTTCACCGCCGGGCAGAACATCCGGGTCGGCCGGCACGACCGTCCGCCGGACCGACCCGGCCCGAGCGTGCAGGAGGCGGCCGGGGCGGCAGCCGCCCACGACATGATCGTCGGCCTGCCGCAGGGCTACGACACGCTGCTCGACCGGGAGTTCAAGGACGGCCACGAGCTGTCCGGTGGCCAGTGGCAACGGTTGGTCGCCGCGCGCGGCCTCTACCGCGACGCGGCCCTGCTGATCTGCGACGAGCCGTCGGCCGCCCTGGACGCCCGCGCGGAGCACGCCCTGTTCCAGCACCTGCGCCGCCACCCCGACCGGGCGGTCGTGCTGATCACCCACCGGCTGGCGAACGTGCGGCACGCCGACCGGATCTTCGTGCTCGACCAGGGACGCCTCATCCAGCAGGGCAGCCACGACGAGCTGATGGCCGCCGGCGGCCTCTACCGCGAGCTGTTCGAGCTACAGGCCGCCGGCTACCGGGCCGGGACCGACGAGGCAGTGCCCCGCTGACGGTGGCCGTGGCCGGTGCGGGGCGGTGTCAGGCGGGGCGAAGGAAGTCGGCCAGGACCCTGGTGTGGGTGGAGAACGCCAGTTCGACAGGGTCGGTGAGCACCAACCACTCGGTCGCCTCGTCGGTGGGCGCCGAGGGCGGCAGGTCCTCCGCCACCTGCTCGGGCAGCACCCCGAAGACCATCATGGTGCCGCCCGCCGGTGCGCCGTGCACCGCGAACAGGCGCGCGTCTCCGGCGGCGGCCACCAGCCCGGTCTCCTCGCGCAGCTCCCGCACGAGCGCGTCGGACCACTCCTCGCCGTACTCGATGAAGCCGCCGGGCAGCGCGAGCTGCCCACGGGCGGGTTCGATGTCCCGTCGGACCACCACCACGCCCAGGCCGGTGGCGGTGCGGACCGGCAGCACCGCCACCGCGACGGGTAGGGGGTTGCGCCAGACGGTCTCGCCGCAGACCGCGCAGACCCGCGGCCACCCGGCTGCCGCCGGGTAGGCCGCGCCGCAGTAGGAGCAGTGCGAGTACGGCGTACCGGTCATGCCCCAGCACGTTACCCGGCCGGCGGCGGCGCCTCAGGCGGCCGGTGCGCCGGTGTAGAACGCGGTCGTACGCTCGGCGGCGGCGCGCGCCTCGTCGGGGTCGGTGCCGGCGGCGATGCTGGCCTCGTCCCACAGTCGGCTGCTCAGCTCCATGGCCCGCCGGCCCTCGTCGGAGGCGACCCATTCGGCGCTGTCCTCCGGCCGGACGCCGCTGCCGTCGCCGGACAGGTGGGTGGCCAGGCCGAGCAGCCCCAGGTCCCAGCCGACGCCGACGGCGCCGGGCCCGAACTGGGCCCACCGGTCCTGGTCGACGTGGGCGATGTGGTCCAGCTCGAAGCGGGTCCGCTCCTCGTCGACCGGGGTGAGTCGCACCTCGATCCAGCTCACCTCGCCGCCGAACTCCCAGGTCGCGGTGAAGCCGTGCGGGGGGTCGCAGCTCTGCACGGTGCCCCCGGCGTTGCCCTCCAGCTGGTACGTGCCGTGCAGTCGCAGGTCGCCGCTGATCGGCAGGAACCAGCGCGGGATGCGCTCGGCGTTGGTGCAGGCGTCCCACAGGTCGTCGAGCGTCGCCTGGTAGGTCTGGCTGACCGTGGCCACCCGGGCCTCGCCGGCCTCCAGGGTGCGGTTGCCGACCTGCCGCTGGACGGCGTTGATCTGCTCGGTGGCGTCGAACATCAGGTGTTCCTCTCGTCGGATGGGTCGGAGGGCCCGCGCAGCCGACGCTCGCGTCGGCCCCGGGCCAGCTCGGTGGCGAGTGCCGCCAGGGGTGGGGTCCAGAACCGGCGGAAGTGCTCCAGCCAGCCGTCGACCTCGCGCAGCGGGCGCGGGTCGACCGCGTACAGCCGCCGGGTGCCCTCCGGTCGTACGGTGGCGAACCCGTTGTCCCGTAACACCTTCAGGTGCTGGGACACGGCGGGCTGGGAGATGCCGAACTCGTCGCGGATGACACCGCTCACCGCGCCGGCGGTCTGCTCGCCGTCGGCGAGCAGTTCCAGGATGCGGCGCCGGACGGGATCGCCCAGCACGTCGAAGGCGTGCACGACGACAGTTGTATCACCGCTGGCTTATTTAAGCCAAGCCTGACACTCCGACGAGCTTGTCCAGTCGGATCGGCAGGTCCCGGATCCGGACGCCGGTGGCGTGGAACACCGCGTTGGCGACCGCCGCGGCGGCGCCCACGATGCCGATCTCGCCGATGCCCTTCACCCCGGCCGGGTTCAGCTCGCCGTCGTGCTCGTCCAGCCAGTACGCCTCGATGGACTCCACGTCCGCGCAGCCGGTGATGTGGTACGTGGCCAGGTCGTGGTTGACCCAGTCGCCGTAGCGTTCGTCGAGCAGACCCTCCTCGTGCAACGCCATCGACAGCCCCATCGTCATGCCCCCGATGAGTTGGCTGCGGGCCGTCGCCGGATTGACCACCCGGCCGGCGGCGAACACCCCGAGCATCCGGTTGAGCCGTACCTCGCCTGTGGTCGCGTCCACCCGGACCTCGGCGAACTGCGCCCCGTACGCGTACCGCGGCAGACCGGGCTGTCCGCCGACCTCCTCGGAGGTGTCCGCCTCGGCGCTCACCTCGGCACCGGTCGGCACGCCGTCGCGCAGCTTCCCGCGCAGCGCCTGGCACGCGCGGATCACCGCCCAGCTCCAACTCGCGGTGCCCATCGAGCCGCCGGCCACCGGTGCGGTGGGCAGCTCGCTGTCGCCGATGTGGATCTCGACCCGCTCGGGCGGTACGCCAAGCGCGTCGGCGGCCACCTGCCACAAGGCCGTGCGGGCGCCGGTGCCGATGTCGGTGGCGTTGATCCGGACGACGAACCCGCTGTCGGGTTTCGCGGTGGCCGTCGCCGAGGACGGCCTGGCGCGGGCCGGGTAGCTCGACCCGGCCACGCCGGACCCGATGAGCCAGCGCCCGTCGCGCCGCGCCCGGGGCGCGGGATCCCGGTCGGCCCACCCGAACCGCTGGGCCCCCTCGCGCAGGCAGGCCGCCAGGTGGCGGCTGGTGAACGGGCGCCCCTGATCGGGGTCGACAGCCGTGTCGTTGCGGATGCGCAGCTCCACCGGGTCGATACCGACGGCGACGGCCAGTTCGTCCATCGCCGACTCCAAGGCGTACGCACCGGGACACTCGCCGGGCGCCCGCATCCAGAACGGTGTCGGCACGTCGAGACGGACCAGCCGGTGGGTGGTGCGGCGGTGCGGTGCGGCGTACATGCTGCGGGTGTAGACGGCGGTCTGCTCGGCGAACTCCAGGATGGTCGAGGACTGGCTCATCGCGTCGTGGCAGATCGCGGTGAGCCGCCCGTCGGCGTCGGCCGCGAGGCGGACACGCTGGATGGTGGGGGTGCGGTAGCCGACCGGCCCGAACAGCTGCTGGCGGGTCAACGCCAGTTTGACCGGACGGTCCACGTGCCGGGCGGCGAGGGCGGCCAGCACCACCGAGGCCTTCGCGTACCCCTTGCTGCCGAAGCCACCGCCGACGTGCTCGGTGACCACCCGCACCGACTCCCGGGGCAGCTCGAACAACTCGGCAAGCGCCGCCCGCACCGAGGACGCGCCCTGGTTGGAGTCGTGCACCAGCAGCCGCCCGTCCTGCCACCGCGCCGTGGTGGCGTGCGGCTCCATCGGGTTGTTGTGGTACGCAGGCGTTCGGTAGGTGGCGTCCACCCGCACCGGGGCGGCCGCGTACCCGGCGTCGAAGTCGCCCTCCTCGGTGTCGGTCGGATAGCTGGGGTTGACGTGGTCCGGCTTGTAGAGGCCCGGGTGGTCCTCGGTGAGCACCGTGCTGTGCGGTCCGGCGTCGTAGTCGATCCGCACCAGCCGGGCGCCCTCCCGGGCCGCCTCCAGACTGGTGGCCACCACGACGGCGATCAGCTCCCCCCGGTAGTGCACAGTCGGTTCCTGGAGCAGCCACAGGTCCGCCTCCAGGCCGGGCGCGAGCCGGGGCGCGTTGCCGGGGTGCACCACGGCCAGCACGCCTGGCGACGCCAGCGCCTCCGCCGTGTCGACCCGCGTGATCCGCCCCCGCACCACGGCCGAGGGCACCGCCCAGCCGTAGGTGACACCGTCGACGGGGTACTCCACCGCGTACCGGGCCGTCCCCGTGACCTTCTCCCGTCCCTCCAGGCGGGGGTACGCCCGGCCGACCGCGTCGGTGCTCATGACGACGCCAGTTCGGTGAGCACCCGTACGGTGATGGAACGGGTCAGCGGCAGCTTGAAGCCGTTGTGCCGCAGGGGACGCGCCTCGGTCAGCTCGGCGTCGGCGGCCGCCGCGGCCAGCTCCGCGCTGAACTGTCGACCGCGCAGCTCCTCCTCGGCCCGGTACGCCCGCCAGGGCCGGTGGGCCACCGCCCCGTACGCCAGCCGCACGTCGCGGACCACCCCGCCGTCCAGGTCCAGCACGGCGGCCACCGAGCCGGCGGCGAAGGCGAACGACGCCCGGTCGCGCACCTTGAGGTACGCCGAACGGCGCGCGGCCGGCAGCGCCGGCAACCGCACGGCAGTGATGAGCGCGCCGCGGGCGAGGGTGGTCTCCTGCTCCGGATGGGTGCCGGGTGAGCGGTGCAGGGCGGCGAGCGGGACGTCCCGTGGGCCGTCGGTGTCGTGCACCTCCACCACCGCGTCCAGCGCGGCGAGGGCCACCGCGAGGTCCGACGGGTGGGTGGCGACGCACTGCTCGGACCAGTCCAGCACCGCCAGGTCGCGGTTCTGGCCGTGCAGGGCCGCGCATCCGCTGCCCGGGTCGCGTTTGTTGCACGCCTTGCCGGTGTCCTGGAAGTACACGCAGCGGGTGCGCTGCAACAGGTTGCCGCCGGTGGTGGCCAGGTTGCGCAGCTGCCCGGAGGCGGCGGCGAGCAGGGCGCGGGCCAGCACCGGGTAGTCGCGGCGGACCGTCCGGTGGGCGGCGAGGTCGCTGTTGCGCACCGTCGCGCCGATCCGCAGTCCGCCGTCGGGCAGCTCCTCGACGGTGTCCAGTGGCAGCCGGGTCACGTCCACCAGCACGTCGGGGCGCTGCACCCCGAGCTTCATCAGGTCGACGAGGTTCGTCCCGCCGGCCAGGTACGCCGCCTGCGGCTCGGTGGCGAGCACGGCGACCGCCTCCTCCACGTCGGCGGGCCGGTGGTAGCGAAACGGCCTCACCGCGCGGCCGCCGTCGCCCGGACGGCCGCGACGATGTGCGGGTACGCGGCGCAGCGGCACAGGTTGCCGGCCATCCGTTCACGGATCTCCGCGTCGGTCAGCTCCGGCGGCGCGGCCAGGTCCTCGGTGACGGCGCTGGGCCAGCCCCGCTCGACCTCGTCGAGCATTCCCCGGGCGGAGCAGAGCTGCCCGGGGGTGCAGTAGCCGCACTGGAACGCGTCCTGCGCGATGAACGCGGCCTGCAACGGTGACAGCGCGTCCGACCCGGCCAGCCCTTCCACGGTGACCACCGACCGGCCGTCCAGGGTGACGGCGAAGATCAGGCAACTCTTCACCCGGCGCCCGTCGAGCAGGACGGTGCAGGAGCCGCACTGGCCGTGGTCGCAGCCCTTCTTCGCCCCGGTCAGGTCGAGGTGCTCGCGCAGCGCGTCGAGCAGCGTGGTGCGGTTGTCGAGCGTCACCTCGCGGAGGACGCCGTTGACGTCGAACGCCACCCGGGACGAGTGCCGCTCGTCGGTGGTCCTCGCGTTCTCCGGTCCGGCCTGCACCGGCCCAGACTAGCTTTGTCGGTATATCGCGGGGCGAATAACGCAAAGCACTCCGTACGGGAGGTGAGGCGGTTGACCGCCGGGCTCTTGCTGGCCGCCGGCGCCGGACGGCGGTACGGCCGCCCGAAGGCCCTCGTGGAGTTCGACGGCGAGCCCCTGCTGCGGCGGGCCGTCCGGCTGTTGGGCGACGGCGGGTGCGCACCGGTGCACGTGGTGCTCGGCGCGGGCGCCGACGAGGCGCCCGACGTGCCCGGCGCGGTGCCGGTACGCCACGACGGCTGGGCAGAGGGGCTCGGCTCGTCGCTGCGCCGGGGCCTGGCCTCGCTGGGCGCGGACGTGCCGGCCGCGGTGGTGGCCCTGGTGGACCAGCCGCTGCTCAGTCCGGCCGCGGTGCGCCGGGTGCGCACGGCCCACGCCGGCGGGGCGGTCGTCGCGGTCGCCACCTACGCCGGCCGGCCGGGGCACCCGGTCCTGCTCGGTCGGCAGGCCTGGCCGCTGCTGGACCGGTACGCCGTCGGCGACCGGGGCGCCCGCGACCTGCTGCGCCACCATCCGGACCTGGTGGTCGAGGTGCCCTGCGACGACGTCGGCTCCCCGGTCGACGTGGACACACCGGCCGACCTGCTGCGGCTACGGGCCTTCAGTGACGGGTGAGCCAGCGGGGCAGCCCCTCGCTGGTCACGGCGTGATAAGTGATCATCACGATGACGGCGATCAGACCGAGCAGCGGGTTGACGAACCAGCCGAGCAGGCCGCCCAGCCCGTACAGCACGAGCCCGGTGATCGGTCGCAGGCGCTGCCGGCGCGCGTAGTCGGGGGTGATCCGGCGGTGCAGCAGCGCCGGGTGACGGTGCAGGTAGCTGAAGAACACCAGCCAGGGGGCCGACATCAGCGCGGCGCTCAGCGCGTACAGGGCCACGGCCGCGCGCTGGTCGTTGGTGTCGCCGTGGGTGAACGCCGACGCCAGCACCGCTGTGGGAAACGGAATGATCACCGCGCCGAAGAGGACGCCGAGGTTGATCCAGCTCAGCGTGAGGGTGGTGCCGCGGATCAGCCGCAGCAGGGCGTGGTGGTTGAGCCAGAGCACGCCGACGTAGACGAAGGACACCACGAAGGCCAGGTACGAGGCGCCCTCGCCGAGCAGGCCGTCCAGCAGTTCGCCCTCGTGGTGCTCCGGCACACGCAGCTCGATGACCAGCAACGTGATGACGATGGCGAAGACGCCGTCGCTGAAGGCCGTCATCCGGTCGGTGCCGGACACCCGTGCTTCGGCGTCGGGCTGCTCGACCTCGTCGGGTGCTGCGGACATTGCCGCAGGCTAGCCACTGCGGTCGACGGTCGGCGGCGTTTTATCCGATCCGGACGGGAGCGGCCGCCCGGGTCACCCCGGGCGGCCGGCCGGACGGCCCCCGTCTCACGCCACCGGCGCGGCCGTCCCGGTCGTCCCGGCGAGAGCCTGGTGGGCGCGGATCAGCTCGGCGTAGCGCAGACCGCTGGCCTTCACCGTCCGGCGCTGCGTGGCGTAGTCGACGTGCACGAGCCCGAAGCGCTTGTCGTAGCCGTACGCCCACTCGAAGTTGTCGAGCAGCGACCAGACGAAGTAGCCGTCCAGCGGCACGCCCTTCGCCACCGCCGCCGCGCAGGCCGCCAGGTGCTGCTCCAGGTGGTCGGTGCGCTCCTTGTCCTCCACGGCGCCCTCGGCGGTGACCTCGTCCGGCCACGCCGAACCGCTCTCGGTGACGATGATCCGGCCCGGCCGGTACTCCTCGTGCACGTCGACAAGCAGCCGCTCCAGGCCCGCCGGGTACACCTCCCAGCCCATCGCGGTCTCCACCGAGCCGGGCACCGGCACCTGCCTGGCGTACGGCGCCGCGCCGGTCGGGTCGTCGACGACGAGCTGACGGAAGTAGTAGTTCACGCCGAGGAAGTCGGTGGGCGTGGCGATTACCGCCAGGTCGTCGCCGCGTACCGGCGGTTCGACCCCGTACGTTGCCACCATGTCGGCGGGGTAGCCGCGCCCGTGGATCGGGTCCAGCCACCACCTGTTGACGTGCCCGTCGGCCCGCCGCGCCGCCGCGACGTCCTCGGGGCGGTCGGTGGCCGGCTCGATCGGGCTGAGGTTCAGCACCAGGCCCACCGAGGCCGGGCGGGCGGCGTTGGCACGGATCGCCTGGGTGGCCAGGCCGTGCCCGAGCAGCACGTGGTGCGAGGTGTGCACCGCGCGGGTCAGGTCCCGCTCGCCGGGGGCCATGTTGCCCTCCAGGTGCCCGATCCAGGACACGCAGAGCGGCTCGTTGACAGTGCACCAGTCGGCCACCCGGTCGCCGAGACGGTCGGCGACCACCGCCGCGTAGTCGGCGAACGCCTCGGCGGTTGCCCGCTCCGGCCAACCACCCCGATCCTGGAGGATCTGTGGCAGATCCCAGTGGTAGAGGGTGACGAACGGCCGGATCCCGTCGGTGAGCAGCGTGTCGACGAGCCGGTCGTAGAAGTCCAGCCCGGCGGCGTTGACCCGCCCGACGCCGTCGGGCATCACCCGGGGCCAGGCCACCGAGAACCGGTACGCGTGCACGCCGAGCCGGCGCAGCAGCGCCAGGTCCTCCGGCCACCTGTGGTAGTGGTCGCACGCCACGGCGCCGGTGTCGCCGTTGTCGACAGTGCCGGGGGTCGCCGAGAAGGTGTCCCAGATGGACGGCGACCGGCCGTCGACGTCGACGGCCCCCTCGATCTGGTACGCCGCGGTGGCCACCCCCCAGAGGAAGTCGGGTGGCAGGTTGGACAGGTCGGGCACGGGACGGCTCTCCTCTGGGGTTGGATGGCTCACTTGACCGCGCCGGCGGTGAGGCCGGCGACGAAGTACCGCTGAAGGGCCAGGAATCCGGCGACGACCGGGATGCTGACCACGAGCGAGGCGGCCATGATCTGGTTCCAGTAGACGTTGAACTGGGTGGAGTAGCCCTGCAGGCCGACGGCCAGGGTGCGGCTGCCCTCGTCGGTCATCACCGAGGCGAAGAGCACCTCACCCCAGGCGGTCATGAACGCGTACACGGTGACCGCGACGACGCCCGGCACGGCGGCCGGCAGGATGACCCGGAACAGGATGCGCAGCGGCCCGGCCCCGTCGACCTGCGCCGCCTCGTCCAGCCCCCGGGGGATCGAGTCGAAGTAGCCGACAAGCATCCAGATCGAGAACGGCAGCGAGAACGTCAGGTACGTGATGATCAGGCCGGTACGGCTGGCGTACAGCTCGATGCCTGTCGCGTTGCCCAGGTTGACGTAGATGAGGAACAGCGGCAGCAGGAACAGGATGCCGGGGAACATCTGGGTGGACAGCACCGTCACCGAGAAGACCCCCCGACCCCGGAACCGGTACCGGCTGACCGCGAACGCGGCGAAGATGGCAACCGCCACCGAGCAGACCGCCGCGATGCTCGACACCACGAGGCTGTTCACCAGGTACCGGGCCAGCGGCACTGTGCTCCACATGTCGACGAACGGTTGCAGGGTGGGTCGACTGGGCCACCAGGTGAAGCCGTTCTGCACGTCCTGCAACGGCTTCGCCGCCGAGGTGACCATCACGTACAGCGGGATGACGACGAAGAGCGTGAGCAGGGTCAGGACGATGCGCCGGCCCCAGCGCTCACCGGCGGTCTCACGCATGGTCGTCCCTCCGACGGTTGGTGATCAGCAGGTACGCGGCCGAGACGACGAGCAGGAACAGCAGCAGTGCCACCGACATCGCCGAGCCGGAGCCGAAGTCCCAGGTCTTGAAGGAGCTGCGGTAGATGTGGATGGAGATCAGGTCGGCCTGTTCGGGCGCGGAGCCGCCGAACAGCACGAACGGCGTGTTGAAGTCGTTGAACGTCCACAGGAACAGCACCAGCAGCAGCACCAGGTTCACCGGCCGCAGCATCGGCAGGGTGACCGAGCGCAGCCGGCGCCAGAACCCCGCGCCGTCGATGGCGGCGGCCTCGTACAGCTCGCCCGGCACGTTCTGCAGGCCGGCCATCAGGCACAGGAACGCGAACGGCCAGTTGCGCCACACCGACACCACGAGCAGCGACCAGAAACTGTTGTCGCCGATCAGCCAGAACGGCCGCTCGTTGAGCAGGCCGAGCTGGTCCACGAGGACGTGGTTGACCAGGCCGGTGTCGCGTTGCAGCAGGAAGCTCCAGGTGATCACCGCGGCGTAGACCGGCAGCGCGTACGGGGTGAGGAACAGCGCCCGCAGCAGGGCCCGTCCCCGGAACGGTCGTTGCAGCACCACCGCCGCCGAGATGCCGAGAAGCCAGGCGAACCCGACCGACAACAGGCTGTACGCCAGGGTGATCCAGAACGAGTGCAGCAGTTCCTTGCCGGCGGCGCTGTTGATGTCGAGCGTCGCCAGGTAGTTGTCCCACCCGACGAAGGGTGCGGTGGACCAGTCGCGGATGTGGAACTGGGTCAGCTCCAGCAGGCTCATCCAGACGCCGACCACCATCGGGATCACGTGGACGGCGAGTTCCAGCACGACGGCCGGTGCGAGCAGCAGGTACGGCAGGAGTGAGCGGCGCGGGCCGCGGGGCCGGCGGGCCGGCGCCCGGGCGGGTGTCCCGGCCCGGGGTTCGCGCCGGCCGGCGTCCGGCGCGGTGGTGCTGGTTGCCATCGGGGTCCTCTCGGAGGCGGTGGCCGTGGCCGGGCTCGACGCCCGACCACGGCCACCTGTGACGCCTGGGTCAGCGCATCTTCTGCTGCGCCTCGGTCAGCTTGGCCTTCACCGATGCCTCGGTGACCGGCTTGCCGCTGGCCGCGTCGGCGAACAGCTCCTTCATCGCGGTGCCGACCAGGGTCTCGAAGGTGCTCTCCTCGGGCACCTGCGGCAGCGGCGCCGCGGTGGTGACCAGGGTCTCCTGGATGGTCTTCTGCTCCGGGGCGGTGAACGCCGGGTCGGAGCCCGCGGTCTTGACCGCCGGCAGCGAGCCGTACGTCTTGTTGAGGATCGTCTGCTCCTCGTCGCTGGTCATGAACTTCACGAAGCTCAGCGCGCCGTCCTTGTTCTTGGTGTGCTTGAAGACCGCCATGTTGATCCCGGCGACCATGCTGTTGACCTTCTTGCCGCCGGCCGGCGGGCTGGCCAGGAACGGCACCGGGGCCACCCCGTACGCGTCGGCGGGCATGTTCTGCGTCTTGAGGTTCGAGCCGGCGGACTGCCAGAGCAGCATGGCGGCCTTGCCGTTGGCGAAGTCGGAGACCGACTGGTTCTGCGCGTACTCGGCGTTGCTCGGGTTGGTGATCTTGTCTGCGGCCATGAAGTCGATGTAGCGCTTGATGGCCGAGACGTTCTGCGGGGTGTCGAAGGTCGGCTTGCCGGCCGAGTCGAACCACTCGCCGCCGTACTGCTGGCTGAAGGTGAAGGCGTGGTGGGCGTTCTCCGACGGGTTGGCCCCCTCGATCGCGAGGCCCCACTTGCCGCCGGTGGAGAGCTTCTTGCCGTACTCGGCGACCTGCTCCCAGGTGGTCGGCGGCGCGGTGATGCCCGCGTCGGCGAACATCTTCTTGTTGTAGTACAGGCTGTACGCCATGCTGTAGAGCGGCACGGCGGCCGGCGGCTTGCCGGGGGCGCCGGCGGCGGCGAGCGCGGCGGGGACGATCCGGTCCTTGCCGCCCACGGCCTGCAGGGTGGCGTCGTCGAACTCGACGAGCGCGCCGGTGGCCTGCAACGACGCCGACCAGGTGTTGCCGATGTTGACCACGTCCGGGCCCTTGCCGGAGGTGGCGGCGGCCAGCAGGCGGTTGAGCAGGTCCGACCAGGGGACCACCTCGACGGTGACCTTGATCCCGGTCTGCTTCTCGAACTTGTCCAGCTCCGGCTGGAGGATGGTCTTGTCCGCCTCCAGGCTGGCGCCCTGGTTGCTGGCCCAGTAGGTGAGCGTCTTGGGCGATGCTGCGGAGTCGTCGCCGGAGCCGCCGCAGGCGGTGAGCGATGCCGCTGCCAGTACGGCGGCGGTGAATATCCCGAGGTGTCGTCTCGACACGGTCTGCCCTTCCGGTGCGTGGTGGGGGTCCGCCGGCCTTCGTCACCGATAGGGGTGGGCGACGGGCGGCCGGCCGCGGACAGGGGTTCGGGGGTGCGCCGTCGGGGTCCGTCGGCGTTTCCCGGGAGTTACATCACGGCTTAATTTATGTCGTCATTAAAGTTGCTGGTCGGTGGGTCGTCAAGCACGGGGCGGTTACAGTCGCCTCGAACGGCCGACGGGAACGAGGTGACGAGTGGAGCTGGCGCGTGCCACCAACCGCAGCGTGCGGCTGCGCAACAGGTCCGCCCTGCTGACCAGGCTCTTCCTCGACGGTCCGCTCACCCGCCAGGACCTGGTGCGCAGCACCGGGCTCAGCCAGCCGGCGGTGAGCAACGTGGTGGCCGACCTGATCGACGAGGGGCTGGTCGCCGAGGCGGGAGCCGCCGAGTCCGACGGTGGCCGGCCCAGCATGCTGCTGCGGATCGCGCCCCGCTTCGCGTTCGTGGCAGGCGTGGACGTCGGCGAGACCCGGGTCCGCGTCGAGCTGTTCGACTTCGCGATGACCCTGCTGGCCAGCATCGAGTACCCGCTCGACCCGGCGCGGACCGAGCCGGACGTCGTGGCCGGGCACGTGCTGGCCGGCATCGACGCGGTGACCGGGGAGGCCGGCGTGGCCCCCGCCGACGTGCTCGGCGTCGGCATCGGTGTCTCCGGTGTCGTCGAGCAGGGCGTCGAGGCTGTCGTGCACGCCCAGGCCCTCGGCTGGGATCGGGTGCCGCTGGAACGCCTGATCAGCGCGGGCACCGACCTGCCGCTGCACATCGACAACGGCGCGAAGACCCTCGGCCAGGCCGAGATGTGGTTCGGCGCCGGGCGCGGTGCCCGGCACGCCGTCTTCGCGCTTGTCGGCTCCGGCGTTGGCGCGTCCGTGGTGACCAACGGCGCCACCTACCGGGGCGCGTCCAGCAGCGCGGGGGAGTGGGGACACACCACACTGGTGTACGGCGGCCGGGCCTGCCGGTGCGGCGCCCGTGGCTGCCTGGAGGCGTACGTGGGCGCGGAGGCGATCATCGAGCGCTACCGGGAGGCGCGTCGGGGGCGAGCGGCGCCGGGCGAGGACGAGGAATCCCAGCTCGCCGCCCTGGTCGCCGCCGCGGACACCTCGGCCACCGCGCGACGGGTGCTTGACGAGACAGCCGGCTACCTGGGCGCCGGGGTGGCCAACCTGATCAACCTGTTCAACCCGCAGCGGGTGGTGCTCGGCGGCTGGGCGGCGATGGCGCTGGGCGACCTGCTGCCGGCCGTGCGGGAGGCGGCCGGTCGGCAGGCGCTGCGCCAGCCGTACGAGCAGGCGTCGATCGAGCTGTGCCGGCTCGGCGTGGACGCGGTGGCGCTGGGGGCGGCGACGCTCCCGATCGCCCGCTTCCTCACCGAGGGCGGCGTCCGCCGCTGAGCGGGAGCGACCGCGCGGCCGACCAGCAAATTACACAAAAAAGCATCCTCGGGATAAATAACAAAGTTATAGATCGATGTCTTGACGTCGTCGCAATCTCGCCGCAACACTCCTACGAAAGCGCTCTCCGACCCGCGACGCCGCATCGGCGGCACCACCCACGGCGCCACGGGGCGAGCCGATCCCACCCGCGCGGCACCCCCGTAACCCCCTAGCGACAGGCGATGTCATGACATCTCGTGCTACATCCGTACGTCCGCGCCCCCGGCGTCCCGTCCGGCACCTGCTCGTCGGGCTCACCGTGGCAGTGGTCGCGGCGCTCACGCCGACCGGCGGCACCACCCCGGCGCAGGCCGCCCCCACCCTGCTCTCCCAGGGCCGTCCCGCCACCGCCTCGTCCACCGAGAACGCCGGCACCCTGGCCGCCGCCGCCGCGGTCGACGGCGACACCGGCACCCGCTGGGCCAGCGCCTTCAGCGACCCGCAGTGGCTCCAGGTCGACCTGGGCGCGCGGGCCACCATCAGCCAGGTCAACCTGCTCTGGGAGGGCGCCTACGGGCGGGCCTTCCAGCTCCAGACGTCCGACGACGGCGCCACCTGGACCACCATCTACTCGACCACCACCGGCGCCGGCGGCACCCAGAACCTCACCGTCACCGGCGCCGGCCGGTACGTGCGGATGTATGGCACCGCCCGGGGTACCGGCTACGGCTACTCGCTCTGGGAGTTCCAGGTGTACGGCGAGACCGGCGGCAGCACGCCTACCTGCGGCAGCACCAACGTCGCGCAGGGCAGCCCGGCCACCGCCTCGTCCACCCAGGACGCGGGCCTCGCGGCGTCCGCCGCCGTCGACGGCAACCCGGGCACCCGCTGGGCCAGCGCCGCCAGCGACCCGCAGTGGCTGCGCGTCGACCTCGGCAGCACCCGCACCATCTGTCGGGTGACGCTCACCTGGGAGGCCGCGTACGCCCGGTCCTTCCAGCTCCAGACCTCGGCCGACGGCACCACCTGGACCACGATCTACTCGACCACCACCAGCACCGGCGGCACGCAGAACCTCACCGTCAGCGGCAGTGGCCGTTACCTCCGGATGTACGGCACCGCCCGGGGCACCACGTACGGCTACTCGCTGTGGGAGCTGGCGGTCAACACCACAGGCGGCACCAGCGAGCCCCCGGTCGGCACCACCGACCCGTACAACCCGAACCTCGGGTCGAACACGTTCGTCTTCGATCCCAGCACGCCGACCTCGACCATCCAGAGTCGACTGAACACCCTCTTCACCCAGCAGGAGACCAACCAGTTCGGCCCGCAGCGGTACGCCGTGCTGTTCAAGCCGGGCACCTACACGGCCGACGTCAACCTCGGCTTCTTCACCCAGGTCGCCGGCCTCGGCATGAGCCCCGACGACGTCAACCTCAACGGCCACGTCCGCACCGAGGCGTTCTGGATGGGCGGCAACGCCACCCAGAACTTCTGGCGGGCCGCCGAGAACCTCTCGGTCACCCTGCCCGCCGGGCAGACCGTGGAACGCTGGGCGGTGTCCCAGGCCGCCCCGTACCGGCGGATGCACCTGCGCGGCGCGCAGAACCAGATCCAGCTCTGGAACGGCGGGGACGGCTGGTCCAGCGGCGGTCTGCTGGCCGACACCCGCGTCGACGGCCTGGTCGTCTCCGGCTCGCAGCAGCAGTGGTACTCGCGCAACAGCGAGTTCGGCAACGGCTGGACCGGCTCGGTGTGGAACATGGTCTTCCAGGGCGTCATCGGTGCCCCGGCCCCGAGCTTCCCCAACCCGTCGCACACGGTCATCGCGCAGACCCCGCAGGTCCGCGAGAAGCCGTTCCTGTACGTCGACGGCAGCGGTGAGTACCGCGTCTTCGTGCCGGCGCTGCGCACCAACTCCACGGGCACGAGCTGGTACAACAAGACCCCGGCCGGCTCGTCCATCTCGCTGTCGCAGTTCTACGTCGTCCAGCCCGGCACCAGCGCCGCCACCATCAACGCGGCCCTCGCCCAGGGACGGCACCTGCTCTTCACCCCGGGAGTGCACCACGTCACCGAGCCGATCCAGGTCAACCGGACCGACACGGTCATCCTCGGCCTGGGCCTGGCCACCATCCAGGCCGACAACGGCAGCGTCGGGATGCGGGTGGCCGACGTGGACGGCGTCAAGGTCGCCGGGTTGATGTTCGAGGCCGGCACCACGAACTCGCCGGTGCTCATGGAGGTCGGGCCGTCCGGGTCGGCCGCGAGCCACGCCAGCAACCCGACGTCGCTGCACGACGTGTTCTTCCGCATCGGCGGACCCCACGTCGGCAAGGCCACCAACACGTTGACCGTGAACAGCGACAACGTAATCGGCGACCACATGTGGCTGTGGCGGGCCGACCACGCGGCCAGCGGCGTGCCCACCGGGTGGACGCTGAACACCGCCGACACCGGGCTCACCGTCAACGGCGACGACGTCACCATGTACGGCCTCTTCGTCGAGCACTACCAGAAGTACCAGACGATCTGGAACGGCAACGGCGGCCGGACGTACTTCTACCAGAACGAACTGCCGTACGACCCGCCCAACCAGGCGGCCTGGATGAACGGCTCGACCCGGGGGTACGCCGCGTACAAGGTTGCCGACTCGGTGACCAGCCACCAGGCGTTCGGGCTGGGCAGCTACAGCTACTTCAACGTCAATCCCGCGGTGGTCGAGGAGCGGTCGTTCGAGGTGCCCGTCAACCCGAACGTGCGCTTCACGAACATGGTCACCGTCTCGCTCGGTGGCGTCGGCACCATCAACCGGGTGATCAACAACGCCGGTGGCACCGCGAACGCGGCCAACCAGACGGTGTACCTGACCACCTACCCCTGACCCGGGCGCCCGCGCCGACCCGATCGTCCCACGGACCGGGTCGGCGCGTGTCGCACCGAGGGCCGAGCCGGCCCGGTCCCGCCGAGACCGGGCCGGCCTCGGTCGTGCCGGTCACCGCGTCAGCACCTCGGCCGCCGCCCGCTCACCGGCGCGCACCGCGCCCGGCCACTACCCACCCGGATGCCGTCGGCCACATTGGCTTCTACCCGCAACCGTGGCGGGTATGGCTGGCGGTCGCGGCACCGCCGCCACCGGGCTGGGCCGGACCGGCCGCCGAGAATTTTCCACAGACGTGTCGATTCGGGCGGCGGCCGATCGTGTGGAGGATGAGAGGTCGGCGACGGGCCGGCCGCCCACGAGGAGGACCGATGACGTTGTACCTGCTCAGCCTTCACCAGCCGCAGGGCGAGCTGCCACCGGACCCGGAGTTCCTGGCCGGGGTGATGCGCCAGCTCGGCGAGCTGCGCGACGAGTTGGCGTCCACCGGGTCGTGGGTCTTCGGGCAGGGCCTGCACGGCCCGGAGACGGCCACCGTGCTGCGCCCCCGCGACGGCGAGGTCCTCGTCACCGACGGGCCGTTCGTGGAGGGCAAGGAGTACCTGGGCGGCATCACCATCGTCGACGTGCCGAACCTGGACGCCGCGCTGCACTGGGGTCGCCGCTACGCGCTGGCCACCACCCTGCCGATCGAGGTCCGCCCCTTCCAGGGTGGGGCCGGGAACTGACCGTGCCCGACGTGGAGGCGGTGTTCCGCGCGGAGTACGGCCGCGCGGTCGCCGTCCTGGTGCGCCTCCTCGGCGACATCGACCTCGCCGAGGAGGCCGTCCAGGACGCCTTCACCGTGGCGGTGGCGCAGTGGCCGCGAACCGGCCCGCCGCCCAGCCCCGCCGGGTGGATCATCACCACGGCCCGGAACCGGGGCATCGACAGGCGGCGCCGGGAGGCGACCCGGGCCGACCGGCACACCCAGGCGGCACTGCTGTACGCCGCCGACCCACCCGGCGAGGAGGGACCGGTGCGCGACGACCGGCTACGTCTGATCTTCACCTGCTGCCATCCGGCGCTCGCCCCGACCGCCCGGGTCGCCCTCACCCTGCGCCTGCTCGGCGGCCTGAGCACCGCCGAGATCGCCCGCGCCTTCCTGGTGCCCGAGCCGACGATGGCGCAGCGGCTGGTCCGCGCCAAGTCGAAGATCCGCAACGCGGGCATCCCGTACCGGGTGCCCCGCGACGCCGACCTGCCCGACCGGCTGCACGCCGTCCTCGCGGTGCTCTACCTGATCTTCAACGAGGGGCACACGGCCAGCGGCGGACGGCACCTGGTCCGCGCCGAGCTGTGCGCCGAGGCGATCCGTCTGGCCCGCCTGCTTGTCGAGCTGATGCCCGACGAGCCGGAGGCGCTCGGCCTGCTCGCGCTGATGCTGCTCACCGAATCCCGTCGTCCGGCGCGGACCACCGCCGAGGGCGGGCTGGTGCCGCTACCCGAGCAGGACCGACGCCTGTGGGACACCGCCCTGCGCGCCGAGGGCCGAATGCTGGTACGCCGCTGCCTGCGTCGGGCCCGGCCCGGCCCGTACCAGATCCAGGCCGCGATCGCCGCCGTGCACAGCGTCGCCGAGCGCGCCGCCGACACCGACTGGGCGCAGATCCTTGCGCTGTACGACCAGCTCACGGTGGCTGCCCCCGGCCCGGTGGTGGCGCTGAACCGGGCCGTCGCGCTCGCCGAGGTGGCAGGCGTGGCTGTCGCGCTGGCCGAG
This sequence comes from Micromonospora sp. NPDC000663, assembly GCF_042898105.1. Classification (NCBI taxonomy): domain Bacteria; kingdom Bacillati; phylum Actinomycetota; class Actinomycetes; order Micromonosporales; family Micromonosporaceae; genus Micromonospora; species Micromonospora sp. NPDC000663. The sequence continues at coordinate 329,325 of NZ_JBIAYR010000004.1, forward strand.
GTGGACCGCCTCGACCTGGCCGGCTACCACGTGTACCACGCGGTCCGCGCCGACCTGCTGGCCCGGCTCGGCCGCAGCGGGGAGGCCGTCGAGGCGTACCGGACAGCTGCCGCCCGGACGGACAACGCGGCCGAACGGGCCTTCCTCACCGCACGCGCGGCGGCCCGGGCGGGGATCTGAGCGCGTTTGCCGCGCGGGCGGCCGGGAAACCGAGGCGCCGCCGCAGCAGTGGATGGGGGAGGGGACATGGCGTACCGCTCGACAGTCGTCGCCACCGTGCCGGACCTGTCCACCCTCACGCTCGGCGTCGAGGAGGAGTACCTGCTGATCGACCCGGACAGCGGCCGGAACCTGCCGGTGGCCGACCAGGTGCTCGCCGCACTGCGTGGGCCAGCCCGCGACCAGAGCCGCCAGGAGTTCCGGCACAGCATGGTGGAGATGGTCACCCCGGTCTGCGCGGACCTCACCGAGCTGCGCGCGCACCTGGTGACGCTGCGCCGCTCCGCCGTCGAGGCCGCCCGGTCGGCCGGCGCGCGACTGGTGGCGGTGGGCGCCACCCCGCTGGCCGAGCCGCACCGGACGGTGCCCGACGAGCCGCGCTACCACGCGATGTCGCGCCGGTACGGGCCGGTGGCGCACGACCCGGCGGTCTGCGGCTGCCACGTGCACGTCGGGCTGCCCGACCGGGAGTTGGCCGTGCAGGTCTGCAACCACCTACGGGTGTGGCTGCCTGTGGTGCAGGCGATCACCACCAACTCGCCGCTGCACGACGGATACGACACCGGTCACGCCAGCTGGCGGTCGATGCAGCTGGAACGCTGGCCCAGCATCGGACCGACGCCGTACTTCGACTCCGCCGCCGACTACGACCGCACCGTGAACGAGCTGATCGCCGCCGGCATCATGCTCGACGCCGCGATGGTCTACTGGTACGCCCGGCCGTCGTCGGCGTACCCGACGGTGGAGGTGCGCGTCGGCGACGTCTGCCCGGACGTGGACGACGCGGTGCTCGTCGCCGCGCTGGTCCGGTCCCTCGTCGCGACCCTCGCCGACGACGTACGCGCCGGCGTGACCGCCCCGCCCGTGCGGGACTGCCTGGTCGCCGCGGCGCACTGGCGGGCCGCCCACGACGGCCTCGACGGCGACCTCATCGACCTGCGCGCCGGCGGCGCCCGGCCCGCCTGGGAGCTGGTCGACGACCTGATGGCGGTGATCGCGCCCGCCCTGCTGCGCCACGGCGACCTGGGGTACGTGCTGGCGCAACTGGCCCGGCTGCGCCGCGACGGCACCGGCGCGACCCGGCAGCGTCGGGTGCTGGAGCGCACCGGCGACCTGCGTGCCGTCATCGACGACCTCGCCGCCCGCACCGCCGCCGGCTGACCTTCCCGGGGCTCAGCGGATGTCGTGGGTCTGGAGCCACAGCTCCAGCAGACCCAGCTGCCACAACTTGTTGCTGCCGGCCGCCGCCTCGGCCCGGTCCGGCTCGGCGAGCAGCCGCGCCACGTACTCGCTGCGGAACAGCCCGCGCTCGCGGGCCGCCGGCGCCTGCAACGCCTCGGCGACCAGCTCGCGGACGGGACCGTCCACGTTGCGCAGCGCCGGCACCGGGAAGTAGCCCTTCGGCCGGTCGATCACCTCGGCCGGCAGGACCTCCCGGGCGACCTCCTTGAGGACGCCCTTGCCGCCCTGGGCGACCTTGTGCTCCGGCGGGCAGTGCGCCGCGAGGGTCACCAGGTCCTGGTCGAGGAACGGGGTGCGCACCTCCAGGCCCCACGCCATGCTCATGCTGTCCACCCTCTTGACCGGGTCGTCGGGCAGCATCAGGTGGGTGTCCAGGCGCAGCACGGCGTCCAGTGCCGTCTGCGCCCCGGGCGCGGCGAGGTGCTCGGTGAGCAGGTCCCGGCTGGCGTCGTGCTCCAGCGCGTACGCCGGGCCGACGATGCGGCGCAGCTCGTCGTGGTCCCGGTCGAAGAACGCGGCGGCGAACGTCTCGGCGGCGCTGTGCCGGGGCGCCTCGACCAGCGGCTGGTGGTAGCCGTAGCCGGCGAACACCTCGTCGGCGCCCTGCCCCGACTGGGCCACCTTCACGTGCCGCGCCACCTGCTCGGACAGCAGGTGGAAGGCGACCACGTCGTGGCTGCCCATCGGCTCGGTCATCGCCAGCACGGCACGGCGTACGGCGGGCACCAGGTCGTCGTCGGCGAGCCGGATCCGGTGGTGGTCGGTGTCGTACGCGCGGGCCACCAGGTCGGAGTAGTGGAACTCGTCGCCGGACTCGTCGCCCCGGCTGTCGAAGCCGATGCTGAAGGTGCGCAGGTGCTCCTGGCCGGCCTCGGCGAGCAGTGCCACGATGAGGCTGGAGTCCAGCCCGCCGGAGAGCAGCACCCCCACCGGCACGTCGGCGACCAGCCGTCGGCGTACCGAGGTGCGCAGGGCGTCCCCGACGGCGTCCCGCCACTCGGCGGCGTCCATCCCCGCGTCGGCGGGCTCGCGGACGTAGTCGGGCCGCCAGTACACCTCCTCGCGGCTGCGCCCGTCCGCCTCGATCACCCGCAGGGTGGCCGGCGGCAGCTTGCGGACGCCGCGCAGCACGGTCCTCGGCGCGGGGACGATGGAGTGCCAGGACAGGTAGTGGTGCAGGGCCACCGGGTCGATGCCGGTGTCCACGTCGCCGGCACGCAGCAGCGCGGGCAGGGTGGAGGCGAACCGCAGCCGCCCGGGAGTCTCGGCTAGGTAGAGCGGTTTGATGCCGAGCCGGTCGCGGGCCAGGACGAGCCGCCGCCGGTTCCGGTCGACGAGCCCGATCGCGAACATGCCGACCAGGTGGTCGACGAACCGCTCACCCCAGTGCGCGTACGCCACCAGGATCACCTCGGTGTCGCTGGTGGATCCGAAGGTGTAGCCGGCGTTCTGGAGCTCCTCGCGCAGTTCCGGGTAGTTGTAGACGCACCCGTTGAAGACCAGCGCCAGGCCCAGGTCGTCGCGGACCATGGGCTGCCCGCCCGCGTCGGACAGGTCGATGATGGTGAGCCGGCGGTGCCCGAGGGTCACCCAGCCGTCGGTGAACAGCCCCTCGTCGTCCGGGCCGCGCGAGCGCATCGCCTCGGTCATCCGGGTGACCGCCGCCGCGTCGGGTGGCCGGCCGTCGAACCGCGCCTCTCCGCTGACCCCGCACATCAGGTGGGGTGGTGGTGGTTCAGGGCAGACATGATCGCCTCCTGTCGCGTCTCCCCGGCTGGTGGTGGCGGGGGTCCGGCGAACGAACGGGGCGGCTGGCTACCCGTGCGTGGCGCGGTTATGCGCGAAGGGTGCGCAGGATGCGGGCCAGTTCGGCGCGGTCGGCGTCGGGCAGGTGGCCGAAGAAGCGGTCGGCCTCGGCTCGGCGGGCGGCCCGGATGGCGGTGCTGATCCGGTCGCCCTCCTCGGTGAGGGCGACCAGGGTCGCCCGCCGGTCGGCCGGGTCGGGTCGACGCTCGACGAGCCCTCGGGCCTGGAGGTCGTCGATGACCTCGGTGGCCGAGCGGGGCGCGATGCGCAGGTGCTCGGCGAGCGTTCCGGGGCGTACCTCGCCGTGTCGGGCCAGCACGCCGAGGGCCCGGGACTGGCTGGGCGTGACGTCCCAGGGCGCCAGCGAGTCCCGCGTCTGACGGCGCAGACGGGACGCGACGGCCCAGAACGTCTCCGCCAGGCTCTCGTCGTCCGCGCTGTCGGCGGTGTCCCCGATCACGGGAATACGGTAGCAGCCGATCCGGTTGTACCCTCATGTTGAGGTAACCTCAGCATGTCCCCACGAAAGGCAGTGCCCCTTTGGAACCCACCCCCATGGGCCGCGACCGCGGCCACCGCGCCGTCAGCGACGAAGAGAAGGCGCAGGCCCGCCAGGTGTCCCTGCGCCGCATCGGCCGCCTGTTCACCCCCCACCGACCCGCGCTTGCGGCCGTCACCGCGATCATCGTGCTCTCCTCGATCATCGCGATGGCCAGTCCGTTCCTGCTGCGAGAAACGATCGACACTGCCCTTCCGCAGGGCGACGTGACACTGCTGGTCTGGCTGGTCCTCGGCATGGTCGCCGTCGCGGCGGTGACCTCCGCCCTCGGCGTCGTGCAGACCTGGATCTCCACCCAGGTCGGGCAGCGGGTCATGCACCGGCTGCGCACCGACGTCTTCAGCCACCTCCAGCGCCAGTCGCTCGGCTTCTTCACCCGCACCCGCACCGGCGAGGTGCAGTCCCGGATCACCAACGACATCGGCGGCATGCAGTCGGTCGTCACCTCCACCGCCACCGCCGTCGCGGCCAACCTCACCACAGTTGTCGCCACCGCCGTCGCCATGATCGCCCTGTCCTGGCAGCTCTCCCTGGTCTCCCTCGTCGTGCTCCCACCGGCCATCTGGCTCACCCGCCGGGTCGCCCGGATGCGCCGCGAGATCACCGCCCAGCGCCAGCGCGAACTCGCCGACCTCAACGTCACAGTCGAGGAGGGCCTGTCGATAAGCGGCGTACAGCTCGCCAAGACCCTCGGCACCGGCCCCGCGCTCATCGACCGGTTCACCGTCTCGTCGGAGCGCCTTGTCGACCTGGAGTTGCGCAGCGAGCTGGCCGGCCGCTGGCGGATGGCCTCGATGAGCATCATCTTCGCCGCCGTACCCGCGGTCATCTACCTCGCCGCCGGCCTGCCCGGCGCCGCCGGCACGCTGAGCATCGGCACCCTTGTCGCCTTCACGGCCCTGCAGGGTGGGCTGTTCCGACCGCTGATGGGCCTGCTCAACGTGGGCGTCTCGCTCACCGCGTCGCTGGCGCTGTTCGCCCGGATCTTCGAATACCTCGACCTGCCGGTCGACGTGGCCGACCCCGCCGAGCCGGTCCGCGTCGACCCCACCCGGGTCCGAGGGCACCTGCGACTGGAGGACGTCACCTTCGGCTACCCGGGCAGCGACACCGCCGCGCTCGCCGGGATCACCCTCGACGTCCCCGCCGGCACCAGCCTCGCCCTGGTCGGCGAGACCGGCTCGGGCAAGAGCACCCTCGCCGGGCTGATCAGCCGGCTGCACGACCCGAACGCCGGCCGGGTCACCATCGACGGCGTCGACCTGCGGGACCTGCGCCTGGCCGACCTGGCCTCCATCGTCGGCGTGGTCAGCCAGGAGACGTACCTGCTGCACACGACGGTACGGGAGAACCTGCGCTACGCCCGCCCGGACGCCACCGACGCCGAGATCGAGGACGCGGCCCGCGCCGCCCAGATCCACGACCTCATCGCCGGGCTTCCCGACGGGTACGACACGGTCGTCGGCTCGCGCGGCCACCGGTTCTCCGGCGGGGAGAAGCAACGCCTGGCCATCGCCCGTACGCTGCTGCGTGACCCGCGCGTCCTGGTCCTCGACGAGGCCACCAGCGCGCTGGACACCGAGACCGAACGCGCCGTGCAACGGGCCTTCGGCGCACTCGCGCAGGGGCGTACCACGATCACCATCGCCCACCGGCTGTCCACAGTCCGCGACGCCGACCAGATCGCGGTGCTCGACCACGGCCGGATCGTCGAATCCGGCGACCACGACAGCCTGCTGAACCGCAACGGCCGCTACGCCACCCTGGCGACCTGACTCGGCTTCGCCCTCTTGATCGTGCGTCGCCGGCGAGTACGACGAGAACAACGCGGTGGCGAGGTGACAGGCTCAGTACATGGAGAGCGTTCTGACGCAGTTGCCCGCCCTGCTGGGCGTGTTGGTCGGCACCATCGGCACCATGGTTGCCACCACGGTTACCGAGCGTGGCCGCTGGCGGCGTAGCCAGACGGTCCGCTGGGACGAGCGGCGGCTGGACGCCTACGCCGACTTCACCCGAGCGGTCAAGGAGATCCATCTGCTCTCCCTGGGGATGTTGAGCGGTCACCGCCCCGGCTCCCGTACCCCCGTCCTGGACCGCGAGGACGGGCTGGCCCGGTTGGCCGAGGCGGACGTGCGCCATACCCTGACCTGGGAGGCGGTCTTGCTGCTCGGTGACTCGGCCACGGTACGAGCGGCCTCCACCTGGCGGCGCGCCGTACGGAACCTGGAGCAGGCGGCGCGGAGTCTGCCGGATCCACCGGACAACCTCGCAGCCATGGTCCAGCAGGCCGACGAGACCCGCGACGACTTTTACCAGGCAGCGCGCAGCAGCCTCGGCGTACGCGGCGGGACCGTCGAGCAGTTTCGGCGTCCAGCCGAGGGACGGATCCCGATGGCACGGAACTGAGCAGTGTGGGAACCGACACAAGCGGATCGCTCGCCGTTCATCGGCCGCTGCAATGATCGGCCACGGCGACCGTCTGGGTGCCCCGGTGACGTCGGAACGACCACATCATCCCGTGCGGCGTCGAGTGTGGGAACCGGGGTCTGCTGGCGGTCGTCGTCGCACTGTCGGTGGGCGGGACAGCCTGGGTCTGGTTGCGCTACGACTTCGATGCTCGCCCTGGCCTGGCCGGTGACCTCCTCTGCCGAGGCTCCAGGAGTGAGCGCTCAACGGCGGGCTCGGGCCGGGCGGCGGCGCCCTGCCTGAGTCGGCGTGACGGGCACGGCGGGTCGGAGTCCAGCGAGTTGCACGAAGACCTCTCGCTTGGCTGTCGCGTCGCCGCGACGGTTGAGTACGTAGCCGGTCAACCAGACCCAGCCCTGGTATGTCGGCTGGTCCGACACGCAGACGACGCGGAACGTCAGCGCGCGATCCCCGGCGAACTGCACCGAGGCCCGGCCGTCGATGACGAGCAGGTCGCCGGGGCACGGAGGCGCGGTCACCAGTGGCCGGGTGGCCGGCACTCTCGCGCGTGCATGCGCTGCCAGTCCCGCAGCGCCCGTCCGAGCCGGTCGTTCTCCCGGCTGAGCAGCCGTACCGCCTCGTTCAGCGTGCCCAGCTCGTCGGCCACGCGGGCCTGGAACTCGCGTACCTCATCCGGGTCGACGCCGCGCCGACGCGGGGCGAATTCGCGGGTCCGCACCTCGTACGGCGTCAACCGGGCCGGGTAGCCGCCAAGGTGGGGCTGGCTTCCTCGATACACCTGAGCCACGACGGTCCTTTCTGGGGGCAGGCGGGAGCGCGAGGTCCTGATGGTGGGTCGGGACGGGCACACGCACCCGCCCCGACCGAGGGGATGAGCCGCACTCGTTGCCACGCGAGGCCCGGCTCCGCTCCAACTTAACTAGACATGCTAGCTAAGTCAACGCTGCTTGTTAGGTGCGTCGCGGTGTGATCAAATCGGGTTGCCACGCGAGGAGTGCCATGCGAGAAGTGCCGGATTACTGGCGCATCGCCGATGATGTGATCGCCGACGTCAGGTCGAAGAAGGTCAAGCCGGGGGAGAAGCTGCCCTCAATCACTGAACTACGTGCGCGGTACGACGTCAGCCACGGAACTGTGCAGATGGCCTACGCCCGGTTGGAGGCGCTGCGCGTGATTCGGCGGCAGCAGGGCAAGGGCGTCTTCGTGACCGACCCGAAGACCTGGATGCGCGAGCCGTAAATGGCGGACCGGGACTCCCGCCGGGCGTTGGCCTTCCGGCGTGACGGTCTCTCCTCGCACTCGCGCGGTGACGAACGGGATTGACATAGATCGCTTGGCATCCCAGGGTCGATGGATCATCACTCCGTCGAAGGGCCGCAGGATGGTCAGCAGCGAACACCGGTACGTCATCGTCGGCGCGGGACCTGCCGGACTCCAACTGAGCTACTACCTCCAGCAGCAGGGTGCCGACTACCTGACCCTCGAGCGCGGCGACCAGCCCGGTGACTTCTTCCGGCGGTTCCCCCGACACCGCCGGCTCATCTCGCTCAACAAGGTCCACACCGACAGCGACGACCCGGAGATCCGCCTGCGCTGGGACTGGAACTCGCTGCTCAACGACGACCCGGACCTGTTGTTCCCGCGATTCAGCAAGGAGTACCTGCCGGGCGCCGACGACCTGGTCCGCTACCTCGGCGAGTTCCAACGCGTGCACCAGCTCAACATCCGCTTCGGCACGACAGTCGAGCGGATCACCCGTACCGACGACGGTTTCACGGTGAGCACCGACCAGGGGGAGGTGCGGGCGCGTTGCCTCGTCGTCGCGACCGGCTGGGGCAAGCCGTTCGTGCCGGCCATCAAGGGCATCGAACACGCCATCGGGTACGAGGACATGGTCGTCGACCCCGCCGCGTACGAGGACCAGCGTGTGCTGATCATCGGCAAGGGCAACTCCGCCTTCGAGACCGCGTCGTCCATCCTCGGCAGGGCGTCCATGGTGCACCTCGCCAGCCGGCAGCCCCTGCGCCTGGCATGGAACACCAAACATCCGGGCGACGTGCGGGGCCAGTACGGCGCGATCCTCGACAGCTACCAGTTCAAGACCCTGCACTCGGTGCTGGACTGCACCATCGACGAGATCCGACCCGTCGACGGGCGGTTCCGGGTGTCGATCACGTACACCCACGCGCAGGGTGAGACCGCCGAACTCGACTACCACACGGTCCTGAGGTGCACCGGTTTCCGGATGGACACGAGCCTGTTCGACGAGACGGCCCGACCCGAGATGGTGCGTGACGGCCGGATGCCCGGGCTACGCCCCGACTGGCAGTCCAGCAACGTCGACGACCTGTACTTCGCCGGCACCATCGCCCAGGCCCGGGACGTCAAGCACGCGTCGTCGCCCTTCATCGACGGCTTCCGGTACAACCTGCGCACGTTCACCCGGATCCTGCGGGAGCGGTACGACGACGTGCCGCTGTCGTACACGACGACGCCCGCCGACGCCGCGTCGCTTGCCAAGCTGATGCTGGACCGCGTCAACTGGTCGTCGGCGCTGTGGACCCAGTTCGAATACCTGTGTGACGTCTTCGTCCGCGACGACGCGACGGGCGACTTCCACCACTACGAGGACCTGCCTGAGGACTACGCCGTGGAGCGCTTCGCGGACGCGACCCAGTGGTACACCCTGGCGTTGCGCTGGGGCCGCGACGACTACGGCGACGTCTTCGCCATCGAGCGGCACCCGACCCCCGACCGGGCCCGGGAGAGCGCCTTCATCCATCCGGTGATCAGGCGCTACCGGGGCGCCGAGCTGCTCGCCGAGCAGCACCTGCTGGAGGACCTGCTGGCCGAGTGGCGACGCCCGGACCGGCACGTCGAGCCGCTTGTCGAGTTCCTGGGCGCGGACCTCACCAGCGCACCATGACCTCGTCGAGGGGTTTGCGGGCCAGGTCCGGGACGTGGGCGTCCGGCGCGGGATACCCGACGGGCATCACCACGTAGGGGCGCTCCTCCGGCGGCCGCTCACACACCTCGTTGAGGAACCGCATCGGGCTGGGCGTGTGGGTGAGCGTGACCAGGCCGGCGTGGTGCAGCGCGGTGATCAGCAGGCCCACCGCGATCCCGACGGACTCCTTGACGTAGTACGGCTTCGGGCTGTTGGGGCCCTGGTGCACCTCGAACACGACGATGACCGCCGGTGCGGTCTCCAGGAACGGCTTGCGCCAGTCGGTGCCGAGCCCGGCGATCGCACCGAGCCACTCCTTCGACGCGCGGCGGTCGTAGAACTCCCGTTCCTCGGCCTCCGCGGCTTCGCGGAGCCGGCGCTTGCGGGCCGGGTCGGTGAGCACGACGAACCGCCACGGCTGGATGTTGGCGCCGCTGGGCGCGGTCGACGCGGCCCGGACCGCTGCCTCGACCACCCCGTCGGGCAGCGGATCGCTGGCGAAGTCCCGCACCGAACGGCGCTGCGCCATCCGGTCGGCGAACGCCTCCACCTCGCGCACCATCTCCCCCGGAGGCCGTCGCCGGTGCCGGATGGGGACCGTGGGTAGCAGGTCCGCGTCGTTCACCTGTGGCCTCCCTGATCGGGTGTGCCGGGTCCACGGCGGGGCCGCCCGGCCGCCTCCAGCATCGCGGAGAACGGGCCGCCTGTCCTTACGCCCGCGTGCTCTCTTCGCCCGTCAGCACACCAGGCGCCGTCCCGGCGGCGATGTCGTCGACCACGTCGGTCAGTCGTCCGCGCCGTGCCGCGGCGGCCCGCTGACGGGTCGCGCCGTCACCGTCCGCCGTCAGCCCCTTGCGCCAGGCCTCCACCCGCTCACGGTCGCCCGCCTCGTCCAGCGCCGGTCCGGCGCGCTCGACAAGCCGATCGGCGAGGACCGCCGCCGGCAGCAGCCGGCCGGTCCCGACGTCCACGCCGTGGCCGCCCATCCCGTCGCGGGCGGCCCGCCAGTACGCGAGCCGCATCAGCTCCGCGCTCAACTCCGGCCCCTCGTCGCCCCTGTCGACAGCCTCCCCGGCGACGACCACCAGGGCGCGCACCAGGGCGGCGAGCGCCGCCGACTCGACGGACGTCAGGGGTACGTCGGCGACCCGTACCTCGATCGTGGGGTGGGTCCTGGACAGGCGTAGATCCCAGAAGATCGTGCCGTGGTCGACCAGCGCGCCCGCGTCGAGCAGCATGTCCACGTGGTCGTCGTACTCCCGCGCGGACCGCAGGAACGGCGGCGGGCCGGCCACCGGCCAGCGCCCCCACGTGACGGTCCGCCAACTCGCGTAGCCCGTGTCGCGTTCGGACCAGTAGGGTGAGTTGGCCGTCAGGGCCACGAACACCGGCAGGTGCTCGCGCAGGTGGTTGCCGATCAGCACGGCGCGATCCCGGTCGGGCTCCTGCACGTGGACGTGCACGGCGCAGATCGCCACCTCGTCGTGCAGCCCCCGGAAGGTGGCGGTGCCCCGGTCCTGGCGCGGGCCCTCCGTGATCGGCGGTGGCACGGCACAGCCGAGCACCGGCGAGCCGCTGGCGATCACCCGCAGGCCCGCCGAGCGGGCCGCGCGCTGCACGGCGGCGCGACCGTCGGCGAGCTGCGCCGAGAGGTCGTCGACACTCAAGCACGGGTCGGTGCGCGTCTCCACCTGGAGCTTGGTGATCTCACCACCCACCCGGTCGCCGAGCGCCGGGCGGGCGCCGTCCACGACAGTCGCCGCCTGCGGCACGACCTCGCCCCGGTCGGCGTCGACAACGAGGAACTCCTCCTCGACACCGAGCAGGGGAGTGGACGATCCCGAACGCTGTCCCGTAGTCATGCCGACGATGACCCCTCGCTGCCGGTCGTTCGCCGGCAGTGAGCACGTTACGGGATCTCGTCGATGGGTCGCGATCCGAAACGCTCCATGGTGGACAGCGCCTCGACGAGCCCGGCCAGCAGCGCGGTCCGCTCGGGCATCCGGTCCAGGCAGACGTACTCCTCGGCGGAGTGCGCTCCGCCGCCGACCGCGCCCAGGCCGTCCAGGGTCGGTACGCCCAACGCGGCGGTGAAGTTGCCGTCGGACGCGCCGGCGGCGTACGCGCCGACGAGGCCCGGGATGCCGAGCTGGCCGGCGATCGACTGGGCCAGTTCCAGCAGCGGCCGCGACAGCTCCGCGGACATCGGATAGCGGTTGATCCCGCCCTGCACGTCGAGCGTCGCCTCGGGCAGGAACGGCACCAGCTCACGGATGGCGTTGTCGACGCGTTCGAGCTCGTCGGTGGTCCAGGCCCGCACGTCCACCGCCAGGCTGGCGCGCTCGGGCACCGTGTTCGTCGTCGTGCCGGAGCAGAGCAGCGTCGGGGTGACCGAGGTGCCACCGCTGTCCGCCGCGCCGAGCGCGCCCAGCGAGAGCACCTGATGAGCGACCTCGACTGTGGCGTTGACCCCGCGCTGCGGTTCCACACCGGCGTGCGCGGCGCGACCGGAGACGATCAGGCGGTAGACCGAGCCACCCTTGCGGGCGACCTTCACGTGCCCGTCAGGGGTGGCCGCCTCCAGGACGAGAACCGCACCCGAACGCCGCGCCTCCCGTTCGATAAGCGGCCGTGACGTGACGGACCCGGACTCCTCGTCGCAGGTGAGCAGCACACCGACAGTCGAGGTGTCGCCGACCAGGCGCAGCGCCGTGAACATCTGCACGATGCCGGCCTTCATGTCACACACGCCCGGCCCGGTCGCCACATCCCTACTGACGGTGAACGGCCGGGACCCGATCGTCCCGACCGGGAACACGGTGTCGAAATGGCCGAGCAGCAGCACCCGCTGGTCGACGGCCGGCCACAGCAGGTGTGGCAGCCCGTCCACCACGACCCGACGGGCCGGCCGGCCGAGCACCTCCTGCCCCCAGCGGGCGAGCAGGTCGGCACAGGACTCCAGATGGGGCAACGAGCCAGGTGCCGACTCGCGTGCGACGAGCGTGCCCAGCCGGTCGACCATGTCGGTGTGAAGCCGCTCAGCGGCGTCCAGCAGACTGCGTGAGTGATCCATCGGTCCCTCCGACTGCACGGCAGATGGGCCTGGCCAGGCATCTCCATCGACAGTCGCAGAGGGAAGGGACAGCGGTCACCCTCGACCGTGCTCAGGCTGCCGGAGGTCGCGCCGCCGCCCCGTAACCGACCTCGATGATCCGGCGGGTCGTCTCGGCGTACGCGTCGTGACCGGTCGGCGCGAAGGTCCCCAGACCGTCGACGTACCTGTTGAACATGCAGAACGCGGCGGCGATCAGAACCGTGTCGTGAATCTCCACGTCGGTGGCACCCTGGGTGCGGGCGCTCTCGACCAGCTCGGCAGTGACGTTCCGGCCGCTGACCTGGACCGCGCCCGCGATGCGCAGCAGCGCCCGCAGCTTGGCTGAGATCGGAGCGCTGTCAAGGTCCGCGCGTACCTGGTCGACGAGGTCCATGCCCTCGTCGAGCTGCGCCGCCGCGAACGCCGAGTGCGACGCGCAGCAGAACGTGCACTCGTTACGCCCGGACACGTACGCCGCGATCAGCTCCCGCTCACCTGCCGGAAGCGAGTTCGGGGAACGCAACAGCACCTCGGCCAGCTCGTTGAGCGGCTTCGCGGTCTCCGGACGGTACATCATCGGACCGGTGATGCCGGGGAACTGCTTCTCGTCGACCCCGAGATCGATGTGCGCCATGTGACATGTCCTCCAACCGTTGACCGGGGCCCGACCGGACGACGCCTCGGCGCGACGACTGTCCGATGGGGACGGCGCGGCAGACGCCGTGCAGCCACGATCTCATCCCGTACGTCGTTCGTGTTCCTTCCTTCGTGCTCTTTCCATCGATCGGCCGACATGTCCGCGCTGATCCAACCCGGGCGCGGAGGAACGCACGCAGGTCCCGTTCCCCGGATGGAAGTGGCGAATCAGGAAGCGGTGGGGCGGCGTTGGGGCGGGGCGTTCACCGGGTCTGGGTGTTCGTTGTGGCTGTGGAGCAGTTCGGTGATCCACCGTGCGGCTTCGCGTTGGGTGCTGAGCAGGTGGTTGCGGGCGTCGGCCACCTCCTGATCGTCGGCGTCGTCGCCGAGGAGGGCGACCCATCGTCGGCTCAACTCCTCGGCGTACCGGGCTCTGCGCATCTGCTCGTCGAACTGGTACTCCAGCTTCACCATCCGGTCGACGTGCGGCTGGAGCGCCGGCATGATGCGGTCGTCGAGTCGGACGGCGGCGTCGGGCCGGCAGGTGACGGTGATCTCGCCCCGCCGGTAGGTCCACTCCGGATCCTCGGCGAGAGCCTGCTGCAACGCCACCTCCAGGTCGCCCGCCCGGTGTGGCGGCAGGTCCCGGGCGGCGTCGGCGGCGAGCCGGGTCAGCCGTTGGATCGCGTGGGGCTGGAAGTACTGCACGTACCAGCTCAGCACCTCGGAGCGCAGGCTCGCGGGCGACGACCAGGCGAACGTGGCGCGGACGTGGAACGAGTACACGTAGCCTCGGGCCGGGACGGTGATCAGCCGGGGCGCGTCGCGTTGTTCGACGAGGGGCCCGGACGGCGACGGGTCGGCCCCGGACCCCACGGGAGCCTCGTCCTGGAGGGCCGCGACCAGCCGGTCCCAGCTTCGCGCCCACCACCGCCACCCACGGACGCTCACGTCGCGGACGACGGCGAGCCCGCGTACGCCGCGCTGCCGCCACTGGTCCGTGGGTCTCGGCCTCCCATCGGGGGCGTCCGTCATGGCACCCCTCCATGGTCACGGATCCGCACGTCACGCTAACAACAGGTGACCCATATGCCCGCCGCCACGCCGCACGGCGGGGTCGCCCGCGTGACCTTCTCGTCCCCTGCAACCGGTCGTCGGCGCGCACAATGAGGCGATGATGCTGGGGCTGTTGGTGACCTGGTGAGCGGACTGCGGACCGGGCGGCGGGTGGCGACCGTGGTCGGCTTGGTCACCGTGCTGGCGGTGGTGATCGCGATGCTCCCCGGGCGTCGGGGCTGGTTCGACGTCGGGGTCTACCACGGTGCGGTCGGGCACTGGGTGAGCGGCGGCGACCTGTACGCCTGGACCACCCACAACGGGTACGGCTTCACCTATCCGCCGTTCGCCGCGGTCAGCATGTCACCGATGGCGGCGCTGGCCTGGTATCCGACGATCGTGGCGCACCTGCTGCTCACCGTGCTGGCCGTCGCGTTCCTGCTGCACCTGCTGGTGGACCCGTTGGCGCGGCGACACGGCTGGAGCCGCTGGTACACGCTCGCGTTGACGTGCTGCCTGCTCGCGGGGCTGAACCCGGTTCGGGACACCGTGGGCTTCGGGCAGGTCAACCTGCTGCTGGTGGCGCTCGTCTATGTGGACCTGTGGCTGCTGGAGCGAGGCAGTCGGCTGGCAGGTGTCGGCACCGGGCTGGCAACGGCGGTGAAGCTCACCCCGGCGGTCTTCGTCGGGTACCTGCTGGTCACCGGGAGGTGGCGGGCGGCGGGTACGGCCGTGGCCAGCGCCGTCGGCGCCACAGTCCTCGCGGTGGTGCTCGCCCCGCGGGCCAGCCGGACGTTCTTCACCCAGACGCTGTGGGACACCGACCGGATCGGGCGGTTGGAGAACGTGGCGAACCAGTCGCTGCTCGGCCTGGTGGCCCGGCTCGACCCGGCGCACCCGGACCGGCGACTGTGGCTGGTGCTGGCAGTCGCCGTGTTGGCGGTGTGGGTGGTGCGGGTGCGCCGGGCCGTGCGGCTGGGCGACGAGCCTGCCGGTTTCGCGTTGACAGGTGTCGCCGCGTGCCTGCTCAGCCCGATCACCTGGGTGCATCACCTGGTGTGGCTGGTGCCGGGACTGGTGGTACTCGTCGCGTCGACGCTGCCCTGGCCGCCGGTGGACCGGGCGGCGCGTTGGCGGCTGGGTGGCGTCGCTGCCGCGTACGTGGTGCTGTGCAGCGGGCTGGTCTGGATGTTCAGCAGCGGCTGGGCCGGGCCTGTGGGTTTCGTCGGCGCGAACGCGTACCTGTGGGTGAGTGTCGGAATGCTCGTGCTCCTGCCGGTGGGACGGGCCGCGAGGGCGGATCATCCGGGGTTCACCGAGCATTGTGGAGGCGTTGTGCCGCGAAGGGGTGTCGCCGTCGACCGCCAACGGTGAGACTGGGTCCGATCCGACAGTCACGCGGATCGATGGATTGGATGGTCTGGAGGCAACCTGTGTCCACCCCCGTGTCCCCGCTGGCCACGCTCGGCGCGATCCGCCGGCGTACCACCACCGTCGCCCTGCTCCTCGCCATGGTCGCCGCCGCGCTGGTCGGCCCGTCCGTGGTGGCGCCCCGGCTGACCGACTCCGCCTCGGCGGCGGTCTACAGCTCGTGCACCGTCAGCCGCTGCGCGGACGCCCGTACCGCCCGCTCGGGATGGTCCGCCAAGGGCTTCCCGACCAGTCGGGGCTGGTATTCCTGGAGCGGAGGGCTGTCCAACTTCGCCGGCGGCCGGTTCTACAACTACGAGGGACAACTGCCCACCAACGCCACCTACTACGAGTACGACGTCTACCCGCGCACCCAGGGCGCGGCCCGCGACGCGTACCGGATCGTGGTGAACCGCAGCACCGGGGTCACCTGGTTCTCGCCCAACCACTACACCGACTTCTACAGGCTCTGAGCGAGCGGCGGCCGGCCGGTCCGGGAGGTACATGATGGTCGACGAGGACGAGAACCTGACCGGCGCGACGGTGCTGGTCGGGGCGGCGGCCCGGACCCGGCGGGCGCTGTTCGCCGCGCTGGCCGAGGCGCTGGCGCTGCCGGCCCACCTGGGGAGCACCTGGGACGCCCTCGCCGACGTGCTCCGGGACCGGCTGGACGCCGGGCCGCTCACCCTGCTGGTCACCGACGCCGGTCAGCTCCTCGCCGACGAGCCCGCCGATCAGTACACCCTGCTGCTCGCCGTGCTCGACGACCTCGCCGCCACCGCCCCGCACCCCCTGCGCGTCGTCCTGCGCGACGCCCCTCGCGCCATGGGCTGACCGTCCGTTGTCACCGCTGCCGTGACGGTGGTCGAGGAGCGACGGCGCGCTTCGCGCGGTCGACCCGGTCGCCTGTGGCGCCGGGAAGCGTATGACTCTGCGGTATGAATATGACTGTGAGGAATACCGCTTTCAGAGGAGCCCGGTCCCGGGACCGGGCCGAGCTGAACGGCTGACCGCGCGGGGCAGGTACGGCGGGGCGGAGTGGCGGGGCGTCAGTTCGGGGCGGGCTGATCCAGGATCGCGCTGAACCGCTCCTCGGCCAAGTCGAGCTGGCCGAAGATGTGCCGCTTCACCGCCAGCGACAGCGGGGTGTCCGGCCGGCCGATCAGATCGCGGAACAGCGGCACCAGCGGCCGGTACTTGCGAGCCGAGGAGACCACCTGCGGCCCGACCGTGTGGATCACCCCGACGCCGTTGTCGGTGAAGTCCGACACCTTGATCACCCGTGCCCACGGCTCCCGCTCCAGGCTGACCGCGAGGTGCTCCCGGTACTGGGTGTTCCGGTCACGCTCCGGGTCGTACGCCGGGTTGGTGACGGCGGCGACCAGCGCGGCCACCCGCGGCCCGAACCGCGCGGCGAGCGCGTTCAACGCGGCCTCGGTCTGGTCGGTGCCCGCCTCGCCGTCGGCCAGCTCGGTCGGATGGTCCTCGACCGAGTCGTGCAGCAGACCGGCGACGATCACGTCCACGTCGCGCACCTGGTAGTGGTGCATCAACCGGATGGCCACCCGCAGCAGGTGGTTCAGGTACGGCTCGCGCACCCGGCGGTCGTCCCGGTGCAGGTCGGCCGCGAGGTCCAGCGCGGCGGTGAGCCTCGCGCGGGCGCCGGCGTCGAACTGCTGGATCTCCAGCCGGAAGCGTTCCAGCAGACCCGGCTCACCGTGGATCTCCGTGATCGCGTGCATCGGCATGCTGCCCAGGTGCGGCGGGAAGTCCATGCGTCACTTATAGCCGATCATCACCGTGTCGGCGGCCCCGGCACGACAGGTCGGCTGTTCACATCGCCAGCCGGTCGGCGGCCGCGATCGGGCCGACCACGACGCGTCCAGCGAACCGTCGCGCACCCGGTACGGCCGGCCGAAGGGGACCGGCCGGTCAATGGTGGCGGTTCGGGCCGCTGTCGGTCAGTTCGGCGCGGTACGCGGGCACCGCCCACGGCACACCCAGTTCGCTGGGCAGCGCCCCCTGCTCGGCGGACCGGCGCAGCACGTCCACGACGCCCCGCAGGTGGCGGACCCGGTCGCCGCCGTCGCCCACACCGACGACCAGGTCGCCGTCGAGCAGTCGTGGCTCCGGCGCGGCCCGCAACGCGTCAAGCAGCGCGGTGAACGGGGCGGTACGGGCCAGCGGCGCGATGAGCGGCACCCCGAGCGGATCGGCCCGGTGCGCGAGCAGGTTCTCCAGCAGGCCCTGCCGGCCGGGGACCCGGCGGGTCACCACGTCCCCGGGCAGCCGCAGCCGATCGGTCGGGTACTCCAGCACCGCCCGCCCCCCGGTGCCGGTCACCACCACCTCACCTGCCACGAACTCCTCGGCGGCAAGGGTGACCGCGGCGAGCACCGCAGGGCCGGCGCGGAACCGGACCCGCAGCACCGCGGTGTCCTCCACCTCGATGGGTCGGACCCGGTAGCGCTCCACCTCGATCGCGACCGGCCAGGGCGGCGCCCCACCGAGCGACTCGGCGACGGCGAGGCACTGCATCACCGCGTGCGCCAACGGGTTGGCCAGTGCGCCGTCCAGCACCGGCCGCCCGTTCAGGGTGCGCCGGCCGGCCCAGGCGGAACGGGCGTAGTAGGCGTCCGGGCGCTGCCAGGCGGCGACTGTGGCGATCCCGGTGACCGTGCCGAGACGGCCGGCGGCAAGCGCGTCGGTCAACGCGGTCAGCGCCGCCGAACCCAGCGCCTGGAAACCGACCTGGGCCACCCGACCGGCGGTGGTCAACGCCCAGGTCAGCTCGTCGTGCTCGGCCAGGGACAGCACCGGCGGTTTCTCCAGCAGCAGGTCCGCGCCGGCGGCGAGGGCGTCGCGGGCGATCGGCAGGTGCGTGTGCGGCGGGGTGCAGATGACCGCCACCTGCGGCCGGGTGGCGGCGAGCATCGCCCGATGGTCGGTGAACACCTGGACCCCGGGCGGCAGTGGCGCCTCCGGGTCGTCCTGCACCGGCTCGACGTCGACGAGCGCGACCAGACGCAACAGGCCGCCGGCGTGCAACGGCGCGATCACGCGTCGGTGCCACCGGCCGTGCCCGTTCGCCCCGATCACCGCCACCCGCGTCGGCGCCCCGCTCACCGGGCACCGACCGGCGGGAGCTGCCCGTTCACCTGACACCGGCCAGGGTGGCCTCGACGCCGTGGCGTGCCAGGGCGGTCAGCCAGGCGGTCACCTCGGCGCGTACCTCGTCGTCGCCGGCCACCTCGGCCGGGATGACCTCGCGCAGCGCGAACACCGCGTCCACCGCGCCGGCCGGGCTCTGCGCGCCGGCGTCCAGTGCGGCCCGGATCGGCCCGGCGAGAGGGTCCTGGAAGGGCAGCGGCCGGCCGTCGTCGGCGTACCCCAGCGCGAAGCGCAACCAGGCAGCCACGACAAGCGCGCCCCAGCGCGCGGACCGGCCGGCCGCGCGCAGGTCGGCGATGGTGTGCAGGACCCGCTGCGGCAACTTCTGCGAGCCGTCCATCGCGACCTGAAGGGTGCGGTGGTGGATCGCCGGGTTGCCGAACCGGGCGAGGGCCTGCTCGCCGTAGTCGACCACCCGCACCCCGTCGGGCGGCGTGAAACTGGGCGCGACGTCCTCGGCGATCAGGCGGCGCAGCACGTCGGTCAGGTGCGGGATCTCCAGGGCGTCGGCGATGGTCTCCCGGCCGGCCAGGGCCCCCAGGTACGCCACGGCCGAGTGCACCCCGTTGAGGCCGCGCAGCTTCAACCGCTCCCACGGGCCGGCGTCGTCGGTGAGGACCGCTCCGGCGTGCTCCCAACCCGGCCGTCCGCCCGGGAAGTCGTCCTCGATGACCCACTGCGCGTACGGCTCGGCGGCCACCGCCGCCAGGTCGGTCACACCCAGCGCCCGGCGGGCCGCGTCGATGGTGCCGGGGGTGCTGGCCGGCACGATGCGGTCCACCATGGTCCCCGGGCAGGTGACGTTGCCGGCGACCCAGTCGAGCAGCCCGGCGGGCACACCTGCCGCGCGGCCGACCGCCTGGTCCACCAGACCCCGCAGCCGGCGACCGTTGGCGGGCAGGTTGTCGCAGCTCACCAGGGCCAGCGGTCCGGCGTCCGCGGCGGCCCTGGCGGCCAGCCCACGCAGCAGCAGCCCCGGCACGGTGGTCGGCGGGCGGCCACCAGCCAGGTCCGCGGCGAGCGCCGGATCCGGGGACAGATGGCCGGTTACCGGGTCGAGCTGGTACGCCTTCTCGGTGACGGTGAGCGTCACCACCCGCACCGCCGGGTCGGCGAGCAGCGCCACCACCGCGTCCGGGTCGCTGGCCGCGTGGCGTACGCCGCTCAGCGCGCCGACCACCCGCGTCGTGCTGCCGGCCGCCGAGAGGGTGCTGACGCTGAACAGGTTGTCCTGCCCGGCAAGAGCCTCCACCAGCGCGGTGCTGCGCGGGGCGACCGCCACGATGCCCCAGTCGCCGCCGACCGCACCCATCGCCGCCTCGGTGTAGACGGCCTGGTGCGCGCGGTGGAACGCGCCCAACCCCAGGTGGACGACGCCGGACGGCACGGTGCCCGGCCGGATCAGCGGACGGGCCTCGACGGGCAGTTGGCGCAGCACACCCAGGCCGAGCCGGGAGGCGCCGACGGTCACCGCCACGCCGGACCGTCCGGGAAGCGGAACTCGGCGACCGACGCCTGCTTCATGGTGGCGCTGTAGCCGGGCCGCTCCGGCAGCAGGTACCTGCCACCGCGGGTACGCACCGGGTCGACGAAGTGCTCGTGCAGGTGGTCGACGTACTCGATCATCCGTCCGTCCAGGCTGGCGCCCACCCGCAGGTAGTCGAAGATGGCCAGGTGCTGGACGTACTCGCAGAGCCCGACCCCGCCGGCGTGCGGGCAGACCGGCACCCCGAACTTGGCCGCGAGCAGCAGCTCGGCGAGTACCTCGTCGACGCCGCCGACCCGGCACGCGTCGACCTGCATCACGCCGATCGCCTCGGCCTGGAGCAACTGCTTGAAGATCACCCGGTTGGCGGCGACCTCGCCGGTGGCCACCCGGCACCGGCCGCCGGTCAGCTCGGTGACCGCGCGGGCGATCCGGGCGTGGCCCAGGATGTCGTCGGCGTGCGTCGGCTCCTCGATCCAGTACGGGTCGACCTCCGCGAGGGCAGTCATCGCGGTGATCGCCTCGTCGACGTCCCAGACCTGGTTGGCGTCCATCATCAGCAGCGCGTCCGGGCCGATCTCGGACCTGATGATCCGAGCCCGGCGCCTGTCGTCGGCGAGCGGGCCGCCGACCTTCATCTTCATCGCCCGCCAGCCGTCGTCGTACGCCTGCCGGGTCAGCGCCCGCACCTTGTCGTCCGGGTAGCCGAGCCAGCCGACCGAGGTGGTGTACGACGGGAAGCCGTCGCGCTCCAGCGTGGCCAGCCGGTCGGTCAGCCCGTCGCGTCCCTTGTCGAGGATGCCCGCCGCCTCGTCGGCTGTGAGCGCGTCGGTGATGTGGTGGAAGTCGACGCTGGCGACGAGCTCGTCGGTGGGCAGCTCGGCGAGGAACCGCCACATCGGCTTGCCGGCCACTGTGGCCCGCAGGTCCCACACCGCGTTGACCAGAGCGCCGGTCGCCATGTGGATGACGCCCTTCTCCGGGCCCAGCCAGCGCAACTGCACGTCGGCGCTGAGCGACCGCCAGAACGCCACAGGTTCGGCCGCGATCTCCTCGATCGTGCGTCCCCGTACGTGGTGGGCCAGCGCGCGCACCGCCGCGCAGGTGATCTCGTTGCCCCGGCCGTTGGTGAAGGTGAACCCGGCGCCGACCGGCCCGGCGTCGGTGCCCAGCTCGACGTACGTCGCCGAGTAGTCACCCCGGTTGATGGCGTCGGAGCCGTCACCCCGGGCGGCGGTCGGGAACCGCACGTCGTGCACGTCGACGGACGTGATGGTCGTGGTCACTTGTTGTCGCCTCCGAAGTTGAAGACCCGCTTGGGCAGCCGGTACGCCAGGTCGACGATGGTCTCGGCGGCCTCGTCCATCGGCAGCCGGTGCTCGGCGACGAGCCGGGCCAGGAAGCCGGCGTCCACCCGGCGGGCCACGTCGTGGCGGACCGGGATGGAGCAGAACGCCCGGGTGTCGTCGACGAACCCGGTCGTGTTGTAGAAGCCCGCGGTCTCGGTGACCGTCTCCCGGAACCGGCGCAGCACCTCGGGGGAGTCCAGGAACCACCAGGGCGCCCCGAGCAGCACCGCCGCGTAACCGCCCGCCAGGGGGGCC
The DNA here is from genome assembly GCF_042898105.1 of Micromonospora sp. NPDC000663. Classification (NCBI taxonomy): domain Bacteria; kingdom Bacillati; phylum Actinomycetota; class Actinomycetes; order Micromonosporales; family Micromonosporaceae; genus Micromonospora; species Micromonospora sp. NPDC000663. The sequence goes on from NZ_JBIAYR010000004.1 coordinate 350,982, forward strand.
AGTTCACGGGAGAAGGTGTCCTCGTCGAGGGTGTACAGCACCAGCCGCAGCCGGGGATCGTTGCCGTGGCGGGCGAGCAGGGGTGCGAGCGCGTGCACGTACTCGGTGGCCTGCGGGACGTCGCCGCCCACGTCGCGGCCGTGCCGCGCGTGCAGCAGGCGGTTGTGGTTGCGCACCGCACCGGGGTGCAGTTGCATGACGAGGCCGTCGTCGAGCGACATGCGGGCGAACTCCATGAGCATGTGCGCCCGGAACGCCTCGGCGCCGGCCGCGTCGGCCTCGCCGCGCAGGCCCCGCTCGTACAGGCGTGCGGCCTCGGCCGGGGTCAGGTCGAGGGTGCGCGCGGTGGGATGCCCGTGGTCCGACGAGGTCGCCCCGGCGGCGATGAACGCGGCCCGGCGGGCGCGCAGCGCGGCCAGGTAGCCGGTGTACGTGCCGGTGTCCTCGCCGGCCAGCTCGCCGAGGCGCCGCACGTTCGTCGTCCAGCCCTCGAACTCCATGTCCACCACGTCGTCCGGGCGGAAGGTGGTGACGACGCGGCCACCCGGTCCGCCCCAGCCGTCGGCGGCGAGTTTGGCGTGCTGCCCGAGGTCGTCCAGTGGTGACTCGGTGGTCGCGAGGACCTCGATGTTGAACCGTTCGAACAGTGCCCGGGGCCGGAAGTCCGGCTCGGCGAGCCGGGCCGCGATCTCGTCGTAGACGTCGTCGGCGGTGGCCGGGCCGAAGGGGGTTCGTACGCCGAACACGGTGCGGAACGTCCTGTCCAGCCACAGCCGCGACGGGGTGCCCCGGAACAGGTGCCAGTGCGCGGCGAACCGTCGCCAGATCACCAGGCCGTCGGTCTCGGTCGGGCTGCCGTCGCGGGTGGGCACACCCAGGTCGGCCGGGGGTACGCCCTGGCTGAGCAGCATCCTGGTCAGGTAGTGGTCAGGCACGATGAGCAGCCGCGCCGGATCGGGAAAGGGCTGGTCCTCGGCCAGCAGGGCCGGGTCGACGTGCCCGTGCGGCGAGATGATCGGTTGCTCCGCCGCGAGGGCGTACAGCTCCCGGGCCAGCGCGCGGTGGCCGGGCTCGGACGGCAGGAGCAGGTCGGTGTGGTCGGACGTCGGCACGGGGCGGGGCTCCTCGTCAGTGGTCAGGGGAGGGTGAGCAGGTCGGCGACCCGGACCGGTTGGCCGGTCTCGAAGGACCGGTTGGCGGCCAGGCCGGTGAGCAGGGCCAACGCGCCGTCGTCGGCGGTCGCGGCGCGGTCCAACGGGTCGGGTCGGCCGCCCAGGAGCACGTCTGTCATCCGGGCGTCCGCGCCGCCGTGGCCGTGCCGGGTACGGCCCTCGACGGGGATCTGCCGTGGTGGCTCCCAGAACGGGCGCAGCGTGAGTGTCGCGCCACCGCCCTCGGCCGGTGCCTCGGCGCCGTGCAGGGCTACGCCCTTGACCGCTCCGGCGGTGCCCCGGTCGACGAAGTCGTTCTCGGTGACCTCCAGTTCGAGGCGGCCCCGACTGCCGTTGACCATCACCCGGTAGCCCTCCCAGGGCGCGTACGCGGTGAGGTGGTAGGTCATCGTGGCGCCTGTGGAGTAGCGGGCGAGCACCGCCATGTCGTCCTCGATGCTCACGCCCGGGGCGAAGACGTTGCGGTCGCGCTGGTAGCCGTCCTCGGCCTCGGCGTCGAGGTACAACTCGCGCAGCCGGGGGTGCGCGTCGAGTCGCAACGCGAACGGGTCGTCGACGGCGGCGGGGGAGCCGTGTGCGCGTTCGTAGTCGCGGGCGTAGCCGTGCCGGCGGCCACCGTCGCCGTAGAAGAAGAGCCGACCGGCGGCGTACACCTCGACCGGGGTGGCGGCCAGCCACCAGTTGACCAGGTCGAAGTGGTGGCTGGCCTTGTGCACCATGAGCCCGCCGGAGGTGGCCTTGTCGCGGTGCCAGCGGCGGAAGTAGTCGGCGCCGTGGCGTACGTCGAGCAGCCACTCGAAGTGCACCGAGCCGATCTCACCGATCGCGCCGTCGGCGAGCAGCCGCCGGACCTGTTCGTGCAACGGGTTGTAGCGGTAGTTGAAGGCCACTGTCACCCGGCCGCCGGTCTCGGCCACCGCGTCGAGGATGCGCCGGCAGCGGGGAGCGTCCACTGTCATCGGCTTCTCGGTGACCACGTCCCGGCCGGCCCGCAGCGCGGCCACCACGTACTCGTCGTGGGTGACGTCCACGCTGGTGACCAGGACGACGTCGACGCGTTCGGAGTCCAGCATGGCCGCGAAGTCCCCGGCCTGGTACGCGGGCACGCGACGGTGGCCCAGCTCGGCCAGCCAGCGGTTGTGCGCGTCCATCCGGGCCTTGTTGGTGTCGGCGAAGGCGACCAGCTCGGTGGTGTCGGGATGGTCGAGCACCAGGGCGCGCACGAACATCTCGGCCCGCGCGCCGGTGCCCACGACTGCGTACCGGACCCGCCCGCCGGCTCTGGATGACATTCGGTGGCCTCCCGATGATCCTGCAAAGGTTTGCAGTGAAGTAATCACGGTCGATCCGTTGACGTCAACGCCGACGGCGTAATCGGCGGTAAATGTTCCTATTTGTGGGCCTGCAGATCACCACTGGGAGCCTCGGCGCAACAGAACCGCAACCATTCACCGTTGACACTGGAGCAACCGTTTGCATTAATTGGCGGCACCCCCGTGACCGCCGCCACATCGGACGAAAGGGCCGCCGTGCCAGTCACCATCCGGGACGTCGCCCGGGCGTCCGGTGTGCACATCTCCACCGTGTCCCGTACCTTCTCCGCGCCGCACCTGGTCAACCCGGAGACGCGGGTACGCGTGCTGGCCTGCGCGGAGGACCTGGGCTACCGGCCGAACCGGGCCGCCCGCGCCCTGATCACCGGCCGTACCCACAACATCGGGCTGATCATCGCCGACATCGCGAACCCGTTCTTCCCGCCGCTGATCAAAGCGGCGGAGAGCCAGGCCCGGCACCGCGACTACCACGTCTTCGTGGCCGACACCAACGAGGACCCGACAGCCGAGGAGGAGCTGGTCCACGCGCTTGCCAAACAGGTGGACGGGGTGCTGCTGTGCAGCCCGCGGATGAGCAACGGCCTCATCGAGCAGCTCAGCCGCGAGGTGCCGCTGGTGGTGGTGAACCGCCAGGTCACCGGCCTGCCCTGCGTCCTGATGGACGTCGGGCAGGGCGCCCGCTCGGCGATCGAGCACCTGATCGGCCTCGGCCACCACCGCATCGCGTTGCTCGGCGGGCCGCGCAGCTCGTGGACCAACCGGGAGATGCGCCGCGCCGCCGCCACGGCCGCCCGCGCCGGCGGCGCCGAACTGACCATGCTGGGCCCGAACGCGCCCACCGAGACCGGCGGCTCGGCCGTCGCCGAGCAGGTCCGGCGCAGCGGCGTGTCGGCCGTGCTCGCCTACAACGACCTGATGGCGATCGGCCTCATCGAGGGGCTCGACGCGCTCGGGGTCCGGGTGCCGCAGGAGGTGAGTGTCGTCGGGGTCGACGACATCGCCCTGAGCCGGCTCACCCGACCCAAACTGACGACGGTGGCCACACCCACCGCGGCCGCCGGCCGGACGGCCGTCGACATGCTGCTGCAACAGGACATCGAGTCACCGCGCGGCGCGCGAGGGCTCGGCGCCGGCACGGCGCTCGGCGTCCGTCGTACCACCGCACAGGTAATGCTCCAGACCGACCTGGTCATCCGCGACTCGACCGGCCCGGGCCCACGGGCCCGACCGGCACGTCCCCCGGCCGCTTCGCGTGGCCCGGACCCGCATTGCCCTGCGGGCCCGGGCACCCCGACCACGGCCACCGGTGACGCCGTCGCCTCCTAATGCCGAGGAGTGAGCGCTCATGCACGCCGCAACGCCCCCCACCACTGACACGCCCGTCGGGCGTCATCACCGTACCCCGCTGCCCAGGCGGCGGTTGCTGCGCGGCCTGCTCGCCGCGGCGGTCGCCGCGCCGCTGATGTTCGGTGCCGCCGCCTGCGGGGACGACCGCTCCGCCGCCGACCCGAACGCCCCGGTCAAGCTCTCCATCTTCTGGTGGGGCGGCGACGCGCGGGCCAAGCTGACCGAGGACGCCCTGGCTCTCTACACCAAGAAGCACCCGAACGTGACATTCGAGACGACCTGGCAGGCCAACCAGGGCTACTTCGACAAGCTGGCGACGCTCACCGCCGGCGGCAACCCGCCGGACCTGTTCCAGATCGACGACAACTACCTGGCCGAGTACGCGGCCCGCAGCACCACGCTCGACCTGACCTCCTACCAGAAGTCCGGCAAGCTGGACACCTCGAAGTTCCCCGAGAGTCTCTGGCAGTACGGGGTGGTCGACGGCAAGCTCGCCGGCCTGGCCGCCGGGGAGAACACCCAGGGCCTGGTCTACAACAAGACGCTGCTGACCAGGCACAACCTGCCCGAGCCCACCACCGGGATGTCGTGGGAGCAGCACATCGCCTGGGCCGAGCAGGTCACCGCGAAGACCAAGGTGCCGGGCACGCAGGACCCGAGCGCCGACTACAAGGCGTTCTGGGTCTGGCTGCGCCAGCAGGGCAAGGACCTCTACCAGGGCAAGGAGCTGGGCTTCACCGTCGAGGACGTGACCAGGTGGTTCGACCTGTGGAAGGGCGCCCGGGACCGCGGGGCCACCCCGAGCGCCGACGTCATCCACGAGGGCAACTCCAGCGACGTCACGAAGCAGTTGGTGGTCACCGGCAAGTCGGCCACCTCCTGGGTCTGGGCCAACCAGATGCCGGACCTGAAGAAGAACACCAAGGACGAGCTGGGCGTGGTCGCCTACCCCGGTGACCCGAGCGCGCAGTGGGCCCGGGCGTCGATGTACTGGTCGGTGTTCAAGGGCAGCAAGCACAGGGACGTCGCCGTCGACGTGATCAACTTCCTGAACAACGACCGGGAGGCGGTCACGCTGCTCGGCACCGATCGCGGCCTGCCGTCCAACCTCGACCTGCGTCGGGTGGTCAGCGACGACACCACCGACCCGGCCATGAAGCAGTCCATCGCCGTCGAGGCGGAGCTGACCCAGAAGTTCGGCAAGTCCCCGCAGGTGCCGATCAAGGGTCACAGCAAGGTCAAGTCCGAACTGATCAAGGCCGCCGAGAACGCCCAGTACGGCCGGGCGACCCCCGCCGCGGCCGCCGCCCAGTTCGTCGAGGCGTGCAAGGCCGCCATCGCCTGACCGCCCACCAGGCGAGGAGAGGAGCTGCTCGTGGCGTCGACCACGGCACCCGACCCGACCCGACGCGGCCCCGGAACGAACCGGGCCCACGCCGGCAGGCGTGGGCCCGGCCTCCGGCACAGCGAAGGTCTGGCGGGGTACGTCTTCCTGTCGCCGTGGCTCATCGGCCTGATGGGTGTCACGGCGGTCCCCATGCTGCTGTCGCTCTACCTGAGCTTCACCAACTACGACATCCTCACCCCGTTCTCCGAGGTGCGGTGGGTGGGGTTGGCCAACTACGAGCGGATGTTCACCTCCGACCCGTCGTACTGGCACGCCGTGCGGGTCACACTGACCTTCGCGCTGGTCGCCGTACCGCTCAAGCTCGCCGCGGCGCTCGGCGTGGCGCTGCTGCTCAACCGCGCCTGGCGCGGTGTCGGGCTGTTCCGCGGCCTGTTCTACCTACCGTCGCTGCTCGGCGGCAGCGTCGCGCTGGCCATCGTCTGGGTCAACATGTTCAACCGCGACGGCGCGTTCAACTCGTTCCTGAGCCTCTTCGGCATCCAGGGCAAGCCCTGGGTGAACGACCCGGACTGGGCCCTTCAGACGCTGATGGTGCTGGCCGTCTGGCAGTTCGGCGCACCCATGGTGATCTTCCTGGCCGGCCTCAAGCAGGTGCCCACCGAGCTGTACGAAGCCGCCTCGGTCGACGGGGCCGGCAGGTTCCGGCAGTTCCGCAACGTCACCCTGCCGATGCTCTCCCCTGTCATCTTCTTCAACCTGGTCCTGGAGACGATCAACGGATTCCAGGGCTTCACCGCCGCGTTCGTGCTCAGCAACGGCACCGGCGGCCCGGTCGACTCCACACTCATGTACACACTGAACCTCTACATCACCGGCTTCACCGACCTCGAGATGGGCTACGCGTCGGCCATGGCCTGGGTGTTCCTGCTCGCCATCGCGGTGATCACCGCGATCTTCTTCAGCACCGGGCGGTTCTGGGTGCACTACTCCGACGGGGAGGACCGTTGATGGTGGCGGTGACCCAGGTGCCGGCCGCCCGGCGACGCCCGACCGGGCGGTCGCTGCTGCGACTGCTGATCCTGGTGGCGATCGTCGCCGTGGTGCTCTACCCGCTGATCTGGATGGTCGGCACCTCGGTGAAGTCCCAGGAGGAGATCGTCAACAACATCGGGCTGCTGCCGGAGCGGTTCACCCCTGGCAACTACACCGCCGGGTGGTCCAACTTCGACGTCAGCTTCGGCCGGTTCTTCCTCAACAGCGCGATGGTCAGCCTGCTCACCGTCGTCGGCAACGGGCTCTCCTGCCTGCTCGCCGCGTACGCCTTCGCCCGGCTGCGGTTCCGGCTGCGGGGCGTGTGGTTCGCCGTCATGATCGGCACGCTGCTGCTGCCCCAGCACGTGTTGATCGTGCCGCAGTACATCCTGTTCCGCACGCTCGGGCTGGTCGGCGGCGAGTGGCCGTACCTGCCGCTGCTCATCCCGCAGTTCCTGGCCACCGAGGCGTTCTTCGTCTTCCTGATGGTGCAGTTCATGCGGGGCGTCCCACGGGAGCTGGACGAGGCGGCCCGGATCGACGGCGCCGGCCCGTTCGGCATCTTCCGGCACATCATCCTGCCGCTGAGCCGCCCCGCCCTGGTCACCACAGCGATCTTCTCCTTCATCTGGACGTGGAACGACTTCTTCCGCCAGCTGGTCTTCCTGTCCCAACTGGAGGACTACACGGTGCCTGTCGCGCTGACCCTGTTCATCGACTCGACGAGCCAGAGCGCGGTCGGGCCGATGTTCGCCATGTCGGTGCTGTCGCTGCTGCCGGTCTTCCTGTTCTTCGTCGCGTTCCAGCGGATGCTCGTCGAGGGGATCAACACCAGTGGCATCAAGGGCTGAACCGGCCGACGCCGGCGGGAGGCGGGACTGGCGCGACGTCGTCCGCGACGCCGCCGACCTGGCGCTGCTCGGCATCCTGCTGACAGTCGCCGCGGTGCCGCTGCTCACCGCCGCCGCGGCGGTCAGCGCGGCCAGCGCGGCCGTGCACACCTGGACGCGTACCGGCAGTTGGCCATCGGCGCGCGCCACCCTGCGCCGGTTCGGCGGCGCGGTGCTGCCCGGCGTACCGGTGAGCCTCGTCGCCCTGGCCGTGGCCGGCCTGCTCGCCGCCGACCTGGCCGCGCTGGCGACCGGCCGGGTGCCCGGCGGCCCGCCTGCGTTGCTGGTGACCGCGCTCGTCACGGCCGGTCTGCTCGGGTACGCCGGGCTGGTCGTCGTCGAGGTGGGCGGCGGCGCGCGCTGGCGCGGCGCGGCGCGCACGGCCGCCCGGGCCTGCCTGGACGCGCCCACCCGCTGGGCGGCGCTGAGCGGGGTGGCGGTGCTGGCCGGAGTGCTCGCCGTCCTCGTCACGCCGGTGGCGGTGCCGATCCTCGCCGGCTACACAGTGGCCGCCCTGCACGCCGTCGCCCGCCGGCTGGCCGCCCCCGCCCGCGCGGGCCTGCCGTGAACGGCGAGCGGGAGGAGCCGGCGCGGCTGCTGCTCGGGGCGACGGAGGTGGCCCGGTACGTGCTCGACCCGGCGCTTGACGCGCGGCACGGATCCCGGCCGTACCTGCACCCGGTGCGCACCCTAGGCGGCACTGTGGTCACCGACGCGCTGCCCGCCGACCACGTGTGGCACCTCGGCGCCTCCCTGGCCGTGCAGGACGTCAACGGCACCAACCTCTGGGGCGGACGCACCTACGTACGCGACGTCGGCTACACGTGGCGCGACGACCACGGGGTCATCGCCCACACCTGCTGGTCGGAGCGGGCCGACGAGCAGGTGGCGCACGAGTTGCAGTGGCGCGACCCGCACGGACGAACGCTGCTCACCGAGCGGCGTCGGCTCGCCGCGTCGGCCCTCGCGCCGGACGTGTGGCGACTCGACCTGGCCTCCGCGCTCACCGCTCCGGCCGACCGGGAGGTGCGCCTGGGCAGCCCGGCCACCAATGGTCGCCCCGGCGGGGCCGGGTACGGCGGGTTCTTCTGGCGGGCCGCCGCCGACGGCGAAGCGGCGGTGTTCACCGCCGACGCCACAGGGGAGGAGGCGGTCAACGGCAGCGCCGCGCCGTGGCTCGCGCTGACCGGCACCGGGTTGGGCGGCGGGGCGTACACCCTGGTCTTCACGGGGCTCGGGCCCGGCGACAGGTGGTTCGCGCGGACCGCGATGTACCCGGGTGTGTGCGTGGCGTTCGCGTTCGACAGGCCGGCGGTGGTGCCGGCCGGCGCGACCCGGCACGGCCGCTACCGGGTGTGGGTGCTCGACGGAACGATCGACAGGGACCGGGCCACGGCCCTGGTCGCGGCAACGCCCTCACAGACCGACCCCGGGTCAGCGGGTGGGTAGGCCGGCGGTCACCCGGGCGGCCTTGACGATCGCCGGGATCGAACCGATCAACAGCACCAGACCCCAGACGATGGCGACCACCGCGAAGACCAGCGCCGCCACGTCGTCCACGATGCTGACCAGGATCACCGGCACGAGGTTGTGCAGGAACTCCAGCACGACCGTGCACAACAGCGTGGTGAGGATCAGCAGGACGAGGCCCTTGTTCTGCAGAAAGCGCGGCTGGGCCAGCACCAGCAGCCCCGCCCAGAGCAGCTTGAGCAGCAGCAGGAGGCCCAGCACCACCGACGCCTCACCGACCGGGAAGAACCCCCACAGGGCCAGGTACGCCAGGGTGCCGAACGGGACGGCCAGGAACAGCGACACCATGATGGACAGCTCCACGAACGCGACGAGCAGCGCGACCAGCCCGACAATGATCAGGATGATCGAGAAGATCAGGCTGGCGACGCCCTGCACCCGGCCCTGGACGCGTTCGGGCAGGAGCAGGCCCAGGCAGAACAGCCCGGTGCTCCAGACCGCCACCGCGTCGACAAGCGCCAGATAGCCGGTGCCGCGACCGGACGGTTCGCTGACCCCTGACACGTCGTCGATCTCCACGTCGAGCGCGCCGGCACTGTCGGCCAGCGCCGAGCTGGCGTCGGCGCCGCCGAGCAGCAGCCCGGCGCCCAGCTCGACGCCGATCGCCAGCACGATGGCGAGCATCGCCAGCAGCAGGAACGGTTTGCGCAGGTCACCCACGGCGGCACCCCCTCCCGGTGTTCACGACGTGACCACGACGACGACGCAACTGCCCGGGCCGGGGCAGCGCAGGCCCACCTCGGTGGCCCGGTCGACGGCGACCTTCGCCACCGCGGACGTACCGTCCGGTGCCGGCTCCACCTCGTCGCGGACGGTCAGGTCGGCGTCCCCGGGAGCTGGCGCGACGACCGTGAACCGCCCCGGGCTGCGCAGCACGAGGGTGCGCAGCCCGCCCGGGTCGGGGACCCGCACCACGCAACCGCCGGAGAAGACGAGCCTGCCCGCGTCGTCGGCGCAGTCGGCGCTCACCGTCGCCGGGTCCACCGCGAAGCGCTCGCCGCCCAGCGCGCCCAGCCGGTCGACCAGCCCGTGCCGCGCCCCCGGATCGCCCCGGTCGTCGCCGCCCACGCCGGCCGCAACCACGAACAGCGCCACGAGCGCCACGGCGAGCAGCCCCAGCAGCACCTTCTGTCGGCCGCTCATCGCGCGACGGCCTGCGCGACCAGCTCGGTGAACCGGATCGTGTCCACCCCGGCGAAGTAGGAGTTCGTGCCCTGTGTCTTGCCGACCACCAGCAGCGTGACCTGATGCGGTCCCTTGGCCAGCCGGACCGTTCCGACGTCCAGGAAGTCCGTCTTCTGCACCTTCGGCGTGAAGCCGAGGAACGTCCCGCCGACCTGGCTGCCGTCGATGGTGAAGACGGTGTTGGCGTAGTCGGGGGCCGTGGTCCGCACGGTGGCGAACCGCCAGGTGCCGTCCGCCGGGATCTGCACCGTCACGGTGACCTGGTCGCCGATCGCCAGGCCCGTGAAGAAGAGCTGCTTGTCCCCGGACCAGGTCACCCCGCAGCAGTTGGGCTGCGCACCCACGGCCGCCTTGCTCTTCTGCGGCGACGTGATCACCGCGCCCTCCACCAGGCTCTCCGCCTCGACGGTGACCACCCGCGGCTCGCCGGGGGCCGGGCCGCCGCCGCGGGTCAGCAGCACCACCCCGACGGCCGCCACCACCAGCACCATCGCCGCCGCGGCGGCGATCCACAACCAGGGGGTACGCCGGGGCGGCGCGACCGCCTTCACCTCGTAGGTGACCCGACCGCTGGACCGGGAACTCTCCTCCGGAGCGGTGTTCGCCGAGTACGCGAACCCGGTCATGTCGTAGCGCCGGGGCGGGGTGCCCGCCGGCACGGCAACCTTGACCAGGAACGACACCGAGCCCTGCCCGGGCACCACCCGCTGGGGCTCGGCCACAGTGAACCACGCCCGCTGCGAACCCTCGCCGGGCGCCACGTCGAACACCACGGTGTCCGGCGCGTTGCCCGGATTGGAGACGGTGAACGTCAGCTCCCCGCTGTTGCGCGGGTCGAGGGTGAACTGCTCGGCGGCGGCGACTACCGCCCACTCGGTGGTCATGACGACTCCTCTTCCACGACGATGTCGACGGTGGTCGAGGCGGGCTTCTCCGCCTCGACGATGCGGGTGATCACGGCGAGTTGGTCGGCGGCGGACGCCGGCACCCGTACCACGATGTGGAAGGGCCGCTCGGCGGGCTCGTCGATGACGAACCCCGCCGCCCCGGTGGCGAGTTCCAGGGCGCGGCGCATCCCGTACGGGGTGCCCCGCCACCGGGCCAGCAGCGCGCCGTTGGCCACCAGGTCACGCAGCCGCCCCACCGGCAACGGCAGCGGGGCGTCCGGTCGGGGTGACGCCACCACGTGGTCCATCGCCACCCAGCGGGTCAACCGCACGACCAGGTGCTCCGGCGCGCGGTACGGGTCGAACAGGGCGTCCACCTCGGCGAGGATCGCCTCGTCCGGGGCGTGCAGGTGCTCCATCACGTCCAGCAGCGCCGAGATCACGCTGCCCGGCACGCAGGCCCGCTGGTAGGCGGCGGGCAGCAGCCGTTCAATCGCCGAGCGTCGCATCCTGGCGCACCACCTCGATGTCGTGCTCGCCTGAGCAGAGCAGCCACGTGTCCGGGACGGTCACCACGTCGGCGGTGGCCTGGTTGGCGCTGGGCGTCCACTCGACGGCGTCGACGCTGCGGTGCACACCGCGCTCGCCCCCGGCCAGGATCAGCCGCTCCGCCGTACCGCCGCCCGCTCCGCCGCTTGTGCCGCCGGTCGCCGTTGCCGGACCGGCCACGGCGATGGCGTCCACCGGCACGAACCGGGTGCGGTCGCGCAGCGGCAGGCCGCAGTTGACCGACACCGGCAGCCACTGCGGTTGGGCGGCCAGGGTGTCCAGCCGCACCACACCGCCGCTCTGCGTGGCCGCCACCGCCTGCTGCCCGGCGAACGCCAACTCCCGGCAGGTGCCGCCGATCCAGCCGGCCTGCATGGACTGCCACTTCACGTCCGACTCGAACAGCCGGGCGCGGTGGCAGCCCTGACCGGGCTTCTTCGGGTCCGGCTCGCCCGCGCCGCTCCACAGCAGCGTGGCCGGCCCGTCGTACTGCACGGCGAGGACGCGGTTGTCCACGTTGGCCAGACCGACGTGTGTGAAGCTGCCCGGCCGGCCGCCGGCTGTCGACAGGTACACCCCGAAGCCGGCCTGCGCGGCCACCGCCACACCTGGCGCGCCCCGCTCGGAGACGAACGCGCGCACCGCGTAGAACCCCCGGTCCGCGTCGGACGGGTCCACCAGGATCTGCAACGGCACCGCCCCGGGCAGCAGCGACACCTCGTACAGGCCGGTGTCGGTGGCCACCAGCAACGCGCCCGCGCCGTCGCGGTCCAGCCAGGCCACGTCGGAGATCCGCGAGTCCAGGTCGGCGAGCAGCGACCACGTCTCACCCAGGTCGGTGCTCAGGTGCACCCGGGAGCCGCCGGACGCGCGCAGCGTCACCACGGCCACCGCACCGGCCCGGGGCACGATGCCCGGCCGCACGGGCGCCGGCGCGGGCGCCACCCGCAGCACCGTCTCGGTGTCGAACCGGCCGGTCGGCTCCCAGCCCGCCCCGGCGTTGCTGGAGCGGAACAGCACGGCGCCGCGACCGGCGTACCAGGTGCGGGGCTGGTACTGGTCGACGGCGAGGGCACGGACGTCGGCGTCCGGGGCCTCGTCCACCACGAACCGGACCGACTCGACGTACCGCACGCCCGGCTCGGCGTGCTCCAGCATCCGGTACACGTTCGACGCGCGCAGCGGCTCACCGAACGGCCAACCGGTCGGGTTGAGCGCGGTGGGCAGCGGACTCAACGTCTGGTGCAGCCGGTCGTGGATCCGCCGACGGACCGCGTCGACGTCCTCCTCCCGCCGCACCACCACCCGGGCGCGGACCGACACCGCCTTGAACCGGGCCCAGGTGGCCCGGGACCGGATGCCGACCATCCGGCGCTGCTCCAGGTCCGTCTCCACCCGGTGCCGCGCCTCGGGCACCTCGTGCTCGCGCAGCACCGCCACCGGCAGCCGGCCACCCGGCCGGGCGGTCTCCGGCACGTACGGCACCAGCACCACCTCGACCTCGCCCGGGCGGGCGAAGCTGTACACCGCCGCGCGGGTGAACGCCCGGGCCCGCGCCACCGCGCCGGAACCGGTGGCCAGCACCTCGAAGTCGCGGGCGGTGACCGCCCGTTGCTGGGCGAAGAACTCGTACGGGCCGCGCAGCAGCACCGACTCCAGTGCCTCCACGTCCCGCCCGCCGGCGGCCGGCGCCGGGTTGTCCACCCGCACCCCGGGCAGCGGATCGCGCAGGCTGGTCAGGGTGCCCGCCGCCACGTTGCCGGTCGGCCCGCCCCCGGCCCGGTACCAGAGCCGCACCTGACGCCCGGCCGGCGGCACCGCCGCCACGGTCACCGGCGCCGCCGCCGCGCCCTCGCCCGCCGGGGCGGGGGAGCGCAGGTCGAGGGCCGGGGCGAAGGTGACGGTGCCCGAACAGCGGTCCACCAGGTACGCCTTGGCCTGGGGGCCGAGCCCGGCGAAGTTGTCCACCGGCCGCCAGATCTCGAACGTGCGGCCGTCGTGTTCCCGGGCCGCCGCGCCTAGTTCCACAGTGCCGGCCGGCACCTCGACGCCGAGCAGCAGGTCCAGCGGCTCGGCGGTATGCGCCAGGGGAGCGCGGGCCGCCCGTAGCACCTGCCCCGGCTGGCCGGTGCCGACGCCGAGCAGCTCCGCGTCGACCGGCTCGCAGTGGTGCATCCGAACCAGCACGGACGCCTCACCGGCGGGCAGCACCGCCGGTTCGGTGGTGACGAACACGACAGGCCGCGGGTCGGCGCCTCGGGCCGCCGCGACCCGCAGCCCGGCCGGGATCCGCACCGCCGCGCGGTCGGTCCCGCCGCGCGTGAACAGGACGTCCGCCCAGGCCGCGGTGGGCGCGTGGCGGGTGGCCCCGAGCAGGTTCAGAAACGAGACGTACGCCTTCTCCGGCAACTGGTTCAGCCGGTAGATCATCACCTCGGTCAGATGCGCGAACGCCTCCACCAGGGCCATCCCCGGGTCGTGCGCGGACAGGTCGGTCCACGCCGGGCAGGACTGCCGGATCCGTTCCCGGGCCTCGGTGACGAGGTCGAGGAACCCACGGTCGTCCAGGTGCGGCACGGGCAACGTCATGACGATCCTCCCTGCTCGGGTTCGTCGGCCGGCAACAGATCCACGGAGAAGACCAGCTGCCCGGGGGTGAGGCTGGCCCGCACGCGGTAGTCCAACCGGATCACCAGCCGCCACGCGTCGTCCGGATCCGGCCCCGCGTCGACGTCGATGACCTCGACCCGGGGCTCCCACCGTGCGATGGCCTGCCGGACGTAGTGGATGGCCAACCCGGCTGTCGTGTCGTCGTTGGGCGCGAACACCAGCCGGTGCAGCCGCGAGCCGTACCCGGGCCGCATCAGCCGCTCACCAGGTGTCGTCGACAACAGCAGGAACAACGCCTGGCGTACGCTCTCGTCGCCGTCGGTCATCGCCAGGCCGCCGGCCGCGGTGAGTGCCAACCCACCCGTACGGCCGGCGTCGAACCCGGCGCCGACGAACCGGAAGGCCCTCACCGGTCCGCCCCCAGGAATCCCTGTGCCGCGTCGCGCACCGTGTGATGGACCGCGTTGGGCGGCGTCCCGTTGGTGAACCCCTCCAGGTTGTCCAGCACCACCCGCTGCCCGTCGACCCGCAGCCAGTCGCTGTAGCCGACGCGCAGGGACTCCGTCTTCGTGCACGGCTTGATGGTCGGGCCGTAGTTCGGACAGGCGATGATCTTCCGTCCCTCCGGGTCGTCGTCCACCAGCACCGGCACTGCGGAGACAGTCACCCACTGCTGCGACGGACGGTTCTCGACCCGGCCGTCGTGGTCGCAGGTGATCACCGAGTCGCGGTGGATCCAGCGCATCAGCCGCCTCCTTCGTGGTGGGCGCGGGCGAGCGAACGGGCCTGCCGCGCCGCGGTGGTCGGGTCCTCGGTCGACTCGGCGCGCAGGAAGTCCACGCCCCGGGCGCGTACCACAAGGGCCCGCCCGGGCGCGGAGATCACCAGGTCGGACGCGGCGTGCAGGGTGGCCAGATCGGGCGTCAGCTCCAGGAAGCTGCCGTCCTCGGTGCCCAGGCGCAGGCTGCGCCGTACGTCGTCGACGACTATCGACTGGCCGCCGGCGGTCCGCAGTGTCCAGCGGCGGGCCCTGCCGTCGTCGATGCCCGCGTCGTACGGCTCGACGGCGCCGAACAGCGAGCCCAGCACGATGCCCGAGGCCGGCTCGCCGCCGGGCAGCACCACGAGCACCGTGTCGTCCGGATCGGGGAGCGCCACCAGGCCCTTGCCGCGACCCGCCCCCGGGCAGAGCACGCCCAGCCACCCGGCGTCCAGATCCCCGTACGTCGGCAGGGTCAGGCGGACCCGACCCAACCCGTCCGGGTCGGCGACGTCGGTGACCGTGCCGAGGGTGACCACCGCGCCCGCCGTCGCGGCCGGCGGGACGGTCGGTGGCACTGTGGAGAACCAGGTGAGGTGCCCGTCGCCGTCCACCGTGTGCACCACCTCGGTCAGCACGTACGCCCCGGCGACCGACTCGGGCACCCCGCTCAGGTCGATCCGCCGGCCGGGTCGCAGCGCCGGGTCGCCCTCGGCCACACCTTCGGCGGTGACGAGTGCCGCCGCCCGGGTGTCCAGTCGCGCCTGGGCCAGCGCCGCCAGCTCGTCGTCACTGCGCCCCGGCTGGTCGACTGCGGTGCGTACCCCGTCGGCGCCCACGTCGGCCGGATCCGGCCGGTCGCCGGCAGGCCTGGCGCACCGCGCCTCGTCGGCCTGCTGGCTGATCGGCTCGGCCCGCTGCGGATGCCAGCCCAGCGCGGCGCTGGCGCCGCTGGCCTGGTCGGCGTTGGTGGACAGCCGCAGGCTGCGCACGCCCGCGCCGAGGGCCAGCGCGACAGGCTCGCCGTAGCCGGCCAGGGTCACCAGCCGCACCGTGTCGCCGTCGACGGCCAGGTGCAGCCCGGCCCGGCCGGTCACCTCGCGCAGCAGTTCCAGATCGCTGTGCCGGTGCTGGAGCAGCCGCTCCAACCGGGGCCCGTCGGCCTCCGCCGCCACGTCCAACCCGACCTCGCCGCACAGCTCGCGGGCCAGGTCGGCGGCGGTCACCGACGTGAAGACCCGCAAGCCCTGACGCTTGCGCAGTCGATGCAGCGCGTCGTACGCCCGCAGCCGCAACAGCGCTACGCCGTCCGCCGCGTACTCGACCTCGACGGCGGTGACCTCCCCGACGAACAGCGCGTCCGGGTGGCCGGTGAGGCGTACGTCGAGTGTCGTTCCGGGGCGTACCGCCGGGTCGAACGCACCGACCCCGGCGGTGGCGGCGAGCACCAGCTCGGCCTGGGTGGGCTGGTCCAGCCGTGCCGCCACCCGCAGCGAGCGCAGCCGATGACGGGCCGCGGCGGCCAGTTCGACATTGTCCAGCAGGACGATGAGCGCCCGGGGCGCGACGCTGGTCACGGCGTACCTCCCGGAGCTGTGCCGGTCGGACCGGTGCCGGTCGGCGCGGCGCCGGCCGGGGCGGGCGTCGAGCCGGCCCAGCCAACCGCGGCGGCGATCGACGCGCCCACGAACGACGTGCCTGCGGCGACCGCCCGCGCGAATCCGGTAGGTGCCGCTGCGGGTGGGCCGCCGGCCGCGGACGGAACGGCGAGGGTGGTACCGGCCGGCACGGCGAGCGGGTCGGTGATCCGGTTGTGTTCGGCCAGCAGTCGCCAGCGCAGCGGCGAGCCGAGCGCGTCGTTCGCCAGCAGGTCGAAGCGAACTCCGGAGCGGCCCGGCTCGGCCGCGCCGTCACCGGCGGCGACCACGGCGCTGCCCGGCGCGGCGCTCGGGGTGCTCGCGGCGGCCAGTTCCTCGGCGAACCCGGCCTGCGCCTGGTCGGCCGTCTCGGCGGCCCGCACGAGCTTGAGCCGCAGCCACGACCGCCGGGGCGACCCGGTGCCGGTGAACGCGTCGAACCGCTCCGCCACCGCGACGATCACACCTGGCACGTTCCAGGTCTTGCCCCAGACCAGCCGGACCAGCGGTGGCCGCAGCCAGCCGTGTTCGGCTGTGGAGTTCTCGGCGAGCATCCACAGCGGACGCGTCAACATCCGCACATCGGTGGGCCGGACCTGCGCCTGGACGAAGTCGACGTCGAACAGCAGGTCGAGCACCAGCTCGGTGCGGCCGCCGCCGGTGAACACCAGCGGGTCGTCGGCCAGCCCCGCCCCGGTGAGCTGCCCGTCGGCGGCACCCCGACGGCGTACGCCGGCGAGCCGCGTCACCTGCACGGTCTCCGGGTTGAGCAGGCAGTCGACCCGTTCGCCGGAGGAGTCGATGAGAAAGGCCACGCGTTCCATCAGTCGCCCGCCTGTTCCCGGTCCAGGCGGGCGAGCCGCGCCGCGTCCGAGGACGGAGCCGGAGTCGTCCACAGCGGTTCGTCGTCCGGAAGCGCCGGCCACGGGTCGACGGCCGACGCCCCTGGCGCGAACTCCGGACCGACCGGCCAGGTCCCGCCCCGAGGCTCGGGGCCGGTCGCGTAGCCCCGTCCGTTCCCGCCGCCCGTCGCTGCGGCGGGGCCGGACGCAACGGGGGATCTCGCAAGGGAACCGCCCTCGGAGGGGCCGACATCTTTTGCGATCCCGAAAGGCCTGCTTCGGGGGTGGAACGACGTCGGTCGGGCTGGCGCCTGCTGATCCGTGTGCGACGACAGGGTCCCGTGCGCATCGGACGTTCCGGAGCTGTCACGGCTGCCGGTCGGGCCGGCGCTGCCGACCTCCGGGCCGCTGGCGCGCGCACCCGCGCCGGGCCTGCGTTCCGGCCTGCTCGCCGACAGCCCCCGGTCGATACTCAGCGACGGCGAGGATTCGACGCAGTGGTCCGTGCCGAGGGCTCCGGAGCGCCCCGCTGGTGGCGTGCGCTCCGCTGCCCTGGAGCGCACCGATTCTGTGACCCCGCCGGTCCCGAACGCGCCCGTCGGCGGGTCGCCCGCCGTCCCCGGCTCGCTCGCGGCGCCGGTCTCGGTGGAGCCGCCCGTCGTCCCCTGCCCACCGGTCACGCCGGTTCTCGCTGATCCGTTGGCCGTACCGGGGGTTGGCCGGGCGCTCGCACCGGGCCGGCTGGGCCGTGTGACCACGGCCGACAGCCACCTGTCGCCACATACCGGGCCAGGCGCACCGCTCGCGTCGAACGCCGCACCCCCGCCGAGCGCACGGCTGCCGGAGACGCCGCTCGTGCCGCTCGTGCCGCTCGTGCCGGTCGCGCCGCTCGCGCCGCTCGGGCCGGTGGCGTTGCTCGGGCCGGTGGCGCTGCTCGGGCCGGTGGCGCCGCTCGGGCCTGTCGCATCGGTTGTGCCGGTTGTCCGAGGACCTCCGCCGTCGACGAAGGACCAGGGCCCGGCACCGGGTGGGCCGGCCGGGAGACCGGGCCCGCCGTGCGGCGGCGAGGCCGCCGCACCGGCTCCGAACCTGGCGAACCGGTCGTCGTGCGGCCCGGTGTCACCGCGCGCGTCGACGCCCGGGACGGGCGGTGGGCCAGCGCCCAGGTCCGGCGACCGGTCGAGGTCCACGTCGTGCAGCAGGCCCGGCGCGTGGGCGGTGACCAGGTCCAGCCAGTGCTGCGGCGGCTGTCCGAAGCGACGCGGCACCTCCGGCGGGCGCGACTCGACCCCGGCCGGCTCGACCCCGGCCGGCTCGACCCCGGCCGGCTCGACCCCGGTCGACTCGACCCGGGCGGCGAGGCGGTGCACCGCCCCGGCCCCCGCGCGCAGCCGGTCGGCCAGCCAGCTACGCGGGTGTCGGCGCGGTGGCACCGCCGGTCTCCAGCTCCAGGCCCTCGTAGCGCAGGGTCAACGAGGCGATGGCGATCTCGTGGCTGAGGGTGTTGAGGTGCGCCCCGCGCCA
Source organism: Micromonospora sp. NPDC000663 (assembly GCF_042898105.1). NCBI lineage: Bacteria > Bacillati > Actinomycetota > Actinomycetes > Micromonosporales > Micromonosporaceae > Micromonospora > Micromonospora sp. NPDC000663. Next base: position 369,629 of record NZ_JBIAYR010000004.1, read on the forward strand.
CCGGGTGGGCCAGGCGTCGATCAGGTTCCACCGCAGCACCTCGGCGGTGCCCACGGAGTCGAGCAGCACCACCGAGACGTTGCGGCGGTTGACAGTGCCCTGGGCGGTGGCGTTCACCCAGTCCCACAGTTCCCGGGACGTGGTGAGGCCGAAGTGCAGGGTCACCGGCTCGTACTCGGCCTGCCCCGGCACCATCCGCATCCGGCCGACGCCGTGCTCCCGGTACGGCTGCCCGGGGATGTTCACCTCCAGCCCGCTCATCTCAGTGAAGTGGCCGTTGGTGACGCCGTTGATGAGCAGCCGGAAGTTGTACGCCCGGTACGGGTCGACGGGTGCGCCGGGTTGCGGGGCGGCCGTGGTGGGCATGTCAGCCTCCGATCGTCTCGGTCTCGGTGCCGCCGGCCCACTGGCTCAGCTTGAACACCACGAATTCGGCGGGCTTGACGACGGCGATGCCGATGTGGGCGATCACGATGCCCGCGTCGCGGACGTCCGGCGGGTTGGTCTCCTCGTCGCACTTGACGAAGAACGCCTCCTCGGGGCTGCGTCCGAGCAGCGCGCCGTCGCGCCACACCCGGGTCAGGAACGCCCCGATGTCGCGGCGGATCGAGCGCCAGAGGGTGAAGTCGTTGGGTTCGAAGACCATCCACCTGGTGCCGTTGGCGATGGCCTGTTCGATGGCGATGCTGAGTCGCCTGACGTTGAGGTACCGCCACTCGCTGGCCTCGGCGGCGAGCGTACGGGCGCCCCAGACGCGGATGCCCTCGCCGGCGAAGTAGCGGATCACGTTGACGCCCTTGGGGTTGAGCACGTCGTGTTCGGGTCGGGTGACGAGGTACCCCAGGTCGACGGCGCCGCGCACGGGTTCGTTGGCTGGTGCCTTGTGCACGCCGCGCAGGGCGTCGGTGCGGGCCCAGATGCCGGCCAGGTGCCCGCTCGGCGGGGTGAGTTCCAGGTCGCCGCTGATCGGGTCACGGACCTGGAGCCACGGGTAGTAGAAGGCGCCGTACTCGGACTGCCGGGGCCGGTAGGCCGGCGGTCCCTCCCCACCGCCGCCCGGGCCGGCGGCGGCGCCCGTGCCCTCGGCGGGTTTCGGGGGCTTTCCGGAGGACGGCGTGGCGACGCGCGTCAACGCGGAGATGTCGTCGATGTCGGGGGCGGGGTCGCAGATCGCGACCATGGTGCGGGTGCGTTCGGCCATGCTCAGCAACGCCTCGTGGGCCACCACGTCGTGGAAGCCGGGCGCGGCGATGATGGAGATCTCGTCGATGGCCTCCAGCAGTTGCAGGCCGCCGCGTTGCTTGCCGGTGCCGCTGATCGCGCCGCCCTCGCCGACGTTGACCACCCAGCAGCGGGCGCCGCCGTTGTCGAGGAAGCCGAAGACCGCCCGGGCCAGCGGGGTGCTCTCCACTTGGTCCCCGTCGGCGAAGAGCCGGAGGAACTCGGTCCAGTTGTTGACCGGTACCGCCTTGCCCAGGTGGGCGCCGCGGTTCGGGGCCACGCCGACGAACGCGGCGATGCTTGTGCTCGCCGGTCCGATGGGTCGGGCGCCGCTGGGGACCTCCTCGACGTAGATGCCGGGGGAGAAGTAGCTGGGCATCGGTCCTCCTGTGCCGTTGGGCGTCAGTGGGTCGGCGGCGCGCAGACGATGACGATGTCGTCGTCGTCCGCGTCGACGTCGGCGGTGAGCACGAGGCCCCGTCCGGCCAGTCGCAGCCGTACCGGTGCGGGGTTGTCCGGGTCGTGCGGGACGCCGGCGATCAGGAACCGGCCGTCGGAGTCGGTGTGGGTGGCGGACGGGCTGCCGGGCAGTTCGACGCGCATCGCCGCCAGTGGTTGGTTCTCGGGGCCGACCACCCGGCCGGCGAGGGCGCGTACGTCGAGTTGGCGCAGCCGCAGGGGGTGCAGCACGGGTGGCGCGGCCGGGGTCGGATGGTCCACCTGCGCGGGTACGTCGATGAGCAGCGCCGGTCGGGGCGCCGCGCCGAACGCCGTCCACAGGGTGGCGTCGCCGGCCTCCAGCACCACCGGGTAGCTGCCGTCGCCTGTCGCGGCGGTGAGCACCCGGTCGAGGCGGTCCAGCCCGGCCGGCCCGGTGACGCAGAGCAGGTAGCGGATCGTGAACCGGTACGGCTCGCGGACCGCGCCGCTGGAGCGGGTCTGTCGGGCCGGGCGCAGTTCGAGGGGCCAGAGGGTGAGCCCGTCGGCGTCGCCGGTGCGGGGCGGGCCGATCGGGACGGGTTCCCCCGCCGCGCTGGTCAGCCAGGTGGCCAGCGCGGCGGTGGCCGTCTCGATCGGTCCGCGCCCGTCGGCGGTCATCGCGGCGGCGTCCCCTGGATCCGGTACGCGATTGCCTCGTTCCACACGTGCGGGTAGACGCCGATCTCGAAGTAGCGGGTGAACCTGTTGATCGGCGCGTTGGTGTGGTCGTGGTAGAGCAGCCAGATCGGGGCGATGGTGAACAGCACGTAGTTCGCCAGCACCAGCGGGATGTAGAGCGGTCCGAGCAGGCGCGCCTGGAAGATGTGCACGTCCTCGTGCCGCTGGATGCCGGAGTTGGAGCCGGCGCAGACGGTGCCGATGGTGGTGGCGTAGCGCGGTGAGACGCCCTCCACCACGCTGACCCGGCCGCTGCCCAGTGAGGTGGGCCGGTCCAGCGAATGCCCGAAGATCATGTGCATGGCCAGGTAGATGGCCCCGACCACCGTGTTCAGCAGGCTCCAGGTGTGGTCGACGACGAAGAGGAAGATGCCGCGCGCGTCCGGGGCGTACACCCCGGCGGAGGCCACCGCCCAGCCGAAGACCGCGCCGACCAGCAGGCCCACGACGGCGCCGATGAGCAGGCCGACCGAACCGCCGGCCAGGAGGCCCACGACGGCGCTCACTCCGACCAGGACCGCCGCACTGAGAATTCCGAAGAGCATGACGACACCCCCTCAGACCCAGGAGCGGAAGACTCGGGGCTCGCGACCGCTCGCCACCTGGGTCGGCGTCGCCTGCCGGTTGCCGGGCGGGAACTGGTTGACGCCGAGCGCGGCGGAGAAGATGACGAGCGCGTTGAAGAACGCGATGATCCACTTCTCGCCACCGACGTCGTCGGCGAACGCCGCCGTCACGTAGGACAGCAGCAGTGCGATGGCGATGGCGATCCACTTGCGGAGCTTGTCGCCGCTGGGCCCGATCAGCCCGCCGATGACGTTGGTGGCCAGCAGGGTTGCGGCGCTCGCGCCGGCGAGGCTGCCCAGGGCGGCCCAGGTGAAGAGATCGTTCACGGCGATCCCCCTTTTCTGCGATGGTGCGACCGGGATGTGGTGGTGGTGAGGTCCGGCGCCCCGTGGGAGCGCCGGGGCCGGTCGCCGTCGTCGCGGGGCGGCCGGGGCCGGGCGTGGTCGGCCGGAGCCGGCCACCGGATGGATCAGCCGGGCCCCGCCGCGCCCGGGGGCGGAGCCGGCGAGGTCGGACCGGGCGCCGCCGGCGCCGTCGGGCGGCGGCGACGCAGAAGGAGTACGACCACCGCGGCGAGCAGCACCACGACCAGGACGCCGCCGACGACAAGCAGCCACGGGAACCCGCCGTCGTCGCCGGCGGCGGCCGGCGAGGTCGACGGTCGGGGTGGCGCCTCGGCGACCGCGCGCAGTTCGGCGGGCTTGTCCTGGTTGGAATCCACCTTCCAGCTGACCGACCGGCCGTTGACAGTGCCATTGCTGTCGATCACCCGGCCGGGAAATGTCACCGAGATCTCGAACGACATCAACTTGAGGAACGCCTGCTGGTTCTGTGGATTCTGCTCGGCGACCTTTCCGCCGTATTTCTTCGGATCCAGTGGCAGCGAGAAACGGTAGAGATCGCCGTCGCGGGCCAGTTTCACGCTCTCCGTGTCGAAACCGGCGAGCGGCGCCTTGCGGTAAACGAGCTGGGTGCCGAAGAGTTTGTCGTCCTCGTACCCGACCTCTTCTCCCGCCGGCAGCGCGGGAATGTTCTGCCGCAGCTCGGCGAAGGCGGCCGGGATGTTCTTGTTCCGCGAGCTCAGCAGGGACTTCTGGGCCGTCAGCAGCAATTGCCCGTCGACCGTGTCGTCGGCGTTGACGGTGAGCCCCATGTTGAGTTGCATGCAGCCGCTGAGCGCGGCGAGAAGAAGGAGGCACACCGCGACGCGGAGTGCCCTACCGCGGTTGACTCTCCCGTTCATGGGATCAGTGTGTGTGATCGCTTTCACCATCAGCAGTCAGCGATCAGTCACAAGGCAGTCGCCGATTGTACCGGCGAACTGTCGTCTTCGCCCGGGCCGTCGACACGCACACCGAACTACTCTGGAGTTTTGGGTCGAGATCGGCTTTCTCAGCCCGCCGAAGCGGCCCGGTGGGCAGGCCCGTCGCGCCGTGAGAGACGATCACCTCGGGTGCGGTGCGCCGACCGGCGGGGGGCCGGTCCGGCCGGCTGCGGCGCGCGGGGGAGGTGGGTGGATGCTGCGGCTCAGTGGCCTGCGGGTGGCCGGCGGGAGGCTGCGGCACGGCTGGCGGCCGGTGCTGGAGGCCACCGTCGCCGCGACCGTGGCCTGGCTGCTCGCCACCCGGCTGCTCGGGCACCCGCAGCCGTTCTTCGCGCCGGCCGCCGCGCTCATCGTCCTCGGGCAGGCCCGGGGTCAGCGCATCCGTCGGGCCGTCGAGGTCGTCCTCGGGGTGGCCGCCGGGGTGCTGGTCGCGGACCTGGTGGTGCAGGCGCTGGGGCCGGGCAGCACCTGGACCGTCTTCACAGTCATCCTGCTCACCGTCCTGCTCGCGGTCGCCTTCGGCGCCACCGGTGTGACGCTGGTGCAGGCCGCCGTGTCCGCGCTGTACCTGGTGGTGGTCGCGCCGCCGGACGGGTCGCTTGTGCCGTTCCGTTTCGTCGACGCCCTGATCGGCGGCGTGGTCGCCCTCGCCGCCAGCCTGCTTGTCGACGCCCGGCGCCCGCTGGCCCCGCTTGTCGCCGAGGTGCGCCGGACGTTCGACGAGTTGGCCGGTCTGCTGGGCGGGATCGCCGACGCCCTGGACCACCGTGACGAGTCGGCCGCGATGGCCGCGCTGGCGCAGGCCCGGGGGATGGACGTCCGGGTCGACGGACTCCGCGAGGGTGTGCTCGCCGCCGGTGAGGCGCTGCGGCTCAACGTCCGCAGGCGTCGGCACATCGGACGACTACGGTCGGTGGACGAGTCCATCCGGCAGATCGACTACGCGGTCCGCAACGTCCGGGTGCTGGCCCGGGCCGGGGTGACGCTCAGCCGGCTGCACACACAGGTGTCGCCGGAGCTGGGCGTGGCGCTGCGCTCGCTCGCCGAGGCGGTCCGCGAGGCCGGTGTCGCCCTCGCCGCCGACCTGGACGGCCGGGACGAGGTGGCCGACCGGCACGCCAGCCGGGCCGACGAGGCGGCGCTCGCCGCCGTGCACACGGCCGGACAGCTCTTCGGCCCGACGCAGGCGCTCCCTCTCGCCATGATCATCGGCCAGGTCCGGGCCACGGCCATCGACCTGCTCCGTGGGGTCAACCCGGACGACGACGTCGCCGTCCTGACCCGCGTGGACGAAGCCCTCGGCCTGCCCACCCTCTGAGCGTCGGCGTCAGGCGCTGGCCCGGGCCACCAGGGCGGACGGGAAGAGCGTCACCGGCGCGGCCGGACGCCCGTCCAGCAGGGCGGTGGCCGCGGCGGTCGCGATCCGTCCCACCGGATGGCTGGCCGTGGTCAACGACGGGGCGGTCATCGCCGCGAGCGGGATGTCGTCGAAGCCTGCCACCGCGACGTCGCCGGGCACGCGTACGCCCTCGTCGCGCAGCGTCGCGATCACGCCGAGAGCGGTCTCGTCGTTGATCGCGTAGATGGCGTCGACGTCCGGCCAGCGGCGTAGTACGCCCCGGGCCGCCGCGCGCCCGCTCGCCGCCGAGAAGTCCCCGGGCAGCACCCGCTCCGGCAGACCCGCCTGGCGCATCAGCTTCCGGTACGCCTCGACCGGGCGCTGCGAGCACGGCAGCCACTGCGGGCCGGTGACCATGGCGATCCGGCGGCGACCCGTGTCGTACAGGTGGCGCAGCACCTCGCCCGCCCCGGCGGCGTTGTCGACGTCGAACGACGGCACTGTCGGCGAGCCGACGCCGATGGAGACCACCCGACCACGCAGCGACCGGGGTACGGCGTCCAGCAACTCCTCGGTGGTGTTGACCAGCACCACGCCGCACACGCTGCGGTCCCGGGCGAGCTGGTCCAGGCCGGTCGGATCGTCGAGCGGCAGCCAGTGCAACGCCACCCCGACACCGGCGGGCGTGCACACCCGGGCCGCCGAGCCGACCACCCGGTGCACGTACGGGTCGTCCAGCACGTCGGCGCTGCTCCCGGTGACCGCCACCACCAGGCGTACGCCGGCGCCGCGGACCAGCGCGCGGGCCGCCGGGTTGGGCACGTAGCCGAGCCGGTGGACCGCCGTCGCGACCCGTTCGCGGGCGTCCGGTGAGGCGAACCCGGTGCCGGCGATCACCCGCGACGCGGTGGATCGGGACACCCCGGCGAGCCGCGCCACGTCGTCCAGGGTCGCCGCCCGGTGTGCCGCTGTCGTCATGCGTCGCCTCCCCGTTGCGGTCCGTCCGGGCGGACGAACGCCTGTTCGCATCATCCCCCGGTCGGACCGTAGCCGGTAAGGGGCGGTGGCCGCTTGTGGTGGTAGCGCTCTCAGGTGTGGGATCGTGCCAGGAGATCACCGTCGAGGAAGAGGACAAGCCGAGTGAGCGCCCCCACCAGCCGCCCCGTCACCCTGGACGTCGCCCCGGCGCCGTCGCGGGCGGTGCGGCTCGCCCGCAATGGCGTGGCCGTAACCTTCGCCCTCAATGGCTTCGCCGTCGGCAGCTGGTTCTCCCGGGTGCCGGCGGTCCGTGAGGCGTTGGACCTCTCGGCCGGCCGGCTCGGGTTGCTCCTGCTGGCGATGAGCGTCGGCGCGCTTCTCGCCATGCCCACCTCCGGCCTGCTCGCCCAGCGTCTCGGGGCGGCCCGCACCGTGACGTTGGCCACCGTGCTGGTCGCGATCGGCCTGACCGTGGCGGGCCTGGGCGCGACACTGACCGGGTCGTTCGTCGTCGTGGCGATCGGCCTGGTGGCCCTCGGCTACGGGTCCGGCGCCTGCGACGTGGCCATGAACATCGAGGCCGCGGCGGTGGAACGGCGGCTGGGACGGACCATCATGCCCCGCTTCCACGCGGGCTGGAGCCTCGGCTCGGTGGCCGGCGCGGGCCTCGGCGCCGCGGCGGCCCGGCTGGACGTGGCGGTCGGCGCGCACCTCTGCGCGGTGGCGCTCGTGGTGGTGACCGGCACCGCGCTCGCCGCGCGGACGTACCTGCCGGCGTCGGCCCACGACCCGGACGGGGACCCGGCGGACGCGACCCCGGCCGGCCGTCGCCGCGCTCAGCTCGCCGCCTGGCGGGAGCCGCGCACCCTGTTGATCGGGTTGTTCGTGCTGGTGGCGGCGTTCACCGAGGGGGCCGCCAACGACTGGCTGGCTGTCGCGTTCGTGGACGGTCGGGACCTGAGCGAGGCGGCCGGCGCGGCGGTCTTCGCCGTCTTCGTGGTCGGCATGACCCTCGGGCGTACGGCGGGCACCGTCGCGCTGGACCGGTGGGGTCGGGTGCCGGTGCTCAGCGGCACCATCGGGCTCGCCGTGCTCGGCGCTGCCCTGGCGGTGCTGGCGGGCTCGGGGCCGCTGGCGATCGTCGGCGTCGCTTTGTGGGGTCTCGGGGCGTCGCTGGGCTTCCCGGTGGGGATGAGCGCCGCCGCCGACGAGGAGGCGCACGCGCCGGTGCGGGTCAGCGTCGTCGCGGTGATCGGCTACACCGCGTTCCTGGCGGGGCCGCCCCTGCTGGGGCTGCTCGGCGACCACGTCGGCATCCTGCGCGCCCTGCTGGTGGTGCCGCTGCTGCTGGTGCCGACCCTGCTGCTGGTGCCGGTGCTGCGCCCGCCGCACGCCGGCGACCCGGCTCCGTCAGCCCACCAAAACTAACCCAGACCGCCGGCGAGCGGTATCGGGTGCGCGGCCGACTGCGCCGCGCGCCCCGCCTCGCTACGGTCGCCCGATGCCAACCGACGAGATCACCGCCGCCGCGGCGGGCACCTGGACCCTCGGCGACCGCACGGTGCACCGGATGGGCTTCGGCTCCATGCGGATCACCGCGAACCCCGACCGCGACCGGGCCGTGGCGCTGCTGCGCCGCGCCGTGGAACTGGGCGTCAACCACATCGACACCGCCGCCTTCTACGTTTCGCCGGGTGGAACCCTGCGCGTCGGAACCGGCCCGGTCCGGTACGCCACCGAGCTGATCCGCGCGGCGCTCGCCCCGTACCCGCGGGATCTGGTGATCGTCACCAAGGTCGGTTTCGGGTACGACCCGCAGGCCGGTTTCACCGAGGCGTTCACCCCCGCGCAGTTGCGCGCGCAGGTGGAGGAGAACCTGCGTCGGCTCGGCCTCGACCAGCTGGACGTGGTGAACCTGCGCCTCGGCCGGGGGCCGGGCCCGGTGCCGCTGGTCGACCGGTTCGGCGCCCTCGCCGAGCTGCGTGCCGCCGGGCTGATCCGCCACCTCGGGCTCTCCAACGTCCGACCCGAACAGCTGGACGAGGTGGCGGGCATCGCGCCTGTCGTGTGCGTGCAGAACAACTACGGGGTCGACGCGTACCGGGAGCAGGACCCGTTCGTCCGCACCTGCGGCGAGCGGGGCATCGCCTACGTGCCGTTCTTCGCGGTCGCCGGCACCGGTCGGGAGAAGGGCGCGAGCGCCGACCAGGGCGAGGCCGTCGAGGCGGTCGCGCGGGCCCACGGCGTCACCCCCCATCAGGTACGCCTGGCCTGGACCCTGCACCAGGGCCCCCACGTGCTGGCCATCCCCGGCACCGGAGACGTCGCGCATCTCACGCAGAACATCGCCGCGGCGTCCCTGCGCCTGACCCCCGAGGACCTGACCCGTCTGGGCTGACCCCGGCCGGGTCAGGGGTGCAGCCAGACCCGCAGAGGGCCCAGCGGGGCGAAGCCGGCCTCGATCGCGAGGGCCAGGTCCGTGCCGGATTCGTAGCCGACAAGGGCGACGCCGGGCAGCGTGGCGAGCACTCCCCGCCAGACGTCGGCGGGATCTCCGGTGCGGGTGAACACGTTGGAGACCCCGACGACACCCTCGCCGCTGACCACCGCACCACAGGTGACGGCGTCCCGCTCGTCGTAGCGGGCCAGCACCCGTACCCGGGGGTTGGCCAGCAGTCGCGGGCGGAACAGCTGCCCACCGCCGTGCGCCGCCGCCCAGGCGGCCAGCCGTTGCGCCGTGTCCACAGGCGCGAGTGGCGTGCCGGCTGGTCGGTCGGTGGGTGGGCGGTGGATCCACTGGGCGTCGAAGAGCACCTCGAAGCCGTGGCCGGAGAGATCGAGGTCGGCGAAGCTGTCCTTCACCGACGCGCCGGGACCTCCCTCGATCCGGTCCAGCAGGGCATCGGGGTCGACGCCGGGGCGCAGGGTGACCGCGTCCGGATACCACTGTGGGGAGCGGCGGGGGACCGACCAGGCGTCGGCGTCGATCCGGCCGGCCGACCCGTGGCTGGCGCAGAGGGCGGCGCACCAGTCGGCGTTGTCGCGGGCCGCCGCCTCCCGCACGTCCCGGGGCACGCCCCGCAGCCTAGGACTCACGGCGTGAGGACCACCAGTTGCTGGGTCGCACGGGTCATCGCGACGTAACGATCGACCGCCCCCTCGATCCCGTCGCCCAACGAGTCCGGGTCGACGAGGACGACCAGGTCGAACTCCAGGCCCTTGGCCAGCTCCGGGGTCAACGACCGCACGCGTGCCGTCCCGGTGAACGTGGGGTCGCCCACGACGCAGGCGATCCCGTCGGCGTGTGCGGCGAGCCAGTCGTCGAGGACCGCGTCCCGGTCGGCCACCGACCGGTGTACGACGGGAAGACCGCTGCTGCGGACGGAGGTGGGGACGTTGGCGTCCGGCAGCACGGTCCGGATGACCGGCTCCGCCTCCCGCATGACCTCCCGCGGCGTGCGGTAGTTGATGCTCAGCGACGCCAGCGTCACCCGGTCGAGCCCGATCCGTTCCAGCCGTTCCTGCCACGACTCGGTGAATCCGTGCCGGGCCTGGGCGCGGTCGCCGACGATGGTGAAGCTCCGCGACGGGCAGCGCGACAGCAGCATCTGCCACTCGGCGTCGGTCAGCTCCTGGGCCTCGTCCACGACGACGTGCGCGAACGGGCCGGCCAGCAGGTCCGGATCCACGCTGGGCAGCGCGGACTCGTCGACAAGGGCGTCCTGAAGGTCCAGTTGGCGCAGGCTGGCCAGGACGCCCTCACCGTCGTCGTAGGTGTGGGCCTCGATGAGCTCGTCGACGACCGAGGCCATGCGCGCGCGTTCGGCGGCGACCATCGCCTCGTGGCGACGGTCGCGCCGCGACGCCTCCGGGTCCCCGAGCCGCTGTCGTGCCGCGTCCAGCAGCGGCAGGTCGGCCAGGGTCCAGGCCCGGGCATCGGCACGCCGGAGCCGGCCGACGTCGTCGGGGCTGAGCCAGGGGGCACACCTGCGCAGGTACGCGGGCACCGACCACAGGTCGGCGACGATATCGGTCGCGTCGAGCAGCGGCCAGGCGCGGTTCACTGTCGTCCGCAGTTCGCTGTTGGAGAGCAGCGACGCGCGGACCACGTCGTCCGGCTCGTCCCCGTCGTACCTCTCCAGCAGGATCGTGAGCAGTTCCTCCCAGATCTCGTCACGCGCCTCGTTGTGCGGGGTGCCCGGTCCGGGCGCCCGGAACGCCTCGGCCCAGTCGTCCGCGTCCAGCCGGATGTCGGCGTCGCCGGCGGTGACCGTCAGCGGCTGGTCCGGCGGCTCCTCGTAGAACCGAACGGCCTCCTCGATCGCCGTCACCAGGCGGGCGGAGGACTTCAGCCGGGCCACCTCCGGCTCCGCCTCGGCCACCGCAATGGCGCCCTCCGGGACGAGGTCCCGCAGGGTGCAGGTCTGCACGTCCTCCTCGCCGAGGCTGGGCAGGACGTCGGAGACGTACGCCAGGTAGGGCTGGTGCGGCCCGACGAACAGGACGCCGCCGCGCCGTTGGCCCAGGCGGGGGTCGGAGTAGAGCAGGTAGGCGGTCCGGTGCAGGGCGACGACGGTCTTGCCGGTACCCGGACCGCCGTCGACGACGAGGGCGCCCCGCGAGCCCGCCCGGATGATGGCGTCCTGGTCGGCCTGGATGGTGCCGAGCACGTCGCGCATCCGGGCCGACCTGTTGCCGCCGAGGGTGGCGATGAAGGCCGACTGGTCGTCGAGGGCGGCGTGCCCCTCCAACCCTTCCGGGGTGAACACCTCGTCCCAGTAGTCGCTGATCCGGCCGCGCGTCCAGCGGTAGCGGCGACGGCTCGCCAGACCCATCGGGTTCGCGTGGGTCGCGCCGAAGAACGGCTCGGCCGCCGGGGAACGCCAGTCCAGCAGCAGCCGACGCCCCGCGCCGTCGGTGAGGCCGAACCGTCCGACGTACACCGGCTCGGGGTCGTCGGCGTGGACGATCCGTCCCAGGCAGAGGTCCAGGCCGAAGCGGCGCAGTGCCCGCAGGCGGGCGGTCAGTCGCCGGATCTCCTCGTCCCGGGCCACCGCCTGCCGTCCCTTGCCGGCGGGTGTCCGACGCTCGATGTCGAGGCGGTCGGACAGCTCGGCGATCGACCTGTCGAGGCTCTCCGCGATGGCCGCGAAGTGCTGCTCGTCGCGGGCGATCAGCGCCGGGTCCGCCTTGGGGGAGAGGTGGTCGGGAAGGTCGAACACGCTGGCGATCTGGTGGCTCACGCCGTCTCCCGTTTCCGCAGGTCATGGGTCCGAGGCGCAATTCGGCGGTACGTACCCGGCCTTGCGGCAAGTCCCCCTATGCGGTATATGTTGGCAATGGAGGGGAGTGGGGTGGTCGCTCTCCTGTCCGATCAGCCCGTTCAGGGTGTCCGCTCCGCGTAGACCAGGTCCAACGTGTCGGTGTGCCCGGCCCAGCGCAGGTCGAGGTGCCAGCACCCCGCCCGCGGCATGTCGATGATCGACGGGCCCGGACCGCCGGCGACCTCGTGGGTCACCCGGGTGTCCGTGCCGTCCAGCGTCGCGGTGATCACCAGGGTGGACGGCTCGGTGGTGCGGGCCACCCAGAGGATCTTGTTGGTCGACCCGTCCCGCCTCACCTGTGCCAGGGGGTGGGTGAACAGCACGGCCAGGATGTCGCCCTTCGCGCCGAAGACGTGCGGGGTGCGGGTGTCACCGTGGAACCCGGTGTCCGCCCAGTCGGGCAGGGCTCCCGTCTCGACGCGCGAGTGACAACCCGCGCCCGTCGAGCCCGCTCCGGGCGTGACAGGTGTCGCCGGCCGGTCGCCGGGCGTACACCCCGCCAGCAGGAGCGCCGACCCCAGCGTGAACCTGACCCAGGCAGCCATGTCGCCCTCCGGTACGTCGAGGAAACCACGTCGTGTGTCGCACCTTCTCGACACCGCTCGGGGCCGGCGGGTTCCTACGTCATCGACCGGGCGACGTCGATCGCCTCCAGCTTGGTGAGGTCCCCCTCGAGCCGGTAACTCACGCCGTCCGCCTGCCAGATCAGGGTCGAGGCGGCCAGCCGGGCGGTCTCCTGGCGCACCTGCCCGGCACGGTCCACGTAGGACAGGACGTGTGGGTTGGCGACCCAGACGGCGAAGTCCCCGTTGACCTGGACCCACTCCGCGTCCGGTCGGACTGTCTCCTTGTGGAAGGACAGGTTGAGGCGGCCGTCGAAGGCGTCGATGCGTAGCGCGCCCCCTCGGTAGAGCAGCGTCGCGACCCGGTGGGCGCCGGTGGCGTCGGGGTCGGCGACAAGCACCTGCTCGGGCGGGCCGAGCTTCGCCGGTACGCGGATCGGAAAGCGCACCGCCCGCTGTGCCTCGTCCAGCCCCGACGTCCGCTGCGACGGCAACGGCGACGGGGTGCCGGCGGGCCGGCCCGACGACGGGGAGATGCTGACTCCCGCGAAGCGCAGCAGACCGCCAACGGCGTCGGCGACGGCGGCCCGTGTCGGCGGCAGCACCGCCACCAGCAGGGCGGCGAGGGCCGCAGCGGCGTACGCGCGCCACAGGTGTCGCCGGGGCGCGGCCACCCGGGCGCGCACGCGTGCTGTCACGTCCGGCGGGTCGGGCGTCTCCAGCCAGGCGGCGAGGTCGCGGAGGTCCTTCTCAAGGTCATCCATGCCGGACCTCCTCGCGGTCCAGCAGGCCGCGGAGTTTCGCCAACGCCCGTGACGTCCGCGACTTCACCGTGCCCCGGGGCCAGCCCAGCGCCTGCACGGTCTCCTCCTCGCTGAGGTCGAGGAAGAACCGGCAGACGATCACCTCGCGGTCGCGTACCGGAAGGTGGCGCAGCGCCCGCACGAGCGCCGCGCGCCGTTCCCCGGCGAGGACCGCGCCGACCGCCCCGTCCTCGGCGGCCTCCGACGCCGGGCTGGCGGCCGCCGCGCGCAGGAACAGCCCCTCCCGACGGCTGCGCGTACGGTGCAGGTTGCGGGTCTCGTTGGCGACGATCGCCAGGAGCCAGGACCGGAAGGACGACTCACCGCGGTAGCGGGCGAGTTTGCGGTACGCCTTCACGAACGCCTCCTGGACGATGTCCTCGGAGTCCGATCCCGCACCGAGCAGCACCGCCGTCCGGTACGCGGACGCGGTGTGCCGGGCGACCAGGAGGTCGTACGCCTCGAGGTCACCTGTTCGGGCGCGGGTGACGAGAACGTGGTCGTCCAGGGGAGCCTCCGGTTCGATCACCCTCATGACACCGCACGCGGGCTGCGGGTTCCATCCGGTACGGGGTCAGCTTGCTCCCATCCGGCGTGCAGGGCTTTGCCAGGAATCGGTGCTGCACTGGGGGGGAGCGTCGAGGAGAGGGGTGGGGGCATGGGCTGGTTCAGTAGGCGGGCACGGGGTGCCGAGGCGACCCCGACGAAGCTGGACCGGGAGGCGACCCGCGACGACCTCGCCGCGCTGGAGGCGTTCGTCACCAGCCGACGGGGGGTGGAGTTCTACCTGGAGCCGGAGACCACCGCCACCGACACGACAGTCGTGGCGATCGCCCACGACGGGGAGTGGATCCGCCGCCGCACCGGCACGCCACGAGCTGCGGGCGCCATCGCCCGCAAGCACGCGGTGCCGCTGTACGAGGCGGGGCGTACCGGCTACCCCGAGCGGATGCGGGTGTGGAGCCGGGCCCACCCGGAGCGCCACGCCCGCTGAGACTCCTCCGCCAAGAAGCCAAGCACCGCCGGGCCAGCGCGGCGGGGGCCAGAGTGCCGGACATCCTTTGCTCTGCTTACCGATAAGCGGCAGTAACGCTCCCTTTCTGTGGCGTATGGGTAAGCAGAGCAAAGGAAGCCGGGCATTGATCCGGGGTATCGAGGCCGGATGATCCGCTGTCGCGCCGACAGCTGAAGCTCGGTGACGCACACCCGCTCGGCCGGCCGGAGCGGCGTTGACCCGCAGCGCAGGGGTGTGGCAGCATTCGCAGCCTGACGGCAGTGAAGGAAGTCGGTGCGAATCCGACGCGGTCCCGCCACTGTCACCGGGGAGCGATCCCCCCTCGTGAGTCACGGCCGTGTGTCTGCGGTTGGAAGGCCGGGGGAGAGCGTCGATCCGGAAGCCAGGATACTTCGGCCGTCGGGACGTACCCCAGGGCGTGGACACCCGAGGAGGACCCGATGACGCTTGGCGTCTCCATCATTGACGGCTACTGCCGTCTTCCGCACGGCGGCCGTGCCGTCGTCGCGATCGGCATCGACTCCGTTCACCGCTGAGTTCCGGACCGCGCCGCCCGTCGCTCCCGGCCGCAGGCCGCTGAGCCGGCTGGATCGCGGTCCTCGCTGAACCCTGCGCCCATCCCACGTCGCCAGGCCGCTCTCGCGAGCGTGCCGACGTTACCGTCCGGAGCCTGCCGTGCGCGTTCTGCTACTCTCCACCGCCGACACCGACCTGCTGGCCGCCCGCGCCAGTGACGCCGACTACCGGCTCGCCAACCCGGCACGGGTCGTGGCCGACGAGGTGCCCGCCCTGCTCGAGGGGGTCGACCTCGCCGTCGTACGCCTGCTCGGGGGTCGCCAGGCGTGGCCGGACGGCCTCGCGGCGGTGCTCACCAGCGGACTGCCCGCCGTCGTGCTCGGCGGTGAGGCGGCGCCCGACGCGGAGCTGATGGCCCTGTCCACGGTGCCGTCCGGAGTGGTCACCCAGGCCCTGGCGTATCTCGTCGAGGGCGGACCGGACAACCTGGCGCAGCTCGCCCGGTTCCTCGGCGACACAGTCCTGTTCACAGGCGAGGGCTTCGCCCCACCGGCACGCACACCTGCGTACGGCGTGCACGGCGCGCACCTGGCCGACCCGTACCTGCCGACAGTGGGGATCGTCTTCTACCGGGCACACGCCCTGGCCGGCAACACCGGATTCGTCGACGTGCTCGCCGACGCGGTACGCGACGCCGGCGGCAATCCGCTGCCGATCTACTGCGGCTCGCTGCGCGGGCTGAGCGCCGGCACCGAACCGCTCGGGCTGTTCGCCCGCTGTGACGCGCTGCTGGTCACGGTGCTCGCCGCAGGTGGCGCGGTCGCCGCCGACGCCTCCGGCGGCGGGGCCGAGGACGCCTGGGACGTGGGAGCCCTCGCCGCCCTGGACGTACCGGTCATCCAGGCGCTCTGCCTCACCAGCACCCGCGACCAGTGGGCCGCCAGCGACGCCGGACTGTCCCCGTTGGACGCGGCGATGCAGGTGGCCATCCCCGAGTTCGACGGCCGGATCGTCACCGTGCCGTTCTCGTTCAAGCGGATCGACGCCGACGGCCTCTCCGTCTACGCCGCCGATCCCGAACGGGCCGCCCGGGTCGCCGGGATCGCGGTGCGCCACGCCCGCCTGCGGTACGTGCCCAACGGCGACAAGCGGATCGCCGTGGTGCTCAGCTCGTACCCCACCAAGCACTCCCGGGTCGGCAACGCCGTCGGACTGGACACCCCCGTCTCGGCGGTCCGGCTGCTCGGCGCGCTCGCCGAGGCCGGCTACCACCTGGGCGACGCGCCGGTGCCCGACGACGGCGACGCGCTGATCCACGCGCTGATCGCCGCGGGCGGGCACGACGTGGAGTGGCTCACCCCCGAACAGTTGGCCGCCGCCGAGGCCCGGATACCCGCGCAGACGTACCGGCGGTGGTTCGACCAGATCCCGGCCGAGCTGCGCGATCGGATGCGGGAGCACTGGGGGGAGCCGCCCGGCGAGCTGTACACCGACGGCGGCGACATCGTGCTCGCCGGGCTGCGCTTCGGAAACGTGGTGCTGCTCATCCAGCCGCCGCGCGGCTTCGGGGAGAACCCGATCGCCATCTACCACGACCCGGACCTGCCGCCGAGTCACCACTACCTGGCCGCGTACCGCTGGCTTGCCGCGCCGGTCGCGGACGGCGGCTTCGGCGCGGACGCCGTGGTGCACCTGGGCAAACACGGCACCCTCGAATGGCTGCCCGGCAAGGGCCTCGGGCTGGCCGCCGACTGCGCACCCGACGCGGTCCTCGGCGACCTGCCGCTGGTGTACCCGTTCATCGTCAACGACCCCGGCGAGGGCACCCAGGCCAAACGCCGGGCGCACGCAGTGGTCGTCGACCACCTGGTGCCGCCGATGGCCCGCGCCGAGACGTACGGCGAGCTGGCCAAGCTGGAGCAACTGCTCGACGAGTACGCGACGGTGCAGGCACTCGACCCGGCCAAGGTGCCCACCGTGCGGGCGCAGATCTGGGACCTCGTACGCGCCGCCGAACTGCACCACGACCTGCACGCCGAGGCGATGCCGGGCGCGGACGACTTCGACGACTTCGTGCTGCACCTCGACGGGTACCTGTGCGAGGTCAAGGACGTGCAGATCCGCGACGGACTGCACATCCTCGCCGCCGCGCCGACCGGTGAGCCCCGGGTCAACCTGGTCCTCGCGGTGCTGCGCGCCCCGCAGATCTGGGGCGGCGCCCACGCCCTGCCCGGTCTGCGGCAGGCACTCGCCGCCGCGTACGGCCTCGACGAGCAGGAACTGCTCGCGGCACCGGGAGAACGACTGGCCCTGCCCACGGCGCTCACCGACGCGGTGGACGGGCCGGCCGGCACCGCCGCCGACGCCGTCGACCTGATCGAGGCCCTCGCCCGGCGGCTGGTCGTCGGCATGGAGACCCTGCACTGGGACGTGGACGCCGCCGACGCCGTGGTCGTCGAGGTGACCGGCCAACCGTTCCCGGACGCCGTCGCGGTGCTGCGCTTCGCCGCCACCGAACTGGTGCCCCGACTCGCGCGGACCACCGACGAGCTGACGAACACCCTCGGCGCGCTCGACGGCCGGTTCGTGCCGCCCGGACCCTCCGGCTCACCCACCCGGGGCCTGGTCAACGTGCTTCCCACCGGTCGCAACTTCTACTCCGTCGACCCCAAGGCGATCCCCAGCCGCAACGCCTGGGACGTCGGCGTGGCCCTGGCCGACTCGCTGCTCGCCCGGCACCTCGCCGACACCGGGGCGTACCCCCGCTCGGTGGGGTTGACCGTGTGGGGCACCAGCGCGATGCGCACCCAGGGCGACGACATCGCCGAGGTGCTCGCGCTGCTGGGCTGCCGACCGGTCTGGGACGAGCGGTCCCGGCGGGTCACCGGCGTCGAGGTGGTGCCGACCGCCGAGCTGGGCCGACCGCGCGTCGACGTGGCAGTGCGCATCTCCGGGTTCTTCCGCGACGCGTTCCCGCACGTCGTTGCCCTGCTCGACGACGCCGTCCGACGGGTCGCCGCCCTCGACGAGCCGGACGCGGACAACTACCTGCGCGCCCACGTCAACGCCGACCTCGCCGAGCACGGCGACGAGCGGCGGGCCACCGCCCGGATCTTCGGCTCCCAACCCGGCGCGTACGGCGCCGGTCTGCTGCCCCTGATCGACGCCCGGACCTGGCGTGACGACGCCGACCTGGCCGAGGTGTACGCGGTCTGGGGCGGCTACGCGTACGGCCGGGGCCTGGACGGGCGGGAGGCACGAGCCGACATGGAACGCTCGTTCGCCCGGATCGCGGTGGCCGTGAAGAACCAGGACACCCGCGAGCACGACATCGTCGACTCCGACGACTACTTCCAGTACCACGGCGGGATGGTGGCGATGGTCCGCCACCTCACCGGCACGTCACCGCAGGCGTACGTGGGTGACTCGGCGATGCCGCACGACGTGCGGACCCGCACGTTGGGAGAGGAGACCCGGCGGGTGTTCCGGGCCCGGGTGGTCAACCCGAGGTGGATCGCCGCGATGCGCCGGCACGGCTACAAGGGGGCGTTCGAACTGGCCGCCACAGTGGACTACCTGTTCGGCTACGACGCCACAGCCGGCGTCGTGGACGACTGGATGTACGAGCACCTGGCCGCCGCGTACCTGTTCGACGAGACGACCCGGGAGTTCCTGGAGCGGTCCAACCCGTGGGCGCTGCGCGGCATCACCGAACGGCTGCTGGAGGCCGCGGACCGGGGCCTGTGGGCCGAACCCGACCCGGCCACCCTGGACCGGCTCCGCGACACGTACCTGGCCAGCGAGGGTGACCTGGAGGACCGGGCATGACGTACCCGTTCAGTGCCGTGCTCGGCATGGCCGACATGCGGTTGGCGCTGCTGCTCAACGCGGTCTCCCCGGCGATCGGTGGGGTCCTCGTGCGCGGCGAGAAGGGCACCGCCAAGTCGACGGCAGTGCGCGCCCTCGCCGCGCTGCTGCCCCCGGTCGGCCGGGTCGCCGGCTGCCGGTTCGGCTGTGACCCGGCCGAGCCCGACCCGGCCTGCCCGGACGGCCCGCACCCGGTCGACGCGCCCGCCGAGACCCGGCCGGCCCGCCTGGTCGAGCTGCCGGTCGGCGCCGCCGAGGACCGGGTGGTCGGGTCGCTGGACCTGGAGCGGGCCATCGGCGAGGGGGTACGCGCCTTCGAGCCGGGTCTGCTCGCCGCCGCCCACCGGGGCGTGCTCTACGTCGACGAGGTCAACCTGCTGCACGACCATCTCGTCGACCTGCTGCTTGACGCGGCGGCGATGGGCCGCAGCCACGTCGAACGCGAGGGCGTCTCGGTCAGCCACGCGGCCCGGTTCCTGCTGGTGGGCACCATGAACCCGGAGGAGGGGGAGTTGCGCCCGCAGTTGCTCGACCGGTTCGGGCTCACCGTCGAGGTGGGGGCGAGCCGGGACCCGGCGGTCCGGGTCGAGGTGGTCCGCCGCCGGCTCGCGGCCGACGCCGACCCGGCCGGGTTCGCCGCCCGCTGGGCCGACGCCGACGCCGACGTCGCCCGGCAGGTGGCCGACGCCCGCCGCCGGCTCCCCGGGGTACGACTGCCGGACGCCGCGCTGCGGCAGATCGCCGAGGTGTGCGCGGCGTTCGACGTGGACGGGATGCGCGCCGACATCGTCACGGCCCGCACGGCCCTGGCGCACGCCGCCTGGCTCGGGCGGGACCGGGTCACCATCGACGACGTACGGGTGGCCGCCCGGCTGGCGCTGCCGCACCGCCGCCGCCGCGACCCGTTCGACACGCCGGGGCTTGACGAGAAGCGCCTCGACGAGGCGTTGCGGCAGGCCCAGGACGCCCACCCCGACGACGATCCGGACGACGCCGGCCCCACCGGCAGCGGCCCGGACGGCGGCGGTCCACGAGGAGGCGGCGGCCCGGGCGGTGACAGCGAGGGACACGACCCCGACGGGAGCGGCCCGGGCGGTGACCGGGACCGGACCGATCCCGGGCCGGGTAGGGCCGGGCAGTCGGCAGTCGGCGACACGGGCCCTCAGGGACGAGCCGATCGGGACGGTGGGTGGCCGCAGGGCGGCAGCGACGACGGGGGCGGCTCCGATCAGGACGGGGGCCGGCGCGGCGCCGGAGGCGATGACATGGCCGGCGGGCCGGTCGACAGCGACCCGAGCCGTGCCGGGGCGTACGCCCCGGCGGGCGGTCAGCCAGTGGCCGTACCCCGCGGTGGGTTGCGGGCGCGGCTGCTCACCGCCCCCGGCGTGGGTGACGGGGTGCCCGGCCGGCGGTCACGGGCCCGGACCGGGCGGGGCCGCGCCACCGGCGCGCGGGTGCCGGCGGGTCGGGTCGGGGCGCTGCACCTCGCGGCGACGGTCCGGGCGGCCGCCCCGCACCAGGCCGCCCGGGGGCGCCTCGCCGGGCCGCTGCGGTTGCGCGGCGACGACGTCCGCGAGGCGGTGCGCGAGGGCCGCGAGGGCAACCTGGTGCTGTTCGTGGTGGACGCCAGCGGTTCGATGGGCGCCCGTCAACGGATGGCGACAGTGAAGGACGCGGTGCTGGCCCTGCTCACCGACGCCTACCAGCGGCGGGACAAGGTCGCGGTGGTCGCCTTCCGGGGCGCCGACGCGCGGACGCTGCTGCCGGCCACCTCGTCGGTGCTGGCCGCGTCGACCCGGCTGGCCGAGCTGCCCACGGGCGGGCGGACGCCGCTGGCCGAGGGCCTGCTCGCCGCCGCGGACCTGCTGCGGGTGGAGCGCCTGCGCGACCCGAAGCGTCGCCCCCTGGTCCTGGTGGTCACCGACGGCAGAGCCACAGCCGGCACCCGCCCCCTCGACCGCGCGGCGGCGGCGGCACAGGTCCTGGTGGCGACGCGCGCCTCCTGCGTGGTCGTCGACTGCGAGTCGGGCCCGGTCCGGCTCAACCTGGCCGCCCGCCTCGCCACCCAGCTCGACGCCCCCCTGCACCCCCTGGCCTCCCTCACCCATTCCCACCCCCGCGATCGTGCGATTCCGGTGGCGACATGACAGGACACAGTGCGCAGATGGCCGACAGAAACCGCAAGATCGCGGAGAGCGGGAGCGTGTTGGTGGGCGTGGTTACGACGGGGGAACGCTGATGCCGCAGGGAAAGCCGAGTCAGGTGCCCGCTGACGGGTTGACCACCCGGCAGCGACGGCACCGGCCACTGCTGATCGTCCACAGCGGACAGATGAAGGGCAAGTCGACGGCCGCCTTCGGGTTGGCCCTGCGGGCGTGGACGGCAGGACTGCCGGTCGGGGTGTTCCAGTTCGTCAAGAGCGCCAAATGGCGGGTGGGGGAGGAGAACGCCTTCCGCGCGCTCGGCGAGGTGCACGAACGTACCGGCGAGGGTGCCCCGGTCACCTGGCACAAGATGGGCGAGGGCTGGTCCTGGATCCAGCGCGGCGGCGACGCCGACCACGCCGCCGACGCACTGGAGGGGTGGCGGCAGATCCAGCGTGACCTGGCCGCCGAGCGCTACGGGCTGTACGTGCTTGACGAGTTCACCTACCCGATGACGTGGGGCTGGGTGGACGTCGACGAGGTGGTCGCCACCCTCACCGACCGGCCCGGCTTCCAACACGTCGTGATCACCGGGCGGGACGCCGACCCGCGCCTGGTCGCCGCCGCCGACCTGGTCGCCGAGCTGACCAAGGTCAAGCACCCGATGGACGCCGGCCAGAAGGGCCAGAAGGGCATCGAATGGTGAGCCTCGAGCCGTGGCCGCTGCCTCGGGTGGTGGTCGCCGCGCCGGCCAGCGGGCACGGCAAGACGACAGTCGCCACCGGGATGCTCGCCGCGCTGCGCCGCCGGGGCCTCACGGTCAGCCCGCACAAGGTCGGCCCGGACTACATCGACCCGGGCTACCACGCCCTCGCCGCCGGCCGCCCCGGACGCAACCTCGACCCGTTCCTGGTCGGCGCGCAGCGCATCGCGCCGCTGCTGCGGCACGGCGCGAGCGTCCCCACACCTGCCGACGTCGCAGTCGTCGAGGGCGTCATGGGCCTGCACGACGGCGCGGTCGGCCGCCGCGACTTCGCCTCCACCGCCCACGTCGCCCGGCTCATCGGCGCGCCGGTGCTGCTGGTCCTCGACACCACCGCGCAGGGCCGCTCGGCCGCCGCGCTGACCCTCGGCATGGCCGCCTTCGACCCGGCGGTGCGGATCGGCGGGGTCATCCTCAACCGGGTCGGCTCGCCCCGGCATGAGACGCTGCTGCGCGACGCCCTCGCCGAGGTGGGCGTACCGGTGCTCGGGGCGGTCACCCGCGCCGCCGAGGTCGCCGCCCCGGCCCGGCACCTCGGGCTGGTCCCGGTCGCCGAGCGGGCGCCCGAGTCCCTGGCGATCGTCACCGCCCTGGCCGAACTGGTCGAGGCCACCGTAGACCTCGACGCGGTGCTCGACCTGGCCCGCAGCGCCGCACCGCTGACCGCCCCGGCCTGGGATCCGGTGGCCGCCGTCGGCGGGCCGGCCGGCGTCGAGCGCCCACTGGTCGCGCTCGCCGGTGGTCCGGCCTTCACCTTCTCGTACGCGGAGACCGCCGAACTGCTCACCGCCGCCGGTGCGGACGTGGTCACCGTCGACCCGCTGCGTGACCCGGCGCTGCCCGCCGGCACCCGCGCGGTGGTGATCGGCGGTGGGTTCCCCGAGGCGCACGCCCAGGCGCTGGCCGGCAACTCCACGCTCCGCGCCGAGCTGGCCGACTTCGACGGACCGATCGTCGCCGAGTGCGCCGGGTTGCTCTACCTCGGGCGGTCCCTGGACGGCGTACCGATGTGCGGCAGGTTGGACCTCACCGCCCGGATGACAGGCCGCCTCACCCTCGGCTACCGCGAGGCCGTTGCGGTGGCCGACTCCCCGGTGGCCCGCGCCGGTCAGCCGGTACGCGGCCACGAGTTCCACCGCACCACCACCGACCCGGGGCACGGGGACCGGCCGGCGTGGCGGTGGGACGACGCGCGGCACGGCTTCGTCACCGGCCGGGTCCACGCGTCCTACCTGCACACCCACTGGGCCGGCCATCCCGACGCGGCCCGACGGCTCGTCGAGGCGTGCCGATGACCGCCACGCTGACCGGGGTCGGGGTCGGGCCGGGAGACCCCGAACTGCTCACCGTCAGGGCGGTGCGGATCCTGCGCGAGGCCGACGCGGTGTTCGTACCCGTGATGGCTGACCGACCGGACACCGGGCGGGCCGAGGCGACAGTGCGGGAGTATGTGGCGGCGGACCGGCTGCGCCGGCTGCCGTTCGCCCTGGACGACAGGGGTGGGGTGACCGCCCGACGGACGGCCGCCTGGGACGCCGCCGCCCGCGCTGTGGTCGAGACGATCGACGGCGGCGGGCGGTCGGTGGCCTTCGCCACCATCGGCGACCCCAACGTCTACTCCACCTTCGGTTACCTGGCCCAGAGCGTGCGGGCTCTGCGCCCGGCCGTGCGGGTGGCGACCGTGCCGGGGGTGACCGCCATGCAGGAGCTGGCATCGCGCAGCGGCATCCCGCTCTGCGAGGGACGCGAACCGCTCACCCTGCTGCCGGCCACCGCCGGCCTGGCGCTGTTCGCCGACGCCCTCGCCGGGCCGGGCACCGTCGTCACCTACAAGGGCTGGCGGCGGCACCCCGAGCTGCTCGCCGAACTGCGCCGGCAGGGCCGGCTCGACGACGCGGTGCTCGGCCGCGGCGTCGGCCTGCCCGGCGAACACGTCGGACCTGTCGACGACACCGACCACGACCTGCCGTACCTGTCGACGCTGCTGGTCCCCGCCCGCCGCGACAACCGAGGAGGAAAGCTGTGACCAGCGACGGCACTGTGTGGTTCGTCGGGGCCGGCCCCGGCGCGGCGGACCTGCTGACCCTGCGGGCCGCCCGGGTGATCGCCGAGGCCGACATCGTCATCTGGGCGGCCAGCCTGGTGCACGCCGACGTCCTGGCCCACGCCCGCCCCGACGCGGAGGTCGTCGACTCGTCGCAGCTGCCCATCGAGGGAGTGCTGCCGCTCTACGAGCGGGCCGCCGAGCAGGGGCTGACGGTGGCCCGGATCCACTCCGGCGACCCGGCCCTCTGGGGCGCGGTGCAGGAGCAACTGGACCTGTGCCGGGCCCTCGGCCTGGCCGTCGAGATCGTGCCCGGGGTGTCGTCGTTCACCGCTGTCGCGGCGATCGTCGGTCGGGAGCTGACAGTCCCCGAGGTCGCCCAGTCGGTGATCCTCACCCGCCTCGAAGGTGGCAGGACCCCCATGCCGCCCGGCGAGCGGGTCCGGGACTTCGCCCGGCACGGCACCACCATGGCGCTGTTCCTCTCCGCCGCCCGGTCCGGTCAGGTGCAGGCCGAGCTGCTGGCCGGCGGCTACCCGGCGGACACCCCGGCCGTGGTGGCGTACCAGGCGACCTGGCCGGACGAGCTGGTGGTGCGCTGCACTGTCGGCACCCTGGAGGCGACGGTGAAACAGCACAGGCTGTGGAAGCACACACTCTTCCTGGTCGGGCCGGCCCTGGCCGCCGAGGGCACCCGCTCGCACCTGTACCACCCCGGGCACTTCCACACCTTCCGCCGGGCCGAGCCGGCCGCCCGCGCCGAGCTGCGCCGACAGGCCGGCTCCCGCGCCGGAGGAACAGGCACACAGTGACGTACGCCGAGCCGCCGCTGCGCGAGCCGGACCTGCCGCGTACCGCGAAGGTCCGGCCCACCGCGCTGCGTACCGGCTGGACCACGGGCGCCTGCGCGACGGCGGCGGCGAAGGCCGCGGTCACCGCGCTGGTCACCGGCGAGGTGCAGCCGGAGGTGGAGATAGGGCTGCCCGCCGGGCGGCGGGTGCGCTTCCCTGTCGAACGCTGCGAGGTGACCGGCACCCCACCGGTGCGCGCCGAGGCGGTGGTCGTCAAGGACGCCGGCGACGACCCGGACGTCACCCACGGTGCCGAGCTGACCGCCACCGTGGACTGGACCGACGTGCCCGGACTGCGGCTGGCCGGCGGCGCCGGCGTCGGCACGGTCACGAAGCCCGGTCTCGGGCTCACCGTCGGCGGTCCGGCGATCAACGACACCCCTCGCCGAATGATCGGCGAGGCGGTCGCCGAGGTGGTCGACCTGGGCGAGGTCGGCGTCCGCGTGGTGATCAGCGTGCCGCGGGGCGAGATCCTGGCCCGCAAGACGACGAACCGGCGGCTCGGCATCCTGGGCGGCATCTCGATCCTCGGCACGACGGGGATCGTGCGGCCCTTCTCCACCGCGTCCTGGCGGGCCAGCGTGGTGCAGGCGGTGCACGTGATGGCCGCCCAAGGCGAGCGGACAGTGGTGCTGTGCACCGGCGGGCGTACCGAGCGGGCCGCCCGCGCGCTGCTGCCGGAGCTGCCCGAGGTGTGCTTCGTCGAGGTCGGCGACTTCACCGGAGCAGCGGTGACCGCCGCCGTGGGTGACGACATGACCGCTGTGGTCTTCGTCGGCATGGCCGGCAAACTGGCCAAACTCGCGGCGGGAATCCTGATGACCCACTACACGCGCTCCACCGTGGACCTTTCCCTGCTCGGTGCGGTGACCGCCGAGGCCGGCGGTGATCCGGAGCTGGTCGCGGCCGTGACCGAGGCGAACACCGGCCGGCACGCGTACGAGCTGTGGGAGGCCGCCGGGCTGCTCGCTCCGGCGGGGGATCTGCTCTGCCACCGGGTCCGTCAGGTGCTGCGGCGCTTCGCCGGGCCGACGGTCACCGTCGACGTGGCGATGGTCGACTTCGCGGGCTCGCAGGTGGTGGCCTCGTCCGGCCGGTGGCCCCGATGACCCCGGCGGCAGGCGTGACGGTGGTAGGTCTGGACGCCGCGGGCGCCCCGCCACACCCCGCGCTCGCGCCGGTGCTGGCCGCTGCCGGGCTGGTCGTCGGGGCCGCCCGGCATCTGGCCTCGGTGCCCGTACCGGCCGGCGCGGACACCGTCGCCCTCGGGCCGCTCGCCCCCGCCGTGCGGCGGTTGACCGGGGCTGTCGCCGCAGGGGTGCCGGCCGTCGTGCTGGCCAGCGGGGATCCCGGCCTGTTCGGCATCGTCAGGCGGCTGCGCGCGGCCGGGCTGCCGCTGCGGGTGGTGCCCGCGGTGTCCAGTGTGGCCGCCGCGTTCGCCCGCGCCGGCCTGCCCTGGGACGGCGCCGTCGTGGTCACCGCGCACGGGCGTGACCCCCGAGCCGCGGTGAACGCCTGCCGGGCGCTGCCGCTTGTCGCCGTGCTCACCGCGCCCGGCGCCGGTGCGGCCGAGCTGGGCGCCGGCCTGCTCGGCTGGTGCCGCCGCCTGCTCGTCGCCGAGCACCTGGGCACCGACGCCGAACGGGTCCGCGAGGTGACGCCCGAGCAGGCGGCTGCCGAGACCTGGTCCGACCCGCACGTGCTGCTCAGCATCGCCGACGCGGCCGACGTCGGCGCGATGCGGTCGGACAACCAGCCCGCCGCCGCCCCCGCCCACGGGTGGGCGCTGCCGGAGACCAGGTACGCCCACCGCGACTCGATGATCACCAAGTCGGAGGTGCGCGCCCTCGTCGTCGCCCGGTTGCGGCCCCGCCTCGGCCGGCTGATCTGGGACGTCGGCGCGGGCAGCGGCTCGGTGGGCATCGAGTGCGCGTCGCTCGGCGCGGCCGTGCTCGCCGTCGAACGGGACACCGACTCCGCCGCGACGATCCGGGCCAACGCCGCCGCGCACGCCGTCGACGTCCGACTGGTCATCGGGCGGGCGCCGGAGGCGTTGGCCGGGTTGCCCGAGCCGGACGCGGTCTTCGTCGGCGGTGGCGGGGCCGACGTCCTCGCCGCCGTGGCATCCCGCCGACCGGACCGGGTGGTGGCCACCCTGGCCGCCCTGGACCGGGTCGGGCCGGCCGTGGGCCTGCTGCGCGCCGCCGGCTACACGGTCGACGGCTGCCAGCTCTCCGCCGCCCGCCTCGCCGACCTGCCCGGCGGGTCCATCCGCCTCGCGGCCACCAACCCGGTGGTCGTCCTCACCGGGGAGCGCCAGTGACCGACCAGAACCCGCCGGCCCGCATCGGCCTGGTGGCGGCCACCGCCGCCGGCCGGCGGCACGCCGACACCGTCACCGCCGCCTGGCCGCACGCCCGCCTCATCGAGGGGGAGAGCGTCGCCGACGCGCTGCGCGGTGCCTGGGCGGAGTGCGACGCCGTGATCGCGTTCCTGGCCACCGGCGCGGTGGTACGGATCCTCGCGCCGCTTCTCGACGACAAGCGCACCGACCCGGCGGTGGTGGTCGTCGACGAGGCGGCCCGGCACGCGGTGGCCCTGCTCGGCGGGCACGCCGGCGGCGGCAACGCTCTCGCCGAGGCCGTCGGCGCCCTGCTGGACGCCCGACCGGTGATCACCACGGCCACCGACGCGGTCGGCCTGCCGGGACTGGACACCCTCGGCTGGCCGGTGCGGGGCGCCGTCGCCGTGGTGTCCCGGGCCATCCTGGACGGTGAGCCGGTCCGGCTGGTCGCCGACGCCGACTGGCCGCTGCCCGCCCTGCCCCCGAACGTGCGCGTGACCGACGACTACACGACTGACGGCGGACATCGGCTGCTGGTCACCGACCGGGTGGTGCCGCTCGACGGGCGGACCGCCGTGCTGCGGCCCCCGTCGCTTGTCGCCGGGGTGGGCGCGAGTCGGGGCGTACCGGCCGCCGAGGTGGCCGAGCTGCTGCACCGGGTGCTGGCCGAGGCCGGCCTCGACCCGGCGAGCCTGCGCTGCCTGGCCAGCGCCGACGTCAAGGCCGACGAGGCGGGCATCCGCGACACCGCCGACGCGCTCGGCGTACCCCTGGTGACCTGGCCGGCGACGCGGCTGGCGGCGGTCGACGTGCCGCACCCCAGCGAGGTGGTCCGCGCGGCGGTCGGCACGCCGAGCGTGGCGGAGGCCGCCGCGCTGCTCGGCCCGCACGGCCGGCCCGACGACGCCACGCTGCTGGTCGGCAAGACCGCGTCGACGATGGCGACCGTGGCCGTGGCGCGGCACGCGCCGCGCGGCCGGCTCGCCGTGGTGGGGCTCGGGCCGGGAGCGGCCGACCTGCGCACCCCGCGCGCGGTCGTCGAGCTGCGACGCGCCGCCGTGGTGGTCGGCCTGGACCAGTACCTCGACCAGGTCCGCGACGTGCTCCGCCCCGGCACCCGGGTGCTGTCCAGCGGGCTGGGCGCGGAGGAGGAGCGGGCCCGCGCCGCCGTCGCCGAGGCCGCCGCCGGCCGGGCGGTCGCGCTGATCGGATCCGGCGACGCCGGGGTGTACGCGATGGCCAGCCCCGCCCTGGAGTACGCCGACGAACGGATCGACGTGGTGGGCGTGCCAGGGGTGACGGCAGCCCTCGCGGCCGGCGCGCTGCTCGGCGCCCCCCTCGGCCACGACCACGCCTACGTGAGCCTGTCCGACCTGCACACCCCGTGGGAGGTCATCGAGCGGCGGGTGACGGCCGCTGCCGAGGGTGACTTCGTGACGCTGTTCTACAACCCGCGCAGCCGGGCGCGCGACTGGCAGCTCGGCAAGGCGCTCGGCGTCCTCGCCGCGCACCGGCCACCGGACACCCCTGTCGGTGTGGTGCGCAACGCCAGCCGCCCCGGCGAGCAGGTACATCTGGCCACCCTGGCGACCCTGGATGTGGGGATCGTCGACATGTACAGCGTCGTGGTGGTCGGCAGCAGCGACACGAGAGTGGTCGCCGGCCGGATGGTCACGCCCCGGGGGTACCGGTGGCGCTCGTGACGATCGGCGCGTGCCAGGGCTGCGGCGCCTGCCTGCTCACCTGCCCCACGCACGCGATCCGGCCGGTCCCCGGCGGCCTGGCGGTCCGCGCCGACCGGTGCACCGGCTGCCTGGAGTGCCTGGAGATCTGCCCGGTCGACGCGATACGCGTGCTCGACCCCGACGAACGTGGAGGACGCCGATGAGCCGGGTGGCGCACCCGATCGAGGTGGAGTCGTACCGCATCCTGCGCGAGCGCGTCGACCTGTCGTACCTGCCGCCGCTGAGCCGCGCCGTGACCGAACGGGTGGTGCACGCCAGCGCCGACCTGGCGTACGTCGACGACCTCGTCTGCGACGAGACCGCCCTGGAGTCGGGCCTGGCCGCGCTGCGCGCCGGCGTACCAGTGGTCACGGACGTGGCGATGGTCGCCGCCGGCATCACCCGGGCCGGCCTGGAACTGGTCTGCCCGGTCGCCGAGCCGGCCGCCGCCGAGTTGGGCCGCTCCGCCGGCATCACCCGCTCGGCGGCGGCCGTACGGATCGCCCTGACCCGGGTCGGCCCCGGCGCGGTCTGGGTGGTCGGCTGCGCGCCCACCGCGCTCGTCGAACTGCTCACAGTGGACGCCGCGCCGGCGCTGGTCGTCGGCCTGCCTGTCGGCTTCGTGGGTGCCGCCGAGTCGAAGGCGGCGCTGCGGGCCAGCGGCCTGCCCGCCGTGTCCAACGTGGGCGAGAAGGGTGGTTCGGCGGTCGCCGCCGCCGCCCTCAACGCCCTGCTCTACGTCGAGGAGAAGTCATGACCGGATTGGTGATCGTCGGGCACGGTACGCGCAGCGTGGCCGGGGTCGACCAGTTCGCCGCGCTCGTCGAGCGGGTCCGCCGCCGCGGCGAGGTCGGCGATGTCGAGGGCGGCTTCATCGAGCTGTCCCGCCCGCCGCTTACCGACGCGGTCGGCGCGCTCGTCGCACGCGGGCACCGGAAGCTTGTGGCGTTGCCGCTGGTGCTCACCGCCGCCGGGCACGGCAAGGGCGACATTCCCGCCGCGATGGCCCGTGAGCAGGAGCGTCATCCCGGGCTGACCTACCGCTACGGTCGTCCGCTCGGCCCGCACCCGCTGCTGCACACCGCCCTCGAACAGCGCATCGACGCGGCACTGGCGGGCACCGACCGGGCCGGCACGTGGGTCGCGTTGATCGGGCGGGGGTCCACCGACCCGGACGCCAACGCCGAGGTGGCCAAGGTCGCCCGGCTGCTCTGGGAGGGACGCGGCTACGCGGGCGTCGAACCGGGATTCGTCTCCCTGGCGCAGCCGTCGGTGCCGGCCGTGCTGGACCGGCTGCGCCGCCTCGGCGCGCGGCGGATCGCCGTCGCCCCGTACTTCCTGTTCGCCGGGGTGCTGCCGGACCGGATCGTGGCCCAGTCGGCGGAGTTCGCCGCCGCCCACCCCGACCTCGACGTCCGTGTCGCCGAGGTGATCGGCGACTGCGACGCCCTCGCCGACCTGGTGCGGGAGCGCCACGCCGAGGCGCTCGGCGGGGACATCCGGATGAACTGCGACACCTGCGCGTACCGGGTGTTGATGCCCGGCTTCGCCGACAAGGTGGGCCGCCCGCAGCAACCGCACGACCACCCCGACGACCCGGTCGGCCACCGCCACCACCACGGGCACGACCATGCACACCACGACCACGGTTCGGTAGCCGTGGTCGGCGGCGGGCCGGGCCCCGACGACCTGATCACGGTACGCGGACAGGCCCTGCTCGACGCGGCGGACGTGGTCGTCGTCGACCGCCTCGCCCCGCGGGGGCTGCTCGCCGGGCTGCGCCCCGACGTGCTCGTGGTCGACGCCGCGAAGGTGCCCCGGGGCCCGTCAATGTCCCAGGACGCGATAAACGCGGCCCTGGTGGCACACGCCCGCGCCGGCCGCCGGGTGGTCCGGCTCAAGGGCGGCGACCCGTACGTCTTCGGACGCGGCCACGAGGAGGTGCTGGCCTGCCGGGCAGCCGACGTACCGGTGACTGTGGTCCCGGGGGTCAGCAGCGCCCTCGCCGCGCCGGCCCTCGCCGGCGTGCCGGTGACGCACAGGGGCGTGGCGCACGACGTCACAGTTGTCTCCGGGCATCTGCCGCCCGGGCACCCCGACTCGCTCGTCGACTGGGCGGCGCTGGCCAGGGCCCGGGGCACCGTCGTCCTGCTGATGGCAGTCGACACCATCGCCAAGATCGCGGCGGTGCTGATCGAGCACGGACGCGCCCCGGAGACCCCGGTGCTCGCGGTGCAGGACGCGGGGCATCCCGGCCAGCGGTCGGTGCCCGCCCGGCTGGACGAGATCGGCGCGGTCGCCGCCCGGGAGGGCATCGGCCCGCCCGCCGTCTTCGTGCTCGGCCCGGTGGTCGCGCTCACGACCACCGGGCCGACGGGCTGACGGCTACTCGCTGCGGGCGGTCTCCGGGCCGGTGATGCGTTCCAGCAGCGGCAGGGTGGAGGCGATGACGCCGAGGCAGGCGGCCAGGCCGACGACGACGATCACGTAGAAGCGCGGCTCCGGCGCGACGAGCGTGTAGCCCATCTGCGCCCGCAGGAACAGGTGCGCGGCGAGCAGGCCCATCCCGATGGCGACGGCGGCGACGGCGAGCATCGGTACGGCGCTCTCCAACGCGACCACCCGGCGCAGGACCCGCACCGGAGCCCCGGTGAGGCGCAGCAGGCTGAACGGGCGTCTGCGCTCGGTCAGGCCGCCGATGACGCTTACCGCCAGGCTGCACCCACCGAGCGCGAGGCTGGCGATGATGATGACGTTGGCCAGTTGCTCCCAGCCGCGCAGCGTGTTGGCGAAGTCCGACTCGAAGTCACCGGGAACATTCGGCCCGACCCAGAAGGTCGGGAAGGCGACCTCCAGCACGGTGCGGGTGCGCTCGATGGCGGCAGCGGAGCCGTCCGTGCCGACGACGATCGACACCACCGGAATCCGCTGGAGTTCCTCGAGGGTGAGCGACGCGGCGGGCCAGATCGTCGTGGGCGACGCCGACTCCCGCCAGCGGCTGAGCCCCGTCGGCACCTCGATGACGCTCGCCCCCTCGGCGCACCTGCCGTACGCGCTCGGCAGGTCGGCGCACGCGATCACTCCGGTCTCGCCGCCGTTCATGAGGTTCGGGTTCTCCCGGATGGCGGTCGCGGACCGCACACCGGTGATCGCCCGCAGGTCGGCGAAGAGCGCGTCGGGCACCGATGCCGCCTTCTCGTCGAAGACGGTGGTCACAGTGCCCGCGTCCGTCGAGCCGACCGGAGCCGGACCACGTTCGTCGACGATCGTGGTGATCACCCCGACGGCGACGCTGGTGACGAAGAGCGCGAGCATGATGCCGCTGATCGCCCGGAAGCCGCCCTTCGGGTTGTCGGCGAGGCGTCGCGCGGCGATGAGTGTGGCGGGGCGGCTGGCGTACCGGGCCATGATCCGGGCGCCGACCATCGTCAACCAGGGGCCGGCGAAGACCAGTCCGGCCATGATGAGCAGCAGGCCGGGCAAGAAGATCGCAGTCTGGCCGTCGGACGACTCGGGTCGGTAGCCGAGCGCGAATACCAGCACTGCGACGCCGAGCACCATCGGGATCAGCCGGTAGGCCCGTGGCGCGCGGGGGGTGACCCGTCGGGTGACGCCCAGCGGCGAGATCCGGACCCGGCGCAGCGAGACCTGGGCCGCCAGCGCCGCGCCGGCCGGGACGCCGAGCGCCACCAGCAGGACGTCCAGCAGACCCAGGGAGATGTCACTGGGGAAGAACGGCATGCCGGTGAACGGGATGCCCGCGAGCGGGCCCCGGAAGGCGTAGAACAGGGCGAAGCCGACGGCGGTGCCGGTGACGGCCGCTGCGGTCGCCTCCACGGCGGCGACCACCGAGATCTGCCGGGGTGTCGCACCGACCAGGCGCATCGCGGCGAAGCGCTGCTCCCGGCGGGCGGCGCTGAGCCGGGTGGCGGTGCCGATGAAGATCAGCACCGGGAAGAGCAACCCGCCGGCGATCACGCCCAGTATGAGGTTCACAGTGGACTCGGGAAGCGCCGGAACGTCCCCGACGCTGGCGACCCGCCGGGCGTTGGGCAGCTTGCCGACGCTGTCCGGGGTGCCGCCCACGACGGCGAGCAGAGTGTCCGGTGAGGTCAGACCGGCCGGTCCGACGGTGCCGAGGTCGCGCCCCGGGTAGCGGTCGGCCAGGTGGTCGGCCGGGTACGCCGCGAACAGTTCCCGTAGCGCGGGCGAGGCGTAGAACTCTCCGGGGCCCGGATTGGTCGGGATGCCGGCCGGGGTGTCCGACCTCGGCCCGCTCGCGGCGACGTCGATCCGAATGATCTGCTTGCCGTGGAAGTAGTCCTCGCGCGTCGACCACCACAGCGGGTCGGTGTCGCCGCCCGTCGAGGCGCTGGGATATATGGACGCGTAGCGGGTGAGCTGGCTGTTGACGGCGTTGACCCCGGCGAGGGTGGTCAGCAGCAGCCCACTGCCGACGGCGACTGCGGCGGCGATGACGAGTAGGCGGGTGAGCGCCTCGCGGCCACCGGCTACGGCGAGACGGAGCCCGAAGCCGATCATGATGCGATCCGCTCCGGCGCGTTGACGCGCCCGTCGCGGACCATGACCTCACGGTCGGCGTACGCGGCGATCCGGGCCTCGTGGGTGACCAGGATGACTGTGGTGCCCTGCTCGCGGGCGGCGCCGACCAGCAGGTCCATGACCTGCTCGCCGGTGAGTGAGTCCAGTGCCCCGGTCGGCTCGTCGGCGAAGAGCACCTGCGGCTCGGCGACCAGGCCGCGGGCCAGGGCGACGCGTTGCGCCTGCCCGCCGGACAGCTCACCGGAGCGGCGCTGTTCCAACCCGTCCAGGCCGAGGCGCTCGAACCAGGCGTACGCCTTGGGCAGCGCCCGCTTGCGGGGTACGCCGCTGAGCAGCAGCGGCAGCGCGACGTTCTCCACGGCGGTCAGCTCGGGCACGAGCTGACCGAACTGGAACACGAAGCCGAAGCGGTCCCGCCGCAGAGCGCTGCGTCCACTCTCGGACATGGTGTCGATCCGGGAGCCCTCGAAGAGGATCTCGCCGGAATGGGGCACGAGGATGCCGGCCAGGCAGTGCAGCAGTGTGGACTTGCCCGAGCCGCTGGGGCCCATGATGGCGAGGATCTCACCCGTGTCCACGGCGATGCCGGCCCCGCGCAGGGCGGGGGTCTGACCGAAGGAGAACTCCACGTCGCGGGCCTCGATGATGACGCTCATCGCCGCACCTCCTTGCGTAGGGCGTCCAGCCGGGCGCTGGTCATCTCGATCCACCGGAGGTCCGCCTCCAGGTGGTACAGGCCGTGGTCGGCGAGCAGCGCGTCGACCAGGTTGCCGGCCCGTTTGATCTCGGTGAGCTCGCGCATCCGCTGCAGATGCGAGCTGCGCTGCATGTCGAGGTACTCGTCGGCGGGGCGGTCGAGCATCAGCGCGAGCACGACCTTGGCGAAGAGAACCGTCTGCAGGTGCGGTTCCGGCTCGACCGGCTGGGTCAGCCACTGCTCGACCTCGGTCGCGCCGAGGTCGGTGATGATGTAGCGCTTGCGGTCGGGGCCGGAACCGGGCGCGACGTCGCTGATGACGACCTTGCCGTCCCGGGCCAGGCGGCTGAGGGTGGAGTAGACCTGGCCGAACGGCAGGGGCTTGCCGCGCCCGAAGAAGGCGTCGTAGTCGCGTTTCAGGTCGTATCCGTGGCTGGGCTCTCGTTCGAGGAGGCCGAGCAGGGTCAGTGGCACGCTCATGCCAGGAGAATACACTGAGGGTATACCTCGCGTATATACCTTCAGGGTGTTCTCGTCGGATCCCTGGTCAGGGGCACCACTGTGAGTCGGAGGTCAGCCCGTCAGGGCGCGGGCCACGGCGTAGCCGGCGGTGGCCGCGACGAGCCCGGCGGCGACACTGCCCAGCGCGTAGGCGACAGCGAGGGGCCGGTCGCCGGCCCGGGCGAGCCGCAGCGTCTCGTAGCTGAAGGTGGAGTAGGTGGTCAACGCGCCGCAGAACCCGGTGCCGAGCGCCGCCGTCACCGCCGGACCGACCGGCCACCCGACCAGCGCGCCGAGCAGCAGTGACCCGATCACGTTGACGGTGAACGTGCCCCACGGGAACGCCGAGCCGTGCCGGGACTGCACGGCCCGGTCGGTGAGGTAGCGCAGCGGTGCGCCGACGGCCGCGCCCAGGGCGATGAGCAGCACCGTCACCGGGCGGCCCGCCGTCGCAGCAGCGCGGCGGTGCCGGCGTCACCCGACCCGACCGCGACGAGCGCCCCGAGCAGCGTCGCGGCCAGGTACGCCACAGCGGTGCCCGGGGCGCCCGCGACAAGCGCCTGCTGGACGTCCACCGCGTACGTGGAGAAGGTGGTGAAGCCGCCCAGCACCCCGACCCCGAGGAACGGTCGGGCCAGGGGGTGTCCACCGCCGACGTGCGCGAGTGTCGCCATCAGTACGCCGATCAGCAGGCAGCCGGAGAGGTTGACGCCGAACGTCGCCCACGGGAACCCGGTAGGCGCGTGCGGTGCGAGGTGCTGAAGGCCGGCCCGGGCCAGCGCGCCGAGCACCCCGCCGGCCGCGATGGTGCCGAGAACCGTCGCGGGGCGGACGGTCAGCTCTCTCCGGTCGGCGGGGACGCGAAGGTCGACGTCGGGGTCGGTGCGCGGGTCTGGCGGCTCTGACACGGGTCCTCAGCGTAGTGCGGCCACGGCGGCGTCCGGGCCGCCGCGCCACAGCGTGCCCACCTCGCGGTATCCGGCGTCGGTGAGCGCGGCGAGGTGCCAGGAGGCCGGCGGGTTCCACTCCGGGCTGTGCCCGGTCGGGTAGATGGCGTGCCGGCGGGCCACCAGGGGGGCGAGCGCCGGGTCGGCGCCGGCCCGCTCCCACCACTGCGACCAGGACAGCACCGATCCGGCGGCGTACCGGGCGTCGCGCCGCTCACGTGCCCGGTCCATGAGTCGTTTGGTCAGCTCCGGCAGGGTGTCCTCGGGCATGTGGTCGGCGTTGACGAAGACCCCGCCCGGTCGCAGCACGTCGCGCAGTTCGGAGTAGAGCGTGCCGAGCCGCTCGGCGGGCAGCCAGTGCAGGGCGGTGGCGGTGAGGACGGCGTCGTACCCGTCATGGGGGAGTGCGGCACGCCACTCGGGGGTGCCGAGATCGGCGGTGACGATTGTGGCGCGGTCGCCCAGCGAGGCCCCGGCGATGGCGAGCAGCGCCGGGTCGAGGTCCACGAGGGTCACCTCGGCGCCGGGGAAGCGTGCAAGCGTCCGCAGCGAGATGCTGCCGGTGCCGCCGGCCAGGTCGAGCAGGCGCGGTGGCCGCCCGTCGAGGACGGCGTCGACGGCGTCGAGCATCGTGGCGAGGCGGTGTTCCCGGTCCGGTAGGTAGGCCTCCTGCTGGCGGTCCCAGCTCTCCTGCCACGCCGACGCATCCGTGATGTAAGGAGTCATGGTGCTGAGGCTAGTTACTCCAGCGCCTCGGGTCCAGACCTTGTTGCACATCTTTTGCAATTGCGAGAGGATGGCCGGGCGATGATCAGAGCGACGCCGGATCGGGCACCACGCCCGGTCCGGCGCCCCTCACCCGCACGCGCCCACCGCCCGTCGACGCGGCGTCCACTGACCGCCCCACGCGACGGCGGCGTACGGTACCCGCAGCCCCAACGGGACCGTCGCGCCAAGGGAGACAGGCGATGCAGGACCGCACCCCTCGTCCCGACGAGCTGGAGCCGGTCGAGCGCGCTGGCATCGACGAGCTGCGTGCCCTGCAACGGGAGCGGCTGCGCTGGTCGCTGCGGCACGCGTACGACAACGTGCCGCACTACCGCCGGGCGTTCGACGCGGCCGGGGTGCACCCCGACGACTGCCACGACCTCGACGACCTGGCCCGCTTCCCGTTCACCGGCAAGGCCGAGCTGCGCGACAACTACCCGTTCGGCATGTTCGCCGTACCCCGGGAGCGGATCGCCCGACTGCACGCCTCCTCCGGCACCACCGGCCGGCCGACGGTGGTGGGCTACACCCGCGACGACCTGCGCACCTGGGCCCGACTGATGGCCCGGTCCATCCGGGCCTCGGGCGGCCGACCGGGCGACCGGGTGCACGTCGCGTACGGCTACGGGCTCTTCACCGGCGGCCTGGGCGCGCACTACGGCGCCGAGGAACTGGGCTGCACCGTCATCCCGGTCTCCGGCGGCATGACCGAACGCCAGGTGATGCTGATCCGCGACTTCGAACCCGAGGTCATCATGGTCACACCCAGTTACATGCTCGCCATCGTCGACGAGATGCAGCGCCAGGGCGTCGACCCGCGCGCCACCTCGCTGCGGGTGGGCATCTTCGGAGCTGAGCCGTGGACCGAGGACATGCGCCACGAGATGGAACAGCGCCTGGACATCCACGCCGTCGACATCTACGGGCTCTCCGAGGTGATGGGCCCGGGCGTGGCCACCGAGTGCGTCGAGACCAAGGACGGGCTGCACGTCTGGGAGGACCACTTCTATCCGGAGATCATCGACCCGGTCACCGGGGCGGTGCTGCCCGACGGTGAGCGGGGCGAGCTGGTGATCACGTCCCTGACCAAGGAGGCGATGCCAGTCGTGCGCTACCGCACCCGCGATCTGACCCGGCTGCTGCCCGGCACCGCCCGCCCGATGCGCCGGATCGAGAAGATCACCGGTCGGACGGACGACATGATGATCGTGCGCGGGGTGAACGTCTTCCCCACCCAGATCGAGGAGCTGATCCTGCGGACCCCGCAGCTGTCACCGCACTTTCAGTGCGTCCTGGACCGGCAGGGCCGGCTGGACACCCTCACCGTACGGGTCGAGCGGCGGGCCGGTGTCGCCGTGGACGCCGCCGAGCGGGCCGGCGCGACGCTCGTCGAGCTGGTGAAGAACACGGTCGGCGTGAGCGTCGCGGTGCAGGTGCTCGCACCGGACGCGGTGGAGCGGTCGATGGGCAAGATGCGCCGCATCGTCGACCAGCGCCGGGCCGGCTGAAGGCGCCGAGGGGCAGCCGGCGTCGCCGCCGTCGACATAGGATCCGCCTCATGCGCGTGCTGGTGGTCTCCGCGCCACTCGTCGGCCATGCCTTCCCGCTGGTGCCGCTCGCGGTCGCGCTGCGCGACGCCGGCCACGACGTGCTGCTGGCCACCGGCGGCGGTGCGCTGGCCGCCGCCGACGCCGGTCTGCCGGTGCACGACGTCGCGCCGGGCTTCGACTTCGGCCGGATCGCGCTGCGGGTCCTTCCCCGCCACCCGCTTGTCGCGCGCGCCGAGCTGGCCGGCACCGCCGGCACCCGGGGCGCGGGCCTGCTGTTCGGCGCGCTCAACGACCAGCTCACCGATCCGGTCGTCGCGCTCGCCGACAGGTGGCGCCCGGATCTGGTGCTGCACGAGCCGTTCGCGGTCGCCGGCGCGGTGGCCGCCGCGCGGCTCGACGTGCCGGCCGTCCGCCAGGAGAACTCCCTCTTCGACGGCCGGGAACTGGTCCGCGCCACAGGCGCCCGCCTCGGTGCCACGCTGCGCCGGCACGGCCTGACCGAACTGCCGCCACCCGCCGCCGCCCTCGCCGTGGCCCCGCCCAGCGTGGCCGTGCAGGACGGGTGGCCGATGCGGTACGCCTCGTACGTCGGCGGCGGCGAGCTGCCGTCCTGGCTGCGCGAGCCGGGTGAACGGCACCGCGTCCTGGTCACCCGCAGCACCCTGACCGGCCCCGGCGACAGGGGTCCGATGCCCGCCGTGGTGGCCGCCGCCGCCCAGGTGGACGCCGAGTTCGTGCTGGTCCGCCCGGACGGGCGCTCGGCGCGTTCGCTGCCCGACAACGTACGGGTGGTCGACTGGATTCCCCTGGACGAGGCGTTGCCGGCAAGCGCGGCGCTGGTCCACCACGGCGGCGCGGGCAGCGCCCTGGGCGCCCTCGCCGCCGGTCTGCCCCAGCTGGCCACCGTGGGCCCGGGGGACCGGCGGCACAACGCCGAACTGGTGGCCCGCCGGGGCGCCGGCCTGGCGCTGCGCTCCCGGGACATCACCGCGGAGGTGCTGACCCGGCTGCTCACCGACGACGGCCTGCGTGCCGCCGCCGGGCAGGTCAGCCGGGAGATCGCCGCCATGCCGGCACCCGCCGACCTCGTCCCGCGGCTGGCCGCGCTGGTCTGAGATCCGTCCCGCGTGGCCACACCTGACCGGCGCCCGGCTGCGGCAGGATGACCGGATGCGACACGTCGTGCTGTTCCACTCCGTGTACGGGCTGCGCCCCGCCGTGCGCGCCGCCGCCGACCGGTTGCGCGCCGCCGGGCACCGGGTCACCACCCCCGACCTGTACGGCGTCGCGGCCGCCGACACCGTCGAGGAGGGCTTCGCGCTGCTCGACAAGGTCGGTCAGGAGGTGGTGCTCGACCGCGCCCGGGCGGCGCTGCGTGACCTGCCACCCGAGACGGTGCTCGCCGGCTTCTCGATGGGCGCCGGGGTCGCCGGGGCGCTGCTGGCCGAGCGTCCCGACTGCGCCGGACTGCTCCTGCTGCACGGTACCGGTGGCGCACCGGACGCGGTACGTGCCGGACTGCCGGTGCAGCTGCACCTCGCCGACCCGGACCCGTACGACGCGCCGGACGAGGTCGACGAGTGGGAACAGGCGATGACCGGCGCCGGCGCCGACCTGACGGTGTTCCGCTATCCCGGCGCGGGGCACCTGTTCACCGACCCGGACCTGGCCGAGTACGCCCCGGACGCGTCCGCCGCGTTGTGGCCGCGTGTGTCGGCTTTTCTGGCCGCGCACTGACCGATCAGGAACGGCGAGGGTGTGCGGCGTCCCCGGTCCGATATCGTTGCCGCACGACCAAGATCCTCTGAACGGGTGTGGCCATGACGACGACGGCCTTCGACGACCACGAGCGGTCCCGCTGGGCCGGGCGCGCGGCGGCGTACGACGCCAGCCTCGCCGCGCTCTGCGCCCATCCCGCGCCGTCGTTGCTTGATGCCGCCGCCGTCGGTGCGGGCGTGCGGGTGCTCGACGCCGGCACCGGCTCCGGGACCGTGGCCGGGTTGGCCCGTGCACGGGGCGCCGGCGTCGTCGCCGTCGACGCCGAGCCCAGCATGGTGGCGCTGGCCCGTTTGCGGGTCCCGTCCGCCGACGGGGTCTGCGTCGCGGCTCTGCCCCATCTCCCGTTCTCCACCGGGTCCTTCGATGCGGCCGTGTCGAACTTCGTGCTCAACCACGTGGGTGATCCGCTGGCCACGGTCAACGCGCTCGCCCGTGTCGTTCGTCCATCCGGCCGGATCGCGGTGACGATCTGGCCGTACCCTCCGCGCCGGGCGCAGGGTCTGTGGCTGGACGTCTTCGACGCCGCCGGGGTCGAGCGCCCGACCGCGCCGCCCGGCGTGGACGCGGACCGGGACTTTCCGCGTACTGCCGAAGGGTTGGCGGGCCTGCTCGACGCCGCCGGGCTCACCGACGTGCGGTGCGAGACGATCAGCTGGGTGCACCGCACGCACCCTGAGGTGTGGTGGAGCGGCCCCGCCAACGGCATCAGCAGGCCGGGTCTGGTGATGGAGACCCAGCCGCCCGAGATGGTCGTCCGCATCCGTGCCGCGTACGACGAGCTGACCGCCGCCTACCGCGACGCGGACGGCCTGCTCGCGCTGCCCACCGCCGCGCTGCTGGCCTCGGCGTCCGTGCCGTAGGGCGACCGGCCAGGGCCCCGGCCGTCCTGGCCGTGCGGCACCGCGTCGAGAATGCGGGCCATGGACTTTCTGTGCTACCACCGTGACCGGCCCGGCTCGGCGACACTGCGGGACGAGCTGTGCGAAGAGCACTGGTCCTACATGGACCGGTACGCGGAGACGATGATCGCCCGTGGCCCGACCTTCGTCGGCGACACGCCCACCGGCAGCGTGCACATCGTCGGCGTGACCGATCCGGCCACCGCTCGGGCGTTCGCCTTCGACGAGCCGAACTACCAGGCCGGCGTGTACCGGGATGTGCTGCTGCGCCGGTGGCACAACGCGCTCGGTCGCGCGATGTGGGACTTCCCCGGAGGCCGGACCGGCGGCGACCGGTACCTGGTGCTCGGCCTCGGCCGGGGGGAGCCCGCCGACCTGGCCGTGCCGCCCAACTCGGACGACCTGATCGCGTACGGGCCGCTGGTGTCCGACGACGCGGCCACGTGGCTCGGCACCGCCGCACTGGTCCGGGCGTCGGACGCGGGTGCGGCGCGCGCCATCCTGACCCGGGATCGGTACGCCGACATCGAGGTGCACAACTGGCAGTTCGGCGGGCGGCCGTCCTGACCCGCTGCGGGAGGATCTCGCGCACCTCGTGCATTGAACGGCGTACTGTATCGGCGCCGCGCCCGACCGCCCACGTGTCCTCAGGCGGCCAGACCGTCTGGTCGGCGAATCAACGGCGGACGGGGCAGGGTGGCGGGCGGCCCGGACGAGTGGGCTGGCGTGGCGCCGGCCGTCGGGACGGCTCGCAGACGACGGGCGGCCGGCGGACGGCTGATCCCGGGAGTCGGCGTGGCTGCCCGGGTGAGCACCGTCGGGGCCGCGATGCGTTGGCGCAGCGACAGGGGTTCACCCTCCTGCACCTGGGCGGCGGTGGCACGAACGGCGCCTGTGGGATCCTCGCGCCGCACGGAACCCTGGCGGACCGGTTCCGGGTGCGGGGCGTCGACAGCCCGGCCGGCGAAGAGGGCCCGCAGCGCACGGGGCAACCGCTCGGCGGCGACCTGGCGCAGCGCGGGCGCGGCGAACACGTACCCGCCGGTGCGGTGGGGAAGCAGCAGCCCGGCGACGGCCAGGGCGCGCAGCGCCGACGCGGATCGGCCGGGCGCCCAGCCCAGCACCCGGTCCAGCGTCGCCGCGGAGACTCTGCCGCCCACTGTCGCGGCGGCCATCAGCGCCGCACGCCGCTCGCCGTCGAGGCGGTCCACCTCCGCGCCGACGGCCCGGCGTACCGGCTCGGGCAGCG
Source organism: Micromonospora sp. NPDC000663 (assembly GCF_042898105.1). Taxonomy (NCBI): domain Bacteria; kingdom Bacillati; phylum Actinomycetota; class Actinomycetes; order Micromonosporales; family Micromonosporaceae; genus Micromonospora; species Micromonospora sp. NPDC000663. The sequence continues at coordinate 411,127 of NZ_JBIAYR010000004.1, forward strand.
CCACCGGGTCGGCACCCGCGACGACCGACGCCACGTACGCGGCGGCGTGCCCGGGTCGGCCGCCCACCAGCGGCAGCAGCCGGTCGACAAGGGCCACCGGCTGCCCGGCCCGGGCCAACAGGTGGCGCAGCAGCCGCCCGGACTGCACCGCCGCGAGGGGCCGGATCGACATCCGCCGGGCGTGCCCGGGTCGGGTGTCGGCCCACTGCGGCTGGTGCACGGTGAGCACGGCCACCGGCAACCTGCGCGTCGTGGCGGCGGTGAACAGCGCGTGCAGGAATCGGCTCACCTCTGGCGCGGCCCGGTCCACGTCGTCCACGGCGACGACGAGCGGTCGGACGGCGGCCAGGCGCAGCAGGACGTCGCGGCAGACCGCCGCGCCGGCGAGCGCCTCCGGCGATCCGTCCGGGGTGGCCAGCAACCGCCGCAACGCCGGAACCACCTCGGCGACCCCGGTCGGCCCGAGCAGCGGCGTCAGCGCGGCGACCAGCCGGTCGCCCACGAGCGCCGGGCCGTCGCCGTGGCGGATCCCGACGAGGCCGCGCAGCAGCTCCGCCACCGGCGCCAGGACCTGATCGGGGTACGGCGGGCAACTCACCACGCACCAGCGCACCGCGCGACCGTCCACCGTGTGCAGTGCGCGGGTCAGCTCGTGCAGCAGCCGGCTGCGGCCACTGCCGGTGGGGCCGACCAGGGAGACCCACTGCGGCTGGTGTTCGCGGATCGCCCGGGTCACCCGGTCGGTGATGGCGGCCAGCTCACGGCGGCGGCCGATCAGCGGGCCGTCGTGCCTGTCGGTGCCCGGACGGACCGGCCCGACGGCGTGCCAGACCGGCATCGGCGGCACCCGGCCGGCGACAGGCACCGGCGCCAGTTGACGCTGGGCGATCAGCCCGGCGGTGGCCCGGGCGGTGGCCGCACAGAGCGCCACGGCGCCGGGCGGGGCGTACTCCTGGAGGCGGGCCGCGGTGGTGATCACCGCGCCGCTGGCCACGCCGTGGCCGCCGCTGACGGCACCACCCAGGTCGACGACGACCTCGCCGGTGGCCACGCCGACGCGTACGCGCAGCCGGACGTCCCCGACCATCGGCCGGCGGTCGAGCGCCGCCTGGATCTCCAGTCCGGCCCGCACCGCCCGGTACGCGTCGAAGCCGTCGGAGTGCCGGGCGCCGAACAGTGCCATCACCGCGTCGCCTACGTACTTCTCGACGACGCCGTGCCAGCGGTGCAGGACGGCGGCGACGGTGTCGAAGTAGGCCCGTTGCAGCTCCCGCACGTCCTCCGGGTCCAGTCGGTCCACCAGAGCGGTGGAGCCGACGATGTCGGCGAAGAGGACGGTTACCGTCCGTCTCTCCTGCGGTACCGGCCAGTGTGTGTCCGGGGCCCGCCGGGCGTCGATGATGGTGCTGGTCATGGTTTACGCACCGGCCTTTCCCCGCTGGTGGTTGACGACCATCGGAGATTGGCACCCCTGGGCCGACAGGGGATCGGCAGAACGACGTATGTCGGCCTCTCGCAACCTTTAGTCGCAATGTCGACGCGAGGAGTACCACAAGCGGCAGATGGCCGTAGAACGGTACGGGGGCGTGTGATTAGGCTGCGTGCCATGGCCAGCGATGTGGACACCGCACCGCTCGTGGGTCGGGCCGAGCTGGTGCAGACGGTTCGGTCCGCGCTGCTCGGTGACGTCGCGCACGGGCAGACCGCCGCCGTCTTCCTGACCGGCGAGAGTGGTGTGGGCAAGACCCGGCTGCTCGGCGAGATCGGCGACCGGCTGCGTGACCAGGGCGCCCTGGTGCTGACCGGCAGTTGCCTGGACATCGGCGACGCCTCACCGCTGCACCCGTTGCTGCAGGCGTTGCGCCGCTTCGACGCGGACCTGTCGGCCGCGCAGGCCCGCACCTCCTCGGCGGTGCGGGGCCTGCTGCAGATGTTCGCCGACGAGACCGCCGGCCCGGACGGCGCGGGCGCGCTGCTGGAGCGGGTCTCCCGAGGGCTGCACCTGATCGCCGAGGGCCGGCCGCTGGTGCTGATCCTCGACGACCTCCAGTGGGTCGACCGCAGCACCCGCCAACTGCTGCTCTACCTGCTCGCCGGCCTCGGCGACCTTCAGCTGTCGGTGCTGGCCGCGGTACGCGCCGAGTCGTTGCAGGGCGCGCATCCGCTGCGCCGGGTCCTCACCGAGCTGCGTCGGCTGCGAACGGTGCGGGTGCTCGACCTGGCCCCGCTGGACCGCGCCGGCACCGAGGAACTCGCCGCGGCGGTGGTCGGCCGGGCGCTGCCGGCGGAGGCCGCCGAGCAGGTGTGGCAGCGCAGTGGCGGCAACCCGTTCGTCATCGAGGAGTTGGCCCGTGACCTGCGCGACGGTCGGGTAGGGCTGTCCGAGACCCTGCGGGAGATCTTCCTCGACCGGGTCGACGCTCTTCCCCAGCACGCGCACGCGGTGGTGCACGCGGTGGCCGCCGGGGTCGAGCCGGTGCAGCACTGGCTGCTGGCCGAGGTGTTGCGGCTGCCGGAGGAGGAGCTGATCGATGCGGCCCGGGCGGCCGTGGCGCACCGGTTGCTGGTCGGCGCCGACGACGGCTACCGGCTGCGGCACCGTCTCGTCGCCGAGGTGCTGGCGCACGAGCTGCTGCCTGCCGAGCGTTCCGGGCTGCACCGCCGGTACGCCGAGGCGTTGACCGCCGCGCCGGGCGAGCTGCACCAGGCCCGGTTGGCGCACCACTGGCGGCTGGCCGGTGAGCCGGCGCGGGCGCTGCCGGCTGCGGTGGCCGCCGCGCAGGAGGCCGAGCGGCTGCACGGTTACGCCGAGGCGCACCGCCACTGGTCGGTGGCGTTGCAGCTGGCCGGCGACTCCGGCTCGCTCGACGTGGACCGGGTCGAGCTGCTCGGCAACGCCGCCGAGGCGGCCCACCACTGTGGGGAGCACGCCCGGGCGCTGACCCTGCTGGAGGAGCTGGCCGAGGTGCAGGGCGGTGCGCCGACCTGCGCGTTGCACATCCGTCGGGCCCGCTACCTGGCCGCCGCCGGGCGGTCGGCGCTGGCCGAGGAGGAGTACCAGCGGGCGCTGGAGGCGGCGGACTGCTCTCCCCGCGACCGGGCCACCGCCGCCGCCCGCCTGGCCGAGCTGCTGCTGTACCTGGGCCGCTACGCCGACGCCGGTCGACGGGCCCGGGAGGCGTTGGCGCTGGCCGCCGACGCCGAGGACTCCGCCACCGAGGTGGTGCTTGCCAGCTCCGCGCTGGGCTTCAGCGACGCCTACCTGGAGGACCCGGACGCCGGGCTGGCGGTGATGCGCGACGCCCTCGACACCGCCGAGCGCGCCGGTCAGCCCGAGGACGTGGCCTGCGCGTACCTGCACCTCGCGGAGCTGTTGACCGGGCCGCTGAACGTCCTCGAGGAGGGCGTCGTGGTGGCCCGGCGCGGCGCCGAGCGGGTGGCCGAGCTGGGACTGGGCCGCACCTGGGGGACCCGGCTGCTCGCCATCGCCATCAACGGCCTGTTCCGGGTGGGCCAGTGGGCCGAGGCGGAGAAGGTGGTGGCCGTCGCGCTGCGGCACCGACCGTCCGGTGCGGACGCCGTCGAGCTGCTGCTGGCCCGGTGCCGGCTCTCGGTGGGGTACGGCGACATCGACGCCGCCAGCCGGGACCTCGACGCGGTGGCGACGCTGCTCGCGGGTGGCGGGGCGCGGCACGTCATCCCGTTGCTCACCCTGCGCTCCGGGCTGGCCATGTGGGAGGGCCGGCACGACGTGGCACGGCAGGCGGTGCAGCGTGGCCTGACCGAGAGCCGCTCGGACGACGTGACGATCCTGTCCGCCCTGGTGTGGCACGGTCTGCGGGCCGAGGCCGAGGCGCACGCCAGCCGTACCGTGGCGGTGGACCCGACGGCGGTACGTCGACTGCGGGACGTGGCCGAGCGGGTGGCCCGCAAGAGCACGTCCGCAGCCGGTCCCGTGCGGTCGGTGGTGGACGGGTTCCTGGCGTTGTGCGCCGCCGAGGTGAGCCGCCTGGACGGCAGCGATCCGGAGTTGTGGGCGGCCTCGGTCGCCGAGTGGGACAGGCGTAACCACCCCTACCCGGCGGCGTACTCGCGGCTGCGTCAGGCCGAGGCGCTGCTGGCCCGGCGCAGCCGGGTGGCCACCGCGGGCAAGCTGCTGCGTGCCGCGTACCAGGTCGCGCAGGGGTTGGGCGCGGTGCCGTTGACCTCGGAGATCCGGGAGCTGGCCGGGCGGGCGCGGGTGTCGCTGGAAGAGCGCGAGCAGACCGACACCGCCCGGGGCGCCGGGGCGGGCGAGGCGGCCGACGACGAGCTGGCCACGCTCACCGCCCGCGAGCGCGAGGTGCTCGCCCTGGTCGCCGAGGGGCTCACCAACCGGGAGATCGGCCAGCGGCTGTTCATCAGCGAGCGGACCATCGGCGTGCACGTGTCGCACATCTTCGACAAGTTGCAGGTCCGCACCCGCGTGCAGGCCAGCGCGATCCACCTGCGCAACAGGCGCGGCTGACCGGCCCCCGTCGGGCGATCACCGGCCGCGTGCGCGCCGGGATACGTCGTTCTACTGATCCGGTGCTCGGTGTCGGCTGAGAGGCTGAGCCCCGTCGACGGCGGCACGGGGGTGTCGCGGACCACCATGGAGGAGAGATGACCGAACCGGTCTGGGGGCCCGTGCACCGGGACATCGTCGACCTGCTCGCCGACCATCCCGCGGACGTGCCTGCCGTGGTCGATCACCTCACCAAACTCCAGGACCTGCTGGTGCGGCTGCCTCCGCTGGAGGAGAGCTGCCCCCTCGCCGACTTCAACAAGCTCTACCTGACCATCACCAGCAGCGTGCTGGACGGCCTGTACGACGACCGCTTCGTCGACCCGGCTTTCCTGTCCCGGCTGGACGTCGAGTTCGCGGCGCGGTATTTCGACGCGATGCGGATGTGGACCGACTCCAGCCCCGGCACGCCGAAGGCGTGGTCGTGCCTGTTCGAGCGGATGCGCGGACCGGACGCCCGGCCGTTGCCGTCCGCTGCGGCGGGTGTCAACGCGCACATCAACTTCGACCTGCCGTTCGCACTGGTCACCACGTTCGACCACCTGGAGTCCGAACCGGTCGACGGCAGCGACCAGCACCACGACTACCTCGAGATCAACAACATCTTCGCCGACAAGATCCCCGGCCTGCGCCGGGGCTACCTGGAGCGGTGGCAGCTGCTCATCGACATGCTCAACGGCGACATCGACGACTGGTACCAGGGGGAACTGGTCGAGTACACACGCGATGTCGCCTGGCGCAACGCGCAGAAGATCTGGCGGTGCCGGCACGATCCGGACGCCCGCGAGTGTGAGCGCACGCGGTTGGACGACAACGCCGCGGCGCTCGGCCGGCTGCTGCTCTCGCCCCTCGGGGCGTTCCTGCAGTAGCCGGGACGGGGGGCTCCCGCGCTCCGCCCCGTGGGGGGCGGCGGAGCGCGGGAGCGCGTCCCACCCCGCCGGTCCGCCCACGCGTGTGGACGGCGGGGACAGCCGGTCGGCCCGGGGGGTGTCGACCGTCTGCCGCCGTCGGCCGGCCCGGGGGGAGCCGGCCGGCGGCGGTCCGGGACGACACGGGGGTACGCCGCCGGGCCGCCCGAATGGGGGGTGTCGGCCGGCCCGTAACGGGTACGCCCGCGCCATGACCGTCCTGGCCCGGCGGCGGCCCGCCGCCCGACCCCGGCCCGCGCGGCCCGGCCCCCTGCGGCCGGGTGGCCCGGTGCCGCGACCCGCCGCCCGCCCCGGTGCGGCGTGAGCGGCCCCGAGACGCGGTTCCCGTTCCGCTTCGACCCGGTCTTCCGGCCGCTGTTGGCGGTGCTGGGCGTCCGCCCGTCGACCGCCTGGGTCGTCGTCACCGACCGGGAGCTGCTCATCAGGTACGGCCCCTGGCGGCTGCGCACCGACCGGGCCAACGTGACGGGGGTCGAGGTGAGCGGGCCCTACCGCTGGTGGCGGGCGATCGGACCGCACGTGTCGATGGTCGACAGGGGTGTGAGCTTCGGCAGCAGCACGGCCGGCGGGGCGTGCCTGCGCTTCGGCGTGCCGGTGCCGGCGCTGGCGCCCGCCGGGTGGCTCCGCCATCCGGCGGCCACGGTGACGATCACCGATCCGCCCGCCCTGGCCCGGCTGCTCGCCGGCCCGGACCCGTCCTGAGCTGGTCGTCCGCCTGCCCGGTTCGGCCGGTCGGGCCCGGGGCTACCGCCTACCGTCGGATCAGAACCTGCGAGGGTGGGACGGGCGATGTCTGACGAACACCGGGCGAGACCACGACGCTGGAACGGACGCCGCCACGCGCCGACGGGACCGGACCCGGCGCTGCGGGCGGCACGCGACCCGGCCCGCCCGCACCGGGGTGGTCGACCGGGCGTCGTGGTGCCCGAACGGGTGGCCAGCCCGGCCCGTTCCGGGCCGCCGGCCAGCCCGCTGCGCCGTTGGCTCTTCCAGCACCGGGTGCAGCCGCCCGGCCCGGAGGCGGAGGAGGGGCAGAACCGCAGGCACGCCTGGTGGCAGGTCATGTGCCTGACCGGCGTGGACTACTTCTCCACCCTGTCGTACCTGCCGGGGATCGCGGCTGTCGCGGCCGGGGCGCTGTCCCCGCTGGCGACCCTGTTGATCGTCGCGCTCACCCTGTTCGGCATGCTGCCGATGTACCGGCGGGTGGCCCAGGAGAGCCCCCACGGGCAGGGGTCGGTGGCGATGCTGGAGCGGCTGCTGCCGTTCTGGCGGGGCAAGGTCTTCGTGCTCGTCCTGCTGGGGTTCGTCGCCACGTCCTGGATCATCACGATCACCCTCTCCTCGGCCGACGCCACGGTGCACCTGCTGGAGAACCCGTACCTGCCCGACGCCCTGCACGGTCCCGCCGTCCCGGTCGTGGTCACCGTGGCGCTGCTGCTCGTCCTGGGCGGGGTGTTCCTGCTCGGCTTCCGCGAGGCCGTGGTGGTGGCCATCCCGCTTGTCGCCGTCTTCCTGCTGCTCAACGCGGTGATCGTGGTGGACGCGCTGGCCCGGATCGTTGCCGACCCACGGATCGTGTCGGACTGGACCGCCGCGCTGACCACCGGCGGCGCGGGGCCGGGCCACGTGCTGCTCACCGCCGTGCTGGCGTTTCCGCTGCTGGTGCTGGGGCTGTCCGGGTTCGAGACAGGTGTCAGCATGATGCCGCTGGTGTCGGCCGACGGGCCGGACCGGGCGGCCCGGCTGGCGGCCCGGATCCGCAACACCCGCCGGCTGCTCACCACCGCCGCGCTGGTCATGTCGGTGTACCTGATCTCGACCACGTTCGTGACGACGGCGCTCATCCCGGCCGAGGAGTTCCAGCCGGGCGGTGCGGCGAACGGCCGGGCGTTGGCCTTCCTGGCGCACACCTACCTGGGCGAGGCGTTCGGCACGGTGTACGACCTGAGCAGTGTGCTCATCCTCTGGTTCGCCGGCGCCTCGGCGATGGCCGGACTGATCAACATCGTGCCGCGCTACCTGCCGTCGTACGGGATGGCGCCGGAGTGGGCCCGTGCCGTGCGCCCGGTGGTGATCGTCTACACCCTGGTCAGCGTCGCCATCACGATCGCCTTCGGGGCCGACGTCAACGCCCAGGCCGGGGCGTACGCGACCGGAATCCTGGCCATGATGGTCTCCGGCGCGGTGGCGGTGACGATCGCCGCGGCCCGCCACGGCCAGCGCGTCGCCGCGATCGGCTTCACCGTGCTGACGCTGGTACTGCTGTACGCGCTGCTGGAGAACGTCATCGAGCAACCGGACGGCATCACGATCTCGGCGCTGTTCATCCTCGGCATCATCGCGGTCTCGCTGGTGTCCCGGGTAACCCGGACCACCGAGCTGCGCGCCGAGCGCATCGAGTTCGACGAGCCGGCCCGCCGGTTCATCACCGAGTCGCTGGCACACGACGGGCAGCTGCACCTGATCGCGAACAAGCGGCAGGGCGGCTCGGTGAAGGAGTACACGGTCAAGGAGCGGGCGCAGCGGGGAATGAACCCGGTGCCCGGCGCCGCCGACGTGCTGTTCCTGGAGATCGACGTCGTCGACCCGTCGGAGTTCAGCCAGGTGCTGCGGGTGCACGGGGTCGAGGTGGGCGGTTTCCGGGTGCTGCGGGCGAGCAGCCCGGCGGCGCCCAACGCGATAGCGGCGATCCTGCTGGCCCTGCGCGACGCCACAGGGGTCCGGCCGCACGCGCACTTCGAGTGGTCCGAGGGGAGTCCCATCGCCCACCTGCTGCGCTACCTCATCCTCGGTCGGGGGGACACCCCGCCCGTGGTGCGGGAGATCCTGCGTCGCACCGAACGGGACCCGCTGCGCCGGCCCGGCATCCACGTCGGCGGGTGAACGGCGGACGTCCCGTCTGGGGCGGTTAAAGATGAATAACAGCACTATTCACGTTCACACCTTCCTGTCCGGAATGCGGACCTATCGTGACCTTTGGTGGTCGACGGCACGTCGAGCCCCCCGCGCCCGGATCGGCGCGGTCACGTCACGCAGGAAGGCAGGCACCTTTGATGTCCACGTACCGAAGAGGGGACCCCGCGGCCCGACCCAGACGGCGGCCCCGATGGGTCCTAGCCGGCGGCCTCCTGGCCGGGAGCCTGGTCGTGGGGGCGGCCGGCGTGGCCGGCGTCGCCGCCGCCGCCGACCGTGACCTGTCCCTCCCGGGGCTGGGCCGGCTCGGCGCCGCGGCCCGGGACGACGACCGGCGAGGAGGGCCGCAGCGCGACGGCGACGACGCCGAGCGCGCCCGCCCGGACACCCCGGGGACCGGCAAACGGGGCGTGGTGTCGGTGCCCTGCGACTCGGCGAAGCTGATCGCGGCGCTTGTCGCGGCGAACGCCGAGGGCGGCGCCGAGCTGCGCCTCGCCCCCAAGTGCCGGTACGTCCTCACCGAGGCGTTCCACGAGACCGACCAGTACGACGGTGGGATCCGGGACGCGCGGGAGGCGGCCGACGCCGCGGAGACCCCCGGTGACGCCGACGCGCCCCCGCACGACCCGGCCGACGACACCGCCGGCCTGCCGGTGATCTACCAGCCCATCGTCATCGACGGTGCGGGGGCCACCATCGCCCGCGACGCCCAGGCCGCCGCGTTCCGCTTCTTCACCGTCCGCGACGGCGGTGAGCTGACCCTGCGCGACATGGAACTGCACAACGGCCGGTCGGCCATCGAGGGCGGCAGCGTGCACGTGGTGCACGGCGCGACAGCGGTGGTGGAGCGGGTCACCGTCACCCAGAGCACGTCGCTGTCCCAGGAGGGCGGCGGTGGGGGGATCTTCAACGACGGCAACATGGTGGTCACCGACTCCACGTTCGTCGGTAACAGCGCCTCCGGCGCCGCGGGCAAGGGCGGGGGCCTGCTCAACGGTGGCGTGCTGACGCTGAAGCGTTCCGAGTTCCACCACAACAGCGCCAACGCGTACGGCGGTGGGCTCGGCAACTACCGGGGCGCGGCCGACGTGGAGAGCACCAGCTTCCGGCAGAACAGCGCCGCCCAGGGTGGCGGGCTGGCCAGCTTCTCGGCGCGTACCAAGGTCTCCGACACCGAACTGCTGAACAACACCGCCCAGGTCGGCGGCGGCGCCGCGAACTCCGACGCCGTGCTGGTCATGCGCACCATGACCATCCGCGGCAACACCTCCACCGTCAACGGCGGCGGCATCTCGACGGTGAAGGGCCTGACGCCACTCGACGACAGCGTGGTCGAGGGCAACACGACCCACGGCATCGGCGGCGGCATCTACGCCGAGAAGGCGAACCTGCTGGTCCGTGGCAGCGACGTGACGGGCAACGAGGCCGTCGGCGCGACGTCCCGGGGCGGCGGCATCTACGCCGCGGCGGGCTCGGTGGCCCTGTACACCAGCAAGGTCGCCCGGAACGCGGCCACGGTGAAGCCCGGTGGCATCTTCGCCGAGCACGCCCAGGTCAAGATCGACGACGAGAGTGTGGTCGTCGAGAACGAGCCGACCAACTGCGAGGGCAGCGCGGTACCGATCGTGCACTGCTTCCGCTGAGCGTCGACCCGCGCTCTCCTCCCGAGGGCATCCATCCTGAGCGCGCGCCCGCCCGCCCGGACGACCCGTCCGGGCGGGCGGGTGTCGTGCGGGCCACCGGCCAGCCCCGATCGGGGCGGTCAGCCGTTCGCGCGCAGCCGTCCGGACAGGTCGTTCGCGAAGAAGTCCAGGAAGCCGTCCGGGTCGGGTCCGGCGTTCTGCAGCACGATGTGGTCGAAGCCGGCCTCGACGTACGACCGGACCTTGGCCAGGTGCGGCTCCGGATCCGGGCCGACGGCGAACAGCTCGCGGATGTGCTTCTCCTCCACGTGCGCGCTGGCCGCCTCGAAGTTGACCGGGTTGGGCAGCTCGCTCATCACCTTCCAGCCGGTTACCATCCACCGGCTGGTACCCAGGACGGCCTGCACCGCCTGCTGCTCGTCGGTGGCCCAGGCCAGTGGCACCTCGGCGTAACGCGGGCCCGATCCGCCGGCCCGGTGGTAGTGGTCGACGATCGACGACTCCGGCTCGGTGGCGAAGATCCCGTCGCCCAGTTGGGCGGCGAGCCGGGCCGACTCCTCGCCGCTGGCCGCCACGGCGATCACCGGCGGGGTGTCCGGCAGGTCGAAGACGCGGGCGTCCTCCAGGTGCAGGTGCCGGCCCTCGTACGACTGGTAGCCGCCCTGCCAGAGCAGTCGGATGATCTCCAGGGCCTCGCGCAGCCTCTCGTGGCGGCCCCGCACGCTGGGGAAGCCCTGGCCGACCACGTGCTCGTTGAGTCGCTCGCCGGCGCCCACCCCGAGGGTGAACCGCCCGTCGGAGATCAGCGCCATGGTCGCCGCGGCCTGCGCGATGATCGCCGGGTGGTAGCGCACGGTCGGGCAGGTGACGCCGGTGGCGAGGCGCAGGTTGCTGGTCCGGGCCGCGATCGCGCCGAGCACGCTCCAGGTGAACGAGGAGTGGCCCTGCGCGTCCAGCCAGGGGTGGTAGTGGTCGCTCATCTCGACGAAGTCGAAACCGGCCTGCTCGGCCAGGACGGCCTGTCGGATGATCTCCTGCGGGCCGAAGCCCTCCGAGGCGAGCTTGTAGCCGATCTGCATGCCGTGCCCCCGATTCCGTCCGCCGGCTGACCCGGGTCGGTTCCCGGCCGCGCCCGGGACAAACACCGACGCCAGCGGAAACCCAGCCTCCTAGGATGCCGTGCGGGTGGTGCGGTCCGCCGCAGAAGCACGCGCACCCGGGTGGGGGAGGGCGGACAGCAGACGACCCGCGCCCCGGACGGGACGCGGGTCGGGACGAGGCGTGTCCTACTTGGACGGCTCCGGCAGCTTGCAGTCGACCTTGGGGTTGGCGCCGATGTAGTTCAACGGCCCGGCCACGATGGTGACCAGGATGGTGCCAGCCTCGGCGCAGTTTGTGTCGTCGCCGCTGTAGTAGCCGCGCTGGCCGCCGGCGATGGCGCCGATCACCAGCCAGATAACGACGATGACTCCGAGTATCGAGGTGCCGCGCATCGCTGCCTCCTGAGGAATGTGGTGGAGAACTGAGGTGCAGGCGTTGTACCCAATCCGTACGAGCGGCCAAACGGTCGCCGACCGGCGCGTGCATCGGCCATCCGGGCGGCACCGGCAGCCGTCGGTACCGCCCGCGTATCAGCCACCCGCACCGGGTAGCGCGGGCCGGCTATCGGATCGACGACCCATCCGGCCGCCGCGCGGGTCACCGGACGTAGAACTGCCTCACGGCCCCGCCGAGGAGGACTCATGGACGCCCCGACACCGCACCTGTACATCGACCGCCCCGAGGACGTCGCGGTCGCGGCCCGCGCGCTCGCCGGCGGCGCGGTCGTCGCGGCGGCGTTCGCCAACTTCTACGCCATCGTCACCCGCCCGGACGCGGCCACCGTGGCCCGGGTCAACCTCGCCAAGGGGCGGCCGATCCAGCAGGTCGGCAGCATCACCACGACGATCCGTCGGATCCCGGGGATGTTCGACTGGTCGCGCATCTCGCCCCGGCTGCCGGCCGGTCGAGTGCGGGCGCTGATGGACGCGCTGTACGGCACCGGACCGTTCGGCTTCCGGGGACCGGCCGCGGACCGGCTGCCGGAGCACCTCACCCAGGTCGACAGGGGTCTGCGCACCACGCAGGTGATCGCCCCCGGAGTGACCTGCCCGTCCAATGTGTTCTTCGAGCGGGCGCTCGCCGAGACGGGCACCGACCACCTCTACATCACCTCCGCGAACCGGTCCCGGCGCATCACCGGCGCGGCCGAGGAGCCGGCGCACTGGAAGGCGTGCGCCCTCGCCGCCGACTTCGCGCACCTCGACGACCTGGTGGTGCTCGCCCACCGGGACGAGGCCGCCGCCCGCGCCGCCTACCCGGGCTACCTCACCACCTCGGTCACGCTGCTCTCCTTCCACGCGCCCGACGGTGAGCTGGAGGAGCCTCCCGTGCTCACCGTGGACCGGCACGGCTCGCTGCACCTGGACGACGTCCGCCGCGCCGCCGCGCCACTCGGCCTCCAGGTGCGCCTGGGCGGTGCCGCCGACCAGCGGTTGCGGGTCCGGGGGTACGCGGGAGCACTCGTGTAGCACCAGACGGTCGCGCGCACGGCCACAGGTGTCAGTGCGGCGGGGCGGGCATCTCCGGCGGCTTGCCCCTGCTGCGGCGGAAATCCGCGTAGGCGACACCGGCGAGCACCAGCATCGCGCCGAGCGCCGCGTACAACGGCGCAAGGAACAGCACGGCGGGCGCGACGCACAGCAGGGCCAGCACGCCGCCGGGCCGCGACAGGGACACCCGGCTGAACACCTCGTACTCGAAGGAGGCCCGCCCGGTCAGGAACAGGGCCGGACCGCCGAGGATGACCGCCAGCCAGGCAGGCGGCGTCCGACCGGTCGGCTCGTGCAGCACCAGATGGAACCCGGAGGCCGTGACCACCACGCCGGCGATCATCAACAGATGGGTGTACGGGGCAGTGACCAGGAACTTGCTGGGTGACTGTGCCGCCTGGATGGCCTGCGGTAGCAGTTGGCCGGATTTGTGCACGTAGATCCGCCAGAGCAGCAGCGTGGTCAGGAACGCCACCGCGAACGCCCCGATGTTCTCCGCCTCGTTGTGCTCCATGCTGAACATCGTGCCGATGGTCAGGATGGCGTCGCCGAGGGCGATGATGAAGAACTGCTGGTAGCGCTCGGACAGGTGCTCGGCGGTGACGTTGCGCTGCTGCTCCGGCACCACCCCGAGCCCCGGCACCGGGTACGCGAGCCGGAAACCGAGGTAGTCGACGGCGAGCGCGATGCTCCAGCAGACGATCCGGGCGTCCCCGCTGACGTACGCGCCGACGATCCAGGGGACCGCCGACACGGCGAACCAGACGAAGATCCGGGCGGCCCGACGCTGGGTCTGCCGTTCGTGACGCACGATGGGCATCAGGAACAGCCCACGACCGAGATGGATCGCCACGTAGGTGGCGGCGAAGACGATCCCCCGGGCACCGAACGCCTCCGGGATCGCCGTGGTCATCAGCAGCGCGCCGAACATCACTGCGGTGATGAGCAGCTTGATCTCGTTGCGTTCCGGGTTGTACAGGTCGGTGACCAGTGTGGTGATCGCCCAGGTCCACCAGACGGCGGCCAGCAGGATCAGCGCCTGCGCGGCCCGGTGCCAGTCGAGCTGGTCGACCATGCCCCGGGAGATGAGCGCGAGGGCGACCACGTACACCAGGTCGAAGAAGAGTTCGAGAAGCGTGACCCGCCGCGGGTTCTCCGGATCGCGCACCGGGGGTCGGGACCTCGGGGCCCCGGGCTCCGGCGCGGCGAGGTGCACGTGTCGCTCCTGGGTACCGGTCGACGCGGGCGGGCCGACCGGCCCACCCTCGACCGACCGTAGCGAGCGGCCCTCGGCGTCGCCCCCGGTTCGTGCGCATTCACCCCGACCGGGGTGAGCGTCGAACGGTCCGCCGGAACGGGCGAGCCCCCGGCCGACAGTCGTGTGTGACCGTCGACCAGGGGCTCGGCGGAAGGTCAGCCCTGGCTGCCGTCCGACAGCACGGCGACGATCTCGTCCCCGGCGCCGGCCAGGACGCGGGCCTGCTGCGGCCAGCTGGCCAGCCCGGGCGCGGCGCGCAGGCCGGCCGCCCGGATCAGGTCGCGCAGCGCCTGCTCGTCCAGCTCACCGAGCTGGCGGTACGTGCGCACGCCGGCGGCCTGGAGCGCCGCCGCCATCTTCGGTCCGATGCCCTGGATCCGGCGGAAGTCGTCGGCCGGGCCGGACAGGTCGGTCTCCGCAGCGCTGGGCACGCTCTCGGAGAGCGGGCGTACCGGTGGCGTGGCCGTGGCGGCCGGCCGCACCGGCGGCGTGGCCCGCACCGGCTCCGGGTCGGCGTCCGTCGTCTCGCCGGCCACCGGGGTGGGCGTCGGGTCGGCGGGCGTGACCGTGGCACGGTCGGTCTCGTCCGCGTCCGCGTCGGCCTCGCGCGGCGCGGCATCCGGCTCGGTAGCCGGAACCTCAGCCGCCGGGACCTCGACCTGCGGAACCTCGGCCACGGGCGCGTCGGCCTGCGGAACCTCGGCCACGGGCGCGTCGGCCTGCGGAACCTCGGCCACGGGCGCGTCGGCCTGCGGAACCTCGGCCACCGGCGCACCGGTCTGCGGAGCGTCGGCCGGAGTCGCGTCGGCCGGGGTGGAGTCGGCGGACGTGGTGTCGGTGGACGCGAGGTCGTCCGCCGGCGGGCGCGGGGCGACGACTGTCGCCGGCGCGGGCTGCTCCTGGGCCGACACCGGCTCGGGGGCGGGCTCCGTGATCGGCTCACCCGCGTCGGACCGGTCGGCGGCGGGCACGGGCGGCGGGGCCTCGGTCAGTGCCATGTCGGCCGGGTCGACGGCCGCCGGTGTGTGCACCGGCGCGGTGTCCTCGGACGCGGTTACCGCGGCCGGGGCGCTGATCGTGTCGACAGGGCTGGGCTCGTCGGCGACCGCCCTCGGCGCCGGGTCGACGGTCGCCGCCGGGCGGGCGACGTCGGTGGTGGCCGGAGGCGTCGGCGTGGCGATGTCCGCCAGCCCCGCCACCGGATCACCGTCCACGATCGACGGACCTGGCCCGCCGTCCCGCCGGCCGCGCAGCAGCCACCCACCCGCCACGCCGAGCAATACAGCCAATACCACTATCAGAGAGTGTCCGATAGACCACGCCACGGCGAACCTCCCTCTCACGTCGTCGGAAAAGTCACGAGAAAAACTCGCCGCAGCTTCGCACACGCGTCAGAACGACGACAGAGAGGACCGGCCGGTGCCGGCGCGGGTGGGACGGTCGGTGCCTGCGGTGCCCGACAGGTGACGTAGCGTCGCGCCGGAGACGCGAAAACCCGGGCCCACAGGGATGCGGGCCCGGGTCGGTGACGACTGTCAGTCCTGGTCGCCCTCGTAGGTGTGGAAGTCGTCGACGAACCTCTGGCGTAGCCGCGGTACCCGGCTTGTCACTCCGAAGTAGCCGCGTGCGCCGAGCAGCGCGAGTCGACCCACCACCGGCCGGTACATCCGATCCTCGCCGCTGGTGCCGCTGCGGTTCAGTGACTCGGTGACCCGTGCGAAGCCGTACGGCACCATTGCCGCCTCGTAGTCGGCGACCGCCTGCACCAGGGTCTTGTCGCCGGCGGTGGCCTGGACGAGTTCCCGACAGAGCAGCCGCGCGTCGCGCAGCGCGGTGTTCGCGCCCACCCCGCGTCCCGGCGTCATGGTGTGGATGGCGTCGCCGAGCAGGGTGACGGTGCTGCTCTTCCAGGGCGGCACCGGCTCGGAGGTGCTCACCTTGATGGGCAGGGCGCTGTCCGGATCGCTGAGCGTCAACAGCTCCCGCAGGTGCGGATGCCAGTTCCCGGTGAGGTCCAGGGCGACGCGCTTGAGGTCCTCGCCGCGCCGGCGCATGACGTCGGCGGGGAACCGGCGGGCGGCACTCCAGATGATCAGGTTGATGTTGTCAGTGGTGGTGTCATGGGCCAGGCCGGGCCAGTTCCGCAGCAGCGCGGCGTCGGGGTCGCTGACCCCCGGCTTCATCGCCCGGTCGGCGTCCCACCTGAACTCCATCACGTGCAGCACACCCATCGTCCCGCCGGCCCCGAAGATCAGCGAGATGCCCTGGCGGACCCGCTCCGGTACGAGGGCGCGGGTGTGCGCGGTCAGCGGGATCCGGGTCGCGATGTTGATGGTGCCCGCGTCGCGGGTCACGGCGTGCGGCAGGTACTGGTGGCGTACGGCGGAGTGGGTGCCGTCCGCCGCCACCAGCAGGTCGCCGGTGGCGCTGGTGCCGTCGGCGAAGTGGGCGGTGACCGTCCCGTCGTCACGCTGCTCGTACCTGATGAAGGTCTTGTCGAAGTGCACCACGTCGGTCAGGCCGGTCAGCAGGACCTGGCGCAGCACCATCCGGGCCACCGAGTGTTCGGTGTGCTCCGGGGCGGCGTCCGGTCGCAGCTCAAACGAGGCGGTCTGACGCAATCCCTGCGTGACCACGTTGAAGTAGCGCGGCGGCCGGGCGCAGGTGGCCAGGAAGGTGGCGAACAACTCCGGCGGGAGACATTCGCGCAGCGCCCGGCTGCCGGTCGGGCCGATGCCCACCCGGTAGCCGAGCAGCCCCTCCGCGCGGTGGCGGTGTCGCTCGTAGACGGCGACGCTGATCCCGGCACGCTGCAGCCCGTGCGCCAGGCACAGGCCGCCGGTGCCGGCGCCGATGATCAGGACGTGCGGCGCGCCGGACACGTCAGCCCGCCGGGTGCGCCGCGGGCGCGTCGGCGGCGTCCCACCTGTAGAAGCAGCCGGCGATCGCGTCGCGGGGGGAGCGCCAGGTCGGCAGGTACGGCGAGGTGTGCGCCGAGAGCCGTTCGTTCACCTGCTGAAAGAGCGGGTGGTTGCGGGCGGACGCGAGCGCGTCCGGGTCGACGTCGGAGGTCTCCATCAGGTGCACGTACAGGTCGTGCAGGCAGTACAGGGACCGGTGCGTGACGCCGGTCAGGCTGGGGAGCTCGGTGGCGTCGGATTCGGCGAAGATCTGCGCGACCCGCCCCTCCGCGCCCGGGATGATCCGGCTGACGATCAGTAGACGACTCATGGGACCCCTTTCGCCGGTGGCTCACCCGATCCACGGGACCGGCGACCACGTGCTCTGTGCGCCCACCGTGCCGCAGCGCCTGTCACATCGCCGTCACGTGCGCCGGCCGGCCGGTGACGGACGGTCGGCGGGCTCGGCGGCGGGCTCCCGGGTGGCTCGGCGGATCGGGGCGAGGGTGTCGTCGAGCAGGGCGCTCATCGCCGGGCTGGGCTCCAGGCGCAGCTCCCGGCGCAGCAGGTCGCGGTAGACGTAGAAGGCGTGCACGGCCTCGAAGGCGTTGCCCTCGGCGAGGTGGATGCGTACGACCAGCCGGTGCGGGGTCTCGCGCAGCGGCTCGGCGGCCATCGCCTCAAGCGCGGCCTCGAGGGCCTCGCCGTGCCGGCCCGCGGCGAGGTGCTGCCCGGCGACCTGCTCCAGCATGTGCAGGCGTAGCTGGCGCAGTCGCTCCCGGTCCAGCAGCACCCAGTCGTCGTACCAGCCGGGCAGCAGATCGTGCCGGCCCGCGGCGAGGGCCCGTGCGGTGCACGGATCGTCGCCGTCGCGGACCCGTGCGGCCGTTCCGACAAGCTCGTCCACGTCGAGCCGGACGGCCGGACCGAGGCGTACGGTGTCGCCGGCCACGGACATCGGGCAGCACGGGTCCTGCCGCAGCCGCCACAGGGCGGTGCGCAGCGACGACAGGGCGCGCTCCTCGGAGACGTCGGGCCACAGCAGGCCGGCGAGTTGGCTGCGGGTGGCGCCGGGGCGCAGCCCGACAAGCGCGATCACCCGTTGCAGCCCGCGTGGCACCACGACGGGCACGGTGCCGCGCAGCAGCCGGAAACCGCCGAGCAGGTGCAGCGAGACGCCGCCCTCGGGCGGATCTCCGGCGGTCGGCACGGACGGATCAGCGGCCACGGCGGCACCCCCTGCGGAACGCTCGTCCCGACTGTCTGCTGTGTCCCGGATCGGCTGCCCGTGACACCACTGTCGACCGCACCGACGGGGTGCGACCACTGCTGCGCGGACGCGGCCCCGCCCGCCGGGGCCGCCGGGCTGACCACGGTGAAGATTATCAATAGCGGTCACAGTGAGTCAACGGTTCGTGGACCTTCTACCGACCTTCGCAACCATGAGATCGGTTCTGAACTGGTCAAACACTTATCGATCTCCTCCGCGCGCGCATAGCTGATACACAGGTTGCGTCAACGCAGCGTCACCGACGAGCGTCCCCAACCGGCCCGGCGCGGTGACGCCGTGGTGACGAGGACTCCCGCATCGTGTCGGCAGTCGTCCAGCGCGTCCGGGGCCACCCGCCGCCGGCCCGGACGCCGTGGGGGGAGGCCCAACCATGGACCGATCGCTGATCGTCGCGAAGGTCGTCCCGACCGCCGAGGAGCGGGTCGCCGAGATCTTCGCCGAGTCGGACGCGACGGAGCTGCCACGCCTGGTCGGCGTCCGGCACCGCTCGCTGTACCGGCTGCACGACCTCTACGTGCACCTGCTGGAAACCGACCAGCCGGCGCAGGGGGCCGTGGAGGCCGCCCGCGACCACCCCGAGTTCATCCGGGTCAGTGACCGGCTGCGCCCGTACGTCTCGCCGTACCTGCCGACGTGGCGCTCGCCGCGCGACGCGATGGCGCAGTGCTTCTACCGGTTCGACGCCGCCGACGCCGGGCGGCGGTCGTGACCGCCACCGCACCGCGCGAGGAGCAGCTCTGGTCGCGCTGCGCCGGCTGCGCCAGCCTGCTCTACCGCAAGCGGTTGCGGCGCAACCTCGACGTCTGCCCCGAGTGCGGCGCGCACGCCCGGCTCGGCGCTCCGGAACGCCTGCGCCAGCTCGTCGACCCGGGATCGCTGCGCCCGCTGCCCGACCGGCTGCCCGAGGCCGACCCGATCGACTTCGTCGACGTGCTTCCGTACCCGCACCGGCTCACCGCCGCGCGCACCAGCACCGGGCTGTCCGAGGCGGTGGTCTGCGGCACCGCCACCATCGGCGGGCACCCGGCCGTGCTCGCGGTGATGGACTTCCGCTTCCTCGGCGGCAGCCTCGGCTGCGCCGTCGGGGAGCTGATCACCCAGGCCGCTGAACGGGCCCTGGACGACGGCGTCCCGCTCATCCTGGTCACCGCCTCCGGCGGGGCGCGGATGCAGGAGGGCGTCCTGTCGTTGATGCAGATGGCCACCGTCAGCCAGGCCATCGCCGCCCTGCGCGAGGCGGGTCTGCTCACGGTCAGCGTGCTTACCGACCCGACCTACGGCGGGGTGGCGGCGTCGTTCGCCACCAACACCGACCTGGTGCTCGCCGAGAGCGGCGCCCGGATGGGTTTCGCCGGCCCCCGAGTGATCCGGCAGGTCACCGGCCGGGCGCTGCCGGAGGGCTTCCAGACCGCCGACTTCCTGCTGCGCCACGGCCAGGTCGACATGGTGGTGCAGCGCCGGTCCCTGCGGGGACGACTCATGGCGCTGCTCGCCGCGACCGGCTCCGCCCGTCCGCCCCGCTCGGCCGTACCCCGGCAGGAGTCGGCGCCGTGCCGCGAGCGTCTCGCCGACGCGCCGGTCGCCGAGCCGGTGCCGGCCGACCGCGACGCGTGGGACACCGTGCGGGTCGCCCGCCACCCCGGCCGACCGACCACGCTGGACTATCTCGACTCCGTCTTCGACGGGTTCGTCGAACTGCACGGCGACCGGCTCGGCGCGGACTGCCCGGCCGTCGTCGGAGGAGTGGCCCGGCTGGACGGGCGGCACGTGATGGTGATCGGCCACCAGAAGGGGCACACCACCGCCGAACTCGTCGCGCGCAACTTCGGCATGGCCAGCCCGGCCGGGCACCGCAAGGCGCTGCGGCTGATGCGCCTCGCCGCCCGGCTCGGCCTGCCGGTGATCACCCTCGTCGACACCCCCGGCGCCGACCCGGGGGTGGGCGCCGAGGAACAGGGCCAGGCGGCGGCCATCGCGGAGAACATCCTCACCCTCACCGTGCTGCCCACCCCGGTGCTCGCGGTCGTCACCGGTGAGGGTGGCAGTGGCGGCGCGTTGGCCCTCGCGGTCGCCGACCGGGTGCTGATGCTGGAACACGCCGTCTACTCGGTGATCAGCCCGGAGGGCTGCGCGGCCATCCTCTGGCCGGACCGGTCCGCGGCGCCGCAGGCCGCCCGCGCGCTGCGACTGACCGCGCCCGACCTGTGCCGGCTCGGCGTGATCGACGAGGTCGTGCCCGAGCCGACCCCGGCCGCGCACGACGACCCGGCGGAGACCGCGCGCCGGCTGCGCGCCGCCCTGCTGGCGAACCTGCTGCCCCTGCTGGACGTGCCGACCGCGACGCTGGTCCGCCGCCGCCGGCAACGGTTCCGCCGGTTCGGCGCGGCGCGCGCCACCTTCCGGGTTGGTGCCCGGTGACCGCCACGAGCGACCGGGCCGTGTCGAGCAACGGGCACGGCGGGCCGCCGCCCGACGCGCCGGACGGACACCGGCCCGACGAGACGGCCGGCGGCGAGGAGGTGCTGGCCGGGCTGCGCCGGCAGGCACGGCACCTCGTCGCCGAGCTGACCGGGCCGGTGCGCCGGATCCGGTTGCGCAGCGGGTCGACGGTGCTGGAGGTGGAGTGGCACCCGGGCGAGGCGGCGCGCGCCGACGTACACCCGGAGCCGCCGCCGGTCCCGGTGCCGCCGGTCCCGCCGGCGCCCGGCCCGCCGCCGGCGCTGATCCGGCCGTCGGTGCCCGGACGCGCGGCCGTGCGGGCACCGATCGTCGGCACCTTCTACCGGTCCCCGGAGCCCGGCGCGGCGCCGTTCGTCGCGGTCGGCGACCTGGTCCGGCCGGGTCAACCGATCGCCATCGTCGAGGCCATGAAGCTGATGAACGAGGTCACCGCCGACCGCGCCGGCCGGGTGACAGCGATTCTCGTCGAGGACGGCCAGCCGGTCGAGTACGACCAGCCGCTGGTCGAACTGGAACCGGCCTGACGGCGCGGGTGGGTGAGCATGTTCGAGACCGTGCTGATCGCGAACCGGGGCGAGATCGCGCTGCGGGTGCTGCGGGCCTGCAAGGAGCTCGGCGTCCGCACGGCGGTGGTCTACTCCGCCGCCGACGCCGACTCGCCGGCCGTCCGGCTCGCCGACCAGGCCGTCCGGATCGGACCGCCGACGAGCCGACGCAGCTACCTCAACCCCGCCGCCATCGTCGAGGCGGCCCGGCAGGTGGGCGCGCAGGCCGTACACCCCGGCTACGGGTTCCTCTCCGAGGACGCCGACTTCGCCGAGATCTGCGCCGACAACGGGCTGATCTTCATCGGCCCGCCACCGGCGGTGATGGCGGCGTTGGCGGACAAGTCCTCGGCCCGGGCCCTGATGAGCCGCGCCGGCCTGCCACTGCCGGCGGGAAGCGTCGCGCCGGTGCCGACAGTGGCGGCGGCGGCCGAGGTGGCCGACACCGTCGGCTACCCGGTGATCGTGAAGGCCGCCGCGGGTGGCGGCGGCCGGGGGATGGCTGTGGTGCGCACCCCCGCCGAACTACCCCGGGTGTACGCCCGCACCCGCGCCGCCGCGCAGGCCGCGTTCGGCGACGACCGGGTGTACGTCGAGCGGTACCTCACCGAGGCGCGGCACGTCGAGGTGCAGGTGCTGTGTGACTCGCACGGCAACGGCGTGCACCTGGGCACCAGGGACTGCTCGGTGCAGCGCCGGCACCAGAAGCTCATCGAGGAGGCGCCCGCCCCGGCGCTGCCCGCCGGCGTCCTGGACGCCATCGCGGAGACCGCGCTGCGCGGCGCGCTCGAGGTCGGCTTCGTCGGCGCGGGCACGCTTGAGTTCCTTGTCGACGCCGAGGAGCGGTTCCACTTTCTGGAGATCAACTGCCGGATCCAGGTGGAGCATCCGGTCACCGAGATGGTCACCGGCATCGACCTGGTGCACGAGCAGCTGCACATCGCCGCCGGGGTGCCGCTGCGCTGGCGGCAGGAGGAGATCCGCCTGCACGGCGTCGCCGTGGAGTGCCGCGTCAACACCGAGGACCCGGCGCACGGCTTCGCGCCCACCCCGGGCCGGTTGGAGCGGTTCACCCCGCCCGGCGGCCCCTTCACCCGGGTCGACACCCACGCCAGCGCGGGCTACGTGATCGGCCCCTGGTACGACTCGCTGCTCGCCAAGGTCGTCGTGTGGGCGCCCGACCGGGAGTTGGCGCTCAACCGGCTCGAACGCGCCCTGGAGGAGTTCGACATCGCCGGGCCGGGCGTACGCACCACCATCCCGTTCGTACGGCGGGTGCTCGACGACGCCGCGTTCCGCAAGGGCCGCTACACCACAGGCCTGGTCGACCGCCTGCTCGCCGCGCCCGCACCGGCGCCCGCGCGGCGGCCGACAGGCACACCCGCACCCCGCCCCGCGCCCGCCGCGGAGCCCGACGTATCCAACCGGAGGAACCGATGACCGTCACCCATGGTCGCCCGATGACAGCCGAGATCACCGACATCCTGGTGGCGCACTGCGGCCTGGACGCCGAGGCCGCCGCCCGGGCGCCAGCCGCCTCGCTGGAGGAACTGGGCATGGACTCCCTCGCCCTACTGGAGCTGTCCGCTGTCGTCGCCGACCGGTGGCGGGTGACCATCGGGGAGCAGGCCGGGCAGCTGAGCATCCCGGCGGTCGCCGACCTGGTCGCCCGCCGCGTCGACCCGCCCGGACACACCGAGAACGACGTGCTCATCGACGCGCCGCTGCCGGTGGTCTGGGAGGTCACCAACGACGTGGCGAGCTGGACCGAGCTGTTCACCGAGTACGCGGTGGTGGAGATCCTGCACCGCGACGGGCACACCGTGCGGTTCCGGCTCACCATGTACCCCGACGAGAACGGGGTGTCGTGGAGCTGGGTCAGTGAACGCACCGCCGACCCGGTGAGCCACCAGGTCCGCGCGCACCGCGTCGAGACCGGGCCGTTCGAGTACATGCGGATCCACTGGCGGTACTCCGAGGAGGCCGGCGGCACCCGGATGACCTGGACGCAGGACTTCGCCATGAAGCCGACCGCGCCCGTCGACAACGCCGGCATGACCGAGCGGATCAACACCAACAGCGTCATCCAGCTCGCGGTGATCAAGGACCGGGTGGAGCGGATCGCCCGCCAGCGCGCCGAGCAGGACCGCCCGGCTGCCGGCGGCGAGCCGACGGAGGCCGGCGATGAGTGACCTCGGCACGCGGCCGATCGCCGCGGCGGACGTACCCGCCGACCGTCGGCGCGGCGGTGAGCTGCGGGTGCTGCTCGGCCCCCGCACCGTCGGCAGCACCTCCGGCTTCCTCGGCGTGGCCACGCTCGCGCCGGGGGAGCGGATCGCCGAGCACTACCACACGTACAGCGAGGAGTTCCTGTACGTGGCCCGTGGCGCGATCACCGTCGACCTGGACGACCAGCCGACGCTGCTGGCCGCCGGCGAGGCGCTGTTCGTGCCGGTGAACGTGCGGCACCGACTGCGCAACACAGGCGTCGAACCGGCCGAGGTGGTCTTCCACCTGGGCCCCTTGGCGCCCCGCCCCGAGCTGGGGCACGTCGACACCGAGTTGGTCGAGGCGTCGTGACCGGGCGCCGCACGGTGGTGACCGGCGTCGGGGTGGTCGCCCCCGGCGGCGCCAGCCGGGACCGCTTCTGGAAGACCATCACCGAGGGGCGTACGGCCACCCGGCGGATCAGTTTCTTCGACCCGTCGCCGTTCCGCTCCCAGATCGCCGCCGAGTGCGACTTCGACCCGGTCGCCGCCGGGCTGACCGACGCCGAGCGGCGCCGCGCCGACAGGTACGTGCAGTTCGCCCTGGCCTGCTCGGCCGAGGCGGTCGCCGACGCCGGCCTGGTGCTCACCGACGCCGAGCGGGACCGGGCCGGGGTGGTGCTCGGCACGGCCGTGGGCGGCACGATGGCCCTGGAACAGGAGTACGTCACCGTCAGCGACAACGGTCGACGGTGGCTTGTCGACGCGGCACGCGGTGGTCCGTACCTGTACCAGGCGTTGGTGCCCAGCAGCCTCGCCGCGGACGTGGCCTGCCGGCACGGGCTGCACGGCCCGGCGCAGGTCGTCTCCACCGGCTGCACCTCTGGCATCGACGCCATCGGCTACGCCCACCAGCTGATCGTGGACGGTGAGGCCGACGTGGTGTTGGCCGGCGCCGCCGACTCGCCGATCTCACCGGTGACCGTCGCCTCGTTCGACGCGATCAAGGCGACCAGCCCGGACAACGACGACCCGGCGCACGCCTCGCGCCCCTTCGACGCCGACCGGCACGGCTTCGTGCTCGCCGAGGGCGCGGCAGTGCTGGTGCTGGAGGAGGCCGGGCGCGCCCGGCGGCGCGGGGCGCACGTCTACTGCGAGGTCGCCGGTTACGCCAGCCGCAGCAACGGCTACCACATGACCGGGCTGCGCCCGGACGGGCTGGAGATGGGCCTCGCCGTCACCGACGCGCTGCGGCAGGGCGGCATCGCACCGGAGCAGGTCTCCTACATCAGCGCGCACGGCTCGGGCACCCGGCAGAACGACAGGCACGAGACCGCCGCGTTCAAACGGGCCCTGGGCCAGGCCGCGTACCGGGTGCCGATCAGTTCGATCAAGTCCATGGTGGGGCACTCCCTCGGCGCGATCGGGTCGATCGAGATGGCCGCCTGCGCCCTCGCCATCGAGTTCGGGGTGGTGCCGCCGACCGCGAACTGGAGCAGCCGGGACCCGGAGTGCGACCTGGACTACGTACCGAACGAGGCGCGGGAGGTCCCGGTGGACGTGGCGCTGTCGGTGGGCAGCGGATTCGGCGGGTTCCAGTCGGCGATGGTGTTCCGCCGCCGGCCCCCGGCGGTGGCGGCGTGAGCGGCGGCCCGGCGGTGGCCGGGTGACGGCCCGGGCGGTGGTGACGGGCATCGGCGTGGTCGCCCCCAGCGGCGTCGGCGCGGACGCGCACTGGCGCACCGTGCTGGCCGGCGCCCGTCGTACCGGCCCGATCACCCTGTTCGACCCGGCCGGCTACCCGACCCGGTACGGCGGGCAGGTGCCCGACTTCACGGCCGGCTCCTACGCCGACAGCCGCCAGCTGGTGCAGACCGACAGGTGGACGCACCTGGGCTTCGCCGCCACCCGACTCGCACTCGCCGACGCCGGCCTGCCCGAACGGGCGCCCGATCCGTACGGCTACGCGGTGACCCTGGCCAGCTCCTCGGGGGGCAACCTGTTCGGTCAGCGGGAGCTGCAACGGCTCTGGGGTGGCCCGTCGCGCACGGTCGGGGCGTACCAGTCGATCGCCTGGTTCTACGCCGCAAGCGTCGGGCAGCTCTCCATCCACCACCAGTTCAAGGGCCCGAGCGGGGTGCTCGTCGCGGAGACCGCCGGCGGGTTGGACAGCCTGGCGCACGCCGCCAGGGCGGTACGCCGGGGAACGCCTGTGGTGATCGCCGGGGCCACCGAGTGTCCGCTGAGCCCGTACGCCCTGGCCTGCCAGCTGCGCTCCGGGTTGCTCAGCGACGTCGACGATCCGCAGCGGGCGTACCGGCCGTTCGGCGCCTCGGCCAGCGGCTACCTGCCGGCCGAGGGCGGCGCGGTGTTCGTGGTGGAGGAGCTGGGGCACGCGTTGGCGCGGGGCGCCCGGATCTACGGCGAGGTGAGCGGCTGGGGCTCCACCCACGACGCCGCGCACACCACCGCGGACAGCGCCGGTGACGTGGGGCAGTACGCGCGGGCGATGCGCCTCGCCCTGGACCGGGCCGACGTCGCGGCGGCGGGGATCGACGTGGTGCTGCCCGACGCACTGGGTGTGCCCCGCTACGACCGCAGCGAGGCCGAGGCGCTGCGTGCCGTCTTCGCCGACCGGCCGCCCCCGGTGACGACCCAGAAGCCGTTGACCGGGCGGGCGCACCAGGGCGGGTCGGCGCTGGACGTGGCCACGGCGCTGCTCGCCTTCGCGCACGACACGCTTCCCGCGTCCGCCGGCCCGGACGAGGTGGCCGACGGATGTGAGCTGGACTTCCTGCGCGAGCACCGGCGGCCCCGCAGTCGGCTCGCGCTGGTCTGCGCGCGGGGGTTCGACGGGTTCAACAGCGCGCTTGTCCTGCGCGGGGCAGCGCCGACGAGGAGAGAGACGCCATGACCGAACAGCGGGCCCGGGTGGTCTTCCTGGTACGGGTGCCGGTGCCGCGCACCGAGCAGTTCCTCGCCGCGTACGAGCAGGTGCGGCATCTGGTCGCGGACGGTGTGCCGGGGCACCTGGTCGACCAGGTGTGCCGCTCGTCGACCGATCCGGAACAGTGGCTGATCACCAGTGAGTGGGAGAGCCTCGCGGACTTCGAGAGCTGGGAACGCAGCCCGGAGCACCGGGACCTGGTGCGCCCGATGCGGGAGTGCTTCACCGACGCCCGCTCGCTGCGCTTTCACATCCACGCCCAGACACCGGCGCTCGCGCCCGGCTGACCAGGCAACCGATTTGCCACCGGCCGGTCGTCTCCAACCACGGCGGCCGGCGACCTCGTGGGTTGACACACCGCGTTCACCGGATGGCAATGCGCGACGGCCCGCGTTCCGCCGTCCTGGGTGGACGGTCATAATGGGCCGCATGGTTGCCTGGGAGTACGCCTTGCTCGTCCGTCGCTATCAGGGACAGGGCCGCAATTTCCACGTCTCGTTCGTCTGGTACGGCCCAGACGGCTCGCGCAAGGACATCACCGCCTACGGCGACACCGCCATCGCGCACCTCAACCGCGCGGGCCGGGAGGGCTGGGAGCTGGTCTCCGCCGCCGAGGACGTGAACAACGTCCAGGGCAGCACCGAGGTCCACCGCTACCACCTCAAGCGCCCGCTGAACTGACCCGCCCGGTCGCCCGCCCGACACGTCGGGCGGGCGACCGGGTCGGGCCACGACCGCGCGGTCAGGACAGGTCGATGCCGGGGTAGAGCGGGTGGGGGGCCAGCAGGTCGGTGGCCTGGCGGGAGATCTTGTCGGCCAGGGCCGGGTCCAGTGCGTACTTGGCCTTGGACGGGGTGCCGTCGCTGTTGGCGGCGGCGGTCGTCTGGGTGAGCACGGTGTGGATCAGCTCCGCGGTCTGGTCCATCTCGGCAGTGCCCAGGCCCCGCGTGGTCAGCGCCGGGGTGCCGATCCGGATGCCTGAGGTGTACCAGGCGCCGTTCGGGTCCTGCGGGACCGAGTTGCGGTTGGTGACGATGCCGGAGTCGAGCAGCGCCTGCTCGGCCTGCCGGCCGGTGAGCCCGTAGCCGGACACGTCGATGAGCACCAGGTGGTTGTCGGTGCCGCCGGTGACGAGGGTCGCGCCCCGGCGCAGCAGCCCGTCGGCGAGGGCCTGCGCGTTGTCCACGATCCGCTGGGCGTAGTCGGCGAAGTCGGGGCGGCGGGCCTCGGCCAGGGCGACGGCCTTCGCGGCCATCACGTGCGGCAGCGGACCACCGAGCACCATCGGGCAGCCCCGGTCCACCTGGTCGGCCAGTTCCGGCTGGCACAGCACCATACCGCCGCGCGGGCCGCGCAGCGACTTGTGGGTGGTGGTGGTGACGATGTGTGCGTGCGGCACCGGGTCGAAGTCGCCGGTGAACACCCTGCCGGCCACCAGGCCGGCGAAGTGCGCCATGTCGACCATGAAGGTGGCGCCGACCGAGTCGGCGATCTCCCGCAGGATCCGGAAGTTCACCTTCCGGGGGTACGCGGAATACCCGCCGACGAGGATCAGCGGCTTGAACTCGCGGGCCGCCTCGGCGACCCGGTCGTAGTCGATCAGCCCGGTCGCCGGGTCGGTGCCGTAGCTGCGCTGGTCGAACATCTTGCCGGAGATGTTCGGGCGGAAGCCGTGGGTGAGGTGACCGCCGGCGTCCAGCGACATGCCGAGCATCCGCTGGTTGCCCAGCTCGCGGCGCAGCGCGAACCAGTCCGCCTCGCTGAGGTCGTTGACCTGGCGCACCTGCGCCTTCTTCAGCGCGGGGGACTCCACCCGGTCGGCGAGCACCGCCCAGAAGGCCACCAGGTTGGCGTCGATGCCCGAGTGCGGCTGCACGTACGCGTGCGCGGCGCCGAACAGCTCACGGGCGTGCTCGGCGGCGAGCGCCTCGACGGTGTCGACGTTCTGGCAGCCGGCGTAGAAGCGACGCCCGACGGTGCCCTCGGCGTACTTGTCACTGAACCAGTTGCCCATCGCGAGCAGCGTCGCCGGGGAGGCGTAGTTCTCGCTGGCGATGAGCTTGAGCGACTCCCGCTGGTCGGTCAGCTCGGCGCCGATGGCGTCGGCCACCCGCGGTTCGACGGCGCGGATCACCTCGAGGGCGCTCCGGAATGCGGTGGACTCGGCGTTGTGCGACATGCGACCTCCAACAGACGTGCGGGAAGGCCCAGGCGCTCGGCAAACGTCCTCGTGACGGGGCCGCTCCCCGATGGTTG
The DNA here is from genome assembly GCF_042898105.1 of Micromonospora sp. NPDC000663. Classification (NCBI taxonomy): domain Bacteria; kingdom Bacillati; phylum Actinomycetota; class Actinomycetes; order Micromonosporales; family Micromonosporaceae; genus Micromonospora; species Micromonospora sp. NPDC000663. The sequence goes on from NZ_JBIAYR010000004.1 coordinate 439,616, forward strand.
TCCATCCCCACGCGCCAGTAACGGCCCGAGCCGATCCTACCGGGCCGGTCGCGGCGTGCCCGGTCCGACCTCCGGACGCGACCCGCCGACATGGTTGGACGGCCCGCCCCAGGGCACTCGGTAGGTGACTGCCGCACCGGGCGGTGCGGTCGCCGTCCGCACGAGAGGGAGTCGACACCATGACCACACCCACCTCCGACCGGCCGCTCGCCGTCGTGACTGGGGCATCGAGCGGGATCGGGTACGAGTTGGCGGCGCAGTTCGCCGAGCACGGCTTCGACCTGGTCATCGCCGCGCCGGACGACGGGATCGACGCGGCGGCACAGAAGCTGCGCCGCGACGGCGGCCCGCAGATCCGCCCGATCCGCGTCGACCTGGCCCGTGAGCAGGGGGTGGAGGACCTGGTTGCCGCCGTCGCGGCGACCGGGCGTCCGCTGGACGCGCTGGCGCTCAACGCCGGTCGGGGCGCCGGTGGCGCCTTCGTCGGGGGCACCGATCTGCGCGACGAGCTGGAGATCGTCGACCTGAACGTGCGCTCGACGGTGCACCTGGCCAAGCTGCTGCTGCCCGCGATGGTCGAGCGGGGTACGGGCCGGGTGCTCTTCACCTCGTCGATCGCCGCCACCATGCCGGGGCCGTTCCAGGCGGTCTACAACGCGTCGAAGTCGTTCGTGCAGTCCTTCGCCGAGGCCCTGCGCAACGAGCTGAAGGACACCGGCGTCACGGTGACCGCGCTGATGCCCGGGCCGACCGACACCGCGTTCTTCGAGCGGGCCGACATGCAGGACACCCGGGTGGGCTCCGGGAAGAAGGACGACCCGGCCGAGGTCGCCGCCCAGGGCTTCGCCGCGATGATGAAGGGCGACCAGACGGTCACTGCGGGTTCGCTGTTGAACAAGGTGCAGACCGCCGCCGGCAAGATCATCCCGGACAAGCTCAAGTCCGAGCAGCACCGCCGGATGGCCGAGCCGGGCTCGGGCGACTGACCACCGTCACGCCGCGGGCGCGGTGGCACACGACGAAGGGCCCGGCAGCACGCCGGGCCCTTCGTCGTACGCGTGTGGTTCAGGCGGTAACCGCGTCGATCGCCTTCTTGATCGCCTTCGGCGCGGTGGGGGTACGCGGCGCGTCGGCGCGCAGCGCGATCATCTTCTCGCCGATCTCCTGGAGCTGCTTGCGGCCCAGCGCCTCGCGCACCTTGGGGAACCACTCCTCCTCTTCCTCCTCGACGTGGTGCGTCACGTTCTCGATGAGCACCGTCGTCTTGGCGTTGAAGCGCTCGTCGTCGGCACTCATGCTCGCCAGTTCGGCGCAGAGCACGTCGGCGACGTGGTGTTCCTCGTACGACTCGAGGATGTCGTCCTCCAGGTCGGGCAGCAGCCGGCGGACCTCCGGGTACATCACCTCGTTCTCCAGGTAGGTGTGCACCGTCAGGGCCTCCAGGATCTGGTCCACCAGCTTCTGTCGCTGGCTCGCCGGCCCCTCCTCGGCGTCCTGGAAGGCCTTGAACAGGCGGCGCATCTCCTTGTGGTCGTCCTTGAGCAGGACGATGGCATCGTTCGACACCGGCATGACCTCCCTGAAATCTTGTCTGGTGTGCTTGCGGTACCCCGGCGGTGAACTGCGCAAACAGGAGCAAACAGCTGATCAGACCATGGCCAGGGTGCGGGGGATCTCGTCCAGCAGTTCCCGGGCCAGGAAGCCGATCCGGCCGTACCGGGGGATCAGCCGCTGGCCGCTCACCGCGTGCGCGAACGACCCCCAGCAGGCCGCCTGCGCCGGGTCCGCGCCCCGCGACAGCAGCCCCGCCAGCAACCCGGCGAGCACGTCACCGCTGCCGGAGGTGCCCAGCCCGGCGTCGCCGCTCTCCTCCCGCCACCCCCGCCCGTCAGGCGTGGCCACGTGCCCGTAGAGCGACACCACCGCCTCGTACCGGGCGGCCAACTCGGCCGCCTCGGCGTCCAGGTCGTCGCCCGGGTCGCGACCGAGCAGGTGCCCCGCCTCGGTGACGTTCGGGGTGAGCACCACCGGCCGGCCCGAGCCGACCAGCAGGCCCGGGTCGTGACTGAGGGCGCCGAGGGCGTACGCGTCGAGCACCAGCGAGGTCTGCGGCCGGGCGGCGTCCAGGACCAGGCTCAACAGGCGGTTCGTCTCGTCGATCGCCTTCAGGCCGGGGCCGAGGGCCACCACGTCGGCCTGTGCGACCAGCTCGCCGAGCTGCCCGTCCCGGTCGGCGGCGACCGCCCCGTCGGGTGTCTCCGGCAGCCCGACCACGAGTGCCTCGGGCACCTCGATGCTGAGTGTGGCGGCGCTGGACTCGGCGGCGGCGAGCTGGAGCACCCCGGCGCCGGCGCGCAACGCGGCCACCCCGGCGAGCAGGACCGCGCCGGGGGTGAAGCGGGAACCACCGACCACAAGCACGGTGCCCCGGCTCTCCTTGCCGCCGGCCGGCACCGGCAGCGCCCAGTCCCGCAGCAGCCCCGGCGTGATCACCTTGACGTCAGACCGGCTCGGCATGGATCTCGTCCTCCCTGGTCGGCTCGGCGCCCTGCTGACGCAGGTGCTCGACATCGTTGAACGTGCTGAGCACCAGCCGGTCGTCGGCGTCCGCCGACCATTCGGTGATCGAGCAGTTGGCGATCACCTGCTGTCGCGTGAGCGCCATCAGCTCCTCCTCGGTCAACCCCTCCACCAGATAACGAAGCAGAAATACCAGCGCGTCGTGGCCGAAGAGCAGCACCCGGCAACCCTCGTGGTCACGGCGCAGGTCCCCCAGCAGCGTCCGCAGTCGTAACGCCACGTCTGTCCACGACTCCCCGCCCGGCGGCCGGTAGTAGAACTTGCCCAGCCGGGTCCGACGCTCGGCCTCGTCCGGGTAGCGTCGCCGCACCCCGTGCCCGGTCAGCCCGTCGAGGATACCCAGCTCCCGGTCACGCAGCCGTTCGTCGCGGTGGACGGGGATGTCGGTGCCGGCGAGCGCCAGCCGCGACGTCTGCACCGCCCGCAGGTACGGCGACACCACTGCCACATCCGGGCGCTTCGCGTCCGGCAGCTCCGCCAGCCAGCGGCCGGTCGCCCTGGCCTGGTCCTCGCCGGTCGGGGAGAGCGGCACGTCGGCGTCACGGTGGGTGAGATCGATCAGCTCCGCGCCCGACGCCTCGGCATGTGTCGCCGCGACGTTCGCGGTGCTCTCGCCGTGCCGGACGATCCAGAGGGTTGCCAGTTCCGCCATGCCGACCCCCTACCCGGGCGCCGTCGGCGGTAACCGCGTGGCCCGACGCCGTGCCGGGCCGGGCGGCGCCGTCGGCCTCGGGGCAGCGGCGGGACGGGTAGACGGGCGACAATGTCCCCCTACGGGGGTGGTGGACGATGACTGTCCTGCGGGGTCTGCGGGAAGCGTTCGTGTTGTTCGTGATCGCCGTGCTTGTGGTCGCGGTCGCGGCGGCGCTCTGGGTGGCGGTCGCCGGCGGTGACTTCGCGAATCGGCTGGGCATCGCGTTGATCGTGGTCGGGGCACTGTCCGGCGTGACAGGTGACCTGACGCTGAGCCGGATCGGCATGCTGGACGCCCGCTCGGCCTTCGGTGTCGCACCGGAGCGCGAGGAGGCCGGCGGGGCGCGCGTGCTCACCGGGGTCGGCATCTTTCTGTTCGTCGGGCTGCCGCTGATCCTGGTCGGTGTGCTGCTGACCACCTGACCGGCGCCGTACCCTCAGGGGCGTGGCCACGGCGGCGGAGGAAATCCAGGTGGGGGAGCGGCTGGTCCGCGTCTCCAGCCCCGACAAGCCGTACTTCCCGGAGCGCGGGCTGACCAAGCTGGACGTGGTGCGGTATTTCCTCGCGGTGGGCGACGGCATCCTGCGCGCCCTGCGGGACCGGCCCACCATGCTGGAACGCTGGCCGCGCGGTGTCTTCGAGGGCGCGACGATCGCCACCCGGCAGACCAACCGGGGTGACGCCTTCTACCAGAAGCGGCTGCCGGCGGGCGCGCCCGAGTGGGTGCGCACGGCGCATATCACCTTCCCCAGTGGCCGTACCGCGGACGAGGTGGCACCCAGTGAGCTGGCCGTGGTGATCTGGGCGGCCAACCTGGGCACCCTGCGCTTCCACCCGTGGCCGGTGAGTGCCGCCGACGTGGAACGACCGGACCAGCTGCGCATCGACCTGGACCCGATGCCCGGTGTCGGCTTCGAGCAGGTGGTGCCGGTGGCCCGGGAGGTGCGCGCGTTCCTCGCCGAGCTGGGCCTGACCGGCTACCCGAAGACCACAGGCGGGCGGGGCCTGCACGTGTACCTGTCGATCGAGCCGCGGTGGAGCTTCGGCGAGTGCCGTCGGGCGGTCCTCGCGCTGGGCCGCGAGATGCAGCGCCGTCTGCCGGACCTGGTCACCACCACCTGGTGGCGGGAGCAGCGGGACCGGCCGGTCTTCGTCGACTACAACCAGATGTCGCGGGACCACACGATGGCCTCGGCGTACTCCATCCGGCCCACGCCCCGGGCGCTGGTGTCGGCGCCGCTGGACTGGGCGGAGCTGGACGACGCCCGGCCGGAGGACTTCGACGTGCTGTCCGTGCCGGCCCGCTTCGCCGAGCGCGGCGACCCGCACGCGGGTCTGGACGGCGACAGGTTCTCGTTGGAGCCGCTGCTGGAGTTGGCCGATCGGGAGGGCCTGGAGGCCCCGCCCGAGCGGTGAGCCCGCCCCGGGCCGTCACCGCCCGGCGGTCACGGGTCTGAGTGCGTCGGCCACCCTCGGTGCGAGTGTCGCCGAGTAGGTGGCGGTCAGGTGGTGGGCGTCGCGCCAGACGAGGACACCTCCGATGACCGGCGCGCAGCGGTCCGCCGGGCAGATCCAGTCGTTCAGGTCGATGAGGCGTACGCCGGCGAGACCGTCGGCCGCCGCCTCCTGGGCGGGACCACCGCCGAGGCGCAGGACGTCGGCCCGGGACGTGGCGCACGCCGTCAGGCGGGTCGGATGCTCGGACACGCATTCGGCCATGTCCTTCGGATGCAGGGGAGTGTCCCGCAGCACCACCACCCGCAGCTGCTCCACGGTCATCGCGCTCCACGTTCGGCGCAGCTCACGGGCCATCGCGGAACGCCACCGCGACGGCGGCTCGCCCCGGACCGGGTATTCGGCGTTGGTGACGACAAGGATGTCGGGGCGGTCCGCGCCGAGCAGCTCGGCCCGTACCCGGCTGTTCCATTCGGTGCAGGACGAGTAGGGCCTGTCGTTCAGGAGGATCTCGGCGGTGAGGAACGGGCAGCCGGACTTGGTGTAGGTGGCGAGCCGCCAGCCGTTCGTCTCCGCCGCACCCCGCAGGGCGGGGACCCAGTGGTCCGCGTGGGAGTCGCCGACGAGCGCGACCCGGGTCGTCGCGTCGTTCCGCCCGTAGACGCACGCCGTCGGCGTCGACGACTCCAGGCTCACGTGGCAGCTCCTGGATCTCTGCGACTGGGGCGTGTCCCGGGCCGCCGCCACCGGATCGGGGACGATCGACGCGACCCGGTCCACTGGCGCTCCGGCGCGGCTGGAGCGGGGGGAGGCGCCCAGGACGGCGGCGCCGGGCGCTGTCGACGCCGGCTGCGCGCTCGCTCCGGGCACCTGGCCCAGCCCGACCGTCGATGCGGGAGCCGGGCCGGCCGTCGACGGGACGACCAGGTGGAACGCCAGGCCGGCCAGTGCCGCGACGCCTGTGCACGCCGCCCCGACCCGCAGTGCGGCGAAGGGTCGGGCCGTGAGGGTCCGCGACCGGCGGACCGGGTTCTCCACGAGGTGGTAGGTCAGCGCGGCGGGAATGGTCGAGGCGGCGACGACGGCGAGCGCGGCGCCGACGCCGAGATCACCCACGTGGGCCTGCGCGGCGATCAGCAGGGGCCAGTGCCACAGGTACAGCGAGTACGAGATCCCGCCGAGGTAGCGCAGCGGCTGCCGGCCGAGCAGGAGACCGGGACCGGCACGGCCGGCCGCCGGGCCGAACGCGATGACCGCCGCCGTACCGACGGTCGGGCCGAGCGCGGCGTACCCCGGGAAGCCGGCTTCCGTGTGGATCAGCGCGGCAGAGGCGCCGACCGCGACGAGCCCGGCCCACGCCAGGGGTACGGCCAGCACGCGGGGCGACCGGTTCAGCCGGATCGCGGTGACGGCGACGGCGCCGCCGAGGGCCAACTCCCACATCCGGGTCGTGGTGACGTAGTACGCCGACGGATCGGTGGGCGAGACGAACAGGGCCCAGGCGAACGACGGGACCGCGATGAGGGCAAGGCCGAGCAGGTGCAGGCCGCGTCGCCCGCGCCCGCGCCGCCTGGCGAACCACCCGAGGACGAGCAGCAGCAGTGGCCAGATGAGATAGAACTGCTCCTCGACGGCGAGGGACCAGAAGTGCTGGGCGATGCTCGGCGCGTCGGTGGCGGCGACGTAGTCGAGGGACTGGTCCGCCATGCGCCAGTTCATCGCGTAACACGCGCTGGCGATGACATCCCAGGCGGTGGCGGACCAGCGGCCGCGGGGGAGGAAGAGGTAGGTCAGCACCAGGCTCGCGACGAGCACCGTCGCGGCGGCGGGCAGGAGGCGCTTGGCCCGTCGGGCGTAGAACCCGGCGAGCGACAGGCGCCCCCGTCTGTCGAGTTCCTCAAGCAGCAGGCCGGTGATGAGGAAGCCCGAGATCACGAAGAACACGTCCACGCCGACGAACCCGCCGGACAGGTACGGGACCCCGGCGTGACCGAGGAGCACCAGCAGCACGGCGACGGCCCGCAGACCTTCGATGTCGCCCCGGAAGGACCGCGGGTTGTCCGGCGCGGGCGGTCGCGGGGCGGAGGCCCTGGCCGCCGTCCACAACTGGTCCGAGATAGCCATCCGGCGGATCGTACGGGGGATTTGTTACCGACTGAGTGGTATCGGCTCTGTCATCTGGTTCGTGTTACAAGGCCCTACTGCCAGGGGCTCTGCGTCCCGTCGAACTCCTCGAACACCAGCCAGGACCGTGTCGACAGCACACCGGCGATGCGCTGCACCCGGTCCAGCACCACGTACCGCAGGGTGGCGTTGTCCGGGGCGCGGACCAGGGCCAGCACGTCGTGCTCACCACTGAGCAGCGCCACGTGCTCGACGTAGCGGACCTGGGCCAGTTCGGCGGACACCTCGCGCCAGGTGTTCTGCTCGATCGTCAACGCCATGTACGCCGACGTGCCCAGCCCGGCGGCCTCCGGCGCCACCTGGGCGCGGAAGCCGGTGATCACGCCGTCGCGCAGCAACCGCTCCACCCGGGCGTACGCGTTGGTGCGGGAGATGTGGATCCGTTCGGCCAGGGTGCGCACCGAGGTCCGGCCGTCGCGGACCAGCTCGTCGAGGATCCGCCGGTCGACCTCGTCCAGGGGCTGGGCCGATCGTCCCGATCCGCTCGCCCGGCTCACCCCGTCTGTGGGCTCCTGGCTCACCGAAGCTGCCTCGCCATGCCAATCGTCCCACCTTCCTGGTGGATCTTGAGTCAATCATCCGTCAGCGGAAGCATAGGCTCACCACACGTCCCAGGAGGTTCCGCCGTGACGACCACTCCCCAGGCGGTCCGCAGGGCATCCCCGCGTACCCGTCGGGCGGCCACCCCGCCCGACCCGGCGCGCCCACTGCTCCCGGACGCCGAGCCGGTCCGCCTGCTCGACCCGACGGGCACGCCGCTGCCCGCCCGCACCGACTATCCGGAGCCACCCGTCGAGGTGCTGCGCGAGCTGTACCGCCGGATGGTGCTCGGCCGCCGCTTCGACACCCAGGCGACCGCGCTGACCAAGCAGGGCCGCCTCGCCGTCTACCCGTCCTCACGGGGCCAGGAGGCGTGCCAGGTCGGCGCCGTGCTCGCGGTCCGCGACACCGACTGGGTGTTCCCCACCTACCGCGAGTCGATGGCTCTGGTTGCCCGGGGCATCGACCCGGTCGAGGTCCTCACGCTGCTGCGCGGCGACTGGCACTGCGGCTACAACCCCACCGAGGTACGCACCGCGCCGCAGTGCACGCCCCTGGCCACCCAGTGCGTGCACGCCGCCGGCCTCGCGCACGGCGAGGCGTACCAGGGTCGCGACACCGTGGCGCTCGCCTTCATCGGCGACGGCGCGACGAGCGAGGGCGACTTCCACGAGGGGATCAACTTCGCCGCCGTGTTCAAGGCGCCTGTCGTCTACTTCGTGCAGAACAACAGGTACGCCATCAGCGTCCCGCTGTCCCGGCAGACCGCCGCGCCGTCGCTGGCGTACAAGGGCGTCGGCTACGGCGTGCCCAGCGAGCAGGTCGACGGCAACGACCCGGTCGCCGTGCTCGCCGTGCTCACCCGCGCGGTCGCGCACGCCCGTGCCGGAAACGGACCGTTCCTCGTCGAGGCGCACACCTACCGGATGGAACCGCACACCAACGCCGACGACGCCAGCCGCTACCGCGACGGCGCCGAGGTCGACGCCTGGCGCGACCGCGACCCGCTCGCCCGCCTGGAGACCTACCTGCGGGCCCGGGGCGTGCTCGACGACACGGCGGTCGCCGAGATCGCCGAGCAGGCCGAGGCGTACGCGGCGGACCTGCGCGCCCGGATGAACGAGCAGCCCAGCGTCGACCCGCTGAGCCTCTTCGACCACGTCTACGCCGAACCCACCCCGCAGCTCGTCGAGCAACGTGAACAGGTCCGCGCCGAACTGGCCGCCGCGAGTGACGAGGACGGGAACCCCTGATGGCCACCACCATGGCGAAGGCGCTCAACACCGCGCTCGCCGACGCCCTCGCCGCCGACGACCGGGTCGTCGTCTTCGGCGAGGACGTCGGCCAGCTCGGCGGCGTCTTCCGGATCACCGACGGCCTCCAGGCCCGCTTCGGCGAGAAGCGCTGCTTCGACACGCCCCTCGCCGAGGCCGGCATCGTCGGCTTCGCCGTCGGCCTGGCCATGTCCGGGCTCCGGCCGGTCGTCGAGATGCAGTTCGACGCGTTCGCGTACCCGGCGTTCGAGCAGATCGCCTCGCACGTGGCCAAGCTGCGCAACCGCACCCGGGGCGCGCTCAGCGTGCCCATCGTCATCCGCGTGCCGTACGCCGGCGGCATCGGCGGGGTGGAGCACCACTGCGACTCGTCCGAGGCGTACTACGCGCACACCCCGGGCCTGAAGGTGGTCACGCCTGCGACAGTCGAGGACGCGTACTCGCTGCTGCGTGAGGCGATCGACGACCCCGACCCGGTGGTCTTCATGGAGCCCAAGAAGCTCTACTTCGGCAGTGCCGAAGCCGAGCTGCCGACGCGTACCGAGCCGTTCGGCCGAGCCGTGGTGCGTCGGCCCGGCCGCGACGCCACCCTTGTCGCGTACGGACCGGCGGTGCCTGTCGCGCTGGAGGCCGCCGAGGCCGCCCGCGAGGAGGGCTGGGACCTGGAGGTGGTGGACGTGCGCACGATCGTGCCGTTCGACGACGCCACCATCACCGCCTCGGTCCGGCGTACCGGCCGGTGCGTGGTGATCCAGGAGGCGCCCGGCTTCGCGGGTGTCGGCGCGGAGATCGCCGCACGGGTGCAGGAGCGCTGCTTCCACGCGCTGCACGCCCCGGTGCTGCGCGTCGCCGGGCTGGACATCCCGTACCCGGCGCCGATGCTGGAGCACACCCACCTGCCCGGCGTGGACCGGGTCCTGGACGCGGTGGCCCGCCTGCAGTGGGACGACCAGCCGGACGCGCGTTGGGCGGCGGCATGACCACGGTCGAGCGGACCCAGGTCTTCCTCCTGCCCGACCTGGGCGAGGGGTTGAGCGAGGCCGAGATCGTCGAGTGGCGGGTCGCCGTGGGCGACATCGTCACTGTCGACCAGAGCGTGGTCGAGGTGGAGACCGCCAAGGCGGTCGTCGACGTGCCCTGCCCGTACGCCGGCCGGGTCGTCACCCTGCACGGTGCGGCAGGTGAGGTACGCCCGGTCGGCCAACCCCTGATCACGATCGCGCCCCTGGACGGTGGCGGCGACGAGCCCGCCGGGCACGCCACCTACCGCGAGGAGGAGCGAGCCGGGTCCGGCAACGTGCTCATCGGGTACGGCACTGGTCACGGCGGCGCCACCAGGCGTCGGCGGCGCCCCCGGCTGGCCCTCGCCCCCGAACCTGTCGACGCCGGCCCGACGGACGTCGCCCGGCCCGACATCCGCCGCGCCGACTCCACAGGCGCCGACGCCGGGTCGACGGGGCACACCGTCGTGGGGGCCGCCCCCACCGATCCGGAGCGGACAGCGGCCGCCCTGGTCATCTCACCGATCGTGCGGCGGTTGGCCCGTGAGCGTGGCGTCGACCTCGCCACGCTGCACGGCAGCGGACCGGGCGGGGTGATCCGCCGCGCCGACGTGGAGGCGGCGCTGGCCGCGCCGGCCGCCCGGCTCGCCGCCGTGCCGGCCCCGCACGTCGCCCTCGCGGCGACCGGGGACGGCGACGTGATCGTCCCGCTCACCGGTGTGCGCAAGGTGATCGCCGACAAGCTGTCCCGCAGCCGTCGGGAGATCCCCGAGGTGACCATCTGGGTGGACGTGGACGCCACCGGGCTGCTGGAGACCCGGGCGGCGATCAACGCGGCGACGCCCGACGCCCCGGTGAGCATCCTGGCCCTGCTGGCCCGGATCTGCCTCAGCGGCCTGCGCCGGTACCCCCAGCTCAACTCCCGGGTCGACACGGAGGCGCAGCGGATCGTCCAGTCCGCCGGTGTGCACCTGGGCATCGCCGCGCAGACCGACAGGGGCCTGCTGGTGCCGGTGCTGCGCGACGCCCAACGGCTCACCACCGCCGAGCTGGCCGCCGAACTGGCGGCGACCACCACCGCGGCGCGGGCGGGCAGCCTGCCGCCGGCCCGGCTCACCGGCGGCACGTTCACGCTCAACAACTACGGCGTGTTCGGCGTCGACGGCTCCACGCCGATCATCAACCACCCGGAGGCCGCGCTGCTCGGCGTCGGGCGGATCGTGGACAAGCCGTGGGTGGTCGACGGGCAACTCGCCGTCCGCAAGGTGACCCAGCTCAGCCTCACCTTCGACCACCGGGTCTGCGACGGTGGGGTGGCCGGTGGCTTCCTGCGGCACGTGGCCGACTGCGTGGAGCGCCCGGCGCTGCTCATCGCCGCCGTCTGAGGCGCGTACCCCGGCCCCGGCGCTGCCCACGCGGCGCCGGGGCCGGACCGCGTCCGGGGGTTTCCCCCACCCGTCACCGGGAAGTCGGCGCGCACCACCCGCGTCGAAGGGAGCCGGCCCGTGGCGTACGAGGCGATACTCAACTCGGTCCGGGTACGGCGGCCCGCCTCCGCCGGCGCGCCGCTCTACTGCGACGCCCTGGAGTACGGGCTGACCGGTGACGGCGCGACGAACGACCAACCGGCGCTGGCCGCCCTCGTGGACCGGCTCGGCGCCGGGTACGCCTCCGACGGGCGGGCCCGGGTGATCTACTGCCCGCCGGGCATCTACTCGATCCGCGACGCCGGCACGGTGTGGCGCAGCGGGGTGTCGCTGGTCGGGGCCGGCCCGGCGGCGACCCGGTTCATGCTGAGCAACGAGGGCAACCGGGCAGACCCGACACCGTTGGCCTTCTGGACGACCCTCCAGCACGGTGCCGACCGGGACCGGCACATCGCCGACTGCACGTTCGCCGACTTCCAGATCGACGGCTCGGGCGTGGCGATGGCCGAGTACAACTACCTGGCCAAGGGCCTCGGCCTGCAGTACGTGGTGCGGGGCGTGTTCCGCAACCTCTACATCCACCACACCGCGGCCAGCGGGCTGGGCTGCGACTTCCTCCAGGACTCCCTGATCGACGGCGTGGTGGTGGTCGGCTGCGGCCGGCTGGACAACGGCGAGCAGATGGGCGGAGCCGGCATCGGCATCGGAGTCGGCGGGTGGGGTCCGGTGGAACGGCTGACCATCGCCAACTGCACAGCCCTGGCCAACGGCACCAACGGGATCTTCCTGGAGTTGCAGAAGGAATACTGGCCGCCGCCCCGCGGCTACCGCATCATCGGCTGCCACAGCCAGGGCAACCGCTTCGGCATCTCCGACTGGGGCGCCGACGGGCTGATCGTGTCTGCCTGCACGATGACCGGCAACCTGGAGGCGGGCTTCGACGTGTCGTCGCAGGGCACCTCGACGGTGGCCGGGCGGGGCGGACTCGTCACCGACTGCGTCATCGACGGCAATCTGCGCGACGGGATCAGCATCGGCAACAGCCCCGGGCCGTACGTCGTGCGGGGCAACCGAATCAGCGGAAACGGCCAGCACGGCTACCACGCGCGCGACCTCGGTCGCGGTTACCAGGGACCTGTCCGGGACGTGGTGATCGAGAGCAACGAGTTCTGGGGCAACGGTCTGGACGCGGTCCGCATCGACCACCAGATGAGCGACGCGGTGCTGCTCAACAACCGGATCCGCAACAACGGGCGGCAGTACGCCAGGGCCGCCGGCGGAGCGGGCGAGGCCGTCCGCTACAGCGAGCGGGGCCTGGTGGACCGCACCGCCGACTGGCCGCGCGACGGGCACCGGGGCAAGATCCTGCGGGTCGGCCGGTCCGTGGCCACGGTGGCCGCCAACACCGGCGACGAACTCGCCCTGGCCCCGGTACGCCCGGACGCGTTCAGCGCGTGGAGCGGGGACGTGCCGCCGCCGGGCTGCGCGTACGAGCTGGACCCCGCTCCCGGGCGGCGGGCCGGCATCACCATCAACGCGCCGTTCGACTCGGCCACCATCCGCGGCAACCGGATCTGGGACAGCGACGAATCCCGCACCCAGACGCACGGACTGTGGATCACCGAGCGGGGCAGCTGCGTGGACTGCCGGGTCGAGGACAACGACCTCGCCGGCAACGCCGAGGACGGGATGCGGCTGGACACCCCGCCGGTGGGCGGACGCTGGCGCGACAACCACGTCGACAGCGACTGGAGCTGAGCGACGGGCGGCGGCGGCCGGAATCCTCCGACCGCCGCCGCTGTCACTGTGAAACTCCTCAGCCGGCCAGGCCGGCCACCGGGGTCGGGTCCAGCACCACGGTGGCCGAGGCCGACTGCGGCGGCACACCCGGCTCGGTCGGCGCGTCGGTGTACTCCGCGACGAAGACCGCCGTCAGATTGTCCGCCCCGCTGTGCCCACCGTCGATGAAGGTGGGGATGGTCCCGCTGCAACCCGTCGACGTGGAGAGCGGGTGCCCGTGCTCGTCGTGCCCGAGCACGTAGGTGACCTTCACCCGGGAACAGTCCACCGGCAGGTCGTCGGTGACCTTCACCTCGTACGCGACCGTCTGCCCGAACTGGAAGGGCTGTCCGGCCACCGGGGCGACGAACTCGACGACCGGCGCGGTCGGCCCGACCACCAGCGGCAGGGTCGCCGAGGCGGAGCGTCCGGTGCGGTCGGTCACCTTCAGCGTCGGGGTGTACGAGCCGTTCTCCGCGAACGTCCAGGTCGCGTTCGGAGCGGTGCTGTCCACCGAACCGTCCGCGTTGAAGTCCCACGCGTAGCTCAGCCTGTCACCGTCCGGGTCGGTGGTGCCGGCGCTGGAGAACGCGACGGTCAACGGCGCCTGCCCGACGGTCGGGGTGCCGCTGATCTTCGGGATCGGCGTCCGGTTGCCCCGCACGAAGTCGATCCGGGACAGCTGCGCGTCCGGGTTCTCGGCGAAGTAGCCGTCGCCGTACTCCAGCACGTAGAGCGCGCCGTCCGGGCCGAACTCCATGTCCATCGGGTTGTCCACCACAAGCGACGGGACCACCGGCCGGATGTCCGCGACGTCGCCGTCCTCGTCGAGGCGGAACTCCTTGATGTAGTCCCGGGTCCACTCGTAGAACAGCGGAACCCCGTCGTAGTAGGCCGGCCAGCGGGTCCGCGAGGTGCTGGTCCCGTCGTAGTCGTACGCCGGGCCACCCATCGGGCCGATGCCGCCGGTGCCCAGCTGCGGGAACTCACCGGACGCCGCGGACGGGTACCAGACCTGCGGCTGCTCGACCGGCGGCAGCTGCCGCTTGCCCGTGTTGTGCGGTGACTCGTTGACCGGGCGCGCGCAGTTGAACTTCTTGCCGGACTGGCCGGTGGCGAAGTCGTAGTCGCGGTACGCGATGGTCGGCGTCACGCAGTACGGCCAGCCGTAGTTCGCCGGCTTGTCGATCATCATCCACCGGCCGTGTCCGGCCGGCCCGCGCTCCGGGTTCGCCGTGGAGGCGTCGGGGGAGTAGTCGGCCAGGTACACGTTGTCGGTCCGCCGGTCCACCGCGAAGCGGAACGCGTTGCGCAGCCCCATCGCGTAGATCTCCGGGCGGGTCTTCGCCGTCCCCGGCTTGAACAGGTTGCCGGCCGGCACCGTGTAACCACCACCGGCCTTCGGCTTGATGCGCAGCAGCTTGCCGCGCAGGTCGTTCGTGTTGGCCGAGCTGCGCTGGGCGTCGTACGCCGGGTTCCGGTCGGCCCGCTCGTCGATCGGGATGTAGCCGTCGGAGGCGAACGGGTTGGTGTCGTCACCTGTCGACAGGTACAGGTTGCCCTTGCTGTCGAAGTCGATCTGCCCGCCGACGTGGCAGCAGATGCCCCGGTCGGTGGCGACGTCGATGATCTGCTGCTCGCTGGCCAGGTTGAGCTTCATCCCGTCGAGCTTGAACCGGGACAGCCGCAGCGCACCCTTGAACCGCTGCCAGTCCGCCTCGGTGCCGGTTTCCGGCGCGTCCCCCTCGTTGACGCCGGGCGTGGCGGGGTCGTCCACAGGGGTGTTCAGCGGCGGCGAGTAGTAGAGGTACACCCACTTGTTCTGGGCGAAGTTGGGGTCGATGGCGACCCCCTGCAGGCCCTCCTCGTCGTGCTCGTACACCGGGATGTCGGCGGCGAGGGTGTTCAGCCCGGTGCGCGGGTCGTGAATGCGGACCTCGCCGGTCCGGGAGGTGTGCAGCACCCGCAAATCGGGCAGGACGGCGAGGCTCATCGGCTCGCCTGGGAAGTCGTTGAGTGTGACTTTCTGGAAGCTGCTGTCCGGCGGCGCGGCCGGCGCGGCGGCTGCGGCCGCCGGCGGTACGGCCAGGCCGGCCGTCACCAGCAGCAGTGCGGACGCGAATGCGGTCCTGTTCATCAGGTCGTCCCCCGAGGTGGTTTTCAGTACCGGAGTGAGGCGAGGTAGTCGAAGCCGACCCGGGCGGTGTCCAGGGCGTCGGCGGGGGAGCGCGGTGCGGTGCCCGCGTCGTCGCGCTCCACGATGTACTCCTCGATGCCCGCCTCGCGTTCGTGGGCGAAGATCCGACCGAAGTCGATGACGCCGTCACCGAGGTCGGCGAAGCCGCCCTCGACGTCGAGGTCCTTGACGTGCACCTGGCGGATCCGGCCACGGTTGGCCCGGATCACGTCGATCGGGTCGTGGGCGCCGCGCCAGGTCCAGTAGAGGTCGAGTTCGAAGTGGACGAGCCGCGGGTCGGTCTGCCCCGTGAGGATCTCGAAGCCGGTCGACCCGTCGGTCAGCGGCACGAACTCCAGTTGGTGGTTGTGGTAGCCGAAGTCGAGCCCCGCACGCTCGGCGAGCCGACCGGCCCGGTTGAGGTCCCGCGCCAGCGCCCGGTAGACGGCGGGGTCCCTGATCGCCTGCCCGCTGGCGTCGCGGCCGAAGTACGGGTGCACGATCTTCTTGCTGCCGACGGTGTGCGCGTCCTCGAGGGCGCGTTGCCAGGTGGCGTCGTCGAACGGCTGCGGGATGCCCGTGTGGCCGGAGGTGGCGCGCAGCCCGGCCTCGTCGAGCGCGGCGCGGAACTGGGCGGCGGTGCGTCCCACGAAGCCGGCGTGCTCGACCCGCCGGTAGCCGATCCGCCGCAGCGCGTCCAGGGTGCCGGGCAGGTCGGCGGCCAGCTGGTCGCGCACCGTGTACAGCTGGATGCTGATCCGGTCGACAGGCACCCGCCGGCGGCCGCCGGAGTGCCCGCCCTGGGCGCTGGGAGCGGCGGTGGCCGGGCCGGCGAGCAGGCCGGCGGCGCCGACCGCGGCGGCCGAGACCGTCGCGGCGCGCAGCAGGCCGCGACGGCTGACCGCCTCGGACGCCGCTGTCGGCTCCGATTGGTTGGTCTGTTGATCCATGGTGGTGGTCCCTTCCTGACGGCGCGGACGCCGTCGATCGGCGGTCGACCGACTGCCGCCCGTCCCGGGGCGCGCCGGACCAGCCGGAGGCACGCTCCGGCGGAACGGTGAGGGACGGCACGCGGGGCACGACCCGGACCCATCGGGGCGGGACGCGCGGCCCGGCAGGGGCGGCGGCAGGCTGATCGACGAATGGGCAACCCTCTATCTCGATCCGGACCCTACCCTTGCCCCCGGACGAAGGCAAAGCTTCGTCGTGATCGCCGAAAGTTTCGCTCCAACTGACAAAAGTCCGCGCCCGGGGTGCGCGCCGGCCCTTGACCTCCCGCCGGTACCGGTCGGCGCCCCGGGGTCCGCCGCCTGCCGGGTGCCGGCGGGCCGTCCATCCGGACAACGGGTGTCGCCTCCCGGCAAGCGGAGCAAAGGACGCGAGTGCGTGCAGATGGCCCTTGTTCCGCCAGGCGACGCAGCGCCGGAAAATGCGCCGGTAAATGCGCCGCCGATTATTTCCGAATGGCGTGGACACCCCTGCCGAGGCGACGAAGATGTGGCAGAGGGAAGCCGAAAACGGGGGGACAAAACATGACGTCGAGGCGGCGACTGACGCTGTTGGCGGTAACCATCGCGGCCGCACCACTCGTCCTGGGCGGTTGTACCGCCGAGCGGGAGCCGGCGGCCGGGTCGGCCAAGGGGCACGCCGCGCCTCCGGAGGTCACCGTGTCGCCGGGGGACAAGGCCCGCGACGTACCGGTGAGCGCCGAGGTGGGGACCACGGTCAAGGGCGGCCGGGTCACCGGCGTACGACTGACCGACGACAAGGGCGCGCAGGTCAAGGCCGAACCGCGCGAGGACGGCTCGGGCTGGGTGCCGAGCGCGCCGCTGCAACCCAAGCGGACGTACACGGCCGAGGTGACCGCGACCGGCGACTCGGGCGCCACCACCACGCGCACCACCACGTTCACCACGATGGCCAGGTCCAGCAAACCGCAGATCACCAGCACCCTCTATTTCAACGGCAACCGGACGTACGGCACGGCGATGCCGGTAACCGTGGCGTTCGACCCGGGAATTCCGAAAGAGGCCAGAGCAGATGTCCAACGCCGGTTGTTCGTAAAGACTAATCCGCCGCAACCGGGCACCTGGTCCTGGCTTGAGGATGGAACGCAGGTCTATTACCGCGCGCCCGATTTCTGGAAGCCCGGTACGACGATCAGCGTTCGGGCCGGGCTGGAGGGCCTGCCGATCGGCAAGGACCGGGTCGGCGACGCCGAGCGGACCGCCACCTCGAAGATCGGCCGGCAGCAGGCGCTGGAGATCGACAACGCCACCAAGCAGATGACGGTGCTGCGCGACGGCAAGCAGATCCGCCGTATCCCGGTCAGCCTGGGCAAGCCGAGCACACCCAGTTCCAGCGGCAAGATGGTGATCATGGAGAAGCACGAGCGGACCACCTTCGACACCCGGGGTGAGCCGAACGGCGGCTACGTGGTCGACGTCGACGACGCCCAGCGCTACACCTGGGGTGGCGAGTTCATCCACTCCGCCCCGTGGTCCGAGGGCGACCAGGGAAACACGAACGTCTCGCACGGCTGCGCCAACGTCTCCGCCGCCGCGGCCGACTGGCTGATGGGCGTGACGCAGGTCGGTGACCTGATCACCGTCAAGGGCACCGAGGTGGAGTTGCAGCCGGGCAACGGCTGGACCGCGTGGAACGTCAGCTGGGACGAGTTCGTCCGGGGCAGCGCCCTGCCGGTGTCGCCGGGGCTCAAGCCCGCGCCGGTCGCCCCGGCGCACCCGGGGGCGGTGGCCGGGGGATCGCCCGCCCCGGCGCCCTCGGTCAGCGGTCGCTGAGACACCACCGACGGTCGTCCGGGCCGGCCCGCCACTGCGGCGGGCCGGCCCGGGCCGTCAGTGCAGGGGTACGCGGGCCACGCCCGGCCCGATCAGGCTGCCCAGCCAGAGGTGGTCGCCGTGCTGGCGTACCCCGGTGATCATCCAGTAGTGCCCGGCCGGACCGTGCAGCGTCCGACGGACCGTGCCCGCGCCGTCGACCAGGGCGACCAGCCCGTAGCGGCGCGGTTGCGGCTGCATCGCGTCGGGCAGCAGCGCGGCGAGCTGGCGCAGCCGCGGGTGCGGCAGCAGCCGCTCGGCGATCGGCACCCGCGGACTGGGCAGCGCGATCCAGTACGTCCCGTCGCCCACCGCGGAGAGATTGTCCGGGTACGCGGGCAGGTCGGCGAGCACCCGCACCCCGCCGCCCAGCTCGACGCGGAGCAACCGGTGGGTGGTGGTCTCCACGAGCATCAGCGCCGACTCGTCGGGGGTCAGCGCGATCCCGTTGGGGAAGTACAGCCCGTCGGCCACCACCTCGGTGCGTCCGCTGCCCGGATGGTGCGCCAGCACCCGGCCGTTGGGGCGGTGCTCCAGCAGGTCCCGTTTCCAGTGCGAGACGGGGAACCGGTCCGACGAGTCGGTGAAGTAGACGGTGCCGTCGCGGGCCACTGCCGCGTTGTTGGCCAGGTGCACCGGGGGCGCCGTCCCGGTCAACTCGCGGACCGCCCCGTCCGGTGTGACCCGCAGCAGCCCCCGGTACGCGTCGCAGACGACAAGCGTCTCCCCGGAGGGGTCCAGCTCGATGCCGAGCGGCCGGCCGCCGGTCTCGGCCAGGAGCCGGGGCCGGGTGCCGGCGGGCGCGTCGGCCGGCCACCACCACAGCCGGCCGTCCTCGTCGCCACTGATCACCCGTCCGGCCGGGTCGACAAGCACGTCCTCGGGGCCGACGGCGCCGTCGGGCAGCGGCAGCAGGTCGACCTGGTCGAGTCGGCTGTCGGTGGCGGCCCACGCCCCGGCGAGCGGCGGAGGCACGGTGGCCGGCTCCCGGACGGGCCGGATCAGCCGGGGCGGCCGGGGGCGGGGAATCACCATCGTTCCATTCTCACCCGCCGATGTCGTCGTCCGCCGCACCGCCGCGCGCCCCGACCATGATCGACCCGCCGGTGTGCTCCACGCGGCCCGCGGACCCCGGGGTCGTACGCCCGGCCGGGGCGGTGCACCCCGGGCTCCACCCCGAGGGGGACCCGGGGTGCCTCCGGGGATGACCCTGGGCGTACCCGGAATCACTCCGTGGACGGGCGAAACTGTCGGTGGTGGGGGATAGGTTTCAGGGCATGGAAGAGCGCAGCGGCCGGTTGGACGTGCAGGTCAACGTGGGTGACCTGGTGGTCCGGGTGCGGGTGGCCGGCGAGGTCGACATCGCCACGGTGGCTGCGTTCCGGTCCGCGCTGTGGTCCGCGCCGGCACGCCCGGTGCTTCATCTCGAGATGTCCGGTCTGCGGCTGCTCTCCGCCGCGGGCGTGCGGACGCTGCTCGCCGCGCACCTGCGCATCCGTGCCCGTGGCGGCGAGCTCGTCCTCGTCGACCCGACTCCCGTGGTCGCGCGGGTGCTGCGCGCCACCGGTCTGCACCGGGTGATGACGGTGCTGGAGCCGTCCCGCGTGGTCGAGGCCGCCCGCCTCGTCGACACGGCACGCCGCCCGGCCACTCCTCCGACGGACCTGATGCTGGCCGCCTGAGCCCTGTCCCGGGGCTGCCCGGTCCGGGCGCGGTGCGCCCGGGAGCGGGGGCCGCCGGTGTCGGCCGGCGACCCCCGAGGAGCTCCGGTCAGCGCACGTCGAGCAGGTCGACCACGAAGACCAGGGTCTCGCCCGGCTTGATGACGCCGGCCGCGCCCCGGTCGCCGTACCCGAGGTGCGGCGGGATGGTGAGGCGACGCCGGCCGCCGACGCGCATGCCGACCACGCCCTGGTCCCATCCGGCGATGACCTGACCGCCGCCGAGCGGGAACTCGAACGCCTCGCCCCGGTTCCACGACGAGTCGAACTCGGTGCCCGTGGAGTGCGACACGCCTACGTAGTGCACGCTGGCCAGCTGGCCCGGTTGCGCCTGCGGGCCCTCGCCCACGGTGATGTCCTCGATCACGAGGTCGGCCGGCGGCGCACCCTCGATCGGACCCACCTCGGGCTTGCCCGAACGGGCGCCTGCTGCCTGGTTCATGTGGGGATCTCCTGCCGTGTTGGGTGATGTGTCCGGTCACCTCGATCCTGCCGGATCACGCCCCACCGATGTTCGGCGGACCCGGCACCCCACCCCCCAGCGGGGGAAGCCCCTCTCGCAAAGCGCGGTGCGGCGGGCGCCCCTGGGGTGGGGACGCCCGCCGTGGGAGGGGGTGGGGTTACCGGAGCCAGGGGAACCGGCGGACGATCGGGAGGTTCGCCCAGTACCGGCCGAGGCCCCAGGTGTCGCCGGCGTTGACCAGCGCCAGCACCGCGAGCACCGCGGCGTAGATCAGGTGGTCGTCCATGAAGGGGTTGTTCTCCGGGGGCAGGACGGCGGTCCACATCATGACCAGCAGCAGCCCGCCGGCCACCGCGGCGACCCGCATGCCGATGCCGAGCATCAGGGCGACGCCGACCCCGGCCAGACCGATCATGAACAGCCAGTCCGCCCAGGCGGCTCCGGCGATGCCGGCGTAGAGGTCCTTGAAGGGGCCGGTCACGCCGAAGGTGAGGAAGCCCTTGGTGGGGCTGCCGCCGTTGATCCAGGCGTTCTTCGACTCGGTGGCCAGTCCGAGGCCGAAGAGCTTGTCGAGGAAGGCCCAGAGGAAGATCCAGCCGAGCGCCAGGCGGGTGCCGGCCAGGACGTACCGGACGGCCCTCTCCCGGGCGCCGGCCGCCGGTGTGGTGGCGGTGGTCCGCTCGATCGTCGCGGTCATGGTCTCCACGTCCCTTCGTTGCCTCGCACCGCACTTCCCGGTGGCATCTCCAGTGGACGCCCCTCGCGGCGTCCGCGGCAGGGCCGACCGGGCCTCGTCGACCCGGGACCTTGGACCTGTTCGGGACCGGCCTCCTGCCTCTGACCACGGCCGCCGTACGGCCGTAGCGTCCGGAGTGGATGACGAGAGGGAGGTCGTGATGAGGGCCTGGCAGGTGGGTGACGTGATGACGCGGGAGGTCGCGACCGTGGTGGTCGAGACCCCGTACCGGGAGATCGTCGACGTGCTGCTGCGCCGCGACGTCAGCGCGGCGCCGGTGGTCGACGGTTTCGGCCGGGTGCTCGGTATGGTGTCCGAGGCTGATCTTCTGCACCGCATCGAACGGGCCGGCGAGCCGGCACAGCGGCGCGTCTTCGAGAGCCGCCACCGGCGCGACGCCCGCAGCAGGAGCGAGGCGTTGGTGGCCGGGGACCTGATGACGGCGCCGGCGGTCACCACGTACCCGGAGGCGACGCTCGCGGCCGCCGCCCGGCTCATGGACCGCGAGCAGGTCAAGCGGTTGCCGGTGCTGGACGACCTCGGCCGGCTCGTCGGCATCGTCAGTCGCGCCGACCTGCTGCGTGTGCACCTGCGCTCGGACGCCGAGATCCGCGAGGACGTGGTGCAGGAGGTGCTGCGTCGGGTGCTCGCCGTGCGGGACGGCCTGGTCACCGTGAAGGTGCGCCACGGCGAGGTCGACCTCGCCGGCCGGCTGGACCACCGTTCCGCCGTGGACCTCGCCGGCCGGCTCGCGGCCCAGGTCAGTGGTGTCGTCCGGGTGACGAACGCGATCGCGTACGACACCGACGACACGGTCGTCGATCTGGCTCAGGTGATGCCTGTCGCGTGATCCCCGCCGCCGGGGTCGAGTTGGCCGGAGCGCCGACGTCGGCCGCGCCGCTCGCCTAGGCTCAAAAGCGGCCGGCCGGCGCGGCGGCGGTGCGGCGCGGTGGTCGATGCCGGGGGGCGCCGGGTGGCTGAGGCGACGGTCGCGGTGCCCCTGTGGGCGTGGGGCGCGGTCGGCGGGGTGATCGCCGTGATGCTCGCGGTCGACATGCTCGCGCACCGGGACAACCATGTCATCGGGTTACGGGAGGCGCTGCTGTGGAGCGGCGTCTGGATCGCGGCGGGCCTGCTGTTCGGGTTGGTCGTCTGGTTCGGCCTGGGCGCCGAGCCGGCCGTCGCGTACTTCTCCGGCTACCTGCTGGAGAAGGCGCTCTCGGTGGACAACGTGTTCGTCTTCGCGCTGCTGTTCGGGTATTTCCGGGTGCCGGCGGGCTACCAGCACAAGGTGCTGTTCTGGGGCGTCGTGGGGGCGCTCGCGTTCCGCCTGCTGTTCATCCTCGCCGGCGCCGAGCTGCTGGAGCGGCTGGCCTGGGCGGGGGTCGTGCTGGGGGTGTTCCTGGTGTGGACCGGGTGCCGGCTGGCCGTACGCGGGAAGCCGGACGTCGATCCGGAGCGCAACCGGGTCGTGCGGCTGTTCCGGCGGGTGGTGCCCACCGACGCCAGGTACCACGGTGACCGGTTCACCGCCCGGGTCGGCGGGCGACGGGTGGCGACCCTGCTGCTCGTGACGCTTGTCGCGATCGAGGCCACCGACATCGTCTTCGCGGTCGACTCGGTGGCGGCGATCCTCGCCATCACCACCAGCACCTTCCTGGTGTGGACGGCCACCGCGTTCGCCGTGCTGGGGCTGCGCAGCCTCTACTTCTGCCTCGCCGGTCTGCTGCGGCACTTCGGCTACCTGCGCTACGGGCTGGCCGTGGTGCTCGCCTTCGCGGGGTTGAAGCTGATCCTGGCCGAGACGCCGGTGGGTGAACTGCCGGTCTGGCTGACCCTCGCGGTGGTGGTGCTGAGTCTGGCCGTCGCCGTCGGCGCCAGCGTGGTGGCCGCGCGACGCGCCCGGTGACGTGCCCGGTTCAGTAGGCGCGTACCGGCCGGGACAGCTGGTCGGCCAGCAGCGCGGGCGCCTCGGCCAGGGACGGGCCGTACCAGGTGAGGTGCCGACCGGAGAGCAGAGCGCACGGTACGCCGGAGAACGCCTCGGGCCCGTCGTCGGCGGTGAACCGGTACGGCTCGTCCGGCAGTACCACCAGCTCCGGCGACCGCCCGCGCAGGTCGGCGAGGGTCGGTCGGGGATAGCGCTCGGGGTGGTCGTCGTAGGCGTTGACGACCCCGAGCCGCCGCAGCACGTCGCCGGCGAACGTGTCGCCGCCGAGCACCACCCACGGCCGCCGCCAGACCGGCACCACCGCCCGGCGGGCCGGCATCAGCGCGCGCGGGTCGGCCCAGGCGCGTCGCGCCGCCCGCAGCCAGGGCGGTTCGGTCGGCGCGCCCAGTTCGGTGAGCACCTCGCCCAGCTCGGTCAAGGCGCCCGCGACGGTACGCGGATAGGTGACCCGTACCGGCACACCGGCGGCCCGCAGCGCGTCCGCGTCGGCGCGGCGGTTCTCCTCCACGTTGAGCAGGACGAGGTCCGGCCGGAGGGCGCGGACCCGGTCCAGGTCGGGGTACTTGCTGCCGCCGACCCGGGCGACGTCGAGATCCGCCGGGTGGACGCACCAGTCGGTGGCGCCGACAAGCGTCCCGGGCAGGGTGAGCGCCACCGCCTCGGTCAGCGACGGCACCAGCGACACCACACGCATCCCAGGTACCCCCGTCCGTCGTCAGTACCGATGATGCCCGCCGGGCCGGCGCGGCGCCGGTCAGGGTCGCCCGGGTGTGATCCGGGCGGTCACGTCGAGGTGGGCGGGCCGGCACCCGGCGGTCACGGCGAAACGGCTGACCGCGGTGTGGACGTGCTCGCGTACCGCGACCGCCCCGGCGTCGGCGGTCAGGTCCATCCGGATCCACACGTCGGGGTGGGGTGGCGTGCCGGTGAGCACGACACGGGCCGCTCGTACCGCCGGGTGGGCGGTCAGGTCACGTTCCAACGCCCGGGTGAGGAGGTCGGCCGCCAGCCGGGTGCGTCCCGGGCGGTTCCCGGGGCGGCTCAACGTGCCGCGCAGTGCCCGTCCGGGTCTGCGCACCTCGCGGGCCAGGAGGCGCTGCCCGGTCAGTGCGCTCAGCAGCCCGGCGACGGTAGCGGCCAGGGTGCTCCACGGCGTGGCCAGCCGCCACGCGTCCAGCAGCCCGTCACCGAGCACCGCCGCGTCGGGACCACCGCCCGGCGGCACACCGAAGCTGACCACGAGCGTGGTCGCCCCGCCCGCCACCAGGACGAGCGCGACGATCGTCCACAACAGTCGGTGCGCGGCGTCGGTCATGTCGGCCGCCCGTACGGCGCGAGCCGGATCTCGACGTGGCCGTGGCGGGGCGGGGCGAGGTTGCGTAGTTCCTGGTGCACCGCGTACTCGATCTCCGCCCGGGCTGCCGGGTCGCCGGCGGCGCGTACCCGGGGGTGCCACCGCTCGCCGCGCCTGCGGATCCGCACCCGCGCCCGCCGTACGCCCGGAACGGTGCCGGCCGCGTCGGTCAGGCGGCGTTCCACGCACCTGCGGCGCAGGTACCAGCCGTCGCGTTCGCCTGCGTGGAGGCGGACGGGTGTCCAGCGGCGCAGTTGGGCGGCCAGGATGACGAGCCCCAGAAGGACGGCCCCGACGGCCGCCGTCCGGACGTTCGGGTCGTGCCAGCGGGCGGTGGTCAGCGTGTCGTACCAGCCGGCGGGGACGATCGCCGGTGCCGGGCGGCCCAGCGTGGCCAGTAGCGCCTGCGCGGCCAGCAGTGTGCCGCCGACGAGCAGGGCCACGGACAGCGCCAGTGAGGCCGCTCGGTTGACGGTCCGCATGCCGTTCTCCGGCCGGTGGGCCGGTCGTGGCGGTGTGGCGCCGTCCGCGCCGGGGACGAGCAGGTCGTCCACCGTCACGGTGACGGCGGCGACGGCGAGCCCGGTGGTGTCCGCCACCCGGTCGGCGACGGCCACCCGGGCGGCCTCGGCGACGGCGGGCACGCTGTGTCCGTACGCGGTGACGAGGTTCAGGTCGAGGCCCACCGACTGGCCGCCCAGGCGGACGGTGGCCGGGCGGGCGCTCGCGACCCCCGGTACGCGACCCGCCGCGTCGGTGGCGATCCGCGCGACGTCCGCCGCCTCGACGGTTTCCCGTTCCCGCCGGTTCGCGCTGGCGGCGGCGGCGCTGCTCTCCCCGCCGACGCGGCGGAACAGGCCGGGGTTGGGCCGGCGGGTGGCGACCGGTCGCTGGGGGAGGCGGTGGTGTCTCCCGGCCCGGTCGGCGCGTGGCCGGCGCAGGATTGTCGGATCGCCGGCCCGGCGGGGCAGGCGAGCAGGTCGAGGACGGTCGGTGAGGCGTGGGCGAGCGCCAGGGGCACTGTCGGCGAGGCCGCCGACCTGCTGTCGCGACATGCTGACCTCCCGGCCGGCCCGCTGCCGGCGACCCCGCTGCTTACACCGGGCAGGGACCTCTGGAACACGGATGAGCTGTGATCCGGATCACATCACCGCCCGCAGCTCTGGCGCCGACCACCAACCCTTGGCACGCTTCTACAACGTTGTAATGACGATGAGGAGGCCCCCGATGCGCGTTCACGAGGCGCCCGCCACGGACCCCGCGCCCGTCGACGAGGGCGAGGTGCCGGTCGAGGCGCTCGGCGACCTCTACCGCGACGGCATCACCGCCTGCCGTGGCGCCTTCGACCCGGCCTGGGTCGACCAGGTCGGCAGCGACGTGGCCAGCGCGTTCTCCGAGGCCCGCTCCCGCCCGGACGGCGCTGTCGGCCGCGGCCCGCAACGCTGGTACGTGGAGATCCATCCGGAGCAACTGCGCGGCTTCGTCGACCTGGCGACCCATCCGTGGGTGGTGTCGGTCTGCGCCGCGGTGCTCGGCCCGGAGTACGAGATCGTCGAACTGGGCTTCGACATCCCCTTTCCCGGCGCGGCGATGCAGCCCTGGCACCGGGACTTCCCGATGCCGCAGGACACCCGGCGGCAGCGGCGGCTCACGTCGCTGGCGTTCAACCTGACCACAGTCGACACCGTCGAGGAGATGGGGCCGTTCGAGATCGCCCCGGGCACCCAGTGGGACGACGGGACCGACTTCGACCACGGGATGTTCCCGCCCCGGGAGCGCTACCCCCGGTACCAGCAGCGCGGGGTGCGCAGGTACCCGCGCCGGGGTGACATCTCGGCCCGGTCGGCGCTGACCATCCACCGCGGCACCCCGAACGTCTCCCGGCTGGCCCGGCCGGTGCTGGTGCTCGGCGTCGACGCCCCGGGTGCGGGCAACGCGGCCCACCACGACATGGCCGTCACCCGGGACTACTGGGAGAGCCTGCCCCCGTTGGTCCGCGAGCACCTGCCCTGCCCGGTGGTGGACCGGCTGGAACCGATCCGGCAGAAGCACACGATCGAGGGCCTGGTGATGGGCGCGGCCGAGTAACCGCCGCCGGAATCGTCGGTCCGACCGGCCGGGCACGGTGTCGGCCGCACCGGCGAGGCGCGCGCCATGATCGACCGCCTAGACTCGGCCCGGCCCGACCGACCGGCGGATGGATCAGGCAGATGACGAGCACCGGCAGCGACGTGCGCGGCTGGCTGCGGGCGGCGCCCGCCGACGGCGGCGGCGCGCTGCTCAGCCGTGCCGGCCACCGGGTGTACGCGACGCGTCGGCTCAGCGACCTCGTCCAGGGATGCCCACCTGGTGTCACCGGCAGCCAGTGGAGTTCGGCGAGCCGGGCCGCGTTCGACTTCGTCCTCTACGCCGACACCGGGTGGCCGGTCGTCGCCGTGAATATCGGCCCGGTGCCGCCGGCCGGTTCCGCAGAGCAGCGCGCCGAGCGCCTGACTGACGCGGTGAGCGCCGCGGTGGGGCTGCCCGTGCTGCGGATCGGCTCGCCGACGCTGCGGGCCGCCGAGCAGGGCCGTCGCCTGATGGAGTACGTGATCGACGCGCGGGCCTACGCGGCGGGCGCCGGGCTGGGCACGGGCGGGGACGACGAGCCGGCCCCGGTGGGCTTCCGGGACATCCTGGGCCGCCTGCCGGACGGTCGTACCGGCCCGGTGAACGACCTCGGCGCGTTGACCCGCGCCGCCGCGGTCGACGCGTACGTGGCCGGGCAGCTCGCCGACCCGATCGTGCGGGGACTGCACGTGCGCTGGGCGGACGGCCCGGCGCAGGGGTGGAGCTGGGTGCAGGTGCGCCCCGACGCCTGCCTCGTGGAGCGGGTCTCGGTGACCGAGCACCGGTTCTCCTGCGGCGTCGACGCGGCCCGGCTGGCCGAGGACCTCGCCACGGTTGCCGTCGGGGAGCGGCTGCGCGCCGCCGGGCCCGACGACGCTCGGCTTCTGCCCCGCGCCGAGCTGACGGCGCAGATCGCCGCGCTGAGCCGTCGCCGCGAGGAGATGGTCGGTGGGTTCGCCTTCGACCACCTGTGCGCCGACTGACCAGCGCCCGTTTTCCCAGCTGACCCCGCTCCGGGTCGGCCCGCGACAATTTTCTGCGCTCCGGTTGAACCTTCCCGCGCGCCGTCCCGTACTCCTGCGCGAATGAAGAGGATCTCCCCATCCGCGTCGAGCCGACGCGGGGGACGGTGCGGAAAGGGCATCGTCGGCCGTCGACACATCACCGGGTAGGTCGTGGTGGCCGCCGTTGACGCGTGCCATCTCAAATCCGTCGGTCCGCCGAGGGCAGGAATCCAGTACCGGATCGAGAAGGAGAGCAATTCGATGCGCAGGTCCACTCGGGCGCGCCGGCCATCCGGCAACGCGCGGAGCAAGCGTCTGCTGGCCGTTGTCGGCACGCTCGTGGTCTTCGGCGGAGTTGTCGCCGTGACCCAGATTTCGTCGGCCCAGGATCGGCGGACCAACAAACCCCGCCCGGCCGCGGGGCAGTGCGTGGAACCCAGCTCGGGCGCGACCGCGCCGAGCGGAAATGGTTCGACCACGCGGACCTGGCAGAATGGCCGGTGGGTCCGTAACCACTGGGGTGACGGGCAGCAGTCCGTCCCCGAGTGTGAGGACGGCAAGGACGGCACGGTGGGCACCGGCTCGGCGGTGGCCTGCCCGGACGTGGCGTCGAAGCTGCCGCAGGTGCCGCAGCGGGCCCGGGCCGAGGTCGACCGCAATCTCGCCCAGTTGACGGCCCAGATCGCCGATGCCGACCGTCGACTCGCCGCCGAGGGAAACAAGGGTGAGGCCTTCATCCGCAACGCGATCCTCCAGCCGTTGGCGGGCAAGCGCCGCGCGGTGCTGGACCGCATCACGACCGCCATCGACCGGGTCGGGCCGCGCCCGCAGGGACTGGCGCAGCTCGCCGAGTGTCAGGTGCAGCCGACCGGCGGCAACAGCGGCGGCGGCAACAACGGTGGCAGCACCGGCGGTGGAAACACGGGCGGTGGAAACACGGGCGGTGGCACCGGCAACGGTGGCAACAACGGCGGTGGGAACAACAACGGCGGCGGGAACAACGGCGGTACCGCTCCCGGTGCCGGGCTCGGCGTACTTGCCAACAACTGCGACGAGAGCCAGCTCCAGGCGCACGACGGCTTCCAGAACGGCAACCGCTGCGTGAGCACCGCATTCGGTGAGGTCGGCGCCGCCGCGAACAACCCCTCGCTGCTCATCACCCAGTTCCCCCAGCAGGTGGGCCGCAACCAGCCGTTCACGCTCCGGGTCAGCACCCGGAACCTGGTCCGGGACCGCTTCCTGGCCGCCGGCCAGGGCGGGTACTACGTGGAGAGCTCGCTGCTCAACGCCCAGGGCCTGGTCCGGGGGCACTTCCACACGGCGTGCCGGATGCTGGACAGCCTGACCACCCCGCCGGAGCCGCAGGAGGTGCCCGCGTTCTTCGTGGCCACCGAGGACGGTCGCGGTGGTGCCGACCCGGACGAGGTGACCATCCAGATCCCGGGTCTGCCGGAGTCGGGGACCGCGCAGTGTTCGATCTGGGCGGGTGACGGTTCGCACCGCCTGCCGATGATGGAGCGCGCCAACCAGACGCCCGCGTTCGATTCGGTGCGGATCACCGTCAACTGAGTAGTCGTACGGTCGGTGGCGGCCGGTCACCCGGGGCGGAACAGCCCGGGGTGACCGGCCGTCGCCGTCACGAACAGTGCCGACAATATGACGGGGCCGCACCGTTTCGGCGCGGCCCCGTCTGCGTGTCGTCCGGTCAGCGGTTCTTGTACGCCTCGACGACCTCGACCGGGATCCGGCCTCGCTCGGAAATCTTGTAGCCGTTCTTGACGGCCCATTCCCGGATGGCCCGGTTCTGCTCCCGATCCATTCCCGCGCCGCTGGGTCGACCCGGACGCCGAACGGTCCGGGTGTTCTCCACGGCACCTCGCCCGATGCGCCGGCCCGCATTGATGTACGGATCCAGCGCCTTGCGCAGGACGCCGGCATTCTCGTCCGAGACGTCGATCGTGTACGCCACGCCGTCGAGACTGAACTCGACTGTCCGGTCGGCCTTCCCGCCGTCGAGGTCGTCGGTCAGGACCGTGATTACTTTTCTCGCCATTGCCGATTACTCCCTGTGTGTGGCGGGATGTGTCCAAAGTCTGACCTACTACCCGGGGAATCCGCAACAATATGCGCCGCATTCATTTCGGCGCGTCGCGATTCGGTGACGGGAAACCGCGAATCGGCGCCGAATCGCGGTCCAACCTCATTCGAGCAGGCCGGCCTGACCGGCCACGGCGGCCGCCTCCGCGCGGTTGGCCACTCGCAGCTTGCGCAGCAGCGCGGCGGTCATCCGTTTCACCGTCCGCTCCGACACGTGCAGTTCCTCGGCGATATCGACGGTGTGGCGGCCGGCGGCTATGGCGCACAGCAGCCGGCGTTCCTCGGCGTCCAGGTCGACGGGCGTGAAGCGCGACGGTCGCAGCAGGACGCGGAGCAGCTCCGCCGGCAGCACCGCCCAGCCGTCGAGGACGGCCAGCAGCGGGGGGAGCAGTTCCTCCGGCCCGCTGGTCTTGGGCAGATAGCCCTCGGCGCCGGCGCGCAGGGCCTCCAGCACCGGTGCCGGGTCGGTGGAACCGGACATCGCCACCACCCGTGTCTGGGGAGTGGTCCGCCGGATGGCCGCCACGGCCCGGATGCCACCGGGCGGTGGCAGGTGCAGGTCGACCAGGACGAGGTCCGGGAGGCAGCGGCTGACCAGACCCGCCGCGGTCGCCGCGTTGCCTGTCGAGCCGACGACCTCCGCGCGACCGTCGCTGGTCGTCGGCAGCAGCAGTTCCAGGCCGTGGACGAAAAGGGGGTGATCGTCCACGACCGCGATACGGAGTGTGGAACTGCCCGGCATGTCTGCGCCGTTCCCCGTTGGGCACGGATCATGCGGCCCGGCACCGAACGAGGTGGCTCGGGTGGATCTGCGAACGATAGGGCGTACCGGGCCTGTTGTCGCCGCGCATCCGGTGCCCTGACCCGGTGGGGACACAGGTTGGCCCGGTGGGGTCACCGAGGTGGGGATGCCTCGTCACCAGCAGTTCCGGTACGAGGAGGTTCAGATGTTCAGTCATGTCAAGGATCTGCAGTTCGAGGCGAAGCCGGACGGGCCGGATGCCGCGTTCGCCCGCCGGTTGCAGGAGGTTCTGGGCGGCAAGTGGGGTGAGATGACGGTGGCCAACCAGTACCTGTTCCAGGGGTGGAACTGCCGGCTGCCGGGCAAGTACAAGGATCTGCTGCTCGACGTGGGCACCGAGGAGGTGGGCCACGTCGAGATGATCGTCACCATGATCACCCGGTTGTTGGACAATGCGCCGCTGTCGTTGTCCGAGGGGGTTGCCGACAACCCGGGGGGCGCCGCTACCTACGCCGGGTCGAACCCGGCGCACTTCATCCACTCCGGTGGCGGGGCGTTGCCCGCCGACTCCAACGGGGTGCCGTGGAATGGCGCGTTCATCACCGCCAGCGGCAACCTGCTTGCCGACTTCCAGCTCAACGTCACCGCGGAGGCGCAGGGCCGGCTCCAGGTCGCCCGGTTGTTCAACATGACCGACGACCCGGGCGTCAAGCAGATGCTGCGCTTCCTGCTGGCCCGCGACACCATGCACCAGAACATGTGGCTGGCGGCGATCGAGCAGCTCAAGGAGGACGGGCTGGAGGACATGCCGGTGCCGGAGGCGTTCCCGGACTCCGGCGAGTTCACCGAGGAGTTCGGCTACACCTATCTGAGCTTCTCCGCGGGCAGCGACGCCAGCGAGGGACGCTGGGCGTCCGGGCCCACGCCGGACGGCAAGGGTGAGTTCCGGTACGGCGAAAGCCCGCGGGCGAACGCCCCCGAGCCGGTGCTGCCTCCGGGGGACCCGCGCCTGTACGGCACCAACCCAGGGATGGCCGGCTCGGTCGTGAACACGGTCAAGAACAAGCTCACCTGAGCTGTCCCGTCGGGTCGCCCGGCCGGTTCCGGGCGACCTGACGGGCTCCTTCGGGAGTGGTCTGGGTCACATCGCGGAACAAGGGGAACGCTTTGTTACTTGAGTGAGACACGCTCAACTCAACGCGATAGCAGGTGTTCGATGGCAACTCTTCCGGTACTTCCCCTGACCGACGCCGTGCTGCTGCCCGGCATGGTGATCCCGGTGACCCTCGACCCGACCACCCAGGCCGCGATCGACGCCGCACGGACGACCGACGACCGCAGGCTGCTGGCCGTGCCGCGCATCGACGGCGAGTACGGCCCCGTCGGCGTGGTCGCCACCATCGAGAAGGTCGGCCGGCTGCCCGACGGCGAGCCCGCCGCCGTGGTCCGTGGCCTGTCCCGGGCGCGGATCGGCTCCGGCGTGCCCGGCCCCGGCGCCGCACTCTGGGTCGAGGCGACCGAACTCGACGAACCCGCTCCCGCCGGCCGCGCCCGGGAACTCGCCCGCGAGTACCGCGCCCTGGTGACCTCCGTTCTCCAGCAGCGTGGCGCCTGGCAGGTCATCGACGCCGTCGAGCGGATGACCGACCTGTCCGAGCTGGCCGACTCGGCCGGCTACGCGCCCTGGCTGACCCTGGAGCAGAAGACCGAGCTGCTCGCCGCGCCGGACGTCACCGCCCGGCTGGAGCTGCTCGTCGGCTGGGTGAAGGACTACCTGGCCGAGCAGGAGGTCACCGAGCAGATCAACAGCGACGTCCGCGAAGGGCTGGAGAAGTCCCAGCGGGAGTTCCTGCTGCGCCAGCAGCTCGCCGCCATCCGCAAGGAGCTGGGCGAAGACGAGCCGGACGGCTCGGCCGACTACCGCAGCCGGGTGGAGAGCGCCGAGCTGCCGGAGAAGGTCCGCGAGGCCGCCCTGCGTGAGGTCGGCAAGCTGGAGCGGGCCAGTGACGCCTCCCCGGAGGCGGGCTGGATCCGTACCTGGCTCGACACGGTTCTCGAGATGCCGTGGGGTACGCGTACCCAGGACAACACCGACCTGGCCGCGGCCCGGGCGGTGCTCGACGCCGACCACGCCGGCCTGGCCGACGTGAAGGACCGCATCCTGGAGTACCTGGCCGTGCGCAACCGGCGGGCCGAGCGCAACCTCGGCGTGGTCGGCGGTCGCGGCTCCGGCGCGGTCCTCGCCCTCGCCGGCCCTCCCGGAGTGGGCAAGACCAGCCTCGGCGAGTCCGTCGCCCGGGCGCTCGGGCGCAACTTCGTCCGGGTGTCGCTCGGTGGCGTCCGCGACGAGGCGGAGATCCGCGGTCACCGGCGCACCTACGTGGGCGCGCTGCCCGGCCGGATCGTCCGCGCGCTGCGCGAGGCCGGCTCGATGAACCCGGTCGTGCTCCTCGACGAGGTGGACAAGCTGGCCGCCGGCTACGCCGGTGACCCGGCCGCCGCCCTGCTGGAGGTCCTCGACCCGGCGCAGAACCACACCTTCCGGGACCACTACCTGGAGGTCGACCTCGACCTGTCCGACGTGCTCTTCCTCGCCACCGCGAACGTGGTCGAGTCCATCCCCGGCCCGCTGCTGGACCGGATGGAGCTGGTCATGCTGGACGGGTACACCGAGGACGAGAAGGTCGCCATCGCCCGCGACCACCTGCTGCCCCGGCAGCGGGAGCGGGCCGGGCTGACCGCCGACGAGGTCGAGATCGCCGACGAGGCCCTCGCGCTGATCGCGGGGGAGTACACCCGGGAGGCCGGCGTACGGCAGCTCGAACGTGGCCTCGCCAAGATCCTGCGCAAGGTGGCGGTGACCCTGGCTACCGACCCGACCCCGGTACGCGTCGACACCGACAACCTCGCCGGCTACCTGGGGCGGCCGAAGTTCACCCCGGAGTCGGCCGAGCGCACCGCGGTGCCCGGAGTGGCAACCGGTCTCGCCGTCACGGGCGCCGGTGGGGACGTGCTCTTCATCGAGGCGACCAGCATGGAGGGCGAGCCGGGGCTGACCCTGACCGGCCAGCTCGGTGACGTGATGAAGGAGTCGGCGCACATCGCCCTGTCGTACCTGCGCTCCAACGGGCGGCGGTTCGGCATCGACCCGAACGTCCTGGCCGGGCGTCGGATCCACGTCCACTTCCCGGCGGGCGCGGTGCCCAAGGACGGCCCGAGCGCCGGCATCACGATGGTGACGGCCCTGGCCTCGCTTGTCACCGGCCGCCCGGTCCGACCGGAGTTCGGAATGACAGGCGAGGTGACGCTCTCCGGGCGGGTACTGCCGATCGGCGGGGTGAAGCAGAAGCTGCTCGCCGCGCACCGGGCAGGCCTCACCGAGGTGATCATCCCGGCGCGTAACGAGCCCGACCTGGACGACCTGCCGACCGAGGTGCGCGAGGCGCTGACCGTGCACACCCTGGCCGACGTGGCCGACGTGCTCGCCCTGGCGCTGCGCCCGGCCGACGTGGAGGCGCTCGACGGTCCGGCGCTCGCCGCCGCCTGACGCTCCGCACACGACGACCCCCGCCGTCTCCTCGACGGCGGGGGCCGTCGCTGTACGCGGGTGGGGGACTACTGTCCCGCTCGAACCCTCACCCCACCTCTCCGCCGCGAGGCGGTGCCCCCGGAGGAACCCCTGTGAACGTTGCGCTCTGGGTCGTCCAGATCCTGCTCGCCGCCATCTTCGCCGGCGCCGGCCTGGCCAAACTGACCCAGCCCAAGGAGAAGCTGCGCGACCCGATGCGATGGGTGGACCCCGTCCCGCCGTCGCAGGTCAAGGCGCTCGGCGCGGTCGAGGTGCTTGCCGCCGTCGGGCTGGTGCTGCCCCCGCTCACCGGCATCGCCACCGTGCTGACACCCCTCGCCGCGGTGGGCCTCGTCATCGTGATGATCGGCGGCATCCTGGTGCACCTGCGCGACATGAAGAAGCCCGACAACCAGGACCGGCGTCGGATGGAGATCCAGGGCGCCCTCACCTGTGCGGTGCTGCTCGTGCTCGCCGCGGTCGTCGCCTGGGGCCGGTTCGGCCCGTACGCCTTCTGATCCACGCCGCCGGCGACCGTCGTACCCCCGGCGGTCGCCGGCGGCGGGCTCAGCGCTCGCCGCCGCGGTCCCGACGGACAGTGGCCTTGCGGCCCTTGATCGTGCTGGAGCGCAACCCGGAGATCACCTCGTCGGCCACTCCCTGCGGCACCTCCACGAGTGAGAACCGGTCGGCGATCTCGATCGAGCCGATGTCCCGGCCCCGGATGCCCGTCTCCCCGGTGATGGCTCCCACGAGATCCTGCGGGCGCACCCCGGCCCGCCGGCCCAGGCCGACGAAGACCTGCACGGTGTTGCCGCCGCCCGGACGCGGCCGGCCCCCGCCGCGCCGGTCCCCGCCCCGACCGCCGGCCTCCGGCCGGCCCTCGCGCGGGCCGCGCACCGGCACCTGCGGTATCTCCTCCTCGTCGTCCGAACCGGGGGAGGTCACCTCGTGCGCCAGCTTCACCGCGGCGAGGGCGACCTCCATCAGATCGAACTCGTCGGTGAGCGTCTCCACGATCACCCGGAACGGGTCCAGGTCGTCCTCCAGCAGGCTCTCCCGCAGCGCCGCCTGGGTCAGCTCCAGCCGGCGGGTGCGCATGTCCGCCACAGTGGGGATCTTGTCGATGGTGATCCGCTGGCCGGTCACCCGCTCGATGGTCTTGAGCATCCGGTGCTCGCGCGGCTCGGCCAGGGTGATCGCCACACCCTCCCGGCCGGCCCGGCCCACCCGGCCGATCCGGTGCACGTACGACTCCGGCGCCGACGGCACGTCGTAGTTCACCACGTGGGTGAGCTGCTCGACGTCCAGGCCACGGGCCGCCACGTCGGTGGCCACCAGCAGGTCGGCGGTGCCCGCCCGCAGCCGGCCCATCACCCGGTCGCGCTGTTCCTGGCTCATCCCGCCGTGCAGCGCCTCGGAGCGGTAGCCCCGGCCGTTCATCGTCTCGGTCAGCCGGTCCACCTCCTCCCGGCTGCGGCAGAAGACGATGGCGGCGGTCGGCGACTCCACGTCCAGCACCCGGCCCAGCGCGGCCGGCTTGTGCGCCCGCGTCACGATGTACGCGCTCTGCCGCACCCGGGGCGCCTCACCGGCGACCGTCTGCTCCCGGCCGATCTCGATCCGGACCGGCTCGCGAAGGTGCTGGCGGGCCATCCCGTCGATCCGGGACGGCATGGTGGCCGAGAAGAGCACCGTCTGGCGCTGCGCCGGCGCGTGCTCCAGGATCGCCTCGATGTCCTCGGCGAAGCCCATGTCGAGCATCTCGTCCGCCTCGTCGAGCACCACCGTGGCGAGGCCGCCCAGGCGCAGGGTGCCCCTGGCGATGTGGTCCAGGGCCCGGCCCGGGGTGGCCACCACCACGTCCACCCCGCTGTCCAGCGCCCGCAGCTGCCGCCCGATCGGCTGTCCGCCGTAGATCGGCAGCACCCGCGCGCCCAGGTCCTTGCCGTAGCGGTGGAACGCCTCGGACACCTGCACGGCCAGCTCCCGCGTCGGCACCAGCACCAGCGCCACCGGGTCCCCGCCGTCGCGGTGCGCCACCATCCGGTGCAGCAGCGGCAGCGCGAACGCCGCCGTCTTGCCGGTGCCGGTGGCGGCCTGACCGAGCAGGTCGCGGCCGTCGAGCAGCGGTGGGATCGCCTCCCGCTGGATGGGGGTCGGCTCCTCGTAACCGAGGGCGGCCAGGGCGCCCAGCAGTTCGGCGCGCAGCCCGAGCTCCGTGAAGGCGTTCGCCTCGTCGGTGCCGTCGGGGGTGGTGTCGGTCGGTGCGTCGTGCTGTGCAGGTGCGGAACTCATGTGCCAAGCCTTTCATCACGCCGTCCGGCCCGCTGCGGCGACCGGCACAAGAGCGGCACCCGGGTCAGTCGCCGCTGCTCAGGATCGCCAGGATCATGACCGCGGCGAGAGCCGCGTCGAGCACTCCACACCACTCGGCGTAGCCGCGCGGCACCACCCGGCCGGTGCGGTGGTGCGCCAGGTCCCAGCCGGCGTGCGCCAGCCACCCGAACGCCACCAGCCAGGAGGCCGTCCGCCCCCCGACGGCGACCGCGACGAGCGTCAGGGCCACCCAGGCGGCCAGACCGACGAGCTGGGTGGCGAGCACGCCCGGCCCGCCCAGCGAGCGGCGGACCAGGCCGATCAGCAGGTAACCGCCGGGCAGCACCAGCATCGTCCACGGGCTGAGCACGAAGGGATCCACCCACATGTCCACGGTCATCAGCAGCGCCAGCCCAGTCGGCCAGCGGCGGGCCAACGCCACCACGGCCGGCCTCCGCCGGATCACCGACGGCGTCTCGTGCCGGTGCCGCACCGCCACCAGCACCATCGCCGGCACCATCAGCAGGTGACCGCCGAGCATCAGCACATCGCCGCCCAGCACACCCGCCCAGAACGGGACGAGCAGCAGCAGGAACGGCACGTACATCGCGGCGGCCATCTCGACGACGCCCCGCCAGTGGTGCGCCCGGTAGCGCATCCACACGGTCATCCCGACCGTCATGTTGGTGGCCATCACCAGCGCGGCCACGTCCGCGCGGCCCAACGCCCCGCCGAGCCCCAGCGGGCGCCCTACCGTCTCCCACAGCGGCCCGAGCAGCACCATTCCGGCGACCATCGCGAGCGCCATCTCGCCGAGATGCCACAGCAGCCGCCGCGCGCCGCCGGCAGGTGCCGCGTCGGGCGGTGCCGGCCGGTGGGTCGCCAGCGGCCCGGGCGACGGTACGACGGTGGCGGTGTTCGCGTACATCGGTGTCTTCTTCTCCATGCCGTCGACACTGCCGGCGTTCCGGCGCGGTCGGCAGGCTCGTCCGTCACCGGAATCCCGTGCGCGGCGCACGGTCCGACCGTGACAACTCGCACCTGTGGACCGTGCGCCCGGCGGCCCTAGGATCGACGCGTGGCGAGCGAGGCGGTGATTCCCCGGGCGGACCGCCGGATGCACCGGGCCCGGCAGGCGACGCTGCTGTCGCTGGCCACCGGTGTGTGGGCGACTGTGCTGCTGCCCGCCGTGGGACTGACCCGGGAGCCGGACACGTCCCGCGTCGCGTTCGGCGCGGTAGGCATCTGCGCCTTCGCGGCAGCCCAGACCGCCGTGCTGTACGCGGCCGTCACGCCGTGGCTCGCCCAGCGGTGGCGACGCCGCGCCCAGCTCGCTCTGGCCGCCGTGGCGGCGCTGACCGTGCCGTTGGCCGCCCCGGTGGCGGCCGGCGCCTGGCCGACCTGGGCGTGGATAGGCGCCGCCCTGGTCGGGATGGCTCCGCTGCTGTTCGGCCTCCCCGGCGCGGCGGCGGTGACCGCCGGCACCCTGCTCGTGTCGGCGGGCGTGGCCTGGTGGACCGGCGGTTCGGTCGTCCGCTACCTGGTCGTGACCGGCGGGGTTGGGGTCGCCGTGGCAGCCGTCAACTGGCTGCAGGTCTGGTTCTGGGGGCTGCTCGTGGAGGCCCGGCAGGGTCAGGCCGCCCAGGCTCAACTGGCCGCGGCGGAGGAGCGGCTGCGGTTCGCCCGCGACGTGCACGACGTGCTGGGGCACCACCTCACAGTCATCGCGTTGAAGGCCGAACTGGCCGCCCGGCTGGCGCCTGTGGACGCCGAGCGGTCCGGCCGGGAGGCCGCCGAGGTGCAGCGCCTCGCCGCCGCCGCGCTGGCCGAGGTCCGTGAGACCGTGCACGGCTATCGCGCGGTCGACCTCGGCGAGCAGTTGGCAGCCGTGGCCGAGGTGCTGCGGTCCTGCGGGGTGCGCTGCACGGTGCAGCCACCACCAGCGGAGGTGCCGCAGCCGGCGGCCAGCGAACTGGCTGCGGTGCTCCGCGAGGCGGGCACCAACGTGTTGCGGCACAGCCGGGCCGACTGGTGCCGGATCCGCGTCGACCGGGAGGAGAAGGTGGCCACCATGACTGTCGTCAACGACGGCGCCGACGACCGGGGTCCGGACGAACACAGCCACGGCCTGCGCGGCCTCGCCGACCGGCTC
Source organism: Micromonospora sp. NPDC000663 (assembly GCF_042898105.1). Lineage (NCBI taxonomy): Bacteria > Bacillati > Actinomycetota > Actinomycetes > Micromonosporales > Micromonosporaceae > Micromonospora > Micromonospora sp. NPDC000663. The sequence goes on from NZ_JBIAYR010000004.1 coordinate 477,782, forward strand.
GCCGCGGTCGGGGGAGAGCTGCGGGTGCACCGCCAGGACGCGGTGTTCACCCTTGAGGTCACCGTGCCGGTGTCGTCGTGATCCGCGTCCTGCTCGCCGACGACGAGGACCTGATCCGGGTCGCGGTCGCCGCCCTGCTCGGCCTGGAGCCGGACCTCGACGTGGTGGCCCAGGCCGCCGACGGGCCCTCGGCGGTCACCGCGACGCTCGCCCACCGCCCGGACGTGGCAGTGGTGGATCTGGAGATGCCCGGCCTGGACGGCATCGCGGTGGCCGCCGAACTCACCCGCGTCCGTCCCGAGTGCGCGGTGGTCGTGCTCACCGGGCACGGCCGTCCGGGTCACCTGCGTCAAGCCCTGACCGCAGGCGCGCGCGGTTTCGTGCCCAAGGGCTCGCCGGGCGGCGCGCTGGCCGACGTGATCCGGCGGGTGCACGCCGGAGGCCGGTACGTCGACCCGTCGCTGGCCGCCGACGCGCTGACCCTGCCCGACTGCCCGTTGACGCCCCGGGAGTTGGAGACGTTGCGGCTGGCCGAGTTCGGCGCCCCGGTGGCGGTGATCGCCCGCCGGGTGCACCTGTCCACCGGCACCGTCCGCAACCACCTCTCCGCCGCCGTGCAGAAGCTCGGCGCGGCCGACCGGGCCGAGGCGGTGCGCACCGCCCAGGACAACGGCTGGCTCTGACCACCGGGCTAACGTGGGCGCGTGCGTACGGTGGAACTGGTCTGCTCGCCCGGGTTGGACGCCGCGGTCCGGGCGGTCTGGGCTCGGCTGGCGGCCGCCGGGCTGCCCAGCCTGGCCCGCAACACCCACCCGACCAACCGGCCGCACCTGACCCTCGCCGCCGTGGACGGGTTTCCGCCAGGCGCCGAGCACCGCCTGGCCGGGCTGTTCGACGCCGCGCTGCCGGTGCCCGTCACGCTGGAGCGGGTCGTCGTCCTCGACGGAAGCGCACCGCTGGTCTGGCTGGTGCGGCCGACGCCGGCGCTGACCGCGCTGCACGCCGCCGTCTGGGACGTTCTCGCCGACGCCGAGGGGCAGCGTCCGTGGCACGCCCCGGGGGCGTGGGTGCCACACCTGAGCCTGGCCCTGCGGTTCCGCGACGCGGACCTGCGGATGGCCCGTGCGGTCGCGGGTGGGCAGCGCCCGACGGGCGCGTTCGCCGCCGCGCGCAGCTACGACGGTACGGACCGGACGGTGACCCCGCTCGGATAGGTGCGGCCGCCGGGGTGTAACCCCCCGACGGCCGGCGAACCTGTGTCAGTCGCGAGGCTGTGGGATCTCCCGCCTGGTGAAGGAGACGTCCCCCGCCGTGGCGCTGCGGGTGGTGCTCGACGCGGCCGACTCGTCCATGTCGTAGAGCCGGACGGAACCGTTGGCGGTCCGGCTCACGAACCCGAGTCGGGTGCCGCCGGAGTTCTGGTAGACGAACGCCGTCGGATCCGTCGGGTAGGCCTCGTCCGGCACCGTCGCCGAAGCCCAGTTGCCCCAGGTGGCGGAGCCGGCGGCGGTCTGTCGCGAGTGGTGGATGGTGTCGCCTGTGGTCCGGGTGAACACCGAGACGCGGCCGGTGTTCGGACTCAACACCGCGGTCGGGGAGCCGACCGGGGTGATGCCGGTGTCGCCGACAGCGCTCCAGGTGCCGGGCCAGGTGCCGTCGGTGTCCTGCAACTGGCTCCGGATCGTTCCGTCGGCGTGCCGGGCGACCACCATGAGGCGGCGGCCGGGCAGGGTGATCACACTCGGCGTGTCCACGAAGCCCGCGTCACCCAGCCCGGCCCAGGCGGAGGTGAGCGCGCCCGCCTTGTACGTGGCGGCCTGGAGCGTGCCCGCCGCGTCGGCCAGCAGGACCGTGGCCGTACCCTCCACGCCCGGCATGACGACAGGCGTGCCGGTCAACCCGGTGCCACCGAGGGGCGTCCAGGGAAGAAGGTCTCCGGCGGTGCCGTCCTGCCGGCGGTGCCACAGGCCGCCCCCGGCGTCCAGGGCGAAGACCGCGCGGGTGTCGTCGGAGAGTCGGACGGCGGTCGGCTCCGAGCGCATCGCCCCGCCGAGGGCGAGCCACGGATTCCACTCCGGCATGGCAGGGGTCTTCTGGGTCAACGAACCCACGTTGCTTGTGGTCTCGTGGGCGACGATGGTGACCCGGTTCTGGGCGTCCGAGACCAGGGACGGCTTGCCCGTGTACGCGTCCGTGCCGGGCACCGCGGACCACTGGATCGAGGCCAACGCGTCCGGGTTGGCGCGTCCGTGCCGCAGCTGGCCGATGTTGTCGCTGTACGCGATCTCCAGGGTGCCCAGCGCGGTGCCGGCGGCCGGGGCCTGGGTGATCGCCAGGGGGGCGTTCTGCTGCACCGGGGTGGCCGGCAGCGCGGGACCGGTGATCGCCCCCTGACGGCAGGTGTTGGTGGTGGTGAAGACGTTCGGGAAGCCGGCCCAGCCGTTGCCGATCTGGTCGGCGGTCAGCGCCCAGGACATGTTGTCCTCGCGGTAGCGGTACTGGAACAGGTCGCCGTCGGTCTGGATGCCGAAGAGGGTGTCGCCGCCGGCGGAGAAGAGCCCCTTGGTGAAGGCCTGCCAGCCGCTCGAACCGACCTGACGGTCACGGCTGATCCACCGCTGGCTCGCCGGATCGAACCGGTGCCGGTAGAGCTTGCCGTCGGCCGCTCGGGCGTAGAGGGTGCCGGGGGCGCCGGCCACGATCAGGTTGTACCGGTCCCATCCGGTGTCGATGACACGCGCGTCGATGGTCCACGTCCGCGTCGACTCGTCGAACCGGTACCAACGGAGTTTGCCGAGGGCGTCAACGGCGTAGAAGTCGCCGATCTGGTCCACAGTGATCTTGTCGCGGAATGAGGCCGTCGCGTAGTTCGTGAAGCTCGTACTGATAATCCAGCTCTGCTTGCCGTCGACGGTTTCCCAGGCGGTGCCCGTCCACCGGTAACGGTTCAGTCCGGTCGAGTTGATGCCGTAGACCCGCCCGTCGGGTCCGCCCAGCAGTCGACCGAACGTCTGCCAGCCGGCGGGCCCGACGGTGCTGGCGGCGGTGAAGACGCCGCCGTCCCGGCCCGGGGTGCTGTACTGGCGACGGGCGAGCGTGCCGCCCGTGGTCGAGTTGAAGAACGCCGCCGATCCGGTGCAGCTGAAAGCGTCAGTCGCCGCCTGTGCGGGAGACGCCGGCAGCGGCGCCACAAGACCGGCACCGCCTATGAGAAGTGCGCCGGCGAATGCGAGAGTACGACGCCGAAAAGGCGCCGACGCTACTGATTCCTTGGCCAATCGGGACACTTTAATGTCATCCTCCCCCGAGAATTAGGAACCGACGTCTATCGACCTGTGAAAGCGGGGCTCCTGGGCGACATCCAAAGGTGCCAACCGCACGCGGAGCCCGTCTTTCCCGTCGGCCGGGCTCATCATGCACGACCTCAGGTCACCTGCCAAGCGCGGAGCGACCCCCGGTCCACGGTGGACTGCGGATTCCCTTCGACCAAGTAGCAAACGGACCTAAGCCATCAAAATCCCCATGATGTTGACGGAAAGTAATCGACCCTGGTCGAACCGCAGATGACGACATTCGCGGGGATCGCGGCTTGACAGCGGATTGGAGGTGCTGCAACCTACAGCGGCGTATCGACGAGTAGCAGCACACGGGGGTGTGAAGCTGTGACCGCTCACCTGGCGGCATTCTGCCGTGACGGGGCCATATCGAGTCTGCCAGCCGATCCGTTCCGACGTGATTTCGGCCCACCCGAGTCGCCTCTTCTCATCTCCTGACGTCCCCGTCGACCGACGGGTCGACGGCGCACCGCCGCGCGCCTGGAAATGGCGCCGGCGACAAGCACACGGATTCGTGCGACCCGCACAGGCCGCGCGGCACTCGCGTGTCTCCTCTCCGCTGTTCAGCCCGTCCTCGATTCAGGGGTGACCATGTCCTTCAGCATTCGGCGTCTGCCCGACCCGCGCGGCCGGCTGACCGATCTGCGTGGTCGGCTGCCCCGACGACGTACGGTGTTCGGCTCCGGCGCCACCCGGTCCGTCCTGGCGGCCGCCCTGGCCGGCGTGCTGATGCTCAACCTGGGCGGCAGCGGAGTGACCGCGCTGCCGGCCGGCGGTGGTGCGCGCGACCGCGACGGCGCGGCCTCCACCGGGCAGCGTGGCGGCGGCGACAAGCCGAACCAGGCGTGGGGTTCGGCGGCCGGTCGGTCACACGTGACGCCCGGCAGACCCAACCGGGACGTGCCGAAGTCGCAGCGCGGGCAGTACCCGTTGCACAAGCTGGCCGACAAGCCCGCCCCCGGGCGCAACAAGGCCTCGGTTGCCACCGCGCCCGTCGATGACACCCAGGGCTTCGACAGGCGGACCAGCCGGGAACGACCCGCCGAGCGTGACGCCAACCAGCGCGTCTACGACAACGCCGACGGCACCCAGACCACCGAGTTCTCCTCCGCCCCGGTCAACTACCGCAAGCCCGACGGCACCTGGGCGCCCATCGACCACGCCCTGGTGCCGGCCGCCGACGGGTGGGGGACCACCGCCGACTCGGTAGGCCTGCGCATCGCCTCGAACGGCGCCGCGAGCCAGGTGGCCCGGTTGAGCTTCGACGGCGACACCGAGTTCGGCTTCGGCCTGGCCGAGGCGGTCAACGCGCCGGGCCGGGTGGACGGCAACGCCGTCACCTTCCCCGGCGTACGCCCCGACGTCGACCTGCGCCTGGAGCCCCGCGCTGGCGGCGTGAAGGAGACCCTGGTTCTGCACTCGGCCAAGGCACCCACCTCGTACGTGTTCCCGCTGAACCTGCGCAACCTCACCGCGAAGCTGGTCGACGGTCAGGTCGTCCTCAGTGACCGGGACGGGCGTCAGCGTGGGGTCATTCCACCGGGTTACATGGTGGACGCCGGCTCGGGCGCGGCCGGTCCCGCCACCTCCACGAAGGTGGCGTACGAGCTGGTCACCACGAGTGGGCAGACGGCGCTGAAGGTCACTCCCGATCGGGCCTGGCTGACCGACCCGGCCCGGCGCTACCCGGTCGAGGTCGACCCCACCGTCGGCCCACCGGTGGACGCGGTCAACGCCGACAGCAGCATGTACGTGCACGGGAGCAGCTCCGCCTCGGGTGGAAGCGAGCTGCTGGTCGGCCGCTCCGGTGGCTCCAACGCGGCGGCGTATCTCAAGTTCGGCAACCTCGTCAGCCGGCTCCAGAACCACACCATCCACGGCGCGGCGCTCTCCGCTGTCAACTTCGACGCGGCTTCCTGCAAGGCGCGTGCGGTCACCGTCCACCCGGTCACCGAGTCGTGGTCGGCCGGCACCGGCTACTCCTACCCGGGTCCGTCGGTGGGTGGCGCGCTGGTCAGCCGCTCGTTCGCGCACGGGTACGTCGGCCTCGGCCAGTCGCAGTCGGCGTGCCCGGCGGCGGGGGAGATGTTCGACCTGGGCGCTGCCGGCCGCAACCTCGTGCAGCGCTGGGTCAACGGCGAGCAGGCCAACAACGGTCTCTCGCTGCGCGCGTCGACCACCGACACCACCGCCTGGAAGAAGTTCGCCGGCACCGGCACCGCCAACCCGCCGGCGCTCTACATCACGCACAGCCCGTACAACGCCGGGTACGCGATCCCGAAGCCCACACCCGAGCCGCCCGTCCTGCGTAACCAGGACGGCAAGGTGAAGGTGACAGTCACCAACCGTGGTGCCGAGGCGTGGACGCCTGCCAACTACTACCTCGCCTACCGGGTCTACAACGCCCAGACTGGCGCCGCGGTGACCCAGCAGCGTGCCGCGAACCTCCCCGCCACCCTGGCCCGTGGTGCGAAGGTCACGCTCGACGCGACAATCAAGCGGCTGGAGCCCGGCAACTACTTCCTCGACTTCACGATGGTGCGTACCGGCGGCGCGGTCTTCACCGACCATCAGGTGCCACCCGGGCGGATCGTGCTGCAGGTCTTCGACGTTCCGCCTGTGGTGCAGGAGCTCTACCCGGACAACGGCTATCAGGCGCCGACGCTCACCCCGCTGCTCTGGGCCCGGGCCGTGGACACCGACGCCGCACCCGGCGCGACCCTGTCGTTCAAGTTCGAGATCTGTGACCGCACCGACGCCGGGGCGGCGACCAACTGCACCAACTCCGGGTACCAGGCCAAACAGTCCTGGGTGGTGCCCGCGGGTCGGATGTTCTGGGGCAAGAGCTACCTGTGGCGCTCCTACGTCAAGGACAGCGCCAACGAGGTCATCTCCCCGTACTCGACGATGCTCAGCTCGGTGCCGCAACCGGACCTGCTGTCCCGGATCGCCACGTCACCCGGCGCCGAACAGGGCCGCGAGTTCGACGCTCAGACCGGCAACTTCGCCACCTCGGCGGTGGACGCCACGGTGGTGACCGTCGGACCGGAGTTGAACCTGGTCCGCACCTACAACAGCCTCGACCCCCGCACGTCCGGGGTCTTCGGCGCCGGCTGGTCCAGCAGGTACGACATGACGCTGGTACCCGACAACGACGGCACCGGCAACGTGGTGGTCCGCTACCCGGACGGTCAGGAGGTGCGGTTCGGCAAGAACCCGGACGGCACGTACGCCCCGCCGCCGGGCCGGGTCGCGAAGCTGACAGTGGACAGCAGCAACTGGAAGCTGGTCGACCGCACCGGCAGCACCTACCAGTTCTCCCTGCTCAACAAGCTCCAGAAGATCACCGACAACTCGGGGCACTCGGTCAACCTGACCCTCGACCCGATGACCGGAAAGCTCGCCCGCGCCCAGGTCTCCAACAGCCAGACCAACACCGCCGGCAGGTCGCTGACCTTCACCTGGAACGGCAACCACATCGCCACGGTCAGCACCGACCCGGTCAACGGCGCGAAGCTGACCTGGAACTACACCTACAACGGTGACCTGCTGACGAAGGTCTGCGGCCCGGAGTCCGCCTGCACCAACTACACCTACGCGGCCGGTTCGCACTACCGCACCGCCGTTCTCGACGCCAAGCCCGACTCGTACTACCACCTCGGCGAGGCCGAGGGCACCGGCGCGGCCAGCGACGTGGCTATCAACCTGGGCAAGGACGCCGGCACCTACCGCAACAACGTCACGCTGGGCCAGCCCGGCGTGCTCGAGGGCACCAACGGCACGGCCGCCGGCTTCAACGGCACCTCGGCTTACCTGGAACTGCCCAAGGGCCTGATCAAGAAGAGCCGCGACGTCTCCGTCGAGCTGTGGTTCAAGATCGGCCTGACCCAGACCGGCGGCCCGCTCATCGGCTACCAGGACAAGGCCGTCGGCACCGCCGCCACCAGCGGCGTACCAGTGCTCTACACCGGGACCGACGGCAAGCTGCGCGGCCAGTTCGCCGCCGGCACGATCGCGCCGATCACGTCGGGCATCACGGTCAACGACAACAAGTGGCACCACGTGGTGCTGTCCGCGATGGCCAACACCCAGACCATGTACCTCGACGGGGTCAAGGTCGGTGACCTGACCGGGCAGCCGATCGAACACTCGCTGCTGACCTTCAACCAGGTCGGCCTCGCCTCGGCGACCACGCCCACGTCCTGGCCGGGCTGGGGCACCACCGCCCAGCGCTACTTCGCCGGCACGATCGACGAGGTAGCCGTCTACTCCCACCCGATCGGCCCGGACGCCGCCAAGGCCCACTTCCAGTACGCCAAGCCTGCCGCCCAGCAGCTGACCAAGGTCACCCTGCCCAGCGGCCGGGTCGCCACGGAGGTCGAGTACGACACGGCCACCGACCGGGTCAAGGAGTACATCGACGACAACGGCGGCACCTGGAAGGTGGGCCAGCCCACCGTCTACGGCGGTGACACCGACCTGCGGCGCAGCGTCCAGGTCCTCGACCCGGCCAACCGCCCCTACCTGTACGAGTACGACGCGCTCGCCGGTCGTCTGCTGCGCTCCGGCACCCCGCTCGGCTTGGAGATCCGGGAGGAGGACCGGCCCGGGCAAACCAGTCCGACACCGACGCCACCGCCGACGGAGGTCTGCACGCAGCCCGACCCGAACGATCCCGCCTTCTGCACAGTGATCCCCGGCGACGCCGGCGGGCCGATCTTCGTGCGGCACCCGTTGGACGGCATGGCCATCCGCTCGTTCTCCTACAACGAGGACGGCCAGCAGAGCAAGGTCACCAACGAGAACGGTGACACGGTCGAGATGACGTACGACAGCAAGGGTCGTCTCGCCACCCGCAAGAGCTGCCGTACGCCCACCCAGTGCTTCACGAACTACTACACCTACTCGACCACCATCACGGACCAGTTCGACCCCCGGGTCGATCTGGCCGTCGAGCAGCGCGACGGCCGCTCCAGCGGCCCGACCGACAACACCTACCGGACCACGTTCTCGTACCACCGCACCGGTCAGCTGCTCAGCCAGTTCAACCCGGACGGCAGCACGGTCAGCCACACCTACACCACCGGCGCGGGACCCGGGGTCAACGGCATCCCCCCGTCCGGGCTGCTGGACAGCAGCACCGACGCGCGCTCCAAGGTCACCAGGTACACGTACTACGGCAACGGTGACCTGGCCAGGGTGACCGAGCCGTCCGGGCTCGTGACGGAGTACACGTACGACGCGCTCGGCCGGCGGATCACCGAGAAGGTCATCTCCGACACCTACCCCGCGGGTGTCACCACCACGATCACCTACGACGGGCACTCGCGGGTGGCAACCGTCACCGGCCCGGTCACCACCGACGCCGTCACCGGCAAGCAGCACCAGAGCCGCACCGTCAACGAGTATGACGCCGACGGCAACCCCACCAAGGTCACCGTCTCCGACCTGCTCGGTGGTGACCCCGAGCGGGTCACCAGCACCGAGTACGACGACGAGGGCCGGCCGGTCCGCGTGGTCGACCCCGAGGGCAACGAGACCAGCTACGGGTACGACCGGTTCGGCAACAAGACGACGATGACCGACGCCAACGGCAACCGCTACGACTGGGCGTACACCGCGCAGAACAAGGTGGCCGAGGTGCGGCTACGCGACTGGCGCAGCGACCCGGCGGGTACCCCCGGCACCGGTACGGGCGACTACCTCGTCCTGCACTCCTACTCGTACGACTTCGCCGGACGGTTGGCCAGCGACACCGACGCCATGGGCCGGCGACTGGAGTACGAGTACTACCGCGACGACCTGCTGAAAAAGATCACCCTGAAGGACTTCCGCAACCCCGACGGCAGCAAGCGCGACTACGTCGTGGAGGAGAACACCTACGACGGCGCGGGCAACGTGACCCGCAAGGTCGCCGCCAACGGCACCCAGGTCACCGACCACACGCCGGACAAGACCGGCAAGGTGAAGAGCACGGTGCTGGACCCGACCGGGGTGCGTCGGACGAACAGCTTCACCTACGACCTCAACGGCAATGTCACCCAGACCGTCCGGACCGGTAACCCGTCGAACCTGAATTGGGAGGTGCTGGCCACCTCCGAGGTCGTCGACTACACCTACGACGACGCCGGCAACGTGAAAACCGAGAAGATCACCGCCGGCAGCGAGACCAGGGTGACCAGCTACACGTACGACCAGCGCGGTCTGCGCACCTCGGTCACCGACCCGCGTGGCAACGTCGCGGGAGCGGACAAGGCCGCGTTCACCAGCACCTTCCGCTACGACGAGCTCGGCCGCCAGATCGGGCAGAGCGGCCCCACCGTCCTCGCCGAGAGCGGCGGCAACCCGGCCGTGCCCACCAACCCGGCCAGCTCGGTCGGCTACAACACCTTCGGTGAGCAGGTCGCGGTCAAGGACCCGCTCGGGCGGGTCTCCACATCGGAGTACGACAAGCTCGGCCGCGTGGTGCGCAGCCTCGCGCCGACGTACCAGGCGCCGGGCGTGACCCAGCCGGTCACCCCGGAGCACAAGCGCCGTTACGACGCCCTGGGCAACGTGGTCGAGGAGACCGATCCGGCGGGCACCACCAGCTACACGTACGACCAGCTCAACCGCCTGACGGTGCGGGACGAGCCGTCGAAGACCAACGACGACCGGGCGCTGACCCGCTACACCTACACCCGTACCGGTGAGGTCCTGTCCGTCACCGGCCCGACCGGCGCCCGCGTCGAGTCGACATACGACGACCTCGACCGGCAGGTCACCCAGACCGTCGTCGAGCGGCGACCGACCACCCGCAACCTGGTCAGCAAGCTCGCCTACGACGACGCGGGCAACCTGACCTCGACGGTGTCCCCGTCCGGGGCGACAACCGTCAACACCTTCAACGGGGCCGGCGACATCACCCGCAGCACCGCGCCGACCGGCGAGGCCATGATCTTCGGGTACGACTTCGCCGGCCGCCAGGTCCGCGTCTCCGACGGCCTCGGGCGCACCACCCGCGTCGGGTACGACCAGTTCGGCAACCGGGTCGCCACCCTCAACCTCAAGGCCGACGGCACGGTCCTGCGCACCCAGACCTACGGGTACGACGTGGCCGGCAACATGACCTCGTCGAAGGACCCCTACAACACCGTCACCACGTACGAGTTCGACGCGGCTGACCAGCTCGTCAAGCAGGTCGAGCCGACCGACGGCGACCCGATCACCACCACGTTCGGGTACGACGCCGCCGGCAACCGGACCCGCTACACCGACGGTCGCAACAACTCCACGATCTACACGTACAACTCCCTTGGTCTGCCGGAGTCGGCGATCGAGCCGGCCACGGCGAGCCACCCGGCTGCCGCGGACCGGACCTGGACCGTCGCGTACGACGCCGACGGCAACGCCGTTCGGCTCAGCGCCCCCGGCGGGGTGAGCCGCACACGTACCTACGACGCGGCCGGTCGACTGACAGTGGAGACCGGTTCCGGAGGTGACACCCCGACGGCGACCCGGACCCTTGACTACGACCAGGACGGCCGGTTGACAAGCGTCAACGCCCCCAATGGCAGCAACACCTACAGCTGGAACGACAGGGGTGGGCTGCTGTCCACCGCCGGCCCGTCCGGCACGGCGAGCTTCGCTTACAACGACGACGGCCAGGTGACCAGCCGCACGGACCTGACCGGCACGGCCAGCTTCGGCTACGTCAAGGGCCGCCTCGACACGCTCACCGACAGCATCACCGGCCAGCAGCAGAAGCTGGACTACGACGCCGCAGGCGACGTCAAGACCGTCGACTACGGCGCCGGCCGCGTGCGCACCTTCGGGTACGACGACTACGGGCGGGTCGCCAGCGACGTGCTGCGCAACGCCGGCGGCCAGACGGTCGCCTCGGTCACCTACGGCTTCGACCTCAACGGCCACCTGACCAGCAAGAACACCACAGGCACCGCCGGTGCCGGCACCAACACGTACGACTACGACAAGGCCGGCCGGCTGATCTCCTGGACCAGTCCGGCGGGGACCGTCACGTACGCCTGGGACGCCAGCGGCAACCGGGTCCGGGCCGGATCCAAGACGGCCACCTTCGACGAGCGCAACCGGCTGCTCTCCGACGGCGACTACACCTACGCGTACACCCCGCGGGGCACCCTGCGTACCCGGACCAGCTCCGGCCTGGCCGAGCAGTTCTCCTTCGACGCCTTCGACCGGCTCACCGGGGCGCAGGACCAGACCTACACGTACGACGGCCTGGACCGGGTCGCCTCGCGGACGGGGAACTCGTTCGTCTACGCCGGCCTGGGCGACGAGGTCGTGCACGACGGCGTCGAGTACTACGGCCGCGGCCCGAACGACGAGCTGCTCGCTACCGCCCACGGCGCCGACAAGCGGCTGTCGCTTACCGACGCGCACGGTGACGTGGTGGCGGCCATCAACCCCGCCGACACGCAACTGTCCACCCTGAACGACTCCACCGCGTACGACCCGTTCGGCAAGAAGGTGAGCAGCACCGGCAGCACCGGCCGGCTGGGCTTCCAGGGGGACTGGACCGACCCGGACACCGGGCAGGTCGACATGGGCGCCCGCTGGTACCAGCCCGGCACCGGCACGTTCACCTCGCGGGACAGCGTCAACTACACCTCCGGCGACTCGATCCTGGCCAACCGCTACACGTACGGCGCCGGCGCCCCGCTGGACTTCGACGACCCGGACGGCCACTGGCCGCGCTGGATGAAGCGCGCGGCGAGCGTGGTCAGCAATACCGTCTCCAACGTCGTGAGCACGGCGAGCAGCTACGCGTCGACGGCGTGGAACTACACCAAGAGTTTCGCCTCGACGGCGTGGAACTACACCAAATCCGCCATCAAGGCCGTCGGTAGCGCCATCTCCACCGGCGCTAGGTGGCTGGCCGACAAGGCCGTGAGCGCGGTCAAGACTGTCGGCAACGTGCTCCGCAGTGGCTACAACCAATTGGCCCGCGCCGCCGACTGGGCGAAACAGCAGGCCAAGGTTGTCGCTCAACAGATCCACAGAGCCAAGGTCGCGGTGACAGCCGCCGCGAAGGGCGCCATCAAGAAGGCCGTCCAGTTCACCAAGCTGCCAGTGATCCAGGCGCTCACCAAGCCGCTTCTAGCGCTCGGCAAGGTGGTCTCCACCGGATTCAAGATGGCCGCGAGCGTCGTCGCGGTCACCACTATGGCCATCCAGGACCCGCAGAAGTTCAAACAGAACCTCTGGTTGGCGGCCGCCCAGAGGTTGGCGCCTCTCGTCGAGGGCGCCGAGAAGATGTGGGACAAGGCGACCCAATTCGTCGAGGACCACGCCGCCGAGATCGCCGGCTTCGCCGTCGGAGCCGTCGTCGGCCTGGGCTGCGGCGCGGCGATCGGCTGGACCGGCGTCGGAGCGGTGGCTTGCGGGGCGCTCGCCGGCGCGGTCGGCTCCGCGGTCACCGGCTACATGGACGGCAAGCGCGGCTGGGACCTCGCCGGCGCGACCGCGATGGGTGGTCTGACCGGTGCCCTCGGCGGTGCACTCGGCTCCATCGGCGGCCAGGCGCTGGGTGCGGGCATCCGGGGTCTCGGCGGAGGGCTTCGCTCGGCCGGTAGCAAGGCGCTGAACGCGGGCATGGGCGAGGCCCGCAGCATTGGTCGTGGCCTGCTCGGCAAGTGCCCCACCATGAACAGCTTCACCGGCGAGACCCGGGTGCTGATGGCGGACGGCACCTCCAAGCGAATCGACCAGGTGCAGGTCGGCGAGAAGGTGCTCGCAACGGACCCCACGACCGGGCGTACCGAGGAACGCGCGGTTACCGCACTCATCCTTGGTGCAGGCAATAAGGACCTCGTCGAGATCACCGTCGACACTGACGGCACGAAGAGTGACCGGACGGAGAACCTGACCGCTACGGCCGGCCACCCGTTCTGGGTGGCTGACCAGAAGCGTTGGGTCGAGGCGAAAGATCTGGCGAGCGGTTACGTCTTCGAGACGGCGGATCATCGGCCAGCGTCCGTCATTGCTACTCGGAAGTGGACGGAGTATCGCCAGGTCCACAACCTGACCGTCGATGCGCTCCACACGTACTATGTGGTGGCCGGCGACAGGCCGGTGCTTGCGCACAACTGCGGTGGGGCGGTCGCCGGGCACTCAACAAAGTGCACCTGCGCTGCTGGTGGTGCGCCGCGAATTCCGAAGAATTTGTTTGGAAGAAAGGGTAAGCCTTCCACCAGGGCGCAGCTCGATGATCTAAGGGATGAAATTCTCGACGCGAATCAAGGCTGGCAGCACACTGCAGGTGGCTCCCGTCCGGAGGAGGCGGTTTTTGGCCCCAACGGTGAAGCTCGATTCCCTGACCTCACATTCGTGCATGTTGAAAGCGGCTCTCCGATCTACGTGCAAACAGTCGATACCTATCGGAATGGTGCTCCTGATATTCGCGAACTCGAAAATGCCCTTGATATCGCTCGCTGGGGGAATGGTCCGGTGATTACGTACCCCAAGCGCAGATGATTGCCCTTTGGAGTTGATGTGCCGGCACGAAGGCAGCAGATCTCGTTTTTCCTAACGCCTGACGATGAAGCGAGCGTGGCCTCTGAAGTTAGTCGCACAATGCCTGAAGTTAGATTCGTGGACGAGTGGCGATGGGAAGACCCGTTGCGCCCGCCGCTGCGCGAATCTCCTGCGGAGTGCGCACATGCGATTGGCCTATGGAACTCGAGAATCATGCCCGAATTGGTGGGCGTTGTGCGTTCGAATGGAAGTGTTGATGGTCCAGTGGTTGGTCCCGTCGTGCAGTGGCTGCGCTGCCGGCTCCAGGGTGGGGAGTTGCATGTGGGTCGTTGGGCCGCCGCATACGACTCGGATCATAGGGAAACGGCCGCGTATGTTCGTGCGCTGTGGGAGATCATGATTTCCGCGACTAGAGCCGACCTTAAGCGCGTCTCCGGCAACCTGACTTCCGGCCCTACCCAGGAGCGCAGGTTTCGCGTCGGCGGCGCGGCCTATGAGGCTGCCATTAGAGGTGAATTAACCCTCGTTGCCAATCAGCTGGTGCTTGCGCCAGAATGATGGCAGCCGAATTTGTCTCACGCTGTTGAATTCTCCGCTGGCGGTTGGGCTCAATGTTGACGGACGTCCTTGCAGGTCAGGCCCGTCGCCAGTTTGGGAACGTGCTGCAATACCGGCCGGTAATTATCGTCATATCGGCGAAGTGTGGGAACCTGAACGGAAGATGAGGGGAAGTTGTTGAGAGCATTTGAGCGGCATATCATTCGGGCCCTCGTGGCAATCCTTTTGATTACCCTGTCGGCTGGGATGTCGTTGACCACGGCGGATTCACCAGCACGTGCAGACGCCGCCGGCCGCGGTGGTGACTACGTACCGATCGACAGCATCGCCCTCCTGGACACCCGCGACGGCACCGGCGGCACTACCGGTGTTCGGGGTGCCAAGTCCGTCACCACCTTCACCGCCGTCGGCATCGGTGGCATCCCCGCCACCGGGGTCAGCGCGTTGATGGTGGACGTCACGGCGATCAACCCGACCGCCAACACGTTCCTGACCATCTACCCGGACCTGACGGACCCGAAGGCGTCGGCCATGAACGCCTCCGTCGGTGAGGTCATCACCAACTCGGCGGTGGTGAAGCCCGGTACGAACGGCAAGCTCGCGGTGCGCAACGCGGGCGGCAACGTGCATATCCGGGTGGACGTGGTGGGTTACTTCACCACCGCGACCGGCAGCACCGGGTCAGGCTTCGTGCCGGTGAACCACACCCGGGTCGTCGACAGCCGGAGCGGGCAGGGGATCACCGCGGGCACGCTGCCCACCAGTGGCACGCGTGTGGCGAACATTTCCGGCGGCGGGCTGGTGCCGAGCACGGCGACGGCGGTCATGCTCGACGTCGTGGTGAGCGGCTCGACCGGGAACGGCTGGATGACCGTCGGGTCCAGCGCGGTCGCGGAGACCGGCATCGACTATGTCAAGGGCATCACGTCGATGGGGATGGTCGTCAAGCTGAACCCCGGCAGCAACGGCAGTGTGACGTTGGATAACCGCGGCTCGGCTGTGCACGTCGCGATCACGGTGCAGGGCTACTGGACCGGCAGTGCGACCACCGGCGCCGGCCTGCGTACGGTTGCCGCGACCACCTTGTACGACAGCCGTTTCCCGAGCGGCGCCCAGCCGGTACCCGCCAACGGCAGCGTCGACGTCGCCGTCGGCGGCACGAACGGCCTGCCGACGCGGGGCATCGCCGCCGCCGTCCTCAACGTGCACGCGGTCGCCCCGACGGTGGCCGGGTTCCTCACCGTCACGCCGCTGGACGGCACCCCCAACACCTGGTCGACGGCCAACTTCCCCGCCGCGCATGTCGCCCGGTCCAGCCTCGTGGTGACCAAGTTGGGCACCGAGGGCAAGGTCCGGATCAAGAACACCAGCAGCGGGACCGTGCACATCGTGGTCGACCTGCAGGGCTGGTTCGCCGACCCGGTGCCGTTCCTGCCGACGGAATCCTTCTCCCGCTCGACGGCACTTCAGGGGGAGCCGAGCGACGGCAGTTCGCTCGGGGTCATCGTGTACGCGCACACCGACAACACCGGTCAGGTGCGGGTCATCCACCAGCAGAACCCCGACGACTTCAGCAGCGTCCAGCAGATCCCCCAGTTCGGCGCGGAGGCATTCACCGGGCAGCCCGCGCTGAACGTGCAGAGCGGCAACAAGCAGGTGCAGGTCAGCGCCCTGCACACCGACGGCACGGTGCGGACCGCTGCCCAGACGGCGGCGAACGCGGCGACCTGGGCGACGACCGGGAACCTCGGCGGCACCATGGTGGGACGGCCCGCCGCGGTCACCCTCGCCGACGGCACCAGCGTGATCTTCGGTGTGGACGTGGACGGTCGCCTGTGGCACTACCGCCAGTCCGCGACGGGCGCGTCGTGGAAGAGCCTGGGTGACGTCGACCTGATCGGCGGCGTCACCGTGGTCAAGATCGACACCGGTGTCCGGCTGGTCGCGACCACCGCCACCGGCACCATCAAGACCGCGGTCTACTCCACCGACGGCAGCCTCACCGGTTGGACCGACCTGGGCGGCAACGTGACAGGGGTGCCGGCGGCCTTCCTCAACCAGGGTTACCGCACCGCCGTGGTGGCGCGCGCGGCCGACGGTTCGGTGGTCATGAAGAAGCAGGACCTGGGCGGCGGGTGGCCGGCCACCTGGCAGACGGTCGGCACGTTCACCGCGGCCGGGTCCCCGGCGGCGATCCTCGACCCGGCGCTGGGCCGTATCGCCGTCGTCGCCCGAGGCCCCGACAACGAGATGTACCGGGTGTACGAGACCGAGCAGAGCTCCGGCACCTGGGGTGAGTGGCTGCGGCTGTACGAGAACCCGGGCGACCCGACCGCCGCCACCGCCGCTACCGATCCCACGATCGCGCCGATCCAGAACTCCGGCGGACCCGGGTTCGTGGTGGTGTACCGCAACCGGAACAACACCACCATCGCGCTCGACCGCCGGTTCGCCGCCCCGGCGGGGATGACGACGGCGAGGGTGAAGCCGTCGGCGGTCAGCTTCACGGCGCACCTCTGGCCGGCCCCGCCGGCCTGATCCTCGGCACCGACGGCCCCGGGGGCCTCCGTCCACGCGACGGAGGCCCCCGGGTCGTTGCTTGTCGACGGTGTCAGCGGTAGAAGCGCAGGTAGTCGAACTGCGCGGTGACCGTCGGCTCGGCGCCGCCGTGGGCGACAAGCCCGATCCGGGGAGTGGTGTCGGCCGGGAAAGTCCACACCGCACCCCACGTCCAGGTACGCCCGTCGCGGCTGGAACCCGCCCGGTACTCGTGCTCACCCGTGACCGGGTCGACGTGGTGCGCCAGCCGCAGCCAGGTGGTGGTGGCCGGGGTGCCGACGATGCTGCCGCCGTACACCGGCTGACCGGCGAACGGCAGCTCGTAGCCGTACTCGACCTGCCGGGTGTTCCAGATCGCCACCTGCGTCAGCCTCGCGAAACGGTCGTCGTCCACGTACGCGACGAGGCCGGCCTGCTGGTAGTTGCGGACCGTCTCCTCGCCGAGGTCCAGCGTCACCTTCGTCTCGGCGACGTAGTCGCCGCGCGGGGCGTCGCGCAGCAGCACGCCCGCCGTGTTGCCGGTGCCGGTCAGGTCGGCGGACTGCACAGGCCACCGCAGCGCGCCGCCGGCAACGGTTGCCGCCGGGTCCTCGCGGACCCACTGCCAGTCCCCGTCCAGCCCGTCGTTGAACTCGTCGGAGTACGCCCGCAGCGGCGCGCCGACGGAGGGCTCCGGCACCGCCTTGCGCGCGGGCTGGTACAGCCGGGTCGCGCTGACGTTGTCGAACTCGGCAGTGCCGCCGGTGGCGGTCAGTCCGACGCGACCGGCGACCGGGCGGTCCAGCCGCAGCGACACGACGGCGAGCTGGTCACCGAGGCGGGCGGGGCTCAGTTCGGCGACGAGCTGCTGTCCGCGTACCTCGATGGCCAGATTGTGCCGGGCGGCCGGGTCGAGCCCGGCGGGCAGCGGGGTGCTGGCGTGGCGGCGGCCGTCGCTGGCGACGAGCCGGCCGCCTGCCGCGTCCACCCGGACCTCGACCCGGTCGCCGACCGTGATTCCGGCGCCGGCCGCGCCGGTCAGCCGCAGGTCGGCCTCCGCCCGCACGTCACCGCCGACTGAGGTACGGCTGGTGAGCGCGCCGCTGCCGGTGAGCCGGCCGTCGGTGACCTGCCAGCGACCCGCGTCGCGCCGCCAGCCGGTGAGCCCGGCGGTGTCGAACCTCTCGTCGATCCGACCGGTGGTGACCGGTGCCGGCCGGTTGCCCTCCGAGGGGCCGGCGCCGGCGTTCACCGTCGGCCATCCGTCGACCCAGTCGAGCCGGTCCAGCAGCATCGGCCGTTCGTTGATGCCGAACGGCTCGTCGAGGTACGGGTCGGCGCGGTCGATGGCGTGGTAGACGATCCAGTCCTGACCGGACAGGTCGGTGAGGAAACCGTTGTGCCCGGTGCCGATCCAGCGGTTGCCGTTCTGGGTGAGCACCGGCGTGCCGCCGGCCCGGGAGGCGGTGAGCGGGACCCCGTCGCGGTCGGTGAACGGGCCACGCGGGCCGCGCGCCCGGCCGACCTGGACGGAGTAGCCGGTGGCCGGGCCGGCACAGCAGTTCGCGGTGGACGCGAACAGGTAGTACCACCCGTCGTGGCGCAGGACGTAGCTGCCCTCGAACTTGTTGTCGATCGCCACCTGGGTCGGTGTGCCGACGGCGCTCAGCCCGTCCGGGCTGAGTTCGGTGACCGAGATGCCGCCGTAGTAGCTGCCGTAGTAGAGGTAGCCGCGCCCGTCGACGTCGGTGAACTGGCTGGGGTCGATCGTCCACAGGTAACCGCCGCCACCGCCGGGGCGCGGGGCGACGACCGGCTCGGGCGCGAAGGTCCACGGGCCGGCAGGGGAGGGCGCGGTGGCCGCGCCGATGGCGTAGTCGCTGCCCTCGGCGGAGACGGTGGTGTCGGTGACCGTCACGTACATGACCCAGCGGTCGCCGATCCGGCGCACGTCAGGTGCCCAGAACGCAGCGCCGGGTGCCGCGTACGGCGGGCGCTGGTCGGGGCCGAACGCGTCGCCGACGTACGTCCAGTCGACCAGGTCGGCCGAGCGGGCGGTGGGTACCCGGTGGAACTCACGCTCGCCCTCGCGGAGCGGGTCGGTGGTGCCGTAGGCGTACCAGAAGCCGTCGTCGCCACGGACGACGACCGGGTCGGCGAAGGTGTCGCCGACGGCGGTGGAGATCGGATTGCTGTAGCGCGACGGGCTGTCGGCGCTTGCCGTGTGCACGGGTGCGGTGGCGGCCAGGATCAGACCGAACGCGGCGGCGAGCGCGCCGCCGCGGCGGAGGTGTCGCATGGGGACCTGCCTCGGGAGAGTGGGCGGGTGTCGACAAGGGTCGGTGTGTGCCACCGTTTCTACAACGATGGATACAACGTTGTAAAGACCTGCCCACCGACTCGCGCCGGTGCGGTCGGCGCGGTGCGACCCGGCTCCGGAGGTGCGGCGGGCCCGGGCGATGATGGGACGATGAGCGCTGTCACCGAGGGCCGGGGCCTGGCCGAGCTGGCCGCCCTGCTGGCCGACGGCACCCGGGCCGGCATCTGCCTCGCGCTGCTCGACGGCCGCGCCTGGACAGCGGGGGAGCTGGCCCGGCGGGCCGGAGTCGCGCCGTCGACCGCCAGCGACCACCTCACCCGCCTCGTCCGGGGTGGGCTGCTGGTCGAGGAGCGCCAGGGCCGGCACCGCTACGTGCGCCTGGCCGGGCCGACGGTGGCCCAGCTGATCGAGAGCCTGGCGGGGCACGCCCCGGCCGCACCCGCGCCGACCGGGTCGCTGCGGGCCGTCACCGCCGGCGCCGCCCTGGCGTACGCCCGGACCTGCTACGACCACCTCGCCGGACGGCTCGGCGTGCGCATGTACGACGCGCTGCTTGCCGACGGCCGACTGGACCGGACCAGCGGGTTGACGCTGACGCCCGACGGACGGGCGTGGGCCGCCGGGCTGGGCGTACCCGTGGAGGCGCTGCGCAGCGGCAGGCGTCAGGTGGTCCGCGACTGCCTGGACTGGACCGAGCGCCGGGCGCACCTGGCCGGGGCGCTCGGGGCGGCGCTCTGCCGTCGCTTCACCGAGCTGGGCTGGATCACCCCAGGGACCGGTCGCGTCGTCCGCATCACGCCTAGCGGCCTGTCCGCCCTGGCCGAGACCCTGGCCGTCGCCGAGCACACCCTCGCTCCCACCCCGGCGCCGCGGCCCACCGGCGGCCGCGCCTGACTCCTGCTCCGGCGTTCGTCCTCCGCCCCCGGCGACCCGGCGCGGACCGTGGCCGCGAGGCGCTGACTGTTCGGTGGGGACCGAACGGTCACGCACCTACTGTCGAACGATGACCGATGCCTGGCCCGTCGTACCGCCCGCCGCCGGAACACCCGCGTGTGGGCCGCCCTCGTTCGCCCCGGACAGCGGTTGGCGCGTGACCCGGTACGCCGACGTCCGAGCTGCCCTGACCGATCCGACAGTCGTGGTGCCGGCCGTCGACGCCGGCCTGCCGGGCACGCTCGCCTGGCTGCGTGCAACCGTGAGCCGCTTCAGCCCGCCGCACCGGCACGCCGAGCGCCGGGCGATCGGCGTGGCGGCGCTTGCCACGCTGGACCCGGACGAGCTGCGGCGCGAGGCGGCCGACATGACAGCCGCCGCGCTGGACCGGGCGGGCGGTCGTGTCGACGTGATGGCCGCCGTGGCCCGTCCGGTACCGCTGCGGGTGCTGGCCGCCCGGCTCGGTCTCGCCGATCCGGTCGCCGCCGGTACGGCGGTGGCTGTCGTCGCCGCCGCGTACCACCCGGGGGTTGACCCGGCGTTGCTGCGGCGCGCGGACGGTGCGGTGGCGGCGCTGCTGGCGCTCTCGCCGCCGGGCCCGGCGCAGGTACGGGCGAACCTGATCGGCCTCCTGGTCCAGGCCTGCGACGCGACAGCCGGCCTGATCGGCGCCGCCGCACACCACCTGCTCACCCCGCCGGCCCTGCGGGCGACGGCGCGGGTGGGCAGCGCCGACCTGCTGGCCGAGGTGCTGCGGCTCGACCCGCCGGTACGGGCCACCCGACGGGTCACCACCGCCGCGGTACGGCTGGGCGGCCGGGACCTGCCGCCGGGCAGTCAGGTGCTGCTGCGGTTCGACGCCGCGAACCGTGACCCTGAGGTGTTCACCGATCCTGACTCGTTCCGGCCCGGCCGGCCCGGTGCCGGACCGCTGACCTTCGGCGCGGGGGAGCGCGGCTGCCCCGGCGACAGGCATGCCCTGGCCCTCGCGGTCGGGGTGTTCGACGTGCTGCGGGAACGCTGCCGCCGCGCCCCGGCCGACCTGGACCACGAGCCGCACCCGACCCTGCGTGTCCCGACGAACCTGGAGGTGAGCGTTCGATGACCGACCATGTCGCGGCGTTCCGCGCCCTGCACCACGCCGGCCGACCCCTGCTGCTGCCGAACGCCTGGGACCACGCCTCGGCGGCGGCGCTCGCCGCGCACGGCCACCCGGCGATCGGCACCACCAGCCTCGGGGTCGCCGCCGCCGCCGGTCTGCCCGACGGGACCGGCGCCACCGCCGCCGAGACCCTCACCCTGGCCCGCCGCCTCGCCACGGTGCCGGTGCTGCTCACCGTCGACATCGAAGGCGGGTTCAGCGACGACCCGGCGGAGGTCGCCGGAT
The DNA here is from genome assembly GCF_042898105.1 of Micromonospora sp. NPDC000663. Taxonomy (NCBI): domain Bacteria; kingdom Bacillati; phylum Actinomycetota; class Actinomycetes; order Micromonosporales; family Micromonosporaceae; genus Micromonospora; species Micromonospora sp. NPDC000663. The sequence continues at coordinate 499,347 of NZ_JBIAYR010000004.1, forward strand.
ACGCGGCCGAGCTGGCCGGGCTCGGCGTGGTGGGCATCAACCTGGAGGACGGGCGTGCCGACGGCACCCTGGCCGAGCCGGAGTGCGTCGCCGACAAGGTCGCGGCGGTCAGGGCGGCGGTCCCAGGCCTGTTCGTCAACGCCCGCACCGACACCTGGTGGCTCGGGGTGGACGACCCGTTGGCGCAGACCCTGGCCCGGGCGCGTGCCTACCGGGCCGCCGGCGCCGACGGGATCTTCGTGCCCGGCGCCGTCGACCTGGCGACGCTGCGGCTGCTGACCGAACGGATCGAGGCGCCGGTGAACGCGCTGTACCAGCCGGGCGGCCCGGGCCTGGACGAACTGAGCGCCGCCGGGGTGGCCCGGGTCAGCACCGGCTCGCTGCTGTTCCGTGCCGCGCTTGGCGCCGCGCTCGCCGCCGTCGACGGGGTACGCGACGGTGGCCCGGCCGCGCCGCGGAAGCTGCCGTCGTACGCCGAGGTGCAGGCGTTGGTGCCCGCGGACGGCGACTGACGGTCCCCGACGGCCCGCGCGACATCGGTCCGTTCGAGGGTAGATAGGAGGATTGTTCGGTCCGTTCCGGTCCCGATGATTACGGTGTGTTTCAGGGCGAACCACAGGTGTCGTGACCGGAGAAAGGGACCGTCATGCGAGTGCCCAGCCGTAGTCCGGGACAGCAGCCCGGTTCGCCCGTGTCGCCCACCGCCCCGGCCCGCCGGCGGCCCCTGGGCACCGCCCCACGCCGACTGCCCGCCGCCGCGCCCGACCTGGCCGCCTACCGGGCCGCCGTCGCCGAGCTGCTGGTGGAGGTGAGTGCCCTGGCCGACGCGGCGAGCACCCGGGCACGGCAGGTGCTCATCGACGAGCGGCTGCGCGAACCGGCGCTCGCCGCGGTCCTGGACGCCACCCCGCAGGGGCTGATCGGCGCCCGCGAGACGCTGCTGCTGGAGATGGCCCGCTACCAGCCGAACGAGCGCACCTCCGCCCGGGACCTCACCGCGCTGGTACGGATCTACCTGCTCTCGCGCGTCGACGTCTTCTGGTGGCAGGACGCCCCGACATTCGTCACCGACGACCAGGTCAACGGCAGCACCGACCTGGTGGACCTGGAGTGGCTGCGCCGCCGGGACCTGCTGCGTTTCCGGTACCAGGATCAGCCGGCCACGGCGCTCGGTCGCGCCGCGCGGGGACTGCGCCGCCGGCTGCGACCGGACGCCACGCCCCGCACCGCCGGGCTGCTGTTCCGCCGCGCCCGCCGCGAGGTGGTGGCCCTGCTCAACGACATCGCCCGCGAGTTCGCGGCGGCGGCGCCGCCGGCCACCCCACCGCTGTGGGTGACCAGCCTGGTTCGCAGCGCCGAGCACCAGTACCGGCTGCGCCGCCTGGGGTACGCCGCGATGCTGCCCAGCGGGCACTGCCTCGGCTACTCGGCCGACGTCGAGCTGGCCTGGTTCGAGCGCTTCGGCGCGCGGGACGCTCTCGGCGAGCTGCTGCTGGCCCGGCAGGAGGCCGGCGAGATCAACGTGATCGACGAGGGGCAGGCCTGGCACCTGTGCCTCGCGCCAACCGCCCGGCGTCGTCTGCGCCGGGCGTACGAGGCCGAGATGGGGATCTGAGCCGATGTGCGGCATCGCGTTGAGCATCGGCCCCGAGGCCGACCCGGCGACGTTCCGGCGGATGCTCGCCGTCCTCGCGCCCCGCGGCGAGGTCACCGAGACCCGGGCCGAGAACGGGCTGCTCGCCGGCACCCGCCGGCTGCGGGTCGTCGACCGGGATCGGGCGGAGCAGCCCTGGACCTCCGCCGACGAACGCCTGCTGCTCTGCTTCAACGGCGAGATATTCAACCACCGGGAGCTGCGCGCGCAGCTCACCCGGCTCGGGCGGGCCTTTCGCACCGAGAGCGACACCGAGGTGCTGCTCGCCGCCTTCCAGCAGTGGGGTGAGGCGGCGGTCACGCGGCTGCGCGGCGAGTACGCCTTCGCCGTCGTCGAACGCGCCACCGGCCGGGTCTACCTCGCCCGCGATCCGCTCGGCGTGAAACCGCTGTACTGGTCCCGCCGGCCCGGCTGCCTGCACCTCGCCTCCGAGGTCAAGGCGCTCGTCGGGCACCGCGCCCCGATCAGTGAGGTGCCGCCCGGGCACCACGGGTGGGCGGAGACCGACGGACACGTGCGGCTGCGGCCGTACGTCGACCTGCTCACCATCGGCGAGGGCCTGCCGGTCATCGACGACCCGGACGAGGCCGCCCTGCTCGTCCGTGCCGCGCTGAGCGACGCCATCCGCATGCGGGTGGACACCGACCTCACCGTCGGTGTGGTCCTCTCCGGTGGGCTGGACAGCTCGGTGACCCTGCGCCAGGTACGGGACCTGCACCCGGACTGCGTCGCGGTGACAGTCGGCGTGCCGGACAGCCCCGACGTGGCGTACGCGCGGCGGCTCGCCGCCGACCTCGACGTGCCGCACGTCGTGGTCGAGCTGCGCCCGCGCGACATCCGGCTCGCCGACGTGCGCGAGGCCATCCGCATCTCGGAGCTGACCGAGTACGGCGACATCATCAACGCGGTGGTCTCGGTGCCGATCTTCCGGCGGCTGGAGCAGCTGGGCATCAAGGTGGTGCTCACCGGCGACGGCTCGGACGAGCTGTTCGGCGGGTACCCCATGTACCACCGGGTCGGCCCGACCGACGCCCGGCGCCTGTTCCTGCACCGGATCCGCAACCTGTGCCGCACCGAGTTGCAGCGGGTCGACCGGGCCGCCATGGGGCACGGAGTGGAGGCGCGGGTGCCGTTCCTCGACCTCAGTGTCGTGGAGCTGGCGATGCGACTGCCGCTGGGGCTGAAGCTGCGCCACGGGCAGGAAAAGTGGATCGTCCGGCGGGCGTTCGCCGACGTGCTGCCGGACTACATCCTGCGGCGACCGAAACACCCCATGTCGTACTCGTCGGGGCTGCACGAGCGGGTGCGGCTGTACAAGCCGCTCTTCGCCCGGCTGCACCGCGCGTTCGGCTACGACCTGCTGGAACCCGTGCGCCGCGACTTCGACACGGTGCTCAGCCGGTGCGGCAACGACCTGGACCGGGCCATCGCCGACGGGTTGAGCCGCCCCGACTACACAGTCCTGGAGCATGCCCGCGACCTGGTCGGGGCCGCGAAGTGGAACGCCGCGCCGATGGTCCGCCGGCTGGTCGGCCCGCGCCCCGCGCGGCGCTGACGCCCGGCCGGGCACCGCCAGGTCCGTCCCGCCGACCCGCCGACCGGGGTCGGCGCTCAGCTCACCAGCAGCAGCGCCCCGACCGCCGCGAGCGTGCCGGTGACCGCGAGCAGCGTGCTGGTCAGCACGAACCGGGTCACCGGCACCGTCACCCCGGCCGCCCGGCACCGCTCGAACCACAGCAGGGTGGCCAGCGAGGCCCAGGGGGCGGCCAGCGGGCCCACGTTGGTGCCGATCAGCAGGGCCAGCAGGCGGGTGTGGTCGGCCACCGGCAGCACCGACTCGCCGGCCAGGTAGGCGGGCAGGTTGTTCACCCCGTTGGCGAGCAGCGCGCCGGTGCCGCCGGCCCGCACCGCGCCCAACGCTCCGCCGTCGGCACCGAGCAGGCCGCCCACCAGGTCGTCCAGGCCGTGCCGGCCGAGGGTCTGCACCACCAGGAACAGGCCGACGACGAAGAGCAGCAGCCGTACCGGCACCAGGCCGGGACGCAGCGTGCCGGGGGAGCGGACCACGAAGCCGAGCAGCACCACAGCGAGCGCCACGCTGGAGGCCAGCCCGATCTCCACCCCGGCCAGGATGCCGGCGACGAAGAGCAGGCAGCCGCCGAGCGCGGTGCGGTGCAGCACCGGGTCGGCCGGGACATGCCGGGCCGGCGGGACGAAACGCCCCCCGGCCGGCCGGTCGCGCCGCCACCAGCCGTACCAGAGCAACGCCATGGTGACGAGCACTGCGGCGAGCTGCGGCAGCGCCATCCGCTGTGCGTACGCCAGGGGCGCCAGGTCGACCCGGTCCGCGGCGAGCAGGTTGGTCAGGTTGGACACCGGCAGCAGCAGGCTCGCGGTGTTGGCCAGCCAGACCGTGGTGACCGCCAGGGGGGCCGCCGGGACGCGCAGGGTGCGGGCCAACGCGAGCAGCACCGGGGTGAGCAGCACGGCTGTGGTGTCGAGGTTGAGCACGAGGGTGGTCACCGTGGCCAGCGCGCCGCACAGCAGGAACAGCGCCGCCCAGCTGCCCCGCGACGCGATGGCCAGCCGGCTGGCGAGCACGTCGAAGACACCGGCCATGGCGGTCAGCTCGGCGAGCACGATCACGGTGCCGAGGAAGAGCAGCAGCGGCAGGATCCGGTGCAGGGTGGCGGTGGTCTCCGCGCGGGGCAGCAGCCCGCTCAGCGAGCAGGCGACCCCGACCACCGCGAGGACGACCGCCACCAGGTCGAGAGGGTACGGACGCCAGCGCACGGCGGGTTCGGGCGGGGCGGCGGTCTTCACGTCTGCCCACGCTGGCACAGTCTCGCGGTGATCGTGGTCGCTGCCCCCGCGCGGGTGACCGGCCCCACCGGCGCGCCCGCCGCCGGCGCGGAACCACCGACCGGACCGGGCACGCGACGGGCCGCCGGCCGCCCGGCACGTACGCTGGCTGATCGTGAGACGCACCGTGTTCGGTCGCCCGCTGCGCGGCGTCGCCTTCGACGTGGCCGTCTCCGCCCTGGTGGCGCTCGTCAGCCTGACCGCGGCGGTGAACCAGCCCGGCGGCTGGGCGGCCACCCTGGTCGGGATGGCGATGGCCGTGGCGCTGCTGTTCCGGCGTACCCACCCGGGTGCGGTGACCGTGGTCGTCGCAGCGCTGGCCATGGTCCAGGTGATCGCCCGGTGGGGTCCGCTCGTCTACGACGTCGCCGTCCTGATCACCCTCTACAGCGTGGTGAAGTACGGCCGGCGGCTGCGCGACGGCGTGCTCGCCGGTGGCGTGGCCGCCGTGGGGGTGCTGCTCGCCGCCACCCAGACCCCCGGTGTCGTCCACTGGTGGGTGACCGCGCTGTGGTACGGGCTGGTCACCGGAGCGGTCTGGCTTGTCGCGCTGAACGTGCGCACCCGCCGGCTCTACGTGCTCAGCCTGGAGGAGCGTGCCACCACCCTGGAACGCGAGCGGGAGGCCGAGTCCCGCGCCGCGGTCGCCGAGGAACGCACACGTATCGCCCGGGAGCTGCACGACGTGGTGGCGCACAGCATGGCCGTGATGATCGTGCAGGCGGACGGGGCGCGGTTCATGCTGGACCGCGACCCGGAGCAGGCCCGCACGGCGGTGAAGGTGGTCGCCGACACCGGCCGGCAGGCCCTGGAGGAGATGCGCCGGCTGGTGGGTGTCCTGCGCGACGCGGGCCCCACCGGCGCCGGGGACTCGGCGGTACCCGCCGACCCGGAGCACCGCAGGCTGGCCCTGGCCGACCTCACCGACCTGCTGGCCCGGTTCCGCGACGCCGGGCTGAGCATCCGGCACACCGTCACCGGCGACGCGCCGGCCCTGCCGCCGGGGTTGGAGCTGACCGTCTACCGGGTCGTCCAGGAGGCGCTGACCAACGCGCTCAAACATGCGGGCGTCGGCGCCCACGTCGACCTGTCCCTGGCGTACACCGCCGACGCCGTCGTGGTCCGGGCCGCCGACGACGGTCGCGGCCGTCCGGTGGTCCGCCCGGCGCCGTCCGGCGGTCACGGCCTGCTCGGCATGCGCGAGCGGGTGACCGTGTACGACGGCAGCCTCACCGCCGGCCCCCGGACGGGCGGCGGCTGGCAGCTCGAGGCACGGCTACCGCTACCGTCGGGTCCCGCAACGGAGGTGATCGCGGCATGACGATCCGCGTGGTGATCGTGGACGACCAGGCGCTGGTGCGCGCCGGGTTCCGGATGGTGCTGGACTCGCAGGCCGACCTGGAGGTGGTCGGGGAGGCAATCGACGGCGCGGACGCCCTGCGGGTGCTGGCCCGTACCGAGGCCGACGTGGTGGTGATGGACATCCGGATGCCGACCATGGACGGGGTGGAGGCCACCCGCCGGCTCTGCGCCGACCGGCCCGCCGGTCCGCCCCGGGTGCTGGTGCTCACCACCTTCGACACCGAGGAGGACGCGTTCGCCGCCCTCCAGGCCGGGGCGAGCGGTTTCCTGCTCAAGAACGTCCCCCCGGAGGAGCTGCTGGCCGCGATCCGTGTCGTCGCCCAGGGTGACTCGGTGGTGGCGCCGTCGATCACCCGGCGGCTGCTGGACCGGTTCGCCGGGCAGTTCGGCACCGGCCCGACGGTCGACCCCCGGCTGGCGCAGCTCACCGAGAGGGAACGCGAGGTGCTGCTGCTCGTCGCGCAGGGGCTGTCCAACGCGGAGATCGCCGCCCGGGTGCACGTGGCCGAGGCGACCGTGAAGACCCACGTCGGCCGGATCCTGGCGAAGCTCCAGCTGCGCGACCGGGTCCAGGCGGTGGTGCTGGCGTACGAGAGCGGGCTGGTCACGCCCGGCGGATGAGTCCGCGTACGACCTGGGTCGTACCGGTCGGCGGGCGTACCGCGACCCGGGGCGCACAGAGGTCTAGCGCGCAGGTGGAGATCGACTGACCGGTGCCGGCCCTAGCGTCGGAGGGGTCCGGTCCGTACCGCCTCCCGGGAGTCCCGCATGATCCGCCTGACCCTGCGCTCGCTGCGTGCCGAGGCGCTGCGCATGTTGCTCTCCGCGCTGGCAGTCGTGCTCGGTGTCGCGTTCGTCGCGGGCACCCTGATCCTCGTGGACGGGATGCGCGCGGGGGCGTACGAGCGGGCCGGCACCTTCGACAGGCACACCGACCTGGCCGTGTACGCCACCGGCGAACGGTCGCTGCCCACCGCTCTGCTGGACCGGGTCCGGGAGGCCGACGGGGTGGCGGCCGCGGGCGGGGAGCTGACCGGCACCGGCGGTGTGGTGGGCGCCGACGGCCGACCGGTGCTCGGCTACGCCGTGCTCGCCGCCATCCCGACCGAGGCCGCGCTGCGCTCGTACGACGTGGTTTCCGGACGGCTCCCCGACCGCGCCGGCGAGGTGGTGCTGGACACCGACACGGTGGCGAAGGAGGGTTTCACGCTCGGCGGCCCGGTGCGGGTCGGCGGCACCGGTGGTCCGGCCCGCCCGTACACCCTGGTCGGTACCGTCGACGTGGCCGGCACGGCGCGTGACATCGGCGGGCCGTTCATCGGTCTGGTCGGGACGGACGCCCTCGCGGTGACCGGGGAGTCCGGCTACGGCCGGATCATGGTGGCGGCGCGGCCGGGTGTCCCGGCGGGCGCGCTCGCCGAGCGGGTACGTGCCGTGGCCGGCGCCGGCACCACGGTGAAGGATCGCCAGCAGATCCTCGACGACGCCGTGGACGAGGCGGTCCGTGACCTGACCCAGTTCACCATGCTGCTGATGATCTTCGTGGCGGTCGCCGTGGTGGTGGCCGGTTTCGTGATCGCCAACACCTTCGCCATCGTGCTGGCGCAGCGCACCCGACGGACCGCCCTGCTGCGCCTGGTCGGCGCCACCCGTGGGCAGGTCTTCCGGTCGGCGCTGCTGGAGTCGGCGGTGCTCGGGGTGGTCGCCTCGGCGCTCGGGGTGCTGTTCGGGGTGGCCCTCGCCGGGGGGATGCGACTGCTGCTGATCCGCCTGGACGTGCCGGTCTCCGGTGGGTTGCGGGTGACCGGTTCGACGGTGGTGACCGCTCTGCTGCTGGGCACCGTCCTGACCGTGGGCGCCGCCCTTCTCCCGGCGTGGCGGGGGACGCGGGTCCCGCCGGTGGCCGCGTTGACCGACGCCGCCGTGCAGCCCGGCCGGGGAGCGGGCCGGCTCCGGCTGGCGCTCGGCGCGGTCGTGCTGGGTGCCGGCGTCGCCGCGCTGGCCGGTGCCGCCGGCGCCGGTCAACTGGTGCTGGTGGCCGCCGGCGGCGTGCTTGCCTTCTTCGGGATCGTCCTGTTCGGACCGGTGCTCGTCCCGGCGCTGGTCCGGGTGTTCGGCTGGCCGCTGCGGGGGCTGGTCGGGACGACAGCCACCCTCGCGGTGGCGAACGCGGTCCGTAACCCGCGCCGGATCGCCGCCACGGCCACCGCCCTGGTGATCGGAATCGGACTGGTGTCGGCGTTCGTGGTGGGTGCCCGCAGCACCAAGGACGGCATCGAACGCAGCGTGGACGCCGAGATCGGCACCGACTTCGTGGTCAGCGGGATCGGACAGGACCTTCCCGCCACGCTCACCGGCGAGCTGGCCGCCCGCCCCGAGTTGGGTGTGGTGCACGAACAGCGCAGCGCGGTCACCGCCGACATCCAGGTCCGCGCCGCCCACCCGGCACTGGTCGGCCGGACCATCACCGGGGTGCTCTCCGGCGACGCGGGCCGGCTCGGACCGGGGCGGGTGCTGGTGCACGAGGAGTTGGCGCGGGCCAACGGCTGGACTGTCGGCTCACCTGTCACCGTCAAGGGGCGGGGGTTCCAGGTGGCCACCGTGGTGACCGACGACAGGCCTGCCATGGCCGCCAGCGACGCGCCGGCCGGGCACGTCATCGACATGGCCGACGCGGACTTCGCCGCGCTCTTTCCCGACCGGCGCGGCTTCCTGGCCGAGATCGACCCCGCCGCCGGCGTCGACGTCGACCGGGCGCGGGACGCCATCGCGCAGGTGCTGGCCGGCTACCCGACGGTCAACCTGATGGACCAGGGCGCGTACAAGAAGATGCTCACCGGCACCGTCGACATGCTTCTGGCGTTCGTCACCGCGCTGCTCGGCCTGGCCGTGGTGATCGCTCTGGTAGGCGTGGCGAACACGCTGAGCCTGTCGGTTGTCGAACGGACCCGGGAGAACGCGGTGCTGCGGGCGGTCGGCATGACCCGGGGGCGGATGCGGGCCATGCTCGCTGCGGAGGCAGTGCTGATGGCGCTGGTCGGCGCGGTGCTCGGGATCGGGCTGGGCACCGGGGTCAGCGCCGCCGCGATGGCCCTGCTGGACCGTCTCGGCGGGGACTTTCACGTGGTGCTGCCCTTCGGCCAGCTCGGGCTGATCCTCGGCGTGGCGGTGCTGGCCGCCCTGCTCGCCTCGGTACTGCCGGCCCGTCGTGCGCTGTCCCGGCCCGTCGTCGAGGCGCTCGCCGACCAGTGAGCCGGCCGGCGTGCGACCGGGCTCGGTGGACCCGGCCACTGCGCCGGCGTGCCGCGTCGCACCGTCCGGGCGGACATCCGCCGGCCGGCCCCGCCGTCTTCCCCGGCGGCGGGACCGGCCAGCGGTGCCGGGTCTACAGGCGCTCGACCACCGGGCCGGAGCACCTGTTGCGGGTGTCGAAGACGTAGCGGGCGTGCTCGACCACCAGGTCGTAGTCGAAGCTGTCGTGGTCGGTGACGACCACCACCGCGTCGGCGGCCCGCACCTCCCGCTCGGTCAGGCCGACCACTGTGACCCCGGCGGGAATCTGGTGCGCCTCGGCGTACGGCTCGACGGCGTGGACCTCGGCGCCGAGGCCCTGGAGCCGGCGGGCCACGTCGACCGCGGGGGAGTCCCGCATGTCACCCGTGTTCTTCTTGTACGCCAGACCGAGCAGCAGCAGTCGGGCGCCACTGACGGCGCGGCCGGTCCGGTTCAGCCCGGCCATGATCCGTTGGGTGACGTGCTCGGGCATCTCGTGGTTGACGTCGTTGGCCAGCTCGATGAACCGGAACTGCCGGCCGAGGCGGCGCTTGACCTGCCAGGACAGGTAGCACGGGTCGATCGGCAGGCAGTGCCCGCCGACGCCCGGGCCGGGCTTGAACGGCAGGAAACCGAACGGCTTCGTCTCGGCGGCCTCGATCGCCTGCCAGACGTCGATGTTCAACGGGTGCGAGAGCATCGTCAGCTCGTTGATCAGCGCGATGTTGACCTGCCGGAAGGTGTTCTCGATCAGCTTGGTCAGCTCGGCGACCTGGGTGGAGTCCACCGGCACGGTGCGCTCCACCAGACGCCTGTAGAAGCCGTCCACCCGGGCCAGCGACGTCGGGTCCACGCCGGACACCACCTTCGGCGTGTTCTCCAGCCGCCAGGTCGGGTTGCCCGGGTCGATCCGCTCCGGGCTGTAGCCGAGGTGGAAGTCGCCGGGGCTGTGCAGCCCACTGGCCGACTCCAGAAGCGGACGCAGCAGCTCCTCGGTGGTGCCCGGGTAGGTGGTGGACTCCAGGATCACCGTGCAACCCGGCCGCACGTACGGGCCGATCCCGACGCCTGCCTGCTCGACGAAGCTCAGGTCGGGGGTGCCGTCGCGCAGCGGCGTGGGAACGGTGATGACGCAGACGTCGAAGCCCTCGGCGTCGGCGTAGTCGGAGCTGGGACGGTACCGCCCGCTGCCCAACGCCCGGCCCAGCCGGTCGGTGGGGATGTCCTCGACGAAGGACTCGCCGGAGGCGAGCCGCTTGACCCGGTCGGTGTCGACGTCGAGGCCGATCACGTCCAGACCCGCCTCGACGGCGCGCATGGCCAGCGGCAGTCCGACGTACCCCTGGCCGATCACGACCAGCTTCTCAGCGCTCACCCGGGCTCCTGCGGCAGATGGTGGAAATGACCTGCTGCGAGCCTAGAGTGGTAGTCGACGACGTAAGTCCGTTTTGGTGATATCGGTGCTGGTGGGGGCCTGGTCGGACCGCCCGTTCAGTCGTTCGTCGGGTCGTCCGGGTCCGTCACCGGCGGGGTTGTCGGGGTCGTCGGGCCCGTCGTCGGGTCGCTCGGGGTGGCGGTCGTCGGACCGCTTGTCGGAGCCGAGGTGGTCGCCGTCGCCGTCGGTGTCGGCGGGGTTGTCGTCTGGCTCGGCTGGATGCTCGGCGTCGCGCTGACCGGGGCCGACGGACTGGTCGCGGGAGCGTTCGGCCGGTTCGGGCGGGCCGAGTCCTCGGTGACCTGCTCGTTCCCGGCCGGCAACTCCACCTGGCCGGTCGGTGCCACGGTCGGGGAGGTGGTGGGCAACTTGACCGCCGGGGCGTCCGCGTTCTTCGTCGCGCCAAGCGCGGCCACCAGCGCGGTGACCGCCACCAGCACCGTCGCCGCGGCGCCGACCAGCGCGCCCCGCCGGCCGCGTCGACGACCCGCCGGGGCCACGGCCGCGCCGACCGGCACGTCGGTGCGGGTGCCCGGCCCGGCGTCCCGCAACGGAACGGACGACGCCATGGCGGTGGGCGGTTCGCCGCCGGTCACCGCCGTGCGGGCCGCCTCGGCCATCGCCGCGCCGCTGCTGAAACGGTCGAGAGGATCCTTGGCCAGCGCCCGCGAGACCAGGGCGCGGACCGCCTCCGGGATCTCGTGCGGCAGCTCCGGCGGCTCGTCGTCGAGGTGGCGCACGGCGACCTGGAGCGGGTTGTCGCCGGTGAACGGTGGACCGCCGGTGAGGCAGCAGTAGGCGACGGCGCCCAGGGCGTAGATGTCGGTGGCGCCGCTGACCGGTCTGCCGGCGGCCTGCTCGGGCGCCATGTAGAGGGCGGTGCCGGGCACCGCGTTGGTGCTGGTGATGCTCGTGACGTTCGTGGAGCGGGCCACGCCGAAGTCGACCAGGACGACGCTGCCGTCCTCCTGCACCAGCAGGTTGCTCGGCTTGACGTCGCGGTGCACGATGCCGCCACGGTGCGCCGCGTTCAGCGCGTGGGCCGCCTGGGCCACGATCGACATCGTCTCGGAGACGTCGAGCCGGCCGGCCGCCTCGATCCGCTTGGACAGCGGCTCACCGTCGACGAACTCCATCACCAGGTAGTCGGCCCGACCGCCGTCGGGCAGGTCGTCCTCGCCGCAGTCGTACACCTGCACGATGCCCGGGTGCCGCAGCGCCGCCATGATCCGCGCCTCGGCCCGGAAGCGGGCGATGAAGTCGGGGTCGGAGACCAGCGCCGGCAGCAGGACCTTCACCGCCACCTGTCGGCCCAGGACCAGGTCCGAGGCGCGCCAGACGTCGCCCATGCCGCCGGTGGCGACACGTTCGTCCAGGCGGTACCGCCCGCTGAGCACGACCTCCGATGACAACACAGCATTACCGTACCTAGAGTGGCGCGGAACGGCGCGCTGTGGGCGTCCCGCCGGACGGCCCGTCATCGGGTGTGACCTGGGTGGGGATCGCCGTTTCGTGACGGGCTGGTAGCCCGGCGTCACGGAAGGTCGACGGGTGGACGCTAGCCTGTTGTCGAGGAATGCTCATGCCCGACCGCGGGCACGGGGAGCGTCCGCCGGCCGCCCGCCGTTACGTGGACGCGCCGATTCAGCGGTTTGACAATTGTCACTCTTCCGTGACGCGGTGCCGACTTGTCGCCCGGTGGGTCCGCTCCTAGCGTTAGCGCGGCTCGGGCACCGCCCGGCGGCCACGGCGGGTGACCCGTCGGGAGCCGACCGTCATCGCGCTGGCCCAGACCCCCGGCCGAGACGACCTCGGTCGTGGCATGACCAGAGTCGGTGGAGGGCGGTGCGGGTGCGGATGCTGGTCGAGCCGGCACGTCGCGCCTCATCGAACGCGGCGCGGCGACCCGCGGGCCACCGATGACCCGCGAACTGACCGACGCGGTCACCGCGGCGCAGGCTGGAGACGAGGAGGCGTTCCGCTTTCTCTACCGCAGCCTTCAGCCCGGGCTGCTGCGCTACCTGACCGCCCTGGTGGGCGGGGACGCCGAGGACGTCGCGTCGGAGACCTGGCTGCAGATCTCCCGTGACCTACCCAGCTTCACCGGCGGCGAGTTCCGGGCCTGGACCGTCACCGTCGCCCGCAACCGGGCGATGGACCACCTGCGCAAGCTGCGCCGTCGACCGTCGCTGCCGGTGCCGGTGCAGGCGCTCGCCGACCTGGCCAGCGACGCGGACACCGCCGAGCGGGCCGGGGAGACGATCGGCACCGAGTCGGCGTTGGCGTTGATCGCCACCCTGCCGCCCCGGGAGGCGGAGGCCGTCCTGCTGCGGGCGGTGATCGGCCTGGACGCGGAATCCGCGGGTCAGGTGCTGGGTCGCCGGGCCGGCGCGGTGCGCACCGCCGCGCACCGCGGCCTGCGCCGTCTCGCGGCCCTCCTGGAACGCCCGGATCCGGCCGTCGCCGGCACACCGAGCGCCCGGACCGTCCCGCCACCCGTCGACGGAGATGGCGCCGCGTCGCCGGTCGGTGTCGACGACGGCGTGTCGTCGGTCGACGGCGGGACGATAGCGCAGCCGCCCCGTCCGCGCGGGCTGTCAGGTCGGACGCACGCCGAGTCGGCGGATGGCTGACGTGAGGGGATTCCGGATGAACCCGAACCGGCCCGACCGGTGGGCCGACCGCGCCGAGACCGAACGGCTGCTCGACGCCGCCCGCGCCGCCGCGCCGCCGGCGCCTCAACACGCGCCCACGGCCGACCCCGACCCGCTGGCCAGCCTCCTCGCCGCCGCTGCCGCCCCGGCCCGGCCCGGTGAGCTGGCCGGTGAGCAGGCGGCACTTGCCGCGTTCCGGGCCGCCCGGGCCGACCCGCAGCCCGCCGTGTCCCGCCGGTCGCGCCGGCGCCGGCTGACCGCCGGCGCGGTGGCCTGGGTCGGCGCGCTGGCGGCCACCGCCACGGCGGGCGTCGCCTTCGCCGCCGTCACCCTCGACCAGCGACCCGACCCGTCGCCGCCGGCGCCGAGCAGTCCCCGGCCGAGCCCCACCGACGCCGGGGCGAGCCCCTCCGGCGACCGGGGAGCTGTGCCCGATCGAGCGACACCTGGTGCGCCGTCGGCCACCGGCGCCACCCCGTCCGGGGCGGTACCGGCGAGCCAGTTGCGCGGGCTGTGCCGTGCCTGGCAGGCCAAGAAGCCCGACCAGCGGGAGAAGGCGCTGCGCACACCCGGCTGGCGGGAGCTGGTGACCGCCGCGGGCGGGCCGGCCCAGGTCGGGCCGTACTGCCACCGGCTGCTGCCCGAGGCGACGCCGGCCCCGACCACGTCGCCCGCACCGCCCTCGACGAAGCCGAAGCCGAAGTCGAAGCCGTCCGAGTCGGCGAGGGTCAAGCCGTCGGATCCGCCTACGGCGCATCCCGTCCGGGACTGAGGATCGCGGTTCGTTCCGCCTGCGGGCCCAAATTCGTCTGTTAGACAGGGGTTGGTGGCGCCGCGGACGCCCGGACGTTGTCGGTGGGCGGGTTTACGGTGGCACCGTGTCCCAAAGTCGGCACACGGAGAGGGGGCACGACAGTTGGTGACGTCACCCGAGCTGGACCGCAGCGCGATTCTGCGCGAGTCCGCCGCCGCAGTGCGACATCTCGCCCGAATCTGCTTCAAGACCGGCCCGCCCACCCACACCGGCGTCGAACTGGAATGGACCGTGCACGACGCCGCCGATCCCGCCCGCCCTGTCACTCCCACGTGGCTCAGGGCGGCGCTCGGACGGCACAGCCCCGTCACCCTGGACGTCACAAGCTCGGCCGAGCCGCTGCGACACGGCGGCACGGTGACGCTGGAGCCGGGTGGCCAACTGGAGATCTCCACCCCGCCGCGCTCCTCGACCGCCGCGCTGATCGAGGCCACCGAGGCCGACATCGCCCAGGTCACCGACCTGCTGGCCGCCGCCGGTCTGATCCTCGGCCGCAGCGGCATCGACCCGCACCGACGGCCCCGCCCGGTGGTGGAAACTCCCCGTTACCGCGCCATGCGCGGCGCCTTCGACAGGCGTGGTCCGGCCGGCCGGACCATGATGTACAGCACCGCAGGCCTTCAGATCTGCCTCGACGCCGGCGAACCGGACCAGGTCTCCGCACGGTGGGCAGCCGCGCACGCGGTCGGCCCACCGCTGCTCGCGGCATTCGCGTCCGCGACCCGGCACGCCGGGCGTCGCACCGGCTGGGCCTCAGCCCGGATGGCGGCGTGGCTGGCCATCGACCCGTCCCGCACCCGGCCGGTCTGGACGGCGGCGAACGCCCACGAGGACCCGAGGAACACCTGGGCGCGGTACGTGCTCGCGGCGCCGCTGCTCTGCCTGCGCCGGCACGGCCCGGACTGGGCCGCCCCGCCCGGCGTGACGTTCGCCGACTGGCTCGACGGGGCGCTGCCCCACCCACCCACCACCGACGATCTCGACTACCACGTCAGCACGCTGTTCCCGCCGGTGCGTCCCCGCGGCTACCTCGAACTGCGGTACCTGGACGCCCAGCCGGGGCGGGACTGGCGGCTTCCGTTGGCGGTGCTGAGCGCCCTGTTCGCCGACCCGGGCACGGTGCGTGACGCGTACACGATCGCCGCCGCGGTGGCGCACCGCTGGTCCGCGGCCGCCCGGCACGGGCTCGCCGACGCGGCGCTGGCCGCCGCCGCCTCGGCGTTGCTCGACCTGGCCCTGACCAGGCTGCCGCTTCTGGATCTGCCTACCGACATCCACGACGACATCGCACGAGGCGTTCGGCGGCGGCTGACCGCCGCGGAGAGGGGAGACCGGTGACCGCGAGCACGACGACGGGACACACCGACGGGGAGCGGCTGCGCGACCGGATCGCGGCGGAGCTGGCCCGGGCCCGATCCCGTACCGCGCTGCTGACCGAGGTTGTCGACGACGCCGACCTGATGCGCCAGCACTCGCCGCTGATGTCGCCGCTGGTCTGGGACCTGGCGCACGTCGGCAACCAGGAGGAGCTGTGGTTGGTGCGCGACGTCGGGGGCCGCGAGCCGGTCCGGTGCGACATCGACGAGCTGTACGACGCGTTCAAACAGCCCCGCCGCGACCGGCCGACGCTGCCCCTGCTGCCGCCCGCGGAGGCCCGCGCCTACCTGGGCACCGTTCGGGACAAGGTGCACGACCTGCTCGACACGGTGCGGTTCACCGAGCGTCCGTTGGTGGCCGACGGGTTCGCCTTCGGCATGATCGTCCAGCACGAGCAGCAGCACGACGAGACGATGCTCGCCACCCACCAGTTGCGCGCCGGGCCTGCGGTGCTGCACGCCCCGGCGCCACCGGAGCCGTCCGCGTCCGTCGGCGGGGAGGTGCTGGTCCCGGCCGGCGAGTTCACCATGGGCACCGACACCGATCCGTGGGCCCTGGACAACGAGCGTCCCGCGCACCGCGTCGACCTGCCCGCGTACGTCATCGACGCGGCCCCGGTCACCAACGGCCAGTACGAGGCGTTCATCGCCGACGGCGGCTACACCGACAGGCGCTGGTGGAGCCCGGCCGGCTGGGCGCACCGGGTCCGGGAGCGGCTCGAGGCCCCGATGCACTGGCGGCGCGCCGGCGACGGCTGGTCGTACCGGCGGTTCGGCCGGTGGGACCGGGTCCGCGCGGACGAGCCGGTGGTGCACGTGTGCTTCCACGAGGCACAGGCGTACGCGGCGTGGGCCGGAAAGCGACTGCCGACCGAGGCGGAGTGGGAGAAGGCTGCCCGGTGGGATCCGGCGACGGGGCGCTCGCGCCGCTACCCGTGGGGCGACGACGAGGCGACCGCGGCGCACGCCAACCTGGACCAACGCCACCTGCGGCCGGCTCCGGTGGGCGCGTACCCGGCGGGCGCCTCGCCGCTGGGCGTGCACCAGCTCATCGGCGACGTCTGGGAGTGGACGTCGACTGCCTTTCGGGGGCATCCCGGGTTCACCGCCTTCCCGTACCGGGAGTATTCGGAGGTCTTCTTCGGCGACGACTACCGGGTGCTGCGTGGCGGCTCGTTCGGCACGGACCGGTCGGCCTGCCGGGGCACGTTCCGGAACTGGGACTATCCGATCCGCCGGCAGATCTTCAGCGGTTTCCGGTGTGCGCGGGACGCCGACCCGGACGAGTCGCGCCTGTGACGCGACGCGCGGCGCACGGGTGGCGTTGATGTGCCGCCACCTGGCCTATCTGGGGCCCCCTGTCACCCTGGCCGAGCTGTTGTTCGAGCCCGCGTACTCGCTGGTGCGCCAGTCCTGGGCGCCGCGTGACATGCGCGGCGGCGGCACGATCAACGCCGACGGTTTCGGTGTGGGCTGGTATCCGGGTGACGGCGAGCCGGTGCGCTACCGGCGGGCCCAGCCGATCTGGAGTGATCCGACGATCGCGGAGCTCGCGGCGGTGACCCGCTCCGGCGCGGTTCTCGCCGCGGTGCGGTCGGCCACCGTCGGGATGGCGGTGCTCGACGGGGCCGCCGCGCCGTTCGCTGAGGGCAGGTGGCTGTTCAGCCACAACGGTGTGATCCGTGGCTGGCCGGACGCGGTGGTGCCGCTCGCCGCCACGCTGCCCGTCCGCGACCTGCTGACCCTGGACGCGGCCACCGACTCGGCCCTGCTGTGGGCGCTGGTGCGGCATCGGCTGCGGGCCGGCGACGACCCGGCGCGGGCGGTCACCGAGACGGTGGCCGACGTCGCCGCGGCGGCGCCCGGGTCCCGGTTGAACCTGCTGCTCACCGACGGGCGGTCGGTGGTGGCCAGCGTGGCCGGGCACGCGTTGTCGGTGCGCGCGGCGCGCGGCTCGGTGCTGCTCGCCTCGGAGCCACACGACGACGACCCGGGGTGGCGGCCGGTGCCCGAGGGGCAGCTGGTAACCGCCACGGCGGACGGGGTGCGGGTACGCCCATTGCCGGTCCGGTGAGCGGCACCGGTCGGGCACGCGCGTGTTGACTGAGCAGAGAGGCAGGGCCGATGACCGCGGAACCGTTGGAGATCTACCTTGAGCAGCAGGATGTGGAGCGTGGCCTGCGTCAGGACGTCCGGACCGGGTTGACCGCGGAGCCGAAGTGGCTGCCGCCGAAGTGGTTCTACGACTCCCGGGGCAGTGAGCTGTTCGAGGAGATCACCCGTCTTCCCGAGTACTACCCGACCCGGGCCGAGCGGGCGGTGCTGGCACGGCACGCCTCCGACATCGCGGCGGTGACCGGCGCGAAGACGCTTGTCGAGTTGGGTTCGGGCTCGTCGGAGAAGACCCGGCTGTTGTTGGACGCGTTCACCCGCCGGGGCGGGCTGGGCTCGTTCGTTCCGCTCGACGTGTCGGTGAGCGCGCTGCTGGGGTCCACCGCGCGGATCGCTGCGGACTACCCGGGCCTGCGGGTGCGGGGCATCGTCGGGGACTTCACCCGGCAGCTCGACAGGCTGCCGACCGGCGGCCGTCGCCTGGTGGCGTTCCTCGGTGGCACGATCGGCAACCTGTTGCCGGCCGAGCGGGCCGAGTTCCTGGCCGCCATGCGCGCCGCTCTGGAGATCGGTGACTGGCTGCTGCTCGGCACCGACCTGGTGAAGGACCCGTCGGTGGTCGTGCCCGCGTACGACGACGCGGCAGGGGTGACCGCCGAGTTCAACCGCAACGTGCTGCGTGTGATCAACCGGGAGCTGGGGGCCGACTTCGACCCGGAGGCGTTCGCGCACGTCGCTCTCTGGGATTCCGAGCACGAGTGGATCGAGATGCGGTTGCGCGCCACGCGGCCGATGACCGTGCGGGTGCTGGACCTGACTGTCGAGTTCGCGGCGGGGGAGGATTTGCGGACCGAGGTGTCGGCGAAGTTCCGTCCGGCGGGGATCGCCGCGGAGTTGGGCGCGGCGGGGTTCACCGCGGCGGAGTTCTGGACCGACCCGGACGGGTTGTTCGGCGTGACGCTGGCGCGGGCGCGGTGAGCCGGCCCACCGACCCGGCCGCCCACCCACCCGGCCGCCCGGCCTCGGGGAGTGGTCCGTTAGGCTTGTCGCGCGAAGGGGAGTAGCCCCCAATGTCGTGGTCGACATACTGGTGCGTTCCGCATCCGGCCACGCGGCCCCGGTTCTCAGGGGCGGGCGAGACCTTCGACTCAGGCTGTAGCAGCCGGGTCGAGGGCGCCCCTGTACCTCCTCCCGGTGTGAAAACGGGAAGGATGTCATGGAGGGATTCTTCGCCGCGCTGGTGGTCAGCTTCGGCGTCATCTTCGTCGCCGAACTGGGGGACAAGTCCCAGTTGATGGCGCTGACCTTCGCCACGCGGTTCAAGCCCATCCCGGTGTTGATCGGCATCACCGTCGCGACGGCGGTGGTGCACCTGGCGTCGGTCGCCATCGGTGTGGGTCTCGGGGCCGTGCTTCCCACCGACTGGATCTCTCTGGTGGCCGGTGTGGCGTTCCTCGGCTTCGGCGCGTGGACCCTGCGGGGGGACAAGCTCACGGAGGAGGAGAAGAGCAAGGCGGAGAAGACCAACAAGACGGCGCTGGTGGCCGTGTCGGTGGCGTTCTTCCTTGCCGAGTTGGGCGACAAGACGATGCTCGCCACGATCACCCTTGCGACCAAGTACGGCTGGTTCGGCACCTGGCTGGGCTCCACGATCGGCATGGTGGCGGCGGACGCCCTCGCGATCATGGTCGGCCGGATGCTCGGCCGTCGCCTTCCGGAGAAGACCATCAGGTACGGCGCCGCGATCCTCTTCGCCATCTCGGGCCTCTGGCTGATCCTGGAGGCGGTGAACGAGCTGACGTGAGCGCCGACTAGGCGACCCGAGGGCGGGTAACGGCCCGGGGTGGAGCCGGCGGAGTTGCTGCGCCACGGCGACGAGGTGCTGGTCGCCGTGGTGGAGGTCGCCGGAGCTGTGGTGATCTTCGTGGGTGCCGTCTGGGCGGCGGTGCGGTTCGTGGTCGAAGGGCTGCGGCACCGTACCGCCGCCGTCTTCACGCCGATCCGGCTCACCCTGGGTCGCTTCCTGACCCTGGGTCTGGAGTTCCAGTTGGCGGCCGACGTGCTCCGGACAGCGGTGTCTCCGTCGTTCACCCAGATCGGCCAGTTGGCCGCCATCGCCACGATCCGGACGGCGCTCAACTACTTCCTGGGTCGGGAGATCCGTCAGGAGCAGCGGCAGGTGGCCGAGGGCGAGCGCCGGTCGTGACCGGCGCGCCGGCCCTGGCGGTCACCGCGCTGGCCCTCGTCACGGGTGTGGTGGTGGTGTTGAGCACCGGGGCTCCCCGGACCGCCGTCCGGGTGCTGCTGGACCTGCTGGTCGCGGCAGGTCTGCTCCGGCTCGTCGGCCAGCCGGACTGGAGCGGACTGGCCGGCGCGGCGGCGATCGTCGCGCTTCGCCAGCTGCTCTGGGCGGCGCTGGGCACCGCGCCGGTGTGGCCGCGTCGACAATCCCGGCCGCCCTGCGGCGGGGACGATCACCACCTACCGTTGGCGGTGAGAGGCGGAACCGGCGAGAGCGGGAGGACAACCACATGAGCAGGCACGACGAACCGAACGAGTACGGCTTCGCCGGCGGTGCCACCGCTCCCGAGCCGCAGCCCGGCGGGAAGCCCGACGAGCGGGACGTGGCCGAGGAGGTGGCGGTGCCCGGTGACGACCTCACCGGGCCGGCGGCCGAGGCGCTGTTCGAGGAGACCGAGGAGCGCCGCCCCGCGGACCGGGGGCGCTGACCGGCACGGACGGTACGTCGGGGAGCGCGGGTCGGTGCCGGCCCGCGCTTCAGGTCATCGGCCGCCCGGGCGCTGGTAGACGTCGGGCACGCCGTCGCCGTCGGCGTCCACCCGTTCCCGTTCGGCGACGCGCCGGTACGCGGCGTTGCGCCGCAGCAGCACGACGGCGGCCATCCCGGCGGAGATCACCGAGCCGGCCAGCACCGCGGTCTTCACCCGTCCGTCGGCGACCGTGCCGGCGCCGAAGGCCAGGTCGCCGATGAGCAGCGACACGGTGAACCCGACGCCGGCGAGCAGCGCGATGCCGAGCAGGTCGGCCCATCTGATGTCCTCGTCGAGTTCGGCGCGGGTGAATCGGGCCAGCAGCCAGGTCGACCCGAAGATCCCCACGCTCTTGCCCACGACCAGACCGGCGACGACGGCGATGACCACCGGGTCGGTCAGCAGAGCCCCCACGTCGGTGCCGCGCAGCGTGACGCCGGCGGCGAACAGGGCGAAGACCGGCACGGCGAAGCCTGCGGACACCGGCCGCCACAGGTGTTCCAGGTGCGCGGCGAGACCACCGGCGTCGTCGGTCGGACGCGCGGCGCTCGACGGCTCGCCCGCCGGGCGGCGGGCCAGGACCGGCACGGTGAAGCCGAGCAGGACTCCGGCCACCGTGGCGTGCACACCTGAGGCGTGCACCAGCGCCCAGGTGGCCACCGCGAGGGGGATCAGGGCCCACCACCAGGTACGCCCCCGACGAACCAGCAGCGCGAAGATCGCGATCGGCGCCAGCGCGGCGAGAAGCGGTACGGGATGGAAGTCGGCTGTGTAGAAGACCGCGATGATGGTGATCGCGAACAGGTCGTCGACCACGGCGAGGGTGAGCAGGAAGGCGCGCAGGCCCTGGGGCAGGTGGGAGCTCACCACCGCGAGCACGGCCAGCGCGAAGGCGATGTCCGTGGCGGTCGGGATCGCCCAGCCGCGTAGCCCCTCTCCGCCGCCGGCCACCACGACCGCCACGTAGATGAGCGCGGGCAGCAGCATTCCGCCGAGGGCGGCCACCACCGGCAGGGCCGCCCGTCGCGGGTCGCGCAGTTCCCCGACGACGAATTCGCGTTTGAGTTCGAGCCCCACCACGAAGAAGAAGATGGCCAGCAGGCCGTCCGCGGCCCAGGTGGCCAGGGAAAGGTCGAGGTGCCAGCGCGCGCCAGCGGGCCAGGGCACCCAGTCGCCGAACCGCAGGTACGCGTCGGACCAGGGCGAGTTCGCCCAGATCAGCGCGATCACGGCGCCGAGCAGGAGCAGGGCGCCGCCGACCGTCTCGGTGCGCAGGACGTCGGCCAGGTGCCGCGCCTCGGGCCAGGACGACCGGGAGAACAGCCGGAACCGGTCGGCGGGCGGGGTGGGATCGGCCATGTGCGGGGTTCACCTCGGGTGTCGGGACGGCAGGATCCGTTCGCCGACCAGACTTCCCGGCACACCGCTGTCGACCCTATCCGGGGGCGCGCGCCGCGGCGACCGCGGGTGCCGAACGGAAACCGCCTGATCGGTTGGCGACTTTTCCCCGATGTCGCCGCTGCCGAATGGCCTTCTGTCGGGTTGGTCATGTCGGCGCACATCTCGTCGCCGAAAATACATAACTCCGGACATAAGCCGTATGAGCGGCTTTAATGGTTTCACGAGTTTAAGACGACCTTGGGGGTTTTCGTGAAGTTCTTTGGCGTAACCGGATCGGCACGGAGGCGCGCCTGATGGACCTGCTCCGCCAATTGCGGCACGTACGTCGGCACTGGTGGCTCGTGCTGGTCACGGTCATGGTCGCTCTGGGTCTCTCGGCGTTCCTGACCGTACGGGCCCAACCCCGGTACGTCGCCTCGGTGACGTTCTTCGTCACCACCCCCAACCAGGGCGTCACCGACGCCTACCAGGGCGGGCTCTTCCTGCAGCAGCGCGTCAAGTCGTACGCCGACCTGCTCACCAGCGACCGGCTGGCGCAGAGCGTGGTGGCCGAGACCCCGGTCGGGCTCACCGCAGACGAGGTGCAGCGCCGGGTGAGCACCACCACCGAGGCCGGCACCGTCCTGCTGCGGGCGTCGATCACCGACACCGACCAGACCCGCGCCCTGCGGGTGACCGAGACCCTCGCCGCGAAGTTCGTCGACCTCGTCCAGAAGGTGGAGACGCCACCCGAGGGCAAGGCCCCGATCAAGATCGAGGTGGTGAGCGGTCCACGGGTCAGCGCCAGCCCCGTCTCACCCCAGCCGGTACGCAACCTCACCCTCGGTGCGCTGATCGGCCTGGTGCTCGGCGTCGGCCTGGCGATCCTGCGCGGCGTGGCCGACATCCGGCTGCGCGACGCCGCCGGCCTGCAACGGGCCACCGGCAGTCCGCTCCTCGGTGAGATCCCGTTCGAGAGCAGCGCCCGGACCTCGCCGCTGATCGTCGGCGACGCGGCGACCTCGGCGCGCGCCGAGGCGGTCCGCAAGCTGCGGACCAACCTGCGCTTCGTGGACGTGCACGAGCCGGCCCGGGTCATCGCCGTCACCAGCGCCCTGCAGGGCGAGGGCAAGACCACGCTCTCCTGCAACCTGGCCATCGCTCTGGCGGAGGCCGGCTGGCGGGTCCTGCTCGTCGACGCCGACCTGCGCCGACCCAAGGTCGACGAATACCTGGGTCTGGACGCCGGCGTCGGCCTGACCGACGTGCTTGTCGGCGACGTACAGGTCGGCGACGTGGTGCAGCGCTGGGGCGACAAGTCCCTGCTGGTGCTGCCCAGCGGCTCGGCCCCGCCGAACCCGAGCGAGCTGCTCGGCTCCAAGGCGATGGCCGATCTGCTGCTGGCGCTGCGCGAGTCGGCGGACATCGTCATCATCGACACCGCCCCGCTGCTCGCGGTGACCGACGGTGTGGTCGTGGCCGTGCAGGCCGACGGCGCGCTCCTGGTGAGCCAGCAGGGCCGCACCTCGCGGACCCAGGTGGCCGCCGCGGCCCGTTCGCTGCACTCGGTCTCGGTGCGGCTGCTGGGCTGTGTGCTGAACATGGCCAAGGTGGCCAAGGCCGAGGCGTACCAGTACGAGGCCTACCGGGTGGTCGCGTCGACCGCCACGCCGTCGGTGCCGACCGACCGGGCCACCGCGGCCAAGCACAGCGAGAGCAACGGGGTCAACGGCGTCAGCGACCGCACCCAGGAGCTCACCCGGCTGCCCCGATGAGCGCGGCGAGGGGTCGCAGCGACCGTTCGATCTCCTCGGCGCAGCGTCGGAAGTCGGCGGCGGTGCCGCCGATCGGGTCCCGGAGGTCATCCGCGTCGGGGGCGGCGGGTTGCAGCCGCCCCCGGGCGCGGGTGGCGGCGGCGATCGCGGCTCCCAGCGGGTCGTCGGCCGGCTCGGTGGCCGGTTCGGCCGCCGCGGCCAACCGGCCGAACTGGAGCATCGTGAACGTCCGGTGCAGCGCCGCCGGCGCCAGCGAGGTGCAGACCGAGCGCTGGCGCCGGGTCGCGGTCAGCACAAGCGTCGCGTCGGCCAGGTATTCGGCCCGCAGCGTCCGGCTCCGGAAGTCCGCCGGGTCCGCGCCGCTCTCGGCCGCGACCTCCATGGCGTACGGATGCATGGTCATGCCGTCCATCGCGTCGGTGCCGGCGCTGGCCACGGTGACCGGCTGGTCGGCGAGCAGGCGACGGGCCAGGTACTCGGCCATCGGCGATCGGCACAGGTTGGCGTGGCAGACGAACAGCACGCGGTCGGCCATCGGTGTCCCTTCCGTCGGTGCGGACCCGGCTGGGCGCACCGCGAGCGCGGTGCGTCGACGCCGGTGGCCGCGCGGGGAGGGGTTGTCGGCATCGTACGCGGGCCGGGTGCCGGCCGGGTGCGGTGCCGCGCCGACCGGGGTCGATCCGCTGTGGACGGCGGTGTCCCGGTGAAGATCGGCATCCTGTCGTACCACTTCCCACCCGAACCGGCGTTCATCCCGGGGAGCCTCGCCGAGGCGCTGGCCGCGCGGGGGCACGAGGTACGGGTGCTCACCGGCTTCCCGGACTATCCCGGCGGGCACGTCTACCCGGGCTGGCGGCAGCGCTGGCACCACGAGACGCACAGTGAACGGCTGACCGTCCGGCGCGTGCCGAGGTACACCGGTGCGGGCGCCTCCACCGGCGCCCGGATGGCCAGTTACCTGTCCTTCGCGGGCAGCGCCACGATGGCCGCGCGCCGCGTCCTGGGCGATGTCGACGCGCTGTATGTCTTCCAGCTGCCCGCCACCACGTTCGCCGCGGCAGGGGTGTTGCGGCTGCTTGGGCGGGTGCCGACGGTGCTGCACGTCCAGGACGTCTGGGCGCGCGACGGCGCCGCCGAGGCGGCCGAGGGGCGGTGGGCGACGCGGATGTCCGCCGCGATGACGAGGATCTACCGGTCCGCCGCGCGGGTGGCGGTGGCCGCGCCGTCCATGCGGGACCTGGTGGTCGCCGCCGGCGCCGACCCGGCACGGGTCCAGGTGGTGCTGAACTGGACCGACGAGCGGATCTTCCATCCGGCGACGCCGGACGCCGCGGCCCGCCAGCTGGTCCGCCGCGACGGTAGGTGCGTGGTGATGCACGCCGGCACGATCGGCGTCCGGCAGGGGCTGGAGACGGCGGTACGGGCGGCGGCGGCGCTGGACCGGACGATGGATCTGGTCCTGGTCGGCTCGGGTGGCGAGGAGCGGCGGGTGCGGGGGCTCGCCGCCGAGTTGGGCGCGGAGAACGTCCGCTTCGTGGAGCGGCGCTCGCCTGTCGACATGCCGCAGTTGTACGCCGCCGCCGACTATCAGCTGGTGATGTTGCGGGATCTGCCGGAGCTGCGGGGCATGGTGCCCGGCAAGCTGCAGGCCGCGCTCTCCTGTGCCGCGCCGGTGGTGGCCTCGGCCGGCGGCGATACCGCCGAGCTGGTCGAACGGGCCCGGGCGGGGCTGTCCTGCCCGCCAGAGGACTGGGCCGCGCTGGCCGACCGGTTCTGGTTGGCCGCGACGATCCCCGGTCCGGCGCGGGTCGAGATGGGTCGCCGAGGGCGTGCGGCGTACCTGCGGGAGATGTCGTTGCCGGCCGGGGTCGACCGGATCGAGCGGCTGCTGTACGAGGCGGCCGGTCGTGTCGAGGAGCTCGCGGCCCCGCGAATGAACCTCGCGTAAGCGACGAGAAATGCCATAACGGTACGAGAGTGCGCGATGCGTGCTAAGAACGTCAGGGGAAATCGGACTTTGTGTCCGGTTCCGGATGGGGAGTGTGGTGTGACGGAGAGCGAACGGCCTCGCCGGCGGCGTAGCCGGTCCCGGCGTCGCCGGCGGGCGCGACTGCGACGGGCGCTGCTCGGCGCCCTGGTGGTCGCGTCGCTGCTGCTGACGGTGGGAGGCTGGGTCGGCTTTCGTGGGTGGCAGGCGCGCTCGCACCTGCTCAACGCCGCCGGTCTGGCGCGGGAGTTGAGCGCCCAGGTGGTCGGCGGGGACACCGACCGCGCCCTGCGGACACTCGCCGCACTCCAGGAGCAGGCGGGCGCGGCCCGAGCCGCGACCAACGACCCGGGCTGGGCGCTCGGCCGGCACACGCCGATCGCTGGCGACGACCTCGACGCCGTGCGGCAGATCGCGGTCGCCATCGACGAGTTGGCCCGGCACGCGTTCCCGACCCTGCTCCGGACGGACCTGACCAGCCTCGTCCCGACCGACGGCCGGCTGGACCTGGCCCGGCTGACCTCGGTCTCCACCGAACTGTCAGGGGTGAACGAGGCGGTGCAGCGCACCCGGCGCGACCTGGCCGAGGTGCCCGCCGACCGGCTCGTCAGCCAGATCCGCCAGGCGCTTACCGACCTGCGGGGTGAGATCGACCGCCTGGCCGGCCTGACCACCGCCGCCGACCAGGGTGCCCGGCTGCTGCCGCCGCTTCTCGGCATGCACGGCTCGCGGAAGTACCTGCTTGTCTCGCAGAACCTCGCCGAGTTGCGGGCGACCGGCGGCATGTTCGGCGCGTACGCGATGATCGAGGCCAAGAACGGCGCGGTCAAGATGGGTCAGCAGGGCAGCAGCGCGTCCCTGGGCCGGTTCACGCCGGCGTTGAAGCTGCCGGCGGAGACCCGCGCGATCTGGACCGACCTGCCCGGCATCTATCCCGCAGACGTCAACCTGAGCCCGCACTTCCCGACCGCCGCCGCGCTGTACCGGGAGATGTTCCGGCGCAAGACCGGGACGACTGTGGACGGTGTGCTCGCCGTCGACCCGGTGGTGCTGTCCTATCTGCTCAAGGCGACAGGGCCGGTGCTGGTGCCCGGAGGCGTGCCACTGGCCAGCGAGAAGGTCGTGCAGACCCTGCTCAATGACAGTTACCAGCGGCTGGACATCCGGGAGCAGGACAGGTTCTTCGCCTCCTCGGCCGCTGCGGTGTTTGACGCCTTTTTCAAGAAGAATGTCAACCCACGGGTGTTGTTGTCCGCATTTGACCGTGCTATCACGGAACGCCGGATATTGTTCTGGAGTGCCCGACCTGAGGAACAGCGGACGTTCGGCGGCAGCCGGATGGCCGGGACGCTTCCGGAACAGGACACCGTGCCGACCGTCGGCGTGTTCCTCAACGACGGCAGCGGCGCGAAGCTCGGCTACTACCTGCGGCCGACGGCGAACCTGACGGTGGGCGAATGCCGCCCCGACGGTCGCCGCGAGCTCCGGCTGCGGGTGACCCTGCGCTCGACGGCGCCGAAGTCCGGACTCAGCGAGTCCGTCCTCGGCCTCGGCCTGGCCGGTGATCCGTACACCGCACGCACCCTGGTGTCGATCTTCAGCCCGGCCGGTGGAGCGGTGCTCGAGGCCCGGCTCGACGGGGTCGAAACGGCACTCGGCAGCGGCACGGAACGCCGCCGCCAGGTGGCGACGGCGAACGTCGACGTGGGCCCCGGGGCCGAACGGGCGCTGGAGGTCACCGTGCTGACGGCCAAGACCGGCGTCGGACAGGCCGAGCTGTGGCTGACCCCCACCGCCAGCCCTTGGACCACCCAAGTTCATTCCGCACCAAGCTGTGACCAGTAGGAGGGAACCAATCATGCGGCTATCCCGCATCATCATGGCGCTCACGGTCGGCCTGGCCGTGGTGGCCGTGCCGACGGCAGCGGGGGCGGCACAGCCGCAGCCGACGCCCAGCGCGACCACCGACCCGCCCCAGCCGCCGCCGTACCCGCCGACCGCCGCGTCACTGACCGTCAACCGGCCGACGATCTACCTCGGCGAGACGGTCGTGCTGACCGGCAGGGGCTTCGGTCCGAACGAGACGGTCGACATCACGGTGACGGTGACGCCGCTCGCCGCTCCCGCGGCCGGTCAGGCGCCGGCGCGTCGCAGCGACGGCACCACGGTCGCCATGGCGCCGGTGGCGTACCAGGCGAGCGCGCCGCTGAGCTTCACGGCGTTCACCGACTCCCAGGGCCGCTTCACCAGGAGCTACCGGCCGTCGGTGACGGGTCTGCTGACCTTCACCGCCACCGGTCGGGAGTCCGGCCGGACCGCCAGCACCGAGCTGCGCGTGCTGCACAAGAAGCAGCCGCTGCCCGTCACCGGTGACAGCATCGGTACGCCCATGAAGCTCGGCGGCGGCCTCGTCGGCGCCGGCGCGATCATGCTGCTGCTGACCCTGGCCTGGCGGCGTCGCCAGCGCTTCGGTGGGGCTGCGCACTGATCGGCACCACCGCCGGGCAGTGCCCGGATCTCACCTGAGGCTGGTGCCCGCCGGATTCGTCCGGCGGGCACCAGCCCGTCCTGTGTGCGGATTGTCCGAGCGCATCCGATCGCCACCAACCTGAGTGGTATGTCCGGGTCTGGGCCGTGGCCGCGCGCACCCGTGCGGCGGAATGGTGGCGGGCCGGGGGCCGTTACACACCCCGACGACCGCAGGACCACGGGCCCGCCGGCCAGCGGGTCAGGCCCCGGGAATGACCCCCGGCCGCCAGTCGTTACACCCGGTCCGGCACCGCGAGCCCCCGCTCGTGGCGGTCGGGACCGAAGACTTTCCCCGTGTACGCGCAGCGCCGGACGAGGTGCTCACACCCGGCTCCACCCATCGGTGGCAGCGGGTGGACCTACCCCCGAAGGAGCTACCCCCATGAACACGATCATGCGCAAGAGTGTGCTGTCGGTTGCTGGTATGGCGTTCGTCGGTGGCGTGTTCGCCGGCCCGGTCGCCCACGCCGTCGACAACCCCGTCGGCGATGCCAGGCCGGTGGCGGTCGTGCAGGCCGACAAGCCGGACATCGGCACGCTGATCCCGCACGGCACCCAGGGCGTCCAGTCGCACATCGACCTGAACGACGAGCAGACCGCGAACGTCAAGGCGATCATCGCCGCGACGAAGAAGGCAGGCCTGCCCGAGCGGGCCGCGGTCATCTCCATCGCGACGAGCCTGCAGGAGTCGAAGCTGGAGAACCTGGGCCACCTCGGCGACCGCAACGACCACGACTCGCTGGGCCTGTTCCAGCAGCGCCCGTCCAGTGGTTGGGGTACGCCGGAGCAGATCACCGACCCCGAGTACTCGACGATGGCGTTCCTCAAGGGTCTGAAGCAGGTCGACGGCTGGCAGGACATGCCGCTGACCGTCGCCGCGCAGACGGTGCAGGTCTCGGCCTACCCGGACGCGTACGCGCAGTGGGAGCAGCAGGCCGCTGACCTGGTCGCCCAGTACTGGAACAGCTGAGCCGCAGATGGCCGGCCCCCCGACCCGGGGCGCCGGCCATCTGCGTACCCCAGGGTTGTCAGCCCTTGCGCAGGATGTCGACGAGGGCGGCGACCAGCGCGAGCGCGATGATCCCGGTGGCCAGCACGAGTGACGTCTCGAAGGCGGTGGTCCAGTTGCCGCGGCTGTCGGCGAGGGTGGAGAAGAACATCGAGCCGACCGCAGCGATGCCCGCCGCGGCGCCGATCCGCTGACCGGTCTGGAGCATGCCCGCTCCGCTGCCCGCCTGGTGCACGGGCACCTGGGCGAGGGTGAGTGTCTGGTTGGGGGCGATCACCAGCCCGCTGCCGATCCCGGCGACGAGCAGGGGAGCGGCGGTGACCCAGGGCGCCGGGGCGTCCGGCGCGAGGCGGAGCGCGACGACCGTCGCGGCCAGGCCGATGACCACGGCGAGCAGTCCGATCCCGACAAGCGGTCGACCGAACCGGTTGACGATACGTCCGCCCAGCGCGGACGCGGCGGCCGACCCGAGGGCGAACGGTGTGATGGCCAGGCCGGCGACGAGCGCGCTGTAGCCGAGGCCGTTCTGCAGGTACAGGGTGAAGACGAAGAAGATCGCGGTGAAGCCACCGAAGTAGATGAGCGCGATGAGTGCGCCAAGCGAGTACGACTGGAAGGTGAACAGCTTCAGGTCGAACAGGGGCTCGTGGTGGCGAGCGTACGACCGCTCCCAGAGCCCGAACGCGACGAGCACCGCGAGGCCGGCCGGGATGAGCGCCCACTTCCACGGGGTCTGCCACTGCTGTTCCTGCACAAGCGGCAGCAGGAGCAGGACCACGCCCACGCCGAGCAGCAGTACGCCCACGGGGTCGAGCCGCCGCCGGTCCGGCTTGCCCTCGGGGCGGCTGGGCAGCAGTCGCCAGCCGAGGATGACCGCGAGGATGCCGACGGGCACGTTGACGAAGAAGACCCACCGCCAGCCGTGCGCCTCGCCGCCGACGGCGATGAGCAGTCCGCCGAGCAGGGGCCCGACGGCTGTGGAGATACCGATCGTGGCGCCGAGCAGCCCGAACGGGCGGGCGCGTTCCGACCCCCGGAACAGCTGCTGGATCAGCCCGGTCACCTGCGGGTTGACCACGCCTGCCGCGGCGCCCTGGAGCAGCCGGGCCGCGACCAGCCAGGTCGGTGAGGTGGCCAGGCCGGCGAGCGCGCTGGTAAGGGTGAACAGGGAGATGCCGAACACGAACGCGTTGCGCCGTCCGCGGGCGTCGCCGAAGCGACCGGCGGGCACGAGGACCAGGCCGAAGGTGAGCGCGTACCCGGACAGGACCCACTGGAGGTCACTCGGTGAGGCGTGCAACGCGCGGTCGATGGACGGCACCGCGACGTTGACGATGCTCACGTCGAGCAGCGTCATGAACGCGGCGACCAACCCGACGCCGAGGGCCTGCCAGCGTTTGCGGTTCTCGGCGGGGTCGAGCGGCTGCGGCGCCTGCGCTGTGCTCATCGAGCCGCCCGCCGACCGGTGATCGTCCATTTCTGCTCGCTACCCCGGTCGTCGGGGGCCGAATCGCCGCGGGCGGTCCCTCGGGTCACGCCATCTGGCGGGCGCAGAACCGGGGTCCGAAGTCGAGGCCGGCCATCGGGGAGTCCTCGCGGTGCAGCAGGCCCTTCTCGGTGAGCTGGTGCAGTGGGGCGTGCACCTGCTCCTCGGTCAGTCCGGCCTCCTCGCTGATGAGGTCGGGGTACGGCACGTGCCCGCGCTGTTCGAGGGTGGTGACCGCCTGGTACACCCGTTGCTCGACCTCCGACAGCTGCACCTGCTGCATGATCTCCTCCTTTGTCCGTCCGCTCCGCGCGGACGTTTGCGCAGCGTGGGGTACCCCCTGGGGCAGCGAAGATGCCCACCCGATCGGGCGGTCGAGGCGGCGTGCCGCAGCCGGTCCGCGCGGCGTGCGGTGCCCTAGGCTGCAACCGTGATCATCTGGGATCTCATCGTCGTCGGCGCCGGCCCCGCCGGGCTCTCCGCGGCCCACGCAGCCGCCCGCGCGGGCGTGCGCACCCTGGTCGTCGAGCGGGCCGCGCACCCGAGGTACAAGACGTGCGGTGGTGGCCTGATCGGCACGTCGCTGACCGCCGTCCGGGACCGGATCGAGGTGCCGGCGCGCGACCGGGTGGATCGGGTGACGTTCACCAGGGACGGTCGCCGGGAGTTCACCCGCCGGCACGGCACCCCGGTGGTGACCATGGTGCGTCGGGACGAGTTCGACGACCGGTTGCGCGCGGCGGCGGTTGCCGCCGGCGCGCAGGTCCGCGAGCAGGTCGCGGTCCGTGCGATCGAGCAGGACCCCGATCAGGTACGCCTGCGACTGGCCGACGGTACGACGCTCACGGCGCGGACGGTGATCGGCGCGGACGGGTCGTCCGGGGTGACAGCCCGGCACGTGGGTGTGCGGTACCGGCAGGTGGATCTCGGTCTGGAGTTGGAGGTGCCGGTGCCGCCGGCGGAGCAGGAGCGGTGGCGGGGGCGTCTGCTGCTGGACTGGGGGGCGATGCCCGGCTCCTATGCGTGGGTCTTCCCCAAGGGGGAGCGCCTGACGGTCGGGGTGATCGCGGCCCGGGGCGCGGGGGAGGGGACGCGGGAGTATCTGCGGCGCTTCGTCGACCGGTTGGGGTTGACCGGGCTGCCGGCGGAGCATGACTCCGGTCATCTGACGCGCTGCCGCGAGGAGGAATCCCCGCTGCGTGCCGGTCGGGTGCTGGTGGCCGGTGACGCGGCGGGGCTGTTGGAGCCGTGGAGCCGCGAGGGCATCAGCTTCGCGCTGCGCTCCGGGGAGTTGGCAGGCGTGGCTGTCGCCGCCGGCGAGCTGGACGGGTACGAGCGGGCGGTGGCCGAGCGTCTGGTGCCGGAGATGCGGGCGGGGTTCCGGCTGCTCGACGTGTTCACCCGCCGTCCGGAGGTGTTCCACGCGCTGCTGGCGACGCCTCCGGGCTGGCGGATGTTCGTGCAGTTCTGTCAGGGGCGGGCGAGCTTCGCCGAGATGCTCCAGCGCCGGCCTATCCGGGCGGCGCTCGCGGTGCTGGAGCGGCTGCCCGGCTGATCGTCGCCCTCCATTCACCCAGGATCCTAGGACGGCTTACAGGCTGTGCACCCTGCCGCACAGCGGAAGCTTCCGCCGACGCACCAGCGGCCGGAGAATGGCGGGGGAGCAGGGAGGTGACGATGGCCGAGCAGCCGTTCACCGATGACGAGTACGCGTTTCTGCGCTACGTACGGTTCGGGGAGCTGCCGCCCGCCGTCCGCCCGGACGACCGGGTCGCGTTGACCGAGACGGACCCGGGGCGGGACGGGCCGGACAGGACCGAGGACCCGATCCGCTGGAACGTGCAGGGCTGAGAAAGCGCGACGGGCCGCGGGTGATCAACACCCACGGCCCGCCTCGACGGGTTGCTCCGGTCAGAAGACCGGCACGCCCTCGCGCACGAGGCGCCAGTTGGGCTGGAAGAAGTCGGCCGGGTTGATCGTCCCCCTGGCCTGTGCCCAGTCGATGAGCAGCTGGCGGATCTCCTGCTGCTCGTTGTAGACCTGGGTCTTGACGATGCCGGGGAAGTTGCCGCCGCCGCTGCGCCGGTAGTTGTTCACCGCCATCACGAACTGCGCGTTGTCCGCGACGGGGGTGTCGGTCCCGGGCAGCACCAGGCGGGTGATCCGCTGGCCGATCGGCTTGGAGATGTCGATGTCGTAGTCCAGGCCGGAGATCACGTCGTAGTTGTAGTCCGGCACGGCCGGCGAGTCGCTGATCTGCTCCGGGTCGACCGGGGCGCCCGGGGCGAGGGTCCGGAAGTACTTCGCCGAGTACTCCAGGTACGCGTGCACCTCGGCGCCGCTGAGCACGACCGCCTCGAGGGTGTTGTCGTACACGTAGAGCCCGGCCACGTCGCGGATCTTGACGTCGCCGGCGGGGAAGACCGCGGTGCGGCTGAACGGCGAGGCCTGCGACAGCACCGGCAGATCGGTGTACTGCGTGCCGGCCAGGGCCTTCGTGACGGTCTCGGCCTGGACGTGGTTGATGAAGTCCAGGATGGGCGTGTCCTTGTACCGCGACTCCACCGTGGACATCTCCACGGTGGCCTGGGCAACCACCTGGTTGACGTACGCGATGGTCTTCTGGTGCTGGGCCCGTACGGCGGCGAGCACCTTCGGGTCCTCGACCACCGTGTTGGTGTTCAGCATGGTGGCGGCCTTCTTGGTGATCGTCCACCGGCCCCGCTCGCGCGCGAGGGTGAAGTCCATCCGGGTGAGCCGCTGGCCCCACTTCGACGGCTCGGAGAGCAGCACCTGAGCGCCGGTGCGCTCGTTGGTGACGAACCGCTCGACCACCTCGTTGTGCGCGTGCCCGAACAGGATCGCGTCGATGCCCGGCACCTGCTGGGCGATCAGCGCCACCGGGTTCTCGTTCGGCAGCTCCGGGCCGTAGCTGGACGTGCCGCTGTCGCCGCCGTGCGCCGAGATCAGCACCAGGTCCGCGCCGCGGGCCCGCATGATCGGCACGTACTTCGCGGCAGTGGCGACCATGTCGTCGAACCGCAGCCGGCCCTCGACGTTGCCCTTGTCCCAGATGGCCACGCCGGGGTTGGTCAGGCCGAGGATGCCGACGCGCAGGGTCGGCGCGGCGAAGCCGAGGGAGACCTTCTTGATGACGTACGGCTGGAAGGCCGGCTTGCCGGTCTTCGCGTTCACCGCGTTGGCGGCGAGCGCCGGGAAGCCGAGCTGGCGGATCCACAGGTCCAGCAACGGCAGACCGTAGTTGAACTCGTGGTTGCCGAGCGTCACCGCGTCGTAGTCGATGATGTTCATGGCGCGGGCCATCGGGTGCTTCTCACCGGTGGCGGTGATCGGCTCCTGCTTGGCGTAGAACGTCGCGAGGGGAGTGCCCTGGATGGTGTCGCCGGCGTCGAGCACAAGCGTCGCCCGGCCGCGCCGCTCGGCGCGGATCTGGTTGATCAGAGTGGCGAGCTTCGCGACGCCGATGTCGTTGTGCTTGCTGTCGTCGTACTCGGCGTCGCGGTAGTAGTCCCAGTTGTAGACGTTGCCGTGGGTGTCCGACGTGCCCAGGAGGGTGAGGTCCCAGGTGCGTGACCGGGTCGGGCCGGCCGCCTGCGCGGGGGCGGCAGCGATCAGCGGGGCGGTCGCCGCCGCGGCCGCGGCGGCGAGCACCTGGCGACGCGACGGGCCGGAGGGAGAGGTCATGACATGCCTTTCCAAGGGGGTGGACGCGCCTCGTGGGCGACTCGCGCACCATAACCACAGCCCGTCACTCCTGCCACGTCAGCCCCGGTTTCCGCAGGCCGTCGCCGGGTAGGGCGGTGGGGAACGGTTGTCGCGGGAAGGAACCCGCGCGGTGCGAGGAGACGTCGGTGAGTGAGGACCAGCACACCCAGCAGGACCCGACCAGCCAGTACGGCCAGCAGTCCGGCCAGCCCGGGCAGCAGCAGTCGCCGCCCGGCTCGACAGCGGAGATGACGCCGAAGCCTGACCACGGGGAGGACACGTACCGGGGCAGCGGCAAGCTCGACGGCAAACGGGCGCTGATCACCGGTGGTGACTCGGGGATCGGCAGGGCCATCGCGATCGCGTACGCCCGGGAGGGTGCCGACGTGGTCATCTCCTACCTGAGCGAGGAGGAGGACGTCGACGCCCGGGAGACCATCCGGCTGGTCGAGGACGCGGGCCGGCGGGGTGTCGCGGTGCGCGGCGACATCACCGACGAGGCGCACTGCCAGGAACTCGTCGACCGCACGGTGCGTGACCTGGGCGGCATCGACATCCTGGTGAACAACGCGGCCTACCAGATGTCGCAGGACAAGGGGATCCTCGGGATCAGCACCGAGCAGTTCGACCGGGTGCTCAAGACCAATCTGTACGCGATGTTCTGGCTGTGCAAGGCCGCCATCCCGCACCTGCCGGAGGGGTCGGCGATCATCAACACGGCGTCGATCCAGGCGTTCGACCCGTCGCCGCAGCTGCTCGACTACGCCACCACCAAGGCGGGGATCGCCAACTTCACCAAGGCCCTCGCCGCCGACCTCGCCGAGCAGGGCATCCGGGTCAACGCGGTGGCACCCGGCCCGGTCTGGACGCCGCTGATCCCGGCGACCATGCCGAAGGAGAAGGTGGAACAGTTCGGCACCGACACCCCGGAGGGCCGGCCCGGTCAGCCGGCGGAGCTGGCTCCCGCGTACGTCTTCTTCGCCTCGCAGGAGTCCAGCTACGTCACAGGTGAGATCCTCGGCGTCACGGGCGGTCGACCGACCAAGTGACCCGCCGACGGGCGGGCGGCCCCGGGTCGCCCGCCCGCACGGTGCGCGGTGGTCAGCGCGGCCAGGTGGCGAAACGCTCCCGGACCCGGGCCACGTCGGCGCTGCCCAGGCCGTACCGGCCGAAGCGCTGCTCGGACAGCCGGTCGAGGTAACGGCCGGCGGCCCGCACGTCGTCCGGGTCCAGTGCCGGGTCGACCTGCCGGGCCAGCACCAGCAACTCGGTCACGTCGTAGTGCTCCAGTGCCGCAGCCACGTCGATGAAGTCGCGGACCTCCCGCCGGTTGACCAGCGCCGCGACCTTGTTGGCCACCAGGTCGCGGACGTCCATGACCGGGCCGAGATCCATCACCACGGGGCTCTGCTGCCGGTCCAGCCGGGCCAGGCTGAGCCGGATCTGCCGCCCGTCACGGCCCACCACGAAGTCCTTCATGTCCCGCTCGAACCCGTCGAACAGCTCGGCGAGGTCGCTGTCCGGGTCGGCGTCGGTGACGGTGAACCCGGCGCGCTCCAACGCCACACGCACGCCGGCGGAGGCCGCCGCGGCGGCACCCTCGACGTCGGCGAACAGGTCGACGTCCTCCGTCGGGCGGGCGACGAGGCCGTGCGCGGCCCAGGCCACCCCGCCGCCCAACACGAAGCGGTACGGGCCGGCGGCGGCCAACGCCACCCGGGCCACCTCCCGGTAGAACTCGTGCAGATGCGGCGCGATCACGCCGCCCGCAGGCCCCGGTGGCGGCTCTCCCACGCCAGGCGTACGCCCCGAGGCAGGTTGAGCAGCCGCCACACCCGCCGCAGCGTCCGACCGTTGATCAGGACGCGCAGGTCCTCGGCGCGGGTGGTCTCCCGCAGCACGTTCTCGTACATCCACAGCAACTGGTCGGGGTCGCCGAGGTCGAAGGTGCGTTCCGCGTTCCACATCAACCGCACCGGCAACTCCACCACCCCCCGGGTGGGGCCGGCCAGCTCGGCGAGCGTCCGCGCCACCACGGCGGGGCGACCCGGGCGGGCCAGGAAGGCCACGTCGGTCGCGGTGGGGGAGACGGCCTGCATGGTGTCAGGGTAACGCCCGGCAGTCCGGGTGTCGCTCAACCAGGTTCTCGCCGGGTCGGTTGCCTCGCCGACGCGGTGGGCCGCCGGGTGGACATGTGGTGCAGACGCGCCCGGTTGGTGTGGTGCGAGTTCGGCGACGTGGGGTGTCCTGTGCGTCGGGATGGCCCGTTGTCGGAGATGCCGGACGGATCATCGGCGGGTCGCTGCTCGGCTCCGGGTGGGGTGAGTGTTATGTCCGGTCCTGGGGTGTCTGGGTTGTGACCGGGGGCATCGGTGCGGCGGAATCGTGGCGGGCCGGGGGTCGTTACATACCCTGACGATCGCAGGACCACGGCCGCTCGGCCCGCCCGCACGCGGTGGGAATGGGAAGCCCGGCCCGGTCGTTGCAGACCCCCCAGGCACCGCCTCGATGCGGGTGCCGCCGGCCCCGGAATGACTTCGGCCCCCGGTTGGTTACACCCGGACCCCGGCGCCGTGAGCCCCCGGCTCGCTGGCCGCCGACCCCCCGACTTTGTGCAGCGCCGGACGAGGTGCTCACACCCGGCTTGTCACGCGGGTGTTTCCTACCCCCGAAGGAGCTACCCCCATGAACACGATCATGCGCAAGAGTGTGCTGTCCGTTGCTGGTCTGGCCTTCGCCGGTGGCGTCTTCGCCGGCCCCGTCGCCGCCCACGCCGCCACCCCGGTCGACGCCAAGCCCGCCGCGGTGCAGGTGGCCGCGTCGAAGCCGCAGGGCGAGCAGTCGCACATCACCCTGAACGACGAGCAGAGCGCGAACGTCAAGGCGATCATCGCCGCGACGAAGAAGGCCGGCCTGCCCGAGCGGGCCGCGGTCATCTCGATCGCCACGAGCCTGCAGGAGTCGAAGCTGGAGAACCTCGGGCACCTCGGCGACCGCAACGACCACGACTCGCTGGGCCTGTTCCAGCAGCGCCCGTCCAGTGGTTGGGGTACGCCGGAGCAGATCACTGACCCCGAGTACTCCACCACCGCGTTCCTCAAGGGTTTGAAGCAGGTCGACGGGTGGCAGGACATGGCGTTGACCGACGCCGCGCAGACCGTGCAGGTCTCGGCCTACCCGGACGCCTACGCCCAGTGGGAACAGCAGGCCACCGACCTCGTCACCCAGCACTGGAACAGCTGACCCACCGCACGACCCCACCGATGGCCGGCCTTCCGGGGTGCCGGCCATCGGCATGTCCAGCGTCGAGATCGTGGACAGTTCCCGTTGGAGCCCCGTCGCGCCACTCGCCGAGAGGCGACAGGCACACCGACAGACAGCGCCGCCCCCGACCCACCCGGGCCGGGGCGGCGTTGTCTGACTTCCCCCGCTCGCGAAGATGTCTCGGCTGGCCTATGTTCATGGGGTCGCTCGTGTGGGAGGGGGTGTCGAGGATGGGTCTGCGGACGTTCATCGAGGGCTGGCCTGTCTACCGGCAGCTCACCGGCACCGACCCCCTCGGGCGGGGCGCCGCCGCGCAGTCCGCGCGTTCGGCGGAGCTGACCCCCCGTACCGAGGCCGCCGACAGCGTGGCCCGTTCGGTGTGCCCGTACTGCGCTGTGGGTTGTGGCCAGCGGGTGTACGTGAAGGACGGGCGGGTCAGTCAGATCGAGGGTGATCCGGACAGCCCGATCTCGCGGGGCCGGCTGTGTCCGAAGGGTTCGGCGAGCAAGAGCCTGGTGGCGAGTCCGTTGCGGCAGACGACTGTCCGTTACCGCCGTCCGTACTCGACGCAGTGGGAAGACCTGGAGCTCGGCACCGCGCTCGACATGATCGCCGACCGGATGCTCGCCGCGCGTGAGCAGACCTGGGAGGACGTGGACGCGCAGGGCCGGCCGCTCAACCGGACGCTTGGTTTCTCCAGTCTGGGTGGGGCGACGCTGGACAACGAGGAGAACTACCTCATCAAGAAGTTGTTCACGGCTGCCGGCGCGTTGCAGATCGAGAACCAGGCCCGTATTTGACACTCCGCCACCGTCCCCGGTCTGGGGGCCAGCTTCGGTCGTGGCGGTGCGACGGATTTCCAGCAGGACATCGCCAACGCTGACGTCATCGTCATTCAGGGTTCGAACATGGCTGAGGCGCACCCGGTGGGTTTCCAGTGGGTGATGGAGGCCAAGCGCCGGGGTGCGAAGGTCTTCCACGTCGACCCCCGGTTCACCCGGACCAGCGCTGTCGCTGACGCGTACCTGCCGATCCGGGCGGGCACGGACATCGCCCTGCTCGGTGGGGTGGTGCGGTACATCCTGGACAACGAGTTGGACTTCCGGGAGTACGTGCTCGCCTACACGAACGCGGCGACGATCGTCAGTGAGGAGTTCAGCGACACCGAGGACGGCGACGGGTTCTTCTCCGGCTTCGACCCGGAGACCGGCAGTTACGTGCAGGACAGCTGGCAGTACGAGGGTCACGAGGATTCCTCCGGCAGCGGGCACACCGCCCAGGAGCGGGACAGCGCCGCCGGACTGACCCACGAGTCGCACGGCGCTCAGGTGAGTGGCCAGACCCGGCGGGACGAGACGTTGCAGCATCCGCGCTGCGTCTACCAGATCCTCAAGCGGCACTTCGCCCGCTACACGCCGGAGATGGTGGAGCGGGTCTGCGGCATCCCGCAGGAGCAGTTCCTCGAGTTGGCGCAGGCGTGGACGGCGAACTCAGGCCGGGAGCGCACCGGGATGCTGATCTACTCGGTGGGGTG
Organism: Micromonospora sp. NPDC000663; assembly: GCF_042898105.1. Lineage (NCBI taxonomy): Bacteria > Bacillati > Actinomycetota > Actinomycetes > Micromonosporales > Micromonosporaceae > Micromonospora > Micromonospora sp. NPDC000663. Next base: position 538,350 of record NZ_JBIAYR010000004.1, read on the forward strand.
GACGCAGCACAGCGTGGGCGTGCAGTACATCCGGACCGGAGCGATCATCCAGCTGTTGCTGGGCAACATGGGTCGTCCGGGTGGCGGTGTGATGGCGCTGCGCGGGCATGCCAGCATCCAGGGCTCCACTGACATCCCGACCCTGTTCAACCTGCTGCCCGGCTATCTGCCGATGCCGCACCACGCCGATCACCCGAGCTTCGACGAGTGGGTGGACAGCATCCGGCACCCGGGGCAGAAGGGCTTCTGGGGCAACGCGCGGTCGTTCGCGGCCAGTCTGCTCAAGGCCTACTGGGGTGACGCGGCCACCCCGGAGAACGACTTCTGCTACGGCTACCTGCCGCGGATGACCGGTGACCACGGCACCTACCAGCAGGTGCTGAACATGATCGACGGGAAGATCAAGGGGTACTTCCTGTTGGGGCAGAACCCGGCGGTCGGCTCCGCTCACGGTCGGGCGCAGCGGCTCGGTATGGCGAACCTGGACTGGCTGGTCGTCCGGGACCTGTTCATGATCGAGAGTGCGACGTTCTGGCAGAACGGTCCCGAGGTGGCCACCGGTGAGATCGTCCCGGAGGAGTGCCGCACCGAGGTGTTCTTCCTGCCCGCCGCCTCCCATGTGGAGAAGGAGGGAAGCTTCACCCAGACGCAGCGGCTGCTTCAGTGGCGGGAGAAGGCCGTCGAGCCGCCGGGCGACGCCCGCTCCGAGCTGTGGTTCTTCTACCACCTCGGGCGCAAGCTGCGCGAGAAGCTGGCCGGCTCCGACCTGCCGCGCGACAGGGCGCTGCTCGACCTCACCTGGGACTACCCCACGCACGGTCCGCACGCGGAGCCGAGCGCCGAGGCGGTCCTGCGGGAGATCAACGGGTACGACGTGACGACCGGCAGCCCGCTGTCCAGTTTCGCCGAGGCCCGCGCGGACGGCTCCACGGCGGTGGGCTGCTGGATCTACACCGGGGTGTACGCCGACGGGGTGAACCAGGCGGCCCGGCGCAGGTCCCGCCACGAGCAGGACTGGGTCGCCGCCGAGTGGGGCTGGGCGTGGCCGGCTAACCGCCGCATCCTGTACAACCGTGCGTCGGCCGACCCGGACGGCAACCCGTGGAGCGAGCGCAAGCGCTACGTCTGGTGGGACGCGGACAGGGGCGAGTGGACGGGCTACGACGTGCCGGACTTCGAGAAGACCAAGCCGCCGTCGTACCGGCCGCCGGCCGGAGCGTCAGGGCCGGAGGGCATCGCCGGTGACGACCCGTTCGTCATGCAGGGTGACGGCAAGGGCTGGCTGTACGCGCCCAGCGGTGTCCTGGACGGGCCGCTGCCGACGCACTACGAGCCGGTGGAGTCGCCGGTGCGCAACCCGCTGTACCGCCAGCAGGCCAACCCGACCCGCAAGATGTACGCGCACCCGGTGAACTCGGTGAACCCGAGCCCGCCTCAGGAACACAGTCAGGTGTTCCCGTACGTGTTCACTGTCAGCCGGCTCACCGAGCACCACACGGCGGGTGGGATGAGCCGTACGGTGTCGCCGCTGGCGGAGTTGCAGCCGGAGATGTTCGTCGAGGTGTCACCGGAGCTGGCCGCCGAACGAGGGCTCGACCACCTGGGGTGGGCGCACATGGTCAGCGGTCGGGCGGTGATCGAGGCGAAGGTGCTCGTCACCGATCGGCTCACCCCGCTGCGGGTGGAGGGCCGGATCATCCACCAGGTGTGGTTGCCGTACCACTTCGGCTTCGAGGGTCTGGTGACCGGTGACTCGGCCAACGATCTGTTCGGCATCAGCCTGGACCCGAACGTGCTGATCCAGGAGAGCAAGGTCGGCACCTGCGACGTGCGGCCCGGCCGTCGCCCGACCGGCTCGGCATTGCTGGACCTGGTCGCCGACTACCAGCGGCGTGCCGGGATGACGCCGGGCCAGAACGCTCCGGCGATCACCACCGACAGCGAGGGGGAGCAGCGCGGTGCTTCCTGACCCGAACAGCCTCTACGGTCCGCTGGACCCTGCGCCCGACGCGGGCTATGTGAACGCGCCGCCCCGGATGGGGTTCTTCACCGACACGAGTGTCTGCATCGGGTGCAAGGCGTGTGAGGTGGCGTGCAAGGAGTGGAACGGTGTGCCGGAGAGCGGGTTGGATCTGCTCGGCATGTCGTACGACAACACGGGTGCGTTGACGGCGAACTCGTGGCGGCACGTTGCGTTCGTCGAGCAGCCCCGCCCGGCCGGGCAGCACCCGTCGTCGGCGGACGTGCTCGGCGAGCCGGTGAACGCCGCCGGGCAGCGGTCGGTCGACGCGGGCTCGGGACCGCAGTTCCTGGGGATGCCGGGGGCGCAACCGCCGGGGCGGGACACCGGCGCCGAGCAGCGCACTGACTTCCGCTGGTTGATGATGTCGGATGTGTGCAAGCACTGCACGCATGCGGCGTGTCTGGATGTGTGTCCGACGGGGTCGTTGTTTCGGACGGAGTTCGGCACGGTGGTGGTGCAGGAGGACATCTGTAATGGGTGTGGGTACTGCATTTCGGCGTGTCCGTACGGGGTGATCGATCAGCGTAAGGGTGACGGTCGGGCGTGGAAGTGCACGTTGTGCTACGACCGGTTGGGTGCGGGGATGACGCCTGCGTGTGCGCAGGCGTGTCCGACGGAGTCGATCCAGTACGGGCCTTTGGAGGAGTTGCGGGAGCGGGCTGCGGCCAGGGTGGCGACGCTGCATGAGCGGGGGGTGCCCGAGGCCCGGTTGTACGGGCACGACCCCAATGATGGTGTGGGTGGCGACGGGGCGTTCTTTCTGTTGTTGGACGAGCCCGAGGTGTACGGGTTGCCACCGGACCCGATCGTGACGACCCGCGACCTGCCGGCCATGTGGAAACGCGCAGGCCTCGCCGCGCTCGCCATGGCGGCGGCCACCGTCGCCGCGTTCGTCGGAGGTTCCTCGTGAGTCCGCAGCGCCCCGAGGTGGGCGACCTGTTCCGCCGCTTCCGTGCCCGGCTGGCCGCCGAGGGTTCCGACCGACCGGGCGTCTCGGCGCGGCCGGAGCCCGGTGCCGACCGCGAGCCGACGGGGGCCGACGACCACCGTCCGCACGCGACCGCCCCGCCGCAGGAGATCGCCACGCGGCACCAGGCTGCCGGACCGCAGGGGACCTCCGTCGACCAGCCCGGTCGACGCACGGGCCGCCGACGCGGCGGTCGCGGCGGCGAGGAGCTGCGAGTTCCGGAGGCGGAGTTCACGTCGTACTACGGTCGGCCGATCCTCAAGGGGCCGGTCTGGAAGTGGGACATCGCCGCGTACCTGTTCACCGGCGGGCTGGCGGCCGGATCGTCGCTGCTCGCGGCCGGTGGGCAGCTCACCGGCCGGCCGGCGTTGCGGCGTGCCGGTCGGGTCACCGCGCTGGCCGCCGTCAGCGCCAGCGCCGTGTTCCTCGTCAAGGACCTGGGCCGCCCAGCGCGGTTCCACCACATGCTGCGGGTGGCGAAGCCGACCTCGCCGATGTCTATGGGCACCTGGATCCTCACCGCCTACGGGCCGGCTGCCGGTGTCGCCGCGATCGCCGAGGCCGCCGGTGTGCTGCCGCGCCACGGCCTGCTCGGGCTGGCCGGCCGGGCGTTGCCGTCGGTCGGGCACACCGCCGGGCTGCTCGCCGGCGGTGCCGCGCCCGCGCTGGCCACGTACACCGGGGTGTTGCTGGCCGACACGGCGGTGCCGTCGTGGCATGAGGCGTACCCCGAGTTGCCTGTCATCTTCGCGGGCAGCGCGCTGGCCAGCGGCGCGGGCGTGGGTCTGCTCGCCGCGCCGCCGGCCCAGGCCGGACCGGCCCGGCGGATGGCGGTGGCCGGCGCGGCCCTGGAGCTGTACGGCGCGCACCGGGTGGAGACCCGCCTCGGTCTGCTCAGCGAGCCCTACCGGCTGGGCCTCCCCGGTCGACTGTTGCGCGCCGGTCGGCTGCTGACCGCCTCCGGGGTCGCCGGGGCGTTGTTGGGCCGCCGCAGCCGGACGGTCGGCGCGCTCTCCGGCGCCGCGTTGCTTGCCGCTTCGGTGGCGACCCGGTTCGGCATCTTCTACGGCGGCGTCGCCTCGGCCCGCGACCCCCGGTACACCGTGGTGCCGCAGCGCGAGCGGGTGGAAGCCCGGCGCAACATCGGCGGAACTTCCACCTGACCGGGCGGTGCCGTCCGTGCTGTGATCGAATGTCCGGTGGAGGCGTTCAGGCGGCTGGTGCCCCTCCCGGTCTTCAAAACCGGTGTGGTCCGGGACCCGGGCCAGGCGGGTTCGATTCCCGTCCGTCTCCGCCAAAACCAGTGCGGGAGATGACGTGATGGGCGACGGGCCGACGGACCCGCGACGGCGGGTGCCCCGCACCGACACGCTGCTCGCCGATCCTCGGCTCGCCGCCGCCAGCGCGACGCTCGGTCGGGACCGGGTCAAGGCGGTCGTCGTCCGCGCCCAGGACCGGGCCCGCCGCGGCGAACTGAACCCCGACGAGGTACGCGACGCCGCGGTCGCCGCGCTGCCCTCGGCCGGCCCCCGCGTGGTGCTCAACGCGACAGGCGTCGTGCTGCACACCAACCTGGGCCGGGCGCCGCTGTCACCCGAGGCGGTCGCCGCCGTGGTGGCCGCCTCCGGTCACACCGATGTGGAGTTGGACCTGGCCACCGGTCGGCGGGCCCGCCGCGGCCGGGACGCCCTCGACGCGTTGGCCGCCGCCGTGCCCGCCGCCGAGGCCGTGCACGTGGTGAACAACGGCGCCGCCGCGCTGGTGCTGGCCGCCACCGCCCTGGCCGCCGGTCGGGAGATCGTGGTCAGCCGGGGTGAGATGGTCGAGATCGGCGACGGTTTCCGCCTGCCCGACCTGCTGGAGAGCACAGGCGCGCGGCTGCGGGAGGTGGGCACCACCAACCGCACCACACTCGCCGACTACGCCGCGGCCCTCGGCCCGCAGACCGGTTTCGTGCTCAAGGTGCACCCGTCGAACTTCCAGGTCACCGGCTTCACCTCGGCGACCCCGGTGCGGCAACTGGCCACCCTCGGCGTGCCGGTGGTCGCCGACATCGGCTCCGGTCTGCTCACCGCGGATCCGCTTCTGCCCGACGAGCCGGACGCGGCCGGCACCCTGCGCGCCGGTGCCGCACTCGTCACGGCCAGCGGCGACAAGCTGCTCGGCGGCCCGCAGGCGGGCCTGCTGCTCGGTGACGTCGAGCTGGTCGAGAGGCTGCGCCGCCACCCGCTGGCCCGGGCGTTGCGGGTGGACAAGCTCACCTTGGCCGCGCTGGCCGCCACACTGCACCAGCCGGACACACCGACCCGGGCGGCCCTACACGCCGACCCGGGCGCGCTGCGCCGCCGGGTGGAGCGACTGCGTGACCGACTCGGCGCGGACGGCCGCAAGGCCGAGGTGGTGCCGGCCGTCGCGGTGGTCGGTGGCGGCGGAGCCCCGGGGGTGGAGCTGGACTCGTGGGCGCTGAGCCTGCCCGAGCGGTACGCGGGCCCGCTGCGCACCGGCGAGCAGCCGGTGCTCGGCCGGGTGGTCCGGGGCCGGCTCCTGCTCGACCTGCGGTGCGTGCCCGAGGAGGCCGACGAGGCGGTCCGGGCGGCTGTGCTGCGCGTACCCGGGGACGACTGACCGTGTTCGTCGTCGCGACCGCGGGGCACGTCGACCACGGCAAGTCGACACTGGTCCGGTCGTTGACCGGGATGGAACCCGACAGGTGGGCCGAGGAACGCCGCCGGGGTATGACGATCGACCTGGGCTTCGCCTGGACGACGCTGCCGTCCGGCGCCACGATGGCGTTCGTCGACGTACCCGGGCACGAGCGGTTCGTGCCGAACATGCTCGCCGGTGTCGGCCCGGTGCCCGCGGCGTTGGTAGTGGTGGCCGCCGACGAGGGCTGGATGCCGCAGTCCGCCGAGCACCTGGCGGCGCTCGACGCACTCGGTGTCGCGTACGGCCTGCTGGCGGTGACCCGCGCGGACCTGGCCGACCCGGGGCCGGCCATCGCCCACGCCCGCGCCGAGATCGCGGCGACGAGCCTCGGCGCGGTGCCGGCGGTCGCGGTCAGCGGCCTGACCGGCGCGGGCCTGCCGGACCTGCGGGCCGCCCTGGACCAGCTCGCCGCCGGGCTGCCCGCGCCGGCTGTGGACGACCCGGTGCGCCTCTGGGTCGACCGCAGCTTCACGGTGCGGGGCAGCGGCACCGTCGTCACCGGCACCCTCGGCGGCGGACGCCTGCGGGTGGGCGACGAGTTGGAGCTGGCCGGGGCCGACGAACCGGTCCGGGTCCGCGGCCTGCACACCCTGGGCGAGGCCCGGCCGGAGGTGACGGCGGTGGCCCGGGTGGCGGTCAACCTGCGCGGTACGCCCCGCGACCGGCTCGGCCGCGGCGACGCGTTGCTCACCCCGGGCCGGTTTCACCACACCGACCTGGTCGACGTCCGGCTGACCGGCGACCCCGCCGCCGACCTGCCGGCCGCCCTCACCCTGCACGTCGGGTCGGCGGCGGTGCCGGTACGCGTCCGCCCGCTCGGCCCGGACACCGTACGGCTGCGGTTGGCCCGTCCGCTGCCGCTGCTGGTGGGCGACCGGGCGCTGCTGCGCGACCCGGGCCGCCACCACGTGACAGGTGGGGTGCGGGTGCTGGACGTGGCGCCGCCACCGCTGGCCCGCCGGGGTGCCGCAGCCGCCCGCGCGCAGGCCCTGGCCGGGCTGGACGGCCGACCCGACCTGGCCGGAGAGCTGCGCCGCCGTCGGCTCGTCCGCGCCGGTGCGCTGATCCGGATGGGTGTGCCCGTGCACGCCGCGCCGGTGGCCGGTGACTGGCTGGCCGACCCGGAGCACTGGCGGCGGCTCGGCGAACAGGTGACCGAGGAGGTCGCCCGTCACGCCCGGGAGCACCCGTTGGAGCCCGGGATGCCGGTGGACGCGCTGCGTCAGCGCCTCGCCCTGCCCGACCGGGCGCTGGTCGAGGCGCTGGTCCGACCGCCGCTGCGGATCCACGCCGGGCGGGTCGGGGCGGCGAGCGCCGACGTGCTGCCGGAACCGGTGGCCCGGGCCGTGCAACGGGTCCGCGCCGAGTACGGCGACCGCCCGTTCCGCGCCCCCGAGGCGGACCGCCTCGTCGACCTGGGTCTGGGCCCCCGGGAGATCGGCGCGGCGGTGCGGGCGGGCGCCCTGCTGCGGCTGGCCGACAACGTGGTGCTGCTGCCCGACGCGCTCGACGGCGCGGTCCGGGTGCTGGCGGGACTGCCGCAGCCGTTCACCCTCTCCGCGGCCCGCCAGGCGTTGGACACCACCCGGCGGGTGGCGGTGCCCCTGCTGGAGCTGCTGGACCGCCGGGGCGCGACCCGACGACTGCCCGACGACGCCCGGATCGTCGTCACGTGAGCGCGAACCGCACTCAGTCCAGGTCGGACAGGTCGAGCACGAAGCGGTAGCGGACGTCATTTCGCCGGAGGCGGTCGATTGCCGTGTTCACCTGGGCCGACGGGAGCACCTCGATGTCGGCGGCGATGCCGTGGTCGGCGCAGAACCGGAGCATCTCGGCTGTCGAGCGGCGGCCTCCGCTGCCGGCGGAGCTGAGCTTCTTGCGGCCGACGAGCAGGTCGGTGGTCTGCACGGTGACCGGGCCCAGGTATCCGAGCAGGCTGAGGGTGCCGTCCATCGCCACCAGCTTCAGATAGGGGGCGAGGTCGTGTGGTGCGGAGATGGTGTCGATGACGAGGTCGAAGGTGTCGCGGGCCGCGGCCATCTGCTGGGGATCGGTGGAGTCGACGAGGTCGTGTGAGCCGAGCCGGCGGGCGTCGTCGCGCTTGTCCTGGGTGCGGCTGATCACGGTCGTGGTAGCGCCGAGTGCCACTGCCATTTTGACCGCGAGGTGGCCCAGGCCGCCGAGTCCGGCTACGGCGACGCGACTGCCTGGGCCGACGCGATGGGAGCGCAAGGGCTCCCAGACGGTGACGCCGGCGCACAGCAGCGGGGCGGCCGCGGCCGGGTCGAGGTCGGCGGGCAGCGGGTAGGCGAAGGTGTTCCGCACGACGTATTCGCGGGAGTAGCCACCCAGGGTCGTCGACCCGTCCTGCCGATCTGTGCCGCCGTAGGTCAGCGTCGGGAAGGAGTGGCAGAAGTTCTCCTGTCCGGCTGCGCACATGGCGCAGGTGCCGCAGGAGTCGACGATGTTGCCCACCGCGACACTCTCGCCGATCGAGAAGCTGGTCACCTCGGGGCCGGTGGCGGTCACCACGCCGGTGAATTCGTGACCCGGCACCAGGTGTGCGTTGGTGTGCTGGTCGTAGTCGTGCAGGGCGTGCAGATCGGTGTGGCAGACCCCGCAGTAGTCGATCCGCACCGCGATGTCGTCTGGGCGTAGGTCACGGCGCTCGATCGGGGTACGCCCCAGCTCCGTCGGGCCGGTCGCTCGCCATCCGGTGGTCCGTCGCATGATCGACTCCTTTAAACAGACTGTTCGGTCTGTCTGAGCTTAGGCCCGGAGTCGAGGCGAAGCAAACCAACCGTTCTGTTTTGCTAGGGTGGGAGCATGCCGGAGCAGCCCCTGACCTCGCGAGGTGCCGCGACCTACCAGCGCATCCTGGACGCCGCCACCGAGGAATTCGCCCAACACGGCATCGCCGGGGCACGCGTCGAACGCATCGTGACGGCGGCCCGCACCAACAAGGCGCAGCTCTACGCCTACTTCGGGGACAAGGAGCGACTCTTCGACGCGATCTTCCTCAGCTCGCTGGAGCGCATCACCAACGTCGTGCCGATCAACGCCGACGATCTCGCGGACTGGGCCGTTCGCCTCTACGACGAGTACCTGCGCCGCCCCGACCTCATCCGGCTCGCGACCTGGACGCGGCTGGAACGCCGGCCCGCCGGACACCTCGTCGAGACCCACAAGCACTACGACGATCACAAGCTCACGGCAATCGCCGAGGCCCAGGCCGCCGGGCGGATCCGCGGCGGTGACCCGTTCGACATCATGGCCCTGGTCATCGCGATGTCCATGGCCTGGTCGCCGGTGAGCAATGTGTATGCGGCCAGCAGCCAGGAACCCGACGACGCCCATTCCCGACGTCGTGCTCTTCTTCACGAGTGCGTCCGACGAGCCACCGTGCCGACGGACCAGGATCTAACTGACCGCTGACCGCTGACCGCTGACCGCTGACCGCTGACCGCTGACCGCTGACCGCTGACCGCTGACCGCTGACCGCTGACCGCTGACCGCCGACCGCCGACCGCCGACCGCCGACCGCCGACCGCCGACCGCCGACCGCCGACCGCCGACCGCCGACCGCCGACCGCCGACCGCCGACCGCCGACCG